>JBMFQZ010000007.1:0-143204 GCA_049968335.1 Verrucomicrobiia bacterium
AGGCAATTCAGCTTTGATTAAATATTCTTTATCGTCTTCGCTAATGTCCACAGCAGGTGTCCATTCAGCCACTGTGATGCTTTCCCGATTGTTTCCGCTTTGACGGGTCGGAAACGCAATGTTGAATAGGTTGTTGATCCTTCTTTCAAAGTCTTCCATCTCACGGAACGGATTCCAACGAGTTAAGTTAGTAATTGCCATAACATCCTCTCCACTCTGACGGGGTTCTATCTTGTATGGTAGCCATTGCGCCGTCATTCGCAAAGCTACCATCGGCTGGTTTACCGCCCGACATCCAATTTGCCGGACGACCAACCACTTTTCTTTAAATGCATATTATATACCAATATAATCAATTTCATAACTTGTTCATTATAAATGCATTATGAATTGATTGAATTAGAATTGCGCCATTTTTACACACAGAGATTAATAACAATTTGGTTCACAATGCGTCATTATGACACATAGCAATCCAAAAAATCGTTTGCAACAATTCATCATCTACTCTTATAATAAGATAACAAATCCGAGTTTCTATATGAGCAACATTAAAAATAAAATTCAAATCGTTGAAGGAGACATTACTAAGCAGAATGTTGATGCGATTGTAAATGCCGCAAATACGAGTTTATTAGGTGGAGGCGGAGTGGATGGCGCAATTCACAGAGCGGCAGGTCCCGAATTACTTGAAGAGTGCAAGAAACTTGGTGGCTGTCCGACGGGCGAGGCGAAGATAACAAAAGGTTATAAATTACCCGCAAAATATGTGATACATACAGTTGGACCAATTTACAGAGACGGGAAGCGAAATGAGGCAGAACTACTCGCCAAATGTTATCGGAACAGCCTGAAACTTGCAGTTGAATATGGAGTCAAAACCATCGCCTTTCCAGCAATAAGCACTGGCGCCTATGGATATCCACTTGAAGAAGCCACACATATAGCAATTAGCGAGATAAAATCATTTCTTGAAAAAAATGAATCAATTCAAAAAGTAATCTTTGTTTGTTTTGGCAAACAGACTTATGAAGTTTACAGGGAGGTTTTTGAAAAGGTCTTTAAGGAATGATATTGTTCCAACCCCTGAATATTATACTCGGTGTTTGATTTGAAACCGACCAAAATACAACGATATTATTGAGAGACTTCAGTTTTACAGAAAACGGCGGCAACGACGTCGTACCGCTACGCAGTCTTGACATTGCAGTCCAAAATATTTGATCCAATCGGGGTCAGATAATTCGAACGCAATGCTAATTCTCAAAATATTTTGGCAAAGCTAATTTCATCTAAAAATTATGATTTCCTGAAAAGCCAGTGAAATCAGGTAATTAAAAAAATTATTTATTTCAAGATTATTTTCTGGCAATCTTTGGATTATGAATTCCGGATTTTATATCTATTTTGCAACCATTTATTTGTTAACAACAGCCTATTGGCTCTGCGCAAACCCTATAATAAGCGGAGAATTAAAACAATGGCATAAAATCACTCTTACAATAGATGGACCGTTTGCCCGCGAAACGGACACAGACCCGAATCCCTTTACAGACTATAGGATGAGCGTTGAATTCAGGCATTCATCCGGTTCTCCAATTTACAGAGTGCCGGGATATTTTGCCGCAGACGGCAATGCTTCAAACACATCAGCCGAATCTGGAAATTGCTGGCGGGCGCATTTAAGTCCTGATAAAACCGGCAAATGGTATTACAAAGTTTCATTTGTTAAAGGCAAACTTGTCGCGATAGATGAGAGCATATCAGGAGCTCCAGTAGAAGGCTGTGATGGATTAAGCGGTTCTTTTGAAATTCAAAAGACAGACAAAACCGGGCGCGACCTTCGCGGAAAAGGGAGACTGGAATACGTTGGAAAACGTTATCTGAGGTTTGCCGGGAGCGGTGAATATTTTTTAAAAGCAGGCGCGGATGCCCCTGAAAATTTTCTTGCTTATTTTGAATTTGACAACACCTATTCCCGTCGGGCTAAAAACGCTCCAGAAAGAGCGGGCGAAGCTACACCACTCGGATTGCACCGTTATGAACCGCACAGAAACGACTGGCAACCGGGCGACCCGACATGGAGAGATGGCAAAGGCAAAAATATAATTGGCGCGATAAACTATCTGGCTTCAAAAGGCTGCAATGCCTTTTCTTTTCTTACATATAACGTCGGCGGCGATGGCGATGATGTTTGGCCATTTAACAACCCTACTAACAAACTCCATTATGACTGTTCAAAATTAGATCAATGGCAGATAGTATTTGATCATGCGCAATCGCTTGGATTTTACCTTCACTTTAAAATGCAGGAGACTGAAAACGATGACAATCGCCACGGCAACGCAAAGTTTGTTCCTGCTGCGCTTGACGGGGGGGCGCTCGGAGTAGAACGAAAACTTTATTGTAGGGAACTCATTGCAAGATTCGGTTATCTGCTTGCGCTAAACTGGAATCTTGGAGAAGAGAACTCTCAAACTCCTGAAGAACAGCGCGCAATGGCTAAATATATTTACGACACAGACCCTTACCATCATCATATTGTGATTCATACCTTCCCGGACTGGCAGGATAGGGTCTATTCCAAACTTATTGGAAATCAATCCGCGCTCACCGGAGCCTCTCTTCAAAATTCTTACGACGCAGCGCACCAGCGGGTTTTGAAGTGGATAAAAGAAAGCGAAAGAGCTGGAAAACCGTGGGTTGTGGCAAACGACGAACAAAATCCTGCCGATTACGGCGTGCCTCCAGACCCGGGCTACAAAGGCAGCGATGGGGTTGGCAAGAAAGGAAACACAACATATACACTTGATGACATTAGAAAATACACTCTCTGGGGCGTTCTTACGGCAGGCGGCGGCGGGGTTGAATATTATTTCGGATACAAATTCCCGGATAATGATTTAAATTGCGAAAGTTGGCGTTCACGGGATAGGTCCTGGGAGTATTGTCGTATTGCGATTGAATTTTTAAAAACGTTTCCGTTCGTTGAAATGGAAAATAGAGACGATTTAGTCGGAAACCCTCAAAACAATAATTCAGTTTATTGCTTCTGTAAAAAAGGAGAAATTTACCTTGTATATATTCCTAATGGCGGCAACGTTGAGATTGATCTTTCAGACCAAAAAGGAGACTTTGAAGTGCGCTGGTTCAATCCGCGTTCAGGCGGAAACACTGTTCAAGGAAGCGTTACAAATATAAAAGGCGGCTCAAAATCCTCTATTGGCGAGCCGCCTTCTGAAGTCTCTTCTGACTGGCTTGCGGTTATAAAAAGATCAAATTTGTGAATAAGAAGCGGGTCTTAATAAAATATTTGTTATGTTTGAAACAATCTCAGGATCGGTATACCCCGGAGTAGAACTCATTTTCTTCCATTCTGGATCGGATGCGAAGACGCCCCAGTTTTTATCCCTTGTCTGCAAATTTTCAAACACAAGCATATATGTCAGATTTGGCATCTTGTTACCAATCAAGGTTTGTCCAAAAAATACTGGTTGCAATCCTGTTCTTTTAAACAGGGCAATCTCGCCGGTATTGAACATCTCAACTTTTTTAAGATGCGCCTTCATTGAATGACTCTCGTATGTACGGAGTTCAAAAATCCGCGATTTTATGGTTGGGACTTCAAGTTTTGGCATCCCTTCAAATGCGATCATCAATGAACTTTCAAATCTGACATAAGCCGGGCTTGATGGCTGGGCATTTATAAAATCTGCGCTTGCTTTTTGATATTCCTTATCTTCGTATAAATGCAGGTGAATATTAGTAAATTCATTCAGGTTTTTGTAAGGAATTAAGACGTAAACAGAGGGGCTATCGGGACCTAACATAACATTGAACACACCGATTGGTTTACCCCCTGCTCTATTCATTGCCGGGATTGCCGCGTCGCGAAGATAATCATCAAACATCTTTTGCATAGGACCGCGTCGCAATTGATAACGACGCAGTTCATAAAACTCGCGATTGTTCTCCTGTTGCGCGCTGGCAACAGATTCATTCAACATTGACACAGCACCAGCCGAAGCGGCGACTAAAGTTGTGGTTTTTAAAAAATCTCTTCGTTTCATAGGTTTGATTTAATTTTCTAATAAAAATCAGCCAGATGCAATCACTGATTTTGCTATTGTTGCTAAAAATTATTCGTCACTTTTTCTCGGTTTGAGATTTTGATTCAATTGCTGATTGGCTGGCAGGCTGTTCAGGTGGCAGGTTTAATTTGGTTCTCAAAATTGCGCGCATTCGTGGTTCAAATCCATTCTGCGGGTCAAGCGCGTCAGAAAGAGTGGCTTTGTTCAATTCATCAAATGGGGGTAAAGAAACCCTTTCCTTTTGACCCGGGACGAGACGGGATTGGTAAGAGTCATATAATTTTCGCGCTAACAAGAAATACCCGTTTGCTCTCTGCTCATCATCATAAACAAGATAAATATAGGAATAACGCAGGAAACCCTGAATGAAAGATTTAACCATATTGATATCTAAATCTTTAACCCCTTCAGTAACCCGCTTTATTGCGAAAGTGTCAAGGTCGCCATTTGCCTCTTTTACTTGAACATCGTCTGGGTATTTTTCTTTTAAATAATCAAACCATTTCTTTGCCTCCTTGACGCGCGCGTGCGCGTAAAGTTGAAAGACTGCCTGGCGGAGAAAATTTCTATGAGCGCGTTTTATGGTATCAATTTTATCCTTTTCTTCAGACATCATTGTTTCATAAGCATCGTTTACCTTCGGGATAATATCAAGGTTTGGTCCATAAAGCGGCACATCGTCCGCTTTGCTGAAAATCAATCTGCCGCGTTGAAAAGCAAGCAACATAGATTGATAGATAACCCGTCTTAAGACTATCTTATCTTCATCTTTTGCTTTCTTTAACCCGACATAAGCCCAATAAATCGCCGTTGCCTCCGGGAGTCGCCATTCAAGTGGACCGAACCGCGCGTCAATCTCCTTCATAACGTTGGGGTCCATTTTATATTTTTTTCTTAAAATTTCTGCTCTGGACTTTTGCTCCTGCGTTTGCGGATCAATCAAATCTAAATAACCGTTTTCTTTGCCATCAAGGAGGCGATTCATCTCTTGAAACCAAAACTTTTTGTAAAACTGATGCGCGTCATCAAGCGACTGTCCGATTTTGTGCTGATAAAACCAAGCCAATTCACGGTAGATGAGCGGCTCATCCGGGCAGTATCGCAGCGCGTCGTCTCTTAACAATTCCACTCCGCGCATAACCCATCGCCATCTATCTTCAGGGTCGGTAAATTTTATTGAAATATTGTAGGTCATATTCCAAGCCTGCATCAGCCAGACCTGTTTTAAACGTGGTTGAAGTTTTGTAATCCAGTCGGCGAGCTGAACCATTTCAAAATATTTGTCCTGGTCTTGAAGGTCTGAAGCGCGTATCCAGAGAATATTTGCGATTATGCCGCGAAAACCGCCCAGCGCAATTGTAGTAAAGCGGAGCATAGGCGGGGCATTTTGCAGATCGGCTGCATTTGGCAACTCGATTTTTTTCCGCTCTTCATCAATAAATTTCTGAGACTGCCAGACACCGATTAAACAGAGCAAAATGCCGCATACTAAAACTATGTTTTTCCATCTATTCATCTATCTGTTTTCATTCAAGCATTGGAGCAAGTCTTTATGGTCCGCTTGTCTGAACATTTGCGAGTTCACGTCTATAAAACGCAGCGATTCCAATTACTGAGAATACGCCGCCAAGAAAAACAACCACCTGCAAAAATGCCTTTAAAATGTCAAACCAGCTTATCGTCCTGCCCGCGCTTAAGTAATCAACAGGAGCGAATGATTGCGCCAGATCAACGATTTTCAAAGTAAACTTAAACACAGGAAGCATAATAGAATCCAGATATGGATTTACAGGCTTGCCTGTTTCGTGATCGCGACCAAAAACGGTCTGTTCTTCAATAGATGAACGCAACATTCCGCTTGAGAAAAATAGGACCATTACCGACATCGTTGTAAATGCGGCAACAGGAAATGAAAGAAAACTTGACGCCGCAAGCCCCATCGCCGCAAGAAGCGCCAGCCAAAAAAGTATAATTAACAGACCGCGAACAAAATTAAAGGTAAAACCGCCCTCGTAATACAGGACTTCTAATCCTTCGTCCAGAGGAAAAAGCAACGCAGTCTGGTTTCTGTTTATGAAATTTATAACAAGTTTGCCGTCAGAACCGATAACCTCTGGAGGAATCGGGAATTCATTAAAAGTCTCGGCTGGAAGGCTTTGTTCAAATTCAATTGCTTTAGGGGATTTATCTGACCCGATTCGCCAGAGACATAAGTAAGAAGCGCCGTAGGTTGGTTGGGCAGCGTAAAATTTCACCCGTAAATAGAGTGGGCGTCGGAGCCTTGCCGAGTCCATTGCTTTGTTTGCGTCAATAACCCATTCTCTCCTGTAATCTTTAGGGACAATTTGATGCGCTGCTTTGACTTGCTCTTCAATCTGTTTTCTTAGATCGCGTATCTCATCGGGATTTAGCGAGACTGTTTTTAATCGTTCATTTAATATTCGTTCAACGGTTGGTTTTATATCCGGTGGCGGTTCCTTTAATGAACTGCGAGCGACCAGCACCTCGTTTCTTAATATAGTCTTTTCTTTTTCAGAGAGTTTTTCTGCGCGATAAATCAGTAAAAAATAGATGGCTGCTCCTGAAACAGCGAGCATCATTATGTTAAGCGTTATTATACCAAGCAATTTGCCAAGCCAAATTTGCCAGCGCGGAATCGGTTTTGTGGCGACGAGTTGAATCTGGCACTCCTCAATGTCTCTTGATAACGTTCCGCAGGATAGCCACAGTGTAGAAACGCCGAGCAATGCGGTTATAGCGCTGAGTGTGTATGTCAATAATATCTGAGTGAACCCGCGCGCTGTGCCGTCGTGTTTTATTATCAATGGCAATAAAACGACAGCCATAACAAGCAACGCGCTGATTACCCATATTAGCCGAAATCTGAATGCGGCTTTCCACGTTAACCATATTATTGCATATAACCTCTGCATTAGAACAATGAATAAAATCTATTTCGGCTTGTTGATAAGAGATGATAATTTTTCATTCGCTTTTTTAAGCTCAGATTCTGGAATCGGCTCGGGTTTAGGCTGCTTCTGTTCCTGTTCTTTTATCTCGGGCTTTTTCTCTGTTTCGGTAAGAGCCGCGAGTTTTGATGTATCAATTTTGATCTCTTCCTGAATTCCCTTTTCAGATTCGGCTTGTTTTGCGGTTTCTGGCTTATAGGTCAAACGTTCAAGCAATTTTTCAGTCTTCTCTACAGGACCTGTTTCAGCCTCTCCGCGAAGATATGCGGCAATAATGTTCTCGCTTGTGGCTCCAGAAGTTTCTAATGCCTGTTGTTTAGCCTTTTTAACAACTTCAAGGAAGTAACTTTCAAGGTTCTGAGTTGGATTATCAATTTTTATCTTATCTTCGCCAACATCCGCTCTTATAATATCAATTACCTTTTTCAAAGTTTCTTTTGATACCACTGGCGTAGTTATTCTGATTGCGTCTCTGTTTGAAAGCAATTCTTTGAGTTCGCCCATTGCCTGGATTCTGCCGCCATAATAGATTACAACCCGATCGCAAACATCTTCGACATCGGCAAGCAAATGGCTGCTTAAAATAACTGTTTTTCCCCTTTTTGCAAGGGCAAGGATAAGGTCTTTAACCTCACGGCAGCCGATTGGATCAAGGCCTGATGTTGGCTCATCAAGAATAACCAGATCAGGGTCATTTATAAGAGCCTGAGCAAGCCCGATTCTTCGTTGCATGCCTTTTGAAAACTCGCCCACCGGTCTATTCCAGACACCGCCGAGTCCAACCATTTCAAGAAGTTGTTCAGCCCGCTTTTTTTTCTCTGCCGAAGAGAGTTGAAATAAACTTCCAAAAAATTCAATAGTCTCGCGGGAGTCTAAATATCTGTAAAGATACGATTCTTCTGGCAAATATCCGATCCGTGATTTTGTCTGGACGTGCTTTGGCGAATGTCCGAGAACTTCAATCTTGCCTTTTGTGGGATTTAATAGTCCGAGCAGCATTTTAATAGTAGTGGTTTTACCTGAACCGTTCGGACCGAGTAGTCCAAAAACCTCGCCGCGAAAGACATCAAAATCAACGTTATCAACCGCTTTAGCCTTTGGTCTTCCCCAGAAGTCTTTGAAAATCTTTGTTAGTCCGCGCACTGAGATAACCACTTCGCGGGTATTCTGCTCTGAACGGATTATTTTTTCCTCATTCAACGTCATTTTCAATCACCAGTTACATCATTGTTTTTGCTGGTAATGTTCCAATTCCTCGCCCTGACGCACAAGTCTTGCGCTATTGAAAACAACCAGTAGCGAACCTGTGTTTTGCAATATCGCCGCAACAATTGGGGTTATCTTACCCATAATTGCCAGAGCAAGCCCGCCGATTATAAACAATATGCCGAGCAAAAAATTCTGGTTTACTATTGAGCGGGTATTTCTTGAAAGGCGCACAAGGAATGGGACCCGTTTGAGGTCATTGTTCATTAAAGCGATAGTCGCGCTATGGATCGCGACCTCGCTTCCAGCAGCGCCCATAGCAATGCTTATATCGCCAGCAGCAAGCGCCGGCGCGTCATTCACCCCATCGCCAACAACTGCTACACGATAGCCTTTGCCCCTCATCTGCCTTACTACTTCAACTTTGTTCTGCGGCAAACATTCTCCAACAGCCTCTTCGCACCCAATTTCTGTCGCAACGCGGGTAACTACTGGCTGTCTATCGCCGGAAACCATTGCCACGCGACGGACGCCTGATTGTTTTAATTCCGCAATAGCCGGCTTTGCCTCCGGTCTAATCTGGTCCTGCAAACCGATCCATCCAAGAAATCGTCCATCCTCTGAAACAAAAATAAGGCTGAATCCCTCTGTCTCATTCAAATCTACACTGCTCAAAAAATCCTCTGTTACGCCATTATCTTTTAGCCATTGAGCGCGTCCTACAAGTATTGTCTTTCCGTTAACATCGGCTTTAACCCCTCTGCCGGCAGTCTCGGAAAAATTAACCGGATCAACAGTGGCAATTCCGACTTCTTCGGCGAGTTTCTGAAGAGCCTTTGCGGTTGGGTGATTGCTAAATTTCTCCGCGCTTGCGGCTATTAATAATAAATAAGCCGGTTGAACGCCGTTAGCAGGGGCAAGTCTTGTAACGGCTAATTGTCCGGTTGTAAGGGTGCCGGTTTTATCAAAAACAAAGGCGTTTATCCTTGAAGCAAGTTCGATATCGGAAACATTTTTTATCAAAATTCCAAGCCTTGCGGCGGCAGAAAGCGCGGCGACCATAGCGGTTGGAGTAGCAAGAATAAACGCCCCGGGACAGGCAACAACAAAAACAGCAATAACGCGGTTTAAATCTGTTGTAAAAGCCCATACCAGCGCCCCTAATACAAGAACAAGCGGTGTGTAGTAAACCATATACTGATCAACTATCTTCATAAACGGAAGTTTTGTTTTTTCTGCGGCAAGGATCAATTCGCGCACTTTGCCTAATGTAGTATCTGCGCCAGCGCGTGTTACCCGCACCTCAACCATACCTGTCAAGTTTTGGGTGCCGGCAAAGACTTCATCGCCCTGCTTCTTATCTACTGGAAGCGATTCGCCTGTTATGTTCGCCTGATTAAAGGAACCTTGCCCGTTCACTATCACGCCGTCAGCAGGAACATTTTCTCCCGGTCTAATTCTAATTATGTCGCCGGGTTTTAAATCCTTTGCCAGAACTTCTTCTTCTTTTCCGTTTACAAGTCTGCGCGCCTTAACAGGGGTAAGTTTTATAAGCGATTCAATTGAGGCGCGAGCGCCTTCAGCAGTTCTTGTTTCTATTATTTCACCGATCAACATTAAAAACGCAACTATGCCGGCTGTCTTATAATCGCCTGATGCAAAACTCGCAAGAACAGCAAGTGCGACTAATTCATTTATTCCGAGAATACCGCGTTTTAAATCGCCAATGGCATTTTTTACAATCGGATAGCCTAATAGAATCGCTCCAATAAAGGCGCTCAACCCGGCAACCATCGTCGCCCGCGGTATAAACCAGTCAATAAAATACGCATTGACCACAAATAACAGACCGAATAGCGTTTGCCACAGACGAATCTGGGTCTTTTCAATTCGTCTCAGAGCGTCATAACGTGCCTGTTCTTGCTCTGTATTTTCAACATCTATTTGATTTGCTGTTTGTGAAATTCCGGTTTCCATAGGCATCAATGTTTGTGCTCGGTCGTTTTTTGTTCTGCTGCCGGCGCCTGTTCAGGTTCTCGGTTTATTAAAATGCGCAGTTCACGCGGTTTTCCATCTTCGCGTTCCTGAACCACAACTCTCTCGGTTGAATTTGTAAAAACACGGTTAATAATTTCGGCATATCGTAGTTCTTTAAAGAGCTGTGGATTCTTTTTAAATTCCGGTAGAAGGCTTTTGAAAAGCCGAACATCGGAAGAAACGCGTTCAACCAGCGCATTTCTATCTGCTTCTGCTGTATTTATTTTAGCAGTGGCTTCTGCTCTGGCTTTGCTTATAGTCTGGTTTTCATAACTCCTTGCCTCGTTAATGGCAGTGCTCCTTTTCACATCTGCTTCAAGAACACGGTCAAAATCCGCTCGCAACTGTCTTGGAGGAATTACCTGAACTGCCACCTGTTCAACGATTATGCCAAGTTTGTATTTATCAACCAGTTCATTGAGTCTTGCAGTAGCAATCTCTCTGAAAGCGGTTGTGTCTTTTGTAATATCTATTGTGCTGCGAAGCGCGGCGTAGATAAGGGCGTTGTCAAAGGCGTTTTTTACATGATTTGTAGTGGAATCAAAATCAAAGGTATAACGCAATCCTGGCTCGGCTATTCTATATCTTAATGTACCACGGACGTGAACAATTCCGCCGTCTGAGGTCAAAACATAACCGTCTCTTTCAGGGTTAAGCGTTTTTCCCGGTGGGGGTTCATTTCCAGCCGCTTCCATTGCGGGAGTTGTATAATACCAACCCTCTCTTGTTTCTACAGATTGAACCTCTCCAAGCGGAATTTTAACAACTTCATCAATCGGTTTTGGAAACGCAAAGTGCGCCCCGGGTCCTAACAAGGCTGTTTCATCCTCAGTGGTCGGCTTTCCGAATCTTAATATAATCGCCTTTTCCATCGTCCGGACGGTGAAGAATCCAGAACCTAAAAACAGCAGCACAAGAATAACCATTATTATCTTAATGATGACAAAACTGCTCCGCAGCGCCTCCGAAAGGGCTTGCACTGAGGCTTCCTCAATCTTTTCTTTCGGCTGCTGCGCGGCACTATCGTCGGGAGGTGGCGTTAATTTATTTTTCTCAATGTTGTTCATTTACTAGAAGAATTTTCTCTTATTAACAAGTTTGAAGAATTAGTTTCTGCGCCTGCTTTAAACTGACCTTTTAATAAATTAAGCGGCGCTGTTTGCGTATCAAGAAATAAAACGGTTTTGCCCTTTAAAAATGATTCAAGCGCGTTGAGGTTTAGCAAAAAGTTTGCAAGTTCAGGTTCCTGTTTAAATTCAGCGTATGTTTTCGCCGCTTCAAGTTCTCCGCTTGCGCGGATTTTCATTGCTTGCGCCTCTGCATCGGTAAGGATTTTCGCGCTTTCAGTATCGGCGGCGGAACGAATTTCGCTTGCCAGCCGTTCACCCTCAGATTGAATTTTGCTTACAAGAAGTTGTCGTTCTGAACGCATTCGCTCAAAAACCGCCTCGGTAACGCTTTCGGGCAACCCGAGTTTTTTTATTCCAAGGAACTTCACATCCATTCCATAATTATTTGTGCTTGAGAGCAGATCGCTCTTTAGTTTTGTCAAAATTTCATCTTCAATTTGAGTAAACTTTGACAATTTGGGGTCCGGGGCAATTATATCAGCCAGTGTATGTCTTCCAATTACGCCGCTATAAGCGTTGCGCAGAAGGCTTTCAAGAGTTTCTTCGGCTTTTGTCATTGAATTGCCGATTGTGATATAAAATGATTTCGGGTCGCTTATATTCCATCCAATATAAGTCATCACAAGCAAATTATAACCATCGGCGGTTTGAACCTGTTCAAACTTGCTTTCAAGCGAATGGATCCGCTGGTCAAATTTGTAAACCTGCTGAAAGGGCCAGGGGAATTTTAAATGGGCGCCCGGTCCTTCAAACCGCGTAGCCTTGCCGAAGGTTGTCACAACAGCTACCTCCCCTTTGCGCACTTGAAATACAAACAATACGCCGAAGAATATTGCCAGAAGCAATACTCCAACCACTATATTTAGCCAATTCCGTTTCATAAACTAAAATCCTATTTTATTGCCCGTGCCGCGCTTTCGAGCAACTCGGGTCTAATGTTTTCTTCAAGATTATACTGGATAACATCGTACGCGTTTGTAGAAACAAACACGTATTTGCGAGCCTTTTCAGAACCGATAACAAGCGTTTGCAAATATGCCCGTTGTTTATAAACATCCGGCGCTGATAGATAAGCAGCCAGTTGATTTGTAAAAGCGACAGATTGAGCGCGCGAGATTTCCTGCATTTTGTGGGCTATTGCCACTGCGTTGTTGGTCTTTTTTACGGCTTCGGCAAGCGCCATTTCGTTTGTCTTTATGGAGTGAGATTTTGCGTCAAGAATCATCGCCTCCTGCTTTTGCTTGCTGCTGACCACCTTTTCATAAGCCGACGCGATTGGCACAGGCGGATGAAGGTCATTCATTCCAACGTGTATTATTTTCACCCCGAGTTTTAATTCATCAGCCTGTTTCTGGATACGTTCTTTTAGAATATCGGAAGATTCAAGCCGTTTTCTTGAAAGTATTTCATCATAATCCGCGCTTAATAAATATTGAACCAACTCGCGGGTTGCTAAATGTTTCAAAAGGTTTTCAGGTTCAGAATGGTTATAAGCCCAATCATAAAGGTTTGTTACCTGAAACTGCACAGGTATGCTTGCCGCAAGCAAGTTTACCGGCGGACTTCTCTGACCGCCTTCAGTTTTTTGCGACGCCTGATCTCGTCCTGCCACAAGCAACAAAAATGGGTCTTTAGTAGTGTGCTGAACGGTCCACAATAATACCTTACTATGCTTGTGTTCTTTTTCTCCCTCTTCCTTATGTTCCATACCGGCTACAAACGTCTGAATCTGTTCAGTTCTGAATCTCCGGATTGTGTCTATTGGAAAAGGGAGTTTGAAATGAATGCCCGGCTCAACAATTCCATCGCCAACAGGTTTTCCAAACCGTTCCCACAAACCTTTCTCTCCCACTTCAACAACAACAATGCAGGTAGAAAGTTCTATTGCCAGCAATTGCGCGAATAAAAGTTGAGGAAGGGCATTGCGGAAGAATTTATAAACCCAGGTCTCAGAAACTTTGAATCCGAATTGGTAATCAAGCGCGTGAGCGGCGGTTGTTAAAACACCTTCCGGTTTGCTCAATAACCCAACAAGCCTGCTCTCGTATAATAGTCGTTCAACAGCCCCGCGCACACGCGGTCTGTAGATTTCCAGCAATAAAGTCAAAAGATTTTCAATCGCAAGCAGACCGAGAAGCACGGTTAATATTTTTGCAAGCAACGTGTCGGCATTTTCAAATCCGGCTTCAATAGCGACAATGGAAACGATATTTAGCCCGAGCAAATAGGCTCCAAGGAGAAGATGGTTTGCCTGCGGTGATAAGAGGCGATGTTGTTCAAGACGGACAAGATTGGCGCTATATTTTCCCAAAATAAACAAGATTAGACCGAGAAGTCCATAGATTCCAAGAGAAATAAGAATTTGCACGCGCGCGATTACAACTGTATCAATCCATTTATATAAATAAACTGCGCCGAATCCTTCAATGAGCATTAATAAAACGGTGAAACCGGGCACAAAATACTTTTCAAATTGCTCGCGCGTTTTTTTTGCCACGAGCAACTCTTCATCGGTCCTTTCAAACAGCGCGGCGCCTCCCTTTGAACGGGCGAGTTCTTCAATTTCAAGTTGTTCAAGCCGTTCCCGTTCTTCAAGCCGCATTTGGATATAACTCCAGGCAGAAACTAAGAATCCAAGCCCGAGTATGATTGAAGAGACCTGTCCAGCCAACAAACCGCTCGTCCTTGCCATTACAAAGCAGGCAACTGCGGCAAGGAGGAGGATCAGCATATTGACAAGTCCGGTTCTATTTATGTTTCGTTGCATTTTATCAGGTCAATTCGCGGTTTTCAAAAAGTCCAATTGCCACAAGCAGCGCAACTGCGCTGTAACAAACAGTGTATAAGAAAACCCTGCCTGCGTAGGCAAAAAATCCGATAATATTTGTATAATATTCCATAATATCAGTCACCCAAAAGTTTGCCCAGTTCGGGATAATTGTATAAAAAGCAGTTGCCCAGAGCGCCCCCTCTGAAGCCGCTTTCCTAAAAAGATAATCCGACATTAAACCTAATAAAAATAATGCCGAACAGACAAGCAACGTCGGAATCATATCAATCCTTGTGGAACAAGCAACGGCAACGGCGGCAAATACAAAGGTTGAAAATAAAATCAAAACCCCAGCAGGTATAAGCCGCCAGTCAATATCAGTTGCAAAAGAGTGCAGTTTTCCCGATTTATCAAAAAAGTTTATTGTTATAAATGCAAGCGTACAGCATGCAAGCAGCGCAAATAAAGCATCGGATACAAAAGGTCTGCGGAGAAAATAATTTGAGAGTCCTCCGATTAGATAAGCGATAGCCAAATATCCGCTCCAGATTCCAAGAGCCAGTTTATCTGTATCGCCATAAGCGTCAAACGCCATTCTGCTTGTTAGCAAAGCGGCAAGAAGATTTAAATATGTCAAAGCCGCAAGCGACATCGCTATGCCCGTGTATTTTGCGAGTAAAAATGTTGTTCGGGAGACCGGTTTTGATAACACCGTTAACGCCGTTCCAAACCGAATCTCGCGGGCAACCGAAGCCGATGCGCTCAAAACTGAACTTAACATACCGGAAAGCAACATCACCGCAAGCACACTATCTTGCACCATCTTCGGATCGTCTCCAAAACCGAAATAAGGAATGCTTGCCAGAAAAATCTCAAACAAAGATGAAGCAGTTACCAGCAGCAGAAAAACAGGCTGCCGTATGAGTTCCATAAACGCGTTTGCCGCTATTGCTACAAATTGCCTCATAAATGTTCAATAATAAACAGTTTGCATTTTTTTAAATTAATTGCCAATAATTTTAAATCATTATCCGACAAACGAATCCATATTTAACCTTACACAACATCAGACAATCTAATATAACGGCGCGTTCAACATTTTAAATGTGCCTTTTAATGCACAGATAAAATATTAAGGATGCATTAATTATTCTCTAACGATTATTACATAAAAGACTGAATTCTGGCGGATAAATATAGAACTTAAGATTTATTTCACTGAGATTTGAAAAAACAATAATTCTATAGTAAAAATTAATTGATTATGAAAGCCGCATTTATAACAAAAACCGGAACGCCTGAAGTAATAGAATACGGCGAACTGCCAACGCCAGAACCAGCAAAACAGCAGGTATTAGTCAGAGTAAAGGCAGTTTCTGTAAATCCGATAGACACTTATATACGAGCCGGTATGATTCAGATGAATATAAAATTTCCGTATATTATCGGTTGCGACCTTGCCGGCGTTGTTGAAGAGGTGGGAGAGTCTGTAACTAAATTCAAAAAAGGCGACCGTGTATGGGGGACAAATCAAGGATTGTTTGGGCGACCGGGCACATTTGCGGAATTTGCCGCAGTAGATGAGCAGTGGTTATATCCGATTCCCGACAGGGTTTCTGACGATGATGCCGCCGCCATTGCGCTTGTTGGAATAACTGCTCATTTAGGTCTATTTCGGGACGCAAAATTAATGCCCGGAGAATCAATATTCATAAATGGCGGTTCTGGCGGCGTTGGTTCTGTTGTCATTCAAATGGCAAGGGCTAGCGGCGCGCGCGTCTTTGCAAGCGCAGGAAACGATAAAAAAATTGACCTGTGCAAAAAACTCGGCGCCGAAGCAGTTTTTAATTATAAAACTCAGGATATTGTTAAAGAAATAAAAAGTATATTACCGAATGGAGTTAATATCTGGTGGGAAACCTCCCGCGAACCGGATTTTGATAAAATAGTGGCTGCTCTCTCCCCGCGCGGAAGGATTGTAATTATGGCTGGAAGAGAGGCGCGTCCTGTATTTCCTGTGGGACCTTTTTATGTAAAAGATAGCAAACTCTACGGATTTGCAATGTTCAATGCAACCGCGCAAGAACAATTTGTCTGCGCCCAAGATATTAACAAGTGGCTAATTGAAGGAAAATTAAAACCGCTTATTGATAGAGTTCTACCACTGTCTCAATCTGCTTATGCCCACAAATTGCAGGAAGAAAACACACTTCAAAAAACAGGAACGCTATCTGGGAAAATAGTATTAAGACCGTAGCCCCCGGGTTGTGTGCAAAATTGAAAACCATCGCTTAGAATCATAATCCTTAATAACGTTCTATTTTGATCGGTTTTAAATTTAATCCCTGAATTCAATGCTCAGGGTTCAGGTGGTAATCGCCTTTTATTAATTCCTTTATTAACCTTCATTAGCGTCGGTTACAGGGTGATTATTAATAAAATTAAAAATGTTCAGGTTGTTAAGTTATGCTTTTAATTTTTAAAGAAATAATTAAAATTAAAAAGTATGGCGCGCAGAGAATCGTCTGAAAACCATCACAGCCGTGGCTTCAATGATATTATTGGAATATCATTGATAGCCTTTGGTCTGTTATTGATGATAGCCCAGTGGTCTTATGACAGCTGGGACTTGCGCGCTATCCACGACCCGCCAAATGATCCGCCTAAAAACTGGATTGGCGCCGCTGGCGCTTATCTTGCCTATTTTTCTTTCAGGGCATTTGGCGGAGCGGCATTTGTGCTTCCATTGCTACTTTATTTTTTCGGTCTGGCAAATATCTGGAGTCCTCTGGAATATATCAGAAAAAGATGGTGGTCTTGGGGGGCGGCATCGTTGCTGATGGTCTGTTCAACCGGAATTCTTGATCTATATACTGATAAAAATGTGCTAATCGCACTTGCGCAAGGAAATGTTTTAAATGCAGGGTTTTTAGAAAAACTTGCCAGAAATTTAGGGATTGAAAGTGCTGGAGGTTTTATTGGAATGATTATTAATCAATCTCTATTTCTTAATTTTGGAAAGCCCGGGGCAACTATAATTTATATCGCGCTTTATATCATCAGCCTTTATCTTCTAACAAATTTCCAGCTCGGCGAGTGGTTAAGGGAATTATTTGAAAAAGGCGAACTTCCTAAAATGTCTTCCGACATAGAAAAAGAACTTGAAGAAAAGGAACGCGAACTGACGCGAAAACGAAAAGAGTTAGAAGAAGAATATGAAAAATTGAATGGAATAAAACGTCGTGAAAAAGAGACAAAACCGGAAGAAAAAGAACAAACTGGTCCGCTTGTTGGTCCAGACCTTCAACCGGTGCCTCCGCCAAGAATTCGCGATTTGAGTATTCCGCAAATTCCCGCTGCAAAAGAGGAACAAAAAACTCAAACAAAAGAGGAGAATCCATTTGAGGTTAAAGCAGAGTCTCCACAGGCAAAGGCTGAAGAAGAAAAGGAAAAACAAAAACCTAAAGTGCATCCTCCAGCAACAACCGCAGAGGTATTGGGCAAGGCTGCGGTGTCAAAACCGGCAGAAGAAACAAAACCGGAAACTGAATCTAAACCTGAAGAAATGGCTACGGAAGCCGTTGAAAAAGAGCCGGAGGATAAAGCAGCGCCAGCGGCGCAACTACAGCCAGATTTTTTGTCAAAACCGAAGCAGCCTGCGCGAAAAAACAAACCGCTGGTTGTGGCTTCAACTCCAGTTATCGGAAACTATCAATTGCCGCCACTTGACCTTTTACAGTATCCAGACCCTACAGTTAGGCCAACCGAAACAGAAGAAGAATTGCTTGCTAACGCTCAGTTAATGAAGAACACACTTGCCCAATTTGATATTGAAGTGGCAATCGGAGATATAACAAAAGGACCCACCATTACAAGATATGAATTACATCCTGCCCCGGGTGTTAAACTTGAAAAAATTACCGCCCTTTCCAACAACATTGCCGCAGCATTAAAAGCCGAAAAAATCCACATTCTTGCGCCTGTTCCCGGAAAGAGTTCCGTAGGGGTTGAAGTGCCGAATCGCATTAAATCAAAAGTTACTATTCGCGAAATACTTGAATCTGACGAATGGAAAAACACCAAAGCGCGAATTCCTATCGCGTTAGGAAAAGATGTTTACGGACATCCAATTGTTGCGGATTTATCAGAGATGCCACACCTGTTGATTGCCGGCAGCACAGGCTCTGGAAAATCAGTGTGTATTAACTCAATTATCGGTTCTCTCCTTTACAGATTTGCCCCGGACCAACTTCGGTTTGTAATGATTGATCCAAAGGTAGTAGAGTTGCAGCATTACAACTCCCTGCCCCATCTTGTGGTTCCTGTAGTTACAGACCCTAAAAAAGTAATACTGGCGCTGCGCTGGATAATAAATGAAATGGAAAAAAGATATCAGATTTTTGCAAAAGTTGGGGTCAGAAACATTAAATCTTTCAATGAACGCCCCCGAGGCAAACCGATACAAAAATCCGAACCTGAATTGCCGTTGAAGGTTAAAAAAGAGATTATTGAACCAAACTCCGACGGATTTGCAGTACAGGTTGACGAAGAGATAGTCGTGCCGCGCGATGAGGACATTATAATTCCTGATAAACTCAGTTATATCGTAGTTGTGATTGACGAACTCGCGGACTTGATGCTTGTTGCGCCTGCAGATGTTGAAATGGCGATCGCAAGAATTACTCAAATGGCGCGAGCCGCAGGCATCCACGTCATTGTAGCCACTCAAAGACCAAGCGTTGATGTTATAACAGGAATTATAAAAGCAAATATCCCGGCGCGAATTGCCTTTCAAGTTGCCTCAAAGGTTGACTCAAGAACAATTCTTGATGCAATGGGCGCTGATAAATTGCTTGGCAAGGGAGATATGCTTTACCTGCCGCCCGGGGCTGCAAAACTTATCAGGGCTCAAGGCGCTCTAATCACGGATCAGGAAATTCAGGCAATCGTTGATTTTATATCTAAGCAGGGCAAACCGAGTTATGAAATGGAAATTCATCAACAACTCCAGCAGGCAAGTGGAAGTTTTGGAATGGAACAAGACCAATGCGATGAAGACGAAGACCTTATACAACAATGCATTGAAGTCATACGAAGCGAACAAAAGGCAAGCGTCTCGCTGCTTCAACGCAGGTTAAGACTCGGTTATACCCGCGCAGCGCGGATTATGGATGAACTTGAACGGCGCGGAATTGTCGGTCCAAGCAAAGGCGCTGAACCAAGGGATATTTTAATTGACCTTGATAATACAGGCGCCGATGGACACGGACAGCACGCCGTTTAAAACTTCACAACTTTTCTAAAATCTTATGAGCTCTTACAATCAAAAAGCAGTCTTTCTTGACAGAGACGGAGTAATCATTGAAGAAAAAAATTATCTTCATAAAATTGAAGATGTGGTTTTTATTCCGCAGGCTGCCTCTGCCCTTAAACAACTACAGGACGCAGGGTATCTTCTCATTATAGTAACAAACCAATCCGGGGTCGGACGCGGCTATTTTACTATGCAGGATGTTGAAAAAGTTAATGACTATATAAAAAACCAATTAAAAAAAGAGGGCGTTGAGATATCAGATATATATGTTGCCCCGGAAGCGCCAGAACAACCGAGCCGTGGACGCAAACCTTCGCCGGTTTTCCTTTTTGACGCGCGGGAAAAATTTAAAATCAACCTTTCTAAAAGTTTTATCATCGGGGATAAACTTGCTGATCTTGAATGCGGCTGGAACGCTGGCGTGAAAAATGCCATACTTGTCCTCACAGGATATGGAGAAAAAACACGTATTGAAAAACCAGATAAGATCAAAAACGCAATTGTTGTAGCTAATTTGAGCAAAGCAGCCGAGTGGATTTTAAATAATGAAAATTCAGATAACGTGAAATTTTCCTGATATCATATTGCTCCAAATAAATATAAAACAATATGAACAAATATTTACTAATTTTATGCTTTTTTAATGTTCTATGGGCTGGAACACTGCCTATTTATAAAACATTGTCTGAAACGTTGCCTGTTGGGGTTATTGTAACTATTCGTTTTGGCTTAGCCGGCATTTTAATGATCCCATTTTGGAAATCATTCAAAGGCGATATGCCAAAAGGAATGGACCTTGTAAAAACTTTTATAATGGGGGTTCTGGTTTTCTGCCTCGGACATCGTTTTCAAGTTGCTGGCAATAATTATGGAGGCGCTGGAAATTCAGCCGTTCTAATGGCTCTTGAACCATTGCTTGCATCAGTTATGGCTGCAATTTTTTTGAAAGAATCCATTCCAACAAAAAGATGGGCTGGTTTCCTGCTTGGAATGCTCGGAGTGGCGATTTTAAACGGCGTCTGGAAAGAAGATTTCAAATGGACAGGGCTCGGGGCAAGTATGCTATTTATTACATCTTTGTTATGTGAAACAGCATATTCAATCATAGGCAAACCAATTACGGCAAAGGCGGATTCCGGGAAAATTCTCTGCATTGCGCTGTTAAGCGGCACAGCAGTCAATCTCTGTTTTGATTATGGCAATGTAGTTAAAGCAATTCCCGCGCTACCGCTAAAATACTGGCTGATGTTTGCTTATCTTTCAATCGTCTGCACTGTAACCGGTTATCTAATCTGGCTTAATACAGTTAAAAGACTTGATGTCAATATCGTTGCATTAACAATTTTCATCCAGCCAATAGCGGGCGTTCCGATGGCTGCGTTTTTTCTTAACGAACCCCTACGGTTGGAACAATTTTGGGGAGCGGTTGTTATAGCAAGCGGATTGTTTATCGGATTTAAACTGAATAACAATAACCATAAAGAGAAATAGACTAACAGTTACCTGTGGTTATATTCTCCTTGTTGCCGGACCGCAATATATCATTTAAAAATATTATTGTAGTTTAGCACAAATGGCCAATTATGATTTAGGGCAACATACTTACCGATCTTGACATTAAACTTGATAGCGTTTGCGATGTAATCTTTGGCGGCGCTTAAAGCGCTCTCCATTTTCATATCTAAAGCGAGCCCGGCAGCTATCGCAGCGGATAAACAACAGCCTGTTCCGTGAATACTGCCCCCCCGACGGCGCGGCGATGTGAATGCCAGTTCGTCCTTGCCATCGTAAAAAATATCAACGACCTGAGCCCCAACATTCAAATGCCCCCCTTTTACCAAAACCGCGCATCCATATTTTTCATATAATTCCTTCGCGGAGGCTCTAAAATCATCAACGTCTTTGATTTTTCTATTCAACAGAACGGAAATTTCGTCAATATTTGGCGTTATTACTTTTGCGAGCGGAAAAAGTTTTTTTTCAAGGGCGCTAATTGCGTCATCTTTCAACAATTTTGCGCCGCTTGTCGCCACCATCACCGGGTCAACAACAAGAGGGCATTTCTTAACTGTAGTAAAAAAATCTGACACCACGTTAATTATCCGCTCGGAATAGAGCATACCGGTTTTTGCGGCTGAAGGTCGCAGTTCTTTAAAAACGGCTTCTAATTGTTTTTCAACTACCGATGGTTCAACCTCCTGGACAGCGAGAACCTCTTTTGGATTCTGCGCCGTAATACAGGTAATAACCGATACCCCGTGTACTCCGTAGGCGCTAAATGTTTTTAAATCAGCCTGAATGCCTGCCCCGCCCCCACTGTCTGATCCCGCTATTGTTGCTGCTACCCGCAGTTTTTTGCCTTCTGTCATATCAATTCCTGTTAAGAGTTATTTATTTGCAACTTGAAACAATCTTAAATGATAATAATCTATTAGATGTGATTGGATTAAGCGAAAAAAATTGTTTTTTAATTGCCGTTGTTCTGTATGGGATCAGCGCGATATACGGAGTTTTCTTAATGCGCGCTGGTTTCAAAAGGGACGATAGGATAAATTATTTTATGCTTCTTGCCGGATTTTGTCTGCAAACTCTGGCAATGCTCCAGCGCGGCATTTCTTTCTCCCATTGCCCTGTTCACAATTTATACGAAGCAATTCTTTTTGTTTCCTGGTCTCTATTGCTAGGATATCTTATTATTGGAATACATCCACGACTTCGTTTCCTTGGAATTTATGCGGCGCCGGTTGTTCTTGCTCTTGGAATTCTTGCTAAGATGCCGGGAATGGACCAACAAACTCCCACATTAATTGAAAACAATCCAAAATTCTGGGTAAATCTTCACGCAACAATCATATTATTTTCTTACGCCGCTTTTGGTATAGCCGGGTTATGTGGAATGATGTATCTGAGCAGAATCCATAGTTTAAAATACGATAAAGTGGTTGCGTTTTTCTCCCATTTGCCATCGGCTGAAAGACTTGAAAAGGTGCTTTTTGAGTCATTAGTTGCAGGTGTTTTAATGCTAACAATAGGAATATTAATTGCATCTTTTGCATTGAAACCACCCAGTGGGCTAACTTATGCAGCCGATCCAAAAGTTCAATGGTCAATATTCGTGTGGTTACTGTATGTGTTTATAATAATATTGCATAAAAAATTTTCAATTGGACCACGGCGGCTTGCTTTTAGCGCAATAGGAAGTTTTGCATTCATCTTACTTACATTCTGGGGATTTAACTTGATGTCAAAAATTCATAACCCCTAAGCCACTCGTATGATTATGGTAATGGAAAATAACATAAAAAAGTCATTAATTTTTAATTGTTTAAAGACAAATTTAGTTAATTTTTTAAAATGCCAATAATTGTAGTAGGTTTAAATCATCGTTCAGCCCCCGTAGAGATGCGGGAGAAATTCGCCTTTTCAGATGCGGAATTACCGCAGGCTCTTCAAACCCTTCGTTCAGGCGGAGTTGTAAGCGAGGCTGTAATACTTTCCACCTGCAATCGGGTAGAAATATATGCTGCGGGAGGCGAACCAGAACAGAAACTTATAAAAGAGGTTCAAACTTTTTTGTTATCATCGCGAAATTACCAGCCCTCTGAAATTGACAGCGAAATATATACAATGGGCGAGCCGGAAAGCGTTATTCATCTGTTTAAGGTGGCATGCGGTCTTGATTCTATGGTTCTCGGTGAAACTGAAATTTTAGGTCAATTAAAGAAATCTTACGATATTGCGTTATCTGGCAAACACACCGGCGGTTTTTTAAATCGCGCTTTTCAACGGGCTTTTAACGTCGCAAAAAAAATACGGTCAGAAACAAATATTCAAAGAGGGAGCGTCTCAGTTGCCTCGGTAGCAGTTGAACTTGCAGAAAGAATTTTTGAAACATTGAAAGGAAGAAAAATACTTGTCATTGGCGCGGGAGACACAGCTGAGAAATCTGCAAAGGCGCTTGTTTCGCGCGGGGCGTCAGGGATTATTTTTACGAACCGCTCTATTGAAAAGGCTAACGCCCTTGCCAGCGAACTTGGCGGAACAGTTGTTCCATATAACGACTTTTTCTCTGTCTTCGCAGATGTTGACATTGTTATAAGCAGCACAGCCGCGCCAGATTATATAATAAACCGCCATAAACTTTTGCCTGCAATGCAAACACGGAAACATCGTTCAATATTAATGATTGACCTTGCTGTGCCGCGCGACATTAACCCGGATGTCACTGGATTTGACGAGGTATTTTTATACGATATTGATGATTTACAAGAGATCGCGGATAACTATTTGAAACAACGGCTTGAAGAGGTGCAGCATTGCGAAAACATAATCAGACAAAAGGCGGAAGAACTTTTAAAACATTCAGGATTCAACCCACATAAAGGTTAAATAAGAAAGGAGCGGGAAAAATTGAAAACGCAACCTATAATAATTGCAACGCGCGGAAGCGCTTTAGCTCTTGCCCAAACGGAAATCGTTAAACAACATTGCAGGACATTTTTTCCAAAACTTGAATTTGAAGTAAAAATTATCAAAACCACAGGAGACAAAATTCAGCGCGCCTCCGTTGCGTTGCCTGCAGAGGGGTTGCCAAAAGGACTTTTTACAAAGGAACTTGAAGTGGCGCTGATAAAACGAAACGCCGATATGGCTGTACACAGTCTGAAGGATTTGCCTACGGATTTGCCAGCAGGTTTGAAATTAGGGGCTGTATTAAAAAGGGCAGATGTCAGAGATACGCTTATTTACAGAGAAAATGAGTTTCATAACAAAGGAGATTTATTAAGAATTGAGGATTTTCCGCCTAACGCCGTAATTGCCACAACAAGCACCCGCAGACGTTCGCAGATATTGATGAAAAATCCATCGGTTAAGGTGCAACCAGTTCGCGGCAATGTTATTACACGGCTGCAAAAACTTGCGACAAATAAGGAATTGTCGGCAATGATTCTTGCCTTTGCTGGACTTGAACGGCTTAATTTTAAAATAGATGCAAACGGGCGGTTAACTGGCGACGCTGTTCCCGACGGACTCATAGCTAGGAGATTAGACCTGGATGAAATGCTTCCTTGCGCTGGTCAGGCTGCAATCGGAATAGAAATTCGCGCCGATGATTTGCGACTTGAAGAGATTTGCCGTCTGTTAAATCACTATAACACTTACCAGTGTGTAACAGCCGAGCGGGCGTTTCTAAAGGCAATGGGCGGCGGTTGTCAATCCCCGGTGGCTGTCTGCGCCGAGCCTGTTGGAGAAACCATCTTAATGCAGGCAATTTCCTTCCAGAGCAATCCGCCAAAGACTGCCAGAGAAAAAGGCGATATCCGCAATCCGGTGGAACTTGGAGAAAGAGTCGCAAATCTGTTGAAGTAAGGCTAAAAAACAACAGGCTGTCTATCATTTTTTTAATCCTAATGACGACAGCCTGTTGAAAGTGATTAAATATTATTCAGTAAACCTAATTGTAACAGTAGATGGGCTGATGTATGTATTAGCGCCGCCATAAGCAGTGCCTCCACTGTCAGTTCCTTGAATAGTTAATGTAGCCTCGCCGGCAACTCCCTTGCCTCTGAAACTAATTATTCCTTGAGGAGAAATTATCGGCTGACTTGCAAACAGGCCCCAGTTTGAAATGCTAATTACTTTAAAAGTTATCGTTTGGGTGTTTTCGTCTGCAGGTCCAGTTGAGATATTGCCGATTATCTGATAACTCTTCGGCAAAGTATCTGTCTTTGGCAATTCAATCAGGTTTTGAACTATATTAAATGACGGAGCGTCGTTAACTTTACGCACCGTAATTCTCCTGACATAAGTCGGACTTGTATCAACTCCGCCATTATCAGTGCCGCCATCGTCTCTAATATAGATGGAAATATTGGCGTATCCGTTCGCGTTTGCAGCCGGTTCAAAAGTCAAGTCTCCGGTATTTGGATCAATGGATGGAAGCGTTGCAAACAAACTATCGTTGTCTGTGGTCACAAAAATCTCCACATTCTGACTTGATTCATTTGCCGGACCTGCGGTAATTCCAGTTGCCCAGTGTTGAAATACTTGCGGTCCGCAGTCCTCATTCACAATGAGGCTTGCTCCAACACGAATTGTTGGCGCATCATTCACTGGGTTAATGATAATAGAAAAATTTCTAGTTTCAGAATTTTGACCGCCATCGGCGGTGCCGCCGCTATCCTTTAATGTTAATTCAACTGATGCCGTTCCAAATTGGTTTGCCTTTGGCATAAATCGCAATGTTCCATCCCGCGCAACATAAGGCTGGATAGTAAACAGATCTGAACTGTCATTTGATGTATAAAAATTGTATGACTGTGTTGCTTCATTATCCGGTCCAAGCGAGAGAACCTGAGCAAAATTAAGAATAGTTACGACACCGCAATCTTCATTTACTTCAACAACTTCATTTGCATAACCAAAACTTGGAGGATCATTTACTGGTTTAATAGTGATGTAAAAAACCTTTGATGGGCTTATATTCTGACCGCCATTTGCGGTGCCGCCATCATCAACAAGTCTAACAGTTACTGCCGCTGTGCCAAAAGCATCATCGGCTGGCGTAAAAGTCAATGTGCCATCAGGTGAAATTGACGGTTGAACTGCAAATAAATCCGGCTTGCTAACGTTAAGGATTTCAAATGTCAATGTTTGACCTGATTCATCAGGTCCACCTCCCGGAGAAATATTATAAGCCCAGTTATTTGATATTACGGGTCCGCAATCTTCAAGCACCGTAATAGTCCTTCCAATGTCAAATGAAGGCGGATCATTAACAGAAGTAATATTTATAGTGAATGTGTCAGTGGTTTCATCCTGCCCGCCATTAGCAGTTCCGCCAGTGTCTTTTAGAGTAACCGTTACAGTGGCGGTTCCGTTTGCATTTTTAGCCGGTTTAAAAATTAACCGTCCTAAAACTGTCATATATGGCTGAATTTGGAAAAGTTCTGGATGGTCATTGCTTAAAATAAATTTAAAGCCCTGACTCGTCTCATTATAAGCGCCTTTAGAGATTCCTGTTGCCCAGTTATTAATAATCTGTTGCGGGGCGTCTTCTAAAACAGTTATATCGCTTCCAGAAAGGGTAAAGGTTGGCGGATCATTGACCGGAGTTACAACAACGGTTACTGTGGCGGTCACAGAAATCTGCAGACCAGCCGACACATAAAACTTAAATGTATCAATGCCGTAGAAATCAGGGTTTGGAGTGTAGACAAGATTTGGAGCTGAACCTGAAAGTGAACCATTTGCCGGGTTTTGAACGATATTATAAACAAGTCCGCTGATATCAGATGTTTTTAGCGTTACAGGAATATCATTATCTTCCAATCCCGTTGCTGATGAATCAAGCGCCACTGGTGTTTCATTAATTAATACCGACACATCGCCAGAATTCTCATTCGCGACAAGCACGTCAATTACTGCATCTCCGTTTAAATCTCCAGCAGCGATCGAAACTGGTGTAGTTCCGGCTGTCACTGCAACACCAGCGTCAAAACCGCTTCCATTTGATCTGAAAAATGTAACATCTGTTCCGCTTGAATCGGAAACAACAAAATCATCTCTTTTATCGTAATCAAAATCCGCTACGAGGATATAAGATGGTGAATTCACCGTAATAGTTGTCCCAATGTTAAAACCACCAAAAGAGTTGTTAAGAAGAATCGTGATAGTGTTCGCAGAAAGATTTGCAACAATTATATCCTTATCACCATCTCCATCAGCATCAATAGCGCCGAGCGAGACCGGGTCATTTCCAGCGCTATAAGTTTGTGGTGGTGCAAATGTGCCATCATCATAACCGAGGAGAACTGACACGGTATTATCTCCTTTATTTGCTACCGCGAGGTCTTTCTTTCCATCTCCATTAAAATCGCTGACGATAATAAAATAGGGGTTATTGCCAACTGTGTAAGAAATTGAATTCAAAAAGGTTTCATCAAATTGACCGAGCATAATTGTCACAGTATTATCTCCCGGATTAACCGTTGCAATATCATTAGTGCCGTCGTTATTGAAATCGGCTATTGCAATTGCGCGCGGATTTTTCCCGGCGCCTGGCGAAAAATCTCCCTGGAGAAAGAATGTGCCATCGCCATTGCCTAAAATAACCGTTATCGCGCTGCTATCTTCATTCACAGCCGCGATATCCTGATTGCCATCGTTGTTTAAGTCTGCCACTGTAACGAAAGAAACACTGCCACCGACGTAAATGTTTGCGCCTGCGGTAAATGTCCCGTCCCCGTTGCCAAATTGGACCGCTAATTCCGTGGCGCCGCTAAAAGAATGAGCAACAACGAAATCCATCTTGCCGTCGTTATTAAAATCCCCTGTTGCGATTGACAAAGGCGTGTTGCCACCAGTTACAGGCACTGTAATATCAACGGTTTTTGTAAAATTTATTTGTTGCGAAAACGCCTCATATCCAATGATGATTAATAGAAATGTCAATACCAGCGCTTTAGACGCAATTGCCTTTGAGGACACGCTTAATTGATTAAAAACCACCAAGCCTTTTTCACCAATCTGTTTCATAACATTATCTCTGGTTGCGGTTTAGACTAAAAGGACTCTGATTATTACTTCATCAGTGCCCTCATTTTCCTAATTTTACTCATATTTATATAAAAATTGCAAGAAGATAATTAAGATTTTTGCATATTTTTAACTGATAGATTGGAATTTGTTAAAATGCTGCTTGAATTAAATAACCAATTTTCTTTAAAATCGCCGCAAATGAAGTTCAAACAAATATTAAGACATTTTTTTTCTGATATTGTCCAGTTTGGCTTAAAATTCGGGATAATTAGAAGGTTTATTGATTTTCTTGCTTATGAAAGGTGGCGTCAAAGGCGACGTCTTGCAGAAGAAAAATTAAAATCGCTCGGTCTATACCCCAATGAGGTCGTATCCGGTCCGTTTAAAGGGATGAAATATGATGAACGATGGGCTTCTAATAAGTTTGAAAAGATTTTCGGGATTTACGAGTCGTATCTCCATCCTGTTATAGAAAAAATATGCAAAAAACAATATTCAGAAATCATTGATGTTGGATGCGCCGAAGGATACTACGTTATTGGATTTGCCCTCCGGATGCCTAATTCAATAATCTATGGTTTTGATATACAGGAGAATTTAATTAAAGATTGTCTTGAACTTGCAAAATTAAACAATGTTGCAGGACAAATCAAGACTGGTTCTTTTTGTTCTCCGGAAACATTGCAATCCATCCCGATCCGTTCAAAAGCGCTAGTCTTTAGCGATTGCGAGGGATATGAACTTGAACTACTCAATCCGGAAAAATCCCCTATGTTAAAAGATGCAGACATACTGGTTGAAGTTCACTCATTTACGAACAGATCAATTCCAAAAATTTTGCAAGACCGATTTTCTAAAACCCATAATCTTACAGTTATCCAAACAGAAGCGATTAAGTTTGCTGATTATCCTGTACTTAAAAACCTGAGTTTTCCGGAAATATATGCCCTTACCAATGAGGAGCGGTGCGAAATAATGGAATGGTTTTATTTTGAGAAAAAATAAAGTAAAGAATTAGATTATTAGAAAATCTCTTTATGCAAAAGCGAGAAACAATGACTTCGCGGGAACGGCTGTTAAAGGCGATAAATCACGAAATACCCGATAGAATTCCTATTGACCTTGGTGGAAATCAAACCGGTATTCATAAAATAGCATACGAGCGTCTGATACGGCATCTCGGTATTAAAGATGAAGTTAAGATTATGGACGCCGTACAACAGCTTGCCAAGCCCTGTGAACAGGTTCTGGAAAGGTTTCACGTTGACACCAGATACATTTTTGCAAAACCTGCAAGTTCTTTTAAAGGAGAAATCGTAAAGACGCTGAGAAACGGTAGTGTATGGTATGATTTAGTTGATGAATTCGGGGTTCGCTGGTCAATGCCAGAAGATAGTCCTCTTTATATGGATATCACCTATCATCCGCTTGCCATCGCAACAATTGAGGATTTAAAGGAATATCCATTTCCAAAGGGGGATGATCCGAGCAGATTTGAGGGCTTGCGCGAACAGGCATTGTTGTTGAAAAAAGAGACACCTTCTGCAGTAGTCAGCGGCATCAGCGGAGTAGTTTATGAAATCTGCTGGTATATGCGGGGGCTTGAACAATGGATGTGCGATCTTGTAATGCAACCTGAATTTTGCGAAGCGTTGCTTGACCAAACATTAAAATTCTGGATGGATTGGTTCAGGCTCTTTCTTGATGAAGTTGGCGACATTGTTGATGTAATAATGATTGGAGATGATTTAACCGGGCAAAAAGGTCCGTTGTTTAATCCAGAGATTTATAAAAGAATAGTAAAACCGCGACAGAAAAAACTTGTTCAATATATCCGTTCAAGGACAAAGGCTAAAATCTGGTATCATACCTGCGGCTCTTGCATTAATTACATTCCTGATCTGATTGATAATGGCATAGATATTTTAAACCCCGTCCAGACAAGCGCAAAGGATATGGCGCCTAAAAAATTAAAAGAATTATTTGGCAAACAATTAGTCTTTTGGGGCGGCGGATGCGATGCGCAACACGTTTTACCGAGAGGCACGCCCGAACAGGTTGCCGAAAATGTTCGCAAGCATATTGAAGCATTTAAACCGGGTGGAGGTTATGTTTTCAACAACGTCCATAATATTCAGGCAGATGTTCCACCGGAAAATATAATCGCCCTATTTGACACCGCTTATGAATATGGTTTTTACCAATAAGCTAATTCTTCTGTTTGACATATAATTTTTTAAGGAGTGATATATTGTTTTTATATGGAAAACAAAGAATATGATTTTCTTGTAATCGGGAGTGGCATAGCAGGGTTATTTTTTGCGCTAAAAGCGGCGCCGCATGGAAAAGTAGCTATCATTACAAAAAAGGATAGAGCAGAATCCAATACAAATTACGCCCAGGGCGGCATTGCCGCTGTAATGAGCAAAGATGACTCGTTTGAACTCCACGTTCGCGACACTTTGGTTGCCGGGGCGGGATTGTGCAAAGAAGAAGTTGTTCGCCAGATCGTTCAGGATGGTCCTGAAAGGATAAAAGAATTAATCGATCTTGGAATCCAATTTAGTATTAAAGAGGCGAAAGAAAACGGCACTATTCAACTTGATTTAGGGCGAGAAGGGGGACATTCAAAAAGGAGAATCCTGCATGCAAAAGATATTACAGGACGCGAAATAGAACGGGCATTAGTGGATGCTGTCTCAAGAAATTCTAATATTCATATTTATGAAAACCACATTGCAGTTGACCTTATAACTACTAAAAAACTTGGGCTTGCAGGAAAAAACCGCTGTCTTGGGGCTTATGTTTTAAATAAACAAACAGGCGAAGTGCTGAAATTTTCTGCTCGTTCAACAGTTCTTGCAACCGGTGGTTGCGGAAAAGTTTATGTATATACGACAAATCCGGATATTGCTACAGGCGACGGAGTGGCAATGGCTTACAGGGCAGGCGCAAAAATAGCGAATATGGAGTTTATCCAGTTCCATCCGACCTGTCTTTATCATCCGAAGGCAAAATCATTTTTGATATCTGAAGCGGTTCGCGGCGAAGGGGCGGTATTAAAGACAATTGAAGGGGAAGAATTTATGGATAAGTATCACCCGTTAAAGTCGCTTGCACCGCGCGATATTGTCGCCAGAGCAATTGATACCGAAATGAAAAAAAGCGGCGCTGAGTATGTATTGCTTGATTGCACGAACCGCCCTGCCCCGTTTTTGATGAACAGGTTTCCTAACATATACCAGACCTGTCTAAAATACGGGATAGATATGACAAAAGAACCTATTCCGGTTGTGCCTGCCGCCCATTATCAATGCGGCGGAGTTGTTACCGATATTAACGGGGTGACGAATATTGATGGTTTATATGCAGTTGGCGAGGTCGCCTGCACTGGATTGCACGGCGCAAATCGCCTTGCGAGCAATTCTTTGCTTGAAGCCGTAGTCTGCGCAAAAAGAGCGGCTGACCACGCAGCGCAAAACAGACTTCCTGAAATAAAAGTCAATATACCAGAATGGCAATCAGGAAATGCGCAAAATCCAGACGAGTTGGTTGTTGTTTCTCACAACTGGGATGAAATCAGACGTTTGATGTGGGATTATGTTGGAATCGTCAGGACTACTAAACGATTGTTAAGGGCTCAAAAACGGATCGCAAATTTACAGGAAGAAATTCAACAATATTACTGGGATTTTAAAGTAACAAACGACCTGCTTGAGTTGCGCAATATCGCCACAGTCGCGGAATTAATAATCAACTGCGCGCTTCAAAGAAAAGAAAGTCGCGGTTTGCATTACACACTTGATTACCCAAATCCAAGCGAGGAATGGGCTCATCGCGACACAATTGTTTGCAAAGACCCTGAGGTATTAGAGAAAGGGTAAAATCCTAATTCCAGCTATAGTCGTTAAAGTTCAAAAGATAGAGGCATAATTCTGTTGATTTTAAAACCATTAACAAAAATCTATGCCAGCATTTATTATTTCCCCTCTTCTTTCCTCGGCGGGAATTCAAAAGTAATCTTTCCGGACTTATCCATTACAAGATATGCTGAAAATGGTTTGTTGTATTTTGATATAAATCCGTCAAGCAAATCTGTCTTCTTATCTTTCAACAATTTTTCAGCCTGTTGCGGCGTTATCTCTTGATTTAAAATAAATCTGTTAATTTTGAACTTACAAGATTTTGGTTTCGCCTGACTATTCTCGCAGATATACGCCTCTTCAATTTGATATACCTTGCCGCCGCATTTGGGACAATTGCCTAACGGTTGTTTCCCGGAAAAATCGACTTTTTCCTGTTCTTTTTTCTCTGAAACAGTTTTTTTCTTTTCCCCTTTCTTTTTTTCTTCAAATTCAAACTCTACCTTTCCGTTTTTTAATACAAGGCGCGCTTTGAAATTTCTGCGACGTTTTCGTGATAAAAACTTTTCAAACAGGTCTGTTTTTCCTGTCTCGAGCAATTTTACCATCTGTTCCCGATTGATCGGCTGGTTTAGTATGACCTTGCTTGTCTTAAAATCGCACTTTTTCTTACCGATATTTTCACAGTAGTAGGTTGTAGAATTTTCGTAAACACTGGCGCCGCATTTCGGGCATTTTCCAAGCGGTTCTCCCTGCGGTTGTTCTGGCTGGGGTTCGCCGTTTACTCCATTGCTATCGCCGTTTTTTACATCTGTTGTCCCATTTCCAAAATCAAAAACGGTTTTAAAATCATCATTTAATTTGATGACAGCTGAGAAAGGCTTTCCAGTTTTGCTTCTAAAACCGACAAGCGGACCAATTTGACGTTTGCCAATCAATTCTTCAGCTTCGGCAATGCTGAACTGGCGTCCGGCTACAATCTTCCAGATAGAAAAATCGCATTTAGAGCATTGGAATTTTTTATAATTCTCAACCACTTCGCCGCCGCATTTTGGACAGGGAACATTCAACTTTCCAAAATCGCCAGGAACAGTGTCGCTTTCGTATCGCTTTGCCTTTTCCACAATCGCCTTTGTCATTAAAGCGATCTCCCTCATAAATTCGTCCCGCTCCAGCTTTCCTGCCTCCATTAATTTTAACTTGTACTCCCAGTCTCCTGTTAGTTCGGGCGATGTCAATTCAGGGATATTTAGACCTCTTAATAGAGTGATAAGAGAAAACGCCTTCGGTGTCGGTATTAATTCGCGTCCTGATTTTTCAATGTATTTTTCCTGCAATAACCCGTCAATAATCGCCGCGCGCGTTGCAGGAGTGCCAAGCCCTTTTGCGCTCATTGCCTGACGCAACTCCTCGTCTTCAATCAATTTGCCCGCCCCTTCCATAGCGGATAGCAACGTTGCCTCGGTAAATCTCGGTGGCGGTTTTGTCTGCAACGCTTTAATCTCAATATCCTGTGTGTTGACTTTTTCGTTCTTTTCAATTGGCGGAAGGCTTGGCGCATCGCCATCCTGCTGGTCTTCCTTTCCATAAACTTCCAGCCATCCGGCAATCACCAGCACCTTGCCTTCACTCTTGAAAGGTTCACCTTCAACCCTCGTAATTCTTGTGGTAATGAGATATTCTGCCGGCGGGAAAAACACAGCCAGAAATCTTTTTACCACCATATCGTAAATGAGTTTCTCCTGCTGGTTAAGATGTTTAGGCAGAACAGTTGTTGGAACAATGGCGAAGTGGTCGCTTATTTTTGCGTTGTTAAAAATTCTTTTATTCATCCGCACCCAGCCGGAATCAAGAATTTTTGTGGCAAAATTTCCGAATTCAGAATTTGCCAGCGATTTCATCGCCTGTTTTACAGTGTTAACATAATCCTCTGGGAGCGCGCGAGAATCGGTTCTTGGATAAGTCAACACTTTATGACGTTCATAAAGGGACTGTGCGATTTTCAACGTTGTTGACGCGCTAAATCCATACTTATTGTTAGCCTCACGTTGAAGCGTTGTTAAATCATACAGCAGTGGCGGCAAAGATGTTGATGGTTTGCTCTCTTCTGTAACCTCGCCGGGTTTGCCAAGGCATTTAGATTTGATCTGTTCAGCCCGTTCTAATGACCATAACCTTTCAGGTTTTAACTCGTTATCATTGTTCTCTTTGTTTTTAACAAATGATTCATCAAACCACCTGCCGATATATGTGCCAGATTTTGCGGTAAATGTCGCGTGTACTTCCCAGTAATCACGCGGAACAAAATTCTTAATCTTTTCTTCCCGTTCAACAACGATTGCTAATGTCGGCGTCTGCACTCTGCCAACGGTTGTTTTCTGAAATCCGCCGCTTTTGGAATTAAACGCCGTCATTGCGCGGGTTCCGTTTATACCGACGAGCCAATCGGCTTCAGACCTTGAGAATGCGGCTTTCGCCAGCGGCTGCAACTCTATATCGGTGCGAAGACTTTTAAATCCTTCCCGTATTGCGTCCGGCGTCATTGATTGCAACCACAACCGTTTAATCGGTTTGTCTGTTCCTGAATATTTTATTATATGACGAAAGATTAATTCGCCCTCTCGTCCGGCATCGCAGGCGTTTATTATAAGGTCAACATCCTTCCTGTTTATCAACTTAATCAATAGTTTTAACCGCTGTTCAGAGCCCTCAATTGGTTGCAAATCAAAATGAGTGGGAATGACCGGTAGATGTTCAAAACTCCACTTGCCTTTAGTCACTTTAAACTCTTGCGGTTCACAAATCTCCAGCAAATGTCCAACCGCGGACGAGACGATATACTCGTCATTTTCATAATAATCGCCCTTGCGGCTAAAACCACCAAGCGCCCTTGCTATATCCGCTGCGACAGATGGTTTCTCTGCTATTACCAGCGCTTTTCCCATTTCAAATTCTCCGTAGTTGCTTTTTAAATTCTCAATATGTTAGTGAAAATGGCTTAATTTGGGCTTGTTGTCAAAGGTATATTCTTTATACGAATTTTAAGAACAAATAAAGAAAGAAAAATTTCAATAAATTGCATAATTGTAAAAAAGCCTTTAAAAACCTGTTTGATTTTTATGAATTAATCCTGATTAAAAAATTAAAATAGGATAAACCTGACAAAATTTTTCCTTTTATCCAGACCAGATTTTGCAAATACTTACAGGTATAATGTGTTAATATATAGATTGTAATATATATGGAATTATTAATAGATGATCAAATTGATAAATTGATTGAAGCTGCGCTTGCCGAAGACATTGGCAAGGGCGATGCCACTACGGAGGCAACAATACCAAATTATTCTGTTTCAAAAGCGCTGTTAAACGCGCGCGAAGAAATTGTTTTGAGCGGTCTTGATCTTGCAAGCGCGGTGTTTAAGAAAATTGATCCTTCAATTTATTTTGAACCACTTCACTCCGACGGCGATAAAATCAGCCGCGGCGAAACTATCGCTGTTATAAAAGGCAGAACAAAACCAATTCTAACCTGCGAGCGAGTTGCTTTAAACTTTCTGCAAAGACTGTGCGGAATTGCAACGTTGACAAACATTTTCGTTGAAAAGATTAAAGGCACAAATGCCAGAATTCTTGACACGCGAAAAACCACCCCAGGATTTAGAAAACTGGAAAAATATGCCGTTCGATGTGGCGGAGGATTCAATCATAGAATGGGACTTTATGACCAGATTCTAATTAAGGACAATCATCTTGCGGCGTTGAGAGATGAAAAACCTAACGCAATTTTTGCTGCTGTAAAACGGGCGCGGCAATATTATCCCTCGTTGATTGTTGAAGTTGAAGCCGACACGCTTGAACAAGTGGAACAGGCATTAGAGGCAGGCGCTGACATAGTACTGCTTGATAATATGGATGTTGATAAAATTAAACAGGCGGTAAAAATCGTGAACGGAAAAATAAAGACTGAAGTCAGCGGCGGGGTTAACCTGCAAACCGTTAGGGCTATAGCAGAGACAGGCGTTGATTATATTTCAATTGGCGCGCTCACACACTCTGCAAGAGCTGTTGATATCGCGCTTGATTTTCAGGAGTAATGTTTGATTATGACAACCGACGCAAAAATCCTGCGAGCGCTTCGTGAGAATTTAAATTCTTACTTATCCGGTGCCGAGTTAGCGATAAAATTGCAGGTCAGCAGAGCCGCCATCTGGTCAAGAATTGAAGAACTCCGAAAGCTTGGTTACGATATAGAGGCAAGTCCACATCTTGGATACAGATTAAAAAATTCACCGAATATTTTGCTTGGGGATGATATTGTTTCAAGGCTTGAACGAATAAATATAATTGGCCGCGAGATCAATGTTTTCAAACAAACAACTTCCACGAATGACGTAATTGAAAAAATGGCAGTGGACGGCGTGCCCGAAGGGGTTGTGGTATTTGCCGATTCACAAACCAAAGGCAGAGGAAGACTGGGACGTGGGTGGCATTCATTGCCAGAAAAAGGACTTTGGTTTTCAATCCTTTTAAGACCGCCGTTGCATCCGAGAATGGCTATGCAACTCACAACAGCGGCAGCGACTGCAGTAAGACGGGCAATTCACAGATTAACAGGCGCGCCAGTCCAAATAAAATGGCCTAATGATGTCATAATAAATGGCAAAAAAATCGCGGGGATTTTAACCGAAATTAGCGCCGAAGTTGACAGAATAAAATACGCAATTCTTGGAATTGGCATCAATGTAAACCACGATAAAGAGGATTTTCCGTCAGAATTACGCGCTATCGCCACATCAATAAAAATATTTTCAGGCAAAGAATTAAACCGTTCTGAACTTGCAGCCGAACTTCTATCTGCGCTTGATTCTGATTACGAAAAAATATTGAAAGGGAATTTTAATCAAATCGCAGATGAATGGTTGCATTGTTGCGAGACCGTTGGAAAACAGGTAACAATCCGCGCTGCAGACCGAATTGTTCAGGGAAGAGCTGAATCTCTTGATGGAGACGGGTGTCTGATAGTTCGCAAAACTCACGGACATCTTGAACGCGTTATAGGGGGAGATGTAACGGTTGAAAAATAAAATGATTATACTGATTGACATCGGCAACACACATACGCACATCGGATTTTCTAACGAGAAAAGAATCCTTCGCGCTCTTGATATTCCAACAGATTTATTTTTACGACTGGACAAATCCAATCGCCTATTTGAAAAGACTATCAAATCAATTGCTAAAACTATCAATGGGGCCGTAATGGCAAGCGTCTCGCCTAAAGCAACGCCAGTGCTGAAATCGATGATTAAAAAACATTACAATATCAATCCTATTATACTAAATCACTCCAACGCCCCGTTAAGCGGTTTCAATTATCCAAAACCAGAAACTTTAGGGGCAGATAGAATAGCAAACGCAGTCGCCGCTTTCCATTTTTATGGAGCGCCTGCGATTATAATTGATTTTGGAACAGCGATAACGGTTGATATCCTGAATTCACAAGGTTTTTTTGAAGGCGGCGTTATCTTGCCCGGGATTAACCTGATGACTTCTTATCTTTATGAAAAGACCGCCTTACTGCCGCAGGTTCAATTCAGACATTTTCAAAAGCCTTATGGTAAAAACACGAAAGAGGCAATAATTGCAGGGATTAATTACGGCATTGCGGGGATGATTTCGCACATTATCCAGAGCATAATAAATGAATTACACCTTAAAACGCCGTCGGTTATTGCAACAGGCGGTTATGGAAAAATAATGGCAAAACGAATACCCTTATTCACAGGAGTAGATAAAAATCTTACCTTGAAAGGTTTACTAATTACTTATAAATATTTGAAAAATAAAGGGAACTTTTAATGAATAGAATTGAGAAAAAATTCAACGAATTAAAGTCTCGCAATCAGAAAGGGCTTATAGTCTATATTGGAGCCGGCGATCCTGACCTTGAACACACGGAAAAACTTGCCGTTGCGTTTGATAAAATCGGGGTTGACATACTTGAACTCGGCGTGCCGTTTAGCGATCCGCTTGCCGATGGACTTGTAAACCAGCTGGCTGCGCAGCGCGGTTTGCAATCAGGGACAACTCCTGCAAGGGTTTTAAAATCCGTTGAAAAAATCAGAATAAAATCCGATATACCAATCGTTCTATATATCTATTACAATCTGATTTTAAGATACGGACTGAAACAATTTATAAATGACGCCGCGCGTTCTGGGGTAGACGGTTTTCTTGTTCTGGACTTACCTCCTGAAGAGGCAACGGAATATCAGAATCTTATGAAAAACGCCGGGCTATCTCCTATCTACCTTATCGCTCCGACAACTCCGGAAGAACGGATTAAATTCATAGTAAGTCAGGCATCGGGCTTTGTTTATTATGTTTCACGGGAAGGAGTAACTGGTATGCGCAGCGGCGTTCCAGAATCATTGCCGACTATGGTATCTAAGATTAAAAAATACACCGCGCTGCCAGTTGCGGTAGGTTTTGGAATTTCAAATCCTGAACAGGCAAAAACAGTGGCAAATTATGCCGACGCCGTCGTTGTTGGCAGCGCTATTGTTGATAGGATCGGCATGCTCGGAAAAACTGTTGGGATGGTTGAGCAGGTTTCGGATTTTGTAAAAACGCTCGTTGATGCAATAAAATGAAACAACGCTTATGAAAACCGATAACAAAGATTGGTATGCCATTATAATGGCTGGCGGTAGTGGCGAGCGATTCTGGCCTTTAAGCAGGCGTAAACGTCCAAAACAATTATTAAAACTTTTAGGAAAAGAATCATTTCTCCAGCAAGCAGTTCGCCGCGTATCTGCAATCGTTGATCTGAATAACATCTTTGTAATCACAAATATTGAACAGGCTCTGGAAGTCCGCAAACAGTTGCCGCGGCTGCCAAAAAACAATGTTATAGCAGAACCCTGTGGAAGAGATACCTGCGCCGCTGTAACACTTGGCGCCGCGCTTGTTGGCGCCCGTTCTTCCACAGCAACAATGGCTGTTTTGCCCGCAGACCATATTATTATTGATGAACAAAAGTTTGCGGATATCTTAAACGACTCATATAAAATCGCATCAACCAAAAATTATATTGTAACAATTGGCATTAAACCAACAGAACCGCACACAGGATTTGGTTACATCCGCGTGGGGGATTGTTTGAAGATTTCCGGGAGCGTGGAAAATATAAAAACCGTTTTTCATAATGCCGAACAGTTTGTTGAAAAACCAAATTACGAAAAGGCAGTTGAATATCTTAACAGCGGAAAATATCGCTGGAATGCCGGAATGTTTATCTGGTCATTTTCCACAATTCTTGAAGGGCTTCAACAATATGCCGTTGATTTTTACGATGTCTGCCAGCGCTGGATGAGTGTGGCGAAAAATGCTTCTGCTTTTAAAAAACAGATCCAAAATGATTATCAAAATCTCAAACGGATTTCAATTGATTATGCCTTGATGGAAAAGGCTCGCAATGTTGTCGTCGCCGACGGTGATTTTGGTTGGGACGACCTCGGAAGTTGGTCTGCTCTATTTAAACATTTGCCACAAGATGATAATGGCAACTGCGTTGTCGGAGAAGCAATATATGTTGACGCTTCTGGAAATCTCGTGTTTGACGCGCGGACTAAAAACAAAACGCTAATCGCAAATGTGGGAATGAATGATTCAATCCTCGTTTTAACCGATGACGCCGTTCTTGTTGCCCATAAATCTCAGAGTCAAAAGGTAAAAGAGTTGGTAAAAAGACTTGGCGAAAATCCCAAATTTAAAAAACTGCTTTAATTAGAAAAAATTGGCAGTTTGCAAAGATTTTAATGCGGGTGGCAGCTCTTTAGTTTTCTCCCAAGAGAAAACGACTCGGTTTTTTATGAATGACGCAAATAAATCGCCTCTAACCACCCGCATCAATGTGTTGAGATTAAAGCGTATCGCTATCTATTTCTTCTTTTTCTTATAATCTCCGACTTCTGGCGCGTCCGGGTTAACATCTGGACCGAAATATCTCAAAACAACCAGCGGTTCAACCTCGGATGTGTTTTCAAAAACCACCCCGGCTTTTGCGGCTTCTTCCGTGCAAAAGACCTCGTCTTCTGTCATCTCAACAAACCGGATCATTTTAGGACAATCAAGATTCAACTTGTTCATTTTACCCTTGCCTTGGACAACGATCAATCCATAGGCGCCGTTGTCTTTAATTGTGCATTTGACGCCGGGCATTACGGTGAGTTCCTTTGCGGTGAAATATTGTCTGCCGTTTATCTTTCCGTAGACAATCCATTTGTCAATGTAGCCTTCGCTTAAAGTGTCCGCTACGGGTATAGGTTCAAGGTAATGATTTTCTTTAAAATACGGGTCAACATTTGCTTCCCAATCAAGTTCACTAACAATAAAATCAAGGTCGTTGTGTTTTTCTTTAGGCATATCCTTTACGAGCAACGACCATGGCACTTCTCTGCCTTCAACCAAATTCTGGTACATTCCGAATACGTCTGATCCCCATTGCGGCTCGTAGGTGCAGAGCGAACCAGGGGCGTGTAAAATGCCCGGTCCAACAAGCCAACCTGTTCCGGGTTTTAATCTGTATGCCTGCGACAAATCAAGTATCCCGTTATCGCCTTTGTTCCAGTTTTCAAGACATTTTCTTACCTGCTCTTTGGTAGTGCCAGGCGTTAATCCGAAAAATGTATATGGAAAATTATTCCCAACATAATTATGTTGCGGAGGAAAATAATAGGATTCCGGTTTACCCTCCTGCCCCACGAGTTTTGCGTGTTTATGAGATTGATGCATATGGTGCGGGATTGGTCCCATATTGTCAAAAAATTTGGAATAAACAGGCCATTTCTTGTATTTGTTCCACATCTTTTTACCTATTAAAAGCGGTCCGCATTCTGCAACCGCCTGTTGCAGTGTGAACCGTTGATTGCCAGCAACGACGTAGCTCAAACCTTCATCTGGAGTCCGATTTTCGTTTGCCGCCGGCGTGGTTGAAGCAAACCAACGTTCATCAATGCCGCCGCGATTAAGTCCAAAGGCATAAAGATCGTCAGGGTGAAGTTTTAATCTTCTACCCGGATGCAAAAACGAGCGTGGAACCCAACAGGGCGCAAGCCTGAGTAAACCACCGCTATCTTGAAGCGCTCCTTCAACAATTGAAGCAACATTCTTTTCAACAACTTTAAATGATGTGACTGTTTTCATACTTTAACATTCAACTTATTTTGATAAGTTTCGCAAGTATAAAATTATCTGAATTACTAAGCTGAATCGCAGTGTCGCACGCTCTGCGAGCCGCAAAGAAACAAGACTCTAATACCCATGATTAGCACAAGGGCAATCAACACTAAATATCTTCATAATTCGCATTCACGCTAAAATTCGCTCTTCTATAAAACCGCTGAGGATATGAAAATTAATCAGTCTAATTGGAAAAATCTCTTTTCAAGGGTTATCGTATATCAGTTATTGTAAAAGTGAATTTAAGTAAAACAAATGTTATTTTGCTCGGGCATGGAGTTAGCGAAGGAACCGGCTCGGATGAATTTATTCTAAAATACGCGGAATTGCTCCGCTCTCAACCTCTGTTTGCAAATGTCTATGAAGCATTTGTTAGGCAGAGACCAAATATATTTGAGGTTTTAAAAAATGTAAATGAAGGCGCCGCCTACATCGTGCCAATGTTTATGTGTCCTGGATTTATACTGCAAAAAACATTTAACGAATTAACAAAGCAATTCCCAATTTACTCAGACTGCTACAAATCCGGGCATTTAATACAAAAAGAAAACATCAGATTTTATTTTTGCGAGCCGATCGGCACACATAGTTTGATGGCTGACATTATTGTGTCAAAGGCAATCAACGCTCTGAGAAAACATCCTTATCCCAGACTTTATAATCCGAATGAAGTTTCTTTATTCATAGCCGCCCACGGTTGTTCAAAGGACACAAAATCGCGCCAGACCGTTCAAGTCCACATTGACGCATTATTGCGGCGGAAAATTTTTTCAGATATTCACTCTGTTTTTTTAGAAGAAAAACCTTTGGTAAGCGACTGTTTTAAATTAGCAGAGAGAGATAGAATTGTTGTCGTGCCTTTTTTTGCAGGTAACGGTCCACACGTTCGCGAAGATATTCCAATTCTTTTAGGAGAATCAAGAAATGAAGTAATTAAAAGGATTGAACTGGGGCTCAGTCCGATTAAGAATCCCACAGAGAGAAATGGCAAACTTGTCTGGTATGCTGAACCTGCCGGGGACGACCCAAGAATAATTGATATTATAATCCGACGGATTATTGAACTGGCTTACTGTTGATGTGGTAATAATTATTGCTGCTTCCTCTGGGTGTTGATAGAAAGATATTCGCTGATCCTACGATTTGCTTCCTGAATTTGTTCTGGAGTCATTCGTTGTTCAATTGTATTGCGGAACATTATCGCATTGGTTAATCGTTTGCCAGCGAGTGTTAGCCACTTATACGCTTCAATATCATCTTTTTCCACGCCGTTGCCTTGCGCATACATTATTCCTAAATTGTTCTGGGCGGTTACAAAATCCTGTTCTGCCGCCATTTTATACCAGTAAACCGCTTGAGTAGGGTCTTTTTGAACACCAGCCTGACCAGAGGCATAGATTATTCCGAGTCTATTCTGGGCAACCGCGTTCCCGGATTGCGCCGCTAAAGCAAGCCATTGTATTGCCTGTACTTCATCTTTATCCACTCCTTTGCCATATAAATACCGACTCGCAAGTTCAAGTTGCGCTGCTGTATCACCGTTTGACGCCTTGATTTTTAAATCTTCTACTTTTTCATCGGAATAATTTACAGCGCCTGTTCCAGGAGCAGGAACTTGAGATGGTGAAACCGCAGGAGTTTTAGAAACATTGGTTACTGCATTAGGAGAAGATGATTGTTTCGTCTGATTCGCATTGACGGACACGCCTTTTTGAACAGGTGTAACCTTGATGTTAATATTTGTTCTCGGTTTTGTATTAACGAATGTAGCGAGTTTATTTGTTTTAATCTGGACACTGTTAGTGGGTTGAATTTGTTCAACTGAATTACTGTTTTTCTCGCCACAACCGGCTAAAACAAACAAGACAGGCAAAATGATCAATTTTCCTAACTCTCTCATACTCCAATCTAACCTTTAAAGTTTTATCAATCCACTAATTTAATAAACACCGATGATGTTTAAAAGTTTTTTCACATTATATTGAAAAACCTACGGTATTACAGGTGTTTTAACACGATAAAATCCAGAAGGACGCGCAAAGTCGTTAGTGAAAGTAAATATGTAATTGGTTTGCAATGCCGGTAAATTTGTCAACGTTATCCAATCTGAATTTGCGAACGTATTCTTGTATTCTATGGTATAAGTAATGTTTGAAACGGCTGAAAACCCTAAAACTATACCGGAACCTTTGCCAATCGGTTTTAACGCAAGGACGCTCTGCGGGTCAAGCGGGTTTGTGCCTGCTATATATTCTTCAAGATTTGACATACCATCTCCATCAGAATCAATGCTGGCGTCAGAAACGTTGTTGGTATTCAATCCATATCTTGATTCCCAGTCATCTGCTATCCCATCGCCATCATTATCAGGCACCACAACAATATAAAAATATCTGCTTGCGGTTCCTGGAGGTTTTGACGGATTGCGCACGACAAAGCGATATGCGCCAGCGTCTGCAGGCTGAACATTTGTAAGCCTGTAAAAACTAATGAGGTTAGTGGAATATTCAGTATATCTCACTGTCGCGCCTTGTCTCCATTCGTTTGTAAAAAACCGCGGATTCCCGGTGTAAACAGCGCTTAATGTTATGCTACTTCCCTGGATAACATAATTAGTGGTTCCAGGAGAGAGGGTTATTACTGGATCAACCAGAACATTAAGAGACGCAGCGCGGCTTATTCTTTGTCTAACACTATCCCATACTATCACGTCATAATATCCTTCATTAATAAGTTGAACATTCGTTATTGTGAGTGAGGAATTAGTTGCATCAGGTATCGCTACGCCGTTTAATCGCCATTGATAGTTAAGCGGCAAACTGCTTGACGCAGTTACTGTGAATGTGGCGTTTGCGCCAGAACGAACGAATTGGTCGTTAGGTTGAACTGTTATTGAAGCATAATGGAGAACGGTTAATGTGGCTGGCTCGCTGATTATTGAGCCTGCTGAATTAATAACTTGAACCCTGTATGTGCCAGCGCTGGCTGGCTGAATATTCGTTAAAACAAGCATAGCATTTGTAGCCCCAGGAATATTCGCGCCATTGAATTGCCATTGATAGTAAAATGGCGGCAACCCATCCATTTCAACCGTAAATATTACAGTCTCTTCTGATAGATTGGTAACACTCTGCGGCTGTTTTTTAATGCTCGGCGGTAACTGGACCACAAGTGTCGCATAAGAACTCGTTATGACCCCTGCAATATTAGAAATAGCCACATAGTAGTATCCGGTATTTTGAGGTTGCGCCTGTTTTATACTCAACGCGCTGTTGGTTTCACCGGTGATTGGGGAATCGTTGTAATACCATTGATAATAAAATGGAGGAATTCCACATACCGAGACATTGAAATTAGCATCATTGTTTGCAGGTATCACGATATTGCGTGGATGCGCAACTATAGTCGGCAATCCGGGAGGTTGAGGTATTGTAGGCGCAAACAGCGTTGGCAAAGCCGATACCCAGTTATACGGATCATTGCCATATTTGAATGAATCCAATCTTTGAATTGAATTACCTGTACCATCCGTACCGCAAGGCCAGGGCGTGCTATTTGAGTAATGCACTTTATCAACAATTATGTATTCAACCGTTCCGCCACCGACAAGCCAACTCGTATCAGGTTTGACGAGTTCCAACGATTCGCCCGCATTGTTTAAATTGCCGTTAAATGGACCAAATAATTTAGCGCCCGATGGTAGATTGTAATGATTGGTAAATGAAACAAACGAATTTGTGTCATATACCGGATCAAATCCAACAACTACAATGAAACTTCGCGCCGGTATAATTGTCCCCGGCGGGAACGAAAACTCAACTCCATCTCGCAACTTCCAGGTGTTGGTCGGATAATTTGCATCATACAGAGCAACTGGATAATTATTTGGATTATAAAGTTCTATAAATTCATCTGTTGTATTATTAACAAGGTTAGTACCATAGATTATTGGCAGCGGATTGTACATTATTTCAGAAATAACTACAGGACCGACCGCGGGACCAACATTATTTGTCCCAAGAGACGGCGAAGCCTGAATTACTAAATGGTCTTCTCCCGTACTTGTGATATATCTTCCGAAAGATATTCCTTCAGGTGATGTTCCGAAATCAAATCCGTGATAATACCCGGTAAGATTGCCAAAACCATCGCCGGAAAACAGATACACTTCGTCCCCTTTAGAACCAAAAGCAAAACTCCTTGGCGAAGATGGATTAGAATTAAAATCATCTTCTGCGAAGACTATGTACCCTTTGGCGCGTATAATAGTTCCTGCCGGGATTGAGAATTTTTTAGGTGTATTGAAATCATCGCTAATAAACCAGCCGCCAATATCAACATCAACATCGTTTGGATTATATAATTCAACCGCGTCTTTTTGCCCCGGTAGCGGTCTTGCGAGCACCTCGTTTATGTAGATAGGCGGGATTGATTGGGCAACTGGGTCTGGCGCGCCGGGCGAGCCGTTTTCAAACGCGCTCTGACGCCACGACAACTTATCATTCCAGGTGTCAAAGGATGCATACTCATTTGCAATAACCAGAGAAAAACCGTTGCCATCAGTCATACGATACCAATTATCGCTGTATGAAAAATCAAGCACTGTCTCCGTCATTGGACCTTCAAGATAAATATGCTCCCCACCATTATCCAGCTGTCCTGTATATTCACCCGTAATATTTGTTATACCCGGATATCGCGATAAAAACGCTGCCTTGTTTTTCACAACAAGAACATACTGACCGGGCAATAGGTTGGTAATTGTTCCCTGACTGAATTCAAAATAAATTCCGTTGGTAAATTTAAATCCATTTAGATTAAGCGCCCTGGTTCCGACATTCTTTAACTCAATGTATTCAAAATCATCCGCGGTATAAGGCGAGCCTGCTGGAGGAGGCTCCGGATTGTACATTATTTCTGTAATTGCCAATGTTGGAGTAGCAACTACGAACGTTGCCGAAACTGCCCCCGACCAGGGACTTGATATAGGCGGATTTCCCGGACCTGTGAGATTTGAATGATTAGAATTGCGACACCTTGCAACAATTCTAATGTTATTTGTGATAACTATAGTAACAGGGCTTGAATTTGAATAAACATTTGACGCAATTCCACCGCCGGAGGCGCGCGGGTCTCTGCCATCAAGGGTATAAATTATCCAGCTGCCGGGTTTTGAAGCAGGAGTTAACGTAACTGTTGTGCCGGATAAAACACGACCGCCAGCAATACTCATTATCGGACGCGCAAGGAACTGACTGTCAATAAAATCAACTCGGTTCGAATACCAATCCTTTTTAAACTGCACTTCAGCCTGATAACCGCCAGCGCCGAAATTATATGTAAAACCGGCAGATGAAACGACACCAGACCGCGGACTAATCGCCCATCTTGCTTGTTCACGGGGTTGGGCTTGTTTAACTTCATTTGCAAACTGATCAATTCTTGCATAAATATTTGTTAGCGATAACGGACCGGTTCTCAATTCCTGCCACCTATCAATCCATGCCTGCCAGAAATCTGGGTCAGTGAACATTTTGCTAAACCACGGATTTGAGAAAATAGTGGCTGAATTAAACATATCGGTGCCTAAATCGCCCACTGTTGACCGGAACTGGCGTGGGTTAAAATCGCGTCCATCGGTTGATCCCTGTGTGCGGTCAAAATCCCAGCTTGGCCCCATTTTCAATTTGTCGTTGCGAGGTTTATAGAAAAATCCGCTTAAACGCAATGCGTCTATATTAAAGGTGATGACGTTATGAATATGATGGTCAATCCAGGAACTAACATCTACATAAGCCCGATAACCATTCGTCGGATTAAGCCAGTTGCCGCCTGTGAGCGCCGAGTAGAACGAATTCATATAATTTCTTAAATAGTTCAATTGCGGAGCTCGCTCTGGTTTATTCAGTTCTGTTCCGCTCGGGTCAATCAGATTGATTGCAAGTCCAGCGGCTGAAAGTTGCGGCTCACCACTTGGGCGATCAATACTCATCAGATAACCGCCAGTTACCTCAGGCGGATTTACATGTTCAGGTTGCAACTGGTCAATATTAACCCTGTTTTTGCTTATCTTTATCTTTTCCTCTAGAACGTAAATCCCGTTGTAATCAGTAGATGTTACAGGCCCAGGGATTCCGCTATCGTCTTTTAAATAGACTTCTACAAAACGGGTTCGAGAAGAATACATCCCCATATCACGACCGAGTTGATGCGCAAGTGGATTGTGGAAAAGAACCGGCTCAAAATTATTTGGCGCGTATAAAACCCAGTCAGAATCCGCGGGGAGTCCCAGTAATTCCACATCTTTATCGTTTCCATATTCATCCTGAATTTCAAGCCTGAAACTTCCTTTCTGATATGAAACAGTGCTTGAGCCGCGCAAATGGAAGCCTCCTCTGACTGCCAGCGTTGGGCGATTGGTGAGGCTTGTCACGCCGTTTGTTGGCTCAAAAACTTGCACAACCACGTGTTGCCATGCTTTTGATGTTGGCAACGCGCCTTGACCGTAATTATGGAGAATAATAACTGGAAGGTCTGATTTAAAATTCAACACCGCAGCTTGCGGGTCTAACGCAATATATGTATGAGTTACGATTGGTCCGGGAAACTTTCCGGGTTCAAAGGCGCGCGCCCTTAAAATCGTTGTATTGTTTATAATTATCGGTCCGGTGTACAGAGTTGTATTTGTTCCGGGCATATTTGTTCCGAGAGAATAATAGATGACCGCATTTGTTGAAGGAACACTTAACGTGATTGTTAAAGGGGCATTTGCCGGGAATGTCTTACTTTCAATTGAAAATTTTACCTCTGGCGCAAAACCCGCTCCGCTGGTCGAATTTGGCGCGCCCGGCGTCGGTGTTGTAAAATAACCGACAATTGAAGGCGTAACCCGGTCGCGTCCGTAAGAGACATCTGTAAATTGCTGGGGATATGATGCTCCAAAGTCCGAAGCAACCCTTCCATAAGGATCAATTAATCCAATATATCCGCTTGCGGAGTTTAACTTGAAATTGGTATGCAACCTGCCGGTTATGTTTGTTTTATTTTTCCCTGAGGCAAAAACAACAAGATAACTGTGTGAATTAAGTATAACAGCCGGGAATCGCCATTTTTGCAAATTGGCAGGATCGTCGGTTAAATACCAGCCATCCATTGAAACAGGCGAATCGCCGCTGTTATAAATCTCAATCCAATCTGAACTATCGCCGTCTTCATCGCGATACGATTTTCCACTATTTGCGGCTAAAAACTCATTAATAATCAGAGCGCTTTGCTGAGCATTTGGGTCATACAAATAAGTCCAGGAACCGCCGGCAAATGGATTTGCGTTTACGGATAAATCAGTTATGCCGTGGTTTGTTCTCCAAAGAACCTGAACAATGCCAGTTGAAGGGGGATCAAAGTAAAACAGAAATTGTCCAGGAACTCCATATTCAATGCTTTTTGCGGGAACACCATTTATTAACAGGTCTTCGGCTTCAACACCTTTGACCGGCTCATTGAAGAGCACTTCAATGCTATTGAGTTGCGGAACAGTTGCACCAGCAGGGGGTATTAATCTATCAATTACAGGTGGCGCTGTATCCGCAACTCGCACAACTACGTCAGCCTGTAAAACAAGTCCGAATGTGATATCTGAACTTGTAGCATTTACCTGATGAATCTCTGCTGCGAAAAGGTTGCTCCCGGCGACGAGACTATCGGGAGGCAAAGTAAAATACTCGTAAGCAGGGTCGCCCTGTGTTCTGTCTGCCCAGGTTGAGTAACCCGCGCCAACCGGAACTCCAATTCGCAGAGCCTCAACTCCGTTTATGTAGAAAACAGCTCCATCGTCAATTATTGCGTTAGCCCGTAGAGTAACACTCACAGCATTTGATGGCATAGTGAAGTAGGTTCTAAAATAATAAGTTGGAATGCGGTTACCTGAACTATCATTGAGTGAAAGCTGCGTGCCAACCGGCTCGCCGGCAACAGTTGTTCTCACGGTTCCTGACTTAGCGTCAAATGCGCCATTTCCTGTCGTCCAGCCTGCAACATTATCATTATAATTTATTTCTTTCCAGACAGTGCCAAGGTCTGTCGCGGATTGATTATATCTCCACTGCGCGTTAATTGGTAAAAGCGTGATTGAATTGGTAACAAGCATACCCGGGTCAACATAAAGCGTTGCAACGCGACTTGTAGCAGCGCCAAGATTATTGCTAACTGTTACGAAAAACTGCGCTCCGCTGTCAGAAACGGATACCGAAGCAATTTTATAAGATGAATTAGTGGCATTAGGAATTAATCCATTATTCCGCCACCATTGGTAATAAAATGGCTGAGTGCCATCCACAGAAACCGAAAACTGCGCTGATGAGCCAGCAAGAACGGTTTGGTCGGATGGTTGTACTGTGATAACTACCGGTCCGCTCGCCCCTTGCAGCGTTGAAAACAAGCACAAATTAATAGCAAATATAAGCCAGTAAAATATGGAAATTATTTTTATTTTCATAAAAGAAATATGCTTTTTCATAAAAAAGATTCTGTCAATTAAATAAAAATATTGTTTGGATTTGTTTTAGTTAGTTTAAGGCGAAAACTTGACATATCGGAAGGTTTATTCATCCCTTGAATACAATCATCACGCCGAAATCGGTCAGCAACTTCTGGGAACCTATGTCAAGATGGGTATAATTAATTGTCTGGATGGCAATTATGTTTTCCTGACCTACCTTACGGAGGAAATCAGTAACAACCTCGTCAAATTGATCTTTTCCCACTTCAAAACATTCATGGTGACGGATTGTTTTAACCCGTATCTGTTTATCAGTCTCTTTGGCAGCAAATTCCAGCGGGCGATTTGGCTTTTTAATCAAAACCTCTGTTGGCTTTTCCCGAATCGGGACCTTATACTGTTTCTCTTCTTTTGCAGCCGCAGATGTTGCTATGGGATTTATTGTCGGAGTAACAATGGTTTCTGGGGTTGGTTGTGGAACTGTAATTGTTTCTCCGCAGTTCGGGCATTTAATCTCCATTCCCGCGCCAGAGGCGTCGGTTTCCATCTCAAGGTCGCAGTGCGGGCAATTAAAAACTATATCCATAACTTTTGTTCGCTGATTTCTACTAATATTTTAAACGAGTTTTTATTAAATCACAATATCAAAATTTAAAAAATTGTTTTCGGTTATTTTTTCCCTAAAACCATAACCCGATCAATTTTATTATAATCTTTTATGACAGAATGGATGAGCCAGCCATTTTCTTGCATAATCGCTGAAACAGCGCCTGACTGTCCTGCCCCGATTTCAATAACCATCAAGCCATCCGGTTTTAAATAAACTGCAGATTCTCTTGCAAGGTATCTTATTACATCAAGCCCATCTTTGCCTCCGTCAAGGGCTGTTAATGGGTCGTAATCTTTGACTTCCGGTTGCAGATTATTTATTTCATCAGTGGGTATATATGGCGGATTTGACACAATAAGGTCAAATGCGATCGGTTCTTTTCGCTCATAAATAGTCAAACAAGAGTCGCCAGCAGAATCTTTTTGCGGGTTGATAACTGTTTCGCCTTTGAATATTTCATAGCCGCTGGATTTGTAGAGTTCAACTTTACCGGCAACTTTGTTTAGTTCTACATTCTCTTTTGCCAGATCAATCGCTTCCTGTGAAACATCAATCCCTAACACTTTTGCATCCGGAATTTTTAATGCAATCGCAATGGCTATACATCCGCTACCGGTTCCAAAATCAAGCGCCAATGGATTTGTAAGACTTTTTGTCTTTATCAACTCTATGGCAGTTTCCACCAGTATTTCGGTTTCGGGTCTCGGGATAAGCGCCCGTTTATCTATTTTAAAATTAAAACCGTAAAAAACAGTGTTTCCAATTATGTGTTGCAGCGGGATTCTTTTCCCCCTTTGAATGACCATCTCCTTGATTATCTCGGTTTTATCTGTCGGAATAGTTTTATTAAAATTTAAATAAAGGTGCAGCCGCGGTATCCCGAGCGTGTGCGAGATAATCAGTTCGCTGTCAAGGCGGGGCGATTCAATCCCCTTTTTCGCCAAAAAATCCGCGCTCTTCTTAATTACTTCTATAACTGTCACAGGAACAGAATAATGAAAATCCCGCAATAAAATCAATGTTTGTTAATCCACGAAAATTTTATCATCGCAATTAAACATTCTTGACGAAGTTTAGCCAAACAGAGATAAATTCTTTAAATATGAAAAAAATAATAATCGCCACATTGTTAGCAGCAATTGCAATTTGCGTTAAAGCAGCAGATACAGATGGTTGGGTAACTCTTTTTAACGGAAAAGACCTGACCGGATGGGTTCCCGTGCACGATGTTCAATGCGAGGTTAAAGATGGATGTTTAAGAATACTAAAAGGTATGGGTTGGCTGCGGAGCGAAAAAGAATATAAAGACTTTATTCTTGAACTTGAATGGAGGGCGCTTGAAGAACAGTATGATAGCGGCATTTTTATCCGCTGTCAAAAAGAAGGAAAACCCTGGCCTACCGACGGCTGGCAGATCAACCTGAAATATAGTGCCATCGGAGGACTCGTCCGCGGATATAAAAACGTTGTACCTGCTGAAACCCCAAAACAACCGGTCAATAAATGGGTCAAAATGCGGATTGAAGTTAAAGGCAAAAAAGTCTCATTAACAGTGAACGATGAACCGAACTGGGAATTTAACGAACTTGATCGGGATAGCGGATTTATAGGCATACAGATTGAAGATAAAAAGTTTGATTTCAGAAACATCAGGATTAAAGAATTGAAATAACGGGGCAGAAGATTCAACAAAATGCAATGCCGCAAAAGAATCAACCCATCATAACACTTACCACCGATTTTGGAACACAGGATTGGTTTGTTGGAACAATGAAGGGGGTAATTTTGAATATTGCTCCCGATGTAAATATAGTTGATATAACACACGAAATCCCACCGGGCGATATAAAAGCCGGCGCATATGCTCTATTTGCCGCATACAGATTTTTTCCTGAAAATACGATCCACATATCGGTGGTTGACCCGGGGGTCGGAAGCGATAGAAAACCGATTGCTGTTAAAACAAAGTCTTACTGGTTTATAGCCCCTGACAACGGCATATTGTCTTACGCCCTTATCAATGAAGAAATTGAGGAAATCCGCCTTATAGAAAATGAAAAACTAATGTTAAAACCAACAGGCACCACATTCCACGGCAGAGATATTTTTGCCCCTGTTGCAGCCCATATCGCGCAACGGATTGACAGTTCAATAATCGGAAAAAAATTGGAACAGATCATCACTATAAATTTCCCGCAATCCTGTTTCTATGAGAATGAAATCTCAGGGGAAATTCTTTACATTGACAGGTTCGGAAATGCCATAACTAATATAAAATTTAAAAACGAAACCGATTATTATAATTTTCAAGTCTTTATTGATGAAAAGCCGCAAGCGATAGTTCGGCGGTTCTATTCCGAAGCGGCGAAAGGCGAGACAGTCGCTGTTCCCGGCTCTTCAGGATTTATTGAAATAGCCGTTAGAGACGGCAATGCGGCAAAGGTTTTAAATTTAAAACCGGGCAAGAAAGTTTTGATAAAAAGGGTTTATTGAATTGTGTTATTTCGTCAATTAGCCAGAAGAGATTTTGTTAATATCTTTTCTCTTGCTTTTTCATTTCATAGGTAGGAATTTATTCGCCTTGCGCTTTGGCGCGGTAAGTATATAAAAATTTGCGCCGTTAAAAATGATTGAGCTTGGAAAACTAAATTCGCAGCAACGAGAAGCTGTTTTAACAGTAAATCGTCCGTTGCTTATCCTTGCCGGGGCAGGCACCGGCAAGACCCGCGTTATCACTTATAGAATCGCATATTTAATTACAGAAGGCGTACCGGCATCAAATATCCTTGCAGTTACCTTTACAAACAAAGCAGCAAGAGAAATGCTTGAAAGGGTTAATCAATTTATTCCACAATCGCGGGCAACCAAAGGCGAAAAACAAAAGCCGTTAATTTGCACTTTTCATTCGCTCGGTTCGCGTATTTTGCGACAGCATATAGAAAAATTAGGTTATAAGAAGAACTTTGTAATCTACGATGAAGCAGAACAGTTAACTGTTGTTAAAAAAATATTGAGCGAAATTGCGACTAAAAACCTTAAACCAGACCCAAAAGTTGTTTCATCAATAATCAGCAAAATAAAAAATTCAGGCAACGTTAAGTCTCTGTACAACGATCCGATGTCAGACCTTGTAGCGCGACGGTTGTTAGCAAAATATGAATCTGCGCTAAGAGCCTGCAACGCGGTTGATTTTGACGACCTATTACTGCTGCCGCTAAAATTGTTTAATGAATTCCCGGAAGTGCTTCAACATTATCGTGAACGGTTCAAGTACATAATGGTTGATGAATATCAAGACACAAATGGCGCTCAATTTGAACTAATAAAATTACTCTCTGAAAAACACCGAAACCTCTGCGTTGTGGGAGATGATGACCAGAGTATTTACGGCTGGCGGGGGGCTGAAATATCTAACATACTGAGTTTTGAAAAATATTTCCCCGATGCGAAAATCGTTAAACTTGAACAGAATTATCGCTCCACAAATATCATCCTTGAAGCAGCAAATAAATTAATCAGCCACAATCCTAAACGTCATTCAAAAAAACTCTGGTCTGCTAAAGGCACGGGAGAAAAAATTCAGATTCGTTCATTTGAAACTGAAGATGAAGAAGCTGAAGCAATAGCTGAATGGCTCAATTATAATAATAAAATTCTCAGGTTGCCGCTTGACCACTTTGCCGTGCTTTTCAGAACAAATCAGCAATCGCGTCCGATTGAAATGGCTTTGCGCAAAGCAGGCATTTCTTATCATCTTGTTGGAGGACAAAGTTATTTTGACAGAAAAGAAATCCGCGATGCTATCGCTTATCTAAAAGTGTTTGTAAATCCGGATGACGATGTAAGCCTTTTAAGGATTGCCAATGTTCCGCCCCGCGGATTGAGCGATGCGACTATGGAAAAACTCCTCCATATCAGCCAACGTTTAAACCTGTCTGTATTCAAAACTATGCATAGCAAACAGGCGCTGGAAGAACTTTCCGGGCGCCCCCGCGAAGCCGCTATTGAATTCACAAACCTCATAAGCGGCCTAATAAAATCGCTGGATAAAAAACCATCAAGCAATAATGAACTTGAACAACTGCTCTGCTCATTCTTTGAGAAAACCGGGTACTTTGATGATTTGAAAAAATATGACAAAGACCCCGAAAACGCGGCAAACCGCGTTCAGAACATAAAAGATATGCTTGCCGCCATTGATAATCACGAAGGAGAAACGTTGGTGGAAAAACTGGAGAATTTTCTTGATGAAATTTCTCTTGAAACCGATCGCGAGGATGACAAAGAAAAACGTCCTAACTCGGTTACATTAATCACTATGCACAGTTGCAAAGGGCTTGAATTTCCACACGTGTTCATCGCCGGCGCGGAAGACAATCTAATCCCCCATTCCCGCTCAATAACTGAAAACAGAATAGATGAAGAACGGAGATTGTTTTACGTTGCAATAACGCGCGCTATGCAATCGTTGACAATCAGTTATTGTTTGAGCCGCAAATCCTATGGCAGCTACAGACCCTGCCATCCTTCAAGATTTTTAGAAGAACTTCCGGAAAATCTCGTCCAAAACGAGGAAAGTTCAAAAGAACTACCGATAGAAAAAGGCAAGATTCTGTTCCAGCGAATCAGAGAACTTTTAGATGAATCAAATGCTTAATTAAATTTTCTATTATATATTCCCCGTTCTATTGATTTATTAAAAACCCGAGTTTTAAAATATACAATTATTTGAGATTGCCAACAGGCAATTTCAGAAAACAATCAGCACTGGCAAGTTATCCACTAATATTTATTTGATTAAACCCATAAATATGGATTAAGTTATATTTAGAAAAAATATTTCATTTGATAATTTTTAATGAAGAAAAAAATATTAATCGTTGATGATGAAGTTGCGTTCACCAGAACACTAAAGTTAAATCTTGAACGCACAGGAAACTACGAGGTCTGTGTCGAAAATATTCCCGAGGAAACAGTTAAAACCGCAAAAAATTTTAAACCCGATTTGATTATTCTTGATGTTATAATGCCGATGATGTTTGGCGGGGATGTGGCTGCAAAATTAAGAGCGGAACCTGACCTGCAAGATGTCCCTATAATTTTCTTAACCGCTTATGTTAAAAGACATTGCATTGAAGAGCACGAAGGATATATTAGCGGATATCCATTTCTTGCAAAACCGGCAACATTAGAAGAAATCATTGCTGCGATAGAAAAACATATTAAAAAGAATTAGCATTTTTCTGCAAAATTCTTCTTGAAAAGGGATAAAAAATTCATATAAATATCACTTGCCGCGGATATGGGTGGTAGGATACCCAAGCGGTCAACGGGGGCAGACTGTAAATCTGCTGGCTTATGCCTTCGCTGGTTCGAATCCAGCTCCTACCACCATCCGATGTTATATTGCGTAATAATTTCCAGAAATAATTCTCAAAATATGCCAGACAATCCTCGCGTTATTCTCATAACAGGCGTAACCAAAGGTCTTGGAAGGGCAATGGTTGATGAATTTATTAGTCGTGGTCATATTGTTGCGGGCTGCGGACGCGATGAAACCCTCATATCGCAGTTGCAAAGAAAATACCCGGCGCCTCATTACTTTGAAATTATCGATGTATCTCTTGATGAGGAGGTAAAAAACTGGGCTGAATTGGTTATTAAAAAAGCCGGCATACCGGACCTACTGTTAAATAACGCCGCGCTAATAAACAGAAATGCGCCATTATGGGAAATTTCAGCCGAAGAGTTTGATAAAGTTATTGATGTTAATATCAAAGGCGTGGCGAATGTGATAAGACATTTTGTTCCGCAAATGATAAAAAAGGGCTCGGGGATTGTCGTTAATTTTAGTTCAGGATGGGGCAGGACAACTGACGCAGAAGTCGCCCCTTACTGCGCCACTAAATGGGCAATAGAAGGATTGACACAATCTTTAGCGCAAGAACTTCCCTCCCCGCTCGCCGCCATACCTTTAAATCCAGGAATAATAAACACCGATATGCTAAAAAGTTGTTTTGGTTCATCAGCGAATAATTATCCCACCCCTGAAGAATGGGCAAAAAAAGCAGTTCCTTTTTTACTCGCTCTCAACAGAAAACACAACGGACAGCAATTGACCGTGCCTTTTTAAGAAATTAATGCTGTCAAATTTTAGCCTGTTTTATTGTAATAGGTATTAAAATACCTGGCTCTGCCGATCGCACTGTGAACGGAAAAAACAGACTCATTTGTTGTAATCGTCTTGCGTCGCAAATCTATCTGCTTTTGAATGTCTTTAATAAATCTAATTTCGCAGAAAAACGCAGCCGTCCATCGTTATCAGTGATTCAGGAGGTATTTTGCGGGATAAATTAGCAGGATATACTATATTATTAGGCGCATTCCCGATTATATAGCGGATTCAAAACACAATTTTTTAAATTCCTCCAACTGCGTATCGCAATTTATTTTTATCAGGTATTCGTTGTCTAAAGATGTGTCGCCGCAAAGATTATTATCCTGATGTTTTTCATTGGCAAAACTGTTGGCAATATGCACTGCGGAAAGAGGAGAAAATCCCGTAGAAAATCCTTTACCTGGATTGTGATGAGCCGCAATCGCCTCAAGAATTGATAACGGCAGACCCCAAGTTGACAGCAAACAGGCGGCAAGTTCAGAATGAGTAAAACCGAACAGATTTTTTTCAGCAATGTGCAGAGGTACACCGTTGGATATAGCTGTTGAAATTATCTCTCTAAAACTGTTCGGGTTATTGGCTGCGAAAATTAAAATTCCAACATCATGCAATATGCCTGCGGTAAAACTGGAGTCTGCCAATCTTGTATCGCGAACTTTGTATAAAGCTATTTGCCTCGCATACGAGGCTGTTAACATTGAATGATTCCAGAATCGTTCAACTGAAAACCATGGGACTTTTTGCTGTTCAAATTGAGTAATAAACCTGCTTGAAAGGAGAAATGCTCTTATCCGTTCTATGCCAAGTTGCATAATTGCCTCAAACGGAGAAGAAACAGGCTCTCTTAATCCAATAATAGCCGAATTGGCAATTTTAAGGACTTTTGCGCAGAGGGACGGGTCTTCTGCAACGGTTGAAGCAATATCCTCAACGCTGGAATCCACATCGTTGAGTAAATTCATCAATTTAAGATATACAAATGGCACAGTTGGAATATCGCGCATATTTGCCAGCGCCTGACTAAGATGTCTAAATTCCAACCAATCAGCGAAAATTATTGCCCTTGAAATCGTGTCGGCAATCACCGATTCAGACTGCTGTTTCCAAATACATTGAGGCATCACACCTTTAATGCCGCTAATTATTTCCTTTAAAACATCTCTGTTAAAACCGTCCACCCAGAGATATTTTAAAATTGGCGGGTATTCCGCATTTAAATAATTTAGTAAGTTTACCGTCTCATTTTTTTCTAAATCTGAATCAATTATAATTGCGCTGCAAAATTTTATGTATTCTTCGGTTTGCCCCGCTGAAGAGAGTTGAATTATTCGCCAGTCTGGCTGGAGTTCGCGAAAACTATCAACCAGATTATTAATCAGAGTCCCGTTTTTAGAGATTACTATTATCTGAACCTCATCCATCTTAGTCGCTATCTATTATAATATTTCAACAATTCTTTACTACTTTAAATTTCAAATGTCCAAAAAATCTTATTGCTAATAAGTTTCGCGAACATTGATGAATTGTCGTTCAAGGACGGGGTACTCTAAATATTTTTGAAAATTTATAATTTTACTTATCGGGGACTAACGCCTTTAAAATTGGTTCAACCCATTTATCGGCTTTCATATCCCAGAGGATAAAATCGCTATCAAACTGCCAGTAAGCCCAGCTCCAGCCGAATGATTCAGCAGTTCTTGCCACATAATCAGTATATTTGACGCGTGATTCCATAGGAGCCTTATCGTAAGCGCCGAATTCGCCAAGAAAAATCGGACGGTTATTTGCCTTTGCCCATTCTGCCACGCGAGCAAACTCATCACGAACAGCCTTCATTTCAGCCTCACTGCCCCAGTTGACTCCGACCTTATCGCGGTATCCCGCCCAAGCAGCCCCTTGATGTGTAAATTGCATCGGTTTGTAATAATGAACAGTGATAATTATGTGTCTATCGTCTTTCGGCAAATCAAGTTCCTTTAAATGGTCTACTGAATTCCAAAACGCAGGACCGATAATCACATTCCGTTCCGGGTTCGTTTCCCTTATAATTGCAAGCGCCACGCGAAAATATTTATTCCACAACTCCGGTGTCAGCCTTTTATTCGGTTCATTCAAGATTTCATAAACAACCGAGTTGGGCGCATTTTTATACTTTTCAGAAATCTGTTTCCAAAATGCGATAAACCGTTCTTTATTACCCTCAGGGTCTTGAGCCATTGTGTTGTATTCATGAAGGTCTAAAATGGTTTGGAGCCCATTAGCAAGAGCGTTTGATACCGCCCAATCCAGAGTATTCAACCAGGACCGTCGCAAGGCATAATTATTTGTCGCATCCATATATCTGAACGGATGAAGATTAATTCTGACAGATTGGAATCCAGCCTCCTTCAATAATTTAAAATGCTTTTCTTTAAAGCGGGCTTGTTCCATTGAACGCCATAAGGGGTCATACCCGATTATATTAACGCCCCTACCCATCTTCTTATTCTGTTCAAACGGGTCAATGGGCTGAAACTGTCCAAAAAGAGTGTTTAGAGAATTGCATATTATTGTTATTGTAATTATCGAGATTAGTCTATTCATATATCTTTAGACTTTTTAACTAATTTTAGTATTCATTCACACCGTTGGAAAACCGTAATAAAAATTCTTTAACGAAACCAGTTCCCGTTATAATATTAATCAACATATAATAAAATAAGTTATGAGGTTATTTTTTGAAGGCGGATTCATAGTCTGGATAATATATCTAATAGGCGCCGTCGGCGTAAGCCTGATGATTGACCGATTTTTGCATTATCACCGGGCGCAAATTAATTGCACAGAATTTTTAAATGGCGTCAAAAACGTATTGAAACGGGAAAATATCGTGGAGGCTATATCAATCTGCGATGCAACGCCGGGTCCGATACCTCATATAGTAAAAACCGCCATATTAAATCGCGACCGCGGGAGTGAACGGCTTAAGGAAATTTTGCGTGAAACGAGTCTTGCGGAAATACCGCGGCTTGAATCAAGGTTGAATCTGCTTCCTGTTATAGCCCAGATTGCGCCGCTGCTCGGTTTGCTCGGCACGGTTATCGGCATTATTGAATTATTCAACATAGTTCAACAACAGGGATTTTTTATTCATCCCGGGTTATTTGCTGAAAAATTGTGGAAAGCGCTTATATCTACGGCAGCCGGTCTTGGAGTTGCGATTGTCTGCTACGCCGGGCATTGCATCCTCACTTTAAATTTAAACAATATAATAGCGGATATGGAAAAAACTGCTGTGGAAATAATAAACATTTTAACAGACCAGAGCGAAAAGAAATGAACCTGCCGCGAAAACAGATACATCCATCAAACCTTTTTTACACCATACCATTTGCGACGGTGTTTCTGTTGTTGCTCGTTGTCATTTCTACCTATAGCGTATTTGTATCCATACCGGGGTTGCCGATAAATTTAGCATATCCGCCTCAAACAAATTCATATCCCGAACTATTGCAATCATCGGCGCGAGTTATTACCATCAAATCAAATGGACGCGTTTTATTTGAAAAAAAGGAGTTTGCTGAAACAGAATTTTACGAAAGGATCAAAAATCTTTTTAAACTGCCATCCTCTCAACAACTGCTTTTTGTAAAAGCAGAACCGGGGGTATCAAGCCTCGTGGTTAAAAAACTCACCGATTACTTGAACTCTTTAAATTTAAAAGTCCAGATTGCGTATGATCTGCCGGACTTGCCGGCGTTAAATCCGGTAATCGGCGCAACCGGCGCAATGGTGTTTGTTCTGGTTGATCCGAACGGTTTATTCTACTTTGAGAATCAGATGATTGACGAAGTGCAACTTAGGATAAAGCTCTCATCAATTGTTCAAAAGGCAAAAGAACCGCTTACACTTGTTGTTATTGCCGATAAATCTGTTCCATACGAATTTATTGTTAAACTCGGCTCAACGGCTCGCTCAGCGGGCATAAACAAATTACTGCTTGCAACACGACCATCTGCATTGCCATATTTAAATGAGTGACGCAACGCACAACTTGCCAGTCTTATCGCCAAAACGACTTGCGCGCGTAGCGGCCGCGATATTTTTAATTCATCTTTTTGTCGCGTTTGTATTTTCAGAAAAGGTTTCAACAATAAAATCCAACTATCAGCCTCAATTTCTTAGCAAAATGACTTTTGAACCTATCCGCTCTGATTCTGAAACCTATCAGCTATTCAGCCCGGCTTTATTCGCGTTTGCGACTCCAAATAGTTTTTCAGGAAAAGTATGGTTAAAAGAAAAATTCGCGCCGCAACAATATTATGAATGGAGCGATGCGGCATTCTGGCTAAGATTAATTCCAGACTATCTTGGAAACGATTTCAAAAATTTGCTTGCATCTATAAAATCCGATTCGCGCGCGGAATTGCGGGAGACTCCCCCATCCGTTACAGTTGTTGAAAATGCATCGCCGCCTATTGCGCAATCCGCATCGCGGATAAGAGTTGAAGGGGAATTATCAAAACGACCTTTGCTTCGCGCTCCTGAACTTCCCATATTTTACAGCAACGATATTTATCCTCCATCAATCGTCTACGCTGTAGTCAATGAGGATGGTTTTGTGATTTCATCAGCGCTTATAAACGAGTCAGGCTATCCAGCAGCAGATACAGCGGCGATTGAATTAACCAAAAAGTTGATTTTTACTCCGCTTAAATCCCAGCAAAACTACCAGCGCTATAAGAAAACAATGTTTGGGAAAATTATCTTTGACTGGTATTTCTCAAAGACAAACAATCAAGCAAAACCGCATAACTGAGTAATATGAGCGCGGAAAAAATTATAATTGCATTCACTCTCGTGCCGCTGGCAATGGTATTTGCGTATTTCTTCTATTCCGAGAAAAAAAGAAGGCAATTCTTGCAACCTGAAACAAAAGAAAAGGTTTTTCGATGTGTTCAATGCGGTTTGGTTTATACAGACGACAACGAGGTAGAACTCTCACCCTGCCCTAAATGCGGCGCATCAAATGAAGAATTCAAATTTTAATAAACAACCTGAATCCTTAGCATTTCAAGAAATCCTAATTTTCGTGTGGAATTACGATATTTACCGCTGTGCTAATAATTCAAACGGTTTTCTTTTTCCTTGTTGTTCTCTTTGGCTTTGATGCTGTTTCAAGCGGTGATTTTACTTTTCGCCGCCTTACCCTCGGGGCATCGCCCCATAAACCTTCAAGGTCGTAATGGGAGCGAAGGTCTGAACGGAAAATGTGAACGATAACATCAATAAAATCAAGGACAAGCCAGGTTATCGGGCGTTCGCCGTCAACAGAATACGGTTTTATGCCGTGGCTTTCCCGGAGTTTTTCCAGAATTTCATCCGCGATAGCGCGCAGATGCGGTTCGGTTGTGGCGGAGGCAATGACAAAGTAGTCTGTGATGTTTGAGAGTTTTCTAACATCCAGTATTACAATATCTTCAGCCTTTTTATTTTCTGCCAGTTCACCGCAGAGCAGCGCCAATTTTTTGGACTCCAATTCTTGTTTTCGCATTTTTATAATATTTTTTATTTATATAACTCTAATTTTTGGATTGCTTCGGCAACGATGTCCGGAACCAATCCCTTTAATGAAAGACCTTTTTTGATCCTTTCTCTAATAGCAGTTGATGAGACCGAGAATGTAAAGCCTTTAATAAAAGCGCCTTTGAACGGTTGAGGCAACGCAATGTTTGCCTCTCCTGGTCTTAACAGGACTGCGAATTCAACCAGCGACGCAAGTTCCTCCGCATCTTTCCACAATGGCAGCGTTGGCAGATGGTCAGAGCCAATAATGTAAAACAATCGCGCCGTCGGATATTTTGCCCTGTAAAATCTTGCCGTATCAATGGTATAGGAGATTCCGCCTTTGCGAATTTCCTGTTCGTCAATCTCAAATCTGGTCTCGCCGGCAAGCGCGAGCCGCAGGAGACGCAATCGCGTTGAAGCCGGAGCAAGTTCCAACTCCGGTTTAAATGGGGACCTTGCGGCTGGAATGAAGAAAACGCGGTCTAATTCAAGTTCTTCCATCGCCGTTCTTGCCACAAGCAGATGCCCGTTTTGAACCGGGTTAAACGATCCGCCGAATAATCCAAATCTTTGTTCGCGATGATTAATAGAATTGCTATTCACTTTCCCCAAACACCCTCTTGATAAAAGTTTTTTTAAATCTGATGTTTAACATTAAAACCATAAACCTTTAGATGCTTTTGTTTTAATCGCAATTCATAGAGTTATACCGGTATTAATGATTTTAGTTCGGAAAGAACCTCTTCAACCGGGATTGCGAGTATTCCGCCAGAAGATTTCACAATTTTGAATTTATCGCTGCGAGGTCGCCAGACATCAAGTGAGGAACCGCCCCACAAAACAACGCCGGGCAAACCGAGCGCAGCCGCAAGATGCGATATGCCAGAATCGTGTCCGATATAAGCGTTGCATCTGCTCATACGCAAGGCTAAATCTTTCAAAGGCAAATTGCGCGCAAGTTCAAGTTTTTTTTCAGACACCGATGAAACCAGTTTTCCGATTTTATCTTCTTCGGCTTCGCCTGCAATCATTAGGATTTTTAGTTTTTCATATTTATTCAGTTCTTCAAGTAAAACAATCCATTTATTTATTGGCCAGTTTTTTGATTCGCTTCCGCTGCCAGGATGAACCGCAAGCCAGAATTCTTCAGCGGTTGAATCCTCGTTTTTAATATTAATCTGCGGCACCGGATTAGGAGCAAAAATAGCCAGTCTTTCAAGTGGTTTTAGGAAAGTATCAGTTGCGTGGATTTTTAGTGACTCGGATGGCCGATGCGGTCCGGAAATAAACGTGCCATTAAAACATTTTAATACATTGTCTTTGAAAATTTCATCCGGATCGTAAAGGTAAGAGATTATTACTGCCGCTTCTGAAAAATAACTGACCATCTGTGGCGGCAATTTGCCGCCCGGGGCAAAAAATGGGGCAAGCGACCGGGATTCAATTGATTTGACTTCATCCGCCAATCCCCCGAGCAACGCAATCTGGACAATGTGCGGATATCCCATAATGGCAATTTTGCTCTGCGGAAAGTTCTCCCTTAAAGCCGCAAGCACGGGCAGAGTGAGTATAAAATCGCCTATTGCTCCACCCCGAATTACCAGTATTTTATTTTCCATCGTTTTTCTACTTATGATGAGAACGTTTAAATCTATATTATTAATACATATTTTTAAAAAAATTAAATAATAATCAATTCAATTTCTTCCCAGTAACCGGTAAAAGGAGCAAATAATCGTGGATACGGAAAACAACATCTTATATAACTAAACAATAGAGAATTCTGACGAACTTTATAAAGTTTGCAGAGAGGTAATAATTTTTCCGGGCGCGGTTGCACGGTTAAAATTAGATTACTGACCTTGCTGCTGTTCGGATGGTCTAACATCCGTTTGCTGCGGCTGCGCCTGTTGTTTTTCATCCTGTGTAGACGGAGAAACCTTTGACGGTATTTCCCGAGCAGCCTTAGCCATTTCTACAAGTATTCTGCTAAAATCTTCTAATCCTGTGACGGGTATTATGACCATATCGCGCCGTCCGCCTACATCTTCTGTTATTCGCACGAACCTACCGCGAGGATTTTCTTTAAGCGTTACGATAAAACTTTTGCGTTCAATCTGGATTTTTTCCACCTTCAGTGTCTCCTCGTTCGGGTGGGTATGTTTATGGTAGTATCGCGCGCGTTCGTTATGCCAACTCTGCCCATTAGGCGATGGACGTTCATTTGAAATCATATAAATCCCGTTAACCTGCCATAGATGGAATTGTTTCTTAATTTATAGTCATTCAATTTTCTCCTTTTGTCAATACCTGATTTTATCCCTGATAACGAATCTTTGTTCAACAGGTTGATGTATCAAAATATAGAAGTATATACCTATTCCTCCAACGACTAATAGATTCATTCCATAAGAAATTCCGTGCAGAGCCTTGAAAGAGTTTGCTGCCGCCTCTCTTTGAGTGGGGGTGTTTTTTAAATCATATTTTTGAAAATGAAACTGTTTTAGTTGCGGCGTTAAAAACACCCCGCTAATAATGTTCAAAAAACATATAACAACCAGAAGCCCGGGTTTAAACCTTGTAATCAATTCCTTTCCGTAGAACCACTCAACTAAGAGATGGAAAAAGGCAATTGCCCCGCAGACGTAATTCCACTGGTAATATTTTTCAAGGATAATTATGTTCGCAGCGCCAGCAAAAGCCCTTGAATATAGAGAAGTTTCTCCGCCAAAAAGCGCCAGCATTTTAGATGAGAAAAACGCCGGAGCAACACCAACGGTAAAAAATATCCCCATCCCGAGCCATACTGCGGCATTTAACAAACCCAATATGCGAATGAAGCGGAGCACTTCAATTTATTTTAAATGCTAGAACGGGAAACTTTATTTCGCCGCAACCAGCGGGCTGAAAATCACATAAAGAATTAGAGTTAAAATTACAACAACAACTCCTGCTACTGCGGCAGTTTTTGAACTCTTTAATTCAATATTGATCCTTTGCTTGAATTCAATCGGTTGAGGCAACGGTTTTACAAGAGTTATTATCGTCATCAGCAATATGCACAGCGCAAAGCAGACTGCCATACGGTTCAAGAATTGCAAAGAAGGAACAGCAAGTTTTAACGCCCCATAAGCAACCAAATTCGTTAAAAGACTTGTTATACCGCAGACAGGCGGGGCGCGTCTTACAATCAATCCAAAGGCAAATGCCGCAAGGATGCCAGGGGAGATAAAGCCCTGGCTTTCCTGAATAATCGTGAATATGCTATTGCTTATTTTAGGATTCCCCAGTTGCGGGGCTAAGAAAACTGCGATTGCGGCAAAAACAACCACCGCAACTCTGCCTACCCTAACAACTGATATCGTTGAGGCATCCGGCGATATATGCTTTTTATAAATATCCATCGCAAAAATGGTTGACGCCGCGTTAAGCATAGCCGCAAGCGAACTGACTACGGCGCCGAGCAATGCGGCAAGAACAAATCCCACAAGCCCGCTGCCCCGTGGCAGCACATTGCCCAATAATTGCGCAAGCGCTGTATCGTACTTGAACGCTATGAGTTTTTCCACATCCGGCAATTTTCCGCTCGTTTTTGCCGCCTCTTTTACTTTTTCATTGAACCGGTCAATCTCCTCCGCCAATCCCTGATTAACAGAACGCCAGGAATGGTCTTCGGTTGTAAATATAGTAAGAGTCGACGGCGAAATTTGATCAAATGCGGATTTAGTAATTGGCAACACATAGGGATTTGTGACTTTAACGTTCTTGAGCGAATTTTCATCAGGATAAATCGCAATCAAATATCTGCCCGGTTGCCATTTAGCAATTGTGTTTTCATCCGGCTGTTGGGCGACTTCAACAAATTTGGTCTGTGGATTAATTTTATAATATTTGGAGACGCTGACAGCAGTGTCTGATACTGCGGCGAGTTGCATCTGTTTTGAATATAAATTGAAGGCGATAATTCCCGGTATCACAATGACAAATGGGATCAGCAGTTTCATAAACGCGGCAAATACGATTCCTTTTTGTCCCTGGCTTAAAGAGGCGGAGCCAAGCGTTCTCTGAGTTATATACTGATTGAGTCCCCAGTAGTAAAAGTTAGGAATCCATAATCCAAGTAAAAGCGCTGTCCAGGGTAAAACACTGTCTGTGGATGGGAGAAACATATTCATACGCGAATGGTTCAACTCTATAAATCGGTCAATTGTAGAGGCGTCAGGCGCAAGAGTTTTCACCGCAACCGCGCCAGTTTGCGCGCTGACAACCATAGCGGCTTCATTAACCTGCCCGAGTTTCTGAAATGCAAAATACATTATCACGGCGCCGCCTAAAACAAGCGCGCTTCCCTGAATCAAGTCTGCCCAAGCGCAAGCCTTTAATCCACCGGCTGTAACGTAAATCATAGCGACCATGCCAATAATTAGCGAAGCCTCAAAAAGGGTGAGGCTGTAACCGGCTTTTGCGGTCAGAGAGGTTATTGTTAAAGCGCCTGAATAGGTGACTGCGCCAACGAGCAATACATATATCAACACAGTTGCCAGAGCCATAAACGTCCGCGCGCCAGCGGTAAAACGATACTCAAGAAATTCTGGCATTGTGTAAATGCCGGCTCGCAAAAAGTATGGCAAGAATCCAAAAGCCACCACGACCAGTGTGATTGCAGCCATCCATTCGTAACTTGCGATTGCCATACCAACGTGGCTGGCAGCGTTGCCGCTCATCCCAACAAACTGCTCAGTAGAAATATTCGCGGCAATCAATGAAAATCCGATCAGCCACCATTTTAATCCGCGTCCAGCTAAAAAGTAGTTCTCGCTACTTCCTTCGGTCTTGCTCTTGAGCAGCCCTACTGTTACCACAGCCGCTACAAAGACCAAAAACACGACAATATCAACCGTATATATTTTGAATGTTTCAGCGCCCATAACTTTTTAATATTTGATTGAGAATGTTGCAATTAACACTGCCGCTTTGTCAATCAAAGATTAACAAAATTACGCTAATTAAAGATTTATCCGCAAAACTATTAAGGACCATCGTGGCATTTTAACTAAAAATTTCCCATTAGACACTTTGACGCTGGTCTCTACTGGATAAATATTTTTCGGGTTTTCTATTGAATTGCATTCGTTAGGTTCCTTGCCTCCTAAAAGACTCCCCTTTGCGACTTGATCGGGAATTTTTACTCCATTTGAATGGATGTTAAATTCGCACTCTTCAATCTTACCGCTGGCATTTACGATTTTTATTATTAACTCATTAGATTTTTTATCAAGAGCGGATGTCACAAAAATATTTTTATTCTCATCGGTAGTTTTTAATTTTGTCTCCATAACAACATCGCCGCGGTTTATAGAAAACATTTTTTGCACATAATAAGAGGGTGTTCCGTAAACCGATAGGTTATCAAACCAGATTAAATCCGGTGTCCACTGCCAAGCATCTACGTGGGCAAATAATGGCGCGTAAGATGCCATTCTCACAACATCCGCGTTTTTCTCCAGACCTGTCATAAACGCGGCTTCAGAAATGGCGCATTCAAGGGTGTTTTTATTATCTGGACGGGCAACGCCGGCGGATTGAGCGGCATATTCGCCGGCAAATACCTTTGGTCCGTTTCGGTCGTATGAATCATACCGATTTACGTTGTTAAGAAACCAGGACGGACTTCGATAGTAGTGCTCATCAATAATCTCGGCATTCAACTTTTTCAGTTCACCCCATAGATACTCAAACTTTTGTCCATCCGGGTCTGGTCCGGCGCTTGAAACAAGCATTATTTCAGGATGTTTTTGTTTTAATACTGCTGCGAACTTTTTATAACGTTCTATATATTGCGGGCCCCACTGCTCGTTTCCGACACCTATCATTTTTAGATTGAACGGCTTTGGATGCCCAAGTTCAGCGCGAACTTTCCCCCATTTTGTCTTAGGATTTCCATTGGCAAATTCAATTAAATCCAGCGCGTCCTGAATATATTGATCAAGTTGTTCAAGTGGAGCTAACTCGCCTGAGTTAAACTGACAAGCCATCCCGCAGTTTAATATCGGCAACGGCTCGGCTCCGATATCCTCGCAAAGCTGGAAAAACTCATAAAACCCAACAGCATAAGATTGATAGTAATCTGGAGCCGGACGATGTTTGAACTCCATATTCCAGCGATTTACTATTAGTTTCCGCTCTTCTGGTTTTCCGATTGTGTTCTTCCATTGATACCTGTTATCAAGGGTTCTGCCTTCAACTATGCAGCCGCCCGGAAAACGGACAAACCCCGGTTTCATATCGGCAAGCATCTGAACAAGGTCTGCCCTTAAACCATCCGGACGATTTCTCCACGTATGCGTAGGATATAATGAAACCATATCAAGAGCCACTTCGCCTCTTCCATAATACAAAACTCTCAGAAACGCTTTTTGCTCAGAGCGGTCTGGTTTTAGATTAACCTGAACTTGTTTCCATTTTTCTGGAAGATTTGCGATTTTCTTCGTTGCAACAACTGTTCCATCAGCCAGACATATTGAAATCTCAAGATATCCTTTAGAACCCGATGTTGATTTAGCAAACGCAAAGAAGCGGTAAGTCTCGCCTTTTTTAATCCCGATTCCCCTGTATCCCTCGTTTATCACACCGGCGAATTCTTTCACATCTCCGTTTTTAATTACTAAATAATGTGGATTCTTTTCGTTAAAAGGCTCGCTTGTTGCGATTGTGACAGTTGAACCTCCGCCTTCGCGCTTGACTGTTTTCCATCCCATTAACGGATCGGGGAATTCAAATCCGCGATTCTTTACCATCTCTGCGGAAAGCCCGCCATCGGCGCCAAAATTAATATCCTCAAAGAATACACCCCACATAAAAGGGCTGATTTGCGCCTTTTGTTTTGAGAGGTCAATCTCTACTGTGGTGGATGAGTAAAGAGATAACACTCCACCTGCAATTATCAAAAATAAATAGATTTTTTTCATGCCGCGTTAACCTCTGACTTTATCACTCAATCGGGAATGAAAACAATGTTACGCTGCAGGGTGAAACAGCGAGCGTGTTTCCATTGAAATTATATTTCTGCTCTTCAATTACTATTCTTGGCGGGATATCAGGGTCGTTGAACGCTTTTGGATCACTTCCCGCAATCTGCCATTTCATTCCATCAGGTTTAATTTTGCATCCGTTTAAGGAAAATTGAATCTCCTGCGAAGATAACGATGTATTTACAATTCCCATAATCAATCTTTTTCCATCTTTGCTCAATGTTGCTTGAGCATCTATTAAACCTGATGTTTTGCTATCAACCGGGATATCGCCAAAATGTTGTCTATACAATTTTAGCACAAGGCCAGTGGTTTCAAATGCCGCGTTTCGTTTGCTTGTCTTGATGCAACCGATGACATTTACCGTCTGAGCGTAAAACGCAGAGTGAATTATATCACTTTGACGCGCATACTCGTGCAGTCCAGCCGCAATACCAAGCGCATCTTTTAAAAAATACCTTGTTCCAATTTCACCGAACACTTGCGGTCCATACCAGTAATTCCACTCCATCATCGTTATTCTTATATTTTTGTCTTTTAACACCGGCATTTTGATCCGCATATTTCTATGGAATTCAGCCTTGCTGCGGATGTTATTCGGAACTTGACGAACGTGAGCGTACAATCCCTCTTTTTCGCCGCAGTAGAAATGTTCGTCTATAAGTTCCATATAGTTATAACAGTGCCGCAGCAATCCCTCGCTCCACGGACCGGCATCGCCTGAACCGATGCAAATTATCGTAGGGTCAACCTCGCGCATTTTTTCAACAACCCAGTTGTGTTTTATTACGTAATGTTCAAGTTGCATATAACCGAGTTGCCAGCGCCCGAACATTTCGTTGCCTATTCCCCAGTATTTGATATTAAACGGTTCCGGAGAACCGTTTTCGGCGCGTTTCTTTCCCCAGTAAGTCCTGGTTGAGCCATTGCAATATTCCAGTTCAGCCGCAGCAGAATAGGCGTCGCCAAAACCTGTGTTGACTGTTACTACCGGCTCTGCATTTAGAATCCTGCAAAATCTTATAAACTCGTGGAGTCCAAAATCATTGTGTTCAAGCCCGGTCCAGGCAGGGTTTGTCCTCGGCGGGCGGCGATCACGGTCTCCAAGCCCGTCCCGCCAATCATATCCGCTCACAAAATTGCCGCCAGGCCAGCGATAAATCGGAGAGTTTAATTCTTTCAATAGCGCTAAAGTATCAGCCCTCATACCTTCAATATTATCAGCAGGCATTAGTGAAACTGTCCCGATGTATGCGGAACCGTTTTTGACATTAATCTCAAAGAAACCGCGGTCAGTTGTGCCGCCAGCGGTAAACTTAAACGGTATCTTCTTATATGAAGAAGGGGCTTTGCCAAGAGAAACAGTCTGACGTTCCAACGCGCTCTTTCCCCAACCTATAGAAACTTCAACCACCGCTTTATCATCAGACCTTACCCAGATGTAGCCTGTATATTCCTTTCCCTTTGTAAAACCGAGGTCTAATTGTCTAATCCCGGCAGACTTTATCAATGGAGTATGTTTGCCAACAAATGGTTTATTTGTGCTCATTGATACATTTTCAGGTGCGCCGATAATCTGCCAAGGAGAAGCGCCGATTACCGGAAATGCCGTATCTCTTAATCCGCGATAAGGATTGTAATTCGCTGTTATTGGATAATAAAATTTTCTGTCTTCAATCATTTCAGCCCAAATTCCGCCATAGATGCACCTGCCGAGATGCTCAATAAACTGGCCATAAATATACTTGGAAATCGGCTCGCCCTTTTTTGTAACATCAACTGCGACTTTAAGTTCTCCCGGTGTCTTTCTTGATAATTGAACAAGTTCAATATCGTCGTAATAAGCCTTGCCAGAGGCAAGCCCCCAACCACCGAGAAGACAATGCACCTGAACATAATCCTGATCGTTAACATCAAACTCAACCGAGACCGGAGTCCACTCCTTTGTTCCCGTTACAGCCTCTGTTGCGGTTATTTGTATATTGTGAATATCCAACAGGGCGCCGCGTCCTGTTGATGGTTTGACATTTTCGGTCTTTATCCATCCCGACAATCTATAGCGGCTAAACGGTTCAACCGGCACCGTTATGCACCAGGCTGCGTCGGCTCCTTTTTCAGAAGAAACAACAACGCTATGCTTGCCGGTTCTTCCAGTATCTGCCACAGAATAGTCAGCCTCCCCGCCCCACTTATCGGTACGCCACCCGCGCGGGCGATTATTATTGTCAATCGTTTCAAATGAAGAGTTCGGAATCAGGTTTCTTGATAACGCCTCGCCGGTTGCAGTGCCGCTTGTTGTCTTCGTTGATGTTTCCTTCTGTTCCGGTATCAAAAGGCGAACGCCAAACACGCCGCCAGCAGTTGCGCCGGGGTGAGCCTGGAATTTAACATTAATTTTTTCTTTATTTTTCAATAGCCGCTCGGGCAGTGGATAGGTTACATCAAAAAATTCGTTCGGCTTGTTGTTCTCTAACTTCTGTGTGGCAATTTTTTCTCCATCTATAAGGATATCAAAAATTCTGTTTCCGGCATCGCTTCCCCAGTAAGTGCAAACCAGTTCGCCCTGCCCTGCTTTGGGAGCCTTCATATCAAATGCGAACCAGCCTCCGTCTGTGGCGTGACGCCATTTTCTGCCGTGAGCCTCTCCAGCGGTAGTTCTATCGCCTGTAAGGTTGTGGTCTCGTTCTGGTTGCATCTCGCCAATATGCAAAACATCAATAGTGCGCGCTTCTAATCTTTTTTGTCTTTCAATTTCAGCCTTAATCATCTCTTCGCGTTTTGCCCAATCGGCTTGTGAATAAAGGTCAAGAAAAACAGTGTAGCGGCGGTCGTGCAGTGAAAAGAATGGCGTTAATTCAACATCGCGCGGTTTTCCAACGCCGTCGGTTTTAAACAAGAGTGAACTTAACGTAACCGGTTTTACCCAATCAGTAACGGGTTTCCCTTCAGATAAAATTACAGGGACATAAAACGGTTTAGTAGCCTCCGGGTCATTCACAGGACCTAAATTTGCCGCAAGCAGAATAGGTCCATAGAAAATTGCTATCCGACTCGGATTATCCGGCATTGATTCAGTCCTTAAAATCATCGGCAAAGTTACTTCAACAATATCGCCATTTTTAAATTCTCTCTTGATTTCAGCAAACGTGGAGGGTTTAGACGTTACAGGAAAATCTTTTCCGTTAACTTTAACCTTGAGGTCGCCTTTTGCCCAGTGTGGATGTCTTATTCTTAAAGCTAAATCCTGAGGCTGAGAACATTCAACGGTGAATTTTATCTCATTTGAATAAGGGAATGCGGACTCCTGTTTTAAAACAATACCGCGCTTGTCCCACTTTACCACCGATGGAATAAACAAATTTATATAAATGCCGTCGTTATCGTGGAAATAGATTGCCTCGCCATATTTTACATGGTTTTCCATTCCGGTTCCCATACAGCAGGTAAAACCGTCATATAGCGGTTGATAAACCTTAAAATAACCGGGCTTTAATGTTAAATTGTAAATGACTCTTCCATCTGGATGTTGTGTTGAAAGGATGTGATTATAAAGAGCCCGTTCATAAAAATCGGCAGCCCGCGCGTCGGCATCCCATCCAAAAATGTGGCGGGTCAATTTGAGCATATTATATACGTTGCAGGTCTCGGTTGTGTCGGTGCTTAATCTGTTATTGAGTTTATCTGGCTCTCCAAAATACTCTCTATCGCAATGGCCGCCGGTAACATAAGAATGGTGATAAACAACCCTGTTCCAGAAAAACTCTGCGGCATCGTGGTCCCGTTTATCACCGGCAAGTTCATAGCGCGTGGCAAGACCGATTAACTTTGGAATCTGCGTGTTTGCGTGTTTGCCGGGCAAAATGTCAATTCCATTGGCAAGCGGCTCAAGTATGGCTTTGTGATGGAATTTTCTGGATAACTCAAGGTATTTTGCATCCCCCGTGTCAGCATAAAGGTCAGCAAGGACTTCATTCATACCGCCGTGTTCGCAGGCAAGAACCTTTTGCATCTGCTCGTCGTTTAACTTGATGAAAATTTTATACATCCAATCGGCGAGTCCCTTCTCCACTTCCAGAGCCTTTGTATTGTTGCAAAGCCGGTAGGCATCGCGTAGTCCTGCCAAAAGTTTATGAAGCGTATAATTCGGGACCCAACAGCCGTTCAGGTCAAATCCGGCTGAACGAATGTTGCCCGCCTCAACATCCGCAAATACCTTTCTGCCATTAGGGATCGCGGCAACATAGCCATCGCCATTTGCCTTTTGACACTCGGCAAGTTCGTCAACAATGTAATTAACCCGCTCCTTGAATCGCAGGTCTCCTGTGCTCGCATACGCAATAGAACAGGCGCTTAAATAATGACCGCAGGAATGTCCAGAAACGCCCATCCTTTCCCAACCGCCGTAATGCTCTGCCTTTGGTTTCAAACCGGCTTCCTTTCGAAAATTTGCAAGAAGCCTATCCGGCTCAAGACTCAATAAATATTTAACCGCCCTGTCCTGATTTGTCTTAAACGGACTTCCATCCAGCAATCGAACATCAAAAAGACTGAATGGAACGGCTTTGGGTAATACCTTTGGCTCAACCTTTAACTTCAGGTCATCCCTCTTTGTTACATCTGCGTTCAGTGTGATGCAAATTGCGGCTAACGCAACGATACCGGCTTTCAGCAGGCTTTCTTTATTCATAGTCGTTTTTTGTTTTTGATTTTTTACCACGCTTTAAACATCATTCTAACCTAAATAGACAACACTTACCCTCTATTAGAGGGATAAACTCTTTGACAGAGCAAATATTGGACGTTTTTAACTAAAAATATATTTAGTTAATTTTATTTATATTCTCAATAAAAATTTTTCTTATCCGCAAATTTTTTTTATTTTCAGACCTGAATTACCGGCGTTAACAGATTAAATACATCTGCTTAATGGAATTTAGATTTATCAAGATTATTTGATAATTGGCTGAACTGACTCTTGCAGGTCCAATATTACAGACTGCGGTGGCAAGACCGCGGGTGCGTTCGCGATATCGTTTTATGAGTTTAGATGACACGAATGCATTAAAATAATACCAGAATTGAGAAAGTAAATTGATTCTGGATTTTGTATTTCGTCTAAAGGTTAGTATATTTTTAATATTCTCAAATCGGCGGCGCAGGTGCTACGCAACTTTGCCGCGCGCTCCCAAAAAATTCGCAACCGCACACTAAAATTTTTTTGTGGAAAGTTTGCGTATTGGGACGGCGACGTTGCCGCCCCGCCAATATTGCTACCCTCTTTAACAATGATTCTATTTATTCTGGTTCAAATTCAAGCCCAGAGTTTAATGCTCAGGGTTCAGATTTATAATTTCCATCCTTTTCTATAAGGTGGATTTATAAAGGCATTTGCGGCATCATTATTGGTGAATTTAACCTTTTTATTATCCCATTTTAAAGTTTCTCCCGGGAACCTTGTTGCAATTAGACCGAGCAAAGCGGTCTGCGTTAATAAGCCGCCGTAACCGAAGCGGGAGCCTGCTTCTCTACCATTGCGGATTGCATCGATAAAATCCCACATATGGCTTTTTACGCGCGGGATTTTTTCTGAAGGGGCGTTTTTACCAGAGTATTGTTCCATTAGACTTTCCGGTATTAATCTGCAACCGCCAGCGCCGTGCGAGCCGTGGAGGATCATCCCTTTATCGCCAATGAGTATTGCGCCAGTGCCTGGCGGTTTATCATCGGCTGCAAAACCTTCCGGTTTTGGTATTCGGTTGTTGCCATCATACCAAATTATTTTGACAGGACCGCGGTTGTTTTTAGCCGGAAATTCAAAAGTGATTTTATTTGCCGGCGGGTAAGTTAAACCGTGTTTTTTGACATCATAATCGCTCACCTCCGCTTTAATGGAGACAGGCGCGTCAAGGTCTAAAGCCCAGAATGAGGGGTCAAGCACGTGGCAAACCCAGTCTCCCACAGTGCCGGTTCCAAAATGCAACCACCCCCGCCAGTTCCATGGAACCCAGAAAGGCGTGTAAGGAATAAATGGAACCGGTCCAACCCACCGGTCGTAATCCAAACCTTTTGGAACCTCGTAAGTTTGATTTAATTTATCCAGATTCCGTATCTGACAATAGACATCTTTAAAGGCGTCGCATCCGGCGTGAATGGTATGAACATTGCCGACCGCTCCAGCCCAGACCCATTCGCAAAGCCGTCGTATAGAGCCGCTTGAATGTCCTTGATTTCCAAGTTGAGTGACAACTTTGTATTTCTTTGCGGCATCCATAAGCGCGCGAACTTCGTGGATGTTATGAGCAAGAGGTTTTTCGCAATAAACGTGTTTTTTCCGTCGCATCGCTTCCATCGCTATCACTGCGTGGGTGTGGTCGGGCGTTCCGATGATTACCGCGTCAATCTCTTTGTCCATTTTATCTAACATTTCGCGGTAATCATTGAACCTTTTTGCATTTGGATATTTAGCAAAATTTTTCGCCGCGTAATTTTCGTCAACATCGCAAAGGGCAACAAGATTTTGTCCCTCTGCGGCTGCAGCGTTAATATCGGCTCCGCCCTGTCCGCCAATCCCGATTCCAGCAATGTTAACCTTTTCATTCGGGGAAATCTTTTGCGCCCCTTCTGCTGTTAAACTCGGAAACAGGTAAAAAAGCGATACACTGCCCCCAACGGTATAAAGAAACCGTCTTCTGTTGAATTTTTTTAGTGTTTTCATAAATTTTGACCTTATTAAAAAATAATCTTTTTGCAATAACTAATTTTGGTTTTCGGGATTGCACAGGATTTAAGCCTCCATACGTTATTCTAAAAACCAATTATTGAATTGCGTCGCGCATTCCCCGAGCACTATTTTTGCGCAAATCGTAGTTAAGAAAATCTTAACAAAAAAACTCCAACAAAAAATCGCATCTAAATATTTATTTTAATTAATCTGAATATTAAAGTTGATATTTTCTAATCAATGGTAAACCCAACAATCAAATCCCAATAATTTTTTTTAAATATTTTTAATGATCAATTTTTGCGAATTGCGTCCGCCGTTAATATATTAGCGTTTATAACCTGTAAAATTAAAATATTGATAAATTTATTTAATAATGTTATAAATAATATTTAATGAATAAAATTAGTTTCCATTTTGAATTATGAAAAAAATTAATGATAAGAAAAACCAAAGAATGGAATAAGATATTTTTTGTAAAACTTGTTTCGCTTGACAGCGCAGATGTTTTATGAGAGAAGAGACGCATTCCATTAGTTGACATTATTAAAATATTTTATATAAGTGATAACATGCAAATAGAGAGTTTTAAAGTTTTTTGCGATCTGGCTGAGACGGAAAGTTTCACCAAGGCGGCTCAAATCAATGGTATTACTCAGTCGGCGGTAAGCCAGCAAATTAGCGCCCTTGAGCGGGAGTTTAAGTCGCTTCTGATTGAGCGAAGCAAGAAAAGATTCAGACTAACGCGCGAGGGAGAAATTTTATACGAATATGCCAAGCAAATAATTCAAACCTACGAAGCGCTCCAGAGCAAAATCCAGGAGATAAAAGAGATAATTTCCGGAACAATACGAATTGCAACAATTTACAGTATTGGTCTGCACGAGTTGCCGCCCTATGTTAAGAAATTTTTAAAAGCATATCCGACCGTTAATGTTCACGTTGAATACCGGAGGGCAAATCAGGTATATGATGATGTGATTAGCAACGTTGTTGATCTTGGACTCGTGGCATATCCGATTCGCGATTCCAAACTTGAGATAATTCCTTTCAGAAAAGACGAAATGGTTCTTATCTGCAACCCGCAACACCCGCTCGCCAAACAAAAATCAATAAAAATTAAAGAGATTAACGGTCAGAAGTTTATCGGATTTGAGCCTGACATTCCTACAAGAAGAGCGACTGACCGTATTTTGCGTGACAACGATGTCAATGTTCAGATCGTTATGGAGTTTGATAATATTGAAACTGTGAAACGGGCTGTGGAGATTGATATGGGTGTTGCAATAGTGCCAGAAGGCACAATTACCCAGGAGATTGCAAAACAAACGCTTGCTGCAGTTAGAATATCCGACATTGAATTTTACCGTCCACTAGCCGTCATTTACAAAAAGAACAAGGTGCTCTCACCGGCGATGAAACAATTCATCAGCATTCTCAAATCTGAATCAAACAACGGTTAATCGCAGTAAGAGGTTAAACTCAGGTTTTAAAATAAGTTTTTTTAAATGGCGACTTCCAGTTGACTTATCAACGATAGTTGCGCCTGGAGAAAAAACACCATTTATCGTAATTATATTGCGGCGCAAGATTGTCTTCTTTTATATCTTCGCGATATATCTAAACCCATCTAAATCACCAACAATAAGGTAAATAGTGCAGTTTTTGTGCGGTCTGTGTTTATGGATTTTGTGTTTATTGACTAAATATCCGGTTTGTTTTAGTTTCTTTTCTATTATGGTAATAGCGCCTTCATTATTGGCAGCAAATCTGGGAAAAATCGCGGATGAAGTCAAACGCGCCGAACGGGCTGGCGCTGATTGGATTCACGTTGATATAATGGATGGTCATTTTGTCCCGAACCTTACATTTGGTCCCGACATTGTCAAAACGGTCAAGAAAAACACCCGACTATTTGTTGATGTTCATTTAATGTGTTCGCGTCCGGAAATCTTGCTTGAACCTTTTGCCGAAGCAGGCGCAAACTGCCTTACTGTTCATATTGAACTTGGCGATAAGATTGAACAATTGTTACTAAAGATTCGTTCGCTCGGTCTAATGGCAGGGATTGCTATTAATCCACCAACAGCGATGGAGACGACAAAACATTTTCTGCGATTTGCAGACCTTATACTTGTAATGACGGTAAATCCCGGTTACGGCGGACAACCTTTTGTAACGGAAACAATCCCAAAGATAATTCAGTCATATAAATGGAGACAGGAATTTAATTACAATTACCGGATAGAAGTTGATGGCGGCATAAATTTTGAAACCGTCTCGGAAGTTGTAAAGTCCGGGGCAGATACGATAGTTAGCGGAACCGGTCTTTTTAAACAACACAATATGAAAGCCGCTATAAGAAAAATGAGAAAAATTGCTATGAGTATTGCGCCAGAAATTCCATCTGGAAAAAAACGTCAATTAAAAAAATGAGCGAAATCAAATTCGGAACCGACGGATGGCGCGCGGTTATTGCAGAGGATTTTACCTTCGCCAATGTTGAAAGAGTCGCGCAGGCTGTAGCAGATTTTTACAAGGATACCAGCAAGAATTCCAAAATAGTTATCGGTTATGATACGCGGTTTTTATCTAATGAGTTTGCTAAAAATGTTGCTGCCGTTTTATCGGCAAACGGCTTTAAGTGCATAGTTGCAAATGCGCCGACGCCAACGCCTGCCGTTTCGCTTGCTGTTAAAGATAATGATTGCGTATGCGGAATAATGCTGACGGCAAGCCACAATCCACCGAAATATAATGGGATTAAAATAAAGTCAAGTTACGGCGGTCCTGCGATGAATCAGGAATTGCGGGAAATAGAAAACAGGATTGACCGCTCAAAAATAGAAAAAATCCCGTGGGAAGTCGCAATTAGTGAAAAACTAATTCAAATAAAAGACCTCAGACCATCGCACTTAAAGAGAATAAAAAAGATGGTTGATATGGATTTGATTTCACGTTCTAAATTAACAATCGCTCACGACGCAATGTTTGGCACAGGGGCGGGGTTTTACAAGAACTTGCTTTCTGGAACAAGGCGCGCGGTTTATGAGTTAAACAACAATCCTGACCCGCTCTTTGGCGGAATAAATCCCGAACCTATACCGGAAAATTATTCTGAAACAATAAAATGGTTGATGAAAAATCGCTGCGATGTCTGTTTAGTAAACGACGGCGACGCAGATAGGATTGGCGCTATTGACGGCTCAGGCAGACCGCTGACATCACACGAAATTATTTGCCTTGTTCTGATTCACCTTATTAAAAATAGAAAACAAAGAGGCAAAGTGGTAAAGGCTATTACAACGACTTCAATCGTAGATAAAATAAGCTCAGAATATGGACTTGACCTTATAGAAACAAAGGTTGGATTTAAACATATTTGCGAGAAAATGTTTGAAGGCGATGTGATGATTGGCTGCGAAGAAAGCGGTAGTATTGGATTCGGAAATTATATACCCGAACGAGATGGATTGTTAGGAGGGGCAATGTTGCTTGAACTGCTTAGCGCCGAAGGGGAAAAATTAAACACATTGTTAAAACAGATTGAAAAAAAATACGGCAAGACTTACTACAGGCGCGTTGACCTGCATATTAACTGCGAAACTGCGGCGAAGATTGTTTCAAAAATATCGGAAGGGTTATATTCAAATAAACTGGCAGGAAAAAAGATAGAAACGGTAAACGTAATAGACGGCGCAAAGATAATTTTTACAGATGATGAATGGCTAATGTTTCGGGCTTCCGGGACAGAACATCTATTGAGAATTTACTCAGAAGCAAACTCTGTCCAATCCTTGAATCATCTGATACAATATGGAGTTGGGCTGGCAAAGAAATTGGCAAAAATGGTTACTATATGAAGGTATCTGCAATAATCTTGATTTTTCTCTTGAGCGTTAAAATCGCTTTTTCAGCGGAAATCCACACTGCCGCTGAAAATGGAGACCTTGAAACCGTAAAAAAACTAGTTGGTCAAAATCCAGAACTCATTAATTTGCCGGATAGAGAAGGAAAAACCCCGCTTCATTATGCATCGGCAAAAGGACAGCTGGCAGTAGTTGAATGGCTTGTTAAAAACGGGGCAAATGTGAACGCAAGAAATAGCAGCGGGATTACACCGCTCTATCTTGCTAAAGGATTTGGCAAAAAAGATGTTGCTGAATTTCTTGAAAAACACGGAGGCAGCGCGGAAATTGTAAAACCCCAACCAGCAAACAGACAGATAGTCGGAACACAACAGCCTCAAACCGGCGCCGCGACGAAGATTAAATCAGCAATCGTTGCGTCGGTTGAAGCGGTTAAAGCGAACAATCTGAAACAATTACAGACAATTTTGAAAGCAGACCCGGACTCCGTGAATGCAAAGGATGCGTTGCAATTAACCCCGCTTCACTGGGCTGCCGATTACGGTTATTTAAAGATTGCGGAATTTTTGATTGAAAACGGCGCAAACGTTAATGCAAAGACAGACAATGGATGGACGCCGCTTCATCAGGCAGTAATAAAGTTAAATACAAATATTGTGCGGTTGTTGATTTCTAAAAAAGCCGATGTAAACGCCCAGACATCGGCAAAAATCACGCCGTTGATGCTTGCCTGCGGCATTGCGTATAATTATGAGATTGCAAAAATGATGATTGATGCTGGCGCAGATGTAAAGATGAAAGACCAGTTCGGCAACACGGCTTTATCATTCGCCGCGTCTGTTCCAGATGAAATTAGAGTCAGCGAGATGCTTTTAAAAGCGGGCGCAGACGTCAATCCACGCGATATTGTGACTGGGTTTACGCCGTTGCATCATGCCGCGTTGAGAAATAACGCAGCGCTTGCGCAACTGCTTATTAATGCAGGGGCAGATGTAAACGCTCTCACTACGGAAAATGACACCCCGCTTGTGATTGCAAAATTTGAAAACGCCGACAGGGTTGAAAAGGTATTGCTGCAGCACGGCGCAAAAGAACCGCAAAAAAAACAATTAACCCCGCTTGAGCAAAGCCTTATCAATTTTTATAAAAAAGTTTACGACACCCTTGCAAAAGGCGATCCAAACGAGATTCGCAAACAGATTCTGGCAAACCGTCCTTCAAAAGCCGATATTGAACGGGTATTTTTAAGAAATGCTGACATTGCATACGAACTTGTGCAAAAAACATCCAGAGACGAGGATGTTGCATGGGCGTCGGTTTCTAAAAGCGATGAACTTAAAACCCAGTTGGTGGAAGTTCTCCGAGGAGACGCAAGACCGGGAGAATATTACATTTTGCAAACAGACGCAATGAGCGCCGCTGCAAGAATAGCAAAAGAACACGGACTTATTGCGAGAGATGTGCCTGTCTTGTCTTTGAAGATAAGACGTAGAGGCGAAACAACGCTTGTGGGCGAATTTTATTATGTGAACAATAAATGGCTACAAATGCCGCCATTAAACCTTGTATTCCCCGATCTTAAATAGACAAAACAAGGGAAAACGCAGTTCTTGGTAAAATTAAAATTATTAAAGACATACAATGGCAGATTGCCTTGCGCAGAAAGGCAATTTAGTTAGAAGATTTTCTCTCTTGTCATTTGCGTCGCGCGGCGCTTGCGTCGCCAATAGAGTCAGAGGTAAATAATTTTGCTTGTTGACAGAGATTGAACTGGATAATTTAAACTAATTAATGGTTGACTAAATCAGGAGATTTTTATGGAACTTTTTGATGCGATTAATTTACGTCGTTCGGTAAGGAAATTTAAGCCTATCGCTATTGAGCCAGAAAAATTAGAAAAAATCTACAACGCAATAAACAGGGCTCCATCGGCGGGCAATTTGCAGGCATATCAGGTCTATGTTGTCACAGACGTAGAAATCAAAAAAAGTTTAGCAAAAGCGGCGCTCGATCAGGACTTTCTTGTTGAAGCGCCTGTTGTATTGGTTTTTTGCGCCGTAGCGGCGAGGTCTAAAAAATATGGCAAACGGGGCGAGAGTCTCTATTGCATACAGGATGCCACTATAGCCGCTGCGTATGCGCAGTTAGCCGCCACAGCGTTAGCGTTATCAACCTGCTGGGTGGGCGCGTTTGATGAATCGGAAGCAATAAATATTTTAAAACTCCCGATCGGACATAGACCGGTTGCAATGATGCCAATCGGTTACGCCGCTGAATCTCCGGAACCGACGCCGAGAAGAGCGATCACAGATTTAATCAAGCAAATTTAAATTTATAACTGGAGGAAAATTAATGAACGTATTAGAAGCAATAAACGCGCGGCAATCTATACGCGCTTACAAACCAATAGAAATCGAGCAAGAAAAACTTAAAATAATACTCTCCGCTGCAAACCGCGCCCCGTCCGCTGGCAATCTTCAAGCCTACCATATTTATATCGTGAAAAAACAGCAGATTAAGGATAGGCTTGTGGAGGCGGCTGCCGGACAAAAGTTTCTTGCGCAGGCGCCAATCGTACTGGTCTTTTGCACCGACTCGCAAAGGTCAAAAGAGAAGTTCGGCGATAAAGGTGAAAAGGTTTACGCTATGCAGGATACCTGCGCCGCAGTTTGCAACGCTATGCTTGCTGCGGTTGAACTGGGACTCGGCAGTTGCTGGGTTGATGCAGTGAATGAGAGCCTTGCGGCAAAAATCATCAATGCCAAGCACGGTCATATCCCAGCTGTCATTTTGCCAATCGGTTATCCGGCTGAAAATCCACCAAAAACAACGCGACGCGAACTTTCAGATATTGTAAGCGAAGTGTGATTTTTAAACTACCGACATTGGTGTCAATGTATATAGTAGAACAAGTGATGAAAAATTAATTTTGTCGGGACGACTACTTAAGGTAATACAATTTTATTTTACACTGCGGTAGCCATTCCTTTGCTTGTTTATAGGAAACTCTCTTTTTGCCACTCGCAGCGTAAGCGACATTTTTTATTAATGATATTAGGTCTCAATATTTCTGTTTGAATAACGGGCTGAGTTTTGATTAAATTTTTTTATGCGCGTGTCCGGATTGCTAATAATCTCATTGCTTGGCAACTTAATACTCGGTTTTGCGTTGATATTAAATCTGCGCCAATCGCCATCACGCGTCGTAGTTGCGCGAACTACCTCCACTCCAAACGTCTTAACTCAGCAGATAATAAAGGCGCTGCCGGTAGTTAAAACCAATGTTCTAAAAGAGAGGTTTAGCTGGCAGGAGATAGAAGCATCGGATTATCCGACATATATTTCCAACCTCCGCGCAGTTGGATGTCCCGAACAGACTATCCGCGATATTATTATCGCAGATGTTAATCACCTTTACGCCAGAAAGCGAGTAAGCGAACGCACTGTGATAAACGACCAGTGGTGGAAAGAAGACCCGGATATGTCGTTTGCCGAAGCAGAGGCAAGAAGATACGAGGCTCTGGAAAGAGAACGGAGAATTCTGCTTGCCCAACTATTAGGCGCAAACTGGGATGAAGAAGAAAGATTTGAAAAAAGTTCGCTCTCAATTTCAGGACTCGTTCTGCCCGGTCAAATTTTAAGTAAACTTTCTCCCGAAATTGTTCAGTCGTTAAACGCAAGTTATCAGAAAATGAAAGAGGCTTATGAACGATATCTTGCATCGCGAAAGGCGCTCGGGCTTGACGCTGATCCGGTTGAACTTGCCCGAATTAGAAAGGAGTTCAGGTCTGATATAGAAAAAATATTAACGCCAGAACAGTTGGAAGAATTTTTGCTGCGCTATTCCGATGTAAGTTCACAACTTCGCAAACGTTCTAAATCTTTAAACTTAACGCCTCAGGAATTCAGGGCGATATTCCGCGTACTTGACAGGATTGAAAGTCAAATGAGCGTTACAGATTTTGCTAACACCGATACAGCCGCCCAGAGACGGGCAATGCTTGAAGCCACAGCGGACAACTCAATCAAACAGATACTCGGCGAGGAGAGGTTTCAAATCTATAAATATGGAGCCGACACTCTGTATACTGAGGCGAAAAATCTAACGCGCAATTTAGGAATTTCAGATGATATGGCTGAAAAGATTTATGAGATTAACAGACTTGTGCGAAGCGAAGTTGAAAGGATTAACAGCGACACTTCATTGACAGACGAACAGAAAAAAGAGGCGCTTGAAACTGCCAACCAAGCCCAGATGAACGCAATGCGAGAACTGTTAGGAGAAGAAGTTTTCAAAAAATGGCAGCAGATGAATAACACACAAAGATAAATCAGTTTGAAATATTTTAAAGTTCTATTAAATAACCCTGAACCCTGAGCATTTTAAGCAAAAGCGCATTTTTGGGTGAAATTGAATTTGTGAAATTATTTTATAAACAACTCACTGGCTAGAAAAGACCCCAACGGGTTGATAAAGGTTGATTTTAGAGTATTGGATTCTTATGGTAAATAACGTTGTATTTTAATCAATTTCAAAATCATATACCAAGGTCAATGCTAATGATTTAGGTTAGATAACCGCAATAAGGATTAGAAGAAGATTCCTATCTAAACTGATAATTTTATTATCTACAAGGGCTAAAAACAAATTGCTTGATTGTAATCTTAGTATTTGGATACTTTGTAATATGGAAGAATATAAAGGTAATTTGATAGACGCCGGATTTTACAAGCCGGCAGAAGAATTTTTTAAAGCCTTCTGCAACGAGGGGTTGACTTTTGACGATGTAACCCTTGCAACGCTTTATAGCGAAATATTGCCAAAGGACACAAATCTTGAATCCACGCTGGCTGAAGGGCTAACTTTGAATATTCCGATTATTTCTGCTGATATGGATACAGTGACCGAGTCGCGAATGGCAATTGCGATGGCTTTGAACGGAGGATTGGGGCTTATCCACTACAATATGAGCGAACGGCAGCAATTGTCCGAAGTCAGCAGGGTGAAAAACCATATTCACGGGTTAATTCAAGAGCCTATCAAGGTCTTACCGGATATGTTGATTGGCGATGTGATTAAAATGATTGAAGAAAAGAAATACGACTTTAGCACATTCCCCGTGGTTGATGAGAAAGGCAAACTGATAGGGTTATTATCCGGACATGTTATAAAACAGCGGTATACTAAAAGCAAGGTCACAAAGTTAATGACGCAAAGAAAGAGTTTGCACGTTATTAATCAGAAAAACCTCGGTGACAATCCAATCGCCACTGCGGATAAATTTTTCAACGAACATCCGGGCATTCATAAATTGCTTGTTGTGGACGATGAAGATAATTTGAAAGGCTTGTTTACAATGAGCGATGTGGAAAGGATTATGCAGGAGCGCAGCGCGCAGTTTAGACCCGCAAGAGACTCGCGGTTCAGATTGATATGCGGCGCCGCAGTTTCCGCAACGCGGAATGCGTTTGGCGAACTTGATAAAGAGCGGATTCTAAATCATGTGGGGGCGTTGTTAGAACGGGGTGTTGATGTTGTTGCGGTTTCAACGGCCCACGGATTCAGTAAAGGGGTTGGAGATATGGTAAAATTTTTGCGCGACGCTTATCCAAAACTGCCTATTATCGCCGGCAATGTTACATCTGCGGCAGGTATTGAATATCTTGCCAGATGCGGGGCAAATATCATTAAAGTTGGACAAGGTCCGGGGTCAATCTGCACAACAAGAATTGTTGCCGGGGTCGGCATTCCGCAGATGACGGCTTTGTTTGTAACTTCAAGAGCGGCTGAAAAATGCGGCGTTAAAATAATTGCAGACGGCGGAATTACAAAGAGCGGCGATATCGTAAAAGCGCTGACGCTCGCAGATGCTGTTATATGCGGTGGTCTTTTTGCTGGATGTCCAGAAGCGCCGGGGCAGATAATTGAAATCAATGGCAAACTTTATAAACAATATCGCGGTATGGGCAGCCTTGCGGCTATGAAGGCTGGTTCTGCCGCGCGGTATGGTCATGAAAAAATAAATCAAAGCGGCAAAATTGCGCCAGAAGGGGTCGAGGCATTAAAAGAACTTTTGCCATCAATTGACCACGTTCTTGCCCAATTAATCGGCGGAATTCAGTCCGGTATGGGATATCTGGGGGCAAGCAATCTTGTTGAACTAAAGAAAAAGGCGCGTTATATCCGCGTTTCTCCAGCAGGACAGAGAGAAGCCGGTCCGCACGATGTAATTGAAATCAAGCGAAATTAAACTAAAATTTTTCTCAATATTAGCAAACTATGGAAAAACAGGTAATAATAAATAGAATTGTTCAAAGCGGGATTATTGCGATTATCCGCACGAAGTCCACCGAACAGCTGTGCGATGTTTGCCAGGCGCTGATTAACGGCGGGATTGACGTAATTGAGTTAACGATGACGATCCCAGATGCGGTTAAACAGTTCAAACAGGTCTACAATATATTTGGAGATAAAGCGCTGATGGGTATGGGGTCGGTGTTAGATGCCAAAATGGCGCAAGAAGCGCTTAGCGCAGGGGCGCAATTTGTAGTTTCTCCAATTACAAAAGATGAAATTGCCGGGGTAGTAAATGCGTCCGGAAAAGTATGTATGCTTGGGGCATACACACCGACAGAGGCAGAAAAAGCGCAACGGATCGGCTCGGATTTTGTAAAAATCTTCCCGGCTGACAATCTCGGGGTTCAATATATAAAGGCTTTGCTTGCGCCGATGCCGCATTTAAGAATTGTCCCCACAGGCGGGGTTAATCTTGGAAATATTGGCGAGTTTATAAAGGCTGGCATTCCGGCGGTTGGAGTTGGTTCATCGCTTGTTACAAAAGATATTCTCGCAAAATCTGACTGGGCTGGACTTTCCACCCTTGCATCTCAATTTGTAAGCGCAATCAAAGCAGCGAGAAATAAATAAACCTGACTCCTGAACATTTCAGGAAACCATAGTTACTAAATTAGATTATAAAAGGGAACTTAAAAATAGGTTGTCTTGCGCTGATAATAGACGACCGCAGTTTCTATCCTCTTTTGCCTCTCTCAAAGTAAACTACATTGCCATAAATTCTAATGACTCTGAAAATACTAATCATTACCTTGAGCAATTGCGTCCAGTTCAATCTCAAAAAGCAGATCATCCCTGCAAACATCAGCCTGAGTTAATATAACCGGAAAATTTAAAATGCCATTTTTTGAAAGCCAGACGCCCAGTTCATCTTTATGGGCAAAATATTTGAAATACGCGATTGCGCGGGTCACTGAATTAAAGTCCATCCCTTTCAATTTAAGAATCGCCTCAACAACGCGCATTGTCTGGTCTATCTGTCCTTTTATATCGTTTAAATAAGCGCTTGTGCCATCTTCCTTAATGCTTGCCGTGCCCGAGACGAGCAACCGTTTTAACTCTGGCGTTTGAATTTCAACCGCGCGGCTGAAAGAACTTCCATAACAAGGAGCCGGGCATTGCAGTGGCGATGGGACTTCCTTTATTGAACAGGCTTTGCTTTGTGGCTCAACCGCCCAAACGGCTGCAACCGCCGCTGCTTTGTAATAATTGCTTCCGCAGATTCCTGTGCTTGCCGGAACAAGCCCGTCAAATACTTTATGCTTTTGATAAAACTCGGTTCTAACTTTATTAAATGGAAAATACCACGAAAGAATATCGTCAAGAAAGAACCATGTTCGCACAACATTTGAATAATTCATCAAACCAAGTTTTAAAACTTGATCAATCTGCTCAAACAACTCGCGCATCTGTTCAGGTTTGTCTGCGGCAATATTCTTTGGATAAAGACCGCCTAAAAACAGATGCCTTGCGTAGCCATCGTTGAATGACCGTCCAACGATGTTATCTTCAAATTTAAGTATTGATACTGGAGCGCCTTCAACTGCGTATACATTCATTCCGCATATCGTATCATTCATAGAAGGGGAACCTTCGGTCCAGGTAATGTGCCAGTCAATAACACCAAAATTTTTTTTCAATGTTTGCAATACTAATTCACGATGTTTCAAACCGCCAAAGATTTCGTGTTTGACTATGGCGGCGTTTAATCCCTTCATCCTTCTTGCAAAGCGATTTATAAAGGTTTCTGGCGTCTCACCATCCAGTGGAGTCATTGTAATGTGCCATTCAATATGTTTGCTCGTACTGGCTTTTGTTTCAACGCATCCCGGCTGAATTTCCCTTATCAATTTTGATTTACTCATTAATTCCATAACTAATTAAGCCTATATGTTCTGAGAATTAAGATGTTAATATTAAAGAGATAAAACATATTCAACAAGGTCATTTATTTGTTCCTCAGTTAAATTTTGTGTAATTCCGTGCTTGTTATCCTTATTTCTAACAGTGAAAAGTTCCTTGATGGTGGCGGCTGAACCGTCATGAAGATATGGCCCGGTTCGCCAGACTTCAATCAAGGTCGGAGTATCAAACAGGTCTTGCGGCTTATCAGTTTCACCTTTTGTACCAACATCGTATTGACGCATATCTGTAAAAAGTCCCTGCGGATGACATTGCGAACAGCCTGCATTGTTAAAAATCTTTTTGCCTCTGGCTGCTGATTTTGAAAGACTTCCATTTACAAGATAAGGACTCGGAACAGATTTCAAAGATTTAAGGTATTCATCTATTGAATTTGCTACACTTTCCGGTTGAGCCGAAAACAGAATATGACGGATTCCTGCCCGAACAGCGGTGTATGCGGTCTCTCTGACGCCGAGGCTCATAGCAGGCGGGGTTTTGTGACTTAATAAAAGGGAACGAGTGTTTTTAGGATTGCCTATCCCATCATTCATTAAATCCCAGTTAAGCCCGTCCACGCGCGCATCTCCGGGATGACAGCTTGAACAACTCTGCCACCCTTGAAAGCAAATTGTAGCGTCGTGGAAATAAAATTCGCCTAACCGCACTGTTGTCCATTGTTGTTCTGAAGCCAGTTTCACAGAGTGGAACTGCGGATTTTGCGTATTAAGTTCAAGTACAGAGATTGAGTCTGAAAAATAATTTGCCACATAGACACGGGAACCAATTATAGTAATCGCCCTTGGTCCTTTATCTGATTCTGGCAGTTTAATCCGGTTTCTTAAACCAACTAAAAAAGAGAGGTCATTTGGAACATCTTCTACTGAACGGGAAACTGTAATGTAATCGGCGATTTTGCCTTTATCCGTGTCGGCAGGGAGTTTCATTAATTTGTCAATCAATTCAGGAAATTTAATAACGCTGATTTCGTGTGTGCCTGAATGCGCTATGCATAAATATTTTCCATCCGCACTCCAGCAAGTTCCCCACGGATTCGCTGCTCCTTTATCCACATTGTCAAGCAAAACGGTGTTGAGAATTTTTAGCCCTTTTAAATCAATCAACGTTTTGGCGTTTGTATTCATCCAGCCACGGTCTAACTGGGTTGTCGGAAGACGGAATCGCGCAAGCAGGTGTGTTACGCAAGCATATTTGCCGTCAGGCGATATCTTGACGCTATTAACAGATGTGCTGCCGTTGGGCAATTGAATCTGTTTGATCGCTTTTCCGGAAATTATATCTACAACCTCAATTACAGCAGCCACAACTCCGGAATCTGCCCGTCCAGCAGGCAGGTGATTGGCGACCAAAAGCAATTTGCCATCGGCGGATATATCCATTGATACAGGCTCGCGCGCAACGTTGAAGCGGCGAATTTCCTTGCCAGTTTTTATATCCATCTCGCTAACAGAATTATTAAATTGGTTCGCAACGTAAAGCCTCGTTCCATCCGGGCTAATTACTGGAGAACAGGCAGAATGACCGGTAATCATTTTATTAACAATCTTGCCGCTTTCAGATTCTATAATGTAAATGCTGCTCTGCGGAGACGGACAGGTAACAAACAGATACCTGCCATCTTTTGAAACAGCGATACCGTTTGGATTTTCTTTTAATTTAAATATCTTTGAAATCTTTTCTGCATTTACATCAAAGGCGATTATTTTTGGAGCAGTGGCGCAGGCAATGTATATCGTTTTTTCATCCGGTGATTTAGCCAACGCGGAGGGAGATAGATATTCAGGCGAGATAGAATGAGCGAGATTTATAAATATTAAAAAACAGAATATTGCCGCAGTCTTTTTCAAAAGACCGCACTGAGGCATATTTATTAAAAGCGCCATTCTTTTTATTCAGACGTTTTAGAAATGAATTACATTGAATAATTTTAAGCAGTTGAAGCAAAACAGATTTCACGGAAAGGACAACACTTTATAAATCCGTTATAAGAAGCGTCATATTAACTATCAACATCTGGATTCACTCGGGAGCGATTTAGCGCGAGTATTGACCGTTTGTTATTAAGGTGTTAATTTAATTTTTATAAGAAAACTAGTTAATCAGAAAGGTTGAAGGCTCTGATAGAAACAAAAAATAGAAAACCCGAAAGGGTATTCATTATAGGTGTTCAGCTCAAGTCTCGCGATGCATTTGAAGTGCAGGACTCAATGGCTGAGCTGAACGAGTTGGTTAAAGCCGCTGGCGGCGAGGTTGTTGGCGAAGGAATTCAGAAGTTAGATACCCCCCACCCTGCCACATTCATTGGCAAAGGCAAAGCAATTGAATTTGCTGAATTCTGTCAAAGAAATGAAGTTGATACGGTAATTTTTGACGATGAATTGACACCGGCGCAGGCAAGGAATCTTGAAAATATTTTCAATTGCAAGGTAATTGACAGGACATCGCTAATCCTTGATATTTTTGCCCTCCGCGCAAGAACAAAGGAAGGCAAATTGCAAGTTGAACTCGCGCAGTTAAAACACCTTTTACCGAGATTAACCCGTTTCTGGGAACATCTTTCGCGACAAAAAGGCGGCATCGGTATGCGCGGCGATGGCGAAACACAACTTGAAACAGACCGACGTCGCGTGCAAAACCGAATTGCCAGAATTATTGACCAGCTTGAAGAAGTGAGACTTCATCGAACTATCCAGCGGCAGGGACGGCAACGTCACCTCTGGCCTCTGGCTTCTCTGGTAGGTTATACAAATGCAGGCAAAACAACATTACTGAACACGCTTACCGGAGCCAGCGGTTTTGCAGAAGATAAATTTTTCGCAACCCTTGACCCTATGACAAGGCGGCTTCGTCTGCCAACAAATCAAAACGTTCTTCTCTCAGACACCGTCGGATTTATTAGAAAACTCCCGCACCGTCTGGTAGAGGCGTTTAAGGCAACGCTTGAAGAGGTTGTCCAGGCAGACCTGCTGCTCCACGTTGTTGACATTAGCCATCCACAGGCTAATGAACAGATACTTGCAGTCAATTCTGTCCTTGAAGAGATAGGCGCCGTTGAAAAGCCGATTCTAATGGTTTTCAACAAAATTGATAGATTGATGAATGGCGAAATCCCGCCATATTGGAGCGAAATCTTTCCCAATGCGATTTTCGTTTCAGCAAAAACCGGCAAAGGAATTGATGAACTGCTTGACGCAATAGGTTCAATGTTAAAACCTGCAAGAAGTTTTGTTGAAATATTAATCCCGCATAACAACCCAGCGCTTGCCGCAAAGGTCTATCACGTTGGTCAGGTGGTTGAAAAACAGTACGAAACTGACGGCATAAGATTCAAAGTCAGACTGCCCCCTTTTATATTGCCAGAGTTTCAGGCTTACGTGGTAAAGATGAATAACGGATAATTTCCCAATAGAACAAAGTTCATCAATCAAGTTAAAATATAACTCCGTTCTACAGTGTGTTTATCCTGTCAATTAATTGACGCAACCTGCCGTAATTTTTCCTGTTGAATTTAAACGCAAGTCTCGGTAATTCAACAAAATCGTTGTCCTCTTTTTCTTCTTCTGTAGGCTCAATTACAGCAATTTTTCCATCAACGATAATATCTAAAAAATCTTCATTTAGCGCTTCAAGAGCCGATGCGGACGGCTCGTGTTTTACCCTTATTACGAGCATATCTTTTACAAAACGGGTTGAGTGAAAGTTGCGGTAGAATTTTGAAATCCATTTAACTGCAATCTCCGTGCTATCGGTAATCTGATATAAATTCAGGTCTTCTTCCGAGATGTAATGGTTTCTCAAAAGATGTTCTCGAATATGCTTGTCCCAAGTTTTCCAGAACGCGCAGCCGGGCTGGTCAATTAATATGAGCGGCATCAAACGGCTCTTTCCAGTCTGCATAAGCGTTAGCGCCTCGTACCCCTCGTCCATCGTTCCGAAACCGCCGGGAAAAAGCACTACAGCATCCGCGTTACGGATAAAAGTAAGTTTTCTTGTGAAAAAATATTTAAAGGTTATTAATTTCTTATCTTTTTGAATAACCGGATTAGGCAATTGTTCCCAGGGCAATCTGATATTAACTCCAAAACTCATCTCCTGCCCTGCCCCTTCGTGGACAGCCTGCATTATCCCCGGACCTGCCCCAGTTATAACCATAAAACCAGCCTCTGCGGCAAGTTTGCCAAATTCCACAGCCTGTTTGTAAATATGCCGCGTAGGCTCGGTGCGAGCAGAACCAAACACCGCTATCTTGCGCGTTGATTCATAAGGAGAAAATATTTTAAATGAATATCTTAATTCCCTGACCGCTGTTTGAATTACCCTGGCGTCGCCTCGATTTTCAACATCCTTGAGCATCTTAATGGCGTTGATAATGATATCCTCCACAATATCAGGATTGTAACCATCGCCAGCCAATTTTACCAACCCCTTAACCCGCTCTTTTATCTGCTCATCATTTTCAGACATATTCATACAATAATTTACATTAATATCGGATTAATTTGCTAAATTTCAACCGCGTCGCCCGGATTCGGCACTACAACTTCTGAATCTGGTTTAATCTGTTTCAGCGTCTCCGCAAAGGCAAGCGATTGATCCTCTTCGCCGTGAATCACAAAAATCTTCCCCATCCTCCCGCTCATCTTTTTCACATAAGCCTGCAACTCGTTTTTATCTGCGTGACCAGAAAGCGCGTCCAACGAAACAATCCTTGCTCGAACTTGATGCGGCTCGCCAAAAATATTTACAGGATTCTTTCCGGCAAGAATCTGCGCCCCTAAAGTGTTTTCGGCGCAATATCCAATGAACATAACTAAATTGTTAGGATTGCCGATGTGATTCTTTAAATGGTGGCGGATTCTGCCTGCTTCGCACATTCCAGAAGCGCTGATTATTATCGCCGGGTCTTTAAAGTCATTTAACTTCATTGATTGCGACTGCTCGCGAATATAGGTGAGATTATCCATACCAAACGGGTTCTCCTTTTCGTGCAAAAACCTGTAAATCTCTTCGTTAAAACATTCCGGGTGCAATCTATAAACCTCTGTGGCGTTGACGCTCAGCGGACTGTCAACAAAGATTGGAACTTTTGGCAATTTGCCCTCAATCGTTAACAGATGAAGAATATAAACTATCTGCTGGGTCCTGCCGACAGAGAATGCCGGAACAATCACCTTCCCGTTCTTTTTTAAAGTATCAAGTACCAGTTCAGCCACCTGCGGCGCAAAAGAGTTTCTTGAAGAATGTTCACGATTTCCGTAAGTGGACTCTATTTGCAGATAGTCAACATCCTCTACAACTTCGGGGTCTCTCAAAATCGGGTCGTCGCCGCGCCCGACATCTCCGCTAAATAGATATCTGAATTTTCTGCCATTTTCGCGAATATCCAGAACAACTTGAGCAGAACCGAGAATGTGCCCGACATCTCTAAATGTTAAAGTTACGCCATCGGCAACAGGAATCGGTCTGTCATAATTTATTGACACAAACTGCCTCACAGCCAGTTCGGCTTCAACAGTTGTATATAGCGGTTCAACTGGCGGAAGCCCCTTTTTAGCCCGTTTTTTAGAAACAAACTCCGCATCCTGCTTCTGCACCACAGCCGAATCCACAAGCATTATGCTCGCAAGGTCTCGCGTCGCAAAGGTGCTATAGACATTTCCTTTGAATCCCTGACTGCACAGATTCGGCAAATTGCCGCAATGGTCAATGTGCGAGTGGCTCAAAATAACGGCGTCTATAGAATCGGGCGCAAAAGGGAAGTTTCGGTTTCTCTCAATTGACTCGGCGCGTCTGCCTTGAAAAAGCCCGCACTCAAGAAGCAAACGACTTCCATTAATCTCCAGCAAATACATTGAACCAGTAGTTGTTCGCGTTGCCCCGAAAAAATGTATCTTCATAAACTACAAATTTGCAAAAATTACAGCGGATTTACAATATGTTTTTAATCTGTTAACGATTACCGCTGAATTATTAGCATTCCAGAAAATCACAATTTTCGGATTGAGATAAATTTGTTAAAATTATTTATAGTAACTTGCTGAATATTCCCAAAAAAATGTCAAACATTTTAGACTGCAGTGGCAAGACTGCGATAGTAGCGGCAACATTGGTTTGTGATTTTGGATAACGCAAAACCAAACACTAAGATAAATAATTAAGGTTTTGTAGCTTCATTATTTTAATAAATTTGCGCTGATTTTTATCAATTTATCTTTCTCGTCCGATCCGCTGATCGCGATTAAAAGCGCCAGAGCCGTTAAACCGTTATCATTTATTTTTCGCTCGCCGTTTTCCCGATATAAATAATTGTTTTTATCCAAAAATAAATAAATAAAATCGCGCCGATCCGTTTATTGCCGTCAACAAACGGATGGTCTTTGATTGTAAAACACAGAAGATGCGCCGCCTTTTCTTCTATTGAAGGATACAACTCTTTACCATTAAAAGTTTGATAAATATTTCTAATATGGCTTTAAATTTATCGCTGTTTTCCTGTCCGAATATTTCTCCCGCTTCTTTCTTCTCAATTAATTATTTTTTGACATCATTAATTATTTTGCGCGCTGTCTCATAATCTAAAACAAACCTATCTTTACCCTTTCTTGCAATGGTTAATTTTTCCTTATCATACTGCTCAAGCAAGGTTAATGTTTTTGCATATGATGATAGCAGATTTAAAATCTCCTGTTCCTGCCCGGCAAGCGATTCGTGTTGAACTTTTTCCTGCAAAAAAGAGATTGCGCCCTGTAGTTCTTTTAATTGATTTTGCGCTTGAATCAACCGTTTTTCATTAACAGCATAACCTTTTAATAAATAATCTTTTAAGATCTTAGTAGCCCATTTTCTGAAATCAATCGCCCGCGCCGAATTCGTGCGATAACCGACGGCGAGAATTACATCCAAACTCTAAAATGCAACCGGTTTATCCGAATTTGCAATGTGCAAAAATGCACATTGCTTTTTTGTCAACTTCCATATCAGGAAAAATCTTGTTAATATGTTTGGTAATAACTGAACGGTCTTTGCCATAAAGTCTTGCTATCTCATTCTGTCTAAGCCAAACACTCGTCCCTTCTAAATGCACCATAATTTCAGGACCTTTTCTGGATTTATAAATTACAATCTCGCCTCTTTTTAAATCTTTTTGTGGCATATTTATAACATTGTATAAATTATTAATAGATTATCAGATGAAAATACATTACTACACACATATTAACATTTTGATATTCATCCAATATCATACTCTTGCAATTTTACTGGCAAGCTTATTAATACATAACCTATCATTTATATTAAACACAATTAACTCACTTTTGTCTGTGAATACATTGGCAGAACCCATGATAGATCGCGCAAATACCACCGAACAATGAGAACAGTCCCCAAAAGAGAGGGCGACCTAAAATATGCGATAGAATCGGCTTGGAATACGGCAAAAGATAAATCCCCCAAGTAATCAAAAAACATCCGATTACTATAACTGTATGACCAAAAACAACAGTAGCAGTACGGCTTCTGCTCCAGCCTATATAACAGAGTGAACATCCAATAAGCAATGGAATTATTCCGCTAAATGTGCCGGTAATTATAATTAAAGCAATGCCAAAAATAATAAGCGCTATTCCTAATACAAAGTTAATGATACTTTTAGGTTTCATATTGCAATTCATATTTTATTATCTATTTCTTTTAATGGTTTATATTTGTTGTCTACCGCAGTCGCAAATTTATAAATTACTGTCTAATTTCCTATGTTCGCACTTTTAATCTACTATAAATGACAACAATTTTATTTACTTTTAATTTTTTACAAATACTCGTTTTTACACCGTATATCTTAATAATTTTGAAAAAATCTATAGGCTAACGATTAAAAGTTAGAGGTATTTAAATGGGGAATATTTTGTCTGCAAGACATCTACTTCAATCTGGTGGAGGCGAGGGGAGTTGAACCCCTGTCCCCGGCGGATTTGCCAGTCGCGACTACATGCTTATCCGGGAATAAGTCTCGGTTGAGTGAACATTTCCCGGCGAAGTTCACACAACCCAGCCGTCAGTAATAATCTCGGACGAACGCGCTGCGGCTCCACGTTCATCCCAACCGGCTGCCGCGTTCATCCACCGTAGCCGGTGTCCAGTGGTGAACGTCGCGGACTAATTAAGCCGCGAGAGCCAATTCTTCGTTGGCGTTTGATTTTTTGATCCGATGATTAACGAGGCCAACGGATCATCCTCGGCATGCCGCTTCTGGCGCTTCTACCGGGTCGAAACCGGAACGCCCCCACAGCGGTTATGTCAAACAGCTTCATATTTTAATATATTCTAACAACGGACTTTTACAAGCGGTTAAAATCAATCTTCCCTCAACCGTCTATTAATCAAGATAAATCGAATATTGATGAAGATATTGGATTTACAAAAATATTTGCTTTTATAAAACAGCCCTTTCTACCCTTATATTAAAAGAGCAACCGATTGTCTTTCCCCAAAACTCAGCATTATGGATTTTATTCGGCTGATAAACACCAATGCATCCTCCCGATGCCATTCGTCTTGCTAATTGCATCGGTTTTGCAACCTATTTAAATCAGATATACTTTAACCGCAACCTCTCTCAGGATATCCACAAACCGTGGAGATTGCAGTATTCTCGCGCTTCAATCTTTTCGGCTTTTATTTCAAACTCTGCCTCCGGTTTTTCTCCGGGGTTCAAGAATTTTCTGATTATCTTGCCGTCGGCGATTATTTCAATCCAGGCGATATAATGTTTTTCTTCCATCGGGTGAGGCACATCGCCGACCTTCACCTTGATCCCCTTTTCTGTCTTTTCAATAACCGGGACATGTTTTTCTTTGCCCTGGTCTGCTGTTTTTTCTGTCATCAGTTCCATCGGTTTGCCGCAGCAAACCAGTTTGCCGCCGCCGTTGAATAAAAGTTCAACCACATTTCCACAGACCGGACATTTATAGATTTGGGTTTTAGCGCTCATACTTCCTCGTCTCAATTCTGATTTAATTTCTCATCTAACATCCACCAGCCAAAACACTCAACCTTCTCTTTGCAATCTGAAACCTTTCCTTTGCTGTTTATCCATCATTTGCAGGTGGAATTACCTGATAAATTTTTACTTAAATTTTTGTTGTAAGTCAATGAAACTATGATTGCTAAAAAGCGCTTAATAGCGATGTATTATTTCTCAAAGTAATTTACGAATTTGAATCGCGTTCGGAAAATCTCATAGATTCAATTTTCAAAAACTCTTCGCTTAATTGCTCCCAACTTTTCTTTGGCGGGGGTGGCGTTTTTACCCATTCTACTTCCATGCCCCGCCAAATGCTGTAAATAGCAGGGACAATTTCTAATGTGAGAACCGCGCTCGTGATAAGACCGCCGAGCATAGGCGCTGCGATTCTCTGGATTGCCTCAGCGCCAGCGCCTTCAGCCCAAAGCGCCGGGACAAGCCCAATTATAATCATTGATACTGTCATAAGTTTTGGACGCACTCTTTGCACAGCGCCGTAAGTGATAGCCTCAAACAGGTCATACTGGGTCTTCATTCTGCCAGCCGATTTCCAGAGATTAAACGCTTCATCAAGATACACAATCATCATCGTGCCAGTTTGAGCAGCAAGACCGGCAAGCGCTATTATTCCAACCCATACAGCAATGCTTATATGATAGCCCATTATGTACAACATCCAGACGCTTCCTGTAATAGCAAATGGAACTGAGAGTAAAATTATAAATGTTTGCGGAACATTCTTAAAATTCATATAGAGTAAAACGAATATGATTAATAAGGTTATTGGGACGACAATTTTTAACCGTTCTTTCACCCTAAGCATATATTCATATTGACCAGTCCATTCAATCCGATAACTAGGCGGTAGGAGTTTTTCCTTTTCAATTTTTTCATTAACAACCGATTTTGCCTCTTCAACATAGGAACCGATATCGCGGTCTGAAATATCAATATAAACCCAGCCAGTGAGGGCGCCATCTTCGTCTTTTATTGATGGGGGTCCTTGAGAAATATTTATTTCGGCGAGTTGTCCGAGCGGAACTTGAACAACAGACTGGCTGGAACTTGTTCGAGACCTGGTATCCATTGAGTTATCGCCATTATTTTGCATCCCAGCGCTGCCGAGATTGATCGGCACAAGGATTCGTTTTAATTTTTCCACATCGTCCCTGAGTTCTCGGCTATAGCGAACATTTATCGTGTAACGTTCCCGTCCTTCAATAGTGCGGGCAACTGGCATACCGCCGATAGCGGTTTCAACAATATCAAGGACGTCTTCAATGTTTAATCCGTAGCGCGCCGCTTCCTTTCTATCCGGAATTATATCAAGGTATAGTCCGCCGACAGTGCGTTCTGAATAAACACTGCGCGTTCCGGGTATTGAACGAATAATTGATTCAAGCTTTTGTCCTATCTCATTTATGACTGCGAGGTCTGAGCCGAGAATTTTTACTCCAACCGGGGTTCTAATCCCCGTTGAAAGCATATCAATGCGGGCTTTGATTGGCATAGTCCAGGCATTGACTACTCCCGGCAACTGAATAGCGGCGTCCATTTCGCTTACAAGTTCGTCCCATCTCATAGGGCGTTCATCTTTCCACAGTTTTCTTAGAATCGGTTTTAACCATTCTGGCGCCCAATCTGAATACCATCGTTTAATCTTAACCTTTCGCCATTCTTCCTGCGGTTTCAACTGGACTACAGTTTCAAACATTTCCAATGGCGCAGGATCGGTTGGAGTTTCACTGCGACCGGCTTTTCCGTGAACGGTAAGGACTTCGGGAAATTGTTTTAATATCTTGTCCTGTATTTGGAGAAGGCGGGTCGCTTCGGTAATAGAAACAGTGGGAAGCGTGGTTGGCATATAAAGAATTGTGCCTTCGTTGAGCGGCGGCATAAATTCGCTGCCTAATCTTTTATAAACAGGGATAGAACTTGCGACCACTATAATCGCAATCACAATTGAAAGTAGCCGACGTTTCATCAACGCGCTAACCCAGGGGTAATATATCTTATGCAAAAGCCGGCTTATCGGATGTTTATGTTCAGGTATAACCTTTGCGCCTGTCATTAATACAATCAATGCCGGACCAATTGTAATTGATAAGAAGGAAGCCCACGCAATGGTAAATGTCTTTGTAAATGCAAGCGGTTTGAACAATCTACCTTCTTGCGCTTCAAGCGTGAATACGGGAAGAAAGCTGACGGTGATCACAAGCAAGGCAAAAAACATCGGTTTCCCCAACTGTTTGCAGGCGTCTATTATAATTTCTGTTCGTTCTGTTTTGCTTAATCCTGGGGGCGCGTGTTCCAGCCGCTTATGGACATTCTCAACCATCACTACAGCCTCATCGCACAATACACCGATAGAGATTGCTATGCCGGCAAGCGACATTATGTTTGCGGTCAGTCCCATAAAATACATTGGAATAAAAGCAAGGGCAACCGCGATCGGAAGCGTAACAATTGCCCGAACTGCGCCGCCAAAATCAAGGAGAAAAATTATGACAATAAGGCTTACGACAATGCTCTCTTCAATGATTGTGCGGGTAAGGGTGTTGATGCTGCGTTTTATTAGGTCTGATCGGTCGTAGGTAATGACAATTTCAACTCCTTCCGGTAGCGAGGGTTTAATCTCTTCCAATTTCTTTTTTACTCTATCAATGACCTGAAGCACATTTTGACCGAACCGGATAACGACGATGCCGCCTGGGGTTTCGCCTTCGCCGTTAAAATCGCCTGCGCCGCGACGCATCTCTGGGCCAACTGTTATGTTTCGGGCAACATCTTTCAAAAGAATAGGAACACCGCGTTCATCAGAGCCAACCGTTACAAGTCTTAAATCCTCCACTGATTTGATATAACCTAAACCACGGACTAAATAGGTTGTACCGTATTGTTCAAGTTCGCGTCCGCCGACATCGTTGTTTGCTCTTCTTACCGCTTCAATGATTTTATTTACAGGTATGTTGTAGGAGATAAGCCTATCTGGGTCTAACTCAATCTGATATTGCTTTTGGAACCCTCCAAACGTTGCCACTTCGGCAACGCCTTCAACACTCTGAAGCCAGTATCGCAAATACCAATCCTGAAAACTCCGCAATTCTGCAAGGTCGTGTTTGCCACTGCGGTCAACAAGGGCATACTGAAAACCCCAACCGACACCTGTAGCATCGGGTCCTAATGATGGAGTTACGCCTGGCGGCAACGAACCGGCAATGCCTTGCAGATATTCAAGCACGCGCGAGCGCGCCCAGTATAAGTCTGTTCCATCTTCAAAAATAACATATACAAACGAATACCCGAAAAAACTGTAACCGCGAACCACGCGAACTCTTGGAGCCGATACAAGTTTGGTGACTATGGGATAAGTTATCTGGTCTTCAACAAGATTTGGACTTCGCCCTTCCCACGTGGTATAGACAATTACCTGAACATCTGAAAGGTCAGGGATTGCGTCCAGCGGCGTATTTCTCATACACCACAATCCGCCAATAAAAAGCGCGCCAACAGCCAAAAAGACCATAAACTTGTTACGGGCGCTCCATTCTATAACCCTTTCAATCAAAGAATTTCCAGAATGTCTTCCCTGTTGAATATTATTCATTTCTCAATCAATAAATCCGCGTTGAGTTTTGTGTTATCAATGTTTATGGACTCCCATTCCAAGAATTGCGGCTTTTAACTGACTCTCTGAATCAATTAAAAACAACGGATTTGCCACGACTTTCTCAGATTCCCGCGCGCCATCAACGACCTGATAAAAATCGTCACCTTTAAAACCGATTTTTAATTCTCGCGGTTCAAATTCTCCGCTTTCAGTAACTACAAACGCAATGTATCGCAAACCGGTATCTATTATTGCCGCTCTCGGAATAATGGTTAAATTCCCGTAATCAAGGTCAATCTCAACATTTCCCCACATACCTGGACGCAAGATATTATCCGAATTTTTAATATCAATTCTAACCTCCGCTCTCCGCGTTTTTTCATCAATATGCGGATAGATGAACGAAATATTTCCCTCAATAACTTTGTTCAAATAAGGAAAAATAACCCGCGCCTTTTGGCTTAATTTGACAAATGGATAATCCTGTTCATAAACATAAGCGCGAACCCATAATTCCGATAGGTCTCCAATTTCAAATAGTGTTTCTCCCGACATATAGTAACGCCCTTCAAATGCGGTTTTTGAAATAATATGGCCTGATATCGGAGACCGCAGCAATATCTCATTCAGCGGACGGCGCTCTTTTTCAATCCGACTTATTTCATTTGTCCCTATTTCCCAGAGGGAGAGTTTTTTTCGCGCAGAATTCAGCAGCGTCTTTGCCCGTTCATATTCAGGATTCTCAGAGTTGTTTTTAACTTTTTCATATTGTTCAAAAGCGAGCAGGTATTCGGTCGTAGCGCTCAAGACATCCGGCGAATATATTGCCATTAACGGTTCACCCTTCGTTATTTCCTGTCCTGTATAGTTTGCGTAAAGTTTTTGAATCCATCCACTAAATCGGGGAGCAATACGCGCATAACGAGTCTCATTGTGTTCAAGAACAGCGGTTAACTGGATTGTCTTTGAAAGATTTGTTCTTACGACAGTCGCAAAACGAACACCGATTTTCTGTTGTTTTTCAGGAGAAATGGCAACCGTTATTCGTCCTTCAACCATAGTCATTTCGTTGGATTTTGCTTGATGCTCTTTATGATTCTCACCCTTTTCCATCAGGACAAGGTTCATTCCGCAAATTGGACAGGTTCCCGGTCTTGGGCTCGTGTATGAAGGATGCATCGGACAATAGTAAATTACATCGCTCTTTGCAATTTCAGGTTTAGCTATTATTGATTTATAAAAATAAGTTGCGACTATCGCCACCGTTATGATTAATAAAATCGCGAGGACTATTTTTAATGTTTTTTTCATCTTTTCTTAATCCCGGTTTCCTGCGGTTTAATGGACTGGTCTTTTAAAATCGGAGCGCCTGATGGCGGGAGAGATGCAATCATTAACTCCAACTCAGCAAGGGCAAGTTCCCGGCGCGTCTTTGCATCAACAAGTTCAAGTTCTAAACCATACAAAAGTTTCCAGTTTTCTGTGAGCGCCGCAAATTCGCCTTTCCCCGCGGAATAATTAGCCATAGAAATTTCCACAGCTTGACGCGCCTTTGGGAGCAATTGTTCGTTAAGAAGGAAAACCGCTCGTGTTGTTTCCCGATAAGTAAAAAGCTTTTCAGCAAGGTCAATGGCAAGATAAATCTGGGTCTGGCTCAATCGCGCCTCCACTGATTTCTTCTCTGATTCAGCCTCTGCGATTTGGGCAGCAATCTTGTCGCGCCAGATTGGAAGCGTCACGGCAAATTGAGGTCTCGCCATTACCGGAGAAGAAAGCGCGTCAAGTTCAATCCCAGCGCTGTAATCCGGGACTTTAGCTTTGCGGGCAAGTTGGATAGCTGCGGTTGCCCTGTTAATTCGTGCTTCTATGGCTTTAATTGCAGGATTTCTTGCCAAAGCATTTGTAAGCAACGTTTCCTCTTTTACCTCTATAGAAGTGGTCTGGAAAATCTCCGGAACCGGCGGATTCGGCTCTTCCGGTTTTAGCCCGAGAGTCCCTTTGAACATCGCAAGAAGAGGATTTCGCGAATCTTTAAGATTTGCAATTTCTGTCTTTAACCGTTCCTGTTCAATTTGAATTCGCAAAACATCCTCTAACGAAGCAAGCCCGAGTTCATTTCGCCGTCTGGCAATCGCTTCAAGGTCATTTAACAAATTCAAAATATTTTGATTAACTCTGATTTTATCTTCCAGAAAATAAAGTTGATAATAAGCCCGTTTTATCTCAAACGCGGTTTTAAAAACGGCGCTTTCAAATTGATAATAACGAGATAAACTTTCTGCTGAAGCAACATTAGCCCGCGCTTCAAGTTTTCCAGGTCCTGGAAATTCAAACATAAGCCCGGGCATAAGCGATTTTACAAAATCCATTATATCGGTTTGAAAGGTAAATCTCGGCTCTGGCAACGAACGTTCCACTGTTATCCGCTCCACCGAAGCAGCCCATTCATAATATGCCGATTCAACATCAGGCGAGTTTAAAATCCCGTAAAGCAAAAAGTCTGATAGCGGCGATTTTTGTGTTAATACAGGCAATTGCGGCTTCTTGCCTTCGGGACGGTAAACGGCAGAGACTGCAGACAACGACTGTCGCGCTTTTATTTCCGAAGTCTGTTTAACCCCGCTGCAGCCGGTTAAAATTAAAAGCGCTAATAGTAAGATTAATGATGCCAGACATTTCATTCTGTCAGTCTTTTTTTATAATATCTTAAAATCACACGAATTAAAGAATATAATTTGAAAACAAAACCACACTCATCCTTTAAAACCAAAGGTTGCTTTCAACCACTTAAAGGATATAAAGACTTAATTTATCGCGCTGCGACAATAAATAACTACGCCTTTTGAACCGTTATATTTACCGGGGTTGAATTGGCGATATTGTCAGAGACCGGACACCGTTCTTTCACCGTTACGAGCCACTTCTCAAGCGTCACCTCATCCGCGTCTGTACGCGCCTTTATGTTCACATTGATATTGCGAAAACCCGGGCGTTCTACCGTCTTTACCCCAAGCAGTTTATCTGTGTTTAATTCCCCGCTCGCATCAATCTCAAGTCGCTCAATCTTAATTCCCATTTCCTTTGCGACAAGATGAGCGACAATATTCAAACATCCTATGAGCGCTGTTAACAAATATTCAACGGGATTAGCCCCTTTATCTTCACCGCCGAGCGCGGGCGGTTCATCAACGATGATATTAAATTGACGAGCCCTCACACTTATCCGCGACAGTGATTCCGACACCCCGTTTACAGCGAAACTTTTTAACGCCATAACTCTTCTACCCTTGATTAATTATCCCCGAAATAAGATTTACTTAGATGACTTTGCCTTCACTTTCTCAGCCTCTTCAATCTTCTTTATGTATTTTGCCGGGTCCTTTTTGAATACCCCCTCGCAACCTGGACAACAGAACTTAATTTCTCTGCCTTGATATGTGATCGTATGCGGTTTGCCCATTGAGCCGCCGAGTTTCTCCCCAGATACAATGCAATAGTCAAGCGTGTATGGTTTGACTTTCTCCTTACCCTCTTTTGAATCAGCTGCGTTTGCGGTGTTGAGCGACGATACCATTACTGCAGCCGCGCACACGGTTGCAAGAATTACTTTGATGAATGTTTTCATATTTATATCTTATCATTGTTATTAGTTTTATTCAAATGCGCCATCACGCATTTGACCTTCATAATTATATTACACCTTAATATCCAATTTCACGCAAAAAATTATTTTTAATTTATTTATCTTAGGAAACTCCCGAATAATTTGCGGATTTTTTATACAAGCGGTGTATTATTAAATAAGAATAAATTTCACAATTTATGAGATTTTGCGAACAGAATTGCGATGATGCGGATGCGAGGTTGCGTCAGGTATTGAAACTGCGTTATTCCGAAAAAGACCTGCCGCCAAATTTCAAGGCATCCGTCCGCAAGAGGATAAGGTCAGTTACCCCTGCGGAGGTTGCTGGTTGGTCGTTGCTGGATATTTTTAACTTCATTTTAAAACCACAGACCATTGTATTGATATTGCTTATTTCAATTGGCGCCGGGTTCGGGATAGGCTATTCAAGCGGCATCAAAATAGTTAAAAAAACCGCTGAGTCGCGTTATATTAATTTTGTAATCCCGAATCAATTGCGATAAATCGCGATGAATATTTACAGGAAAATTGTGATTCTGTTTGCCGGGATTGTTTTGGCGGCAATTTTAATCTTTGGAGTTTCCTGCTTCATTGGCTACCAGCTATGCCTTAAGGAAGCAGAAAAGATAGATGAACTTGATTGGTTAAAAAAGGAGTATAAACTCAGCGATACTGATGTTGAGGAAATTCGCAAACTTCATAGCGGATATCGTCTGGTTTGCGAACAAATGTGCGCAAGGATTGCTGAGAAAAAAAGAGCGCTTGAGATTGCAATGGAAAAATCGACCAATGTCACTCCTGAAATAGAAAAACTATTAGTTGATATCGGGACTTATCGCGCGCAATGTCAGGCTTCTATGCTAAAACACTTTTACGAAGTCAGCGCTAAAATGCCGCCAGACCAGGGAGAACATTACTTTAAAAAAATGAGAACATTGGTGTTAGAAGGGCACGAAAAAATCGAAGAATCAATGGCAGGAAAATCAAATGGAGCCTCACACTCGCACCATTGACGGTGAACCCGACGAACAATTGATAGAACGCCTGCAAAATGGCGATGAGAGCGCTTTTGACATTATAATTGACAGATACGGCAAAGAAATTTTTAACTTTCACCTTCGCCATACAGGAAACTATGAAGACGCAAACGACCTTTCTCAGGAAACATTTGTCAGACTTTATATAAATAAAAATAAATTTTCAAAAGAATATAAGTTCAAAACATGGCTTTACACCATTGCAATGAACCTTCTGCGGAACCATTACAGATGGAAAAGGCGGCATTTAGAGATCTCTATTGACGCAGCATCTGATGAAGATTGTGAATGGATTCCGGATATCGCGATTTCAACTAATAAAAATCCCTCAGCGGAATCTATCAATTATGAAACTCAACAAGCAATTGATAAGGCGATGAACTCGCTTACCGAGGAACAACGGGATGTTATAATCCTTTGCGAGTTGCAGGATTTATCGCTCGCCGAAGCCGCTAAAGTCTTGAATACAACGATAAAATCTGTAGAATCGCATCTATATCGCGCGCGAAAGGCGCTCCGTCAAAAACTCAAGGACTATCTTGAATAATCATTACATCGCGTGGAAGGAAGAGTTTTAACCGATTTGCAGAAAAAATTTAATTCCGCTGCTTGCGGTGTGAATCACGGTCTTATTATTCTAATATTAAAGTCAATTCAACTTAAATATAAAATATTCGCACGCTGAAATGTGTGGATTTGCTATGACACTGCTTCTGCGATTTTATGGATTTGCCCGATATCAATTCTGACTATCTGCTGCAGATTCAGAAATGTGCTTATTATCTGGACAAGATATTCTTCCCCGAGCTATTCATAAAAAGTCATTTGTATAAGACAAACTAATGTTATCCGAAAACACTATTTATACCGTTTTGCTAATTGATTAGCGTTTATTCTGATTGAACGTCTTGGATTAATAATTTCCCTTAATTCTAAGGAATAGCCGTTGTGTTGAATTTGTGATTGGCAGATTAATCAGAATTGTCTGATTTGTAAGAGTCAAAGGCATTAAATCCTGCCAACTTATAAGGTTGGTAGAGGACTGAATCCAGTAGTTGTTCATATTTGTTGGAGCGGTGAGTGAAAATTGCAGCGAGCCGTTTACAAATACAGGCTGAGATAGTTGCGGAGCCGGTAGTTGCAATCTTACAGGCGGCGTGGTTAATTCAACACCAGCAGCGGCTATTTTAACCGAATAATATCCGAGGTCGTTCATTGAAACATTCGTTATTGAAAAGGTTGCGTTTGTTGCATTTTGCACCGGATTGCCATCTTTCAGCCACTGATAAGAGACAGCCAACGTTGTGTATTTTGCGACGGTAACAGAAAATGTTGCCGTTGAACCGGGCGCAACGGACTGGTCCTGTTTAGGCCAATCTGTAATGACAACAAGATAGGCGTTAGTGCTTATAATTCCTGCGGGACGAACGCTGTTTGTAATAATCACATTATAAAATTGCGCATGCGACGCGCCAACATTAGTAAGCGTTAATTGGGAAATGCCGATGTTTGTAACAAGACCTGTGCTGACACGCCTCCAGCGGTAACCAAGCGGCGGTGTCCCTGTCGCTACAACATCAAACACAACTGTACTACCGGCAAAAACAATCTGGCTTTGCGGTTGCTTGAGGATAATTGGAGTTAGTAAAACCACAAGTTGCGCCGGCGCGCTTTCCACAGATGAAATATCATCCTGCACAACCACGGAATAACTGCCCATATCGGCAAGCGTAACATTTGTAAGAGCAAGGGTCTGATTTGTTGCTCCAAGAATCAGGACACCGTCTTTCTTCCACTGGTACTGGATTAATCCTGTTCCGGTGGCTATTACTGTAAATGTTGCGTTAGAACCGTTTGTGACACTTAAACTCTGTGGTTGAACGAGTATTTTCGGCGGAATCAAAGCAATTAGTTTCATCGGCTGGCTAACAGTCACGCCGCCGTTGTTGATTACAGCAACCTGATAAACTCCAGCATCCTGTTCAGTAAGATTAGAGATTGCAAATGTTGACGAATTTGCCCCCGCAACAGGCTGATTATCTTTTATCCAGCGGTATGAAAGTTCGCCTTCGCCCTGCGCGGTAATCTGCCAGGAAACCGGATGACCAAGCACAACATATCTATCGCCAATTCCTCCGATGATTTGCGGGGGATTATATTTGCTGTTCGGGTCATTTGGATTTGTTCCGAGCCAGTATTCCTGAAGATTTGTAAGCCCGTCGCCGTCGTTGTCTAAAAGCGCGTCTTGCGGATTTGAATCGCTCAATCCATTGTTCGCCTCCCATACTGAATCCATCCCATCGTTATCATTATCAATGAATCCGCTATCAACGCGGTTTGCCCTGTCTGCAGTTGGTATATTCGCTCTCCAGTTTGACGGCTCATTTCCAAAGTCCCACGGTCTGATCCGCTGTAGAGAAAATCCTGTGCCGTTTGCCGGCTGCCAGATTCCGTCGCTGCCATTTCCGTAGTCCACACGGTCTACTTCAATAGACGCGCCGTTAGAACCGATTCTTTCAAGAACAACACTATCGCCTTCATTAGCAAGATTGCCGCTATAAGGTCCGTATATCGGAATCTCGGCGCTGATTCCATATCTAAGTTTAAATGCAAGCAATCGGGTATAATCAGCAGGGTCAAAATTCACAAGGATAAGGAAACCGTTCGGTTTGATTGATGCCCCGTACGGGAACTTATATTCAACCCCGCCGCTCACACTCCATCGCGCCCACCAGCGATTTGTGTCATATAAATAGACCGTGTTTGTCGTGATATTCTGAATTTCAATAAATTCGTAATCTGCGCTATCGGGCGGTTGATACATAATCTCGCTGATAACCAGCGGACCCACTTTCTGAGTTCCATCAAGGTTGCAAACCGCGCCGCGTCTGCCAACGCTTGTCTGAACAAAACCGTAAGCCATACCATCTTCAATGCCGTTATACAAAAGCCTTGTTCCTCTGCCATCAAGTTCGCCGTTATTATCAACAGCCATCAACCACAATTCGCCTCCATCAATAAAATTTAATGTAAATGGAACAATTGAGCCTGAACCGCCGTTTATCTGTTCGGCGCTAATAAACAACGATTGTCCCGCACCGAGCACGGTATTTTGAGCAATCCTGTATTTCTTAAGTTGTTCTGCTCTATCGCTAAGATACCAGCCACCGATGTTTACCGATGAACTTCCTAAATTCTTTATCTCAATACCGCTCTGGTTCTGGTTGTGTATAACTTTGCTAATAACAATACCATTTGCGCTTCTATGATTGGGGTATCCGCCGCTCGGCTCGGTAAGTTCAACAATATTCGTTCCACCATCAAGAAGTCTACCCGTACTAACATTCGCCTTTTGCAGTCCAAAATAAACCGTATCAACAACAACGCGGTTTGATGCAAGCAATTGAATCGATTCGCCCATCTGGCTCAACGCAAAATTAAGATGTCCGATTGAGCTCCCATTGTTGTCTGCAATAAATCGCGCGTAGGAGTTTGAGCCGATATAGGTTAAGGGTTTTATCGTGTCACCTGCGGTAAGCATATCTGGCAGGTCTTTTATAATCATACCGCTGATCTTAACCGGAAGCGGCTGTGGATTGTACAATTCAATCCAGTCATTTCCCTGCGAATTATTTGCAAGCCATTCATTTATTTTAAGCGCACTCTGGTTGCCAAATGCAGCAGCCCCGCTATTTTTAGAACCGGGTGTTGGCGATGAAAGCAATTCCCATTCTCCGCTGTCATTTATTCTACCGATGGAAACTCCTTTAACCTGGGCTCCATATTCAATACGGTCAACAAGCCGTCCTAATACATCGTAAAGATAAACACCACCGCCTTCTGTTTTTAATCCAAAGCCGCAATTTAATTCCTGATTATAATCTGTTGATGCAGGAATTTGCCCATCGCACCAAATTACAATATAAGAACCCGGCTGTATAACGACACCCGCTGGAAACTGCCATTTTATTTTTCCATCCTGACTATCGCTTAACCCCATCCCGCTCAGGTCATATGCGGTTGAGCCGTTGTTTTTAAGTTCTATCCAGTCGCTGGCGCGTCCAAATCCATTTCTTATAGAGCCGTCGTTTTGCGCCATTAATTCATTAAATACGGGACCGGAGTAAACAACTATTTCATTAACAGCGCCAGGTGTTCCGCCAAAAATAAAGTTTGTGATAACGGTTCCGCCATCAGGATAACGGCCTTGAGATGCGCCAGTTGGCGTTTCGTTAAAAGCAATTCTGTCAACTTCTCCGCCTTTGCTATCATACAAAACAATCGAACCGCCCTGTTTTGGAAGCGTGAATCCTAATTCATCCGTTTTCCATCCCTCTTCTGCAAATAGTTGTAGATATCCTATTGCAGGTATGAATGAGTATTTAAGATATTGATAAATTCCATTTGTAAGTTTGAAATAAAGTCCATAAAGACTAACAGGCAGAGTGGAACGATTGTAAATTTCTATCCAGTCTCTTCCACCACTCAAAGGATTGGACATCCACTCGTTTATGACAAGGTTTGTTTGAGCGCCGAGAGGAGCGGCAACGTTTGAAGCCTCAGGCGTTGGTGAACATAACGTCCATTGATTTTGAATCCTTCCAAGAGTGAAATCTTGCAATTGATTTCCAAATGTGATGCCGTCAATATAATTTGTTTGAGCATCGTATAACAAAACCATATCCCCTGTTCGGTTAAGGGCAAAACCACTATGCAATTTGCCATCGCCTCCGCCGTTGTCGCATACAATAACGATATATCCGCCCGCAGGAATAGCGGTTCCCTGCGGTATAACATACTTGCGCGGGTTGCTGCTATCTGTAAGGCTCCAGCCGCTAATGTCAATCGTGTTTGAAGCGCTGTTATATAGTTCTACCCAATCGGGATAATTCGTTCCAATTAAAACAGACGAGACATTCCAAGACATCACTTCATTTATATAGACAGTCTTTGTTTGCGTTGATGTAACGCCGGGCGTCCCGTTGATTACACTGCTGGCGCGCCAATTGCTTAAATCGCGCATATCGCCCGATTCATTGATAAGTTCAAGAGAATAACCAACGCCATCGGCTGCCGTAGGCCAGCCGCCTTCGTCATCATACTCAGCAACAGCAATAACTTGACCTGTGGCATCCTTTATATAGATTCTCCCTCCGCCATTGTTGAGTTTTCCTGAAAACCAGCCGAACACATTTACATTTGGATATCGGTTAGTAAACGCAATCGGATTGTTGTCAGAAGCAAGCACTATGACCTGCCCCGGATCAATGAAAATATTCGGCGGAAAATTATATCTAATTTCGCCGTCTATACTGAAAAGACCTACATTTACCGGCAATTCGCCGATATTTTTAAGTTCAATAAATTCATAAGTATCCCCTCCAATCGGATTATACATTATCTCGGTTATTCTCAATGGCACATCAAGCCTTTCTAGTAAAAATGACGCCTCGGCAAGCGCGCTCCAGACACCTGAATTATAAGTGCGCGCCTTTACGACAACGGAACTGTTGAGAACAACACCGTTTGTTGTTAACACAGATGCCTGCGGCGAAACAGCGCCGGTTCCATAAACGCGCGGATCAACCCCGTTTGTTGTGTAATACACAACCCCAGCAGGAGAGTTTGTGCACTTCAGCACAAACCCCTTGCTAACACTCCCGCCATGCTGATTGAAAAACGGAGCCGCTACAACAGAGGGATTCGGATAAAGCCCGGCGGCGATTGCCTGATTTAAAAAATTGTTATTTCTGTTTGGAAAATAATTAGTCATCACCCGTGTAACCTCTGGCAGCCAGTGGTCATAGAGCGTATACAGATAATATGGCGGGTTCTGATATTGATGGACATCCCTCCTATAATCGCCCCATCGAGCCGATTCACCAATAATTGCCATCTGCAAAACATTCGTCCATTTTTTCCACCGTTCAGCATTATTTTCTGCCGTAAGCGCTCCGTTATTAAACAGATGTTTATGAATCCTATCAGCAAATAACAACTTGTATTCAGGACTATTTATTAAGGCTGGATGCAACCCAACCGGGCAGTCCGTATTTGAAACTCTATTATCCGTCGGATATTCAATAAACCTCTCAAGGTCCCAAGCTAAAAACCTTACCGGTTCATTCGGGGAACGTTTATGAATTGCGTTCCAGTTGCTGTCATTTCCCCAGTCCTGGTTTGCAGTGAAAAAGTTCAGAAGCATATAATCAATGAAATTCGTCATATCAAGTAATTTACACGCCTGCAGAAAATTATTCGGGTCAGCCATACTATTTCCCTTAATGTAATTTGCCATTGTATTGAACGCGGTTAAATCGCCGTCAATGGCTTGCGTCGGTTTTGAAGCAATCGCATCGTAATCGGATTTATTCCCGCCAAAGTAATTTGCAGCAAAGCTGGCGTCTATCTTCTCTGAAAACTCATAAACTCCCCAGTAAAGTCCATTTATGTAAAGGTGGAAGTGCAGTGTATGAGGAGCAGCCATACCCATCGCCCGCGCGGTTTCTTTGCCCCAGGCGTCGCGAATACGGGTTCCTCTCAACCGTTGATTCGGGTCCCAATGTGTCCAGGAGTTATTAAAATCAGCCCGCATTACAAGCGAATCAAAATTTTTAACAGGCGAATCCGAAAAAACCGGGTATTCCAGAGCAGTCGGTCCATAAACACCTTTAAACAATAGACGTAGTGGATGTTTTGGCGTTTTTTGCGGATTGCGAGAGGCGTTGCCTTGAATCTGAATGCCGCAGTTAATTTGAAAACCAGTCTGCCCATTTGTCAGGATAAGTTCTGCAGAACAGGGACGTTCCCAATCAGGTCCGCGATATAGGGTCTGGCTGTCTGAAGAGTGTGTGTATATTCCGTTTGCCGCTCCAAAAATATCTTCAATATTCATCACAATGGAAACAGTAGGAATAGATAAAAGCGCCGGCTTTATAAGGTTTGAATACTGCTGACTACTAACGATCTCCGGGTCCATTTCATAATCCGATGGATAGCCGCCCCAGATCGTTGTGCCTGTCGGGAATCCCGGCGGATTGTTTGGTTGCTTTAAAACTTGATCAAGGAAAATGTAGGTATGAGTTTCTGTTGTTGAAGGGAGCATATTAGTCATAAAGGTAGCCGCCCTGAATATGGTTGTGTTTGTTATTGTAATCGGCGACATATATTCAAAACCGCTCGTCGCCGTTGGCTCGCTGCCGTCAGTTGTATATCTTATTTTTGCGTCCGGGAGCGAACTGGATAAAATTAATGTAAATGGCGCGTTATAAAATCCGCGTCTTGCACTCAAATTTGGAGGCGGCGCGATCCCGCTTATCTGACTTGTCCCGTTTGAATCCCCGGGTGTCGGCTTGCTAAAATATTTTATATCGCCATTACTGTCGTAACCGACTGAATAATCATTCCTTAATTCCGGGAATTTTGGAGCAAATTCGCTAACCGCGGTATCAGGGACATCTGGACTGAACAGTCCCAGATAATCACCGTAGACATTTAATCTAAAATTAAGATGCAGCGGTTTGCCCGGGGTTCTCCGATTTTTCTCAGAGGCGAATATAACCATATATTGCCCCGCAGCAATGTTTGTTGATGGAAAAGTCCATTTGAACGGGTCTTCTTTGTCATCTGTAATGCCAAATCCGGTTAAATTAACTGTATTTGTTCCGTAATTGTAGATTTCAATCCAGTCCTGCAGCTGTCCATCTTCATCTTTATTATAGGCATTGTTTGTGTTTATCGCTGATGCAAGTATCTCGTTTATGCGCAAAGTCGGAAGCCCGAGCAATGGATTGACCGTGTATGAGAAAGATTGACCACTGAAAGGATTACCAGAGGTATCGGTAATGTTGTGTTGCTGCGCCCACGAAACTGTGACTACTCCTGCCGGTTGCGGCGGAAACTTGAAAACATATCTATAACCAGCCAGCACGGTGATATTTGTTGCTGGTTGCCCGTTAATAATCAGGTCGCTGGCATCAATCCCTAATACAGACTCGCTAAATGTGATTTCAATTTGAGAAAGTCCTCTCATCTCAAGCCCGGGTTGTGGAACAATTGAAGCCACTGTCGGAGGCACATTATCTATCAATGTGTATGCCCACACGGCATTGGTTTCATTAAATCTGTTTCCCGACAAGTCGCGGATATTGTGCCCTGCGTCCCATGTAATCACAACCGGACCGGGTGGCGGCTGTTCAAAGTAAAATGTCCAGGTTGTTCCCTGACCGGAAAGCGAATAACCGGGATTGCCATTTATAAATAAATCATCCCACGCAATTCCCTGAATTGGTTCAGAAAATGTTACGGTTATATTGGTTAAAACGTTTACTGAAGAATTCGGCGCAGGTATCACGCTTTGAATTGTTGGAGGTGTGGTATCGGCAGCCACTGCATCGTTGTCCCACAATACTGCGCTCAATAGCGCAGCAACAAATAAAATAATTTTCCGCATAAATCCTGTGAATTTTATACTTAATTATACCTTATTTTTTCAGTGTCAATAAAATAAAATTATTTTCGCGCTGGAGCGAAGCGATGCGCCTCAAATTCCCTCTTGTAACCCTGTTTCACTGAACAAAGCGCAATTTCTCAGTCTGCTCAAAATTCTGGTTGATTGAGCATAATGCGGAACATATCCTATTAAATAATTTTTCAACAATCGCAATCAAACGAAGCTATAACAATAATTTACTCGTAAATTCGGTCTTCCTCGCAACTTTTACTCAACCGTTGCGCCCACTGGTTCTCATCAAAAAAAAAACAAATAATTTCAAATATTTTTTAAAAACACCTTATATTTGGCACGGGAATTGCATATATTGTAAGCGGTAAAAGAGTTGATGACCTTAACAATGGTAAAACGTTATGAAAATGGGCGGAGAACAAAAAAAAGTCGGGTTCACATTGATTGAACTATTAGTTGTCATAGCAATTATTGCTATATTGGCTGGATTGTTATTGCCTGCGCTTGCAAAGGCAAAGGCTAAAGCCCAGAGAATCAATTGCGTTAATAATCTAAAACAAGTTGGGCTGGCATTCAGGATGTTTGCAAATGATAACAGCGGAAAGTTTCCCTGGAAAATCTCTGTAAATGAAGGTGGCTCTCAGGATGCGGCAAATCAGCAAACATTCCGTCATTTCCTTGCCGTCTCGAATGAACTCAATACGCCAAAAGTGCTCGCTTGCCCGAGCGATTCAAAGAAATCCATTGCTCCTGACTGGGCACAATTTAATAATAATTATTGCAGTTATTTTGTCGGTTATGAAGCCGATGAGACATTGCCGCAAAGCATGCTTTCCGGAGATAGGAATATTAAAGGTGTTGCAAATAACCAGAATTGTGGCGCCTGGCAGGGAGCTCAAGCTGGTTCAATTACTGTTAATAGCGAATGGGATGAAACGATGCATGTAAATGCAGGAAATATCTGTCTTGGAGACGGCAGCGTTCAGCAGATGAATACACAAGGTCTTAAAAAACAAGCCAAGGCGTCTGATCTTGACAACGGAAATAACCATTCAAGATTTCCTATTGATTAAGTCAGACAGTTTAACGGGTGCGGGGAGAATAAAGGGTAGTCTAAACGGCTACCCTTAATTTTTTAAAAAAAATATTTGCAATTGGGAAAAATTGATGTATTTATTAGTTCAAAAGGTCTAACCGTGAGCCGTAAAATATGTTCGGGTTCGGCAAAACGGTTTTCCAGATTCAAAATTCGCCCGTGAAACGGGTTGTATTCCAATAAGAATAAAATTGGTTTGTTATATTGAATATTAATCTTGATAATAAGAATATATTATGAGCAATACTGCAACTTCAACTATTCCTGAGGTTGGTTCAGGGTATCTTGAGATATCGGACAAGGGTTTCGGTTTTTTAAGGTCGCCCGAAAACTTTTATGCGCCGAAACCAACGGACATATTCGTTACGCCAGACACAATTAAAAAGAATTATTTACGCGAAGGCTCTTTAATAAGCGGTAAATTACAGCCTCCACATCGCGGTGTAAGCCCGCAGTTAAAAACCATTGAGACTGTTGATGGAATGCCATTTGAGCAATTTCTTCGGTCTATAAGATTTGAAAATCTTACAACGATTGATCCGGTGGAAAAATTCAAACTGGAGACAACGCCTGATCTGATAGAAACGAGAATCATTGACCTTGTCACGCCGATCGGCAAAGGGACGCGCGGTTTGATTGTCGCCCCGCCACGAACTGGAAAGACAACAATTTTAAAGCAGATAGCGAATGCAATCACTACAAACCATCCTGAGGTTTATTGTCTTGTTTTGCTAATTGATGAGCGTCCAGAAGAGGTAACCGATTTTCAACGTTCTGTTAAGGCTGAAGTTGTGGCTTCGTCTAACGATCAAGACCTTGAAACTCACGTCAGGCTATCTCGTTTTATGATTGAACGTTGCCGAAGAATGGTTGAAGCTGGAAAAGATGTATTTGTCCTTCTGGATTCAATCACTCGCGTTGCCCGCGCTTATAACAATGTTTTCGGCGGAACAGGCAGAACAATGACAGGCGGTATTGACGCCCGGGCGCTTGAAGTTCCACGCAGAATGTTCGCCTCGGCAAGAAAAATTGAAGGTGGCGGCTCTCTTACGATTATTGCTACCGCGCTCATTGAAACCGGTTCAAGAATGGATGAACTGATATTTCAGGAATTCAAAGGCACGGGCAATATGGAACTTGTGCTGGATAGAAAACTTTCCGACAGAAGAATATTCCCCGCAATTGACATTCCAAAGAGCGGCACGCGAAAGGAAGAAAAACTCTTTCCAAAACATCAAATTGAAGCCGTCAGAAAACTCAGAAGGATGATGGTTGATCTAAACCCGATTGAAGCAATGGAAACCCTTATTACAGCCTGCAAAAAACATAAGACAAACGACGAATTGTTAGCAAAACTTGATAAAGGCTAAAATTAATCTCGCAGTTTATGAAAACCCGTCCGGTTGTTTTCAATCTAAAAAATGCCGGCGGGTTTTTAATTTTTATTCCAGCAATAATCTTGATTCAAATATAAATTTTGACTAAATTTTCTCTGCTTTAATGTTGTAAATAATAAACGGAACTTGAATTGCTAAATAGCGATAAGCGTCAGGCAGTTTAAAAAATAATTAGATGAATCCGTCTTTTATAAAGCACTTATTGATAATCGGCATTGTGCTTGTAATGGCCGTAGTGTTTGGATTTCTGCTTGCCACAGGCGATTTCACAATGCTCTTTCTGCTCGCATACGCTGCAATTTTTCTCTATGTGCTTGTATTCCCCGGTTACATTCCTTTGATTGCGCTTGGTTTATTAAGTCCGTTTGTCTTGCCTATTCCATACATCAGCAACTTCCCATTTTTGCTAATGATACTGGGAATATGCTGTGTGAAATTTTTCTTTGAGCATGCGTTGAGCGAAAAGCAGCGCGCGGTAAAGCATTGTTTAACAATTGGCATTGTTCTATTTTTCGGCTGGGTGTTTTTGCGTTATTGTATGAACCCGGTTATGCCGAATGTTCAAGGTTTTGGCGCAAACGTAACAGGGTTCAGGTCTTATCTTAATTACGCAATGTGCCTCATACTAATAGTTCTTTTGCCTTATTTTGTAACGGATAGAAACGATGTTAAGCAATTATTAAACTGGATGGCAAAGGTATCGGTCTTTTTTATTCTGTTGATGACGCCATTTGTTTTTTCAAAAAGTCCAACCGCAGCCTACTGGATTTCATTATTCGGCGTGAATGTAAGTTTTTATGACAACGGATGGTTGAGATTCGTGGCGTTGCCGTCGTTCGGGGTGATTTTGATCTCGCTTGTATTAGTTCCGCGGGTTGTTGATTGGTCGATTGAAAAACGGCTTGTTATGCTTGGTTTAGGGACAATAGCAATATTGCTCGGAGGAAATCGCGCAAGTTTTGCTCAGATACTTGCAATTATTCTTGCAATTGAATTATTCAAACGTCGGTTTATGCGGCTGGCAATTATCAGCGTGGCAGTAGCAATGTTGCTTTTGAGCTTTTATTATATTGGAGAAACGATGGATTTGAGTCGGGGCGTCGGATTTTTGAGAATTCTTTCCATAGTCAGTCCCCGTGTTGCCGCTGCGTCTGGCGCTGTTGACACATCTGACTGGCGAATGCAGCGGTGGCGTCGGGCAACAAGCGAGATTATAGCAAATCCGTTATTTGGAAAGGGCTATGGCGGAGTTGAAAACGCATGGGTTTTTGCCGATGTTTCTCAATTTGAAGATGCCAGATTAGAGGTAGACCTTGCCACAGGTGGAATTCACAACGGCTATCTGTCCTGCGCCTATTCTCTCGGACTGCCGGCATTGATTCTATTCCTGTTTGTTTTCCTTCGCAGAATCTGGGAGAGTTTTGAATTATCTGAGAAACTAAAAGATACTGATCCTGAACTATCCGATCTCCATATCTGGGCTGGGGCAAATTTGATCGGGCTTGCGCTTGCTATATACGTTGGAGCAGACCTGAATGCTGCAATAATATGGCTATACATTGCCCTTGTTATTTACTTCAAACGAATGGCGCAAACAGAAACAGGTTTAGAACAGTCGCTTCTTGAAACAACTCCAGCCACAGAAGAACAACCGCCACAGGCAACAGCGCAAAATCCCGCTATTTAACTATTTATTTAATTCCATAATAAATGCAGATAAATTACCCTACAAAAAATCGCCGCATACCCGGAAATTTATAAAAAAACGAGTTTAGTACAAGTCGGATTTCAGATTTTCCGCGCAGATTTAAAAGATGTTTAGACGTTTTATACATTTCAATCCAGTTGCCTTTTGACAATTTATAATATGCGAGTTTAGCCCTGAGGTCGTAAATCTGACAGGCAGATGGAGAAAATAGAGAACCGAAATCGTTTAGAATAGAACTCATTGCTTTATAAACACCTTCCGGATTTGTATTCACCCTTGACCCTTTTTGAGGATAGATGTCCATCAATGGTTCAGGCACGTTAAAAACGCGGTCCACGCCAAAATATTTCACAAGACTAAAAAACATATAAGCATCTTCGCCGGCATTTAGGGTTTCATCAAACAATACGCCGCAATTTTTATGAAACATTGTTGCATACGCCTGAATCTCTAAAAGCAGTTCATCCCCTTTATATTCAGTTTTATCTAAATGTCTGTGGCGAACACGAGCGCCAAGATGGTATGCAAGCCCGCTAAATCCAATCGGCAAATTGTTTTTTCTGGCGGCTTCAAATTGGAGTTCTAGTTTTTTTTCCCTGTAAGCGTCGTCATCGTCAAGATATGCAATCCATTCCCCTCTTGCCGATTTTAATCCAAGATTTCTCGCTCGCGCGGCATTTTTTGGATTTTCATCGGTTATAATATGGATATTCTCATCGGACAAGAGCTTTAACAGCTCCGGATAATTTCCAAGCCTCTCTTGCGGCGGATTATCGTCAATGACAATTATTTCAAAATCTTTAAATGTCTGATTTTTCAGGCTTTTAATAGCGCGAATTAAAAGGTTATGTCTTAATCGCGTTGGAACTATGACGGAAATAGCAGGCATTTTTACATCGGATGCAATGGTTCTTTTCCAAAAATTCGTTTTACAAAACGGACACCTTTCCGCAGCGGTCTTATCTGCCGCAACCAATCTGTATAAATGTAGAATCTGATTCTGAATTCAGCCTTAGAAAAATATGGTTGATTAAATTGCCTACGGACTTTTAAAAAAGTTTCAAAGTGCTCTTTCATATGAGCGTCCATAATTGAACTTTTTCTTCTCTGATAATAGGCAAGGACATAATTAATAGGCTGGCATTTGTAATAGTGCATTGCCCTGACAAGCCACTCATAATCCATAGCATAACGAATATTTACATCAAGCAAACCGACCTTTTCATAGACTTCTCTATGGACGAAAGTTGACGCCTGGTTCATACCTGTTCTTGTGCCGAGCAGGTCTTTGAGATTGTAATCCCACGCAGGATATATCTGCTCAACCGTTCCATCGTAACGGAGCACCACAAGTTCACCACAGAAAATCTTAATATCGGGATTTGCCTTTGCGTGTTGAAGAAAAACCTTACAGGCGTCTTTTGCCAGATAATCGTCTGCGTTTAACCAGATTATCCATTCTCCCCGAGCGCGCTGTATCCCCTTGTTCACGGCGTCGGAAAGCCCTCTGTCTGGCTCGGATATCCATTTAATATCCTTCTGCGCTTTTAATATATCAAGCGTGCCGTCAGTTGACCCGCCGTCAATCACCCAGTGTTCTATCTCATCGCTATTCAATCCCTGTGAGCGAACCGACTCAATATTGCGCAAAATAAAGTCTTTGCAATTAAGCGACGGTGTTACAACTGAAAAAATCATAATTAAATCCGTTAATTACTTTTAACCTGCTGCTTTTTATTCTTTTCATAATCAGCGAGCGCAGCTTCATAAATTGATTTTAGTTTAAGCGCCACATTATGCCAATTGTATTCCTCCGGCAATGGAACAACCACGCCATTATCCCAGTTTTTCTTAATGTCAGCAGCCACTGCTTCAATGTTTTGCCCGTTAGTTACTTGAAGTTTATCAAATGGCGGCTCATCTGTGTATGATGCGTTTAGCAACAAAACCGGTCTCCTTGACGCCATCGCTTGAAGGACGCTCAACGGTTGTGTCTCGTTTGAACTTAATAAGACAAAGAGCGAACAAGCAGCATAAGCCGAGGGTAGAAGCGGGTTTTCATTTGTGAGATTTTTAATCCATCGTCCGCCAAAAGCTGCGTTGATTTTATGCTCCTTTTCAACCTTGATTGCATATTCCTCCCATCCGGGCAATTCAGTGCCAATTAATACAACCGGAAGCCGCAAACGGTTAGCCGCCTGAAGGAGTAGGAGCTGGTTCTTTCTTGGCTGGATTGCTCCGACAGAGAGAATGAACGGTTCTTTGCCAAAATTCTTATGCCATATATCCGGCTTTGCATTGAAAAAACTGCTATGAACCCCGTTAGGCACAATATAAATTTTTGACCACTCAATTCTATGGATTAAATTAAGCGCGCGGGCGTCTGCTTGCGTAATAGTGATTAACGCCGATGCGTTGAGAATAGCATCCTGACGGGCGCGCAAACGCAAAATCTCGGATTTCATCCACCTCCTCGCCAGAGCAAGACAGAGCGTCAATTTATTTGTCTCGCATCCGAACAACATTGTAATCACATAAGGTCGCCCGGCTGATTTTACAAGTTCCATTACCCGCGCTATGTATGGCGGAAATCCAATAAAGTGATACAGGTCGGCGACCTGGCTATTTTCAGACCAGTTAAAAAGACTAACATCTATGCCGCCGAGTTCTTTAAGCGCTTTATATGTCTCAGCGGCTTGTACTTGTAGTCCGCCGCTCATCAAACTAACTGGATATTCAGGAACAATGCAAACCCGCATATAGTTTTAAAAATTACTTTAACCAGATAATCATTTTAATCCAATCCTCTCAAGTGATAATATAATTACTTATTCCTGCATAAAACGCAAAGGTGATTCCCAAGCGAAGGAAAAACCAGTGAACCTGTCTTTAAAATTGAGCGAATTAGCCGTCTGGATATAGAAATGCCGGCTTTATCCTGAAACTCCATTATATAGCCGGCTTTTTCAATGGAAAATCCGCATCTTTGTAACAAGTGCTTAAACTCGCGCATAGTATATTCATGCCAGTGATAAAAAAAACAGGTATGCCCAGTCTCCCTTTCAAAATCTGCGTATTTTAAAAACTCTTCAATATGCTCAATTTGACCGCGTCCGCTCAGCAGATTGAATATAGAATCTGCCGAGGCGCGGTTTGGCACGGTGAGGAAAACAGCGCCGCCGGGTTTTAAAACCCGTTTTAACTCACGTATAAATGGCACAGGGTTGAAGTTAAAATGCTCAATTGTCTCCCAGCAAATAATGCTATCAAACTGCGCGTCCTGATATGGCAAATGTCTTTTTGAACTGACTGGATTGCCAAATTCAAGTCCGAGGTCTATAATTTTGACTGGGATTTTGTGATTTTCATAAACATTTAGCATCGGCTTTACGCCCGGTTCATCGCCTTCAAGAATATCGTAAGTTTCAACATTCTGGCGCAATATAAAAGGCGTGTATGAATAGAGCGGTCCTATTTCGAGCGTTTTGCCAAGTTTTCTATTAAAAGTGTTGAACCAGAGGTGCGTTTTATAAAGCCGCGTTGAATGCAGTAAAAAATAGCCGTGGTGAGAATCAACAACGCCAGCCTCGCGGGCTATCTGCATAGCTATTTCATTAAACAGTTCAAACGTCATAAATTGCGCCTGTTAGCGACAACTTTTAATCTGCCGCAATTTTATCTGCGTATAGATTTACAATTTCTGAAACGCTCTGTTGTGACCGGTATGAAAAATTTCCTTAAATTCACTTTCAGCGATATCATCTGCGACTTTTGACGGTCCCGGGTGTCCTGCAGTGGCAAATCGCGGGGGACGATAATCTGTATAAAGCGCCGAGTCATCAAGCACAATCACCCCGCCCCGACTTATCGCGCGGCTGCAAACCTCCCAGTCCTGTAGAACGATGTCGTAATTGTGATTGCCATCAATGTATATCAGGTCCCAACGTCTGCTCTGTATAAACGCGACCGCTCCAGGTTCCGTTGAATAACCCCTGTAAATCTCCGGCATAGGAAGGTTAAATCGCGCGTGGTTCTTTTTTGTATCCTCAAAATAATCAATGTCGTTTTTATATCTGCTCACGGAATCGCCGATTGATGAAAATGGCGATACACAGGCTACCGAACAGTCAAATCCGCCTATTTTGCTGATCAACTTCCACAGTGTAATTGTTTGTCCTCTATAAACTCCGATCTCAAGCGCTCTTTTAGGTTTCAACTCCATTAACAACAGATACCACATTGCATGAAAAGCGTCTTCTCCAAAGCCGCGATTTTCTTCAACAAAATACTTTCTATGTTCAATTAATTCTTGAGGCAAAAAATGCCTGAAATAAAAATCGCAATAAATATACTGGGCTGTTCTGGTTAAATTGAGTTTTTGCAACTCATTCAACATCATCGGTCGCAAAACATTGAACGGCATTTTATAGTAATGCCAACGACGGCTCAACTCATTCAATATCTTTGTCTTTGTTCCAAACATTATCTTTTTATGAAAAGTTAACAAATACCCATTACAATGCCAGCACATTCATAATAGCCTGAGGCGAATGGTATTTATATATAACACATTCATACTGGTTTATAGTTTGCGGATTATCGTATTCCACTATCTTCTTTAAAGAATCTGTCAAACGAACCCCATCGGTTTGAACTATGTTCAAATTGTTTTCAATAAAATATCGCGGCAACGATGCATAGCGCGGACCATAAACCAATAACGGTCTTCCAATCTTTATCGTTTCGGCAAGTCGGCTCGGAAACGATGTTGAAACCATTGTTTCCAATTCCTTTCTGAACGTGTAAGGCATAAAAATTGCCAGGCTTTCTTCCATTATTTTGCGACATTGCTCAGAACTTGCTCTGTGAAGAAATTCAAAATCCTCTGATTTTCCAAGTTCATTATAGATAATCTCCGGCTCGGTATAACTCATAATCACCAGACGATACCGGGGTGAAGCGGTGTTTGAAATAATGGATTTTCCATTTGTTCCATTTAAGCCAGCGGTTTCTTGATTCAACATACGAATCTTTTGAATCAAAACCCGTATTTCATCCAGATAAAGCGGATTCACCGCGCCAAAATAGGCAATCTTTTTCCCGCTATTTTGCGAAAGCGGTTTATATTTTATGCCCTGTTCATCGCTCAAAATTGGTATTGGCAACCAGCGACAGTTATTCAATCCAAGTTTATCCTGAATATGCTCGGCAAAACCTTTGCTGATAGTAAAAATGCGGTCGGCGTTTTTTAAAATAGTTTTTTCCCAGTATGCCACAGTCTTTGCAAAATCTGGCTTTCCGTTTAAAATTGCTGAGGACTCAAAATCATCCACAAGATAAATGTCAACCGGCAAGCGAGTATGCAGTCGCATATATTCAACAACCCATAAAAAAAATGGGTCTGCGCCACAACAGGCAAATATCCTTTTTGCTCCGCTTTCCAATATTTTTGCCGCAGCGCGTTTAATCCATACGCGAAACAAACCAATCTCCGCAAAAGATTTTGTATTAGACAAAAATCCCAACGACGGCAGCAAACTCAAGTCAGGGTAAAACAAGGTGTTACATCCTGTATTTTCACTAATTTTGCTTAAGACAACCGACCGTCGCATTCGTCTTGTTATTACAACCCGAATATATGGTTTTAACACCTGAATCAGATTAAATGAAAGAACGTGGCAGCCGTGCCCGCCATCAAGATAAGGGGGCGCGTCTGTTAAAAATGCAATCGGCTCAAGTCGCCGCTCTGGTGAATTTTTTGTTTCTATTATTTCAGCCATTCTTTCACAAACCTATGAAATATAGTTTTTGGGCATTCCTCTCCCATCTCTTTTATTTATCCGCAAAGAGATATATTGAAGGGGAGAGATATTTAATCTGTTCTCTCGTCGCGGCTCTTATTAAACACCTTAACAAGGTTTGAGCCAGATACATTGCTGGCAACTTAATAAATCTGCAACATTCTATTGAGGCGGATGAATCGTCGCGAAAAATCACTTTTGAAAAGCCTGAAATCCTCAACAAAGCGCTTATCGCAACTGTGGTATAAGCCCATTGATGTGTTATATCGTTAAATAAATTCCGTCCCACAAAAGGACTGTCTCCGTTAGGCATACGAATTATCAACCGACCGTTCTGTTTTAAAACTCTAAACGATTGCTGTAAAAATTTTATTGCCGATTCTTTTGAGAGATGTTCAATAAAATCAATTGCCACTATGCAGTGGAATGACCTGTCAGGATAGGATTCTAAATCCTGGATTGAATCGGATTGTTTCACATTAAGTCCATTAGCAATGGCAAGTTTGACCTGATTTTCTGAAAAATCACTGCCGGAGATATTTTTATAACCGAGAGATTTTAAAAAAATCAGAAAGGCACCTGGACCACAACCGGCTTCATAGATTGTCGCATTTTTATCTTCTGGCAACCATTCCGCGAGGATGCGTCTCCATATCCTGCCCATAGAATTGCTTAATCTGACGACATCATCAGACGAAACAACCCCGCGTCCCAGGTCTTGAAAATCATAATACAATTTCATTTTTATCCGTTTATTTGAACATATTGTAAAATTTGTTATTCAACAACAATCTTAAAAATTATAGATTCAGAAAACATACAAACAGTTCAAAACGCTCTCAAACACCGATAATTGAAACAGTTATTAATCCATATTAGAATTTGACCTATAACTGTCATCTGGCAATGAAATTAAAAAATTGCCTAAAATGTTAAAAAAAGCCTAAAATTTATCTGTTATGTCTGATAGCGCAAATAGGGAAGTTGATATGCCGATTAGGACAGGCGAGACCTTTGAATTGAAGGAGAAGGCAATTAGCGCCTTTAAAATAATGGTTCTTGCCCGAGCCTATGAGGAAAAGATGGCTGCGCTCTATAAAGCCGGAAAAATCAGCGGCGGAGTTTTTCTTGGACGCGGTCAGGAGGCGCTCAGCGTCTCTTGCGGGTTTGTGTTGCGCAAGGGGGATATTTTTGCCCCTCTTATCCGAGACGCAGCCGGCAGACTTGCTTTCGGACAACCGTTACTGGATGGAATCAGAACATATCTTGGTTCGGTTCTTGGTCCAATGCGCGGCAGAGATGGTAACGTCCATTACGGTCGTCCAAAAGAAGGGATTCTTGCAATGATAAGTCATCTTGGGGCAATGATATCTGTTGTAAATGGATGTCTGATGGCTAAACGGATGAAAGGGGAAAATGGTTTTATAGGTCTGGCGTCTATAGGAGATGGCGCGACATCAACCGGTTCATTTCACGAAGGCGTGAATCAGGCTGCAGTTGAACATCTGCCGCTTGTCCTTGTGATTGCAAACAACCAGTATGCTTATTCAACTCCAACATCCCGTCAGTTTGCCTGCAAAGACCTTGTTGATAAGGCGATCGGTTACGGGATACGAGGACATTCAGTCAATGGAACAAACCTAATTGAATGTCTTGATGTTTTAGAAAAAGCCGCAGCCCTTGCCCGCGCCGGAGACGGTCCGCAAATGGTGGTGGCAAATCTTCTCCGATTATCAGGTCATGGAGAACACGATGACGCATCGTATGTTGATCCAAAGTTAAAAGAATCAGAATTGGGACGCGATTGCAACCTTGTAGCCCAGGAGATTTTAATCAGCAGAAACTGGGCTACAAAAGAGGATGTAAATCGCTGGAAAATGCAGGCTTCTGCAGAAGTAGATAGAGTTGTGGAACTGGTCTCCAGAGAACCGCTGCCAGACCCGAATAAGGAAGATTGGCTTGCTATTTCGTCAAGAAACTTAATGGATACACACCTCAATAGCGGGAATTTTTACAATGAGCATCACTTATCTTGAAGCCATAAGAGCAGCGCAAGAACGGATACTTGCCGAAAATCCGAACGTCTTTATTTACGGTCAGGACGTTGCGGCATTCGGCGGGGCGTTTAAGGCGACAAAGAACCTTGCGAAGTTGTTCCCGGGGCGTGTGATTGACGCGCCAATCAGCGAGGACGCTATTGTCGGGGCGGCAATAGGAGCGGCAATTCAGGGAATGCGTCCAATCATTGAGATCCAGTTTGCCGATTTTTCAACGGTCGGATTCAACCAAATAGTAAACAATGCGGCAACATTGTACTGGAGAACAAATGTCCCCTGCCCGATTGTCATCCGACTGCCATCTGGCGGGACGCTCGGCAGCGGTCCGTTTCATAGCCAGTCGCTCGAATCTATTTACGCTCACTTTCCCGGGTTAATCGTTGTTACCCCGGCAACAATTGACGACGCATACTGGATGCTGATTGAAGCAGTCAAAATTGATGACCCTGTAATTTTTTGCGAACATAAATACCTCTATTACCATTTAAAATCTGAATCTATATCGGATAACAATCTACCTATCGGAAAGGCGCGGATAGCAAGAGTTGGCAGAGACCTTACAATAGTAACTTATAGCGCGATGCTCCACGAATCATTAGCGGTCGCAAACGAACTGGCTACTGAAGGAATTGAAATTGAAGTAGTTGACCTACGTTCGGTTAAACCGATTGATACTGACACGGTAATCGCGTCAGTCGCTCGCACCGGCAGATTACTGGTTGTTGGAGAAAGTTGGCCCTGGGGCGGTGTATCCGCAGAAGTAATAACGCGGGTTTGCAGCGAAGGACTCAGTCTGCTTGACGCTCCGCCACAACGATTAAACGCAAAAGATACGCCCATACCGTATCATCCAAATCTTTGGGGAGCGCATCGCCCGACATCGCACAGCATAATGGCGGCAGTGAGAAATTTATTAAGTATGTAAATCGCATTTTGTCATACTGAAATTTGTTGAAACATAGAGTCTTTACTGGATTAAAACCAGAATAGGATAAAAAATTTATGGCGCAGAAAATACCGATAATAATGCCTCAGTTAGGCGAATCAATCGCAGAGGCTGCTGTTGTCAACTTTCTTGCAAAAGTTGGCGAACCGGTTCTGCCGGGTCAAGAAGTGCTTGAAGTTGAAACAAACAAGGCGACGATGGCGGTAACAAGCCCTTGCAAGGGGATACTGTCCGAGTGGATTGTCAAAATAAACGAGAGCTACCCCGTCGGCTCTGTGCTTGGATATATTGACGCAGAAGTTACTGTTAAAAGTCCCGAACAGCAATCCGAAACAGGCAAACCAAAAGTGGCTGTTTCTGAAGAAAAAACACCATCCGCGGCTAAAGAGCCATCGCAGTCAGAACAGGAATGCCCAAAGATTCAGGCTTTACCGCAACAGCAGGGGGTCTTTCCAACTGTTCGCGGGCTTCCAGTGCCAGCGCCGGTCCTTGGCGCTTCCTATATGTCGCCAAGGTTAAAGGCGCGTATGGCGGAGCTCGGCCTGAATATTGCCGACCTTGCCGGAATAAAAGGCAGTGGCGCTGGTGGAAGGATCACCGTTGAAGATTTTGAACGCTACATCGCCTATATAGAAAAACAAAAACAAACCAAGGCTTCTTCAATGCGCGTTGCAGTTGCCGATGCAATGCGACGGAGCTGGACGCGTCCGCTTGCAACTGTTGGTCTGTATGCCAGTCTTGATAAAATACTCCAGCACCGCAAGGGGCTGTTGCCAAAACCAGGTCCTTCACTTTATGGTCTGCGCGCCCTTGCAATAGCGCTTGCCGAAAACAGCGCTCCGGCCGGCAGACTTATCGGCAATGTTATTGTCCATCCTCCAGCAATTGATATCGGAATAGCCGTAGAAGCAGAAGACGGAGTGCTTGTCCCGGTTATAAGAAATGCGGATAAAAAGAGCCTTAAAGAATTAGTTCCTATTTACAATGAACTCATAACCCTTGCCCGCCAACGTAGATTACCAGCCGACGCAATAGGCGGCTCAATAGCAACTATCTCAAATTACGGCACATTCGGTCTCGTTTGGGCAACCCCGATACCACTGCCCGAACAAACGCTTGTGCTTGGGCTCGGCGCTGGCGTTATAACACCAGTCTGGAATGAAGAATCAAAACAATTTGTCCCGGCAACTCTTGCCTGCCTAACATTGAGCTTTGATCATCGCGTCCTTGACGGCGGAGCCGCAGGCAGACTGCTCAACCGCATCGCAGAATTACTCAGTAAACCGGAAGAATTGTAATAATGAATTCGTGTTCCCATCACTTAGTTAAACCACTGTTATTATGAAGTTCGGCGCCCATACATCCATTGCAGGTGGAATTGTTAATGCCCTTAAACGCGGCGCCTCTATTGGTTGCGATGTCGTTCAGATTTTTGTTAAAAACAATATGCAATGGAACGGGCATCCTTATACAAAAACCGAGATAAAACAATTCACTGATGAGTTAAAAAAACAAAATTTTTATGCTGTATTTGCCCATACTGGATATTTGATCAACATTGCGGCGCCCGATTCTTCTAAAGCAAGAGAACAATCAATCCGTTCACTCATACTTGAAATTGAACTTGCGGATTCTATAGGCTTGCCATTTCTTGTCCTTCACCCCGGCGCTCACCTCGGACAGGGGGAAGAAAAAGGTATCAAACAGTCCGTAGCCGCATTAAACACGGTTCTAAAAGACACAAAGGGGAAAACGGTCAAAATCGCCCTTGAAGTTACCGCAGGTCAGGGAACCTGTCTCGGATATAGACTTGAGCATATTGCAGAAATCTTCAGTCGCGCAGATGTTCCGCAACGACTTGGTATATGCCTTGATACCGCGCATCTTTTTGAAGCCGGTTACAATATTACTGATCAGGATGAATGGGATAAATTGCTTGACCAACTTGATTCACTGATCGGGATTAACAACCTGCTTGCAATTCATCTGAACGACTCAAAAACAGATATCGGTTCGCGCGTAGACCGCCACGAGGGCATCGGCAAAGGCAAAATCGGATTAAAAGCATTCAGACACATTGTCAATGACCCTCGCCTTGCTCTATTGCCTGGATGTCTTGAAACTCCAAAATCCCCTGACCTTCACGAGGATGTTGAAAACCTTGCTATATTGAGAAGTCTATTAAAACAGAGACAAAACTGAAAATATTCAGTTCTTATAAATCAGATAAATAATAGCCGTCAAAGCAGTTCGGTTTTTATTTTAATTGACTCACATTTTTCCAATTCGCAAACTTGTTTTTTACACATAAAAGGTTTAGATTGAAATATGAAAAACGATGTCGTGGTTGTGCAGGTGCGAGGCTTGATACCGGCGGATGGCGGAGTTGCGATTTTTCTTGGAAATGACGAGAAGGTGTTCGTCGTTCAAGTTGAACAAGGAATAGGCGCAGTTATAAGTATGTTCTTACGGGAGATACCGCGCGAGCGTCCCCTGACCCACGACCTTATGAACTATATCTTCAAAGGCTTCGGAATCACTGTAGAAAATGTTGTTATAACAGAGCTTAAAAACTCTGTCTATTACGCCAGACTTATATTAAAACAGGAAAATGAACTTGGCACAAAATTTGTGGAAATTGACGCCCGTCCAAGCGACTGCATCGCCCTTGCCATCTCAAACAAGAAACCTATCTATGTTACCCGAACCTTGTTTGATAAAGTGGAAGATATGTCTGAACTATTAAGACAACTCAACAAAGAGGCAGACGAAGACGAGTCAGAACATTAAAAACACAGATGTCCCAAAAATGATAAACTTATTGATTTTGCCTCGCGCCGCGTAACATTGATCATTAGCCTCCCCGTTCTTAATTAACCAGAATCAGTAGCGCAACAAAAACACCTGTTCGGGTGACATTAATTGCCGATTTTTTTAGAACTACTTATACATTGAAATAGCCCCCGTAAAGTGTCAGTTATAATTATTCTTTTCGAATTTACATTTAGAGTTCTGGCGAGAGGATTTGTTTAACTTTGAGCAATAAGTCCTGACTAGTGAACGGTTTTTGAAGATAATTGCTTTCATCCTTTGTCAATGGACGGACAAATCCGCTTGTATAAAGTATTTTGATTCGCGGGGCAATTTTTAAAACCTGTTCAACCAGTTCGCGTCCACTCATTTGCGGCATCACAAGGTCGGTTATTATCAGGTCTAAATTATCTTTTTCCTTTTTGATAATTTCCAAAGCCTCTTTTCCATTATTTGCGGTTAAGAGTTTATACCCGTATTCTGGCAACACTGTTTGAGCCATCGTCAGAATAAGGTCTTCATCGTCAACCATCAATATAGTGCCTTTTCCATATAAATTCTCAATGGAACCGGAGACATCTTTTGCAAAACCTCCGACTGCCGGTAGGTAAATGCGAACTGAAGTGCCTCTCCCCTGCTCGCTTGAAATCGCAACATTACCGCCGTGATTGGTAATAATGCCGTAGACCCAGGTCAACCCCAATCCTCTGTGTCCCTTTTTTGTGGTAAAAAATGGTTCAAAAACGCGATTAATATTTTCTGCGCTTATTCCACAGCCATCATCCCGGACTTCAATACAAACATATTTACCCGGGGCTAATTTAACATTTCTATCTTGCCTTGGGGCTGTTAAATCAATGTTACTGGTTATTAAAGTGATCGTTCCCCTGCCCTTATCAGACAATGATTGAATTGAATTCTCTATAACTTTAACAAGAGCCTGTTGAATTTTTGCCTCATCGTAATTTACGGTATAGATAGTTCTTTCCAGCCTCAGTATCCAGGCTGGATATTCTTCACCCGACTTTTTAAAAAGTTCCACCGTTCTGCGAACAACCTCATTTATATTGCCTGTCGTCTCGTTTTTAACATCTTTCTCCTGACGGCTAAAGGCGGCAAGATCGGCTGCAATTTCTGCGGCGCGCTGGGCAGATTTTTCAATTTCAAGCAACGACCGCCGCAAGGCATGATTGAGTTCAATTTTGCTTAATAAAAAAGAGGTGTGGGCAATTATGCTTGTCAATGCGTTATTGAAATCCAGAGCCACTGTGCGGGCAAGTTGAAGCGCGCATTCTAATTTCTGTTTATGGAAAATAGCATCGGTCTCTGATAATGATCTGCCGTTTGCGGATTTATCTTGCTTTTCAGCAACCTTCTGCTTTTCCAATGATTCGGATAATAACTGAATGATGTAATATTTTAAACCTTCTTTAATGATTGAGCAGATATGCGCTGTAAAGGGAACGGTCGCACCGCCCGCAACCGTTAAGATCATCTTCTGTGTCGGTTGCAGAGCGCGTTCAATCTGTGAAAGAAATTGTCCGAATGATATATCATTCTCGCCCGACCACATAGTTGACAGATTCACCGAACCGCTCTCTAAACCCTTTCCAAAAATGGTTATAGCGCTTGCGCTCGCCCGTTTTATGATCCCTTGAGAATCAATAAGCAATGCTGGCCAGGCAGCATTTTCTAATCCAAATGTAAACTCATACTTCATTCAAAATAATAAACTAACTTAAACTTTGTATTAATTTTATCAATAATTTTATAAATTCAAAAATGTTGTTTCTATGTTGAGAAAAAAAATCACAAGAGAACAGCCATATGCATTCTCGCATGTATAAGTATTAATAAACAACCAGTTATTAATAGAATATCCAGTTAAACTTCAACATACAATCTTGCAAAATTTTCAACTAAATCGGCAGACTTCGCGCCCATTTTATCGCCCATTTCAAGGACTTCGGAATGAGAGATCGGTTTTTTGCTCAGCCCAGCCGCTGCGTTTGTGATGCAGGTTAAACCTGCAACTTCTAATCCGCATTGCTTCGCAACAATTGCCTCAGGCACAGTGCTCATCCCAACAGCGTCTGCTCCCAAAAGCCCAAACGCCCGAACTTCTGACGGAGTTTCATAACTCGGTCCGCTGACAGCTAAATATACACCTTCGTAAATCGTGGCTTTAGCCTGTTTTGCAGCAGTTTTTAATATCTGAATATATTTTTGATCGTATAAATTTGTAAGGTCAATAAATCGTTTTTGTTTGAACTGAACAGGACCAATCAACGGATTTGTCCCCATAAAATTTATATGGTCGCGTATACACATAAAATCGCCAGGCTTGAATTTCTTATTAATCCCGCCTGCTGCATTTGTTAAAAGGACTGTCTTTATACCCATCGCGGCAAGCACTCTAACTGGAAATGTAACCGCTGACATTGGATAACCTTCATAGTAATGCAACCTGCCGCCAAGAATAGCAACCGGCGTTTTGTGAAGATATCCTATTATAATTATATCTTTATGCCCGGCGACACCTGGCTTAACAAACCCCGGTATTGAACTGTAGTTTAGTTTTAAAACATAGGTGCACCTATCAAGAACCGATTGAAATCCACTGCCAAGTATAATTCCTAAAGACGGCTTTAACTTGGTCTTGCTTGTTATGTAGCTCGCAGCCGCTTCCACTGAAAGGTCTGTATTATTATTGCGTTCTATCTTTTGCATCTTTGATTCCCTTGAATCCGCTATAAAACTAATTTAACTTAACTTGATTATGACTTATTTCAGATTATTATATCCAAATTATTATGGAACTGAGCAAACATCAAATTGAACGCTACGCGCGCCATCTAATTTTGCCTGAAATCGGGGTATTCGGGCAAATAAAAATTTGCTCAACATCCGTCCTTTGTATCGGCGCTGGCGGACTTGGTTCCCCGGTTATTTTGTATCTTGCCGCTGCCGGCATAGGCAAAATTGGAATTGTAGATTTTGATAAGGTTGATCTTTCAAACCTCCACCGTCAGGTGCTTCATTCAACATTTGATATTGGAATGGCAAAAACTGAATCAGCCAGAGAAGCGATTAAAAAAATTAATCCAGATGTTCAAGTAGAAGTATTCAATACAAAGTTAACAAGTCAGAATGCTTTGGAAATAATAGAGAAGTTCGACATTGTTGTAGATGGTAGCGACAACTTCCCCACGCGCTATCTTGTAAACGATGCCTGCGTAATGTTGAAAAAGCCGAATGTTTACGGCTCAATCTTTCGTTTTGAGGGACAGGCAAGTCTATTCGCGCCCCACCTTGGCGGACCTTGTTATAGATGTCTGTATCCTGAACCACCGCCGCCGGGCGTTGTTCCGAGTTGCGCAGAAGCCGGAGTTCTGGGTGTACTTCCAGGTTTAATTGGAATAATACAGGCAACAGAAGTCATAAAACTGGCTGCTGGAGTCGGAACTCCTTTAATTGGAAGATTGTTGTTGTTTAACGCGCTTGATATGAAATTTAAGGAGATTAAAGTCCGCAAAGACCCGCAATGCTCCCTATGCGGCAACTCTCCATCAATTACTAAATTGATTGATTATGAAATGGTATGTTCTAAAAAAGAAGCAAAAGAGACTTCTACCGACAACATTACCGTTGAGGAGTTAAAACGGTTAATGGACGAAAAAAAGCAGTTCAGGTTAATTGACGTCAGAGAACCGGAGGAATTTAAAATCGCTAAAATTCAAGGAGCGGAATTGTTTCCATTAAGCACTTTTAACTTGCGTTTTAAAGAACTTGATCCGTCAGAAGAATATTACATCATCTGCAAAAGCGGTGTTCGGTCACAAATGGTTGTTGAATTCTTAAAACAAAATGGCTACAAAAATGTAAAAAATGTGTCTGGCGGAATTTTAGCCTGGAGCGAACGAATTGATAATTCTGTTCCCAAGTATTGAGTTTGAATCCTGATTTCCAATAATTTTTCAGGAAAAATATTTTCTCTTCTATCTGTGGTTTTAAAATCATTTCAGAACGGTCTTCTGCGGCATAACTGATTTAACGGCGATTTTTTGCATTGTTTATAAAATCCCAGAAATCAGGCGTGAATAATAACCCTCTTCTGATTCAAGTTCAGCTGGCGCGCCAATTTGCGCAATCGTTCCATCTTGAAGGACTATGATTTTGTCCATCTTTCTTATCGTTTCTATTCTATGGGCAATAATTAATGTTGTTCTATTTTTCATCAACTCAAAAATGGTTTTGATAATGATAGCCTCGTTTTCTATATCGAGCGCCGAGGTTGGTTCGTCCATTAACAGAATAGGCGCGTCTTTTAAAAAAGCGCGGGCAATATTTATCCGTTGAGCCTCGCCTGCGCTTAACTCCACCCCTCCCTCGCCTATGACTGTGTTGTATTTTTGAGGAAGTTTCTCTATGAACAGGTGTGCGTTTGCCATCTTTGCAGCAAGTTCAATCTCTTCATCTTTTGCATCGGGACAACCATAGGCAATGTTCTCGCGCACTGTTGAAGGGATTATCAACGGGTTTTGTAGGACTACAGAAATATTTTTGCGCAAGTCTCGCAACCGCAGCCCGCGCAGATCAATTCCATCAAGCTTAATGCTGCCTCTAACAGGGTCATAAAATCGCGGAACCAGATTCATCAAGGTCGTTTTTCCTGCTCCGCTCGGTCCGATAACCGCTACCCGCTCGCCGGGGAACACATTAAATTTTATCCCTTTTAACACATATTGATTATCCCGATAACAAAACCAGACATCGTCAAATTCAATTTTTCCCTGAACAATGAGCGGCTTTATTGACCGGGATTCGTCAAAAGATTTATCCGTTTTGCTAATCTGTCGGGTAAAAACAACTGGTATTGCATCCGGTTTTTCAACTACATCTTCTTTTGAATCCATTATTTCAAAGAGTCTTTTTGCCCCGGCGAGCGCAGATGCGGCTGTTGAACCGGCGTGGGTGATCTGGTTTAACGGTTCATAAAATTGACCCAAATAGGCAAGAAAAACCAGCAATTCTCCAACACTTAATCTGCCACCCGCTGTTTCAATTGCGCCAACAAGCAATACTGATGATATTACCAGTGAAAAAAACGCCGTTGCAGAAAAGCAATAGACGAGTTCCCAGTAATGCTGGGCAAGCCGTTGTTTAAAAGCGACCTTTGTCCGCTGGTCAAATTTTCTTGATTCAACCTCCTCGCGGGTAAAACTCTGGATGAGTGGCAATGCAACAATTGTTTGTTGAACCGATGTTATTACATCGCTATCCGCTTTTTGAGCCTCTATCCCTTGCTGCATCATCTTTTTTCCGAAAATTTTTAATGAAACTATCAATACCGGGATCATTAAAGCGGAAATCAAGGTCAGTCTTAAATTCAATTGTGACATAACAGCAAACATCAACAATAGCGATACTACCGAACCGATTGTTGATATAAATCCCTGTTGAAATATGGTTTGAACTGAATACGCGTCCCAGCTCGCCCGATAGATTAAGTCGCCGATGGTCTTGCCGTGATGAAACTTTAAAGAAAGATGTTGAAGCGTTAAAAATAATTCCGTTCTAACCCGTTGCAAACCTTTCAAACCAATTTTTATTGATAGATAGTTATAAGATGTTGATATGAATGAGTGCACAATATAGAAAAAAAGCGAGGTTGATGAAAATAGTATAATCGGTTTAAGTTTATCTTCTGATGCATTTGTAAAAATGGCGAGCGAGGTTAAAAATTCTGGCAACGGTTTATCTCCAAGTATTGAATCAACAATAATCGCCAGCGGCCAGGGCTTTAACAGACTAAACAGTGTTGAAACAATAATTAAAAAAATCACCGCAAGGATTTTTAAAAAATCCCTTTTATAGAATGCAATAACTCTCCGCAGTGTGCCCATTGAAAATTGAATTTACAAATTAAATCTTAATTATGCCAGTTAAAAAAAGATGGCAAGAAATCGCGGCTCTCTGCTATTTTGCATATTCAACGCATTTGGTTTCGCGAATAACCACTATGCGGATTTGCCCGGTATATTGTAATTCTTCTTCAATTTTTTTAGAAATATTTCGCGCAAGCGCTATCGCCTCATCGTCGCTAATTATTTCTGGCTGGACAAGCACGCGCAACTCCCTGCCTGCTTGAACTGCATAACATTTATCAACTCCGTGAAACAACGTGCCTATCCGCTCAAGGTCCTCAACCCGTTTTAAATAAGTTGCCAGAGTTTCAGATCGCGCCCCCGGACGCGAGGCGCTTATTGCATCCGCAGCCCCGAGTATCGGTCCCCACGGCCCTTTTGCCGGAACATCGCCGTGGTGCGACGCAACAGCGTTTACCACAACTTCGGATTCTCCGTAAGTTTTTAGCACCTCAGCGCCAACCACGGCGTGCGGACCGTCTACTTCGTGATTGACAGCCTTCCCGATATCATGCAAAAGCCCGATCTTTTTTGCTATCGCAGGGTCTAACCCCATCTCTGCCGCAATCAGACTTGCGATAAAGCCGACTTCTATTGAGTGCTCAAGCAAATTCTGGCTGTAACTCTGTCTATAATGCAGTTTCCCGAGCATTCTCAAAATTTCCGGATGCATAGGAGATAGTCCGAGTCTTGAAACGGCGTTTTCTCCATGGCGGATAATCGCCTCATCCATCTCCTGCTGCACCTTCTGAACAACCTCTTCAATACGGGTTGGATGTATTCTGCCGTCAAGGATTAACCTGCTCATTGCCTCCCGCGCAATCTCCCGTCTTACAGGGTCAAATCCAGACAATACGACCGCATTAGGAGTTTCATCAATCAAGACTGTTACGCCTGTTGCATTTTCAAATGCCCTGATATTCCTCCCCTCCCTGCCGATGATCCTTCCTTTAATCTCGTCGTTTGGCAGAGTTATCATTGCCGTTGTGCTTTCAAAAGTATATTCGCCGGCGTATCGTTGAAGCGCTGTCGCAAGGATTCCCCTCGCCTTTTCAGCGGCATTCTCCTTTGCCTGTTCAACCACCCGTCTAATGTATGCTCCCGCTTCGCGCGCCACCTCTTTCTCAATCTCTTTCATCAATTGCTCGCGAATAGTGGCAATTGGAAGATTTGCAAGATTTTGCAGTTTAACCCTCCATTCTTTTTCAATCTCCCCAAGTTTCCGCCGCTGTTCTTCAATCTCGCCGCGCTCTCTCAATAGTTGCTCAAACTTTATTTTAAATTCGCTCTCCCTTGAGCAAATATTTTCAAGTTGTTTATTAACAAGCAATTCTCTTTCTTCAATGCGGCGGCGAACCGCTTCCAGTTCATCCAATTTCTGTCTGATCAACTGTTCAGCATTTGCGCGCGCTTTTAATTCTTCTTCCGCTATGCGAAGTTCAGCCTCTTTTTTGATTTTATCCGCTTCGTGTCTGGCGTTCTCAAGCAATAACTGAGCCTGTTTCTGAGCGGTTTTGAGATTGCTTTTTGAGAATAAATAAAAACAAAACACCCCTGTTAATACCCCGATTACGAGGCACACAACAATAAGAATTATATGCTCAGCCAGCAAGTTCATTCACTCGCCTCACCGCTGGCTTGCGGACTCCACCACCATAGTGAGGGCGTTATAATGCAATCTAATTTAACGTCGTGCGGCTCAGCAGGAATCTCCCATCCATACTGGCATTCAAAGCAAACTCCGCATTTAATTGCTCTTGTCCCTGCCAGCATCCTATCATAATAGCCTTTTCCCCTGCCGAGCCTATACCCATTTTTGGAAAAGGCAACACCGGGAACCAATATTAAATCAAAATCTTCAAGCGCAATTTTTTCGCATTTTTCATCAGGCTCCCGAATGCCTAATTTTCCTTTAACGATATCTTTATTTAAATCGCGGACAATCCGCGCTTCATAAATATCGCACTCTTTTATATAAAAAGGCAAGGCAATAATTTTGCCCGATTTTATTCCATTAATTACTAAATCCCAGATATCAACCTCTGAACTCATCGGCGCATACCCAAAAACAGACCTTGATTCTTTCCATAAAGTAGAGTTTTCTAACCTATTGCGGATTGCCATTGATTGCTCAAAACGCTCCTGCGGCGTCATTCTCCGTAGCAATTCTTTAACCTGCCCCCTCAATTTGCTCTTTATTATGCTTATTTCATTATCCATTGACTTACTTTTCCCCTTTTTGACTCTGGCTGTTCCGTTTCTCCTCGTCTAATTTTGCCCTCCACTGAGCGATTCTTTCCTTTATCTTTTTTTCTACTCCTTGCTCGGTTGGTTCATAATATCTGCGAAAGGCGCCAAGATAATCCTGCGCTACAAAATGCCCTTCAAAACTATGGGCATACTTGTAATTTTCTCCATGCCCAAGTTTTTTTGCTCCGGAGTAATGTGTGTCTTTTAAATGAGTTGGAACCGGAAGGGTAACTCCGGACTTTATATCTTCAAGCGCTGCGTCTATAGCGAGGTAGGCGCTATTGCTTTTGTTTGCGGTTGCAATGTAAATCGTGGCTTCCGCAATTGGAATTCTAGCTTCTGGAAATCCGACAAATTCGGCGGCTTGATGCGCCGCCACGGCTAATACAAGAGCCATCGGGTCGGCAAGTCCCACATCTTCAGCCGCGCAAATCATTAACCGTCGCGTTATAAATCGCGGGTCTTCACCGGCGTAAATCATCTTTGCAAGCCAGTAAAGAGCGGCGTCCGGATCGCTCCCCCTCATTGATTTTATATAAGCCGAGATTGTGTCGTAATGCGCATCCTCATCCCCATCATAAACAACCGCCTTTTTCTGAATGCATTGCTCGGCAACTGATAAAGATATCTGTATTGTTCCATCATTATCAGGCGGAGTGGTTAGGGCTGCTATTTCAAGTGAATTAAGCGCCTTGCGCGCATCGCCATCGCTAACTCTGGCAATATGTTCAAGAGCCGCAGAATCGGCTCTTATCTTCATCTTTCCCAATCCCCTTTCTTCATCTTTTAACGCGCGATTCAAAAGCCCGACAATCTCTTCAACAGCGAGCGGTTTTAGTTCAAAAATTTGCGAGCGCGAAACAAGCGGGGAATTGACAAAAAAGAACGGATTATGCGTTGTCGCTCCAATAAGCCTTACAGTCCCGTTTTCCACATCCGGCAACAACACATCCTGCTGCGCTTTATTAAACCTGTGAATCTCATCTATAAAAAGTATCGTCGGCTGACCTGTATTCTGTAATCTGTTTGCCGCTATTGAAAGAACACGCCGTATATCCGCAACGTTTGATTCAACTCCGCTAAGCCGTTCAAACCTGCTTTTAGTCTGGTTCGCAATAATATATGCAAGCGAAGTTTTTCCAGTGCCCGGAGGTCCGAAAAAAATCAACGATTGAATCCTATCTGCTTCAATTGCCCTGCGTAGAAGTTGTCCCTTCCCGAGAATATGACTTTGACCGACAAATTCATCAAGATTTCGCGGTCTCATTCTTGCGGCAAGCGGCATAAACCGCGGATTTTTTTCGCCGTTTTTTGACTCTTCAGAATCCGATGATAATTCAAATAAATCAGCGCACATAAAAATGCCACACAGTTATATGTTTAACATCACATTTATACCGCCATCTTGCGCAGAACCTCAAACTGATATAACTGCTGATATCCATTGACTATTTCTGTTCCGATTGGCTCTCAATATTTTGTTCGGAATCCTTCCGCTTTCTATAACTCTCCACTACAAGGTCGCTTAATACTTTATCTGGATTTTCCACAGCATTCTCATCTATCACAAAACAATCCTGATTTGTATTTTGAACAATCAATTTTAAACCAAACTGGTAATCTTTAAACTTGCTCCTGCATAATTCCGCCACAGATTTGCCCGAGGCGTCGGCTTCAGACATCAACCTTTGAATTGCCGAATCTGTAAACGTGATTTTCAGATTATGCGTTTTAAAAAAATCCTCTGCAAAGCGAATTGCCTGGTCCTTGCCTGTGAATTTGTCTTTTTGCTTCTGCTCTTCTATAAGTCTTTGAAGAGCAACTTTAGGATTCTCCACAAGGCTTTCTTCAACAGTAAATTGTTTAACGTTCGTTGATGGCAATTCAAATTTGAAATCGCGCAAAATTCGTTCGCAAATTGTCATTAATCCGCGGGCGCCTGTTTTTTCCGACGCAGCCATTTCAGCGATCTTCTTCAAACCCGAATCGGCAAATTCCACATTAATTCCATAAGCCGCAAAATCCTGCTGGTACTGTCTGATTATGCTGCCTTCTGAATATTTCAGTATGCCGAAAAGGTCATCAACAGAAAGCGAACGACAAACCACTCTTACCGGTAGCCTGCCTATAAATTCAGGCTCAAAACCATATTCAATAAAATCCCGAGTCTCAGCCAGTTCAAAAACGCTATCATCGTCAGGAATTATTGGAGTCTGCGCGGCAAATCCAATATTAGATTCTCGCAGCCGCCGCCGTATGATTTTCTCCAGCCCGTCAAATGCCCCGCTTACAATAAAAAGAATATGCTTGGTATTAATGGTTGCTGGCTGTTTTTTCCCTTTCGGTCTTGTGGCTTCCATAAGAGCGGCGATCTGCCCTGCGATATCCTGTGGGGAGCGCGCCGAAACCTCCGTCTCTTCCATCAATTTCAATAAATTTGTCTGCACCCCGCGTCCGCTTACATCACGACCGACCATCTCACGCGCTGACGCGATTTTGTCTATCTCGTCTATATAAATTATCCCGTATTCAGCCTTCTTTACATCGCCATCGGCCCTTCGCACAAGTTCTCTGACCATATCCTCAACGTCCGCGCCAACATAGCCAGTCTCAGAAAACTTCGTCGCATCGGCTTTAACAAACGGCACGCCGATCAACTCAGCCGCGCACCTGATCAAATAAGTCTTTCCAACCCCCGTAGGACCTAACAACAGTATGTTCTGCTTTGTATAATTTGGATGTTCCTTCCCTTCGCTCGCCAAACGAACATGGTTATAATGGTCGCACAAAGCAACGCTTATCACCTTTTTAGCCTCGTCCTGTTTTATTACAAACCGGTCAAGATACTCTTTTATATCGCGCGGCTTATAATTGAATTTAAAGACTTCATTCTCGCCCTCATTAAATTCATCCTCTCCGCCAGTCTCCACTCCGTTTGGAGAAAGAAAAAACGCGTTGCCATCCTTAAAATGCTTGCGAATAAACTCCTGCATCTGCCTTTGAAAATCGTCAGGCGTCCCATTTTTAACTTCAAATCTATTTCCCATAAAACTTCTAATCTAACCAATAAACTAAAATTTACTACAGTATAATAACACCAAAAAAATAAAATTTCTCTCTAAGCTGATTTTTAAAACCTGATCACTTTTATCCACGATGATTAAAAATAAACAGACGCCCGATATCATAAAAAGAACAACATAAAATAATAATAATTATAACTACTTAATATCCAATATATTACACATTTTTTCTATCGCCAAAGTTAACACTGGCACGACTATTGCATATACGGTGCAAACAGGTTTTAAGGGTCTGAAGTAACAATAAAAAATCAGATAAAAACAATGAAAAAAATTGAAGCCATAATAAAGCCGTTCAAGCTTGAAGATGTGAAAGACGCTTTAAGCGAGATTGGAGTTGAAGGAATGACAGTCACGGAAGTAAAGGGCTTTGGTCGCCAGAAGGGACATACAGAGATTTACAGGGGCAGTGAATACACGGTTGATTTTTTGCCAAAAATAAAAATTGAAATTGTGATTCCAGACAACAGGGAAGAAGCTGCCATCAATGCTATTGTAAAATCAGCGCGAACGGGAAAGATCGGCGATGGAAAAATTTTCGTAATACCGGTAGACGATTCTATAAGGATAAGGACCGGTGAAAAAGGAGAAAATGCAATTTAAAACCACAAAACCAAGCAACCTTAAAAAACTTATAAATATGAACCCGATAATAAGAAACATAGTTATGCGGTACGCCGCCAAAATATCAGTCGTCATCATATCGTTACTCGGCGTCGGTCTTTTCGCAGCCGAGAAAAGAGCGGAACCAAATTTAGAACAAAGGATTTCAGACCTTGAAGCCTATGTGAATAACACCGCGCGAATTGCAGATACTACAAATGCTGTCTCATCAAACCTCGGTGTTTATGATCAAAAGGATGGTAATTATTCATCATCTCCCGGACCGGGACATAACGCCTGGCTGATGATCAGCACCGCGCTTGTATTATTTATGACATTACCAGGTCTTGCTCTATTTTATGGCGGTTTAGTAAGAAAAAAGAATGTTCTATCCGTGCTTGCTCAATGTATAGGAATAGCAGGTCTTGTAACAATTCTGTGGTGGATTTACGGTTACAGTTTTGTATTCGCCGACGGGGCAGGACCTATCTTTGGCAATGTTACGAAGCATCTCTTTTTTAAAGGAGTGGATTCTTTTGTAAATACAAACTATTGCTACTGGGTTTCCCATAATATTTTTGCGATGTTTCAAATGATGTTTGCTATAATAACCCCCGCGCTAATTGTAGGCGCAGTTGCCGAAAGAATAAAATTCTCCGCCCTGCTATTGTTTATTGGACTTTGGATGGTCATTGTTTACTTTCCGCTTGCTCATATGGTCTGGGGAATTAATGGACTTATGAATGGAGTCTGGAATCCTGATGCAAAAATCCGCGCGATGGACTTTGCAGGTGGCACCGTCGTTCATATGTCATCGGGCTGGTCGGCGCTCATTTTTTGCCTGATTCTCGGCAAACGTTTAGGTTATCCAAAAGAGCCAATGCCGCCGCACAGTATGGTCTTATGTTTGATAGGAACAGGAATGCTATGGGTTGGATGGTATGGGTTTAATGCCGGAAGCGCGCTTGCAGCAGATACTATAGCGGCAAATGCCTTTGTAACAACTACCCTTGCAACGGCAATAGCCTCATTTGTCTGGGCTATGCTTGAATGGACAATTAAAGGCAAACCAAGTGTGCTCGGATTCTGCTCTGGCGCAGTTGCCGGACTTGTTGTCGTAACTCCAGCCTGCGGGTTTATTTCAACTAATGGCGCAGTTATTGTTGGATTAGCGGCAGGTTCAATTCCTTTCTTTGCCGTCTCATATCTTAAACCAAAACTCGGATTTGACGACGCGCTGGATACATTTGGAATTCACGGAGTCGGCGGAACGCTTGGCGCGCTGTTGACCGGTTTACTCGCCACAGGAAGCGTAAACCCGAATTTAACAGAAGCAAATGCCGCAGCAAAGGCTAATGGATTGGCATACATTATGGCAAACGGCGGCCTGGTGTTTGAGCAATTAAAAGCAATCATACTAACTCTAATACTCTCAATTGTAGGCACACTGATTGTTGCGCTACTTCTAAAACTTTCAATTGGACTGCGTCCAAGCGAAGAAGTTGAAACCGTTGGTCTTGACTTATCGGAACACGGAGAAGAAGCGTATCATCACTAAAACCGGATTTTGTGTGAATGCATTTAACGGTTTGCATTCATACATAATAAAAAAACAACAAAACAAAAAATATAACTGATAAAATATGCAAAAAAATACCCCTAAGAGCGTCATAGAGCTTGCCAAGTCAAGGTCTGTGAAGTTAGTAGACGTTAAGTTTGTTGACACCTTTGGAATCTGGCAACATTTCACAATTCCCGTTGCCGAACTTACCGAAGAGTGTTTTACAGAAGGGCTGGGCTTTGACGGCTCTTCTATCCGCGGCTGGAAAAGCATAGAAGCAAGCGATAT
>JBMFQZ010000008.1:0-138556 GCA_049968335.1 Verrucomicrobiia bacterium
ATATCAAGACAGAGCCTGTTTGCCCCGGTGGTGGCACCTACTCAATCAACAATATGGCTACAAAGCCCACTTGCAGTCTAGGTGCAACTGAAGACCATACTCTGTAATATTTACCTAATCTAAAAGGCTTGAGGGCAAAAACCCTCAAGCCTATTTTTTTGAATTTAACCTCACTTTTTAAATGCGGATTTTACGTAAAAAATATGGTTTTACCCTAATTGAAATAATGATCGTGGTTTCTATAATCGGTTTGCTTTTAGCCGTTGCCATTCCGAGCTACCTCCGCACCCGCAAAGTTGCTTTTGCCAGAATTTGCACAAATAATTTAAGAATAATAGAGGCGGCTAAACAGCAATGGGGCGTTGAAAATGGAAAAAAATCAACCGATGTCCCTACCGAAGCAGACCTTGTCGGACCAAATCTTTATCTAAAGGTAATGCCGGTTTGCCCTGCTGGTGGAACATACTCAATAAAAAGCATCGGTGAATATCCTACCTGCTCTTTTCCAGAACATACGTATGGTCAATAAAATCTAAATTCTTTGGAAGGTCATTTATAATTTTTGAAAACTGGCAAAATTTCTAACTATAAATATGGGCGAAATTGTTATAAATATTGACCATTTACGTGTTGAATATCCCTCTGCGAACGGGGAAAAAAAGGTTGCTGTAAAAGACTTGAGCCTTGAAGTGAGAAAGGGAGAGATATTTGGGTTTTTAGGACCTAACGGCGCGGGCAAAACCACTACAATCAACGTTCTTCTTGGATATATTGAACCAACTTCTGGCTCGGCAAGTCTATTTGGCGTAGACACACGCCAGCCTATTGCGCGTCACAAACTCGGATATCTGCCAGAATTAACCTATTACTACAAATTTCTAACCGCCGAAGAAATACTACGGTTCTACGCAAAATTATTTCAGATTCCAGATGATATCGCGCAGGAACGTATTGATAAGGTTATAAAACTTGTGGAACTTGAACCGGTCAGAAACCGTCTCATAAAGACCTACTCAAAAGGAATGCAACAACGGGTCGGTTTAGCCCAGGCATTAATAAATGACCCCGAGCTATTGATTCTTGATGAACCGACAAGCGGACTTGACCCGATTGGCAGGATGAAAATCAGACAAATCATCCAGAGATTAAAAAATAATGGCAAAACAGTCTTTTTTTCGTCGCATGAACTTGGCGAAGTTGAAACTGTGAGCGATAGGGTTGCAATTCTTAACGAGGGTGTTCTGGTTGAACAAGGACGCGTCGACGATCTGCTTGATAAATACAAATGCAACCTTGAACAGGTTTTCTTGAACGTCATCGGATATAAAGAACAGCCGGTTGAAATCTAAATTAAAGGGAAAATGAATATCCCATAATGACTTAACACCATTTATATCAATGCCACTTTGGTTCAAAAAAATGCCTGCTTTTAATGATATGCGATTCCAATACTGAATGTTAGACTGTTGAAAATGCTGGTAAAAAAATTATATAAATTATTATAGGAGAACTATGCGCAATTTAAGGATACAATAACGAGGCTCTGGATATGGGGATAAAACTTGCAAATGTGTTCGCGCTGTCGCGCCTATCAATCCTTGAGATGTACAGGCGGAAAGATTTTTATGTGGTTTTAATCTTGACCGTTCTGCTTACATTAGCGCTCGGGTCAATAAATTTTTTCAATGAGACAAACATCACCGGTTACCTGAAAGAGTTTTGTCTATTATTAATCTGGATATTTGCCCTTGTGATTGCAGTGACGTCCGCCGCGCGTCAAATACCATTTGAAATTGAAACAGGCACCATTTTCCCGCTTCTTGCAAAGCCGGTAACCCGCACTGAAGTATTTTTTGGAAAAGCGCTCGGCTGCTGGCTCGCAACAGGAATTGCGCTGATCGTGTTTTATTTTGTTTTTGGACTGCTAACCTTTTCGCGCGAGCATACAATTAATTTACCCCTGCTTATCCAAGCGGTTATTTCTCACTGGGTAATGATCTGTATAGTTATTTCAATGGCGTTTTTAGGCTCTGTAGTGTTCGCGGCGCCAAGTTCAAACATTACCATCTCTCTTGTAATAATTGTAACCATTATGATTATTGGCAGGCACTTGCACAAACTCGCGCTCGGTATGGCTGAACCGATGCGAACGATTGTTGAAGCGCTCTATTTTTCCATACCCCACATTGAACTGTTTGACTTGCGGGATTTGCTCGTCCATAACTACCCGCCAGCCCCCTGGGACAAATTTTTCATTTTACTGAGTTATGGAATCGTATACACAGCATTTTTCACATTAGCCGGTTGCGTCGTATTTAAACGAAAAAGGTTGCGATGAACCAGAAATTCTCAGCAAGTTATATTTTGTGTCTGCTATTTGTCCTTATCTTCGGGCTTGCCTGTTATTTAGAACGATGGCAATTGACGGCGCGTCAAAATCAGGCAACCCCGAATGGCGGCATTCTTTCAGCAATATTATGGGAAAGCCGCAGCACAATAGGCGCCCTGCTCTATCTAAAAGCCGATGTCTATTTTCATCGCGGATTCTATCCAAGTATCTTTGACAATCTTCCCGCCAGCGGCGCGCATTCGCATAATAAGAACAACATAATCAATGAAGAAAATAATGCTTTATCAAATGATACCGATTCCCACTCTGGACATCTTCATCAGGGGGATAATGAGCGCGAAAAATGCGAAAAGGATATCTCATCGTCTCCGCTGGATTGGATTGATTCATTAAGCCGCAATTTTTATCCCTCCGTTCACGTTCATGCAAATGAACTGCCAGGCGGCCAAAAAGAAATACTCCCCTGGTTGAAGCTCGCCGCAATGTTTGATCCGCAAAGGATTGAATCCTATACTGTTGCCGCATTCTGGTTGAAAAGTATCGGGAAGATAAATGAAGCCGAAGAATTTCTCCGCGACGGTTTGCGCGCCAATCCCGAAAATCCTGAACTTTTGTTTGAACTGGGAAAACTAAACAAAGACAACAAAAAGGATATCGCACGAGCGAGAAATCTGCTTGAATTTGCCCTTGCGCGCTGGAAAGAATCTGCCGCTAAAGAATCGGAACCAAACACATTTCTGCTTCAGCAAATTCTTGCCAATCTTGCCCAGCTGGAACGCGACCAGAAAAATTATCCGCTCGCAATCAAATACTTTGAAGAACTTAAAAAACACTCTCCGAACCCGCAAGCAATTCAAAAACAGATTGACGATATGAAAGAAGAGTTGCAAAAAGGCGGTTAATATCTCAATTAAAAAGTTTGTTCTATTTCCGTTTCAATAGCGCAGTTTTATAGATTTTTAATGTAGCGGAATATTTTATTCGCTATTATTTTTGTGAAACGGTTCAAAATCATTGTAGGAATTTAAAAGTAATTCAATTGCGGATGACAGATTCAGAAAAATTATTGTCCGATTTCTGCCGCCATCTTGAGGTGGATAAAAACGCCTCTCAATACACGGTGAGAAATTACCGTCAGGCGCTTGTTGAATTTTATCAATGGTATAAACGGCAATATTCCCGCCAGCCCGATTGGGGCAATTTGACAAATGATGATTTTAGAGCGTATCTGCGCTACTTAAGTCGGGAAAATTTCAGCAGGTCCGCAATTCACCTCAGATTCAGCGCGTTCAGAACTTTTTATAAATACATTACACGGCTTGGCTATGCCGCAGCCTCGCCATTAAGCGGACTTTTACTCCCAAAATCGGGTCGTCAATTGCCAAAATTTTTGACCATTCCGCAAACGTTTGAATTGCTAAATGCGCCGATAAAAGAACTTGAATCTTTAAAATCAAACGCGGATAAAAACATAGACGTTGTCTCTTATTATCGCGACGCCGCCATTCTTGAAACACTCTATTCCTGCGGGCTTCGTATAAGCGAATTGTGCGGGCTTAAAGTTGAAGACATTGACTTAAATGAACAAACTGTGTGCGTCAGGGGAAAAGGGAAAAAAGAGAGGCTTGTGCCGATAGGAAGGCCGGCTATAAATGCGATTTTAAATTACTGGAAATTGCTGGCTGCGCCGCCATTGCCGGATGAGCCGGTGTTTTTCTCAAATCCAGAAAAACGGGCTCCTATGTATCCCCGACTTGTTCAAATGAAGATAAAAAAATATCTTGCGCTGGCAGGATTAGACCCATCAATAACCCCGCACACGCTCCGCCATAGTTTTGCGACTCACCTGCTTGACGCCGGGGCAGACCTTAGAAGCGTTCAGGAATTGCTCGGTCACGCCCACCTTGTAACAACCCAAATTTATACACATATTACCACAGAACATTTAAAACGGGTTTATGACAAAACGCATCCGCGAGCATAAAGTTTCAATTTTAAAAACTCAGTTCAATACTAATGATTCGCAACACCCGCGTTAGCAATTAATAATCTTGACATACTTGATAGCAAAATAAGATTCTGAATTATTCAAAATTGAATTAAATATTTATTTGGTTGATAATTGCGAGTTGGTTTTAGTTTGATTTATAAACAATCAAGTTGAGCGGTTGTTTTTTATTAACAAATACAATAAAAAGTTGTAATTAAAGCAAGTTAGTCATAAGAAAGAAAAGATGTTAAACGAATCTAATAAAAAACCTGTAAAAGGAAACAGCGCGCAGAGCGGCAGCGCCGTAGAAACGCAAAACGCGAACAATAATAACGGCGGGGCTGTTAATTCGCGCAATTCCGATAAGTTTCCAACCCTGTTCAATAAGGTCAGGTCTTTTAAGAATGCCGAGCAGGTTAGAGCAATGGGGCTGTATCCATATTTCAGGACAATTTCCTCGGCCCAGGATACAGAGGTCATCATTGATGGCAAAAAAGTTTTGATGCTCGGCTCAAACAGCTATTTAGGTCTAACAAATCATCCAAAGATTAAAGAAGCCGCAAAGGCTGCTGTTGAAAAGTTCGGGACCGGTTGCGCCGGTTCGCGCTTTTTAAATGGAACCCTTGAAATACATCTTGAACTTGAACAGGCTCTGGCAAAACTCGTAAACAAAGAGGCTGTTCTCCTCTATAGCACAGGTTTTCAGGTAAACCTCGGGGTTATAAGCGCGCTTGTTGGAAAAGGGGATTACGTTCTGGCTGATAAAAGCGACCACGCAAGCATTGTTGACGGATGTCTGCTTTCGCAAGGCGAGTTCATCCGCTTCCCACATCAGGACATAGAGGCTCTGGAAAAACGGCTGCAAGCGATTGAGCCGAATGCTGGGAAATTAATAGTCGTTGACGGCGTTTTCAGTATGGAAGGCGATATTATAAAACTTCCAGAAGTTGTTAACCTCGCAAAAAAATACAATGCCGCTGTAATGGTTGACGACGCGCACGCAATCGGTGTTATCGGGGAAAAAGGCTCTGGCACATCCAGCCATTTTGGTTTGACCGACCAAGTTGATTTGATAATGGGGACATTCAGCAAATCTCTGGCGAGTTTAGGCGGCTTTATAGCGGGCGATGCTCAAATGATTGATTATTTAAAACATCATTCGCGCGCGCTGATCTTTAGCGCAAGTATGAGTCCGGCAAATGCGGCAGCGGTAAAAGCCGCCCTTGAAATTATGATTAGCGAACCAGAAAGAATTCAAAAACTCTGGCATAACACAGACCGTATGCGGAAAGGCTTGTTATCATTAGGCTTTGACCTCGGGGTAAGTCAGACGCCAATTTTGCCAATTTACTGCAGAAGTCTATTGAATGCGTTTAAATTTACAAAACGGCTTCAGGAAGAAGGCGTATTCGTCAATCCGGTGGTTTCTCCGGCTGTTCCTCCGGGTCAAGAACTTATCCGCGTTAGCCTTATGGCAACTCATACTGATAGCCAGATTGATTTTGCTCTGGAAAAATTAGGAAAAATCGGCAAAGAACTCGGTATTATATAGTGATTGCAAAATGCGGGTATTACTGACCGGCGCAAACGGGTTCGTCGGAAGTCATATTCTTGACGAACTCTGCCAGAGGGGGATTGAAACCTCCATTCTAATTCGTTCTACAAGCTCAACCGCTTTTATCAATCACAGGTTAAATCAGGTAAAAATTTGCAAAGGCTCGCTAAACGATCCCGATTCTCTCAAATTGGCGCTTCAAGACGTTACCCACGTCATTCATTGCGCCGGCTTAGTGCGGGCTCTAAAACCAGCCGATTTTTTTAAGGCAAATCAAGAAGGAACCCGCAACATCGTCCGCGCGGTAAACGAATCGGGAAAAGAAAAAATAAAACGACTTGTATTAATATCAAGTCTTGCAGCAGCAGGTCCTTCAACACCGGATAGGTTAAGACCCGAAGAGGACCCATCATCGCCAATTACAGATTACGGCAGGAGCAAACTCGCCGCTGAACAGGAGGTAATTCAAAATTGCAAAACGGAATTTACAATCCTTCGCCCGCCCGCCGTTTACGGAGACAGAGACAGCGAGTTTTTCCGTCTTTTTAAAGCAATAGAAAGTCATATTCTCCCTCTGTTTGGAGGCGGCAGACAGCGGTTGAGTCTTGTATATGTTAAAGACCTCGCATACGTCGCTGTTGAAACCCTGTTTCAGCCTAAAGCGGCTGGCAGAATTTATTTTGTGGCAGAACCGCAAATTACAACCGCAAAAGAGCTGGCTAAAACGATAAAGGAACAACTTAATGTCTGGACAGTTCCCCTTTGTCTGCCAATTCAAGCGCTATATCCAGTATGTTTGGTCCAGGAAATAATCTCAAAACTTACAAACAAACCGAGCGTTTTAAACAGACAAAAATATAAAGAATTAAGTGCTGCCGCATGGACTTGCGATGTTTCAAGATTAAAAAATGAACTCGGGATCATTTGCAAAACCTCATTAAAGGAAGGGGTAGAAAAAACTATACAGTGGTATAAGTCAGAGGGATGGTTAAAATGAGGAATTACACATTCATAGATTACGCCACGCAAATCTACATTATTCTGACCGGCTTGTTCATATTGTTCGGTCATAACAATCTCGGACCGTACTGGCTTCTGCTCTTTTTGATTCATATTGGAACGCTGTTTGCAATTCACCTTCTCGTAAAAAATCAGGAAAAATTAAAACCCGGCAGCCTGCTTGAATTTTTAAGGCTATATTATCCCATACCACTTTACATAGGATTTTATCGTGAGACCGGCGTGTTGAATCAGGTTTTTGTGAGCGGTTATTTTGACCCGTTTTTTATCAAACTTGAAGAACAACTATTCGGTTTTCAGCCAAGTTTGCAGTTTATGGAGCGTCTCCCCTATTTGTGGATAAGCGAAATATTTTATACATCCTATTTCTCCTATTATTTGATGATCGCGGGCGTCGGGCTCTGGCTATTTTTAAAAAACAAACAGCAATTTCACCATTTTGTTTCAATAGTCTCATTCGTCTTTTATTGCTGTTTTATAATATACATTTTTTTGCCAGTTGTAGGACCGCGGATATTTTATCGCGAACTTGTTCCCATAGAAATTCCAAAAGAGGTTGCCCCCGAAATTATGCCGGTTTTTCCTGCAGCTGTGCAATCGGGTCTGTTTTATAAAATTATGGGATTTATCTACGACTGCTTTGAAGCCCCTGGCGCCGCCTTCCCGAGCAGCCACGTTGCTGTTGCGCTAACTACCGTCTATTTTTCATTCAAATATCTCCGCAAGATTCGTTATTTACACCTTGTTGTTGCTTTGCTGCTTTGCGCTTCAACGGTCTATTGCAGATACCATTACCTTGTTGATGTATTTGCCGGCGCCCTCACCGCGCTAATCACAGTATCGGTTGGGAATAAACTCTATTTCCGTTTTACAGGAGCGCAACCGCCAAAAGAGAGACAGTGACTCCAACATTGCAATCTTTTAAAATCTGAAATCGAATCATTCCATATCTAAATCATTAGTTGCTAAAGATTAAAATTTCCCCTGACTTCTTGATCGTCGGGAGGATTTTGAATTTTTCTAAAATTAATCTCGTCTATCTACTTTGTAATAATAAAATAGTTGATATGAAAACCAGATTACGATTCTCAATAGCCATTGCTGTTGTCATTTTTTCATTAAATCCCCGTGTCTTCGCGCAAGAGACGATTGTCAATTTCGGTTCTGGATTTGATATCTCGCTTATAAGCGCAACAGATTCAAAATTTGAAATAAACAAAACCGCCAATAGCGCTGTTCTCTCTGTAAATACCGGAACCGCCAATGATTATCCGGGAATAACAATTAAAGTCCCGCAAAAAAACCGCAATCTATCTCAATATGAATATGTGGAGGCAATAGCGCGAAATACGGGAGAAAATTCAATAACGCTATATTGCAGGGTTGACAATCCGGGAGCCGACGGAAATCAAAATTGCGTCAGCGGTTCAGTGAATATCCCAGCCGGGCAAACCCGCGCATTGCGCGCGCGACTTATTAGATATTCAGACGATGACCTTGGCGGAAAACTCTTCGGTATGCGCGGTTATCCTAAAAAGGCTGGCGGCAGTAACACTGTAAATCCTTCTAATATTGTTCAGATTTTATTCTTTGTTAATAAACCGTCGCAACCCCATTCATTTGAAATTCAATCTATCGTTGCCAACGGAACCTATGTCTCACCGACTGCGTGGACAAGCGACGCAAATCCTTTCTTCCCGTTCATTGATACCTTTGGACAATACAAACACAAAAACTGGGAAGGCAAAACGGTTTCTATAGAAGACTTGCAGGCTAAACGAAAAGCAGAAGAAAAAGAACTTGCCGCTATGAGCGAACCTGATGGATGGGACAAATATGGCGGCTGGGCAAAAGGACCGAAATTAGAGGCAAACGGCTTTTTCAGAACTCAAAAACTAAACGGCAAATGGTGGCTTGTTGACCCCGAGGGACACCTTTTCTTTTCTCACGGCGTTGACTGTGTAAGGATGACAGATTCTACACCAATAGAAGAGCGAGAAGAGTGGTTTGACAATCCGCCATGGAAGTCGCCTGAGTTTGAAAGATTCATCACCCGCGGGTACTCAATCAAGGGACATTACGCAAATAGAACTGTAAAATGCTTTTCATTCGGCGCGGCAAACTTTTACCGCAAATACGGAGAAAACTGGCAGGAAACTTATCCTGAAATCATTCAAAAACGACTCCGCAGTTGGGGCTTCAACACGATTGGAAATTGGTCGGATGAACGGCTCAGGCTGATGAGAAAAACCCCTTACACCGATTCTGTCAGTTCCAGTAGAACGCCGTCCATTCAAGGCAGCGAGGGCTACTGGGGAAAATTTCCGGATGTGTTTGACTCATCGTTTGAGGCAAATGTCAGGAGAAGTATGGAATCCAAAATAGGCAAAAGCGCCAATGACCCCTGGTGCATCGGTTATTTTTCAGACAACGAGATGTCTTGGGGCGATGAATATTCACTTGCGATTGCCGCTCTAAAATCGCCTCCTGAACAGGCTGTTAAAAAGGTGTTCGTTAATTGGTTAAAATCAAAATACGATTCCATTGAATCGCTGAACAAAGTCTGGAACACAAAATATGAGTCGTGGGAAGCGATTTTGAAAAGTCAAACAGCTCCGGATAAAACCCGCGCAAAAGAAGACCTGCTCTCATTCTACACGCTTATAGCAGAACAATATTTTAAAACCGTGCGAAAAATTATAAAAGAGGTTGCCCCGAATCAGTTATATTTAGGCTGCCGATTCGCCTGGGTAAACCCGCTTGCGGCGGCTGCTGCCGCAAAATATTGCGATGTTGTCAGTTACAATATTTACAAACGCGATGTAAAAGATTTCAAATTCAACGGTGGAGCCGACGTTCCGTTAATAATAGGAGAATTCCATTTTGGCGCGCTTGACAGAGGAATGTTCCACACCGGACTTGTCCCGACCGCATCGCAAAAAGAACGGGCAGAAGCGTATTTGAACTATGTAAAGAGCGTTATTGAGCATCCATCGTTTGTCGGCTGTCACTGGTTCCAATATCAAGACCAGCCAACAATCGGACGCGCCCTTGACGGCGAAAATTACCAGATCGGTCTTGTTGATATTGCCGACACACCGTATAAAGAGATAATTGACGCAGCCAGAAAAGTGCCCTCTTTGATCTACAAGAAATAAAAAAATAAACAAAAATATTCTTGCAGAGGTCATTAACCATAATTATCAATGCGTTTTGTTCTTTAAAAATATTGCGGATGATTTAATAATTAATTTCCGATGAACAGCAATTTAACGATAGGATTTATCGGCGCAGGCAAGATGGCAACTGCCCTTGCAAAAGGTTTCTGCAATCTTTGCAAAAGTTCAAATATCATCGCCAGCGACCCTTCTGAAGTTGCCAGAAATAGTTTTTCAAAGGAGACAGGGGCAAAAACAACAGACTCAAATATTGAGGTATTAAAATTTGCAAAAGTCATAATCCTTGCTGTTAAGCCGCAAAATGTTAAGGAGGTTTTAAACCAGTTAAGCCCGTATTTTACTGAAAATCACCTACTAATCTCAATCGCCGCAGGAATAAAGATTTCAACAATTCAACAAATCCTGCCACAGGGAGCCAGAATAATTAGAGTTATGCCAAATACGCCGGCGCTTGTTGGTTGCGGCGCCTCTGGATTTTCTGCTGGAAAATACGCAACGAGAGAAGACGCCAAACTCGCAAGTGAGCTGCTTTCGTCGGTTGGTATAGCGATTGAGTTAAAAGAAGAATTGCTCGACGCAGTAACAGGTTTGAGCGGCAGCGGTCCGGCGTTTATTTATCTTGTGATTGAAGCGATGAGCGACGGCGGTGTTGCGGCAGGTTTGCCACGCGATGTTGCCACACAATTAGCGGCTGCAACCGTTATGGGGGCGGCTAAAATGGCGCTTGAAACAAAATTGCACCCCGGACAACTAAAAGATATGGTCACAAGCCCCGGCGGCACAACCATTGAAGGAATTTATGAACTTGAAAAAGCCTCAGTGAGAGCCGCATTTATCTCGGCTGTGAGAGCGGCAACCGAAAAAAGTCGTATGCTGGGAAAAACAGAAGAGAAATAGACAATGGGACTTCCGTCGCCAAACGAAAAACAATCGCGCATCATCTGGTTTTCAATAACCGCAGTAGCAATCGCGGTCTTGCTTGTTCTTCTTGGTTTTATCTTCTGGGGAACAGCCTTAATTATAAATAAACTTTCATCAGTCATAATTCCGCTTGCTGTTGCCGCTATAATCGCTTGCATTTTAGACCCTGTTGTAGATTTTTTAGAGTTGCGGCTTAAAATCCCCCGTCTTCGGTCTATCCTGATTGTGTTTTTTGCGGCAATAATGTTTGTTCTGATTCTTCTGGCAACCGTTGTTCCGCAAATAATTTATGAATCCCAGCAATTGATTGACACCCTTCCGTCAAGTTCAGAAGAACTACAAAAGAAAATCGGCAACTGGCTTGCCCACTCGCCTTCTGGAATCAAAATCAAGGATATGTGGGACAAAGAATATGGCGCTAAAGTTCAAGAATTCATTACAAAGGCAATACCGGAAGTCTCAGGCTGGTTGTTATCGCAATTATTAAAGGCAGTATCGTTTGTTGGTCTTCTATTTGGTTTTGCCCTTATCCCCGTTTACGTTTTTTATTTCTTGCTTGAAAAAAAGAAAATCCGCGATAACTGGAGCAATTACATACCGTTCACAAACACGCTAATCAGGGAAGAGATAATCTTCATAATCCGCGCTATCAATGATTGTCTTGTTGCGTTTTTTAGAGGGCAAATCATTGTTTCATTTTGCACAGGCGTAATGCTGGCAATCGGCTACCTCATTGTCGGGCTCAAATATGCCATTCTCCTCGGTGTAATTGCCGCAATGATAGGTATAATTCCGTATCTTGGCGCTATAACCTCTCTTGTTCTTGCGCTTACAATCTCATTCATTCAGTTTCAGGACTGGCTGCATCCTTTGCTTGTTGTGGCAATTTATGCGGTCGCTCAAACAATAGAAGGATGGGTAATTTCTCCAAAAATTATCGGCGACAGAATCGGTCTGCATCCGTTGACAATTATCATTTCATTGATGGTCGGGACAACTCTGATGGGCGGCATTATCGGAGGCATTTTAGCAATCCCGATAGTTTCAGTTTTAAGAACATTGATGTTGCGATACGTCTGGAAAACAAAATTAAATTAGCGAAAACGTTGATCCTTCTGGAATATTGTTTCTAATCAATTCGCGAAATTTTTTTTGGCGAGTCTCTGGTTATGCTCACTGGCAAGCGGATATTTAGCAATATGGAAATATCCGTTTTATTCATCGTTATGAAAACCGCTTATTATATTCAATCTCAATTATTCAGGTTATGCGAATATCTTATTACAGCCTCCACCGGATAATGGTCTGATGGGTGCCTCCCTTCATCAGAGGTATAGTCTATCATTGAGTTAACAGTGGTTAAATCTGGCGTGTGTAAAATCCAATCAATCCTCTCGCCTGACCATCCCCCCTTCCATCCGTGAAACGAAGCCTCATACGGCGTTTTAACAAAATGAATTACTCTAAAACTGTCAATCCATTTTTTATTTCCGCTTTCAATGAGATTCTTATACGTATCGGTATCTTCAGTCGCATTAAAATCGCCAGTCAAAATAACAGGATATTTTTCCTCAAATTCAGCAAACTTTTTTCTTATCAATTTTGCAGACTCCGCCCTGGCGACTTTGCCAATATGGTCTAAATGGGTGTTTGCGTAAAGTATTGTCCGATTTGCAACTTTGTCTTTAAGCAAAACATAGGTGCAAATGCGCGGGAGAGATGAATCCCAACTTTTGCTCCCGGCAACCTCCGGTGTCTCGCTTAACCAGAAATGACCTGTTTTTATTGCTTCAAACCGATTTGTCTTATAAAGAACAGGCGCAAATTCCCCTTTTCTCACGCCGTCTTCGCGTCCGACACCATAAAATCCGTATGCAGGCAGATTCGTTCGCAGATATTCTCCCTGATAATACAAAACCTCCTGCATCCCGAGCAAATCAGGGTCAAACACCTTTATTGTTTGCAAGACAAGTTCTTTTCTAAATTGCCAGCCGTTAGTGCCGTCTTTTGCGTCGCCATATCTAATATTAAAACTCATCACTTTGATCGGCTCTGTTGCGGCAAAACTAACGGAACATAACAGCGACAAAACCACAAATATTGCCGCAAATAATTTTAAGCTATTTGCGGATATCCGACCGCTTTTAGTTCTCATAAGACCGTGCTTGATATTGTTATTCGTATTTTCCAAGAACAAACTGGCGGTGGATAGAAAATACCTTTCTCAACGCCCGCGAGGTTTCATCCTGAATTGCCTGTAACGATCTGTATATCTTCACATTCTCCTCAATCGGCGTTGTGGTCTCGTTGTTATTCAATTTCACAAACTTATCCGTGATTTCCTGAATTGTAACCTTTTCGCCTTTATTATTAAGCCAGCACCATAACGCCTGCAGAGCGGCGCCAAAAGCCGCGCCTTCAGCCACTTTCAATGTTACAACTTCGGCATTAAAGATATCCGCCATAATCCGCCGCCAGACTTTTGACTTTGAGCCGCCGCCTGTGGCGCGAATTTGCGTCGGTTTGATTCCAAGTTCTTCCAGCCGTCTCAGACCGTAGTTCATCCCGAGCGTAACGCCTTCCATTGCGGCGCGCGCAAAATGTCTTGCTTCAAAAGTCCGCACATTTACGCCAAGATAAACGCCGGTGCCATCGGGAACGTTCGGCGTTCTTTCTCCCTCTAAATATGGCAGGAGCAATAGACCTTCGCAGCCAACTGGCGCCTTGGCAACCTCTGAATCGAACTTGTCAATAGTCCAACCAAAATCCCGTCTGACCATCTCGGTGGCGACTGTCACATTCATTGTGCAAAGCAGCGGCAACCAGCGATTTGTAGAATCGCAAAACGCCGCAATTTCGCCCAGCGGGTCAATTACCGGTTTTTCCGAGCAGGCGTAAATTGTGCCGCTTGTGCCAAAACTGGCTGTAATAACGCCTTCGCTGGTGTTGCCGGTTCCGATTGCCCCCATCATATTATCGCCGCCGCCGGCGCTCACCAGAGTTTTTGTAGTAAGTCCCAGCGCCTTTGCTGTAGATTCCTGAAGTGTCCCCACCGGCTGGTTGCTCGGCATCAAATGGGGCAATTTAGACTCAAGTTCAGGGTCTATCGCCGCTATTGTCGCTTTGCACCATTGACGCTTTTTCACGTCCATCAAAGCCGTGCCGCTGGCGTCGCCATATTCCATCACCTTTCTGCCGGTTAACCAAAAATTGAGATAATCGTGGGGCAAAAGCACGCAATCCAGTTTTTTATAATTCTCTGGCTCGTTCTTTTTAAGCCATAAAATCTTTGATGCGGTGAATCCTGGTAGAACCGCTATGCCCTGCTTTTTGATAGTGGCTTTGAACCCGCCGAGTTTCTCCATTATCTCTTCGCATTCAGCGGCAGTGGAAGTGTCGCACCAGAGTTTAGCGGGGCGTATCACCTCGCCGTTCTTATCAAGCGGGACAAATCCGTGTTGTTGTCCGCTAACGCCGATAGCGACAACTTCTTCTGCTTTTGCCTTTGCTTCTTTTAGCGCGGTCTTAATAGCCTTAGCAGCCGCATCGCGCCATGTATGCGGATGCTGTTCCTTTGCCCCCGGCGGCAAATCCGGTATTAATCCGTAAGAAGCCGAGGCTGAAGAGACCACCTTGCCAGTTTTTGCGTCAACCACCAATACTTTGGTTGATTGCGTGCCACTATCAATTCCTATTACTAATGTTCTCATAGCGCGTGATTTACAAACTTTCTACACAATCCCAAAAAATGTTGCAATTATAATATTAAAAAAAGTCTGCATTCCCCTGAATCACCGTCATTGAAATTGAGCGCTTTATGTTGTAATCAAGCGAAACAAGACGCTATTTTTGAACGTGTTGCGTTAATGTTGAATGTCGGCAGCAACACCATCGTCCCGCTCGCGCGGTCTTGCTACCGCAGCCCAAAAAAGATTCACCTCTGTTAGGGTTTAAAAATGGTTATTTTACATTCTTAAATCCCAACATCTATGAGTGGCTAAAGATTTTAGATTTAAACGATAACAAATAAAAACCCGCCACTTTTTAATGGCGGGTGATAATATTTTTTACAAGCAGGCTATAAATTTAGCGCTAATTATCCTTTTTTCTCTTCGCCCGATTGAGACGACTGATTTTCTGCTGGCTTTTGTTCTGCGCTCTGTGGTTCAACTTTTTGCTCCTGTTTTGTCTCAGTCGCTGGCTGAGTGGTTTCTGGTGCGGCGGCTTTTGTTGTTTCTTGTCCTTTTGACGGAGCAGGGGCAGTCGCGCCAGCGGCAGGCATAGACTCTACCCATTCAAGAATTGCCATCTGAGCGGCATCCCCGCGTCTTTGATGCAATTTAATAATTCTTGTATAACCGCCGTTACGTCCGCTCTGGGCGGGAGCAATTTCTTGAAAGAGGATTTTGACGGCGTCTTTCTGGTGCAATTTTGCAATGGCATTTCTTCTTGCATGAAGCGTGCCTTTTTTGCCGAGTGTAACCATTTTTTCGGCAAGTTGACGCGCCGCTTTTGCCTTGGCGAGCGTTGTCACTACCCGTTTATGTGTTATCAAACTGCAGACCAGATTCGCGAGCATCATATTCCGGTGCTCGCTTTTTCGCCCTAATTTTGCTGTGCTTTTTAAGTGTCGCATAAATCAACTCAAGACTTAACTATTAACGATTTGATTAGATTTAGATTCTTCTTTAGGCGGCTCAAGAAGTTCAGGATCAAACTTCATACCGAGCGAGAGTCCTAAAGCCGCAAGTTTATCTTTGATTTCGTTTAATGATTTCTTGCCAAAGTTTCTGTATTTCAACATCTCCTGTTCGGTCTTCATAGCCAGTTGACCGATTGTCGTGATGTTTGCGTTGTTTAGACAGTTAGCCGCGCGCACGCTCAATTCAATTTCGTTAACGCTCATATTGAGCAGCTTGCGCATTTTGGATTTTTCATCGTCCTGTTTTTCAACAACCTGTTCAAATTCTACCTTGTTCTTGTCGTAACCGACAAATACATCAAGATGATGTTGCAATATTGCTGCTGCCTGAACAAGCGCGTCATCAGGGGTTATCCTCCCGTCAGTCCAGATTTCAAGAATCAGCTTGTCATAATCGGTGCGCTGTCCAACGCGAGCCGCTTCGACACTATAACGAACGCGCGTTACCGGAGAAAATATTGAGTCAATCGGTATAACGCCAATCGGCTGGTCCGGCTTCTTATTCTCATCTCCCGGACAGAAGCCGCGACCGATCTTGATCTCAAGTTCCATCTCAAATTTCTTCTTCTTATCCAGAGTACAGATAATTTGCTCCGGGTTGACGCATTCAACATTCTGATTAAGCTGAATATCGCCAGCCGTGACCGGTCCTTCTTTATTGACCGAGAGTATCAACGTCTGCGGGTCGCGCGTGTTGTGAATCTTGAATTTAACCTTTTTTAAATTCAGCACGATGTCGGTAACATCTTCAACCACGCCTTCTATTGTGGTGAACTCGTGCATCGCGCCGTCAATCTTTACAGAGGTTATCGCCGCCCCTTCAAGAGAAGATAGCAGCACGCGGCGCAATGAGTTTCCAATTGTGTATCCGTAGCCGGTTTCAAACGGCTCGGCTATGAATTTTGCATACGTCGCCGTAGCGGTTGCATCTTCTTTGACTAACCGCTTCGGCATTTCAAACCTACCTAAACGAACAGGCATATCTCTTTTTCCTTTCCAGCAATTTTAACCTGACTATTCCGAGCATCCCGCAAACCCAGAACAGCCCATATAATTGCCCGACGCGAATGAACGCGCCGATTGTTATTACTTTTAGCGGGAGTAAAATTCTACTACTGATTGCACGTTGGCTATGGGTTGAATTTCTTCCATAGTTGGAATTCTCAACACCACGCCGCGCAACTTTTCTTTATCCACTGCAAGCCAGCCCGGGACAACCCGCGTAGTGGCTAATTCAAGTCCTCTTAAAGCGAGTTGTTTTGAAACCTTTGAATCTTTAACTTCAACAATGTCGTTGGGCTTCAAAGCGTAGGATGGAATATTAACTTTTTTACCATTAACCTTTATATGACCGTGCGTTACCATCTGACGCGCGGCAGGTCTGGTTGTGGCAAAACCGAGATGGTAAACCACATTGTCCAGACGCGTTTCAAGTATCTGGAGCATCGTCTCGCCAGTAACGCCGCGTTTTTTAAGAGCCCGTTCATAAACATGACGAAACTGTCTCTCCATTAAACCGTAATAGTAGCGAAGTTTCTGCTTCTCCATTAAACCGATCGCAAAATCGGTCAGCTTCCTTCGCGCGCGCGGACCGTGAACGCCCGGCGGGTAATTTCTCCGTTCAAAATACTTGGAACCGCCATATATAGCAACTCCAAGCCTTCTGCTTATCTTGACTCGTGGACCTTTATATCTTGCCATTTATTCTTTTCTCCGGTTAAAAGTTTAAATCTATTGGAGTTTACACACGACGTTTCTTTCTTGGACGGCAGCCATTATGCGGAATTGGCGTAACATCGCGTATAACTGTGATTTCCAGACCGATAGCCTGCAACGCTCGTATTGCGGCTTCGCGTCCGGCGCCAGGTCCTTTGACCTGAACCTCAACCTCTTTCATACCGTGCGCCATAGCTTGACGCGCCGCGTCTTGAGCAACCTGTTGAGCAGCATAAGCAGTGCTCTTTCTTGAACCTTTAAATCCTGCGCGTCCGGCGCTTGACCATCCAATAACATTCCCCTGCGCGTCGGTTATTGAAACAATCGTGTTGTTGAACGTCGCGTATATATGCGCTACGCCCGATGTAATATTTTTCGCGCCCTTGACCTTGACAATCTTCTTTGGCGCTAAATCTTCGCCAAGCAATTCGCTAACGCTTGGGGCTGATGTCCCAGCCTCAGCAGGCGCTCCGCCGCTTTTGGCTTCAGCCGCTGGCTGTTGCTTCTGCTCCGCCGCGCCAGCCTCCGGTTTCTCGGCTTTTTCCGCTTTTGGCGTTGCAGATTCCCCTTCAGCTTTGGCTTTTGCCTTCTCTTCCTTTTTCTCTTTCTGCTTTGAGAACTCTTGTTTAGCCTGCACTTCCGCAGGTTTTTGAGATTCCTGAGTGTTTTCTTTTTGTTCTTTTGACATAGTCAATCAGTAATTAGTGGCTAAATAATAAAGGTTTTTAGTGAATTCCAGCTTTGGCGTTCGGATTGCGAACGACGCCGACAGTCTTGCGCGGTCCTTTGCGTGTGCGCGCGTTGGTTGACGTGCGTTGTCCGCGAACAGGCAAACCGCGCATATGCCGGATGCCGCGATAGCATTTTATCGCCTGCAATCGTTTAAGGTTAAGACCGATCTCGCGACGCAGATCGCCCTCAATCACATACTTCCCTTCTTGAATTGCATGGACAATTTTTGAGAGCTGCTGCTCTGTAAGGTCTTTTGCGCGGATTGAAGGGTCAATCCCGGCGCGCTCCAAAATCTCTTTGGAATTGGTTGGACCAATCCCGTAAATATAGCGCAACGCGATGTCTATTCGCTTATCGCCCGGTATTTCAACGCCAATTATTCTTGCCATAATCTTACAATACTCCGGTCTTTTTTAACCTTGTCTTTGTTTATGACGTGGGTTTTTACAAATTACGCGCACCACGCCTTTGCGCTTTATCACTTTGCAATTCTCGCAAAGTCTCTTTACCGATGTTCGCACTTTCATAACTCGTCTGTCCTGTATATATATTTGCTCAACAATTTTAAATCGCAACTTTTACCCGTTTTTACCCGTCTCAATCTTTTTTATATAGTGTCCTTTTGATAAATCAAAAGGCGACACTTCAACTACAATCGTCTCGCCTACGCTCCAGGTCGGTTCAGCATCAACTTGGCGCGCGGTTTTATATGCCAGCATACAATGCCCGTTTTCAAGTTTTATTTTGCAAACCCGCTCCGAGAGCACTTCAATTATAACGCCCTCAGCGGGGATGGACTCGGCAAAACCCATGTTAATATTTCCGGTTCATCTTCTCTTACAAGCACGGTATGCTCAAAATGAGCCGACAGCGAACCGTCTTTGGTTACAACTGTCCATCCGTCCCGCAATTGCATCACTTCAGCCCCGCCAGCATTCACCATCGGTTCAATCGCAATTGCCATCCCGTTCACAAGCAACGGAGACCGCGCGCCGTCCTGAACAAAGTTAGGTACCTGCGGTTCATCGTGCATCTTTTTGCCAATGCCGTGTCCAACAAACTCTCGCACAACATTATAGCCGTGCGCTTCCACATATTGCTGAACCGCTCGCGATATATCGCTTACCCGCTTGCCCGCAATCGCCTGCGCTATGCCTTTGTAGAGCGACTTTTCAGTAACATCCATCAACCTTTGCGCCTCTACACTGCATCCACCCACAGGCACCGTGCAGGCATTGTCTCCCACAAAACCATCCAGCACCACGCCGATGTCAATGCTCAATATATCGCCAAACACAAGTCGCCGGCCGCTCGCCAGACCGTGCACCACCTGATCGTTCACCGATAAACAGGTGTAGCACGGATATTTCAATTTGCCTACGCGATATCCGTAAAAGGCGCTCTTGGCGCCGTAATACTTCATTCGCTCGGCGGCATACTCATCAAGTTCCTTCGTCGTAACACCGGGCTTAACCGCTTCTGCCACTTCTTTGAGCACCAGACCGGCAACACGACACGCCTGTCGCATCGCTTCTAATTCCGGTCCGTCTTTAAATACCATAATTCAAAGTATGCAGGAGCGCCCGCGATGCTACTTAGAACCGCCCGCGCAGACGTCCCTTGTTCAGGAACCCGTCGTAATGCCTCATCAATAGATGCGTCTCCATTTGACGCATCGTATCTAAAAGAACACCAACGGTGATCAAAATACTTGTTCCACCGAAAAATGACGCCACAGAATACGGCACTTTCATCTGACTATACATCAGAATCGGTATAACCGCAATTATCGTTAAAAATACCGCGCCGGCAAGGGTTATCCTGCTCATCGCATGGTGCAGGTAATCGCTCGTCGCCTGTCCGGGACGCACGCCGGGTATATAACCGCCGTGCTTCTTCAAATCGTCTGCAATCTGCAGTTCATTAAACTGCGTTGCAACCCAGAAGTAAGAGAAAAACAATATCAACGCCGCATAAACAAGCAGATAAAACGCCTGCCCCTCTCTCAAATGCAACGCCATGCCAGAAAAAACATCTTTCAAAAACGCGCTCTTAACAACACCGCCAAGGAATGTGAAAAACTTTTCCGGAAACATCAACAATGCTTGAGCAAAAATAATCGGCATAACACCGGCGTAGTTAACCCGCAACGGCATATAAGAGGTTGCCCCTTGAAGGACACGGTTCCCAATCCTTCGCTGCGCGTATTGAACAGCGACTTTCCGTTGAGCCTGTGTTACCGCCACGACACCGGCAACCACAGCGAACAACAAAAGCAACAAGGCAACCGCGTAGAATACAGAACGGTGTTGGATAAAGAACATATCTTTTAAAGCAATCATTGCTTGCGGTAGTCTTGCCAAAATTCCGATTGTGATAACAAGTGAAACACCGTTGCCGATGCCCCGTTCACTGATCTGCTCGCCCATCCACATCAGCAGCAATGTGCCCACGGTCAATATAACAGTCGTCTGCAATCTATATGCCAAACCAGGGTCTTGAACAAGTTGTCCGGAAAATCCCGGGAATATGCTTGACGCATTCTCCCATGCAAGAGCCATAACGAAACCCTGTCCAAGACAGAGTATTACTGTTAGATATCGTCCGTATTGAATTAGTTTCGGGCGACCGCCTTCTTCTCTGGCTAACTTGCTAAGTTGCGGGATAACGGCTGTTAAAAGTTGAATGATAATCGTGGCGCTTATGTAGGGCATTATTCCGAGCGCTCCGATGGCGCAACGTTCAAGGGCGCCGCCAGTGAACATACTATACATTCCAAGAAGACCGCCGCCACCTTCTCTGCTTGCCGAACGGGCAAGTTCTTCAAAATACCGAGACAGTTCGCCGCCATCCAGGCCGGGAATCGGTATCATTGCCACAAGACGGCATAGCCCAAGCACCAGCAATGTAAATAAAATACGCGACTTTAGTTCCGGTATTTTGAAGCAGTTTGAAAAGGTTTCAATAATCTTCTTTAACATAAGCGCCTACATCCCGATTCCTTATTTTTTAGCCAGTTCCCATTTCCCGCCTGCTTTTTCAATAGCAGCCTTTGCCGAGGCGCTGAATGCCGACGCAACGACCGTCAGCTTTTTAGTCAATTCGCCTTTGCCTAAAATCTTAATCCCATCGGCTTTTCCATTGGCAAGTCCCATTTTTTTCATTGCCGCTTCATCAACAACGCTGCCATCTTCAAAGACATTCAAACTGCCAAGGTTCACCGGTATGTAAACGGTGGCAAAATTGGCGTTGTTAAATCCCCGTTTTGGAATACGGCGGACTAACGGCATCTGACCGCCCTCAAAACCGATTCTGATTGAACCGCCCGAGCGCGCTGTTTGACCCTTGCCGCCGCGTCCGGATGTCTTGCCGTGACCGCTGGATTCGCCGCAACCAAGTCTCTTCTTCGGATGTCTTGCGCCCGGCTTATTTGTTAAGGTGTTAAGTTTCATACTCGTAATCAAACTCTATTGCTTAAATTTTGCTACTGTTGTTGAGGCGCGTTTTCGCCTTCAGGTTTTTCTGCTTCGGAAGCAACAACAGGTTCAGGTTTTTTCAGTTCCTTATCGCGCGATTGATAGATATCTTCGCGCACCCGCAGTTTCTTCAAAGCCTCAAGCGTGGCTTTTGTCAAATTCACCGGGTTGTTTGAACCCAGAGATTTGCTCAAAATGTCTTTAATTCCAGCCAATTCAAGGACGGCTCTCGGCGTCTTGCCGGCAATAACGCCAGTACCAAGGGAGGCCGGCTTTAATAAAATCTCCGATCCATCATAGCGCGAATATACCTCGTGAGGAATAGTCCCGCCGTTGAGCGAAATCTTTATCATATTGCGGCGGGCAAGGTCTCCACCCTTCCGTATGGCGTCTGACACTTCGCCGGCTTTTCCAAAGCCGATGCCGACTCTTCCGTTCTTATCGCCAACTACGACAAGCGCGCTAAAATGGAAGCGTCTGCCGCCTTTTACGACTTTTGCCGTGCGGTTGATAAAGACAACCTTTTCGGTCAACTCATCAGCCGCCTTGCTTTCAAGGGCTATGCTTTCGGCTTCATCAAGCCCTTTGCCGCGACGCGCCCTGCCGCCTCTGCCGCGATCCTCAACATCTAAATTTTTAGGTTCTGCCACGTTTCAATCTCCTGTTATTAAAAGGTTAATCCTGCCTGCCGCGCTGCATCCGCAAGCGCCTTGACCACACCGTGATATTTTTTGCCACCACGGTCAAAAACCACTTTAGCAATCCCTGCCTTTAAAGCGGCTTCAGCAGCGCGCTTGCCGATAATGGCAGCGCCTGCAACGTTTGCCTTAACCTTCCCGCGCTCGGGCAAATCTTTGTCCCGAGTAGAAGCCGAGGCAAGCGTTACGCCGCGTTCGTCGTCTATAAATTGAACGTAGATATGCTTGTTAGTAAAGCATACGCTCATCCGCGGTCGCTCCTGCGTTCCGCGCACTTTTTTCCGCACCCTGTAATGCCTCAGGGTTGCCCGTCTGTTTTTTTCTTCAACTCTCATTTTTAACCTTGCTGTTTTCTAAGCAGCAACCTTTCAAAAATTAATTTTAAAATCCTGTATTATTGGACAGTCTTGCCTTCCTTACGAATAATATGCTCGCCAACATAGCGAATGCCTTTGCCCTTGTAAGGTTCAGGCGGATAAAACGCCCGAATATCGGCTGCAACCTGTCCAACAAGATGTTTATCCGGACCTTCTACGGTTATCTTAGTGTTTTCTTCAACCGTGATCTTAATCTGCGGCGGTATTTTATAATCGATCGGGTGTGAATAACCAAGCGTTAAATTCAGCACATTTCCCTGAACCGCTGCTTTAAATCCAACGCCTTGGATTTCAAGTTTCTTTACAAACCCTTCGGTAACACCCTTAACAAGGTTGTTCACCACTGCCCGGCTCAAACCGTGCAATGCCTTTGACCTGGCATCATCGCCTTCCCGTTTGACGTGGATTACCCCGTTTTTCAACTCGGCAGATATTGTCTCGGGCAATTCAAAATCAAGTTTGCCTTTCGGTCCTTCAACGTGGATTTTCCTGCCTTGAATCTGCACTTTTGCAGCCGGCGGAACCACAACAGGTTGTTTACCAATTCTTGACATAGTAGTAATTATCGGTTCAATTTTTTACCAGACCTGGCAGAGCAATTCTCCGCCAATATTCTTTTTGCGCGCCTCAATATTGGTCATTACGCCTTGCGATGTTGTCAAGATCGCAATTCCAAGACCGCTACGCACGCGCGGTATTTCATCAACAGAAACGTAAATCCGTTTTCCGGGTTTGCTTGCGCGTTTTAACCCTTCAATTACTGGCGTCTTGCCGCGGTATTTGAGTTTAATTACAAGCGTTTTGATTTTATCGCCTTCCACAGCGTAATCGGCCACGTAACCTTCGCTCTTTAAAATCCGCGCTATGTTTTCTTTTAATCTTGAATGATTGACTTTCACCTCCGGCTGTAACGCCCGCGAGGCGTTGCGGATTCTTGTCAACATATCTGAAATTGGGTCTGTCATAATCGTCTTCTAATTATTAAAATTTTACCAGCTTGCCTTTACAACGCCGGGTATCTGACCCGACAACGCAAGTTCGCGGAAGGTCAACCGCGAGACCTTGAATTTTCTAATGTAAGAATGTCTCCTGCCGCTGATGGTGCAGCGGTTGACAAGTCGCACCGGGCTGGCATCGCGCGGCAATTTTGCCAGCGCTGCGTAGTCGCCCTTTGCCTTTAATTCGGCTCTTAAAGCGGCGTATTTTTTTACCGTTTCAGCCTTTCTTTTATTTCTTTCTATCCAGGATTTTTTAGCCATATTCCTATTCGTTAGTTATTTTTCAGCGATTGGAAAACCGAGCAATTTTAACAGGTCTTTTGCCTCTTCGTCAGATTTTGCCGTTGTGACAATTGTTATATCCATACCTTGAGGCCGTTTTATTTTATCAAGCTCAATCTCCGGAAATATTGTCTGCTCCGCAATGCCAAAGGAATAGTTGCCTTTGCCGTCAAATGAGCGCGGGCTCAAACCGCGGAAGTCGCGGATTCGCGGCAACGCCGCGGCAACGAGTCTGTCAAAAAATTCATACATAACCTCTCGCCGCAACGTAACGTGGCAACCAATTGGCTGTCCTTTGCGCAATTTGAAATTGGATACGCTCTTGCGCGACTTGTCTATTACAGGTTTTCTCCCTGTTATTTGCGCAAGGTCTTTTGCCGCGTCGTCAACAGCCGTTTTTTCAAGCGACGCGCTCACGCCCATATGAATGACAATCTTTTCAAGGCGCGGCACTTCGTGGATGTTCTTATACTTCCATTTCTCAATCAGCGCCTTTCGCACTTCTTTCTCGTATTTTTCCTGTAGTCTCGGTTTCATTTGCCAGTAATGTATTAAATTTATCTAAAAATCCAGATTTAAATTACTTTGCCGCTTCTGTTGTTTGTTTAGCGGTTGGGTGTTTTGCCCTGCGGGAGTCGTATTCTTCTGCAAGCATCACATTTGAGATGTGAACTGTTCCTTCCCGCTCAATAATCGCGCCTTGCGGATGCAACTGGCTTTTGCGCATATGCTTTTTGATCATCTTTACGCCTTCAACCAGAACCCGCTGTTTTTTAGGCAAAACCTCAATTACCTTGCCGCGTTTGCCTTTTTCTGTGCCGGCTATCACCACGACTATGTCGCCTTTTTTAATATGGCATTTTTGCATAATTAAACTACCTCCGGAGCAAGAGAAATAATTTTCATAAACTTAAGGTCGCGCAATTCCCGCGCAACAGGTCCAAAGATACGGTTGCCTTTTGGATTGCGTTCCTTATCTATAATAACCACTGCGTTGGAATCAAATCGCAAGCAGGAGCCATCGCTGCGGCGAATGGTGTTTCTTGTTCTAACAACCACCGCGTCCACAACCTCGCCTTTCTTGACCATGCCATCGGGCGCCGCTTCTTTTATATGAACCTTTATAATATCGCCAACGTGGGCATAAGTCTGGTTCCGTCCTAAAACGCCAATCATCGCGGCGCGTTTAGCGCCCGTATTATCGGCAACATCAAGAATTGATCTAACCTGCAACATACTTCTTACTCCCTCAATTTAATCAGTTTATTCTTTCTCAGCGACGGCTCGGTCGGCGCGTTCAATCACTTCAACAAGCCGCCACCGTTTCAACTTCGAAATCGGCCGCGTCTCCTCAATCCGCACAATGTCGCCAACCTTTGCCTCTTCTTTTTCGTCGTGAACGTAAAACTTTTTATATTTTGATATAACTTTCTTAAACTTCGGATGTTGCACCCGGCGATGCACCTCGACTACAATCGTCTTATGCATCTTATCGGACACCACAACCCCGATTCGTTCCTTCCTGACCCCTCGCGAAATTGCTGTTGTATTTGATTCTGACATATAATTTAAAATTGTTTAAGGTTTATTACTTGGTCTCAACCTTCTGTTCGTTTTGCTGTTTCTTCAACTGGCTCAAACGCGTCTGAATACGCGCTATGTTCTTGCGCAGCTCGCGGATGCGGTGCGGCTTCTCCAGTTGACTGCTCGTCTTTTGCAAATTCAAATTGAATAATTCCTGCCGCATATCGCGCTCTTTGGCAAGCAATTCTGTCAAAGTAAGGTCTATTAATTCTTTCATCTTCATAAGGTTCAAAGATTAATTGCTTAATGGTGTCTTGTTATAAAACGAGTTTTTATCGGCAACTTGGTCGCCGCAAGCCGCAACGCCTCGCGCGCGAGTGACTCTGGAACACCGTCAATCTCAAACAGAATGTTTGCCGGGCGAACAACCGCAATCCAGGATTCAACAGGTCCTTTGCCCTTACCCATTCTTGTCTCAAGCGGCTTTTTAGTTATACTCTTTTGCGGGAAAACCCGTATCCACATCTTGCCGCGACGTTTCATATGACGGTTAATCGCAACGCGCGCCGCTTCAATCTGCTTTGTATCAAGCCAGCACCGCTCAAGCGCCTGCAAACCAAACTCGCCAAACGCAAGCGTGGAACCGCGATAGGCAATCCCGGCGCGGTTTCCGCGTTGCATCTTGCGATACTTAACTCTTTGTGGCATCAACATAGTAACAATCCTCCATCTTTATTTATTTGCCGGAATTTTCAAATGCCACAGGCGCCTGAGTTTTAACCTGCGGTCGTTCCGGCTTTGTTGTTTCGCCTTTGCAAATCCAGACCTTTATCCCGATTTTTCCGTAAACCGTATGCGCCTCCGCAAAACCGTAGTCAATGTTTGCGCGCAAGGTGTGCAAAGGAACGCTTCCTTTTAAATATTGTTCGGCTCGGGCAAGTTCAGCTCCGCCAAGTCGTCCTGAAAGTCTGATCCTGATACCCTCAGCGCCAAGGTCCATCGCTGTTTGAACAGCCCGCTTCATAGCGCGCCTGAACGAAACACGTCTCTCCAACTGTATGGCAATACCCTCGGCAACCAATTGGGCGTCAAGCTCAGGCTGCTTGACCTCTATAACATCAATGTATACCTCTTTGTTCGTCATCTTGACCAACTCTTCGCGGAGTTTGTCAAGTTCGCTCCCTTTTCTGCCAACAATAATCGCCGGTCGCGCCGTGTGTATGGTTACTCTGCACCTGCTGGCGGCGCGCTCGATCACTATTTTTGATACCGATGCCGGTTCAAATTTGCTCTTTATTAGACGGCGGATTTTAAAATCCTCCACTAACAGGTCCCCGAATGTCTTCTTCGGTGCATACCATTTTGATCGCCAGTCTTTGTTAACGGCGAGTCGCAGTCCAATTGGATTTGTTTTTTGACCCATATATTACAAGATTCTTTATTTTTGATCTGATAAAATGATTCGTATATGACAGCTCCGTTTTAAAATCGGACCGGCGCTTCCGCGAGCCTTCGGCATCCATCTCTTCAATGACGGTCCAGTGAGCGCAACGGCTTCTTTAACTATTAAAGTGTCGGCTTTGAGTTTGTGGTTGTTCTCCGCGTTGGCAATCGCCGAGTTGAGCGTCTTTAAAACAAGCCTTGCCGATTTTCTCGGCACATACTGGAGAACTGCAACAGCCTGACGCGCGGGAAGCCCCTGAATTTGACGGGTAACTTCTCGCACCTTCTGCGCCGACATTCGGTTCCGTTTTGTAATCGCTTTGACTTCCATAGTAATCACTTCGCCTCCGCCTTCGCTGTGTGAGCGCCGTGTTTCTTGAATATGCGCGTTAATGAAAATTCGCCAAGTCTGTGACCAACCATATTTTCAGTCACATACACCGTATTGAATACCTTGCCGCTATGAACGTTAAAGGTTAAACCAACAAATTCGGGCGTTATTACAGAGCGACGCGACCACGTCTTTATCGGCGCCCGTGAACCGCTCTCTTTTGCCTTGCGGATTTTCTCCTGCAGATGTAAGTCTACAAATGGACCTTTTTTAATTGATCTTCCCATAAGCCTGCTAAATCATTATTTGCGTTTCATTGGTCGTCCATCGCGTCTTATAACGATGAACCGATTTGAATATTTTCTCCTATTCCGTGTCTTATAACCCTTCGCAAGCAATCCCCACGGCGATGTCAACTGCTGCCAGCCACCACCGCTCTTGCTCTTGCCGGCGCCGCCGCCGTTAGGATGGTCAACCGGGTTTCTTGATACACCGCGGTTCACAGGACGAATTCCTAAATGCCGCGACTTGCCGGCTTTTCCTAAAATCACATTCTCATGCTCAAGGTTGCTCACCTGCCCGATCGTTGCGTAACAATTTTCATTTATCTTCCGTATCTCGCCGCTTGGCAGTTTAACCTGTGCATAACCACCATCGCGCGACATCAATATTGCAACCGACCCCGCCGAACGAACTATTTGACCGCCTCTGCCGGGTTTTAATTCAATATTGTGAATCTGCAACCCAACAGGTATGTTCTTTAACGGAAGAGAGTTGCCAATTTCCGGAGACGCATCCGGACCGCTCATCACCTTTGCCCCAACCTTGAGCCCTTCAGGGGCAAGTATGTAACGTTTCTCGCCGTCTTTATATTTTATCAGCGCAATCCTTGCTGACCTGCAAGGATCATATTCAATTGCTTCAACAACCGCTTCTATCCCGTGCTTGTTACGTTTGAAATCCACAAGGCGGATCTTCTGCTTGTTTCCGCCGCCTATTCCGCGCGCAGTCACACGACCGTAGCAGTTGCGTCCGCCGGTCTTTTTGCGCGGTTCTGTCAGTTTTTTCTCCGGCTTTGTCTTTGTTATCTCCTCAAAAGACGCTACTGTCATAAAGCGTCTTGTGGGCGTATACGGTTTAAATGTTTTAACAGCCATAGTAGTAAAACTCCATTTAATTATGTTAATATTATTTTGTCGCCTTCCTTCAGCGTCACAATAGCCTTCTTCCAGTCTGGGGCTTTGCCTGCCTGCGTCGTGTACTGGCGGCGCGGTTTTCCCCGAACATTCAAAGTATTTATTTTTACAACTTTAACTTTAAACAATTCTTCAACCGCCTTCTTAATCTGGTATTTATTGGCGCGCTTATCAACCATAAGTGTATATTGATTATACTTTTCGGTCTGGCGCGTCCCTTTTTCCGTCAATCTCGCGGTTTTAATTATCTCAAAGGAGTTCATACGGCAACCTCTTTATTTTGTTTCTGGTCTTCTTTTGTGTCCATCAATCTCTCTTCCACTATTTCAAAAGCCTTTTTTGTAAACAGAATTTTTTCGTATCTTAAAGCTTGATAGGTATTAAGGTCTTTTGCGGTCGTTATTTCAACCCCAGCAACGTTTCTTGAAGCAAGCATAAGGTTGTTATCTACTGTTTCAACAACAACCAGTAAAGAGCAGTTAAGGTCTAATGATTGCAAAAGGGCAGTAAATTCTTTTGTTTTCGGCGCCGCCAGAGCAATACTATCCACTATCACCACTTCTCCCGCTTTAAGCCGTTCGCTCAACGCCTTCCTAAACGCGAGTTTCTTAGTTCTTGCATTGATCTTGACGCTAAAATCGCGCGGTTTAGGACCGAAAACCACACCGCCGCCTCTCCACAACGGAGATTGGAATGAACCTGCTCTTGCGCGACCGGTTCCTTTTTGACGCCACGGTTTTTTGCCCGTTCCCGCTACCTCGCCCATTGTTTTTGTGCAGGCAGTTCCCATTCTCTGGTTGGCAAGATAGGCAACAACAACATCGTGCACAGCCTGAGCGCCGCGGTTGTCCTCAATCACCTCAAACCGCACATCATAGTCGCCAGTCTGGTTACCTTTCAAATCTTTAATTGCTACTTTCATTTCTCAACCCTGATTTAATCTGTTCAAATTGTTTATCACTTCTTGGCGGCGGTCTTCGCCTTTGCAGTCTTGACCGGCGCCGGGGCTTTCTTCTTTGGAGTGCCTTTTGGTTTTTTCTTGCTCTCGCGGATTATCACATAATCGCCTTCAGCCCCTGGCATTGAACCTTTGATAAGCAGGATGTTATCCTCTTCAAGGACTTTAACGACTTCCAGATTTTGAACGGTCCTGCGAACCTGCCCCATATGGCCAGCCATCTTCATCCCGCGTTGAACGGTTCCCGGAAATGACCTCTGCCCGATTGCGCCCGGACGTCTGTGCCATCCCTTTGAACCGTGCGTCAGATCGCCCCCGCGAAAACCGTGACGGGCAACCACGCCTTCAAAACCGCGCCCTTTTGTGATCCCGATGCAATCAACAAAATCGCCCGGAGCAAAAATCTTCGGACCGATCACATCGCCAGGCTTTACAGGAAGGGTAAAGTTCCTAAACTCTTTAATCTCTTTTACCGCAACGCCGTTGTATTTCTTTATGTGGCCGAGCAACGGCTTGTTGAGCCTGTGCTCTTTCTGCGGGTCAAACCCCAGTTGCACAGCGCTGTAGCCGTCTGTTTCAACGGTCTTGCATTGCAGAACGTAGTTCGGTCCGGCAAGAATGACCGTCACCGGCACAATGTTACCTTCGGCGTCGTAGACGCGCGTGTGACCAAGTTTTTTTCCTATCAAACCTATCATATAAAAACAGAGAGTTATAATTTAATGGCAACGTCAATGCCCGCTGGCAAGTTTAATTTTTTCAATTCATCCACAGTCTTAGCCGACGGGTCTATTATGTACAGCAACCGCTTGTGTGTTCGCTGTTCAAAGGTTTCCATTGATTTTTTATCGGCATGCGGCGACCGATGCACCGTGAAGCGCTCAACGCGCGTCGGAAGCGGTATCGGACCAGACAGCCGCGAGCCTGTTCGCTTAACCGTCTCAACTATCTCTTTGACGGCTTGGTCTATCAATCTATGGTCGTAAGCCTTAACTTTAATTCTTATTGTTTGATTAGCCATAAATTCTCATCATAAAATTGTTTAACTTCTTGCCGCCGGCTTCCCGACCGCTTGGTCAAGAAGGGCGCTCTGTATGTTAGCAGGCACCGGTTCAAATCGCAACGGTTCCATTGAATACGAGGCTCTGCCTTTTGAGAGCGAGCGGATCGCCGTAGCGTATCCGAACATCTCAGCCAGCGGAACCTCTGCGCTAACCACCACAAGGTTGCCTTTTACTTCAATCCCGGTTATCCTTCCGCGTCTGCGGTTTAAATCGCCGAGCAGATCGCCCTGATATTCATCCGGCGTCGTCAACTCAACCTTCATTATCGGCTCAAGTATAACCGGATTGCCTTTTTTAACAGCGTCTTTTAGCGCAAAAATTCCCGCCATTTTAAACGCTAATTCGCTGGAGTCAACCTCATGATAAGAACCATCAACAATTTCAACATTCAGGTCTATGACTTCATACCCCGCGTAGACGCCGCTCTTTGCAGCCTCTCTGATTCCATCTTCAATCGCAGGAATATATTCTTTCGGAATCACGCCGCCAACGATTTTGTTGAGTATAATTAATCCGCTTCCGCGCTCGGCTGGCGAAACATTTATAACAACGTGACCGTACTGACCGCGTCCGCCGGATTGACGGATAAACTTACCTTCGCCGCTGGCTGGTTTTGTCATCGTTTCGCGATACGCTATCTGCGGAGCGCCGGCGTTTGCTTCAACTTTAAATTCGCGGAAAAGCCTGTCGCGAATAATGTCAAGATGAAGTTCGCCCATACCGGCAATAATAAGTTGACCGGTCTCCTGGTTTGTGTAAACGCGGAATGTCGGGTCTTCCTCGGCAAGCCGTTGCAGACCTTCAGAAAGTTTTTCACGATCGGCCTTTGTTTTTGGCTCAACCGCCATTGAAATAACCGGCTCTGGGAAGGTCGGCGGCTCAAGAGTTACTTCAAAGTCTTCATCGCAAAGGGTGTCGCCGGTGCTTATGTTTTTCAAACCAACCAGCGCCGCGATATCGCCCGAATAAACCTTTTCAACATCAATCCGCTTGTCTGCTTGAATCATCATCAAACGGTTAACTCTCTCCCGTTTGCGGGTTCGCGGATTGTATATGATATCGCCCTTTTTGAGTTGCCCGCTGTAAACGCGGAAGAAGACAAGTTTGCCAGCATAGGCGTCAGTCCAGAGTTTGAACGCAAGGGCGCAAAACTTTCCGTTATCGTCTGAACGAACCTCTACGATATCGCCCGTCGCCGGGTTCTGTCCTGTGGCAGGCGGAATGTCAAGCGGCGACGGCAGATAATCAACTACCGCGTCAATAAGCGGATGCACCGCGCGTTTTTTAAACGCCGAGCCGCAAAGAACAGGAACAAATTCAAGTTTACAGGTCAAACGACGGATAGCGGCTTTTAAAACCTGCGGCGGAACTGGTTTGTCTTCTATGACAAGTTCAGCAACCTCGTCGTCTTTGTTTGCCACCGCGTTAATAAGTTCGTGCAACGCCGCCTTTGCCGCCTCTTTCAAATCGGCTGGGATTTCGGTAATCTCAAACGTCATACCGAATTCATCCGACGGATCGTAGATAATAGCCTTCTGGTTGATAACATCCACGACGCCGATGAAATTTTCTTCCTTGCCAATCGGTAGTTGAACCGGATGAACATTCGGATCAAGTTTCTTGCGCATCTCTTCCACAACCCGGAAGAAGTCTGCCCCGACTCTATCCATTTTGTTTACAAAAGCGATACGGGGAACCCGATATTTTGTTGCCTGACGCCATACGGTTTCAGATTGCGGTTGCACGCCGCCTACGCCGCAGAACACTGCAATCGCGCCGTCAAGCACGCGCATTGAACGTTCAACCTCGGCTGTAAAATCTACGTGTCCAGGGGTGTCAATGATGTTTATCCTGTGCGGAATGCCCGTAAAAAGTTTTACACAACTGTCTTGCTTTGGCGTCCAGTAACAGGTTGTAGCAGCCGAAGTGATTGTTATGCCCCGCTCGCGCTCCTGTTCCATCCAATCGGTTACAGTGTTTCCATCATCAACATCGCCCATTCTGTGAATAAGCCCGGTATAGAACAAGATGCGTTCGGTAGTAGTCGTCTTGCCGGCATCAATATGCGCAGCAATACCTATGTTGCGCGTACACTCCAGCGAATACGGCCGGTCAGGCGCATTAACCGATTTATTTTCCACAATAGTTTCCATTACAATAAATTAACCTTCAAATAGACTAAAAATGCCCCGCGTTTCAAAATAGGTTTTGGGGCATTTTTATAAAATCCAAATTACCATCTAAAATGGGCAAATGCCTTGTTTGCTTGAGCCATTTTATGGACTTCATCGCGTTTTTTAATGGCATTGCCCTGCCCCTGAAAAGCTTCCATAATTTCTGCCGCAAGGGCATCTTTCATAGGAACACCCTTTCTTGAATCAGCAAAGTTAACAATCCAGCGAAGCGCCAGCGACATCTGTCTGTCTGGCGGCACTTCCATCGGCACCTGATAAGTGGCGCCGCCAACGCGCCGCGATTTAACTTCAAGCCGCGGTTTGGCGTTTTCCACCGCTTTCTGCAATACTTCAAGCGGTGTTGTCTGCTGGTTCTTTTTAGCAATTGCATCAAGGGCGCCGTAAACAATCTTTTGGGCGATGGTCTTTTTGCCGCATTCCATCACCGTGTTTATTAAACGGGTAACCAGCACGCTATGATACTTGCTGTCTTCAACAACCGGTCTTTTTTCTGCCCTGCGACGTCTCATAAAATTCCTTAAAATTCAGTTAATGTTGCTATTTAGTGTTTGCCGCCGCGGCTACCGCCTTTTTATCTTTTGGCCGTTTTACTCCATACTTGGAGCGGCTTACGCGCCGTTTTTCAACGCCGGCGCAGTCTAGCACGCCGCGAACGATGTGATAGCGAACGCCGGGCAAGTCTTTTACACGCCCGCCGCGCACCAGCACTATTGAGTGCTCCTGCAAATTGTGTCCCTCGTCAGGAATATAGGCAATCACTTCATAACCATTCGTAAGCCGCACTTTGGCGACTTTACGCATAGCAGAGTTTGGTTTCTTTGGCGTCCTTGTCATTACCTGCAAGCATACGCCACGCCTGTAAGGCGCCCCCTGCAGCGCAGGCGCCTTTGACTTCCTGCGCAATTTCTCGCGTCCTTTTCGGACAAGTTGATTTATCGTTGGCATCGCTAATTCTTTTCTTTTGTCTCCCTATTGCATCAATGCAATAAGGGAGCGCGGATAATAACATACTTTTAATTCATTGCAAGAAAAATTTTTTAAAAATTTTTCAGAGGTTAACAACCCCCGGGTCTAATTAATTCTTGCAACCGCCAGCCCGGCTGGAATTATCCCTAATTTCCAGCCTCCTGAACCTGCGGCTCCTGCTGCTGTGTTTCCGCAATTTCCACAAGTGGCTTTACGTGGATTTTGCGGTGTCTGTAAAAACCTGTTCCAGCAGGTATTATGTGACCCATTATAACGTTTTCTTTAAAGCCACGTAAGTAGTCAACTTTACTCAATGTCGCCGCCTCTGTCAAGACCCTTGTTGTATCCTGGAACGACGCGGCGCTCAAAAAGCTGTCTGTTTCAAGTGAAGCCTTTGTGATTCCAAGCAGAACAGGCTGCGCTTCCGCGGGTTTTCCGCCCATCTTTTCCACTCTCTGATTTTCTATTTCAAAATCAACTTTGTCAACCTGTTCTCCCCACAAAAATTGCGTGTCGCCCGGCTCCACAATTCTCACCTTGCGCAACATCTGACGCACAATAATTTCAATGTGTTTGTCGTTAATCGTCACGCCCTGCATTCTGTAAACATCCTGCACTTCATTTACAAGATATTCCTGCAAATCTTGCGGTCCGCAGACCTCAAGAATTTCGTGCGGATCAACCGGACCCTCAGTCAATTGTTGTCCCTTTCTCACATATTCGCCAGAGGTTACAATCACGTGTTTTGTGACCGGTATCTGGTGCTCTTCAGTAACGCCGGTTCGCTCGTCGCGGATTATAATCGTCCGTTTTCCGTGAACGGTCGGACCAAATTCAACTATGCCGTCAATCTTTGATATTTCAGCAGAGTTCTTAGGCCTGCGCGCTTCAAACAATTCCGCAACGCGCGGCAGACCGCCGGTAATGTCCTTTGTCTTGAGCGTTTTTCTCGGCGTCTTGGCAAGCATTGAACCGGCAGAGATGTAATCGCCTTCATCAACCATTATGTAGGCGCCTGCTGGGATCGGATAATTTTCCAGTTCGTTCCCGTCTTCATCTTCCACAATAATACGCGGGTGCAGGTCTTCCTTGTGTTCAATGATAATCATTGCCTCGCTTCCAGAAACAGGGTCTGTCTCCCGTTTCATCGTAGCGCCTTCAATGATGTCCACAAATTTAATTATGCCAGATTTTTCCGAAATAATCGGCACGTTGTACGGGTCCCAAGCCGCAAGAACCTGACCTTCAAATTTCTCTTTGGTCTTTTCGTTTACAGTAAAGCCGGTCACCTTTTGACCATCCTTTACAAACAGCACTGTTCCTGTTGTGACGGCGTGGGTCTCAAGTTCTCGTCCGTCGTCGGCAACTACAGATATGCTCCCGTTTTTGTTTAATACCACCGCGTTGCCATCTTCAAGCATTACATAGCGAACATCGTTGTATCGGACTGTGCCCGCATTCTTCGTGATGATCTGCGGTTTGCGATAGGTCTGAGAAGCGGTGCCGCCGATGTGGAACGTTCTCATCGTCAGCTGCGTGCCGGGCTCGCCGATTGACTGCGCGGCGATAATGCCAATCGCCTCGCCGAGTTCAACCATCTTGCCCGTTGCAAGATTTCTACCGTAGCACTTCGCGCAAACGCCGTTGCGCGACTCGCATGTAAGCACAGAACGAATCCGTATCCGTTCAATGTCAAGCGATTCTATCTTTTTCGCAATTTCTTCCGTTACCTCTTCGCCTGCCTTGACAATATATTCTTTCGGATTTCGCGGATTTATTACATCGTCTGCGGCAAATCTGCCAATAATTCTTTCGCTCAACTTGACTATCTCTTCTTCGCTCTCGGTAATAGCCTGAACCCAGATGCCGTTTGTTGTGCCGCAGTCTTCTTCGCGCACTATGACATCCTGCGCAACGTCAACAAGTTTACGGGTCATATACCCGGAGTCTGCTGTCTTTAGCGCGGTATCGGCAAGGCCTTTGCGGGCGCCGTGAGTTGAAATAAAGTACTCGGCAACAGTAAGACCTTCTCTGAAGTTTGAGAGAATCGGCTTTTCAATAATATCGCCCGATGGTTTAGCCATCAATCCGCGCAGTCCAGCCAGCTGACGCACCTGTTGCTTATTGCCACGGGCTCCAGAGTCAACCATTAGCCATATCGGGTTGTACTCCTTCTTGCCCATATTCTGTTCAAGCGTTTTTAGCAAAACTTTTTGAATGTTTTCTGTGCAGAGCGTCCAGATATCAACGATTCTGTTGTAACGTTCTACAAGCGTAATGACGCCTTTGCGGTATTGCCGCTCAACATCGGCAATCTGTTCTTGCGCGGTTTTAATCTCTTTGTTCTTTTCTTTTGGTATGATGATATCTTCAATACCGATTGAAACACCCGCGCGGGTTGCCTCTTTAAACCCGAGGTCTTTAAGTTTATCAAGCACCTCTATTGTCTTTTCGTGTCCGCAAAGTTTATAACAGTTCCAGATCATATCGCCCAGCTGGTTCTTGCCGATCTGTCTGTTCCAGAAACCGAGTTCTTCCGGCCAAATTTCGCTGAAAATAACCCTGCCAACAGTCGTTTGTATAACCTTTGACTTAGCATCGCCATAAACCGTCTTCTTTCCATAATCCGGATTTGCGAGCAAAATACGGTCGTGAGTCTTTAAAGCCTCTTCGTGATAGGCAAAAACCACCTCGCTCTTTGAACCAAACAACATTAGCCGTTCGCCCGGTTTCTTTGGCATTCTTGGCTCGGCGGTCAGATAATAACAGCCCATCGTGATGTCCTGCGTTGGCGTCATAATCGGTTTGCCGCTGGACGGGCTGAATACGTTGAGCGACGACATCATAAGCAATCGCGCTTCAAGTTGCGCTTCAATTGATAGCGGAACGTGAACCGCCATCTGGTCGCCGTCAAAGTCCGCGTTATATGCTGTGCAAACCAGCGGGTGAATGCGAATTGCCTCGCCTTCAATCAGAACAGGTTCAAACGCCTGAATAGAAAGTCGGTGCAATGTTGGAGCGCGGTTTAACAAAACCGGATGTCCCTTTGTAACCTCTTCCAGAATATCCCAGACCTCCGGAGCCTGCCGCTCAATCATCTTCTTTGCCGAGCGGACTGTGTGAACATAACCGAGCTCTTTTAACCTGCGGATAATGAATGGCTCAAACAGCACAAGCGCCATTTTCTTCGGTAGACCGCACTGGTGCAGTTTTAATTCAGGACCGATAACAATCACCGAGCGTCCCGAGTAGTCAACCCGTTTTCCAAGAAGGTTCTGGCGGAACCTGCCGCTCTTTCCTTTGAGCATATCGCTCAACGATTTTAACGGACGATTTCCAGTGCCCGTTACGGCGCGTCCGTGTCTGCCATTGTCAAACAACGCGTCCACAGCCTCCTGCAACATCCGTTTTTCATTTCTAATAATGACCTCTGGAGTTTTAAGTTGCAGCAGGTTTTTAAGCCTGTTATTGCGGTTGATTACCCGGCGATATAGATCGTTTAAATCCGATGTTGCGAATCTGCCACCTTCAAGCGGAACCAGCGGCCTGAGGTCAGGCGGAATCACCGGCAAAACAGTCAATATCATCCATTCCGGACGCACTTTTGCCTGAACAAACCCCTGCAAGAGCTTTATTCTTTTAGCAAGTTTTTTACGAACCTGCTTGCTCTTTGTGTCGTTCATCTCCTCTTGCAATTTGGAAATCTGAGCGGTCAAATCCACTCTGGCAAGCGCGTCGCGAACCGCCTCGGCGCCCATCTTTGCGACAAAGGCGTCCGGTCCGTAAGTTTCGCAAGCCTCGCGATACTCATGCTCGCTTAAAAGTTGATGCTCTTTAAGCGGGGTATTGCCGGGGTCAATGACCATATAGTCTTCATAATAAATAACCCGCTCAAGATTGCGCGCCGTCATATCAAGCACAAGCCCGATGCGCGACGGCATACATTTGAAGAACCAGATGTGCGAAACCGGCACAGCAAGTTCAATATGCCCCATTCGTTCGCGACGAACGCGCGAAAGCGTAACTTCAACGCCGCACCGATCGCAGACCACGCCGCGATGTTTGATCTTTTTGTACTTGCCGCAGGAGCATTCCCAGTCCTTGACAGGACCAAAGATGCGCTCGCAGAACAGACCGCCTTTCTCCGGTTTGAAAGTGCGGTAATTAATCGTCTCCGGGTTCTTCACCTCGCCTTTTGACCAAGAGCGAATAGTCTCTGGCGAGGCGACTGAAATAGCCATAAACTCAACTTGATTTACTTTATCAAGTCCGAGCAATTCACGGGTTGCTTCTTTGGTATTCATCGCTTTAGTTAAAAATGTTGTTAAACTGTTGTTATGTTAGCAGGTTTCAGAGGTTCTTCTTCGTTAGAATAACCAATCTTCACATCAAGTCCGAGCGCCTGCATCTCTTTTACAAGAACGTTGAATGATTCAGGCACCCCGGCGTCAAGGCAGTTATCTCCCTTTACAATGCTCTCGTAAATCCGGGTTCTTCCCTGAACATCATCGGATTTGACCGTGAGCAATTCCTGCAGTGAGTATGCAGCCCCGTAAGCCTCCATTGCCCACACTTCCATTTCGCCAAATCGTTGTCCGCCATATTGCGCCTTTCCGCCAAGCGGCTGCTGTGTTACAAGCGAATAAGGTCCAACGGCACGGGCGTGAATCTTGTCCGCCACAAGGTGGGCGAGTTTCATCATATAAATGTAGCCAACCACGACTTCCTGATCAAACGGCTCGCCGGTGCGACCGTCATAAAGGCGGGTCTTGCCGTGCGGAGGAAGTTTCGCCTCTTCAAGATACTTCCTTATCTCTTCCTCTTTGATCCCATCAAACACAGGCGTGGCGAACTTCATACCGAGCATCTTCGCAGCCCAGCCTAGGTGCGTTTCAAGAACCTGACCCACATTCATACGCGACGGCACGCCAAGCGGATTAAGCACAATATCCACAGGCGTTCCATCGGCTAAAAATGGCATATCCTCTTCAGGAACAATCTTCGCCACAACGCCTTTGTTTCCGTGACGTCCAGCCATCTTATCGCCAACAGACAACTTCCTCTTGGATGCCACGTAAACCTTTACGGATTTTATTACGCCAGATTCAATTTCATCCCCAGTCTCAGCCCGTTCTAACTCCTCTTCATATTGCATCTCAATCTCTTCAAACTTGCGCTTGAACCCGGCAATTATCTCGTTTATCTTGTTTCTTATCGGCGATGGATCAATCTCAATCTTGTCATAAACAAGTGCAAGCTTTCGCAAAAGAGTCTTAGTGATCTTCCTGTTTGCGGGTATAATAATCTCGCCCGTCTCGGAATTCACAACGTCAAGCGGAATTTTTTCGCCCAGCAGAATGTTGCTCAAAGCCTCTGTCAGTTGATCGGCAAGTTCTTCTTTCTTCTGCTTGTACTCATCCTGAATCTGCTTGCTTCCTCTCTTCTTGTCGCCTTCTTCAATCGGCTTTTCATCCTCTTTCTCTTTCTTAGCCGAGACTTTAACATCCATCACAATCCCATAGGTCCCGGAAGGAACTTTAAGCGAGGTGTCTTTAACATCAGCGGCTTTCTCTCCAAAGATTGCGCGCAACAGCCGCTCTTCAGGAGCCAGTTCCGTCTCGCTCTTCGGAGTTATTTTGCCGACAAGGATGTCGCCCGGCCGCACTTCGGCGCCAATTCGTATAACACCATCCGGACCGAGGTTCTTCAAAGCCTCTTCGCCTAAGTTTGGAATGTCGCGGGTGATCTCTTCCGGTCCGAGTTTTGTATCGCGCGCAACAACCTCAAACTCTTCAATGTGAATTGATGTGAAGACATCGTCCTTAACAATCCGTTCGCTTATTAAAATCGCGTCCTCAAAGTTGTATCCGTTCCACGGCATAAACGCCACAAGGACGTTGCGTCCCAGCGCAAGTTCGCCTTCTGACGTACAGGGTCCGTCGGCAATGATCTGACCCTTTTTAATAACATCGCCTTTCTGGACAATCGCCTTTTGATTTATGCAGGTGCCGTTGTTTGAACGTTGGAACTTCCGCAGGTCATAGATATAAATCCCGCGCTCTGGGTCGTGCTTCAATTTTCTCTTTCCTTCTGGCAGTTTGCCATCCGGAGTAATAACTATGTAATTGCCAGTTACAGAAGCGACCTTTCCCCCTTCTTCAGCAACAACAACGGCTCTTGAATCGCGGGCGACGCGCTCTTCCATTCCGGTGCCAACAAACGGCGACTCCGTAACAAGCAACGGCACAGCCTGCCGTTGCATATTTGATCCCATCAATGCGCGGTTGGCGTCGTCATGCTCAAGGAACGGAACTAAACTCGCCGCAACCGAAACAACCTGCTTCGGCGACACATCCATATAGTGTACCTTTTCAGGTTCAGTCGAAATGAAGTCGCCCCGATATCGGCAGAGAATGGTATCGTTTTTGAAATTGCCTTTTTCATCAATCGGTTCGTTCGCCTGAGCTATTATATAATGCTCTTCGCGGTCTGCCGTTAAATACTCAACCTTTGAAGTAACCCTGCCATTTTCAACCTTCCTGTATGGCGCCTCAATGAATCCAAACTCATTAATTCGCGCAAATGTGGCAAGGGACGATATAAGTCCAATGTTAGGACCTTCAGGCGTTTCAATCGGGCAAATCCTGCCGTAGTGCGACGGATGAACGTCGCGAACTTCAAATCCTGCCCTGTCGCGAGAAAGACCGCCAGGACCAAGGGCGGACAACCTTCTCTTATGGGTAATCTCAGCCAGCGGATTTATCTGGTCCATAAACTGGGACAGCTGGCTTCGCCCGAAGAAATCGCGGATTACCGCTGAAAGCGCCTTTGGATTCACAAGCTTCTGCGGCGTCATCTGCTCTATAGACTGGTCAAACAACGTCATCCGTTCTTTGACAAGTCGTTCCGTGCGCGCAAGCCCTACACGGCATTGATTGGCAAGCAACTCGCCAACCGTGCGAACGCGCCTGTTGCCCAAATGGTCTATGTCGTCAACCACACCCTCCTGACGGTGCAGTTTAATAAGGTGCTTGGTTGCAGCTATTATATCTTCTTTACGGAGAATTCTAACGTCGTTGCTATCGGTAAAACCAAGTTTCTGGTTAATCTTGTACCTGCCAACCCTTGTCAAATCATAACGTTTTGAATCAAAGAAAAGCCGTTTTATCAAAGCCCGCGCGTTAGCCGGTGTAACCGGGTCGCCCGGACGCAGCCGCCTGTAAATATCTTTTAATGCCTCCTCTTCATTGCGAGTCGGGTCTTTCTTTATACACTTGATTATAAGACCATCATCCTCGCTAATATCCACCACGCGAATCTTTTTAATACCGTGATCGGCAATCTGGCGAACTATTCCCCGCGATAGCGGTTCAAACGCCCTCGCCACAACGGTTTCTCCGCCTTCATCAACAATATCATTAACGAGCACTTTGTTCTCAATATCCGGCATCTTTTCTGCCTTCTGAACCGGAATCTCTTCTATATTGTAGAAGAGTTTGATCAGGTCTTCATCAGTGCCGTTGTTCGGATTCTTCTCGTCAAGCGATGCAATTGCCCTGAAAAATGTGGTTATCAGAAATTTTCTGCGACGTTTCTTCCTGTCAATATAGACATAGAGCAGGTCGTTGGTGTCAAATTGTGCTTCAAACCAGGAACCGCGATCTGGAATTATTCTGAATGAATGCAGAATTTTGCCGCTTGGATGTTCTTCGGATTCAAATGAAAGCCCGGGCGAACGGTGCAACTGGCTTACCACGACCCGTTCGGCGCCGTTTATAATAAATGAACCCTGCGGCGTCATAAGCGGCAACTCGCCCATAAACACCTTTTCTTCTTTGGTGCCGCTTTCATCTGTCAGCCTGAATGTTACGTGAAGCGGAGCCGCGTAAGTTAAACCTTCGCGGATGCATTCAGTCCAACTCATCTTAGGCTCGCCAACCTCGTAGCTTACATAATCAAGAACGATCTTTCCGTCATAACTCTCTATCGGAAAAACCTCCTTGAATACCGCTTCAAGTCCGACGTATTTCCGCTTTGAAGCTGGAATATCGGTTTGCAGAAACTCTTTGAAGGAGTTTAACTGCACTTCAATCAGGTTTGGCGGACTGATAATCTCTTTTATCCGTCCGAAATATTTGCGTTCGCTACTTTTTACTGGCATTTTTCAAACTCAGGCTGATTGTTAATTTTATTTAATTTACGCCTGCAAATTAAATAAAACATTACCATTCCGCGTTGCTAATCCAGAAACGCGGAGACGCCCGCTAAAATCTAATTGTGTTCAATGATCCGCCACTCTGCCACCCGGCAGCGACGGGATAAAAAGGATAATTCGGGGCGACGTGAATCATTCTTATCGCTGTCGCCCCGATTAAATATAATCGGATGCGTACGATTACTTAAGTTCCACTTTTGCTCCGGCATCCTCAAGCTTCTTCTTAGCAGCCTCGGCATCCGCTTTAGGTGCGCCTTCAAGAATCGGCTTCGGCGCCCCTTCAACAAGAGCCTTGGCTTCTGCAAGTCCAAGACCGGCTTTGATCTCGCGGACTACCTTAATTACGGCAATCTTCTTATCCGCCGGCACTTGGGCAAGAATCACATCAAATGTGGTTTTTGCTTCGGCGGCAGGCGCGGCAGCCGCTCCACCCGGAGCAGCCCCGGCTACAGCGGCAACTGCAACAGGTGCAGCCGCAGTAACGCCCCACTTTGCTTCCAGTTCTTTTACAAGTTCAGCAATCTCCAACACTGTCGCATTGCTGAGTTCTTCAATGATTTTCGCTTTATCCAGTGCCATATTTCCTCTCAGTCTCGTCGTCGCCAGATATCTTCCAGCGGTTTAAGTTCACATTGAACCGACGATTTACTTTTTATGATTTATTTATCTGTCTGTTATTCCAAACCGCCGAACAGCGACGGCTGGAAATCCGTTTTAAAATCTTTTACGCAGACTTTTCCGACCCCTTTTCCGATTTCGCCTGCAATACTCTGACAAATCGCGAGGCTGGTTCGTTCAACAGCGAGACCAGTTTACCCATAGGCGCCTTGAGAACGCCCAATAGTTGCGCCCGCAGCACTTCAATAGACGGCAGGTCTGCAAGCGCCATCAACGCATCGGCCTCTAACCGCTCGTTGTTCAAATAACCGAATTTAATCTTCGGCCGCTCAAATTCCGCAGCAAATGTCTTTATCACTTTTGCCGCCGCTGATATATCTTTTTTCCCGGTAACGACCGCAATCTGCCCGGCAAGTGAAGCGCCAATATCGCCAGCACCAGCCTCTTTGACCGCTATGCGAAAGAGGGCGTTCTTGACGATGTGCATCTCGGCTTCAACCTTTGCCAATCGCTTGCGCAACTCCGTAAGCGGCGCTACTTTCATCCCGCTATAATCAACAACGATAAAGTAAGGCGACTTATTGAGCCTCTCAAAATATTCTTTTACAACGTATTGTTTTTCCGGACGCATTTTAAATCTCCAATTTTGTTAATTTGTTATGCAGTTAATATGTCTTTGTGATCAAGTTTAACCGAAGGACTCATCGTCGCGCTGATGGCAACGTTATGAATGTATTTTCCTTTTAACGAAGATGGACGCGCCTTCACGATCGCTTCAATCGCTACACGGGCGTTTTCTTCAATCTGCTCTTTAGTAAATGAAATCTTACCAATCGGAACCTGGAGATTGCCAGCCTTGTCCACTTTAAATTCAACCCTTCCTGCTTTAAATTCCTTTACCGCTTTTGCGGTATCTTCAGTAACAGTGCCAGTCTTTGGATTTGGCATCAAACCTTTTGGACCTAACACCTTACCGAGTTTTCTCACCTCACCCATCGCATCCGGCGTGGCTATTGCAATATCAAAATCCGCCCAGCCTTCGTTGCACTTCTTTATTAAATCTTCAAAACCGACGAAGTCAGCGCCTGCGGATTTTGCTGCCTCTGCGGCTGAAGGGTTCTTCGTGAACACGAGCACGCGAACCTGTTTGCCCGTGCCGTGTGGTAGCGAAACAGTGCCGCGAACCATCTGGTCGGATTGTTTCGGATCAACACCAAGACGGAATGCAATTTCAACGGTCTCGTTGAACTTTGCCCTCGGCATCTTGGTCAATAGTTCAATTGCGGACTTCAAAGGATAGACCTTTGTCTTGTCCACAAGTTCCAGCGCTTTTCTGTATCTTTTGCTTCTTTTCATATTATTTGCGGTTCAAACGAGCCCTGCTCTCCCGCTGTTTGATTTTAATAGTTTCATCTGTTAGCCGACGACTTCAATCCCCATACTGCGGGCTGTGCCGGCGATTATCTTAAACGCCGCTTCATCGCTATTGGCGTTTAAATCCTTTTTCTTGATCTTGACAATCTCCATAATCTGCTGCCGGGTCACCTTGCCGACCTTGTCTTTGTTAGGCCTGCCAGAACCGGTAGCAATCCCTGCCGCCTTCTTGAGCAACACCGACGCAGGGGGCGATTTCGTGATAAATTTGAACGATTTATCCTGGAAAACCGTTATCACCACAGGTATTATCATGCCTGGCTGGTCTTTTGTGGCGGCGTTAAACTCTTTGCAAAACGCCATAATGTTAACGCCTTGCTGACCAAGCGCCGGACCTACTGGAGGCGACGGATTAGCCTGACCGCCGGGTATTTGCAACTTTATTATCGCTACAACTTTTTTTGCCATAATTAAAAATCCTTCGTATCAGTTTATTCCAATTCCGTTTTTAAAAACGAATTAAGAAATTATAATATAAATCAAATGTCAAGCTTTTTCAACTTGCCAGTATTCAAGTTCAACCGGAGTGCTGCGACCAAAGATATTAACCGTAACCTTGAGTTTCCCTCTTTCGTGGTCAACTTCCTCAATCACCCCGCTGAAATTCAAGAACGGACCGTCATTGATCTTAACCGTCTCGCCCACATAATGTTCAACTTTCGGTTTTTCACTCTCTTCAGCCTCTGTAATGCGGGCTTTTATCTCTTCAATGTCCGACTCCGGGACAGGGACTGGACGGTCGCCGCCAATAAAACCTATAACTCCAGGGGTCTCCCGAATAAAATACCAGGGCTTTTCAAGCAGCCGGTTTTCATCATCAAGCAATATCATATTAATATAAACATAGCCAGGATGAAGTTTGCGCCGTGTAGTCTTCTTTTTCCCCCCGCGCACTTCAACAACCTTTTCCTCCGGAACAAGCACCTCAAGGATGTAGTCGTTCATCTCCTCGGCTTTCATCCTTTTTTCAATGCTCTTCTTGACGTTCAATTCCTGTCCGGAGAGCGTATGCAGAACAAACCATTTAGGTTTCATTTTTTAGCCTTACCCGGCTGCAGTCAGCCAGTTTATCAACAAAACAAGAAAAAAGTCAACCCCAACAATAAAAGCCCCAAGCACTGCTGTAACAAACAAGACCACCGCGGTAGAACCTTTCAATTCTTCTGTGCTTGGCCAGGTGCATTTGCGAAGTTCCTCGCGGGTTTCTTGTATAAAGGTGTTCAGGCGCAATAGATAGCCTTTTCGCCATAAATAGGCAAATATTACAGCTACTATCGCAGTTAATATTAGTGTTTTAGTATCCATCGTAGTTAGTCAAACAAGATGGCGGAGAGGGAGGGATTCGAACCCCCGTCACGCGCAAGCGTGAAGCGGTTTTCAAGACCGCCGCAATCGACCACTCTGCCACCTCTCCTCTGAATTCCACTGGCAGGGTGGGAGGGACTCGAACCCCCAACAGGCGGTTTTGGAGACCGCTACTCTACCAATTGAGCTACCACCCTACCATAATGCTTGTTTCTTTAATTTAACACGCCGGCTGGCTTTGTTTGTTCAACCGGCGCGCTAAACTCTTTGTTATTCAATTATCTCGGTAACGCGACCGGCGCCAATTGTGCGTCCACCTTCGCGGATAGCAAAGCGCTGTCCACGTTCCATAGCGATCGGGGCGATAACCTTGACTTCAAGGGAAACATTGTCGCCAGGCATCACCATCTCAACGCCATCGGGAAGCTTAATCGTCCCGGTAACGTCAGTGGTTCTAAAATAGAATTGTGGACGGTAATTGCTGAAGAACGGAGTATGACGACCACCCTCTTCCTTTGACAGCACATAGACTTCTGATTTGAAGTGGGTATGCGGGGTGATTGTTCCCGGCTTGGCAAGAACCATTCCGCGCTCGACCTCTTCCTTTTTAATACCGCGCAAAAGGACGCCAACGTTGTCCCCAGCCTTGGCAGAATCAAGGAGTTTGCGGAACATTTCAATGTCAGTTGCGACAGTCTTGCGGGTTTCACGCAGACCGACGATCTCAACTTCTTCCATCCTCTTTAATTCGCCACGCTCCACACGACCAGTAACCACAGTGCCACGACCTTCAATGTTGAACACGTCCTCAATGCTCATCAAGAACGGCTTGTCAATTTCGCGCACCGGTTCAGGAACAAACTCGTCAATGGCGTCAAGCAACTTCTGAATTGCTTCTTCAGCCTTCGGGTCCCCTGCCATAGCAAGTTTGGCGCTGCCGCGAATAATCGGGGTCTTGTCGCCAGGGAACTGATACTTGTTAAGAAGGTCGCGAATCTCCATCTCAACAAGTTCAAGCAACTCAGGGTCGTCAACAAGGTCAACCTTGTTCAAAAAGACAACAATCGCCGGCACGCCTACCTGGCGCGCAAGCAAGATGTGTTCGCGCGTCTGCGGCATCGGACCTTCAGCAGCGTCAACCACCAGAATAGCGCCGTCCATCTGCGCCGCGCCGGTGATCATATTCTTGATGTAGTCAGCATGCCCGGGACAGTCAATATGCGCATAGTGCCGCTTATTGCTTTCGTATTCAACGTGCGAAACGGCGATAGTGACCGTCTTTGTCTCGTCACGTACAGTACCGCCTTTTGTAATATCCGCGTACGATACCTTCTTAGCTAAGCCCTTCTTGGCTTGAACTTCAAGGATCGCGGCAGTTAAGGTTGATTTCCCGTGGTCAATGTGACCAATCGTGCCGACGTTGACGTGCGGTTTCGTCCGCTGGAATTGCTCTTTAGCCATTTTTACTCCTGATACGTTTTAGTTTTTTTGGTTTTTACACAACTTTTTATGGAGCCCATGACCAGGATTGAACTGGTGACCTCATCCTTACCAAGGATGCGCTCTACCGACTGAGCTACATGGGCGCCAAAAATCACCCATATATTTTAAAAGATACAGACTACCTTCCCTGTGTCTATATTTTTTATAAAACACAGGGTCTTTACTATTTCAATTCAACAAATGGCAAAATTTATGCCAAAAAAAATATTTGTCAATACCTTTTTATATTTTTTATTTAACCAACTATATCCAAAAAAGCGCAAATTGCAATATCAATTTTGAAGAATTTAGTTTTTAATGTTGTTTCCCCAAAAATTCTAAATCAGCATATCCAAAATTTTTCAATAGTTAAACATAATTGAAGGAATAACCCCCGCCTTTTACCGCCTCCTTGTCCGAACCATACTATACATCGGATGAATAAATTCAAATTCGTCAATCCGGTATTCAAGCGGCGGATAAACCGGATTAAAACTGGTCAATCTTACAATCTCTCCTTTCGCGCCTGTCCTGTGAAAAAGTTTAAAAAACACATCCCCGGTTTTAATTAATCTTGCCACCACTACATCGCCGTTGCGCGGTTCCACATTTGGCATAAATATTACCCTGTCGCCAGGCTTAAATTCCGGCATCATTGAATCGCCTTCTATAATCAGCGCGTAAGCCTGCGAGTCCTGGCAATCCGTATCAATCCACTCGTCTATCTGCGCCGCAAGATTTGCAAAATCACCCCCTAGCCCAGCCTTTGCCCAGCTTACCACTGGAACGCGTTTGGGAAACATCGATTTTACCGGAACAGGTTCGCTCGCGTTCGGCTTTGCAATTTCAGCCCCTAAAAAAACGCTGATTGGAATCCCAGTTATTTCGCTTAATTTTCGTAAGGCGCTCTGACGCGGAAAGGTTTTACCCATCTCCCAGAATTGAACAGCCCGCAACGAAACAGCTGTTTTTCCAGCCAGTTCAGATTGTGTTAGCCCGAGTTTTTTCCTCGCTTCACACACAAGGCGAGAAAAATATTTTAGGTTCACCTCATTTTTTTTCTTGATATTACTCATATATTTCGTATATATTTCATATATATTATGTATATTATGATTGTTATATGTAATATGTCAACAAAAATTTGCGTCGGTTAATTGTTTTCCGACGCCCTGCAACATCAAACTCCGGTCTTATCAAGGAGGCTAAAGAGTATGCGAGTGAATGAGTTGAACAGACACGCCGCTATTGCGTGTTTAAACTTGAACAATGATTGCGGCTCATTGGTTAATTACAAGCAACGCAACCTACCCGGTGAAGCCGTCTATAAAGACACGGCTTTATTTGCCGCGCAAGGGAGTTATAATTACGGCGACGCTGCTAAAACACGAACTGGACTAGTTCCGCTTCGTGTATGCAGCGTTGCTCTTGGCGTGAGCGAAATTCAAGTAATGCAAATGATTGAAGAAGGCAGGTTGCGATGGGCGTTTGATTTGCGCAGAAAAACCGCAAGGCGCGCCTTTGTTCTGGTAATGGCTCAAAATCTGCTTGATATCCAGCAAGAGGGATCAAATCCGCCCCTCTGTCTTAATGATAAAAACGAATCTGATTGGAATAAAGCCCTCCAACTGATTCTGCCGCATCAAAAACCGCTCATAAAAGGAAGCGAGATCGTCCGCGCCTTTTCAATCTCGTCTCAACATATGATGAATCTTGTCAATGACGGCGCACTTGTCGCTCTGAACGCGCGCAGAGGGAGAACTGCAACGCCGGTTATAACGCGCGATTCAGTGATTAAATTATTGAAAGAAAGGCGAATTGTTTAATAGAGTTAATAAAAATTTTTGGCTTGGAATTCCGGGTTGCGCCGCAAGCGGAAAGAGTCCACTCTTTTAAGGCCGCTGCTATTATAACATAGCGGCAAAGTGTATTAGTTTAAACAGACTGAATTTGCGGACGGGAATTAAAATTATGTCAAAATTGCAAATTAATAATGTTTGAACAATGTGAAATTGGGGGCAAGCGGTTTGCCCCTGCGCGATTTGTTGCCCCGATGGCGGGATACACGCACTCGGCTTTTCGCCGACTTGTGGCTGAACTTGGCGGCTGCGGCGCGCTCTGGACAGAGATGCTTTCCGCGCGCCAGATAATTAATGAAGATTTTTCAAAATCAGCTTGGGTAAAACGGCGGGAGGTTGAAAAATTTGTAGTCTATCAGTTGATGGTAAGGGAAAACGACCCGATGGATAGGGTTGTTTCAACACTGCTCTCACAGGGCGCCGACGCCATAGATTTGAATCTTGCCTGCGACGCCCCGCAGATTCGTTCGCTTCAGGCTGGAAGCGCCCTCTTTACTGATATTGCGACTATGCGCAAAATTATTGAACAAACCCGTAAACATTGGAAGGGGATGCTGACGGTTAAAATACGACTTGGAGATAGACACCCGCAATGGCAACAGAGATTGGAGGAGCGGATAAAACTTATTCAGGATTGCGGCGTTGACGCTGTGATAGTTCATCCAAGATTTTTTGAAGATAAATTCAAACGTTCAGCAAGGTATGACACATTTGATTTTATCGCATCTATAACCAATTTGCCAATCATTGCGAGCGGAGATATTGTCGGACGGGAAACTGTTGAAAAAAACGCCCAGAAACTCAAGCCAGTCAGCGCTATTATGCTCGGTAGAATTGCAATCATCAAACCGTGGGTCTTTGCGCAGTGGGACAAAGATTTTACTCCGGATTACCGTGGCATCTGGCAAAAAATGTTTGATTATATCAAGGAAGACTTTGAACCCGTAGTCGCGTTGAGCAGAATAAAAATGTTTACAAAATATTATTCGGCTAATTTTTTGTTCGGAAACATTTTTAGAAATAAAATAAACAACGGAAAAAATCTTGATGAAGCGCAGAAAGCCGCAGATGAATTCTTTGATAAGGACCCAGCGATAGTTAAAAATCCAGTAGTTGAGAACTTGTGAATCTCCTTTAGCTGATGCATTTAGCGTCGTTTTCAAAATGAATTGAGGGATATGCCTCCATTATAAAAACCGACGCTTATGTTTGAAGCTTGATTAACGCTCTTCTAACAACTTGATTATTACGAACCAGGCTGTCTCGTTTTTATCGTCGCCGGCGATTGTAATCATTTCATCTTTTGTGAGCGATTTAATGGTTCTATTTATCAATTTGCCTTCGCCGTAGAGTTTTACTTCAACCCGCGGTCCTTCCATTTCGGTTATTTCAACGTCGCACTTATCGCTGACCTTGAATTTTTTGGTCGCCCGCGACGGCACTTCTGCCTCCTGTTTTTTGATTAAAAAATAATGTTTCCATTTAAAAATCTTCTGCAATTTTTTGCCCAGTTCATCATTTACCCTGTGATACTTCGGGTCTGGCAATTTTTCTTCATTAGACCCCCAGACGAGGGAAATTTCTAATTTCAGGTTTGCCGCCTGCGCCGGAATTACCGGCGACATCAAGGCAAAAACTAATATTAAAACTTTTAAAACCAACCAGTATTTTAAAACCAGATTCTTCATTGCATTAAAATCTCTTCTTCGCCGCTTAAAGGCTCAGTTTTTGTTGCGCCTTCCTGGTTCTTATTTTCCTTATTATAAATCCAGACTACAAACATTTTTTCAGATTGCGCTCTAAATGAATAAGACCCTACATCATCGGATGGGGTTTCAACTACGACAAGATAATCTTCCATTGGTTTGATTACATCTTTTAACAAGAAGATACCGAGCACGGCGATTATCGTAGCGGTAACAGGCACCCAGTATTTGCGACCAAACGCTATTCCTATAATGTGTTTAAGGTAATCAAGCAGCGGTATCGGGTCTGGTTCAGACTGGTTGATCTGCTGGGCTATGCGGTTCCAGAACAGTTCTCGGGAAAGCGGCATTTTAATTTCAGGCTCGTTTTCGCGAATGGTTGTTGAGGCAAATTTGAGTTCCTCGAAAAGCCGTCGCGCTTCCGGGTCAGAGGCGATTAAGGATTCTACCTTATTTGCCTCTCTGCGGCTTAATTCGCCATCAATATAAGCCTGAATTTTTAATTGTTGTTCTAATGTCATCATATTCCATCACCTATCTATCCTACCCGGTCTATCACAACTCTTTCTTCAGACTTGCAAGCAAACGGGCAAGTCTTTTTCTTGCGTAAAACAGGCGGGACATCACAGTCCCGACCGAACATTTCATTAATTTTGCAATTTCCTTATATTCAAGCCCTTCAAACTCGTGCAAGACTAAAACTGTTTTATGTTCATCCGACAGTTCATTCATTGCATCGTTAATCCGCGCCCTTAATTCTTCCCGTTCCAGCCCCTGCGTCGGGTTTACTGTCTCTATAGGCATTTGACGTTCAATCCCGCCGCTTTCTTCAATTTGTTCTTCAATAGATTCAATTTTTCTTCTTTTTTGTTTCCTTAAATGGTCCAGTCCGATATTAATCGCGATCCTTGTTACCCAGGTGGCAAAGGTAGAGTCGCCGTGAAACTGTTTCAACCTTCGCCAGATTTTTATCCAGGCGTCCTGGGAAAGGTCAATCGCTATGTCTTCATTTTTCACAATAGTTAATAACCGGGCATAAATTTTATCGCGGTGTCTTGATACGAGCTCCTCAAAGGCAGCCGTGTCTCCTTTCTTTGCCGCTTTGACAAGAACTTCATCGCTTAACTCGGAATATTTCTTATCCAATCCCATTAATTTGACGCCCGGTTATCACATATTATTCATTATGGCTAACCATAGGTTTGCATTCTTAATATTATTATAAACCATTTAGACTTATAAGTTACTGATTGTCTTATTAATAGAAGCGTTCAGCCACTAAACTGACTATAATTTGCCTTTCGTGCTCGGTATTTTGCCCGAGATTCTCGGGTCAATCTGGCAGGCATTACCGACAGCCCTGCCAAATGCCTTAAACAGAGCCTCAACCACGTGGTGCGGTTCGCCTCCGTATAGTAATTCTAAATGGAGGTTGCATCTTGCTTGATTTGCAAATGCCTGAAAAAATTCTTTTGCTAGACCAAAGCGAAAAGCGCAGGCTACATCTTGAGTTTTTTCCTCTGCGGTTATCCGTTTGTATTCCAATTTATCCATCCCGCGCCAGACAAGATAGGGTCTGCCTGAAAAATCCACAACGCAACGGGCAAGCGTCTCGTCCATAGGGACATAACTTTCCGCAAAGAGCGGGTTTTTTGGGTCAAATCCTGTTCCATACCGGTTGATGCCCCGTTTTTCGCCAAGCGCCGCGCTGTAAGCCTCTCCTAAAACAAGTCCGCAATCTTCAACTGTGTGATGAAAATCCACTTCAATATCGCCTTTGCAAACAAGTTGCAGGTCTATGACGGCATTTTTAGAAAACAATTCAAGCATATGGTTGAAAAACGGTATTCCCGTCTGTATTGAATAATTGCCTTTGCCGTCAATATTCAAAACAACGCTAATCTCTGTCTCTTTAGTCTTCCGTTTTACAGTTACTTTGCGCGACTTCATTTTCTATCATTAAATAGAAACTATATAAAATATCAAATTAAAACCTGCGGTTTAACTCCGCGTTATTTGAAGTCCAGTATTTGATAATTGAAAAGAGACAAACCTTGCGCGGCTATTGGGCGGGTTTTGAGTGAGGATTTTGATTATATTTGACGCGGCTTGTTCATCTTTTGCAAGTATGAGCAAATAACCGCCGCCGCCTGCACCGAGAAGTTTTGTAGCGAGCAGATAATCTTCAATTTTGCTGATTATAGCCTGAACTTCTGGCGGATTTGTTCCTGAATCTAAACGTTGGTTTAAAATCCAGCTTCGTCCAATGCCTCTTGCCAGTTCGCCGTAGTCGCAACGTTCCAGCGCTTCTGCAACTACATCCACATTTTCTCCAATCTCTTCAACGCAACGCAAATGGTAGGGCGAGTTAAGGAATATTCCCCGAACGATCTCCTGCAAAATGCTTTTTGCAAGCCGGGTAATGCCGGTATAATAGAGCAGGATAGATTTGTTTGCGTAATTATGGCTGAACAGGGCATCCGGAAACCAGCGAAGAACCGGTTTTTGAACAAGTCCGGGCGTTGTTTCAATCAATTTTATTCCCCAGTAAATCGCGCCTGCTTGGTCTTGCCAGCCGCCGCCTGTTGTGAGCATCTGTTCAAGGGCGAGCGTTCTTGTAAAGAGCGCCTTTTTATCCCATTTTAATCCGCATAAGTCGCTTAAAGTTGCGAGCAATGTTGCCGCGAGTATGCTGCTTGTTCCTAAACCTGACCCCTTCGGGACAGCGGACATCATAGAGATTTCAATTCCCCAGCCGAAGTCATCTAATTGGGCTTTAAGTGAGGGATACTTGCCGCTTGAGTGGAATCTTGGCAAAAAACCGGCAAGGGCAAGGGCGGCTTTTGCAAGCGCAAACTCGCTTCCCGGTTGAGCGAAAGTATCAAGTTGCTGGTAGGTTTCTATGCGCTGTTCAACACCGAGGTCAATTGAGCGCACTACAAGTTCGCGACGGTTTGAAAGTTTTGCAAACACCTGAATTGGTGGCTGTCCGTTAAGGTCAACCGCGACGTTTAAAACGCGTCCGCCGTATTCAAGGCAGTATGGCGGGGTATCAGTCCAGCCGCCGGCTAGGTCAAGCCTTACCGGGCTACGCGCCCAGACGATCTGGTCTTCCTGAGCGCAGGGACGCGGGTCAACAGCGGTAAGTTGGGCGTCCCGGACAATCATTTCGCGCAACTTTGCAAATGCGTTTTTCTCAAATAATTCCCAGCCCTCTTTTCTTCTATGACGCAAAACCGCCGAGCGAAACATCTGGTCGTGCACCTCTTGCAATGGCTCTAATCCGCTGCGGGAATCAAATGTTAATTCAGGCAATTCATATTCTGTTTCCGCAAAGATTTTTGCCGTAGATTCAAGGTCAAGTTTAAAAAAAACGCTATATCTATAATTCTTCAGCATTGGCAACAAACAGAGTTTTCTTAAACCGTCGCGCTGTTTGTATAACCGTGAAACATTTACTTCTTTAAGAATATCGCGGGCGCTCAACCGCCTGCAATCAATCCAGAACTGTTTATAATCTGATTGCGGATTTGAAAGATAAAGCCACTCAATAAATTCCGGTTTAATTTCGTTATAAGAAATTACCGGAAAAACTGGCGCGTCATATATGTCAGAATCGGGATCAATACCGGCTTGGACAAGGTTTATTTTGCGCGTTTCAAACCAGTCAACCGCCGGTTTATTGAGCAGAGTTGTCGCGCTCTCCTTTATTTTTCCTTTAAACCCGTCGTTGAATCCGTATGCGCGGATGCAATATTTATCATTATCAATCGGAACAAAATCAAGACAAACGCCGGGCTCCAAAATCAACTGCCAGTCATTTTCCGGTATCCCTGTAAAGACGTGGTTATATTTGAGTCGCCAGCTTGATGGTATGTGAGAATTTTCAACCCACAAGCTATGGTTTTCTTCGAGCCGGAGCGGATATTCAAATTTTGCGTTTTGCAGATATTGGTCGGGATGTCTCTTTGCCCCCATCAAACCGAGTTTTGTCTCATCCAGTTCAAGATTTTGAATACTTGAAACAGACTCGATCATCTGGCTGGTTGAACCGAAGTGATAAAACTGGGCGTTTGAAAGCGGCACAATTGCGCAGGTGAGTTCGGTTAATAACTTATTTGGTTTAACCGGTTTTATTCCTAAACCTGAGCCAAAATCGCCGTATAACTCATATTGATTTTCAGCCGTGTTTATTTTTCCATTCTCAAGCCAGCCGCTGTGGGTTAAAAGCGCCTTTACCGCCCGCTCGCTCAACAACCATACCCCTGTATCCACGAGATACAAATATTCTATAGAAAGATCGCGGATTTTAGCAGCATTCGGTTTTTGCAATGTAAAGGCAAGTTTTTCTGGCTCTGTGCGCGGAGAGAAAAAGACGCCATAATTTTTCGCCTGTTCAGGCGGCATTCTAACGCCAAGGCATACAACATCGGCTTCCGGCAAAGAGGGTATTCTGCCTTGAATTTGCAGCAGCACATCGCCGCTGGTTATCATCAAGCGGGTTGATTGCGGCGCGCGACGCAATATTCGTTCATATTCCTCTGTCTGCAGTTCAAGCAATGTTTGAGTTAACCGCTGTCCGCGAGACCACCTGAAAACCGGCACCGGCATCAGCGGTTTTCCAACAGCAGAATATGCCGGCAGCCGTCTGCTCAAACCGCCCCCGTGCACTACAAGTTTTTTCCCCACATTTAACCAATCAAAAAAATCAATATCGCCAGCAGTCTCTTTATAACAATTAACCAAGACCCTGCAGGTTGCTCCGCCAGAACCGATGTTTCTGCCGGGCGGGTCAGAAATCGCATACCAACCCGGACGCCTTTTCCCCTCCAGATTCTCAAACGCCCCTGCCATTGCATAAGGCAAAGTAAGCAAAATCCGGATACGTTCTCCTGTTGATAGTTGCGAATTCATCGCCGTAATTTTCACAACAAAGCCAGCTCCTGTCCAGAAGATTTAATTATTGGACTTTACAAAACTGTTCAGTTTATTAATCATTCTGATATGAACAATTTCACGCATAATAACAACCCAGAAGACCATTGTCATATTCATTGCTGCTGCGGATGTGGGCATCCGCAAGACAATCGGGAAGGTTTAAACCGACGAGAGTTTTTAACCACAACAGGAATTGTCCTTGGTGGACTTGCGCTTGCGTCCACTGCGGTCAGCGCCGCAACCGCTGAAACAACCGTTGTAAAACCGATTAGAAAACCGCTAAAAGTTCAACCGGTTCTCACATACGATACTCCGCAACGGCGCAATGCCACAAGTTGGCGAAACTGGGGCGGAATTCAAACCGAACAGCAGGCAGACGAAGAAGTTAAAAGAATTGCCGCTGAATTAGAAAAGTTGACAAAAGAGGTTGATTTCCCGCTGCAATTTAACCCTGTAATGAAAGTTAAAGATGTGAATCAGGCGGAGAAAATTTCAGACGCCGATTGCGATGTCGTTGTGATTTATGCCGCAGGGGCGTGGGTGAATGCGCTGGAAAAATTAGCTTCGGCAAAACCGTGGAACTTAATGTTTTTGCGTCATAGGTCTGGTCCTGTTTATCTCTGGTATGAAATTGCGCACAACAGGTTTTTAAGAAAAACAGTTGACCAGTTCGGTCAGCCAAATTTCACCCCGATAGATATTGTGGTTGATGATTATAAAGAATTGGAGTGGCGGTTGCGCGCGTTTGCCGGGCTTAAAAATACGATTGGCAAGAGGATAGTCGCCGTCGGCGGCGCGGCAGGCTGGGGAGCAGGAGGGGCGAAGGCGCCCAAGATTGCGCAGGAATTCTGGAAGATGGAGATTGTCAACGTTCCTTATCCTGACCTTGGCGAGCGAATAAAACGGGCGCGACAAAACAACGGTTTAGTTGATAATTGCAAAAAACTTGCCGACTCTTATCTCAAAGAGAGAGGCGTCTCGCTGGCTACAAAGCGGGAATTTGTCTATAATGCGTTCGTCTTGACCGAAGTATTCAGGCACCTCCTTGCAGAGGCGCAAACCGATGCTATTACGATTAATCTTTGTATGGGCACGATAATGTCAATGTCCGAAACCACAGCCTGTTTGCCGCTGAGTCTTTTAAACGATTCAGGATTGCTTGCGTTCTGCGAATCCGATTTTGTCGTAATCCCATCCGGCATATTGCTGCACTATATATCTGGTCTGCCGGTTTTTCTTAACGACCCGACATACCCGCACAACGGAATCGTAACGCTTGCGCATTGCACCGCTCCGAGAAAATTGGATGGAAAGCGGGCAGAACCGGTGAAAATCCTTACGCATTTTGAATCCGATTATGGCGCGGCGCCAAAGGTAGAAATGAAGATCGGTCAGACAATAACAAATTTGATTCCGGACTTTGACAACAAGGTCTGGAGCGGATTTTTGGGAACAATAGAGGCAAATCCGTTCCTTGACATTTGCAGGTCTCAAATTGATGTAAAAGTTCATGCCGATTGCGACAGGTTAAATCAGGAAACAAAAGGCTTCCACTGGATGACGGCTTACGGCAACTGGATGAGAGAATGCGAATATGCAGTGAAAAAAGCCGGCGTGGAATTCATCAATCTTTCCAAAGATGTAAAACTTGCGTAGGTTTACAGGCAGTAAATAAAGATATATCGGCTCAAATATGTTGTCAGAGAACAGATGTTCTTTGATAACTTATATTGGGGATAAGGTTGCAGAATTTGATGATGAGCAAAAAACAGATTGATTTACGCAGGCAATGTTGAGTCCAGACCGTGAAACGTTAAAACTTCAATTCCATCGCGGCAGGCATATAAGTTTGTTTTTTAGGAAAGGTAAAATGAGTTAATGATGTTTAGTAGGGTTTATATGTTTGACCTGACGTTTCAATCCGCTGTTGCTTGAGACCTGTCGTATTTTTATCTGGTTTGATTCTGCGAATTGTCGCAGGCATTCAGGCAATTCTTTGAACCCAACCCGCTTGCAATCTTCAAGCAGCGCAGTAGCAACTTTTTCGCGGTTGTATGTTTTAACTTCAGTCAGATATTCATATATCAATTCAAGCAATCGCGCGCGGGATATTGCGCTGGTGCGTCCAATTTTTCCAAAAAGCCATTCTGTGAGAGACATAAACTCGTTAAACGGCGAGCGGCTCGGATTTTCATCTTCAAAGCCGAGAATAAGGTCTGTTGTTTTTATGAAATTGCCGCTGTTTGCTATGATGTCCCAGTATCGCGCAAATCGCTTTATTGACTGCATCTGAGAGAAAGTTATCAGGCTTGTCCGTAATATTTCATAAGGCGGTTTAGAGTTATAAACCATACCCCAGTTTTCTGTGTGCTTTGAGATCGGAGCGCCGCGTAGTCGTTTTAGAACTCCGACTTGAATCTCCTGTGGACGCATTCTGATCAAGCGGTCAAAACCTTCGGCAAAACTTTTAATATCTTCTCCCGGTAGCCCGGCAATAAGGTCGGTATGCAGGTGAGCGCCGGTCTGGTTTTTTAAAAATGTTAGATTTTCTTCAAGCCGTTTATAATTTTGCCTTCTTTCGATTCTTTCAGACACCTCCGGGTTAAACGTCTGTATGCCTGCCTCAAATTGCAACGAACCAGGGGGAAATTTTTTAATCAAATCCCGCCACTTTAACGGCAGGCGGTCGGGAACAAGTTCAAAATGGAAGAACATACCCGGCTGATAATTGTTCAGGCAGAACTCAAGAATCCGCGAGCCGTGTTCAATACTCAAATTAAAAGTCCTGTCTACAAATTTGAACTGTTTTGCCCCGCGTTTGATTAATTCTTTCAGTTCGCTAAGAAAAATGTCTACTGGGAAATATCTTACCGGGACATTGAGCGAGGAGAGGCAAAACTCGCATTTAAACGGGCATCCGCGCGAGGATTCAACATAGATTATACGGTGTTTGATATCCTCATCGGTATAATATTGATAGGGCATTTTTATTTGATCAAGCGATGGAAATGGCGGGGAAATAATTTTAGATTCAGGCGCGGCGCCGTTTAATATTCGTTCGCAAAATTCTCTAAACGCAATGTCAGCCTCGCCACAGATAACATAGTCGCACAGCTGAACCACTGGATTATTCTCCCATTCGTAACTTACTTCAGGACCGCCAAGCGCTATGATAGTTTGCGGACTAACCTTTTTTATAATTCCCACTAAGTCTTCAACCTCTCGCGAATTCCAGATATAAACGCCAATACCGATGATTTTCGGACTTTGATTTAGAATTGCTTCTGCCATATCTACCGGACGCGTTTGAAGATCAAACTCAAGTATCCGGGCGCGCGGTTTTAACTCGCCAAGATTTGCATACAGATAGCGCAATCCGAACGCTGTATGGATATACTTCGCGTTAATCGTTGTAAGAATTACATCAACCATTTAACGAAATTTACAAAAATTATAACACAATAGCATTATTTATCCCAGATTTTGTAGTTGAGATATAAAAAAACGGTGAGGATTTGCTGAAAGAATCGTTAGCTTTGAACTTAGTAATTGATTTTAAAACCGTTCAAAATACAACGCTATTTAACCGTATGAACCCAATAGCCTCATATCAATCGCCCTCACCCCCGTTGGGGTTGAATGATGGTTGTTTTGTATTTTTTAATCCACCTATAAGTGGATAACATTCAGGGGCTGTGAAACCAATCATTAAATACTTTGACAAATTTAATTTCATCCAAAAATTATGATTCTCAGAGATTATCTGAGTGTAGGTGAATTTATCGGATTAAAACAGAAGTTTTTAAGAAAAAAGGGTATAAATATTGAGCCGGCAGAAGTTTTAGCGGCTTTTTGAAAAACGGTGTAACCTCTGCCGGCTGCGTGAGTCTACTGGTTTCGGTACGCTTTCGCTCGCAAGATTTAAGGAATTATTTGCTTTAGTTTCAACTGCTCCCAGAGTCTTTTGCCTTTTTTGATATTTTTCCATCCGCGCGGCAATGAACGGTTTGATTCTGCGATCTGTATAATTTGACTGATTATCGGATATTTTGCCTCGTATTGTCTGAGGAACCTGACCATTTTTCGCACGTGAAGTCTTAGAACACCAAAATCTGCATAACTTCCGCTATCTAATATTTTAAATAATCCGAGAATGGTATTTTCAATGCGCTCTTCTTCATTTTTCCCTGGCATACCGCCATCAGGTTCAATTTGCGAAACAAGGTCGTATATATGATCATCGGAAGTGAGTTCCTTTTTACAAGGTCTTACATCAATAGATAAACAATACAGCTCATTAACGCTACAAAATGTACGAGAAGATATTGCGGGAGCGCGCATTTTTATCTGGTTTATATTACTGTCAAAATATGCCCCCCATTGCACATCTTCAGGCATTCCTACCGGCACGACCCTTGTTATCGGTAATTTATTTCCTTTCTTCTCTTTCCTTTTTATCACAGCGACAAGCCCCATTGTTCCGCTTGCCAGTCCGTATTTCTTGCTTTGCTTTGTCAATTTGCTTAAAAGCGGTGAATCTTCTGCGGCGTTATCAAAAGAGCCAATTTGACTTTCAATGGAATCAATAATTCTTGCCCCTCTTAAAAGTTTTATGAAACTGTCGCCGTTTTTAAGTTCGGGTTTGAAAGGGAGAGTTTTTATTATTGATTCTCCGTTTTTTGAAATATGGAATTCAATTGCGCCATCTGGAAGTTCCGGGCTTTCGCCAAAAACAATGAGCGGTTTCCCTTGATAAATCATTGTCTTGAACTCAGGTTCAACCACAACCTTTTTGCAGCCATTGAATTTATAATTTTTTATTATACCGGCGCTTGTTTTGATAGAATTAAACAGTTTCAATGCCTCTTCTTCTATCCTTTCGCGCGGGGTGACAAAAGCGCCGTTTCCACCTGTCTCGCTCGCAATTAGGTTGATAAACCGGTCCTGACTTGCGCTGCCAATTCCGAGGCAATGTATGCGGATGTTTTTCTCTTTTGCGATTTTAAGTATATCCTCTGTAGCGTATACCTGTCCGTCGGTTATTACAAAAATGTCGCCGCATTTAAAATCTGAATTTATTAAATTAGATTGCGCCTCTCGAATTGCTGGACCGAGTTCAGTGCCGCCTCTTGCGTCTATCTTATCAATAAAATCGAACGCGGTTTCTATGTTGCTTTTATCTGCGTTGATTAGCGAATTACCCAGCGCTTCAATTGAATTGTCAAATGCAATTACGGAGAATTTATCCCCATTGTCCAGAGCGGTCAGGCAGGCTTTTGCAGCTCTTTTTGCCTGCTCAATGGGAACGCCCCCCATTGACCCCGAGCGGTCTATAACTATCACAACATTTACCGGACCTTTTGAGGACTTTTCTTCAAACAGGTTTGATGGGAATATTGCATAAAAATGAAATGTACCCTCCTTGCTTTTTTCGCACGCTGCGTGCGTTATTTCTTTTCTTGTTTTTATGTCAAGCACAAGGTCTCTGTTTGGAACATCTTTTTCTGTTGAAAGCGCTATGTTTGCAATCCCTGGTTTGACATTGCGTATTTTTAATGGATGAGATGGGGAGTTTATTTCGGCTATTTCGTCAGGCATTTCAACTGCAATATTAAAACCGATAGTGTGTAGGCTGTCAGAGTCTTTTTTATAGATTGGCAGAAACACATCTCCAAACTGCTCTTCGGGCAGTTCTATTTCGCCTGTCCCCATTTGCGCTTCGCATACTCTTGCCAGACTGTGATAGCAGGGGGCTAAAGTAAATGGAAATCTAAACCTCAAACCGTCATCGCGAATATCAACTCCGCATAATATTTCCAGATAAACTCCGACTTCTTCCTTCGGATAGATGTTTCCGACAGTTAAGTTAATTATTCCATCCCTGTATCGCTGAGCCTGAACAGCAAGATTGCCTTTCTTAATCGCCTTTTCATAAATCTTTTTAGCCTCCTCTCTCTCCTTTAGTTTCGATTCAACAACAAGATTTTTGCTTTTTACCTTGAACCGTCTCAGTGTTGCATTTCTCGGAAGTCCGAATGAATACACAACCTCGGTAGGATTTTGTTCGCCACACACAAATTTGTGTTCAACTATTAATTTTGCTCCAGCCGGCATTATTTTCCCAGTAACAAACAGGCTTTCCATTGCCAAATCAATAGGCGCGCCTGTTTTCTGCGCTGTTACTGTGAACGAGTTTAGTGTCTCATTATTCATATTTGCTCCTCTGTTATGGTTTTTAACGTGTTTATGATTTTCTTTATACGCCACGGACTCACCCCTGATTTTATGTGCACATTAATATCATCCCCTATCTTGTAAACATACCAGGTAGAAAATTCTTCAATAGGACTTTTTAAAAAATTGTTTGATTTAACAACTCCTGATTTTGCCAAGTAGTTAGACGGTTTTTCTATCATTCTAATCTCTTCAGTATTTGCTAGACGATTAGCAATTTCTGACAATGTAAACCCTTGGGACTGTAGTTTTTTTATTCTTGATATGAATTCAACGTGTTGTTCTGAGTATGAAGCCTTGCGTCCCCTCACAATAGGCGGCGGCAATAGCCCTCTTGAAATGTAATACCTGATTGTTCTTTCAGGCACATTTGTAACCGCTGCAAGTTTTGCGAGACTATATGTCTTTTTCATATTACTAAAACAATCTACCACATATTTTAACACTGTCAAGTAGTGTCATATTATTTTTAATATTTTTCCAGAAGTTATTTACTCCAGAAATGTTCAGGATTCAGACGAAAAAGGATTTGTTGATGCTCCTATTGTGGTTCAATAGCGGATAGTATAGTTTGCCGTAGATTTTATGACGATATTTAGCGCGTTTTACTTTCCAATAGGCAATAACTGTTCTGGCGAGTTATAAACGGCAAATGTGGATAACACTGGCGTTGCCCTGCTGCCGGTGATTTTTAGCCGTATTTTTTGCGCTTTGACCGTCGGAAAACAGAGAAGTCGTTTGTAGCCAATTGTGGCGCCGGTTTTTACGGTTTTCCAATCGTTGTCAATGTACGCCTCAATGGCAAAGCCAGAGATTCTCTGACCTAATTCAATTCGCTCCTGCAACATTACTACGTTAAACTGTTCGGGTTGGCTAAAGCTTAGGGTAATCCAGCCGTTAGTAACGTTATCATCGCAAGCCCAGTAAGTTGAACGGTCGTTGTCGCAGACATTTGCCGGGGCATACTCCTTTGCGTTGCCTCTTGTGTTGCTTGCGGACGGCTCTGCTTTTGCGGCAAGGTTAGTTGCAAAGATTGCGTCAAGCGCGTTTTTAAACTCAGTTAACCGCTGTATATCTGCGTCGCTGATTTTTCCGCGTTTATCCGGCGGCACATTTAAATTCAAACAACTGTTGCGTCCGACCGATTTGAAATAAATCTCAATCAGTTTTGATAACGATTTAACTTTTGCGTCCTCGGACTGATGATAAAACCAGCCCGGGCGAATAGACACGTCGCACTCGGAAGGCACCCAGTCCGGTCCGTTAATATCGCCGCTGCCCATCTGTGGCAATACTCCGCCGCCAACAGTGACCTTAGAGATATTATACAAAGACCAGTTGGTTTCGCCGGCTAAGCCGGATTCGTTCCCGACCCAGCGGACGTCCGGTCCGGCATCGCTGAACATTACCGCGTTTGGCTGCAGGGCTCTGACTATGCTTCTATATCCTTCCCAGTCATAAACCTGTCTGCGTCCGTTCGGTCCTTCGCCGCACGCGCCGTCAAACCAGACCATTGATATCTCGCCGTAATTAGTAAGGAGTTCTCTCAGTTGAGATTTATAGAATTCGTTGTAACGAGGCGAATCGCCGTAAGATGGCTCGTGTCTGTCCCACGGCGAAAGATAGACTCCAAATTTTAATCCATATTCCTTGCAGGCTGCCGCTAATTCTTTGACAACGTCGCCCTGACCGTTCTTCCACGGGCTTGACGCGACCGAATGCGACGTCATTTTAGAAGGCCAGAGGCAAAATCCATCATGGTGCTTGCAGGTCAGAATAACCATTTTGAACCCTGCATCCTTGAAGACCTTTGCCCATTGCCGCGCGTCAAGTTCGGTTGGGTTAAACAATTTTGGGTCTTCTTTGCCATCGCCCCATTCCCTTCCAGTAAAGGTATTCATTCCAAAATGAACAAATGCGTAACGTTCTGTTTCGTGCCATTGAATCTGGCGGGATAACGGTAACGGCGGCAGCGGCGGCGGCGGCGGAACAGCGGCTGACACAATGCAACAACAATATAAAATAACCGGTAATGATAAAAACTGAGTTTTCATTTCGCTAATATTTTATAATCTCTGGCTAATTGACACCAAGAATAAATCAAGCAACTCATAAAAACCAGTGGAAAATCATTAATCGACGTTTTGTTTTTGAAAAGTCTGATTATGCAAGGAAAATCGCATTTTCAAGAAATGCTCGTGGTTCGGGAGAATGTTTTTAGAATAGCATATTGACAAGGTTGTAAAAAACAATTATGTTATTTCGTCGTATGGCGAAATATAGAAGTATTAAATGAAAGAATTGTTGAACATAACAAACGCGCTGGCAGATGAAAACAGGTTGAAAATCTTATTTGCTCTGCAATATGGAGAACTCTGCGTCTGCCAGATAACGGCGTTTCTTAAACTCGCGCCGTCAACGGTTTCAAAACATCTTTCTATTTTAAAACAAGCCGGTCTTGCGGATTCGCGAAAAACCGAGCGCTGGGTCTATTATTTTCTGCCGGATAAAAACGTTAATACATCAATAAAATCCGTTCTTGATTGGGTCTTTAAGGAGATGAAACGGTCTGCAGTTTCGCCGCAATTAACAAAAGAAATTCAAAAAGTGTTAAAGTTAGATGTAAATGATTTATGCAAAACACAAATCAAAAACCGAAGGTGCTCATCCTCTGCACGGGGAACTCGTGTCGGAGCCACATTGCCGAAGGGATATTGAGAAATGTCGCGGGGGATTTAGTTGAAGCGCATAGCGCTGGGTCAAATCCTGCTGGCTATGTGCATCCGCTTGCGATTCAGGTAATGAAAGAGATCGGGATTGACATCTCAAATCACCGTTCAAAGCATCTAAAAGAATTTTTAAATACAAACATAGAGACGGTGATCACGGTTTGCGATAATGCGGATAAGAATTGTCCATTTTTCCCTGGACAGCTAAACCGGTATCACTGGCCTTTTGAAGACCCTGCAAAGGCTCAGGGCAGCGAGGAGGAGAAACTGGCTGTTTTTAGAAAGGTCAGGGACCAGATGAAGATGGTCTTTGAGGCGTATGCCGCAGGGCGTCGCGATCAAGCGAAGGCTTCAGGGCAACGATAGCGGCGTTTCAGTTAACAACAACATATAAAGTCATTAAAAATATTTCGGAAAATTTTGAAAAATCCAGAAGATGACCGAATTTTATGGAAGCGACTATTGCATCTGAAAAGGGTTCATCGGCAAAGCGGCTGAATTTCTTTGAGCGTTATCTTTCTTTTTGGGTAATTATCTGTATGGTGGTGGGCGTCTGGATCGGAAAGACGTTTCCGGAGACCATTTCAAAACTGAGCAAATTTGAGTTTTATGAAGGCTCGCAGGTAAACGTTCCGATTGCTGTTCTTATCTGGCTGATGATCTATCCGATGATGTTGAAAATAGATTTTCGCGCCATAACCAATGTGACTAAAAAACCGAAAGGTTTGCTGATAACATTGTTTGTGAACTGGCTTGTAAAACCATTTAGTATGGCGTTTTTCGCGTGGGTGTTTGTTCAACATATATTCTCCAATTTTATAGACCCGGAGAGTGCGAAAAATTTCACAGCCGGTTTGATAATCCTTGCTGCGGCGCCCTGCACCGCGATGGTGTTTGTCTGGAGTTATCTTACCGATGGCGACCCTGTTTATACGCTCGTTCAGGTTGCGGTAAATGACTTGATTATGCTTGTTGCCTTTGCGCCGATTGTTATGTATCTATGCGGGGTAGCGAATGTTATTGTTCCGTCAAAAGTGCTTATAACATCGGTAGTAGTGTTCATTGTTATTCCTCTGGCAGCCGGCTGGTTTACCCGTTCGTCTCTTCTTAGGGTAAAAGGCGAAGAATGGTTTAACAAAAAATTTCTGCCACTCTTTCACCCGATCACAATAATCGCTCTATTGCTAACTCTTGTTTTAATATTTGCCTTTCAATCGCAAAATATAATAAGCAAATGGTTTTCGGTGTTGCTGCTGGCGGTGCCGATTCTTGTTCAGGTTTACTTCAATTCCGGACTTACTTACAGTTTAATGCGGTTGTTTAAAGTTCCGCACAATGTAGCCGCCCCGGGCGCTTTAATTGGCGCGAGCAATTTTTTTGAACTTGCCGTTGCTGTGGCTATAACGTTGTTTGGCGCTTCATCGCCGGCGGCGCTCGCATGCGTGGTTGGCGTTCTTGTTGAAGTCCCGGTTATGTTATCGGTCTGCGCAATTTGCAATAGAACCCGACACTGGTTTGTCTTTGACCGCGCCGCTTGATCTTGATTTTCAACTCTATAACGGTTACAGGAAAAATAAACAGTTAAAATCAAAACAGGTCCAGTTGCGCCGGGGGCTCTAATTTTTTGAGTTTTTCCCGTTCAATATTTTTTCGTTTAGACCTGACTTCACCTTCCGGGGTTAACTCCGATTCTTCAAGGTTTCTAAGTATCTGCATAGCACGTTCAATAACCGGCTTTGGAATGCCGGCGAGACGGGCTACCTGAATGCCGTAACTTTTATCGCAGCCGCCTTCAACAATCTTTCTCAAAAAGACAACCTGGTCTTTCCATTCACGGACTGCAACATTGTAATTCCGTATCCGTTTATATTTATCGGCAAGTTCGGTCAGTTCATGATAATGTGTGGCAAATAACGTTTTTGAGCCAACCGCATTATGTATATACTCAATTATGCTCCAGGCTAAACTCAGGCCGTCAAAAGTGCTGGTTCCTCTGCCGATTTCATCAAGAATAACTAAACTTCTTTTTGTTGCGTTGTTGAGTATGTTTGCGGTTTCGCTCATCTCAACCATAAATGTGGATTGACCGCGCGCGATGTCATCGCTTGCCCCGATGCGCGTAAAAATCCTGTCAACAAGATCAACCCGCGCCCGTTTTGCCGGTATAAATGAACCTGTGTGAGCAAGCAGTGTTAAAAGAGCAACCTGGCGGATATATGTGCTTTTACCAGCCATATTAGGACCGGTTATAACCGCTATCTGGACATCGCTGCCCAGTTTAACATCGTTAGGGACAAACCGTTCGCCTATCAATGTTTGCTCAAGAACAGGATGACGTCCTTCAATTATCTCAATTACCCCTTCGTCTTTTATCTGCGGGCGGCAATAATCGTAAAGCCGCGCAACCTCGGCAAATGAACAGAGCAGGTCAATTTGCGCCAGCGCGTTTGCGGTTTCCTGAATTTGCTGAGTTTCTTGAAGGACGTTCTGGCGGACATCAAGATAGATTTCGTATTCAAGTTTTTTTGACCGTTCTTCGGCGCCAAGAATCTTTGACTCGATCTCTTTTAATTCAGGCGTTATATAACGTTCGCCGTTTGCAATTGTCTGTTTCCTAATATATTCAGGAGGAACCCTGTCAAGATTAGCCTTTGTAACCTCTATGTAATAACCAAAAACAGAATTGAACCGTATTTTTAATGATGGGATTCCTGTCCGTTCTATTTCTTGTTGCTGGAGTTTTGCGATCCATTCTTTCCCCTCGCGCATCGCAAGCCGCAATTCATCCAGCGCGCTGTTAAAACCTTCGCGGATAATCCCGCCGTCTTTTAATGAAACTGGCGGGTCTTCAACAATTGAACGTTCTATTAATTCAACAATAGAGGGCTGTTCGGTAATTTTATTGTTTAATTCATTGAGCAAAGAAATTGACTCTTCATTCTCTTTTGCAAGATATGCGGAATCCAGACTTAATTCTCGCATCTTGCCGCGGTCTCCGTTAAGAACATTTGAAATTAATTTATTGAGCGTTTCTTTTATTCGCGGAAGTTCAGCAAGCGCCTCTCTGAGTGAGGAAAGGTCGCGGGCGTTTCCCGAGCCGCTTGCAAGCCTGCCGATTGTTCGTTCAATGTCGCGGACATCTTCAAGAGCGGCGCGAAGTTCTCCGCGCAATTCTTCCTGATCAAGAAGGGCTTGAATAGCCTCCTGTCTTTTAACAATTGCGTCTACACTTGCCAGCGGTTGTGAAAGCCAGTCTCGCAACATCCGCGCCCCCATCGGCGTCACGGTTTTATTCATAACGCCGTAAAGGGAAGAATTTTGAGGGGCGTCCCGTTGCAGCGGCTCAAGCACTTCAAGATGACGCAAAGTTGTGGCGTCAAGAAACAGAAAATCGCCTTTTGAATAAAAAGAAGGCATATTCAGGTGCGGCGCATCTCTTCGCAAATGTTGAGTTATATAATGCAATGCCGCCCCGGCGGCTGAAGTTGCTGCGGTTTTGTCCTTCAGCCCGAAACCGTCTAGCGCCGCCACCTTATAAAAATCTAACAATGTATGGACAGCGGTTTCCGGCAGAAACAGCCAGCTCTCATAGCCGCTTAAGACCCATCCAAATTGAGTCGCCGCGCTTGTAAACTGGTCGTTATTTTCTAAAGAATCGTCTAACCTGCCAAATTGAAGCAGCGAACGCAATCGCGGTTCATCATCCGGAATAATCACCTCTGCCGGTTTTAACCGCTGCAATTCTGTTAAAAGAGATTCAAAATCGTCAAACTCGGCGCATTTGAAAGAGCCTGTTGTAAGGTCAACTGCGGCGAGCCCGAGTTTTTTCCCCGCTACAACTGCGGCGGCAAGGTAATTATTTTTTTCAGCCGTGAGCATCCGCTCGTCAAAATGGGTGCCCGGGCTGATAATTTGAGTGATTTCGCGTTTTACGAGTTTTCCGGGTTTTGGTTCTTCAACCTGTTCGCAGATTGCAACCTTAAAACCGGCTTTTAAAAGCCGTCCGATATATCCGCCGGCGGCGTGATAAGGCAGGCCGCACATTGGAACCCCGTTGCGTTTTGTAAGGGCAAGGTTAAGGAGCCGCGACCCGGTAAGCGCGTCCTCAAAAAACATCTCATAAAAATCGCCGAGTCGGAAAAGCAACAAAGCATCGCGCGGCAGGTCTCCTTTTATCCGCCGATACTGCGACATCATCGGGGTTAGTTGATTATCCGACATTCCCCAGCGGTTGTTGATTAACTAAAACTAAATCCTGTTTGTTTTAACATCTAAATCATTCATTTCTGTTTGCGCGCCTTTTCTTTTTCCCGTTCCATTTCGTCGTTCAATTTTTTCCGTTCTTCAACCAGTTCCCGTTCAAGAGCCTGAACCTGCTCATAATCGCCGGCTTCAATCGCCTTTGCCTTTTTAGATTGAATGACAATCTCTTTTTCGGCGATCTTCGCCTTGTATACCTTCTCAATTTCGGCGATCTGTTTTTTCTGTTCCTCGGTCAATTTTACAGTTTCGCCTTTGCCGAACTTTTCCAACGCTATTTCGTATGCCGTTTTCATATATATTAATTTCAACTTATATCCGTTTGCGCGCAATAACAGAATTTATTTAATTTGCCGAGCATTAATAAAACTTCAAACCTGCCGCTGTCCTTTAAATGCGGCTTGATATTGCTTCCAGATATGTGTTAACTGGATTTATAAAGTTAATATCATAATCTTTTTAAAATAAAAATAGAAACAGATATGGGCTATAGAGCGTGGTTTCAGTGTATAAACGAACAGTGCAAGGCAACTTATCCACTGGATAAAATTATTTATAAATGCGAACAGTGCGGCTCATTACTTGAGGTTACCCACGACCTTAATCCGTTGAGTCATCGCAGCGCGGCGGCGTGGATCAAACTCTTTGACGAACGTTACAAGTCAAACCAGTGGCCCTACGGCTCGGGAGTCTGGGGCAAAAAAGAATGGGTGCTTCCAAACATTGACAACGATAATATAGTTTCTCTTTACGAAGGCGGGACAAATCTGTTCTGGGCGGAACGGTTTGGAAAAATGATAGGGCTTGACGACCTCTGGATAAAACTCTGCGGCAACACCCACAGCGGCTCGTTTAAAGATTTGGGTATGACGGTGCTTGTCTCTCAGGTTAAACAGATGATTAAAAACGGCGCTCCTATAAAAGCCGTTGCCTGCGCTTCAACCGGCGACACCTCAGCAGCCCTTGCCGTTTATTGCGCCGCCGCAGGCATTCAGGCAATCGTCCTTTTGCCAAAAGGAAAAATCTCCACAGCGCAACTCATACAGCCAATCTGCAACGGCGCGCTTGTGCTCTCGCTTGATACCGATTTTGACGGCTGTATGCGCGTGGTTCAGGAAATCACAAAAGACGAAAGTATTTATTTAGCAAACTCAATGAACTCCCTCAGAATTGAGGGACAAAAAACCGTTGGTATAGAAATTGTCCAGCAATTTGACTGGGAAGTTCCAGATGTTATAATCATTCCCGGCGGAAATCTCGGAAACGTTTCGGCGCTTGGCAACGGATTGCTGATGATGAAAAATTTGGGATTAATTTCGAAACTGCCGAGAATTGTTGTGGCTCAAGCCCAGCGCGCAAATCCGCTATATCTCTCTTATCTTAAAAACTTTGAAACATTTGAACCGGTTCAGGCGCAAAAAACGCTCGCAAGCGCCATCCAAATTGGCAATCCGGTCAGCGTCCAAAAAGCCATCAGGACTCTCAAGACATTCAATGGAATCGTTGAACAGGCGAGCGAGGAAGAACTCGCCGATGCCGCCGCGCTTGGCGACAGGACAGGGATGTTTAACTGTCCGCACACCGGTGTCGCCCTTGCCGTCCTCATAAAACTGCTCAAGCAAGGAAAGATAGACAAATCCGAACGGGTCGTCGTCATCTCCACTGCTCACGGACTTAAATTCACTGAGTTCAAAGTCAAATATCATGAAAAGGCCCTTGAATTCCCGTGTCAGTACGCAAACAGACCGGTAGAACTCCCACCGCGAGTTGACGCCGTAAAAGAGGCGCTGGAAAAGGTGTTAAAAGAGAAGGATAAGAAGATTGTGGAGTAAGTGTTAATAAACCGCGCAAAGTATGTTTGCGCTAAAATAGTTAGTTTCCAAACACAGAGAATTGACCTTAGTGTTTGATTTTGAAATCGGGTGAAATAGAACGGCGTTTTTGAGAGGGACGCGATGATGTGATGATGAGATTTTCCTGTCTTTCTCAGCGCTTCTCTGTAGTTTATTTCACCACAGAGGAGACGGAGGCGCACAGAGAGAGGCAATTATATTTGCCCCTCCAGGGTCTTGTTGGCAATTTTACTTTCTCCGGTCTTATTTATCTAAACTCACAAATTGCTGTAAATATTTGCCTCTTATAATAAAAAGTGTTAATTTTATATTATAATTCCGTTTTTTGATAAAATGGTTTAGAAGAACTCTTTATGGTTTCTATGGATGAACTCAAACGACCGATGCCGCACAATAATAACGTGTTGTGTGTTATTATGGGCGGGGGACAGGGAACGCGATTGTTTCCACTAACGCGGGAGCGCGCCAAGCCTGCGGTTCCGCTCGCTGGCAAATACAGACTCGTTGATATCCCGATTTCAAACTGCATAAACTCAAACCTCAAACGAGTCTATTTGCTAACGCAGTTCAATTCCGCATCCCTTCACAGGCATATCTCGCAATCGTATAAATTTGACCATTTCTCCGGCGGATTTGTGGAGATACTCGCAGCCGAGCAAACGCCGACAAGTATGTCGTGGTATCAAGGGACAGCAGACGCGGTTCGCAAAAACCTTGTCCATTTTGTTAACCACAATTTTGAATATTTGCTTATCCTCAGCGGCGACCAACTCTACCGGATGGATTTCCGCCCGATGCTTGAACAACACGCTAAAACCGACGCGGATGTTACTATTGGCGCAATCACTGTTGAACGCCCAGCCGCTTCATCTCTCGGCATAATGCAGATTGATGAAACACGCCGCATCGTCAAGTTTGCAGAGAAACCAAAAGAACCTGAAACGCTTGACGCCTTAAAGGTTGACCGCGCCTGGTATGAAAAACTCGGCGTCAAAGGCGATGCCGAATATTATCTTGCTTCTATGGGGATTTATGTGTTCAGCCGCGATGTTATTTTTAGACTGCTTGACAACACATTATCCGATTTTGGCAAGCATATCATACCGATGGCAATTCAAACGCATAAGGTTTACGCCTACATCTTTCAGGGTTACTGGGAAGATATCGGAACAATAAAATCATTTTTTGAAGCAAACCTTGACGCCGTGGCTGAACTGCCGCGATTCAATTATTTTGACACGCTCTCGCCAATCTATACCCGCCCGAGGTTTTTGCCTCCGTCAAAGATTAACGGCGCTTCTATAAACCACGCAATCATATCCGATGGCTGTATTATAAACCACGCAAGCATTGAAAACTCAATAATCGGGCTGCGCGGTTTTGTGGACGCAGGGAGCTATCTTCATAGGGTTGTTATGATGGGTAGCGATTACTACGAGTCTGCCGAGTCAATTGCAAAAAACGCAGCCGCCGGCAGGCCGCGAATAGGCGTCGGAAAAAACACAAGGATTGAAAATGCCATTCTTGATAAGAATGTGCGGATTGGCGACAACGTCGTCATCACACCGGCGGATAAACCGTCAAACGTTGACAACCCGTTATATTACATCCGCGACGGAATAGTTATAATCCCTAAAAACGGCGTGGTTCCAAGCGGAACAATCATTTAAAAAAATATCTAATCCCTGAGGATTGGATTAAGTGGTTGATTTTAAAACTGCTCAAAACAGAGTGTTTTTTTTGAGTGGTTCGCGATATTGATGGAATATGATTCTTCTTTGTTCCTGTTTGGTTTATTTTCTTCACCGCAGAAAGTATAGAAAAGGCAACTTTGTTTAATCCATTCTTGGCTTGTCTCATTTAATTTAGCAAAAAAACATCCGTTAGAATAAAAACACTTTCACAAATTTAATTCCACGCCAAAGTGTGCTTTTTTTAAATGCTCGGGTTCGGGTTTTATCAGGTTATTTTTTACAGCGCCGCCAGTGAACAAACTTTACTTTTTATTTATTCAATGGCATTTGCCGCGGTTTCCTGAAATTCGCGACGGATATCGGAGGCATCGGCATTTGGAAGTTTTGCCCGTTGAATCATAAGAATATAAATCACTCCTTTTTTGGGGTCTGCCCAGCTTTGAGTTCCGTAGGCGCCGCCGTGTCCAAATGTTCCTTTTGACAGCATAGATGTTACGCCCTGAGGTTCTTTTACAACTGCAAAACCGAGCCCAAAACTCATTCCTTCTGTGAATCCGGTTTTTAACTCGCCGGTTTGCGTTGTTGTCATCTGCTCAACAGCCGATTCTGAAAGCAGCCGTTTTCCTTTATAAACGCCCCTGTTCAAAACCATTTGATAAAACTTGCAGATATCGCTGGCAGTGGAGAAAAGTCCGCCGGCGGGAAACGGCGTTCGCGCTTTATCGGTAAGTTCGCCCTGTATAAAATAGACTGTGGTTTCTTTTAACCCGCCGTTTGCCGTATCCGGTTCATAAGATTTTGCCACTCTTGATGCTTGCGATTTTGAGAGCCAGAAAGCGGTGTTTTTCATACCGAGCGGTTTGAAAATTCGTTCTTGAAGAAACTCAGGGTATGGTTTGCCTGAAACCACTTCAACGATTCGTCCGAGTGTATTCATACCTGAGTTTGAATATTCCCAGCGCGAGCCGGGCTGAAATTTTAGAGGCAGTTGTGAATAAGCCATCACCAGTTCGGCAAGGGAGCAATGTCCGCGAGGCGGCGTTAAGTCATTTAATCCGGATGTGTGGGTGAGCAAGTCTCTTAATGTTATCGGACGGGGAGGTTTTACAAGGGTGAGTTTGTCGTTTGTTTTTTCTTGAATCATCCATTGGTTTTTAAACTCGGGAAGGTATTTCTCCACCGGGTCATCAATGTTGATCTTGCCTTCGTCAACGAGCATCATAATCGCAGTTGCCGTGATTGGCTTGGTCATTGAGGCAATCCAGAACAGGTCGTCGTCGCGCATTTTTCTATAAGTCTGCAAATCAGAGTAGCCGACCGATTGACAGAACCGTATAGAATCTTTATCCGCAACAAGCGCAACCGCTCCAGAGACAACCTTATTATCTATATACTTCTGTAAAACAGCGGGGATTTGATTCAGTTTTTCGTTGTTGAATTTGACCTCGCCGCCCGTTGCCGCATTCGCTAAAAGCAGGAGACAAATGTTGATAACCGTTATAGTAAAACTTATCTTTTTCGCAGGTTTCATAATTCAATCCTATCAAAAATATTCAAAAGACAAAACAATTTTAAGGACCTTCAACGACAAGGTCCATCGGTTTGACAATTTTTCCTCCGGGGAGTGTGTAAGGGGTTGAGCCAAAATTAACGGTTACTTTGACTCCGTTGGCAAATTCAGTCTGCTGGACATCTCTGTCAGGCGTTAAAAATTTGTGATTAACCATTTCCGAATAGCCGACTTTTTTGACAATCGGGCAGATAGTATTATAACTTTTAACGAATCGTTCTTTGTTTTTTTCCCACAATTGACGGTTGAACATAAACATTGGCGGCGTTCCATAAAGGGCGTTGAAGAGGTCGCGTTTATCCCATAACGACGGAAGTTTGTTGTTGTAATCGCCCCAGTACCACTGCGCCACAACGCAATCGTGATAGACAAGTTCCCATAACGGCAGGCGATAACGATGACCGAGTTGAAATTTTACCACTTGTTCCGGCGGCTCGTCCCAGATTTTCTGGATATTTCTGCCTGCGTCAGGAACGCGATAAGGTCCAAGACTCAACATACCTTCAAAATAATGGAGGTAAGGAACCGCCGCCTCGTGTCCGGTTTCTGAACCGCAAACGAGTTTCATATCTGTTGAAATATGGTTCAGTAGATTCATTCTCCAGATTTTGCTTTCGGTGCGTGTCATAGGATGGTTTGTGTTGTAGCATTCGCGGAATGGCGAGGCTGTGGTGGTGTCAATAAAGCGGCAGCGGTAAGGATGTGTTTTCAATTCAGCGGGGACTCTCTTTTTTGCGTAATCAACGGCGCGTTTATCACAAAGGACGCCGCAGTAATACCATTGATCATTTGTCCCTTTTACGCCCCAACCGCGAACCCAGCGTCCCTTTGCGTCAATGACTATATCTTTGTCCCAGCCTTCGGTAGTCCAGTCGGAATGTATGCCGCGCAGGTATTTAAAATTCGCCGGGTCCATTACATCCTGATAGATATCGTATCTGCTGGTGAGTATGCCCATTTCATTTAATTTTTTTAAATTTTCCGGCGGTTGCGCGTTGCTCCAGAGAATTTTCTTTATCCCTGCGTCCATTATCTCTTTGGCAAACGCGGGCGCGTCTTTTTCCCAGCACCAGATATTTACCGCGCCAATCAGCATATCAACATTTGGATTTTCTTTTCGTTTTTGTTCAAGCGTCTTGAATAGTCCGATCTGCTTTGCATATTCGCGGTATTGTTTGCAGATGCGAACATGGTCGCCTTTGTCAAAGAACAGATACTGGAGGCGTCGCGGGTAACCAAATTCCCCTTTTTGCGGTTCCCAGAGAGGATAAACGGCAAGTTTGCCATCAAAACGATTGATTTGGATTGAGCCGTCATCTGGAGTTTCAATTATTGTCATCTGAGCAATCTGTCCATCGGTGACACCCCAGAAGCCCATACAAATTCCGTGTCCGCCATAGGCGATAAGTCGGATAGGATTAATTGAATTATCATCAACCGGGTAAGAAATGCCTTCATTCATCGGGATAACAAGATAGGTTCCTTTTTCAGTTACAAATGGAAACGGATAACCGATTAGCCCCGCCATTTTTCCCGCGCCGGCAATTTCTACTGTTAAAGAATGGAGATTCTTTTTATGCAGCGCGATTGAGCAATTTAGCTTTAACATTGTTTGGGGATGAAAAAGAGTTAATAGAATTGCGTTTTTGTCCTCCGAGAGTTTTGCATCAAGCACGGTTATTGCCGGTGTGAGCGGTTTTTGAATCCATTGGTGATTGATTCGTTTGTCCAGCACATTGAACGCGCCGTCTGAGGTGGTAAAAACCACTTTGATAACGGAATTCTCAATCGTGATTGTTTCGGGCAATTTAGCCGCAGGGGCGATGGCAGGTGTTTTTTTCAATGAGATATCATCCGCATATAGAATTGCCGCCCCTGAACCGATTATTCTTGGCACGATGAAGGATGTATTTTGGGGAATAGGAAAAATTGTTCGTAAAGGTGTCCATTCATCCGACTGCGGGATTTGTTTTCCGCCGAATGCCCAGTCTATAACATTGCCGCTGGCGTCATAGGCGATTGCGCATAATTGAGCCTCGCCCTCGCCGGTTAATTTAAACCAGCCAGAAAATTCATACCATTCTCCGGGGGAAACCGGAATCCTCTGGCGCTGATTAAGGCTCCAGTCAAGTTTGCCATTATGAACAATCTTTGCGCATTTTGCGCCCGATTTGGGATTTATCTTCTCAATAGAGAACTCGCCCGCGTCTTTCTCGCGCGACCAGAGGTTTTGCCAGCCTGAAAGGTCATTTTCAAATCCTCCATTTACTATTAATTCATTTTCTGCCGCGCGAGCGCAAAGGATTGAGAGCAAAATAGTAGAAAAACCGAGTAGTGTAATCTGGATTGTTTTTTTCATATGCCGAGGCATTTTTCTAAATACTTTTTCATCTGTTTTTTATTGATCTCTGTGGCTGTTAGTTCATATAAAAGACATAATTATATTCGTAAAGCCGGAATCAGTTTGAAAATTTGTTTCTTGGGAAAAGATAATAAAACAATTATGTTTTGAAATCAACTTACGATTTAATAATTAGAAAAGATTAAACTCATTCGTGGCCTATTCAACCCGTTATTTTTACAGATCGAATTTAAACCGGAAATTATGGTTTTTGGAAATGCAAGGGATTAAGGTTTAAATTCGCAATTACACCTGAATTAATGGAGTTGAATCCCTACCAGAACGTCTGCGGGATTTTGCATCGGGATTAAAAAAATATAAGATAACCCATGGCAAAACAGTCCCGATTATTGCGCCTCCAATGCAAAGTATCAGTCCACATACCCCTGTCCAGCCGCCATCTTTGCCCCAGATTAATAACTTATCTGAATTATCAAAAAATAAACGACCGAAGATGATGCAACCTAAATACCCCATTGCGCAACCAGACAGAATCGTGATTGGCATTATCAAGGCTATTGCGACCGCCCTAATTAATCTGTATCTTTTTTCCGTGCTTGCTCCCATTATTAAAATTATATTTCATTCAAACTTATTATCAAACAATTTTATAGATTAGACCAAATTTAAAATTATTAGAATGATTGATGTAGCCGCTGACGACATTTGTTAATCGCTTGAAATGTAAAATATGGAAAAATTCCACTTGCAAATTTCATAATTTGTATTTTATATATTAAGGAACGGGTGCGCATATGGCGGAATTGGCAGACGCGCTACTTTGAGGTGGTAGTGGGGTAACCCGTGCAGGTTCAAGTCCTGCTATGCGCACCAAATATCTTTATTTAGATTTTATCCTAACTAGCGATAATTGTTTTCCCTGTTAACTTATTTACAAAATACCTTAATGACTCGGTAAAATTCTTCTTAAGCGCGGGAATCACCGCCTCTTTAATTTTTTATTTTGGACAGTATTTGGTAAAAATATTAGGTTAATTCTAGCGCGAAAAATATATGTGTGGCAGGTTTTCACAGGCAGGAAATTTTGATATCATTCGCAAAGAGTGCAATGTCTCTCAATGCGCTATAGACGCAAAGCCGCGTTATAACATCGCGCCTTCTCAACCCGCGCAGGTGATTTTTAACCAAGAGGGAACAAAATCAATAATGATGAGATGGGGACTTATTCCCTCGTGGGCTAAAGATGAGTCATCAGGAAATAAATTGATAAACGCCCGCGCTGAATCTCTTGTTGAAAAGCCGATGTTTAAGAACATTTTTAAACGACGTCGTTGTTTGATCCCTGCGGACAGTTTTTATGAATGGACGAAGGGGAAGTATAAACAGCCGCTGCGATTTTTAATGAAAAATGACGAGCCGTTTGCCTTTGGCGGTTTATGGGATAGATGGGCTTCGCCTGATGGCAGTGTGATTGAAACCTTCGCAATAATAACAACTGCGGCAAACGAGCTTATTGCTCCAATCCACAATAGAATGCCGCTAATCATCAAGCCGCAATACTATTTATTGTGGCTGGATGATTCGGTGAAAGATTTGAAACTGTTAGAAAATTTGTTAAAGCCGTTTCCAGCTGAAACAATGCGTTTTTATAAGGTTTCAAGATTAGTTAATAATCCGCAAATTGACACGCCGGATTGTTTCAAAGAAGCGGACTCTACTCCGGAATTGGATTGGGGCGGTAATAATGTAAAATAAAATTGATTTTTATTTCTGTTTTTGACGCACCTTGCGAATCTTTTCTTTTATCTTTTTAAAATTGTTGTGCATCCGCAGGTTCTTCAAGTCAGGGTCGCGTCGCAGCCATTTAAAGTCCGAATAACCTAAATCAATCGCCTTTTCAAGGGCTTCAATAGCCTGGGGATAATTATGGGTCAAAGAATAACTGCAAGCCAGATTGTAATGAACTATCGGGTCGTTGGGTAAAAGTTTAGCCAGTTGTTCATCAATCTTTAAACCATCTTCATAACGACCGAGTTTTGTAAGGTCTTCAGCAAGAACCTGCAACGCCTCAACATAGTCCGGCGCGCGCTTTACAAGACCTTCAAGAAAAGAGACTTCTATTTCAAGGTCTTTTCTGCGGTCTCTTGCTGATTTATATGTGCGCATACCCTGCATATCTTAATTACCAAATAGTTTTACACATATTTTTCTATTGTCAATAAACAGCAGAAAAACGCAAAGTCAAGCGAGCGCAAATAACTGATGATTAGCCCATTATCGCAATAGCCAGTCGTGATTTCAATTAAAAATGGATATAAAAATAAATTGCCAGTGTTTTTTTTAAATTTTAACAATATTGATTGAATTTTTGCCAGAATTATGAATCAAATCAAATAACGATAAAATGCAAAGAATAATCCACATTATCTTAATGGGCATATTTGTTTTAACTGAAACTCTGGTTTTTGCGGCTGAACAAAAGCCTGAGAGCGCAACAATCCCAATACCGCCTCAGGTAGAATTGCTTAAGACACTGCGCAAGGAACATCCACGGTTAATAGCCACAAAACAGGATTTTATCATTCTAAAAAAACAGGTTACTAATGATGCCACGTTATCGCGCTGGTTTAAAGAGGTAAGGTCGCGCGGCGAAGCCATACTCAACGAGGCCCCGTCAAAATATGAGATACCGGATGGATTGCGTCTACTTTCCACAAGCCGCAGGGTAATGAACCGCATTTATACGCTCGGTCTGCTTTATAACATTGATGGCGATAAAAAATGGGTTAAACGAGCCTGGGAAGAACTTAACGCCGCCGCGAATTTTAAGGATTGGAATCCGCGCCATTTTCTTGATACGGCAGAGATGACGCACGCCTTTGCCATCGGTTATGACTGGTTCTATGATTCTTGGACACCGGAACAACTGGAGGTATTGCGACAGTCAATGATAGAAAAAGGGATAAAACCGGCAATAGAAGTGCATAAGAAAAACAACTGGTGGGCGCGGGCGCGTCATAACTGGAATCAGGTCTGTAATGGAGGAGTCGGGATGGGGGCGCTTGCTATAGCGGATGTTGAACCGGAACTTGCGGCAGAATATTTGCATTATGCCTTGCAATCTATCCAGCTTGCGATGAATGAATATGCCCCTGACGGCGCTTGGGCAGAAGGACCTGGCTACTGGAATTATGCAACAAGTTACAATGTCTATTTTCTTGCCGGTCTTCACACCGCTCTGGGCACAGATTTTGGTCTTATAAAAATCCCGGGCTTTGACAGGGCGGGCGACTTTCCAATCTATGCCACTGGACCGTTAAACAGGACGTTTAATTATGCAGACAGCGGCGATGGGGCTCCGTATTCACCTGCCCTTTTCTGGCTTGGACGCGAATTTAAAAACCCGGTCTACGCGGTTTATCAATCACGCACGCCAAGACCGCAACCGCTTGACCTTGTCTGGTATTATCCTGCGACTGAAAAAACGGCGCTATCGCTGCTGCCAACAGACAGATATTTCCGCAACGCTGAAGTTGTCTTGATGAGAACTAAATGGGACGATCCGGAGGCGCTCTTTGTCGGATTTAAAGCCGGTGATAACAAGGCAAATCACAGCCATCTTGACATTGGCACGTTTGTATTTGACGCGCTTGGCAAACGGTGGGCTGTGGATATCGGTTCAGACGACTATAACCTGCCGGGGTATTTTGGAAAACAGAGGTGGACATACTATAGATTGCGAGCCGAAGGACATAACACAATTGTGCTAAATCCCGACCAATCCCCGGACCAATTGCCGTCAGCGGCGGCTAAAATAATTAAATTCAATTCAACTCCGCGGCGCGCCTTTGCAATAGCAGACATAACCCCGGCTTATAAAAAGGTTTCAAGTCTCAAACGGGGTATGATGTTGCTGGATCGCAGCAGATTGCTGATTCAGGATGAATTGAACGCGCTAGAACCGTCAAAGTTTTACTGGTTTATGCATACACCGGCAAAGATTGAAATTAGTCAGAATGGTAAAATCGCCACACTTTCTCAGGACGATGTAAAAGTGCTGGCGCGAATTGTTGAGCCCGAAATCGCTAGTTTTTCCAAAATGCCTGCCGAACCGCTCCCAGAGTCGCCGCATCCGGAGCGTCAGGCTAAAAATCCCCGTCTCTCTAAATTGACTGTAAAACTGGATGATGTGACTAAATTGAGACTTGTTATTGAATTAATTCCGGTGAATCAAAACATACTCCTGCCAGCGCCTGCGCCGGTAACGCCGCTTGAAAAGTGGTAATTGAGGCGAAGCGATTTCTGATAGATGTATATATAACCATAGCGAAACAATGCGGGATGCGGTTTTCTATTGTGATTGATTGATGAAATAGAATTAAAAGCAAATCGCCCCGCAGAGCGAGGCGATAACGGAAAAAGAGATTGTATTTTGCCGCACGGCCATTGGGCGGCGTTGCTATTCAATCTAATGATTAAGATGTGTTGTCAAAAATGCAAATCCTGAATTATTTATTTTTCAAGATTGAATCTGATGGTTTTTCTTTAAGTATTGAATCTGATGAGCCTTGACCTCTTAATTCAGGCGGGGCTTTTGCGTTTAATTCGTTGAGAACCTGGTCTGTGAGGTCGTTTTCGCCATTTGTATAGAGTACTGCCGGGGCGCTGTTTGCGGTTTCCCCAGAGACATCAAGAACAAGGGTAAAGCCGCCCGCGCGGGCTTTAGTGGCAATAGCCTCGCGGAGTTCTTTTACGATATTGTCGCGCAACCGCCGCTCTTCTTCGCTCAGATTCGCGCTTGCGTTTCTAACGAATTGTTCCATCGCAACTTCAATCTGGCGGAGTTCAAGGAGTTTGTCCTCGGCGGATTTTTTCCGCTTTTCTCTCTCTTCTGCTGATACTGCTTGATCATTGGCGCTTTCAAGAATCTTTTTATACTCATCAGAGGCTTTACTGTGTTTCTCTTCAATGGCTTTCTGTTCTTTAAGCATATCCGAGCGCAGTTCTTTCAAGCGCGCGTTTGCCTGTTTGGTTTTCCAGTAGTTATCAAACAGCCGTTTGAGGTCAACTATGCCGATTTTTTGCGTTGATTGAGCCGCCATTGTCGGGAGCGTGGTCAGCCCAACCAACAACACTACCGCTATTGTTGCATTAATTATTCTCTTCATCGTTTATATCAAATTAAAAGTTTAAAACTCGCGGGTATAACCTACACCGAATTGGAACTTTCCGCTACTATCATTATGAGGATCGGTGTGAAGTGGGACTGCAAAGTCAAACCTTAGCGGTCCTATCGGGAGGTTAAGCCGGACGCCGACGCCGATGTCATCATAATAAAATTGCTCATTGGGGTCTGTGTTGAAGCTGAAAGCGCTCTTATAAACGTTGCCGGCATCGTAGAATGCCGCGAGTCTGACGCGTTCAATCACAGGAATTGAATATTCAAGTGAGCCGAACCAGTAGGTGTTGCCGCCTAACGGTTCGCCTGTGGAATCGCGCGGTCCAACATCTCGATAGTCAAACCCGCGCAATGAGTAAAGTCCGCCGAGGAAGAATCTGTCAAAAAGCGGCACTCGTTTTGAACCGTTGTAACTATCAACTGAGCCAATTCTGCCAATTAATTCAAGGACGTGACCCTCTGCAAAACCCGGGATATATTTTGAACCGCGCAGTTCTAATTTATAATAATCGGTGTCGCCGCCAAAAGGACCGCCTGCCACTTCGGTAATGAATTCAACCCTGTGCCCGTTTGTCGGAAACATAACATTATTGCGGGTGTCATAAGCGATTGAAGTACCGACCTTTGATACAAGCCTGTAACCTTCTTCATCTTTTATCGCCTGGGAAGCGTTAGGATTTACATTTACTATGCCAACCCGTTCAAGTGTGTAGGATACTGAACCGATCAGGAAATCACTGCCGAGGGCGCGTGTAAGGCTAATACGCCCGCCGGTGCGACGCTCATCATAAAGGTCGTTGACGCTTACGTAATCAAGCCTCCGGTGATAAAGGTCAACTCCGAGGGCAAGTTTTCTTTCCAGAAACCACGGTTCAACAAATGATATTAAATAATCCTGCCTTACTGTGCCGATTGCGGAGCGAAGTCTGAATTTTTGACCGCCACCTTCAAATCGCGGCGGTTTAAATAAATCAAAATTCCCCTGTGTAACTTCAACAAATCCAACTACTTCGTCAATAGAACTAAATCCAGCGCCGATAATGAAGTTGCCCGTATTTTTTTCTTCAACGCCGACTACAAGATTTTTCCTGTTTTTAATATCGGTCGGTTCGGGTCTGGTTTCAACTTTTTCAAAATAATTTAAACCTTCCAGCCTGTGTTTGCTCCGTTTGACGCGAACGGTATCAAAAACCTCGCCCGGCGCCACGGCAAGTTCGCGTCTGATGACTTTGTCCTTTGTCTTTGTATTTCCTCTGATTTCAATCTTTTCTATATATGACTTTTCCCCTTCTTCAAGTTGATAAACCAGGTCCATTGTTCCTGTTTCAATGTTAGGGGTTTTTAGCGGGATAACGGTTAAATCAACATATCCCTGCGCGCCGTAAAGGTCTTTTATATTTTCAACATCTTTATTAAGACCTTTTGGAGAAAACGTCTTCCCCGGTCCCATCTCAAGCCTTGCCATAATATTGCTTGATGAAAAAACTGTGTTTCCTTTGAAATCGACGTGTCCAACCTGATATTTTTTGCCCTCCGAGATTATAAATCGCACTGCGATAGTTTTCGGTCCTGTTGTGTCTATTTTAACATCTTTGATTTCAAAATCTATATAACCTTCGTTTCTGTAAAACTCGTATAATCTGTCTTTATCATCTTCAAGAACATCTTCTTTAAGCCGTCCGCTGCCTGTTAAAAAAGAATAAAACTTCCGTTTGCGAGTCTTAACTACCTTGCGTAATTTGCTCTGGGGGAATGCTTGAGCGCCCACGAATTCAACCAGTTCAATTTTTGTCTTCGGGGTTTCATTTATTTCAAAAGTCACGCTTCCTTTTCCTGCCTGTTCATCCACGCTTGTAACATATTTTACCGTTGAACCGTAGTAACCGGATTTTTCATACAGTTTCTGGATTTCCTGCGCATCGCTAAACAGTTTTTTCTCATCAAGCGGCTGGCCTACTTTTGAAGTTACTTTCGTGAGGAGTTTTTTCTCTTTAAATTTTTTGTTTCCGCTAAAACGGATTTGAGTTAGCAACGGTTTGCCTTGAAGTTGATAGATTAAAACAACGCCGCCCGGTTCAACTCTTTGTTGAACCTGTATGTTGGCGAAAAAACCTGTGGAATAGAGGCTTCTGATATCATCGTCAACGCTTGTCTGGCTAAACTGTTCGCCTTCTTTAACGCGGATATGCGATTTTATTAATGTATCGCTAGCCGCAGGCGGTCCGATATGGACTATCTCAATTTTCAAAACCTTTGGCGGCGTTTGCGCTTGAGAAATAAATACAGATATAAAAATTAAAATAATACCTACAATTAGTCGCGTTTCCCTTATAGCCATAATATGCATTCTTTTAATTGGCGATTTTCAACTGTTTTTGATATTAACCGGAACATCATCCGGCGCATCTTTTCCAAGACTCTCAAATCTTGTGAATTGTTTCAAGAAAATAAGAGAGATGTCGCCGGTTGGTCCGTTTCTCTGTTTTGCGATTGATAGATTAACCATTATACCTTCGCCTGGGGTGGGCTGCTGTTCCTGTCCCTCTTCTTCGGGCGGGTTTGCCTGATAGAGCAAGCCGACCACATCTGCGTCCTGTTCAATCGCGCCGGATTCGCGCAAGTCGGAGAGCCGCGGTTTGCGGTTTTTCTCTTTTTCAACCTCGCGGTTCAACTGGCTTAATACAATAATGGGGACATTCAGTTCTTTTGCGAGTGACTTTATCCCGCGCGAGATTTCGGCAATTTCCTGCTGGCGATTCTCTTTTGCCCGAAAAGAATTTGAATGCAACAACTGCAAATAGTCTATAACAAATAGTTTAATCCCATACTGTTGAGCCATCCTGCGCGCCTTTGCCCGCAGTTCAAGTATGGACATATTTGATGTATCGTCTATGAAAAGCGGGCTTGAAGAGAGTTTGCTTGCCGCGGTTGTGATTTTTGAAAAATCTCGGTCGTGAAGGAAACCTTCGCGAACGTTTTTTAAGTTCACGCGCGCGTGAGAACAGATCATCCTGAGCACGAGCGATTCTGCTGTCATTTCAAGGCTGAATACGCCTACGGGTTGTTTTTCTTCAACGGCGACGTGCTCAGCAATATTCATCGCAAGCGATGTTTTGCCAACGCTCGGTCTTGCGGCGATGACTATCATATCGCCCGGGTGCAGCCCGAGTGTTAGTTTGTCTATGTCGGGAAATCCAGTCCGAATGGCGTCTGTGGCGCCTTGGTTTGTAAAGTATTGTTCAATCTGCGCGACAGACTTTAATACAAGGCTTTTTATCGGTTCAACCGTTTCTTCAACCCGTTCTTCACTTACCCGCAGAACCTTGCTTTCAACATCGTCAAGCAATTCTTCCACATCGCCAGAATAACTGTAGATGTTTGAGATCACCTCGGCGCAGGTTCGTATCATCTTCCTTAAAAGATATTTTTCCTTTACTATGGCAAGGTAATATTCAAGATTGGCGACTGATGGCGTTGCGTCAGCAAGCGAACTGATATAAACCATACCGCCGGCGGCATCTAAATTCTTGTTGTCTCTTAGCTTTTGAACAAGGGTGACAATATCTATCGGCTCTCTTTTGTCATACATTTCAAGCAGGGTTTTATAAATAACCTGATGTCGCGGGTCGTAAAACACCTCTTCATTGGTTTTTAACTTCTGGATGCAAACAGGCATACTCTCCTGCGGACCTAACAATACGCACCCTAAAGCCCCCTGTTCGGCTTCAACTGAACTTGGCGGCTGGCGGTCTTCAACCGTTAACGTCCTTCTTGGAGTGTATTTCAAGTCAATGCCAACCTTCGCGCCGGAAGAGTTTGCAGCCGCAATCATAGCCGCGGTTGCATTCTGACTTTCAACAGATGGAGCGCCTGTTTGTTGACCGTTCGCCATATTCCTGAAGCAAAATCTATTTTTCTTTTAAATACAATATAATGTTAAAAACAACTTATTAGAAAAGTTATTCACAAATCTAAATATTCTAATTAATTAAACCACAACAATCATAACTTATCTGTTCACACTTTAAAAAAACGGTTTGTTATTAATATAAAATTGACCCTTATCAAACGCGAATATTTTAATTAATCGGTTTTCTTGACCATTTTGATTTTAAAAATATATTAAAATCTATGTTTTGAAAGAAAATTGTTGGGAAACCGAAAAAAATAATTTGATTGAATGAGAAAACCGTCGCTCGGGATAATCTTTTTGACCGTATTTATAGACCTGATAGGGTTTGGAATCGTATTACCTTTATTACCAAGATATATTGAACGTTTTGGCGGACAGGGAGCGATAATAGGGTTGGTCATAGGTTCTTTTTCGTTAATGCAATTTTTCTTTGCTCCGATCTGGGGACGGCTTTCAGACCGGATCGGCAGGAGACCGGTTTTGTTGATCAGCAACGCGGGGTCTGCCGTAGCCTACGCGCTGTTTGCGCTTGCCGCAATTATCGGAGATAAAAACGGTCTTTTATTAGTCCTGTTTTCAAGAATTTTCGCCGGAATATGCGGCGCCAATATTTCTGTGGCATCGGCTTACATTGCCGATATCACGCCAGCGGAAAAAAGGTCGCATAGTATGGCTCTGATCGGTCTTGCCTTCGGGCTCGGTTTCATATTCGGTCCGGCGATTGGCGCATTTAGCGCAAAATATCTCGGTCTAGCAGGACCGGGCTGGATTGCCGCAGGATTGTGCGCAGTGAACTTTATTTTATCAGTCTTTATCCTTAAAGAAAGCCTTAAACCGGACTCCGCGCACGCCGAGCAACGCCCAAGAATTCAACAGATAATCCACACTCTGCGTCAACCTAAACTCGGTGGCTTGATCGGACTTTATTTTCTGGCAACGTTTTGCTTTACAAGTTTTGAAGCCACATTGCCGTTGCTCCTTGCAAAAACCTATCATTACGATGAAACAAAATTAGGATTTATCTTCGCCTATTGCGGCGTGATTGCGGCGTTAACACAGGGCGGTTTGATTAGAATACTGGTTACAAAATTCGGCGACGCCAGATTGATCTCTATCAGTCTAATCGTAGTCGGTTTAAGCCTTGCCTTTATGCCGCTTGCCGGACATATCGGTTTTTTAATGATATTGCTTGCGCTTTTTTCCGCCGCTTCAAATATAAACAGGACTCCTACGATGGGACAGATTTCAGTCCACGCGCCAGCGGGCGAACAGGGGGCAACGATGGGCGTTGCTCAGAGCGCCGGAACGCTTGCCCGTGTCTTCGGACCTACCTATGCGACCGCGCTTTATGGCGTAAATACAAACCTTTCATTCATTGTTACGGCAATTATGACCATAGCCGGAGGGGTTTTTGCGTGGCGATTTTTAAAAGCCGCAGAAAGCCATCCAGATAAAGTCGTTGTTAACTGAAATATTTGAAAATATTACGAATTTAATATATAGTAATACCGTGCACGAAGCAGGAATAATCCAGAATGTTCTTGAAATAGCGAAAGATACCGCATTCAGGAATAAGGCTGAGCGGATTTTAAAACTCCACCTGCGTGTCGGTTCAATGAGCGGTGTTGTGCCAGAGGCATTAATGTTCGCCTTTGAAGCTATGCGCAAGGATACAATCGCGAGCCAAGCGAATCTGCATATTGAAATCGTCCCCGCCCTGTGCCGGTGCAACAAATGCAAGAATGAATACCAACCAGAAGATGATTTTGATTTTCTCTGCCCTAACTGTGGTTCGGGAGATGTAATTATGCTAAAAGGTAGAGAACTTGATCTGGTATCTATAGACCTTTGCTAACTGTTTCAATAAAACGGATATCTAACGCGATATTTGCAAAATATATACATTATTGTAATTGATTTTAGATTGCTTAATATAAGATTGTGTTTCTTATCTAAGATATTTTTAAACAGCCTCTTATTCTGAAATAATCAGGATAAGATTGAAGATTGGTTTAATAAGACGTTTGCAAAAATAATTATAAAATTTGGGTTTAGATTATGTGTAAAGAATGCGGATGCGATGGCGATGGCGGGACGAAGATAAATGGATTGCCTGCAAAAGAGGTGAGTTCGCCGCTGGTTGGTGTAGAAACTAAAAAAGAAATGGAGTCCAATACCGGAAAACAGACAGTGGCGCATCACCACGATGAACATCATCACGACGAAGAAAGTGATGAAGCGCATACGCGCGATTTTCATCATCATCACCATCACAACCACGACGATTTTCACCACCACGCTCACGACAACCAAATAGTCACAGTTGAATTAAACAAACCGATTCTTGAGGCAAACGAGCGGGTTGCCGAGCGAAATCGCGGGTATTTTCTCGGGCGGGGTATTTTTGCCATAAATATGCTTTCTTCACCCGGTTCTGGAAAAACGACCTTGATTTATGAAACCGCTAAGGCGCTTTCTGGCAAAATGCGAATTGCCGTTATAGTTGGGGACCTTGAAACTCAAAACGACGCAGAACGATTAAGAAAGGCTGCGATTCCAGTTGTCCAGATAAACACCGGCACCACCTGTCATCTTGACGCGGAAATGGTTGCGCGCGCTATGGGGCGGCTTGCTGACGAAAAAATTGACCTGCTGGTTATTGAAAATGTGGGAAACCTTGTCTGTCCGGCGCTGTTTGACCTTGGAGAAAACCAGAGGGTGGTTTTGCTATCAACAACTGAAGGTGAAGACAAACCGTTAAAATATCCGCCGCTGTTTCACACAGCCAATGTGGCGATTATTACAAAATCAGACCTTGCGCAAGCCGCCGGTTTTAACCGTCAAGTGGCGCTTGAAAACCTTAAAAAAATCAGTCATCATGCCGAAATATTTGAACTTTCAGCCCGAACCGGCGAAGGGATGGAGAAATGGTGTCACTATTTGCTTGAAGAGGTTAAAAAACTAAAATCATAATCAAAGCCGCGCGATATTAAACAGTTTAATGGAGATTGACATTTCAAGATTTGATTCAGCGTTGCAGACCGCCATCGGGGAGTTGCTTGCCAAGCGGTCGGAACAGGGTTTCTGGAAGGGACATCTTGCAAGCAGCGCCCTTGCCACTGCGACAGCTGTTTCTGCCCTTGAACTTTACTATCGCGCCTGTATTGATAAGAACGACAAGCCGCCGTTTGATTATTCTTTAATTGAAAAAGGATTGGACTGGCTGGCAAAGAACGCCGGTGCTGACGGCGGATGGGGCGATACGGTTTTAAGTTTTTCAAACTTGAGCACAACAGTTTTGTGCTGGTCTGCCTTTTATATCGTAAAAGATGGGGCGAAAAAGCACGAGGGAGTGGTTCAAAATGCCGAGAAATGGATAAAACAACGGGCGGGAAGGATAGAGCCGTACATTCTTGTTCCGGCAATTATAAACAGGTACGGTAATGACCGCACATTTTCCGCTCCAATTTTAATGATGTGCGCAATCGCAGGCAGACTTGGAGATGAGAGTGAATGCTGGAGCAGCGTTCCACAACTGCCGTTTGAACTTGCCGCGTTGCCGGCAGGATTTTTTGCGGCGTTGAAACTGCCTGTTGTTAGTTATGCATTGCCGGCGCTTGTCGCAATCGGTCAGGTTCGCCATAAAAAACTCCCTTCAAAAAACTTTTTTATAAACTTTATTCGCTCGGCGCTTAAAAACAAGACTCTTGAACTGGTAAATAATATTCAACCTGAAAACGGCGGTTTTCTTGAAGCAATACCGTTGACGTCTTTTGTTACTATGGCGCTGGTTTGCGCGGGCGAAGACCAGAGTCCCATTGTTAATCGGGCGATAAAATTCATAGTATCATCGGCGCGGGCTGATGGGAGCTGGGCTATTGACAGCGACCTTGCCACTTGGCTCACTACTCTATCAATAAACGCTCTGCTCGGAACAACGCAATCGGCAAAAGAGTGTCCGCTCTCACAAAACGAACTTTTAGTTTTGTTCAAATGGCTATTGAATCAACAGTTCAAAGCTAAACATCCTTACACAAATTCGCCTCCGGGCGGCTGGGCGTGGACGAATCTGCCCGGCGGCGTTCCTGATGCCGATGATACCGCAGGAGCCCTGCTTGCTTTGAGCAGGTTGATGCCAAAAATTTCAGACTCTCCAAAAAATTTGTCAAATCGTTCAAATGAACGGCAATTTCAACACGGACTGGATAATATAAATCCGATCAAATCCGCAACAGCCGGCATTAATTGGCTAATTGGATTGCAGAATAAAGATGGCGGGATTCCGACATTCTGTCGCGGTTGGGGACATCTGCAATTTGACAGCAGCGGGGCTGATTTAACATCGCACGCCTTAAGAGCCATCAGCGCCTATTTGCCTTTTCTTCCGCCGCAGGACGGGAACAGGTTGTTGGAAAGGATGAAAAAAGCGGTTGAATTCTTGTTCGCCGCGCAATCTTCCGAAGGCTACTGGCAGCCGCTCTGGTTTGGAAATCAATATGAACGGTATGAAAGAAACCTCATCTACGGCACATCGCGCGTTTTGCTTGCCCTGCAACAGATGCTTAGAATTGACGGAGAAAAAGCAACCTCTGCGGCGGAAAAAGCAGTCAACTTTTTGATTAATTCTCAAAACAGCGACGGGAGCTGGGGCGGGTTTAAAAACTCTCCTCCGTCGATTGAAGAAACCGCGCTCGCCGTTGAATCGCTTGGCAGAGTCTATTTTGTCCCATTTTGCGAACAGGAATTGCGAGAAAAAATTGTGCGTTCTTGCATTGCAGGCGCCAACTGGCTCATTGAAAAAGTCTATAGCGGCGAATGGAAAAAACCGTCTCCAATTGGATTTTATTTTGCGCGGCTCTGGTATTATGAAGAGTTGTATCCGATAATCTTTACCGTTGCCGCGTTAAATTCAGTCAGCCCGTTGCTTAAATCAAAAAAATAGATAACCGGTAAAAGATTGATTATAAAAACAACCTATTGCACGGTAAAATTTTTGTTTCTTAATTACTTATTTCAATATCAAAATGTTTCTAAACTGATAACACAGGTTATAAATTATGCGCGCGATGGTTCTTGAAAGGCAGCGGCAGCCGCTTGTCTTGCGTGAGATAGCAATCCCTGAGCCGGATTACGGTCAAGTTTTAATTCGCGTAAGCGCTTGCGCCGTTTGCAGGACAGATTTGCATATTGTGGATGGCGAGCTAAAGAATCCACGACTTCCGCTTATTCCCGGTCATCAGATCGTCGGAACGGTTATAAAAACGGGCGCGGGCGTTGATAGCGGCTTAACCGGCAGACAGGTCGGAATTCCGTGGCTTGGATGGACTTGCGGCAAATGCAAGTTCTGCCTGAGCGGACGCGAGAACCTCTGCGATAAGGCATTGTTTACGGGTTATACAATCAACGGCGGTTTTGCGCAATATACGGTTGCTGATGCGCGGTATTCGTTTTTGATTCCAGACAATTACGACGCGGCTAAAGTCGCCCCGCTCCTCTGCGCAGGATTAATCGGCTATCGCTCGCTTTCTAAAACCGCAAACGCGCAACGACTCGGTATTTATGGCTTTGGCGCGGCTGCGCATATAATAACTCAGGTTGCAGTGTATCAAGGAAGACGCGTTTTTGCCTTTACAAGACCGGGCGATCTAGAGTCGCAGCAGTTTGCCATTAAAATGGGGGCTGCGTGGGCGGGTGGCTCGGATGAAATGCCGCCTGAACCGCTTGAAGCCGCTATAATTTTTGCGCCTGTTGGCAACCTTGTAGTAAATGCGCTCAAAGCGCTTGAAAAAGGGGGAATTGTCGTTTGCGGTGGAATCTATATGAGCGATATTCCCTCCTTTGCATACAATACCTTATGGGAAGAACGGTCAATTGTTTCGGTGGCAAACCTGACGCGCAACGACGCTGTGGAGTTTTTAAAAATTGCTACGGAAATCCCGGTTAAAACCTCCATTAAGACTTATCCACTCCAAGCCGCTAATGAAGCGCTGAACGACCTCCGTTCTGGAAAACTCAACGGTTCCGCCGTGCTTGTTATTTGAAAACGCCATTTACCTGTATGAGAAAAAACAATCTGATAATTAAACTAATACGAAGGAAAGAAATTACAATCCTGCTAACGTTGTTCTTATTTCTTGTTGAACCCGCAAGGTCCGACGATGAGGTTGAATTCCTGCTCGGAGGGGATGTTTCATTTATCCCGCAAATGGAAAGCGCAGGCTTTACATATAAAGAAAAGGGCGAACCGCAAGACCCGATTTTAATCCTGAAAAATCACGGTTTAAACGCAATCAGATTAAGACTGTGGCATACGCCGGCAAACGGTTTTTGCAACACCGAGTCTACTTTAAAAATGGCAAAGCGGGCCGCCGCGCAAGGTTTTAAGTTAATCCTTAATTTTCATTATTCAGATACCTGGGCAGACCCCGCGCATCAGAAAAAACCGTCTCGCTGGGAAAACCTTAGTTTTGCTGAACTCAAGCAGGAAGTATTTACCTACACAAGCAATGTTGTGGCGGCGCTTGTTGCGCAAAATACGCCGCCATATATTGTTCAGACCGGCAATGAGATAACGCCTGGTTTTCTCTGGGATGATGGAAATATGGGGAAATTTAACGACGATTTGCACTGGCGACAGTTTACCGAGTTGCTCAAGTCTGCGGGCGATGGCGTTCGTTCGGTTAAAAGTCCATCAAAAATTTATATAATGCTCCATATTGATTGCGGCGGCAATAATGTTCGCTCCCGCTGGTTTTTTGATAACATAGAAAAATACAAGGTTGATTATGATATTATAGGCGTTTCTTATTATTACTGGTGGCACGGAACGATTGGCGATCTAAAAACAAACATCACAGACCTTGCCCTCCGTTACAAAAAGCCTGTAATTGTTGTAGAAACAGCGCACCCTTGGCGGCTATACAATTCCAAATTCCCGCGCAGCAAAAACAGTATTCAACCGCATCCCGGCTATGAAGCCACGCCACAGGGACAGAAAAAGTTTCTCGCAGACCTTGTGGAGGTTGTGAGAAACCTTCCTGAAAATTGCGGAAAAGGGGTCATTTACTGGGCTCCGGAGTGGGTGCCTGCAAAAGGAATTCGTTCAAACTGGGGCGAGGTAACTCTTTTTGACGATAATGGCGAACCATTGCCCGCGCTTGATGTATTGAATATCAGGAATTATAAATAACGAATGCGCAGAACTGTCGCCGTCAAAGCCACACTGCCGTTATTAAAATTATGGGAAAAAAAGATGAAGAACTGATGCGGCTCGCAATAAGGCTGGCTAAAAGAGCCGAAGGAATGACCTCGCCAAATCCAATCGTTGGCGCTGTTCTGTATAAAAATGGTGTTATAATTGGAAAGGGTTATCACAGAGGAGCCGGACTTCCTCACGCCGAGATTGAGGCAATAAACGACGCAAGAAAAAACGGCTTAACTCCAGAGGGGGCGTCTCTTTATGTAACGCTTGAACCGTGCTCAACTTATGGCCGAACGCCGCCCTGTGTTGATGCAATAATTAAAGAAAAAATCAAGGAAGTCGTCGTTGGCGCAATAGACCCTAATCCAAAACACTCCGGCAGGGCATTTGAGATATTAAAGTCTGCGGGAATCATTGTAAGAGAGGGGCTCTTGAAATCTGAGTGCGAAAATCTTAATGAAGCCTTCAACCACTGGATTGTAAATAAAACGGCTTTCGTTATTCTTAAAGCCGCTATGACACTTGATGGGAAGATCGCTACCGTTTCAGGCGATTCAAAATGGATAACAAATCCACTCTCTCGCAAATTTGGAATGCAATTGCGAAAACAGGCAGACGCAATCCTTGTCGGAGTCAACACAATCATTGCCGATGACCCGCAACTCACTTACAGGAGGGGGGATGAAATTGATAGAAAAAAAACATTGCGGCGAATAATAGTAGATTCTCGCGCGAGAACGCCATTGACAGCAAAAGTTGTTCGCGATGAACTTGCCCGCAAGAGCACAACAATTTTTGTAACTAAAAACGCGCCTGAAAAAAAAATTGAAGCGCTTCAAAAACTATGCAATGTCGTAATTGCCCCGGAGAATAACAACGGACAGGTGGATTTGAACTATCTGGTTTGGAAATTAGGCGAAGAAAATGTCCTATCGCTGCTGGTAGAGGGTGGTGGGCAACTCCATTACTCATTCCTTAAATCAAAACTTGCTCATAAAATTGTCTTTTTTTACGCGCCGAAAATTATCGGTGGCAGAACAGCGCCTCGCGCGGTATCAGGCGAAGGATTTTCATCCTTTGATGACATCCCGACTCTTTATTCAATTCGCTGGCGCAAATGCGGTTCTGACCTGATGTTAAGCGCCCTTATAAAATACGGGGATGTTTGAGAAATAAACAGAGATTAATCCGGCTATCCATCTGAATCATTACACTTTGGTTGCCAAGATGTCGCAAAAATATATAGAATAGTTTTGCACAAAGTCTTATGCGAGCGAATGCGCGAGTTGATTAGAAAATGGATTGAAAGTTTAGAATCGTTTGCCCTTGAAGTTATATTTGAAGAAAAGCCGGGCAAACGCGCTGCGCTTTTGCGGGGTTTTTTGTTTATACTGTCAAAGGTCTTTGCATTTGCGGTAAAAGCGCGGCACTATCTTTACAACGTCAGAATTATTAGAGATTTCACTGTTGGCGTTCAGGTGATTGCTGTTGGGAATTTGACCGTTGGCGGCACCGGCAAAACCCCCGTTGTGGAACGGCTCGCGCGCGAATTGCAACTTCAAGGGAGAAAAGTCGCAATTCTATCGCGCGGTTACAGGTCTAAACCGCCGCCGCTTATTCAACGACTGCTTAATAAAATCCTTCTGCGCGAAGACCAGACTCCCCCGAGGGTCGTCTCTGATGGAAAATCGTTATTGCTTGATTCGGAAAAAGCCGGCGATGAGCCGTATATGCTCGCGAGCAATTTAAAAGATGTTGTTGTTCTTGTTGACAAAGACCGCGTCAAGGCAGGCAAATACGCTGTGGAAAAATATGGCTGCGACACCTTGTTGCTTGACGACGGTTTTCAATACTGGAAGTTGCGAGGCAAACGGCTTGATGTTGTGCTTGTTGACTGCCAGCAACCGTTCGGCAACGGTTATCTATTGCCGCGCGGAACGCTCAGAGAACCGCCCTCGCATCTGTCGCGCGCAGATGTTATCTTTATTACAAAATGCGACGGCAATACCCAGCGGCTTCGCGAACAGATTTCCAACCTTAATCCCGATGCCCTGCTTATTGAATGCGTTCACCAGCCCCTTTACTTTGTGGATGTCTTCACATTTGAACAGTATAGCCTTGACCTTGTAAAAGACAAAAAGGTTGCCGCGCTTAGTGGAATTGCCCAGCCTGAAAGTTTTGAAAATTCTCTTCAGCGACTCGGCGCGGAACTTGTTTACAGACGCAGATTTGCAGACCATCATAGATTCACACAGCAGGAGATTATAAACGTAATCAATCAAAGCAAAAAGAAACAGGCGCAATATATTATAACAACTCAGAAAGACGCCGTAAGGTTTCCAAAAATTGACCGGAGGGATATTCCTATACTTTATATGCGCGTTGAAATAAAGATAATCCACGGAGCGCGCGATTTTAATGAGTGCGTGCGGCGAATCTGCATTAAATAAAGGTTTTTAATGGAAAAAATCCTGTACATATTAGTAAGAATATTTCTTGCAATAGTCTCGCTTATTCCGATAACCGTCGTTGCAAGGCTGGGACGTTTCTTCGGTATGCTCGCCTATTTTATAGATTCAAAACATCGCAAAACCGCAATATCAAATCTTGCCGCCGCGTTTCCGGAAAAAACTTCTCAGCAAATCCGCGCGCTGGCTTACGAGAATTTTAAACGAATCGGGGAAAATTTTCTCTGCGCTGCAAAAACATTTTCAATGAAGAAAGAGAAATTGCAAAAGCGCGTTGAATTCGTTGGGATTGAGAATCTGGAAGCGGCTGCTAAATCAGCGGAAAATGGAAACGTTGTGGCGGCAATTGGGCATTTTGGCAACTTTGAACTGTATGCCCGCTTCTGGGAATTTACCAGCGGTTTAAAGTGCGCGACAACCTATAGAAGCCTTAAGCATAAATCGTTTGACAAGCTGTTGCAGATGCTCCGGGAAAAGACCGGATGCCATTATTTTGAGCGGCGGACAGAAGCCGACAAATTGCGCAAGTTTATGCAGGGCGGTCGCGTTGTTTTAGGTCTCTTGTCGGATCAACACGCCGGAGACAAAGGGGTGCGGGTGCCGTTTTTTGGAAGAGATTGTTCTACCAGCGCCGCGCCAGCGCTTTTCGCCCAGCGATATAAAGCCCGCTTATTCACAGCCATCTGCTACCGCACCGCGCCCGCAAAATGGAGAATTGAAATTGGAGACGAAATACCGGTTCTGGTAAACGGTCAGCACCGAGATGTAAAAGATATTTGCATTGATATAAACAGGGCTTTTGAACAAGCAGTCATTCGCGACCCCGCAAACTGGTTCTGGGTTCACAATAGGTGGAAACCGCCGCCAAATAAAACTTTACCAAAACCTCAATCCCTTGCCTATGAACAACGCCCCGGTTAATACATCAGCGGAAAAAATCCTTATACGCGGCGTCAACTGGATAGGAGACGCCGTAATGAGTATGCCTGCGATAACCGCGTTGCGTCACTGTTTTTCGGAATCAAAAATATCTCTGCTCACGGATGAAAAACTCCTTGATATCTGGATGAAACACCGCGGGCTTGACGAAGTTATCGTCTTTAACAAAACAGAGGGAATCTTTTCCGTTGCAAAGAAATTAAGAGAGCGCAAGTTTGACCTCGGCATAGCATTTCCAAACTCGCACCGCGCCGCTATTGAGATGTGGCTTGGCTCAGTGAAACAGAGAATCGGTTATAGCGCCTTTTTACGCTCGCCGTTTCTTACTCACAGCGTAAAACCGCTTCATCGGCTTGTTAAAATACAAAAACTAACTCCAAAAATGGTAAAAGCCATAATTGATGGCAGACTAAAGCACCCGTTTCAGATAGATGGAAAGGGTCCTGTTCATCATATTTTTAACTACCTTGCGCTCGTTCAATTTGCCGGAGCTGAACCTAAATTATCAGAGCCGCAAATTGAAATCCAGATTGAAGAAACTATAGAGGCAAAGAGAAAATTTAAACTCAAAAATTCTCAAAAACCTCTAATTGGAATTATACCCGGCGCCGAATACGGACCGGCAAAACGTTGGTTAAGAGAACGATTCGCTCAAACAGCAATTGCTTTGCATAAGAAAACAGGGTGCGAGATTTGCATTTTCGGCGGAAAGGCAGACCGTCTAATCTGCCTTGAAATTAGCAGCCTTATCAAAAGCGGCGTCGGCAATAATGCAGTAGTTGAAAATCTTGCTGGTCAAACTACATTGCGAGAACTGTGCGCCGCATTAAAATTATGCGACGTTGTGGTTTCAAACGATACCGGTCCAATGCACATAGCCGCCGCGGTTGGAACGCGAGTTGTCGCCATATTTGGCAGCACTTCTCCAGAACTTACCGCGCCCGGTTTGCCCGGTTCAACACGCCACATAATTATAAGGTCTAACCAAAAATGTTCTCCCTGCTTTTTAAGCAATTGCCCAATTGATTTTAGATGTATGCGGTCAATAACTGTTGACCAGGTTGTTGAAGCGGCGCTAAAGATGTTGCAGGAGAAATCAGTCCGTCGCGATAATGGATAAGAATAATAGATATAAATGACGGGAATAGACAGAGATGGATCAATGAAAAATTATTCAAAAAGCAATGAGAACCCACCGCGTGAGGATAAAGCCGACTCGCAGATAAAGTCAGGTAACCAAGACAGCGCAAACCTTGCCGCTGAATCCAAAATATTAAAACAGTGCTGGGACCGACATAACAGCGAGTTTTTAAAAAATTATCTTGTGCAGAAAATCCAGGACCCCCGAATTAACCCGCAGAGCATTTTATCCCGACAGGTCATTATTGATTTTATTTTCCAGAATAAATTTAGCGAAATTAAATTAAATGAGATATTGTTCTCCGCAGTAATACTCTGGATATATTCAAATCTGAATGAACTTTCAGACCGGTATTTGCGCGATGCTATTTATTTTGCATTGAAAAAAGGGGCTGATAACGTTGAAGGTTTTTCAATCCCTCAATTTATAGGAAATTGTTTTAAAATTTTGCCGCTTAAAGCCGATGGACAAATCATACCGAATTATCTGAAATATTATTTTGAAACCACAGGCAATGACGGTCTGCCTGACGAAACGTTGTTGAACACATTCTCAGATTTATGGGCTAATGTCTTTAAAAGCGAAAAACAGATGCCGCAGAAGCCAACGCTCCTTGAGCCGGCGTGCGGTTCTGCAAATGACTACCGGATAATTCACTCAATTGGGTTAAACAAGTTCATTGATTATTCAGGCTTTGATATCAGTGAAAAAAACATTGCTAACGCGAAAACATTGTTTCCACAAACTCGATTTTTCACCGCAAGCGTTTATGATGTCGCTTTTGAAAAAAATGGATACAACATTATTATCGTTCACGATTTGTTTGAACATCTTTCACCGGCGGGGATTGATTATTCGCTTAAAAAACTCTCAGATTACTGCCGCGACATTATCTGTCTTAATTTTTTCAATATGGATGAAACAGAAGAGCATTTAATCACCCCTTACGAAGATTATTACTGGAACAGACTCAGCGTTAAAAAAATTTGCGAAAACCTTTCAGATTTTGACCTGCAAATAATTCACATCAACAGTTTGTTCAAAGAATTTTTCAACATTGATAATGTTTATAATCCGTATGCGTATACGATAATCGGGAAAAGAATGAGACAGAAAAGGCAGTGATTTTAGCAATAAATACGGGTATGAAAGGAAAAAATGACCTTATATATAGAATCTGAAAACGAAACCGGTTTAATCAATGGTCGGGGCGGTGAGATTTGAACTCACGACCTCTTGTACCCGAAACAAGCGCGCTAGCCAGACTACGCTACGCCCCGACTCCTCATTTATATTTGCCAGATTTTTTAAAAATTGCAATATGAAATTTTGCTATCCACCAATTTATGAGGGGTTATTAATGTTTGACGCCTGCGGTGTTTTTCAATCCACTAAATGGTTGTTCTTAAATAATTGTGACAGATTTAACTACACACAAAATTAAAATTTCCTGGAACATTAATTATTCAGGATTTTATCTCGCTTTTCCCTTAATAGACTTGCTCAAAAAGTTTCAAAATGTGTATTATTGTGTCAAAATGTCGCAAGCGATGAATAAATTAAAATGAGAAACCGATGATAAGGTCATTTGCATTTACAACGCAGGGTCGTTTGCATTCAAAAGACATACCGGTGTTTTTAATGCCGACGCTGTTGATGGACACCAATTTGTTTTTGTGGGTTGACCTTGAAAACCCGACAGCCGAGGAGACTAAACTAATTCTCGGAGATATATTTCATTTTCATACATTGTCCATTGAAGACTGCGTCATAGAGAGCTCATCCCCGAAGGTTGAAGAATTTATCCCAAAAGACGAAGATAAATTTTCATATTACATTTTTATGATTATACACGCCGTTGACTATAGTCGAAAAGATGGCGTATTTGCGACGCGGGAGTTGGATTTTTTTCTTGGCAAAAATTTTCTCGTTACTTACCACACAGTGCCGATGAAGGCAATTCAGGTTCTTGAAGAGCGATGCACAAAAGGAAACGCTCATATAGCGCGCGCTCCAGACAGGATTGCCCATACATTGCTTGATCAAATAGTGGAGAACTACAAGCCTGCGCTGGATGAACTCTCATTTGAGATTGCCTCGCTTGAAGAACAGGTATTGAAAAAGACCGATAGGGACACGTTGAATCAAATTATCCAGATCAAAAAAGAGGTTCTTCACCTGATGAGCATAATCGGTCCGCAGCGGGAAGTTCTGTCCAGGTTTGCCAGAGGGGAGTTTAAACTGATCCGTCCGCACATAGTCCCATATTATCGCGATATTTACGATTCATTGTTCAGGATATCCGGTCTTGCGCAGCGGTATATGGATTCGCTAACCGCCATTTTGCAGGTTTATCTGAACCTGTCATCAAACCAGACAAGCGAAGTTGTGAAACTTTTAACGCTTATCACCGTAATTACAACTCCTATTATGATTGTTGGCACCTGGTATGGAATGAATTTTAAAAATATGCCCGAATTAGACTGGAAATATGGATACCTTAGCGCCGCAATTATCACGACAGCCGCCACAATATTGACTTACTGGTTTTTCAAAAAGAAAAAATGGTTTTAACCCGACATCAGGTTCAACAGCAATTTTGCAATGAAAATAATTGGATTTTTTGACAAGGTACTTGGAAAAATAGACAAGCTGGACGCAAAGGAATTGCAGACCGTCCTGCAACGGCTTTTAAAAGAAAAGGGATTTCTTGAAACTTTATTCGACACGATTGAGGACGGGATAATTGTTTTAGACGGAAGCGGAAAAATAACCTATTTCAACAGCGCAGCAACTAAGTTAATCGGGCTTGAATCAAGTAAAGATATTGGAAAAAAGATTCAAACTGCGCTGCCATTTATAGACTGGGATGCGATTAATCCTATTAAAGACCCAGAAAGTAAACGGATTGCGCGGATGGAATTTGAAGTGGATTATCCCGTTCAACGTCAGTTGCGTTTGTACGCAACCCCAGTTGAAGCGCACAATGAAGCTTCAAAACAGGTGGCGCTAATTCTGCACGACATCACAGAACTGAAAAAGAAAACGGTTGAGGAAGTTGAATCCGAACGATTGCGCGCCCTTACAATGCTTGGCGGAATGCTTGCGCACGAGATTGGAAATCCGCTTAACGCCTTGAGCATCCATACGCAGCTAATCCAGCGCGAAATAAAAAAAATCAGGAAAAACCTCCCTGCTTCATCAATCACTATTGCCAGCGCTTTTTCAATAAACGCCGAAAAAACTGAAGCCGTCAGCGAGGAGATGCAAAAACCGTTTCCTTCAAGCGAAATAAAAGAAATTGAAAAGTCGCTGGATAAACTTGAAGAGTATACAAGAATCGTCAGTCACGAGATTGACCGTCTGGATATTATCGTTAAACAATATTTGCAGGCAATTCGCCCCACATCGCCAAAACTGGCTTTAGGGAATTTAAATGTTGTGGCAAAGGAGACGATAGAGTTGTTGTACCCGGAGATTGAGAAACGACAGATTATTTTAAATCAAAAATATGCTTCAGACATTCCGTTTGTGGCGTTTGACGGCTCGCAGATAAAACAGGCATTGACTAATTTAATAAAAAACGCGCTCCAGGCGATGACGAAAAACGGGGTTTTGACAATAGAGACTGGATATACCGATAATGACGTCTGGGTTGCGATTTCTGACACCGGCGCCGGCATATCGCAGGACAAAATGAAACGACTTTTTGAACCGTTCTATACAACCAAAGAAAAAGGAAGCGGATTAGGGCTTATGATAGTGCAGCGAATAGTACGAGACCATCGCGGGCGAATTGAAGTGGAAAGCAGACCCGGCGGCGGAACAACTTTCAGAATACGATTGCCGTTGTTAAAGAAATTGCCGCCGATAGTTGAATCAAAAACCGTCGCGCTTTTGATATCGGGGGCGACAATATTTGCGGCGCAGATGTTTAATTTTTCAATCGCCGTTGTTTAATTAGCAAATTTGATTAACATTATGGATAAACCGACACTGCTCATAGTTGACGATGAGGCAAGTACCCGAACAGGATTGCGAGACGCCCTTGAAGACAAATTTGATGTCTATATAGCCGAGGATTCCGCAACAGCAAAGCAACTTCTAAAAGAACAACAGTTTGACGCCCTGTTGACAGACCTGCGTTTGCCGCAAGAAGATGGCATTAAGTTACTGGAATTTGCCAAAACGTTAAAAAAACCTCCGGTCTGCATCCTGATGACCGCATACGGCTCCGAAGACGTTGCGGTTGAGGCGATGAAACGGGGAGCTGATGACTATATATCAAAGGGAAAACTCAATATTGATGAGCTGGAAATACGGATAAAACGGGCATTGCGCGCAAAAAATCTTGAAGATGAAAATATAAGTCTTCAAAAAGAACTTGATTTACGATTTGGCATTGAAAATCTTATCGGTGAATCGCCGCAGATGCGCGAGGTATTTGATATTATCAAGCAGGTCGCGCCGACAGAGGCGACTGTTTTGATCCAGGGCGAAAGCGGCACAGGAAAAGAACTCGTTGCAAGGGCAATACACCAGTTAAGCAGACGCGCCCGCAAACCGCTTGTAATCGTCCACTGCGCGGCGCTCTCTCCAACATTGCTTGAAAGCGAATTGTTCGGACACGAAAAAGGGGCATTCACCGGCGCCTTTGAACGGCGGATCGGTCGCTTTGAAGAGGCAAACGGCGGCACTCTTTTTCTTGATGAAATCGGAGAAATAGACCAAACGCTTCAGGTTAAATTGCTACGATTTTTAGGCGAACATACTTTTGAAAGGGTTGGCTCAAATAAAACTATTGAATCTGATGTGCGTTTGATAACCGCGACGAACCGCGATTTGTTTGAAATGGTCAGACAGGGCAAGTTCAGAGAAGACCTTTTTTACCGCTTGCGCGTGGTTGAAATTCACCTGCCCCCGTTGCGAGAAAGGAAAATGGATATACCCTTATTAGCCGCAAAGTTTATAAAGGAATTTGCAATTAAAAATAATAAAATAGTCACCGGCATTGACGATTCTGCGCAGAAACTGCTTTTGGATTATCACTGGCCAGGAAATGTGCGCGAATTAAGGACGGCAATTGAACACGCGGTGGTTTTTTGCAAAGGCGAGACAATTACGGCGCGCGACCTTCCGCTGTTTATAAGACAACCTCAAGTAATTCAGCAACCTGCATCTTTAAATCCATCAATTAATGACCGAACAAGCGCCCTTGTCGGCAAAGAGATTGTTCAACCAACCGCATCGCTGACTATTAAAGAGGCCGAGAAACAACTGATAATCAACACGCTCAAACAATTTAATGGAAACAGAACCCGAGCCGCAAAACACCTTGGCATAAGTCGCAGAACTCTGCATAGAAAACTAAACGAATTCAATATAAGAGATATATAAGATTTCGCATTAAAATCTGAACGCAACACATCTATAAATACAGCGGATGTTATTAATCTCTCAATTATTCAATAATTATCAAAATTATTATCGCCATTAACGTTTTTAGCCATTTTCCTTTGTGAGAGGTTTATAACCCAGGAGGCAATGGCGTTTTGCGTTAGCGGAAGCGGCAGCCGGTGTATCATTGATCTAAAACTGTAAAATCGCCGGTACAATTCTCCCACAGACCGTTCAAGTTCAGAAGGCTCGCACCATTTTGGTTTGAAATAACAGATTTGCCCCGGATACCTTCCAATTTCATCGGCATTAAAAATGCGATTTTCGTCTGCCATTCGTTTATAAAATGGCGTCCCTTTTTCCGGCGTCAGAACGTTGAAATAAGCAACCGGGACTTTGTTTTCATAAAGGAATTTTAATGTTGTCTCTAAAACATCTGGTGTCTCATTATCCCATCCGAAAATAAAATTGAGTGAATAACTTATCCCGCGACTGCGCAGGTCGGACAAAATTTCCCTATATTTGATGGTTTTGTTCTGACGTTTGTTCATCTCTTTTATGGTGTCTGGCAAGATGCTTTCCATACCGATGTTTACGTGCAGCAATCCGCTCCGCTGGGCAAGGTCCATAAACTCTTTGTCCTCGCACAGATGAAGCGACCAGAGAGTTGACCACCTGATTTTAAGCGGGATTAGCGCTTCCATCAGCCGTATTGCGCGCGCTTTGTTTCCGCCAAAATTGCTGTCGGCAAAAAATATCCGTCGCGACCCTGTGCGCTTTACCTCTTCAACAACCTCTTCAACCGGTCTGCAACGATATTTTTCGCCTAAATAAAATCGTTCGCTGCAAAAATCGCACTTGAACGGACATCCTCGCGAGGTTTGAACCGAAAAAGTCCTGAACGGTCCATAATATTTTAGGTTTATCTTTTCATATCTTGGAAATGGAAGTCCGCTCAGGTCTGGGAGTGTTTCGCCCCGGTAAAATTTTTTCAAATTTCCTCGTTCAAGGTCTGACAGAATTTGCGGCAATAACCTTTCACCCTCGCCGATCGCGACAGCGTCGCAATAATTCACCGCTTCATCCGGATAAAAGAAAGTGTGCGGTCCGCCCATAACTACCGGGACGCCCCGTTTTTTAAATTCCGCGCATAGATCGTAAGAACGCAACGAACTAACTGTCCAGACACTTAATAGAACCGCATCAACTTTACTGTCAAAATTGACCTCTTGAACCTGCTCGTCTATGAGTTCTACATTCCAATCCTTTGGAACAAGGGCGGCAAGATATGGCAAAGTTAACGAGACTACGCTTCGCCGTTTTGTTTTAAAAATCCGTCGCTCATTTTTTGATACATAATGCGATGGCTGGATGATTAAAAGTTTTTTACTCATACAAACATAACATTTGTATAAATAAATAATTATATACTAATACAATGGAAATTACAAAAATTTCACCACCGCTCGTAATGCACTTTATCTGGACTGTATCTTGTTCGCGGCTCTTTGACCTCACCAGGCTTTCCTATGGCTATGCCCGAAACAGGTATTATCTGTTCGGGAAGACCAAGTATATCCTTTATTGCTTTTATCCGATTTTCTCTTGGATGAACCCCAAGCCAGCAGGCGCCCAGCCCGAGGATGTGCGCCGCAAGCAAGAGATTTTCAATCGCTGCCGCGCAATCCTGCAAAAGATAACTCAACTGACGATCGTGCGCCGCCTCAATATCGCCGCACACAATGATCCCCGCGCCAGCATCAGCAAGCATCTTTCCGTTAGGCAAAACATCCGCAATTCTGCGAAGTGTTTCTCTATTTCTGATTACAATAAAGCGCCACGGGTCTTTTGCCACTGCAGACGGCGCAGCCATTGCCGCTTCTAATAAGGTTTTTATCTGTTCATCTGTTACCTCTCCGGGCAGATAAACCCGGATACTGCGGCGACCAAAAATAAAGTCCAAATTCTTTTTTGCATTCGCGTTCATAAAAACCCCTCTAAATACGAAACAATTAACAATTTAAAATATAGTTGCAATGTAGATATTGTCCATATTCAAAATTCTTGGATATAAACGTTACCAAACCCTGAGCATTGAACTTGTATTTGGTTTTAGAACCGATTAAAATTCAACATTTTTTAACCGTATGAAGCCAATAGCCTAATAGCAACCGATCTCAACCCCAACGGGGTTGAATATTAGTAGCCACCTGAAAAACAGGTGGAAAACGAATACCTACCCGATAGATTTCGAGTAACCATCTCTCAACTCTGTTGATGTTGAGGGATGATTATTTTGTGTTTTCCAGTCCACCTACTTTGCAGGTGGCTACTAATGTTAGCCCCCTTCGGGGTCTATTTCAACCAGAGCACTGTTAGTTGTAAAATGTTTCAACAAATTTAATTTCACCTAAAAGCGCATCTTTAATTGAGATGCTAATGATTAAGGTTAACAACATTCAGTGACTGGCTTTCCAACATTAATTTTTAATTGATTATTGATATAAGATTTGCTTTAATATAATTTTAATCATAAAAGTATATCTTAAGATGAGCAAAGTTTTAAAATATAATTTGCCTGACGAAGCGATTGAATTGATAGCCGGACGCTTTAAAGCCCTGAGCGAAAAAACCAGGTTAAAGTTGATTATTGCCCTTGAAGACGGGGAAAAAAATGTCGGCGAACTTGTCAAATTAGTTGGCGCTAATCAAGCCAATGTGTCGCATCAGTTACAAATTCTAGCCGACGCCGGAATAGTTGTAAGGCGAAAAGACGGAGTCAACGTATATTACCGGATCGCAGACCCGAAAATATACGATCTATGCGATTGTGTTTGTAACAGTCTAAAAAAGCAACTTGAGAAAAGCGTCTCGGTATCACAACTTTTTTAAAGTCCGTAAGCGGCAAAGAAAATGAGGCGCTGGAACAATATTCTCCGGCGAGAGGTGGGTAGCAAAATATTAACATTCAATATCCCCTGCAATGAGCCAAATATTTTTTGGAGTGCGGTGTCGCGGGACGGCGACGTTGCCGCCGATATTTCACACTATCGCGACCCATCAATAATAGCGTCGTTTTTCAGTCAGTTTTAAAATCAAACACTGAGTTCAATACCATTAGTTTGGCGGTTCATAATGTTTATCTTTCCATTCCTTGACTTAAAACCTATATTTAAATAGGATTTTAATTAATATGAATAATCGGTTGCTGCGGTATCTGATAATAATACTCTGCCTGCTGGCGTTGCCATATCCATCGCCAGCGCCTTTGATCTATCGTGCCGGAGAAGGCTGGATATACGAGCCTGTTGGTTCAAAAGGCGAGTGGATGCGTTCTCGCGCAAAAGACCAGCTTGACGTTGCAAAAGAGGCTTATGATAAAAAGGATTATAAGATTGCGTTGCGCGCGTCAAGGAGAACGGTTTCAATGTGGCCAATGTCGGATTACGCCCCGGAGGCGCAATTTCTAATTGGCAGATGCTACGAGGCAAAAGGCAACGATGAAAAGGCTTTTAAAGAATATCAGAAACTTCTTGAAAAATACCCAAAATTTACAAAACGGGAAGAAGTTCTTGCCCGTCAGTACGAAATTGCAAACCGGTATTTAGGCGGAAAATGGTTCAGATTATTTGGCGTGATTCCGCTCTATCCATCAATGGAAAAAACATCGCAGATGTTTGAAAAAATTGTCAAAAACGGACCGTTCAGCGAAGTGGCGCCGCAGGCTCAATTGAAAATTGGAATGGCTCAGGAAAAACGAAAGGAATATCCAGAAGCGGTCAAGGCTTATGAAAAAGCCGCGGACAAATATCACGACAATCCGCAGGTTGCGCCCGAAGCCCTGTTCAAAACCGGCTACGCTTATTACAAACAGGCTCTAAAAGCAGAATACGATCAAAACGCCGCCGCGCAGGCTATCGCGGCGTTTAGCGACTTCATCACTCTTTATCCAAACCATTCCCGCGTTCCCGAAGCGCGAAAACTCATCGCTCAATTAAAAACAGAACAATCTCGCGGCGCATTTGAAATCGCAAAATTTTATGAAAAACGTCATCGCTGGAGCGGCGCCGAGATTTATTATAACGAAGCCATTCAAAAAGACCCGACCTCCCCTTACGCTGAAGAGGCGCGTAAACGGCTTGACGCCTTGAAACAGACCGGGAAGATTGAACAGCCGCAGACTGCGCAGTCATCTCCTGAAACCAAATCCAATTCCGGCGCAAAACCGGAAGAAAAAGATAAAAGCAAGGATAACCAATCCGGCAAATAACAACGTCACTTAAACATTGACCGTAACTCTGATAGTGAACCACGGTAATGATTTAACCGACCGATATAAAACAATATTTCCAAAATGACCGCGCTTTTGCGCGACCATTCATTCTAATGATTAAAACTAAATTTTAGCGATTCGGATTTTACTTATCTGATGGTTTCTCGGATGCCTTGCGCGGAAGTTTGACTTCTATATGCAGTTCTCTTAACTGTTTATGGTCAACGCTGCCTGGCGAGCCTGTCATTAAGCAGGTGCCCTTTGCAGTCTTCGGAAACGCTATCACGTCGCGTATGCTTGATGTTCCGCAAAGTATGGCAATCAATCTGTCAAACCCGAGCGCAATGCCGCCGTGCGGCGGAGCGCCGTATTTGAAAGCCTCAAGCATATAGCCGAAGCGCGCCTTGACAATATCGGGCGGGATTTGCAGGACATCTTCAAACACGATTTTTTGAACATCCGGCTGGTGAATACGGATGGAACCGCCGCCCAGTTCAACGCCGTTTACAACCACATCGTAATGTTGTCCCCTAACCCTCTTCGGGTCTTTTGTCAAAAGCGGAATATCCTCAGCCACTGGCGCTGTAAACGGATGGTGGCTGGAATACCAACGGTTGTTTTCTTTGTCAAAACTCAATAATGGAAAGTCAACAACCCAGAGGAATTTAAATTCGTTAGACGGAATGGACAATTTCCCCTGTGTTTTTAGCAACTCAGCGCAATAGAGACGGACGCGTCCGAGAATCTCGCAAGCCTGCAGCCACGGTCCGGCAGAAAAGAGAATAAGGTCGCCTTCTTCAACGTTCAACCGTTTTTGCAACTCGGATTTTTCCTGTTCGCTGAAGAACTTGGTTAACGGCGAATTCCAGAGACCGTTTTCAACTTTAATCCACGCGACCCCTTTTGCGCCAAAAGATTTTCCAATCTCGTTTATCGCATCCATCTGTCCCTGAGTTGCGCAGGCTAATCCCTTTGCGTTAAGCGCCTTTACCACGCCGCCTTCTGAGACAATGTTTGCGAAGAGTTTGAATCCGCTGCCTTTGAAAACGTCGGTTAAATCCACGAGTTCAAGCCCGAACCGCATATCGGGTTTATCAATGCCGAAGCGGTTCATCACCTCTTCATAAGAGATGCGCGGGAACGGCGTCGGAATATCAATATTGAGGGCGACTTTCCAAAGCCGTTTTAACAGACCTTCAATCAAATTATAGATGTCCTCCCGCTCAATGAACGACATCTCAATATCAATCTGGGTAAACTCTGGCTGTCTATCGGCGCGCAGGTCTTCATCGCGGTAGCAACGGGCGAGTTGAAAATATTTTTCAAACCCGGCGACCATCAGGATTTGCTTGAACTGCTGCGGCGATTGCGGCAAGGCGTAAAATAATCCCGGATTTAATCTGCTTGGGACGATGAATTCGCGGGCGCCTTCGGGGGTGGATTTAAAGAGCGTTGGAGTTTCCACCTCTATGAAGCCCTGCTCATCCATATACAGACGCGTTTCTGTGGCTATGCGATGACGAAGCCGCAGGTTTCTAAACATCTCCTGCCGGCGCAAGTCAAGGTAACGATATTGAAGCCGCAATTCCTCGCTAACCTGCGCGGCAACCTGCGGGTCGTCCACAGGGAACGGAAGCACCTCGGCGCGATTCAATATCTCAAGTGAATCGGCAACCACTTCAACCTCGCCGGTCGCAATTTTGGGATTGCTTGTTCCTTCGGGGCGTTTTCTGACTTTGCCTTTAACTAAAACAACGCACTCGCTTCGCAAAGAGGCGGCAGATTCAAAAACCGCTGCCGGCAACAACGATGGATCAAATACCACCTGCGTTCTGCCTTCTCTGTCGCGAACGTCAATAAACACGACGCCACCAAGGTCGCGCCGCGAATGCACCCAACCGCATAAGGTCACATCCTGACCGATATGCTCAAGTCTCAACTCGTTACAATGATGTGTTCTTTTCATCGTAAATAAGTAAATAATGAATATAGTTCATCAATTTATAAAGAAAAATTTAATTTAAAATATTTTTACCAGAATAATTGGCGTTTTAGGAAAAACGCATTTTTAGTCGAAATTAAATTTATCAAAATTCATTGCAAACCACGCAGGTTAGTTATCGCTTATCTCTTTATTTATTAGGAATGAAGATTAAAATGTTAACAATAGATTTGCAAAGGGACTGATGTGGATGAAGAAAAATCTAATATAGACGCTGTTGAAAAAAACAGCGCTGCGTCTCCGGATAACAAACAGGATACGGATAATGGCGCTCCGCTCTCTTCAGAACTTAAGCGCCTTGCCGCAGAGATTGGCGAACGGCAGGTCAAATTCAGAGAACTCGTCCAGATAACCCACGGACGCGGTTACGACCTGTTGCTCGTAGTGCTGGGGCTGCCGTTTCTAACGCCAATCCCCCTGCCAGGGTTCTCAACGCCATTCGGTCTGGCAATAGCCTTGGCCGGCTTAAGAATGGGTTTTGGAAAAAAGGTCTGGTATCCGACGAAATTGCTTGAAAAAAATATCCCGCATTCTTTCTTTCCTAAATTGCTTAAATTTGCCACCGGCATCTGCAAAACAATAGAATTCTTTGCAAAACCAAGATTTCAATTTCTTCACAATTTTGTATTATTTCAACGGCTTGCCGGTGTTTTGATATTAATCAGCGGACTCCTTCTTGCGCTACCGCTGCCAATTCCATTTAGCAATACTTTGCCAGCGATAACTGTAGTACTGCTTGCTTCAAGCGCAATGCGAAAAGACGGCATCATTTTTATACTCGGCTGTATATCGTTTCTCTTGTGCGCGGTATTTTTTAGCCTGATTTTTTTCGGAGGAATTGAGGCAATTGAGTTCTTAAAAAACCGAGCTTGATGATAAATGACGATATTTCTAAAACTCTACTTAATACCGCGCGATTTTCTATCATCAAAAATAGGAATAAAAAATATTAGCAGGTAATAATGACAAGTTGTGAATTTTTCCAAACAACTTTGCCGCAATCCATTAACTTTATAAAATTTCAACCGGTCTTGAATTTGCGCATAGTTATTCTGCGGATCATTTTTTCGGTTTCCCGTTCCCGGATATCCTGACGTTTGTCATATTCTACCTTGCCTTTTGCAAGCGCCAGAGCAACCTTTACCTTCCTATTTTTCCAATAAAGCGAAAGCGGTATTAGGCTATGCCCTTTTTGAGACAAAAAACCTTGAAGTTTTCTGATTTCAGATTTTTTCAATAATAACTTTCTCGGCGCTTTCGGGTCGTGGTTTGTCCAACTTCCGCTTGAATACTCATCAATATGGGCGTTGTAAAGAAAAACCTCGCCGTTTTCAATTCTGGCAAAGGCATCGTTTATCTGCCCGCGTCCCTCTCTAAGGCTTTTAACCTCCGTGCCGCGCAGACATATTCCAGCCTCAATCACATCAAGGATGTGATAATCGCGTCGGGCTTTAGAATTTGTAACTATATCGCCCATAAATAAATTCAGCCAGAAGTATAAATAAATTTATCTTCTGGCTGCGCAATTACAATAAATAAATCAGCCGGCTTCACCATAACGGCGAAGTCGCCCGGTTGTCATTTTATCTTCCGCGCTTTTTGGGTTTATCTGCTCCAACTAAAACATTCATATCTTGCGGCAACTCGTAAGTAATTTTGCCTTCAATGATTTCCATCAATGCGATATCTGCCGGGCTCGTGGTTGGTCCTGCTTCAACAAGCGGACGGCTCATAGCGCCGCCGCCAGAGGTCAACTGCCTTACGCGCCGCGACACCAGATTTACAAGTATATTAGGGTTCTTTACTTTTTCTAACGCTTTTTTACAAAGTTCGCTGTTCATCTTCCCTCTCAATTCTAACAATTAAAGACAATTAAACTAACATCTAATATATAAAAATTCAAGTGGAGAATAATTATTTTTTACACCGTATTTTTATAAATCTAATAGTTTGAAAATAAACAGGTTGCGCAATATACCCGTTCAATCTGCAAAAAATTTTACCTTATTTCCTTAATTTAACTTTATACTTAACCTGTAAAATGTTGGCACATCAAGATTCTGTCCGTCGTAAATTGTAGCTTCGTTTTTTTCAAATCTTCCATGCGAAACGACCTCAAAATCAAACATTCCTTGCATTAAATTTTGAGGTTTAAGATAGTTAGGGCTTTGCTGCGTCCCGATGAGTGTTGAGATTTGTTTTGAACTTACCACAGGCGGCGGCGGGGCTATGGCTGAACTTGGAGAATATGGGCTTGTCTCTTCATTGCCGAGAAAATGGTTCTTATTGACCTCGGTGATGTCTTCCCCGCTATGTTTCTGATGTTTTGAAGAAACATCGGATAAAAACTGCTGGTTAAAAGCCGCATCCGCCGCCGTGGCTGTAAGGATGGTAACGCCAAGTTGTCCATTCATTTGCGGGTTTACAGATTCGCCGACTTTTAGAAACGCTTTTTTCGCGTTAAGTTTTAAAAAGTCCATAACTGTTCTAACTTCATCGGTGGTAATATCGCCACTGCTTGAAAAATTGATTAAGATGCTCTCCGCGTTTGCAAGCGCGTTAGCCGATTCAATCATCGGATGTTTTAACAACTTCTCGCATATTTGACCCGCCCTGTCTTGACCGCTGGCGGTTACTGTCGCTATTGCGCTGCGGGCGTGTTTGCCTTTAAGCATTGAACATAAATCCGCAAACGAGGTATTCATCTCTCCCTGATAGACCAGCAGTTTTAACAAAGAACAGATGCCTTCAGCCAGATAATTGTTTATAATTTTTAAATTGTCCTGGAACTTAACATCCGGCGGAATAAGTTTTGAGAATGATTCATTTGACACGCAGATTACGCCATCGGCAACCTGGTTCAAATAACGCAGACCCATATAAGCCTGCCGCATACATCTGCCGCCTTCAAAATTAAACGGCAGGGTAATGAAGCAAAGAACGAGCGCGCCGGTTTCTTTTGCGTAAGTCGCAAGCGCTGGCGTCGCCCCTGTGCCGGTGCCGCAACCAAGACCGGCTATTATAAAAATAATATCGGCGCCCTTGCACAGCGATGTCAGTTGCGCCGCGCTTTCTGCCGCAGCCTGGCGTCCCCGCTCCGGATCGCCGCCGGTCCCCATTCCGCGCGTTGTCGTTGCGCCTATTAAATATTTTTCTTGCGCCACGCACTGCTCAAGGGCTGGCGCGTCCGTGTTTATTGCCACGGTCTTTACACCGGGAAACCCAAGTTCAGATATTCGCCCAACAACACGGCATCCAGCCCCGCCGACGCCAAACACGCGCAGACCAAGCTGGCGATTCTGAACAACCGCCCCTTCAGAATTTGTCTGTTCTTTGCTCATACTTGCTCTTTCAATATTTGCAAATAAACGGCATTTTCTTATGAAAACGAATCAAAAAAATTCTTTATAATGTTTGTTAACGAAAACTTTTCAACGTTTTTTCTGCCGTTTCGTCGGTGCGCGATAGTGGCGTATTTTATGAGCCCTATCGGGGTTACAAACTCTGGCTGTTTTAAATCCGAACTGATCCCGCTGATCGTTGTCGGATAGCCGATCGTTGTCGGCAGATTAAATATGCTTTCTGAAAGTTCAACTATGCCCGGAATCCGCGCGCCGCCGCCGCAAAGAACAATCCCCCCCCTTAACCAATCAAGTATCCCGTTTTTCTCAACCTCTTTATATACAAGAGTCAATATTTCTTTAACTCTGGACGTCATAATCAAATAGAGATTTTCAAGGCTGATATTTTTTGTTGGCAGACCGACTTCATTATTTATCGTTACATATTTGCCTTTGACATCTTCTTTCATTATTGCCGAGCCGTACTTGATTTTAAGACTTTCGGCTCTGCCGAGCGGAATTTTTGCGCCTATTGCAATATCGTTTGAGATATGGTCTCCGCCAACCGCCAGAACGCCGCAATGTTTTATCAACCCATCAATGGTCGCAACATAATTTGTGGTGCCGGCGCCAAGGTCAATCACAAGCGTGCCGAGTTCTTTTTGTTCATTAGTCAGAACAGCCAGAGACGACGCCAGCCCGTTGAAGACGATATCGTTTACTTTGATTTGAAATCTGTTTTTCAACATACTAACTGGCGTTTCTATGCGGCTTCTAATTCCGTGAACGACCAGAACATCCACCTCAAGTCTTGTACCGATCATATCAATCGGATTAATAACCTCAGCCTTCTGGTCAACGATGAAATTCTGCCGTATAGAATGAATAACCATATTGTCCGGCGGGATGCTTGCCGTTTTTGCGTTTCGCACAACCTCATCAACATCGGACTGCGTAATCACTCTGCTTGCGGTATGTATTGGATGAAACCCGCGATTCATAAAACTCTTGATGTGCGAGCCTGTTACAGCAAGATAGACAGCAGAGACCTCCTGATCGCTCATCTGTTCGGCTTCGTTAATGGCAATCCGCACATCATTTTCGACTTTGTCCTGATCGATGATCTCGCTTTTGCGAACGCCGTATGAACGGGATTGTCCAACGCCAACTATAGTCGGAAGCCCGTTTTCATCCACTTCGGCAACCACAGCGCAGACCTTGGATGTCCCGATTTCAAGTCCGACTATGACATCTGTGTCGTTTCTAAACATTTTTCTTTTTAGCCACAGTTTTTGGTTGTTTGTTTTGAATTGCGCCGCCCGGAAAATTTGAGATATCCATCCAGGTAGCCGGCACATTATTTGCCACTGACAAATCCAAAGTAGCAACCAGTTTGCCACGCTGTCGCCCGTAGTCGTAAACCATCCGCCAGCGGCGAAGTTGAATATCAAACTGACCGATGCCAAAAATAATTGTGCTCCCTTGGTCTGTTACCGCTTGAAGAATGCCCGGATAAGAGATGTCTATTGTCTTGATGTTCACAAGTCCCGCCATCGGAGAACGTTCAAAAGTTGATAGCAACCGCAACGCGCTTAATAATTGCGGCGACGATACCCGCGTCCCGATCTTTAAATCAGTCCTTCCCACGCCAATTATCACCGGCAAGAATTTATTTGTCGGCTCAGTTGCGGAGAGCTGGCTGAAGTGAAGCGGAATCATCACATAGCCCATCTCGTCAAGAGTATAAATAGATTCAACGCCCGGCGCGTCGGTAATCATTACTCTGGCTACCGGTTCGCGCTCGCTAACCCGTATCCGCAGAGTGGCTGGAAAAACCTTTTCCACAGACACAGTTTTAATCATCGGAATAAGTTCAAGATTTCTCCTTACCTGACCTATGTCCAGCGCAATTAAATTATCCCCCGGTTGCACCCCAGCCCATCGCCGTATCTGTTCCCTGTTGATTATCCCGTCAGTCTGAATATCTATCACGCGAATCGCATACGCCGGATTTTTTAAGATAAACTGCACTTTGACAAAATTAGCGATCTGCCAGATAACCACAAACAGCATCAGCAGCCCAAAACAGCCGCCAATCGCAAAAGCGACAAGTCTTGCGTTGCGAGTCTGGGTTGACTCTGAACGCATCTCAAGCGTCAGCAACTCCCGCCTGTATCTCTTATCGTCTTTGCGTCTAAACCAAAATCTCATACAGACCTTTTATAGATTCTCATCGCTAATTATTAAATCTGATTTTTAGTTGCAGAATTTTTAACAATCTTTGGCGACCGTCTCAGAGCCAGTTCCACCATCTTCTCGCACAACTGCGGATACGATATTCCTGCGGCTGCGGCTGCCTTTGGAAAAAGGCTCGTCTCCGTCATACCGGGCAATGTGTTGATTTCAAGCACATACGGAGTCTGACCGCAGAGGATTATATCAATACGGGCGTAATCGCGAGCGCCCACAGCGTTAAATGTTCGCAGCGCTGCATCTTCAATCCGCTTGACTAATTGAGGTTCAATTTTAGCCGGGCAGATATACTCGGTTGCCCCAACGGTATATTTGCTTGTGTAATCATACACACCGCTTGCCGGTTTTATTTCAACAACTGGCAACGGTTTCTGGTCAAGTATCGCCACGGTAACCTCTCTGCCTTTTATAAACGGTTCAACTATTGCTTCAGAATCAAACTCAAGCGCCTTTATCAACGCCATCTTCCATTGCTCCGGCTTTTCAACAATTTGCAAGCCAACGCTTGACCCCTGCCGCGCCGGCTTTATCACCACCGGAAATTGCCAACTATCAGGAAAATCAGCCTCAGTGGAGTTAACAACAAAATATTGAGCGGTCGGAATATTGTTCTGAACGCAACGTTTTTTTGTTTCAATTTTGTCAAATCCAATCCTGCTTGCCTCAACACCGCAACCGGTGTAAGGAATCCCGATTTTTTCAAGTTGTTCTTGAATTTTGCCATCCTCTCCATAAGTCCCGTGGAGCGCAAGGAAAATCACATCTGTCCCGCTCGGAATCACCCAATCAGGGTCTATCGGGTCTACCGCCATCACATTGTGTCCCAATGAAGCAAGCGCCTTTGCGACTGCCGTGCCAGACCTTATAGAAACCTCTCGCTCCGCAGATTCACCTCCATACATTACTGTTATGTTCAACCTGCGCATAGTTTAATCCTCTCCTATAATTTCAACTTCGGTATCAAGTTCGATACCGCGTCCTGTTCTGACCTCGTTTTTAATAATTTTTATAAGCTCAATAATGTCGGCGGCTTTTGCGCCGCCAACGTTTATAATAAAATTGCCGTGTTCTTCAGAAACCATAGCGCCGCCGACCTTTTTGCCCTTTAAACCAAGTTCATCAATCAATTTTCCGGCAGAATATCCTGCTGGATTCTTAAAGACGCACCCAGCGCTTCGCCATTGCGGTTGCGTTGCGCGCCGTTTTACTGCAAACTCCTCCATCTGCTTCGCTATCTTTTCCTTCTCCCCGCAACGACCGCTAAACTTCGCTTCAAGCGCTATTGCCACTTTTAACCTCTCGCATCCGCGATATTTGAACCCGGCTTCTTGAGGAAAAATCCAGCGAACCTCGCCATCGCTGTCCAGAACTTTAATCTGTTTTACAACTTGAAAAATCTCCATTCCCATCGCCCCTGCGTTCATCCTTAAAGCGCCGCCAACAGTGCCCGGAATGCCTTCAAGAAATTCAAAACCGCTAATGCTATGTTTTAAAGCCTCGCCGGCAAGCGCTTTCAATCTCACAGCCGCGCCGCAATCTATCTCCACGCCATTCACAACTATTCTTTCAAACCACTCCCCGCAAGGATGTATAACCACACCGCGGATTCCGCCATCTTTTACAAGCAGATTAGACCCGCGCCCGATAATGTAATATTTCACATTATCTTCCCTGCAAAGCCGGACAATTGCGGCAAGTTCATCTTCATTTGACGGCTCAACAAAGATATCGGCATTGCCGCCGACGCCAAATGTCGTTCGCGGCGCCATCGGCTCGTTTAATTTAACTGCAAAATTCTCCCCCAACGCCTTCAATCTTCCGGCGAATTCATCAATCTTTGTCTGTTGTATTTTCTCTGCCGTCACAATCGTTAAACAATAATCAAGTTTATCTGCCGTCGGCCTGCATTTCTGCCGCAATCTGCTCCGCCGCTAACGCCTTTGAATTTCTCAACAAATTTATGAGCGGCAACGGTAACATCCGCGCCCGCGCCGCAGAATAATATCACATCGCCATCGGCAATATTTTTAAAAACTTTTTCACACGCCTCATCAACGCCGCAAACCGCTTCTGCCTTTATCCCATTTTTTAAAATCTCATCTACAATTAACCGCGAGGTAACCCCCGTAATCGGTTTCTCTGCGGCGCCGTAAATATCCATAACCCAGACCTGTTGCGCCCCTTGAAAACAATTACCAAATTCAATGTATAAATCGCGCGTTCTTGTGAATCTATGAGGCTGAAAAACAACCAGCAATCTTTTCCCGCACAATGGTTTTAACCCGTTTATTGTTGCGCGGATTTCACTCGGATGATGACCGTAGTCGTCAAAGACGCGAATTTTATCATTTAATAATTCTTCCTGACGCCGCTCTGCACCTTTAAATGTCTTAATAACCGGCAAAATACTTTCGTGTGAAAAACCGAGCAAATCCAGAAGCGAAATCGCCGCGGCGGCATTTGAAACATTATGAACGCCAAATAAAGAATTGGAAAAGTTGCCAATCAACCTCTTGCCCTTGAAAACTTCAAACACAAACCCTTTTTTATCCGGATTTTGCCCGATCAATTTAATTCTGTAATCGGCTGATTCAGAAAATCCATAAGAAAAGGCATTTTGCCGTCTGCCGATTAATTCCAACAGCGACGGATCGTCAGCGCAATAAATGACACCCCCTTTTGTCCTGCTGGCAAAGTCGCAAAATTCTTTTTTCAACTGTTCAAACGAACCAAAATAATCAAGGTGTTCGCGGTCTATGTTAAGAATAACCGAATGCAAAGGCTCAAAACAGTTTAACGTCCCGTCGCTTTCATCGGCTTCTATTACAAAATGCGACGACTTTGACCCGTTTTTTGACCTTTCCTGTTGTTGATCTTGAAGTCCGGTATAATTGTGTAAATTGAATTTTCCATTTCTTTCAAGTTGCGGCACATTCCATCCAATTGAGTATCCGCTGCAATATCCAAGCGATTCAAACGCGTAGGCAAGCAGCGCGCTTGTGGTTGTTTTTCCGTGCATACCGGCAACACAGACAAGATTTGTCTGGTTTGCAATTACTGAAAGAAATTCTCCCCTGCGAAACACAGGAACATTGAGTATTGACCGCGCCGCCGCTAGTTCAGGATTATCCGCGCCGATTGCCGATGTGTAAATCACAAGAGAGGGATTAGAAGTTATTATATTTCCGACGTTATGCCCGCTAAATATCTTTGCGCCGCGTTGAGCAAGTTGTTCTGTATTTTTATTCAAGCAGATATCAGAGCCGACAACCCTAAAATTTAAATCAAGCAAGATATGCCCCAACGCGCTCATACCGCAACCGCCTGCCCCGATTAAATAGACCGTCTCCCCCGCCTTTACCGGCAGGTTCAAACAGGACGCATCGGTTGTTCTAACATTAACACTCACTTCGCAAATATTGGCTCTGATTGTTGCGGTTTAAGGACATTCTTTTCTTTTTTTTGATTCCAGATCGACTGGCGCGGCTCAAAAACTATTGAATTGCCCAAATCTGCAGCAACCTTCTCTATAATTAAATTCGCCACAGTCTCGGCGGCATTTATAGAATTTAATTTTGCCAATGACTCAATGTTTTTAGACCTGATGTCTGATTCTTCGCTCAGTTGCAAAATCATACCAATGAGCAATTCTGGCGTTGCCTTTCGCTGTTCAAGCATCCTGCCTGCGCCGGCTTTTACAAACACAAGACCATTGTAAAATTGATGATTGTCAGCCGCATACGGATATGGGATTAACAGCGGCATAACCCGCGCGGCAGACAACTCTGCAAGAAACGACGCCCCAGCCCTGCTTACGGCAATTGTCGCCGCCCCGAGCAGTTCATCCATACGGCTGCAAAAACTATACACCCGCGCGTTAATCCCGCTCTCCCGATAAGCCTTTTCAACAACCTCGTAGTCCTCCTTCCCAGTAATATGGATTATCTGCCAGCCTGCTAGTTTCTCCTTTATTAAACTCATTGAATTAATAAAAAGTTCATTAATTGGATGCGCCCCCTGACTGCCGCCGGCAACGAGCAGTGTAGGACGCTTTTCATCAAAGCCAAGTCTTCTGCAACATTGTTGTCTGTCTATTTTCAGAAAATCAGGTCTAACCGGCGTCCCGGTAACCCTAACCTTTTTCTCCGGAAAAAACTGAGCCGCGCATTTAAATCCGACAAGCACCTCATCGGCGATAAAACTAAAAAGACGGTTGGCTTTTCCGGGAATCGTGTTTGACTCATGGATAAAAATTCTTGCCCCCATCCGTTTGCCAACGATAACCGGCGCCGCGCTGACAAAACCGCCAGTGGCAAATATCGCGTGCGGTTTTTTAGATTTGAAATATCCACGACAGGTTTGGATTGACTTCCACAAAGCAGAAACAAATTCTTTTAGGTTCCCCTTACGCTTCGCCACAGCGCTCAGTTCAACAACAGAAACCCCTTCTATATCCTCGCAGGCAATTTTATCAACCGGCTTGTTTGAAATAATAACGGTTACCTCGCAGCCGCGCTGCGCAAGGCGATCGGCAACCGCCAGACCTGGAAAAATATGACCGCCTGTGCCCCCACAGGCAATCGCAATATGAGGACGAATCTTTGTCATTTTGACAAATCTGGTTTGGCTACGCCGAAAGGATTAAGACTATCTTCCGGCGCAGCCTCTATTACGGTATCCTGACCTTTTCTGGCTATATTGAGCAAAATTCCGATCCCAGCCATCATCAACAAAAGATTAGACCCGCCATAACTTATCAACGGCAACGGCAACCCTTTATTCGGAATAGCCCCAGTAACAACGGCAACGTTAATCGCCGCTTGCAAACCAATCATTATCGTCACCCCAGCCGCCACAAGAAGTCCAAACAAATCCGGCGCGCGATACGCAACAAGCCCGCCAAGAACAATAAGGCAAACATATAACCCTAATATCAACAACGTCGCAACAAGCCCGAGTTCTTCTCCAATTATCGCGAGAATAAAATCTGTATGCTGTTCAGGAATAAACCCATGTTTTTGCCGCGACTCCCCAAGCCCGCGTCCCGTCCACCCGCCAGACCCGAGCGCTATCTTTGCCTGAATGTTTTGATACGCAATCGTCGTCGCATATTCCTCCGGATGCAGCCATGCCCTAATTCTGTCGCTGCGATTCTGGTTCATTGTTATAGCCAGAAATAAAGCAGCGCAACCTACAAGCATTATCAGAAAAATATATCTAAACCGCGCCCCGCCTATAGCAAGGATTGCCAGACAAACCGCCCCCGTCAGGATTGTTGAACCATAGTCTTTACCCAATATGATGAGACCAGCCATGAACCCTATCAGCACTGATGGAACAACAATCCCGTCGGTAAAGTTTTTCATCTTTCGCCCTTTATAATCACAATAAAAAGCAAGCGTCAATATAACAGCAATCTTTGCAAATTCAGAAGGTTGAAACCTCGCAAAGCCGATGTTAATCCAACGTTGAGCCCCGTTTGCTTTAACGCCAAGACCAGGAATAAAAACCGACAGCAGCAACGCTGCCGCCACTGCGTAGAGCGCTGTAATAACCACTGGCGATTTTAACTTGTGATAGTCTACGGCGCTGCACCCGATAAGCGCAACCAGTCCTATTAACACCCAGACAAATTGCATTCGCACGTAAACAGGACCTTTCTGTCCCATCCCCGCGCTGTAAAGCATCACCAATCCGATGCTCAGCAGCAGCGCCGCGCAAAACAATATGCCCAGACTGATGCGTTGGTTTTTCATCACGCTGTTTAATACCGGCAATTCAACCCGTGTTCATAACAACGGTTTGCTGGCAACCTCGCTATAGGCAAAAGCGACACAGGAAAATCACGATTCTTCAATTACACATTTGAAGCGGGACGCCCTGCGTCGTTCATCATATTATCAGTCGCCGGAGTGGTCGGCGGATTCGTAGGAGCAGAATTCTTTACCGGTATCTTTATCTTTTGCCCGACATTTATTCTGTCGCCGCTAAGATTATTCGCAGCCTTAAGTTCAGTCACTTTTACACCGTGACTCTTTGCGATTTTGATCAAATTGTCGCCCGGCTTCACAACATAGACCTTCAAATCTGAACCACCGCTCACTGACGGCTGTTCAACCGCGCTCTTTGTCGCCTTTGAAGTCGTTCCAGCGGTCGGAGAAACCGTGGTTGAAGCAACAGTTGTTGCCGCGCCAGATTTTTCAGGCACTTTTATAACCTGACCGATCTGAAGCCGCCGCGGATTGACGTTCGGATTCGCTTTCACAATGGCGTCCACCGATACACCGTATTTCTTCGCAACTGTGGCGAAGGATTCCCCCCGTTCAATCTTGTGCTCAATAAGCCCGCCACTTGACGCAGTCAATCCGACATTGTTATCAGTAGACGGCGCCCCGATCGGCGGCGGATTTAATCCAGCCGGCGGAGTCACCCCGGTTACCCCGCCAACTGTCGGCGAAACCGTCATCGGCTGCGGCTGCGCAACCGCAACAGACGGATTTGACACCATTGGTTGCGGCGTCACGGCATTGATATCAGCTATCGGCGGATTGCTGAAAGTTATTGACGGCAAATTCGTCACTATTGAATTGTCCGCAACACTTCCAGTGCTCTTGTCTTTGCACCCTTGCAATAGCAGGGCGCCCAACAATACCACATGCGCCCCGAGTATAAGTATTACCGGGACGAGGATATTTGACTTCGTTGTCTTCGGCTGCTCCAGCGGAGAGCCTTGACCCAATATGTTATTTTGTTGATTCATGGCTTTCTCATCAGTTTTATTGTTTCTATTTATCTGTCCGAAGGCTTCACTTTTGCCACGGACAAAATCCGTTTTAGCATATCAAATAACCAATTTTTATAAAATGCAACAACATTATATTGTATTTTTGTTAACACCTATACACAACTTATTGACATTTTAATCTTTTAATTAATTCTCTAAATGTATCGCCGCGGTGCTTGTAATCTTTAAACTGGTCAAAACTTGAACAAGCCGGCGAAAAGAGGATAACATCACCAGATTTTGCTACTTTTTTAGCCTCAACTAACGCATTATCAAGCGCTTGCGAAATGTGGCATTTAACCGTATCCTTCCAGCAATCATACATCTTTTGAGCAGTCTCGCCGATTAAAAATGCCGCTTTTACTCTCTGTTTTAAAACAGGTTTGATTTCATCATAAGAAAAACCTTTATCTTTTCCACCGGCTATCAACAATATATTGGGGGTATTGTCTAATCCAACATCAATACTTAGTATTGCCTTGATCACGGCGTCAACATTTGTCGCTTTTGAGTCATTAATATATTTAACTCCGTCAATCTCATCAACAAGCTCGCACCGATGCGGCGCCGGCGTGTATTCCTGCAGCGCGTTAAAAACCAGCTCTAAGTTCAAACGACAAATCCCGGCAACAATTACCGTTGCCATCAAGTTTTCGGCATTATGGATACCCTTTAATTTTACCGCCTCCATATCAAAGACCTCGCGGGGCAGGAAACGTTTGCGACTTACGATTTTTGTCCCTTTGAGGTAAACGTCCGCAGTAACATCGGTTGCGCTGTAAGTTACAAGGTTCGCCTTTAGCTTTATGTTTGAATCGGATAAAATTTTTAACGCCTCTTTTTGAACAATAGCCCAATCTGATTTTGTCTGATTTTCAAACATCCGTCCTTTTGCCGCGATATATTCCTGCATATTAGAATAGCGGTCAAGATGGTCTGGCGTAATGTTGGTAAGTATGGCGATATCGGGTTTAAAGTTTACTATTGTTTCAAGCTGGAATGAACTTACTTCAAGGCTCAGATAATCATAGTTATTTTCTTCTAATGCGATTTCGCAGAGCGGGAGACCGATGTTTCCGCAGGCTGCGGCTTTAAATCCGCAAGAAACAAAGATTTTTTCAATCAGTTCTGTTGTGGTTGTTTTGCCATTTGTGCCTGTAATAGCGACTATTCTGGCTGGTTTGATAAAATTGTAACCGAGTTCAAGTTCGCCGATAACAGGCATTTTGCCAGAGTTGATTAAATCTTTTACAAACCCGCTAGCCGTTGGGACGCCCGGGCTTACAACGACAAGGTCAAAGTCTGTTCCAGTCAAACTTTGCCTTCCCAGAATAACGCGGGCGCCAAGGCTTCTCAACTCTTCGGCTGTTTTCTCAAGCGAGCCGCCGCTGGAGGAATCAATTGCGGTAAGACGCGCTTTTTGTTTTAGCAAAAGTTTTGCGGCTGCAACTCCGCTTTTGCCCAGACCAACCACAAGCGCGCTGCTGTTTTCAATTATAGTTTTTGGATCAAATCTGTTCATCTTATCTTGAGCGTGGCTAATGCCATTACTGCAAACAAAATGCAAATTATATAAAATCGGGTTACAATTTGAGATTCTTTCCAGCCAAGTTGCTGAAAATGGTGATGTATCGGCGCCATTTTAAAGACGCGTCTGCCTGCGCCGTATTTGTATTTTGTATATTTGAAATAACCGCGCTGAATCATCACGGAGGAGGCTTCAATTAAAAATATGCCGCCGGCGATCGGCAGAACAAGCGGCTGGTGAATCAATATTGCTACCATAGCAATAACACCGCCAAGGGCAAGAGACCCTGTGTCTCCCATAAAAACCATCGCGGGGTGACAGTTAAACCACAGAAATCCCAGTCCGGCGCCAATCATCGCCGAGCAAAACACCGTCAATTCCCCGGCGCCGGGCACATAAGGAACTTGAAGATATTTTGCGAAAATCGCGTTTCCAGCCACGTAAGTCATAACAACAAAGACAAACGAGACTATTATTACGCATCCGATTGCCAGGCCGTCCAAGCCATCGGTCAAATTCACCGCGTTTGATGTCCCTACGATGGCGATTATCATTATTAAAACGCCTACAGCGGCGCCGATTGTCCCGGTTAACACAGGCTCTTTTACAAACGGAATCATTACATCGCTTATCAAATGGCTGGTATCTTCATTAAAAAGCAGATAACAAGCGGCAAAGGCGGTTAAGCCGCCTTGGACATATAGTTTTATTAGACCCTTTACGCCTTTTGTGTCGCGATACTTTAATTTCATAAAGTCATCTATGAAACCGAGCATACACAACACAACGATGGTAAACAGGACAAGCAGCACAGGTTTAATCCATTGAGCCCACATCAGGGTTGTTAGGTCTATGATGATAACGATCATCAAACCGCCCATAGTCGGGATGCCAAATTTCTCCGGCTTTTTCCTCGGGTCAATTATTGATTGCGAACCTTCTTTTGCGGAATCTACTTGAAACTCGTGACGGATTTTTAAATCCGCAAGCCAGGCGATTACCTTTGGACCGAGCCACCAGCTTACAACAACTGCGGTAATTGCGGCGCCAGCCCCTCTAAAAGTAATATACTTGAAAAGACGCAACCACGAGAGCGTTGACTCCCATTCGGTTCCGCTCGTTTCATTAAGTATATATTGCGCCAGATAATACAACATCAGTCGCGCCTGTAATGTCCAATCAACGGAGTTTCTTTCAGATTAAGGTTCTTCAACCTCTCTGAACCAAAATAACGGATCAAAAATTCCGGCAATTCCCGTTCGTAAAGATTCAGTCGCGAATCGCCAGAGTTCTTTGACGATTTTCCGCTTTTGTTTTCAGTTTTTTGTCTTTCAATACGCGCCATATCAACTTTGTTCCGATGATAAAAATTCAAGAGTTTTTTCCAGTTTTGCGCTGCGCGAGGCTTTTATTAAAACAAGGTCGCCAGAGCGGCAGATTGCCTTTAATCTTTCCGCCGCCGATTTTGCGTCCTCGCAAATAAAAACATCGCCGACACCGGCGTTTTTTGCCGCCTCTGCGATTAAACGGGCAAATTCGCCCACGGCTATAACGGAATTAATTCCGAACTTTGCCGCCAGTTCGCCCGCTTCTTTGTGAGCCGTATCGCTGTAATTTCCCAATTCAGCCATTGTCCCGATAACAGCGATTTTTTTACCCTCGCATTCAAGTTCGCTCAATGTTCGCAGAGCCGCTTTCATTGAATCCGGGTTTGCGTTGTAAGCGTCATTTAAAATCAGCGCGCCGCGCCAGCGCTGACATTGCATCCGCATACTTGGCGGGGTTGCGTTTTTTAATCCGCTTCGAATTTCATCCCGCGTCAATCCGAATTCAGCCCCTATTGCGATAGCCAGCAGCGCGTTTGTTATTTGATGCCGTCCGGGGAGATTCACTTCATACTCGCCGCTGTAATCGCCCTGCGGACACTCCACATAGAACTGAGTTTTATCAATCGCGGTTTTAAGAAGGCGCGCGCGCCAGTTTGATGTTGTTCCTCCCAACCCGACAGTAATAACTGGCGCGCGACAGCGACTCAAAACCGAATTTAAAATTAAATCTTCCAGCGCAGTCCCGCCGCCGATTTCCTCTTGCTCGCAAACAAAGAGTTTTCCCTCAGGCGGCAAGACTTCTGCTAAAGTCCCCTCTTCCCGCGCCACAACTTCTAACGACCCGAAAAACCCTAAATGTTCCCTGCCAATCATCGTCAACACACCGTATCGCGGGACAACCATATCAAGCAGCGGTTTTAGTTCCCCCGGATGGTTTGTCCCGACTTCTATCACAGCCGCTTTATGGCGGGGCTCTATCCCGAGCAGGGTCAATGGAACGCCGATGTCGTTGTTGAAACTTGCCGGGCTTTTATGCGTCTCATTCCGTTGTCCGAGCACAGACGCAATCAATTCTTTAGTTGTGGATTTTCCGTTTGAACCGCACACGGCAATAATCGGAATGTCAAAATCTTTTCTGTAATGGCTGGCAATATTGCCAAGAGCGGTTTTCGTGTTTTCCACAACCACAACACCGATGCGGCGAGACCATTTTTCAATATCTGATTCGCAAACCCTTGAACGTTCCACTACTATTGCGATTGCGCCCTTTTGGATTGCAGCCTCAATAAATTTATGTCCGTCAAATTTTTCTCCGACAAGAGCTATAAAAAGTTCGCCGTTGCGAATCGTTCGCGAATCGGTGCTAACCCCGCATACGGACGCTTGGGGCATCCCACCCGCAAGTTTGCCGTGGCAAGCCTCAACAAAATATGTCAAAGACCGTTCTTGCACAAAATCCAGACCAGTTATGCTCCGACATTTGCGGTTGAATTGTGTGTGTAACCGAGAGATTCAAGCGCCGCGCTCGCATAAACGCGGTCATCAAACGGCACGGTAGTGTCTTCAAATTCCTGATAAGTTTCGTGTCCTTTCCCCGCAATTAAAACCGTATCGCCCGGTTTAGCCATAGAAATGATTGCGTTTATAGCGCGTTTCCTATCAAGTTCCACTTCAAAACCATCGCTTCTCTGGGCAACGTAACCTTCAACAATCTGCGCCGCGATCTTCTGTGGCGATTCTTTTCTTGGATTGTCCGTGGTAATAATCGTGTAGTCTGCGAGTTTTGCCGCCACAGCCCCCATCTTATAACGTTTTGAAGTGTCACGGCTGCCGCCGCAGCCAAAAGTCAACAGCAACCTGCCAGAGGTTAATTCTCTTAATGAAGTAAGAACATTTTTCAATGCGTCATCGGTATGAGCATAATCAACAATGACATTGAAAGATTGTCCGAGTTCAATTTTTTCAAGCCTTCCAGGAACAGGCTGCATCTTTGAAAGCGCCCGTTTAATAATATTGACCGGAATATTAAACGCAATAGCAACTCCGACTGCGGCAAGCGCGTTGTAAATATTGTGTCTTCCAATAAGCGGCAGATGACATTCAAATTTGCTCTCATTATAATTTACGGTAAAATCGGCTCCTTTTTGCGTCATTTTAACATCGCTTGCCCTGATCGTTGCCTCGCCTTTCATACCGTAACTGCATTTTATTGCCAGGTCGGTCTCTTTATAAAGTCGTTCGCCGTAGATATCGTCAATGTTAATAACCGCGATAGATTTTTTAGTTGGACTCTGGATTGCCTTAAAGAGTTTTCTCTTCGCCGCGTAGTAATTCTCCATATCTTTGTGGTAATCAAGATGGTCCTGAGTGAGATTTGTAAATACTGCGGCGTCAAATTCAATCCCTAAAACCCGTTTTTGCTCTAATGCGTGAGAACTGACCTCCATAACGCAGGCTTTGCAACCCTGTTCGCTCATCTGATTGAGCATATATTGAAGGTCAAGCGATTCAGGCGTCGTTCGCCATGCGGGTATCACCCGTTCCCCAATCTCATAACGAACCGTTCCAATTAGACCAGACGGAATTCCAGCAGCCTCAAATATTGATTTAATCATAAAGGCAACCGTAGTCTTGCCGTTTGTTCCGGTGACTCCGACCACCTTCAAACGAGAACTTGGATTCTTGTAAAACGCAGCCGAGAGTTTCGCCAGCGCCTCGCGCGTGTCGTCCACAACTATTTTTGCGGCGCGAGCCGAATTAAGACCGTTCCTCTCGCATACAACAGCAACGGCTCCACGCTCAATCGCGTCGGACACAAAATTGTGCCCATCAGTATTCTGTCCTTTTAGCGCAACAAAAATATAGCCTGGCAACACATAGCGCGAGTTAAACGCTATCCCGTTGACCTTACAGTCTAATTGACCGCTCACCGAACGCGGATTTAAGGCTTTTATTAATTCACTCAGTTCCATCGTCTGACCAAATTTTGATGTTTATTGTTTTCATTTAAATCGTTGTCGCTGGCTATCGTCCCGCGAACCGAATCTCCCAATTTGTTATTGCGATTTTTATTTTTAGGAGACGGAGAGGCTTCTTCGCCGCTGTCATTGATTACATCCGGCGGAATGCTCAAATAACTTGCCGCTTGAATGGCAACATTTTTAAATACCGGCGCGCAAACAACCCCGCCAAGATGACCCTCTTTGGGTTCATCAATAAAAATGCCAATGCAAAGTTCAGGAGATTCCGACGGGAAGAAACCGACGAATGTTGAGAAGTTTTTATCTCTCTGATAGCCGCCGATCCCCGGTTTTTCCGCAGTGCCGGTCTTTCCAGCAACCGTATAAAGTTCAAGCGCCGCGCGCTGCGCCGTTCCATGTTTTGAGGATGTTACCCTGCGCATCGCCGAGACCATCAATTTCGCAGTTTCACCGCTAATCGCCTCGCGAACCGGCATCGGCTGATATTTTGTTATCAGGTTGCCGTCTTTATCTTCCAATCTGTCAATTATCATCGGCTTCATCAAAGTGCCGTTGTTCGCTATAGCCGAAATCGCCATCACAACCTGCAGCGGAGTTACCGCGATTTCATGCCCCATAGGGATTGATAATATTGAAGTCTTGTGCCAGTCCTTTAACGGATGAACAATGCCAGAGACCTCTCCGGGAAGCGAAATTCCAGTCGGCTTGCCAAACCCAAATTTATAAACATAATTCAACAACGGCTCTGCTCCAAGTTGCATCCCAATCTTTGCCGCGCCGATGTTGCTGGACATTTCAAGAATTTCTTCAACAGTCAACGATTTGTGTCCGCTGCCGTGGTCGCGTATCACGCGCCCGCAATATTCAAACCGACCGTTCTCGCAGTCTATAACATCGCTTAACCGAATCCGTTTTTCATTGAGCGCTCCGGAAATTGTCACAATTTTGAAAGTGCTTCCCGGTTCGTGGACTTCTTCAATAAGTCTGTTTCTGCGATACTCTTCAGGCGATTCGCCCGGATTGTTCGGATCAAAATTTGGAACCGTCGCCATAGCCAGTATCTCCCCCGTCTTCGGTCTAACAATTACGCCCGAAACACTCAAAGCGCGTTGGGTCTTGTATGCTTCGGCAATCTCTTTTTCAAGTATGTATTGAAGCACGCTGTCTATTGTTAAAACCACATTTGCACCGTCCACCGGCTGCACATCCTCCGCTCTATAATTGACAATCTCCTTGTTGCGTCTGTCTTTTTCGGTAACCCGCCACCCGGGGATGCCGCGCAACTGGTTGTTGAAAATCCTTTCAATCCCGGCAATGCCAACAATGTCTATGTAATCAATCCCGTAAGCGCTCTGGTTTTCCATTCCCACATAACCGACAATATGAGAGGCGAGCCGACCGTTTGGATAGACGCGCAACTGGTCGTCAACTTTATCGCAAAATATCGCCGATTCTCTAATATTCCTGTAAAACAACCTCTGCATTGGCGGCAGTTTCTTTTCGTCAATGCCGAATGAAAGACTCTTCATTACCTTCTGTATCTGCTCGTAGGTTTGAATCGGAACTTTCCGTTTTAAAACAACATAACGATTTGTAACAACCTGTCCGGACTCATTGATTTTAACGCGCGGGGCAAGCCGCGAAGCAAGTTCAGCCTCATTCATCTGAAGCAGCGGCGCTAATATTTTAGCAATCTGCGGATAATAGACGCCGAGCAATGATGGATCGGCGCAAACAGTCTTGACAGGAACGCTCATAGCCAACGTATTGCCGCGGTTATCTTTAATCTGCCCGCGCATCGCCGGCAAAATATATTTCCGCTGCGTGTTTGCGTCAGCAAGTTCTCTATATTCCGTATGTTGCAACACCTGTAATTCAGCCAGTTTATACGACAGCAGCATAAAGGCGCCTATGAGCATACTCACGCATACCCATAACCATCTGTAATTTATTGCGCCCGCTGTCATATATATAAAAACGCCCGTTCTGAGTTTAATGCCGGAAAACCCTGAAATTTCTGAACCGAATCCCTACCGGCGAATCAAAAATTTAAAATCTGCCGCGCCGCCCCGCCGCGCAATCGGTTCCTCCCACCCGTTCAAATAACACGGCGGGGCACGGCGGCAAAAATTATCTTCCCGCCATCAGTCCGCTTGCTCTGGACTGATTATTGATTTCGTTGAAACCTTCATAGCCGCTGGAAAATGCCGCAAGACTGTTCGTCGGTTCAACCAGCGGCACGGTTTGATTTGCCTGCTTCAGAACAAGTCCAAGTCGCAATTCTTGCGCCCGCAGCAACAATGCCTGAGGCGACTTGAGCGCGGCAATCTGCTCCCGCAACAGGGCGTTTTCGCGCCTCAATTTCTCCAGCCGCTGTTCAAGCGCAGATATCTCCTGCCCGAGGTTTTGAGCGGAATGTTTCTCGCGCACGAAACCAAGTCCGAGCAGCGCGATTAAAAATACCAGCATCACCGCCGCCGGCTTTTTTAAAGCGTCGCTATGCAATTTTTTATTTCTTCTTGCCATAGTCTAAATCCTTTCAAAAATTCTTAATTTTGCGCTTCTTGAGCGCGGGTTTTCGTTGATCTCCGAATCGGTCGGGAGAACAGGTTTTTTTGAACAAATTTTTAATTCCGCTTTGCAAGGCTCTCTAAACTCTGGCAGGTCAACTTCCCCTTTTACCGTATATCCCCGCGATTTCACTCTGCCAAAATTTTTAACTATTCTGTCCTCGCCCGAATGAAATGTGATCACGGCAAGTCTTCCGCCCGGTTTAAGAAGTTTCAGCGCAGCATCAAGTCCCCGCTCAAGCGCTCCAAACTCGTCATTCACATATATCCGCAACGCCATAAAAACCTGCGTCGCCGGATGTATCTTCTTTCCCCTGCCGATAACCCGTTCGGCTATTTTCGCCAGTTGAATAGTGCTGGTTATTCTCCCAACTTTTCGCTCCCTCGCAATTTCTCTTGCGACCCTGCGGGCATCTTTTACATCCCCGAGTTCCCTGAAAATCTTTTCCAGCATCTCTTCGCTAAACTCATTAACCACATCCTCCGCCGTGACCTCTGTCTTAGGACTGAACCGCATATCAAGTCTGCCATCGCGCTCAAAACTAAATCCCCTCTCGGCATTATCAAGCATCGCAGAACTTACCCCTAAATCCAGCACCACCCCGTCGCAACTTGACGCCGGAACCCATTCTCCAAGACTTGCAAAACTTCCCTCCCGGATATCCCACCTGCCGGAAAATTGTGAAAGCCGTTGCTTGGCAACTTCCACCGCCACAGGGTCTAAATCGCATCCGTATAAAAATCCGTCTGGCGCGCTTGCATCAAGTATCGCAAAGGCGTGCCCGCCTCCACCCAGGGTCCCGTCAACGTATCTTCCCCCGCTGCGCGGCTGAAGCGCTTCAAGCACTTCTTTCAACATTACCGACCGATGGATATATTCGCCGGGCACCGTTTAAATTATTATCGTTATTCCCACAACCAATATGTGTGTTAGCCTCCTGACAGTTCGGCCACACAAATTTATCAAAGAACAAATCTTATAAATCGCTCTGCTAAAAAATCCTTTCTTCGGCTTTACCACTATTTCAACATCCGAAAAGTTAAGGTCGTTTCTAACAACCTTAATCTCTCTGAATTTAAATTCTTTCTGAATCTGCGGCGGCTTTGGAATCTTGCCTGGCATCACACGCTTGAGCGTCCACCTGCCCACACTATAATAGGAACGTCGCGAACCAACATTTTCCGTCCCAGCCCGTTGCGCCTTTTCTTTCCAGTCATCAAACGTTAACTGATTCTCCTCACTGGGATTTGCGCTCTTCTTTTCCGCCGGTTCCGGGAATAATTTCTCTTCTTTTTCGCGCGGAAACTCCACCACAGGCATCCGTTTTTGAAAATCAAGTTCAGAAAAATCATTTCCAACCGATGAAGCCTGAGTTGAATCGTTGCTAATTGCGGCAAGTTTAGTTTCATCACAATCATTCAACGACACGGCTTCGTTTTTTTGATCAAGTTGCGGCTGCTCTTTTTCAATCTTTTTAAAACCGGCACTTTCACCTGAAGCAGTCAAAGAATCGGCGCTTCTTGAATTTTTGAACCCCGAGCGAACGCGATAAACCGGCGGCAGGACAAATCTACTTTGTCCCCCAACCTGCTTAACCGTTCCGCTTATTGCTAACCACTTTGCAAGGTTCATATATTCCAGCTCGCAATTATCTTATCCACCTGTTCTGTGTAATCCTGCTGGCTTTCAAACGTCGCAGGATTCCATATCTCAAACAGTTCAAGTCTGCCGACTAAATAAACTTCTTTTTCAATGTTCAACCGCTTCAACAAATCCTCTGGCAAAACGATCCGCCCGTTTCCATCCGGTTTTACTCTTACCGCGCTTGACGCTATTGCGCGTTGAACAAGTCCCGCAGTCGGGTCTGAGAGCGAAGTAGCGCCCATCCGTTCTACAAGCAGAGTCCACCGTTGCGGCGGAAGGGCGATCAGGTATTGCGGTTTGGATAGAGGCCAGGGAAGAATAGTATAATCGGGCGCCGGGTCGGCTTCGCGCCACTCGCTCGGTATCATCACCCTTCGTGAGGCATCTAGAGTTCGTTTAAACTTGTCCAGATAGCCCCCGCGCGACGGGCGATTTTGTTGTTCTGTAACCATAAACAAAGGAATCAGATTCAATGATTCCCTTTGGGTTCCGTTTATAACCGTTTTTTACCGTTTTCTACCCAAAAACGCAACAAAAAAATTCAGTCTCTCAAGTTATTATTGGATAACTCACTGATTATAAATATATTATAATTCATATTTTTTTCATATTATACCATACGCCGCAGACGCTCTATCGCGTCTTTTTGATTTAACCCTCTCAAACCGCTCCGGGTTCCAGATTGAAAACATATCCATCATTCCTACAAGTTTTGCCTTGTCCTGCAACCCTGCTTCATCAGCAAAATCCTTTGGAATAATTATTCTCCCAGCCTTATCCATCTCCGCCTGAACCGAATAATAACCAAATAACATCCTGAGCGTCTCCGCCTCCGGATCGCTCACTTTCGCTTCACTCAATTTTGTTAAAATTGATTCCATCTTCAACGGCGGAATCATCATCAAACAGAGGTCTTCATCCGGCGAAACCTCTTTTTTCCATAAAACCATTGTAAAAATTTCGTTCTCCGTCTTTTTTCGCCATTGAGACGGTATCATTACCCGGCGCTTCTCATCAACCTGGTGGTCGTAATAGTAGTTGTAAACAATGTAATTCATTCAACTATTGTGACACTTCATTCCACTTCGTCACACTTCATTTATATAACCCGCCACCAACATTATTACAAATAAAATTTATTCACATATTATTCACAATTTTAACACCATATTTTGCCTAATTTTACGCAATTCCCAAACTTATTCACAATTGAAAAATCCCGATTGTTCACAATTCGTAAAATTAATTTTCCAAATAATCGCAATTTTCGTAAAAAAATAAAAAGCCGACATTAATTTCTTAACGTCGGCTCGTCATTAAAAGTCCAGGTTTTCTTGTTATTTCAACAATTCCATAACAACAGCGCGCTCTTCTTTGAGTTCATTGATTGAGATTTCAATTTTCTTCCGCGCAAATTCGCTTAAATTAAGTCCCTGAACGATCTGAACTTTTTTGCCATCGCTCCGCACAGGGAAAGAAGAAATGAGCCCGGCTTCAACCCCGTAACTGCCATCCGAACAGAGCGCAATGCTATGCCAGTCTCCTTCAGGAGTTGGATTGATCACAGATTTTACGCTGTCAATAATGGCATTCGCCGCGCTTGCCGCGCTTGATGCGCCGCGCGCTTTTATCACAGCCGCGCCGCGTTGTTGCACTGTTGTTATAAAATCATTTTGCAACCAGTTCGTGTCTGTTATCACAGCAGTAGCAGGCTTGCCGCATATTTTTGCGTTTTCAAAATCTGGAAATTGCGTTGATGAGTGATTTCCCCAGATTGCGACGTTTGAAACTTCCGTAATATCCACGCCGGCTTTTTTGGCAAGCTGCGATTTTGCGCGATTTTCATCCAGTCGCGTCATTGCAAAAAATCTATCCGCTGGAATTTCTGGCGCGCACTGTTTTGCAATAAAGCAATTGGTGTTGCACGGATTCCCGATAACAAGAATTCTGATATCGCTTGCGGCGCTTTTCTGCAGGGCGCGTCCCTGTTCAATAAATATTTTCCCGTTAACAGTGAGCAAGTCTTTTCGTTCCATACCGGCTTTTCTTGGAAAACCGCCGACAAGCAGCGCCCAGTTTACTCCTTTGAATCCCTCCTCAGGGCTACTGGTTGCCTGAATGCCTTTGAGCAATGGAAAGGCGCAATCATCAAGCTCCATAATTACACCTTCCAGAGCCTTCAATGCCGGTTCAATCTCTATTAAATGCAGGACAACCGGCTGGTCTTGACCGAACATATCTCCGGCGGCAATTCTGAACAGCAACGCATAACCGATCTGTCCAGCGGCGCCGGTAACCGCAACGTGAATAGGATTTGTTTTCATAATGTCTATTTAAAATTTTATCTATAAACGATTCTAAATCAAATAATAAAATAAATTTTTATAATTTATTCTTATTTTATTAATTAAATTTTGATTTCTCTGCAACTAACCGCATAAAAAGCGGAAGCAAAATACACAAATTTTATTAACGGCTCAATATTAATTTAAATTTATTTAAAAATATTCATTGCGTTAATGTATGAGTTGTTTTTTGCTAATGCTTTTGCTAAACGAATCGCCGAGACCATACTTGAAGGATTTGCGATATTTTTTCCGACAATATCGTAGGCGGTGCCGTGGTCTGGGGATGTTCGGATAAATGGGAGTCCAACAGTCCAGTTAATGCCAGTTTCAAATGCAACCATTTTCAGCGGCGCCAGACCTTGATCGTGATACATTGCGACGACTACATCGTATATACCTGTGAAGTGGTGATGAAACAGCGCGTCTGCGGCAAACGGTCCTTCAACATTTATTCCGCGAGTTCTTGCAATTTTAATTGCAGGTTCAATTACGGTCTGCTCTTCATTGCCAATCTTGCCGCCTTCACCTGCGTGCGGATTTAGTCCGCAAACGCCAATTTTGCCCCGTTCAAGTCCAAGCGCCTTGCAGGCTAAATGAGCCATCTGGATTGCGAGAAAGACTTTTTCAACAGTCAGGCTATCGGCAAGGCGGCGGATTGGGACGTGCGTTGTCGCAAGAACAACGCGCACCCATCTATTCTGTTCATCGCAGCCTAATAGCATCATCGCAGTGTTGCTGACCTGAGAAATCTGTGAAAGCAGTTCAGTCTGGCCAACAAATTCAGTCAAGCCAGCGCTGATGATCGCCTCTTTGCTGACAGGCGCGGTAACAAGTGCCTGGAGTTTTTTGTTCAAACACAACGCGGCGCCGTATCTTAACCACTCAACCGCCGCAAGCGCAGCCTTTGCGTCCCCTTTTTTAAGAACATCAGAAAACTGAATGGCTGACGGATTAACAACTGCGAGCCGTGAATTCGGATTAAGAACTGTGTCAAATGCCAGATTAATGTTTAATTTGCGGCAAGTTTCGTTAAAGACCTCTGGTTCGCCTATGACAAGATATTGTGTCGCGTCCCGGTTCAACTCCGCTGCAAGGGCTTTTACAACAACCTCCGGACCTATCCCGGTAACATCGCCTAATGTTATTCCAATCATAATAGCATTATAATCTCATCATTAAAATTTCCAAAGGCAGAAATTATTTTCCTCCTTTCTTTGCTTATTTCCAAATCTGCAATAGAATGAATGATATTTTTGAATTGCTAAAAATGAGCGAGAAAATGGACATATCGGGGATTGCGGAAAAATTGATGCCGCGCGTTTTTGCGTTGATACTGTTTTTTATTTTGAGCGGCGTTGCTGGCTTCGGACAAGATGAAGTTTCCACTATCATTCTGCAAAATGGCGACCGTTTGAGCGGTAAAATTGTGTATAGAAATTCCGAACATCTGATTTTAAAGACCGAGTGGAACCCGTCGGTTATTGTTCCTTTCAGCAACATTACCGATATCATTGATTATCAGGAACAGCAGAAGCCAAAATCAGAAAAAGAGATTCAAAAGGAACAACTCGTAAAGCAACTTAAAAAAGAGTTTCCATCGGCAAAGGATAGCGTAAGCGCCCTGGTTAAACAAAAGAAAAAGATTGAAGGCGATATTTCTTTTGGTATGGATGCTGGTTTAAATATAAAAGAAAGAGAGAGTTACTGGGGACAGTTGAACCTTTCTTACGCAACGGACACAATCGTCAACTCTCTGCGCTACAACGCTGTTTATGGAAAGGTGGAAAAAGAGGTCTCCGCCAACAGGATGGACGGCGTATACCGAAACGAAATCACGATTAAAAACAATCTGTTTAACTACAATATGTTTGAAGCCGGGTATGACAAAATCCGCGAGATTGATTTCTATTACCAAATCGGTCCGGGGCTTGGTTACCGCCTTATATCAAAGCCAACACTTGCGCTGGATTTTACGTTTGGCGGCAGCTATCAAAGTTACTTCTACCGTGAGTCGCCGGAAGAAAGCCATATCTTTATGGACTTCGGTCAAAACCTCGGAACAGTTCTGTTCTCCCGACTTTTACTCATTGAACGGCTGATGTTCAGCGCCCGCCCGGATGACCTCAGCGGTTATCGCGTTAAACTGGAGACACGGTTGTCCTATCCGATTTCAAACAAGTTGTTTATAAGCGCGGAATTTTCCGACATCTACGACGCAATGCCCGCCCCAGGCGTCAGCAAAAACGATGTCCAGATCAAATCCGCTATCGGATATAAATTCTGAAATGCTATTTGTCGCGCGCTAAAAGATGAATTGATCAAAAATGACATTTATCTTCTGAGGTAACAAAAAATAATTTTTATTAAATTGCTCTGAATATTTATATTCCAATCAATCTGTTAACAGAGTTATCGCGTCTTTGTAATTTTAAGAAACCTGAAAGTTATTTTTCTATGACCCAGATGTTTTTGTAAAAGACCGGGTTTCCGTGTCCTTGCAGTTGGATTGGACCTCCTGATGGGTCTTCTTTTTTACCGCCGCCGGTAGGACCTTTGAGTTCAAGATTATCAATAATGAGAACGCCATTGTGTTTCACTGTTACGACAGCGTTTTTGATTTTCTTTCCTGATTCATCGTATTTTGCGGCTGTAAAATCAACGTCATAAGTTTGCCAGGTAAGCGGCGGGAAACACATATTTACCAGCGGCTTTGCCTGTGAATAAATTCCGCCGCACTCGTTGTCCTCGCCTTTTAAACCGAAACTGTCAAGCACCTGAATTTCATATCTGTCCTGCAGATACACTCCGCTATTGCCCCGCTCCTGTCCGCGCGCGGTCGGTTTAAACGGCAGTAAAAATTCAACGTGAAGGAAAAAGTTTGTGAAGCTCCGTTTGCTTTTGCAGCCTGCGGCGAGCAATTTTCTCCCAAGTTCATCAAAATGCCCGCCCTGCCACTGGTCGCAATCGGTACCGTCAAACAGCACAATAGCCCCCTGTGGCGGTTTTTGTCCTAATGTTGGGCTGACACGATTTGTCTTTGTCATTGTATAAGTCTGAGCCGTGTCTGACTTGATTGTAATAGTGTTATTTGCAAGTGTGTAGGTCCATCCGTTTTGTTTATTTGTAAACAAAATGGCGCCAGACTCAGACCGTTTTCCTTCAATCTCGGTCTTTGGCGAGTTATCCCATCCTGCGCCAGGTAGTCCGCCTTTGTAAATTACAAGTCTGAACCTGTCATTTCCAAGGGCAATCACCTGCGCGCCGCCCCAATTATTCACATATTCTCCCTGGTCTTTAAAATCCTGTCCCGCGCTTTCCGGCGTTAAATAAGTTGGAGGCGGAGGCGGTTTTGGCTTTTGCTGTTGAGCGTTCTGGTCAGCGGCTTCGCAAGTATTAACCGTATAAACCAATAAACCAAACAATGCTAACGCTATTATATTTTTCATCTGATCTCTGTTTTTCTAATTTTTGACGTTATGTTTGTTGCTTTATTCACTTTAAATATCTTATCCGTATATTTCTTAACGCCCCGGTCGTTGACCAAGTAGAAAATCCGAACGGCGCGCTTAATTCTATGTCTCCGGGACGCAACGAAACCTTTTTATCGGAATGGACAACATCAATTAACTTTTCTCCATTTATCCAGGCTTCAATCTTTTTCTCCGTCACCCGTATTCTTATCTTATACCATTTGCCATTTTCAAAATTCATAAACTTTGAGGTTTCATTTTCTGAAGCGTCCATATCATTTAGACTTGAAATCCCGACGGTGCCGCCGCCCCATCCGCCAAGGATAAATGTGCAGGGATTTGTATTAACAAGGAATGTTAAGCTGGCAAAAAAGTCTGAACCTTCAACCCGCATAGCCTCGTATTCAACCTCGTAATTCATCTTTGGCGGGTCGTTTGTCCACTTTATACCGGTCATATAACCCATACCGAGAATTATCTGACCATCCTTAACAGTAACCTCTCCTTTACCCGCGTAGTCAATTATCTGCCAGCCGTAAAGGCTGCGTCCATCAAAGAGCGGCTCCCAATCTGCGTCAGAATCGGCCTGTTTTACTGCTGCCGCAGACGGAGTCGGCGATTCAGTCTTCGCCGTCTCCTTTTTTGTTCCGGACAACGGTTCATTTGGTTTTTGACAACAGGTTTTCCCACTCTTTCCCGCGCAGCCAGCAAGAGCAAATATGGCTATTACAAAAGATATAACAAATAACCTATTAAACTGAACCATCGCTTTCATACAAACTTTATTACCAGATTGTTCAGTAGCGATAAAGAATTATTTAAAGCAAACAGAGGACCGCTTTTTAATTGCGCTTGTTAATCCGCAAAACGGGTAATGAAATCTCTAGTTGAATTGGAGAGAGATTTTTACTCTTTTTTGCGACGGTTAAATTGCTTAATTTAAAATTTATTTACTGATCGGTTTTGGCTGGAATTTTTCCCATTCCTCTTTGCTTGCTTTTTTAACCTGATGAATAAAAACAAAGATTCCTTTTTTGTTTCCAACAATTACATCCGGCAATTTATCCCCGTTGACATCCGCCGCAACTACCTGCGTGCCAACGCCAGAATCGTTGTCAATCAGATAGGGTATAAAATCAACAGACTTATCCGGGTTGCGGACTGTTTTAAACCAGTAAAGAACAGCGGGCGCGTTTGGCTCGTCGTCCCCTGTTGGTCCGTGAGCCCAGAACCGTTTTCCCGTGACAAAATCCTTTATCCCATCGCCATCAATATCAACAAGGTCAAAAGCGTGCGCCTGAGAAAATTTTACGCCATATTTATTGTCCTCGGGCTTGTTTCCAACGATAAGGTGTTTGATAAAGTCAATTGAACCATCGGCTTTTCGCGTCTGCTCATACCAGGCAATGCCATAATTATGCGGCGCAAGCGTTGTAAGCACATCGTTTAAACCATCGCCGTTAAAATCATAAGCGAACATCTGGGCTGCCCCGGTTTTAGGCGCGAACGGATAGGGATGATTTTTCCAGATAGGGTCTGCGGCAAGCGATGCGGGCTGTTCCCACCAACCTTCTGCTTCAAGAATATCTGTCCTTCCATCGCCATTCAGATCGCCGTATCCGATTCCGTGAGTATATTTATGCCAGGTTCCTTTTGGAGAAATTGCATGCCACAACCAGGGCTGGGTTGGATCGGCTTTATTTATCTCCGCATAGCCAATATATCCCTTTGAATTGCACAAAATCTCAGGAACGCCATCGCCGGTTATATCAACAAAATTCGGCGACTCATTATCAAGAACATCAAAGACCTTGTGTCTCTTCCAGTGTTCGGAGCCATCGGGGTTCTTCGCTCCTCTTGGAT
>JBMFQZ010000009.1:0-19966 GCA_049968335.1 Verrucomicrobiia bacterium
CAGCAATGCGTTTAGCGGACCGGTACTAATAGGTCGAAGGCTTGATTGCTTGAATTTTATAATTTAAGCGATTTTTTACCTGCGAATATGTATCGTTAAACCCTGATCCACCTTGTGCAGTTGTCAACGAACCGCAGCCTCAACATCCGGTAGCCGGCAAAACCGGCAAAGCTCTTTGTAAGATTTGCAATCAATGCAAAAAGATTTTTTGGTGGTCATAAAGCTGTGGTCCGACCCGTTCCCATTCCGAACACGGCCGTCAAACACAGTCTTGCCGATGGTAGTGGTTGTATAGCTTCCGCGAGAGTAGGTTGCCGCCAAAATTATAATTGACAAGCCGGGCTTAATTAAAAGTCCGGCTTTTTATTTTTAACTCTATTCAGAAAAAACAGAGATTAGAAGCCGTTAATTGACTTAACTTCAATTTATGACATAAAAAAATTTTACGGATTCATAAACCCAAGAAATTAGTACTCCAAGAAAGACTCATTTTTGAGTGGAATTAAATTTGTGAGAATAATTTTGAAAAAATCGCAATAGGTAAACATTTTGGACGGTGGTTGCAAAACCACATTGCAATCAAGATGCCGCCTTGTGATTTTAGATACTCAAAAATCAGGGGAATAATACTAACACTAAGCAAGTAAATTGGTTATTGTTGTGTATTTTACTTTACACTATGTGAACTCGCAAAATTCACAAATGGAGTCTAAGCTCCCGCGCACAAAAACGATATTTTTGCTTTTGATAAGAATGTTACTTCTATTTATTTAACTTTTCATCACTTTCAACCAGTTTTCTCATCTGGATACCGTTTATATATAAGTCTTCAATCACGGCTCTGCCGCCTTTTACACGTAGGAGGGCATAGTTATTCGAGTTTAACCAGTTACCTCGCTGAGAATATTTAAAATAAAGTTCTTCCACCGCTTGTGAAATTGATTCTTCCATATAAAAACGATTGTATGGGAGGTTAAATCTGTTTCCGGAAGCGGCATCAACCCGCAGGTAATCCCTGTCTTTTGGCGGTTTCGAGGATAGTTCGGTAAAAATGGCAAATCCATCTTTGTCTTTTGACAATGAAACGTATGCCCGCGAGCCAGATTGAATATTATCCCCATTTTTTACCGGAGCAGTGGTGTTGTCATATCTGAGTGCAAGATATTTTCCACGGAAAAAATCATGCGGGTCTACGGGGGCAGTGCGAACTTTATATGGCTCGCCTGTCTTTAAAATAATCTCGTATCGCGCAATCTGATATAATACAGCCGAAAGGTGTAATATTCCTGCAATAAGGAAATATATTAAAATTTTATTATTTTTCATTGTCCATCTCCTTTCCACCGTTTTAAAAGTAGGTTAATAGCCAGAAAAATTACGCCTGCGATGATGAACGCCAGACCTCTTGCAACAAAACTAATGTTTGCTTCTAAGAATTTTATTATAATCGCTGTGGAGATTATAAGCATTCCAAAATTTACAAAGGCTAATTTTCTTTGCTGCAATGCTCGGACGAGGATGGTTACCCCAATTACCACAAGGTAAAGTGTAAAAACAACAGATGGCAGAAACGTATTTTTATCTGTAACTAACAGATAGGCAATTACGAAGACAAGTGGCGCAGTTCCAAGTATAACTTCTGTCCAAAGTTTTTTAAGTATGCATTCTCCCCATAAAATAACATACGCCAGCAAAAATATGATGCAGGTACCAATTTCTAAACTATGTGGAGCAGATTTGCCGACAAAGGAGAGATGGTATCCGCCATAACGAGAATATAAGTGTTCCCAGAAGTCGGCGAAATTTAAGATTATAGAGGTTATTAATATTCCCAGAATTCCAATAGTCTGAATCGGAGAGCCGGTAATAGATTTGCTTTCATTATACCAGCGCATTCCGACCAAGAATATAGTCGCAAAAACAAGAAGATATATTCCATATTCTATCGGATACTGTTTGATTTCATTGTGTAATATTGAAAATGTTCCTATGAAAAAAACCATTGTAAAGCCAGCAAGGAACAGCAACGGTCGTTGATGATATTTATTTTTTTCGCGGATTGTAATATACAGAAATGGCAGCGACAGCGCGAGCAAAGGATAAAATAGAAATTTTTGAAATTGCGAGTCCCAAACAGTTATTGTCCATACAATTACACTGAGTAAGTAAAGCAAGATCGTGAATGATGTCCTTAATATGTATGCGAGCGGCAAACTCAACAAAGCCCACGTTAATAAAAATTCTTCTACCGTTCCCCCTAAGTTATAAGTTTGAGATACAAGCGCAAGCGCCGCGCCAAGCGCGAGGGTCTGAAATGTTCCGATGCCTTCCCGCCATGCGGTCGTCATATTGTTCTTTAAAATCAATCGGATTCCAAGAATTTGTATCAACAACAGTGGAATGATTGAAATAATTGTGCGAAGCGGACGCGAGATTTGCTGCCAATTATGGGCGAGTAAAAGAATTATCCCGCCTCCGATGAGAGCACTGCCAATTATGCTAAAAAGGACTATCGCATTTTTTTTAGTCCTATCCTTTTCAAATTCAATACTGCTATAATGCTGACGCAGTTTTTCCGCCGATTCTGCCGAAATCACTCCGTTGCTGACAAGGTTTGGCAGTTCATTCAATAGCCATTTTACATATTTTTCGTTCATTATCCTTACATATAATAAGATTAGCAGGACAAAGGAGGAATATCGTAATCTAAACTATCCAGAAAAGTTTTACAAATTAAAACATATAGAACTCTCCTTTTCTGGAATGTAAAAATTCCTTTTCATTGAGACAGATTCAATCAGCGCCGACCAACTCTCTTTTGATTTTAAACAATCTGACATCATCAAAATCAGCATAAAACGGCGCATGCGTATCGCCCTTAAAACTGGATTTTCCCCTTAGCCAGATGGAAATGCTGCCGGATTCTGGTCTTATGGGATGAGTTTGAACAGTGAAAAATTTAGAATGGAGCGGCGGCAGATTCGTCCAGACAATCGTTCTTGCATTAACATCGGCTATCTGTCCCGTCGGGTCAAAGCCAACCATAGTTTGATGTTCCAAATCCAGCGCCCACGAGGAACGCGTTTTACATTGCAAAACATAGGTGTCGTGTTTGTTTAATCCATCAATTTTCTGCACAAGAGCGCCGTCAATTTCTGTTCCGGGCTGTCCGTGGATTCTCGCTACTACATTCGTCCCGTCCGGTAGTTCTAAATAAGTGGAAACGGTAGTTGTAGAAGTTGTTTTTATCACGTGCCACTGCGCGGGTTCTTTTCCATAAGCCTTTTTATAATTGATGAATGCCGATGTCCCAAGCGGGGGAATCTCCGGTTCAGTTAAAATATCCGATGGTTTCTGAAAATTAACAGCCGATTGAAAGTCCCCGTTTAACACAAGATTTTTAACGATGACAACGTCTCTTGTATTATCATTTTCATACTCAATCACCTGCATATCAAGGTCAAAATCCATCTTTGTTTTTCCGTTCAAAAATGCCTCCCCGTGCGGGTAATCGTCGTAAGGTTGTTTTTTGTATGGATTAAATCCGGCTCTGCCATCGCTTTTATCACCCTTGATGTTCAAAAAATTTCCAACTGTATTTTTAGTCTCTATTGTTTCGAAAACGATGGCGTAAGTTTTATCGGGTTCAATCGGAACTTCGCCCGGCGCAAAAACAGTGGCAAATATGCCCCACGAGGCGTCGCCGGTATAATTTCCATTGCCAACCGCGATTTTTGGAATTCCAACAATTTCGCCATCTGGAGAATTTTTGTGCACCGTGATTTTTAATCGCTGTCTGCTCAAAGGCGGTTGTGTGCCGCCAACAGCGGCGTAAAGGACGACACCGGCAAGACCCTTGCCTGATGCCTTGTATGTTTGCGCCCATTTTGAAGAAAACCCGGCAAACTCACCGAATTGTTTATGGGCTTTTTTATTGTAAGGTATAACCAAACCGTCGCTATCGCCCCCAATCGCAATCCAGAGTTGCCTGTCCTTTAATTCACTTTTTCCGCCTGTAACTTTGTAAACGCGCTCATTTTGATTTGTTGTTTGCCTCCAAAAAGATTGGAACTTTCCTTCTGGATTTTTGGGTCTTATGTAAACCGCGTATTGCTTCCCCGGAATTAATTTTACCTCGCCGCTGTTCCAGCCCGCGAAATATGTGTAGTTTTTAACACCCCCAGCATCAACATCCGGAACCACCGCAGCAGGACCAACCTGTTCCCATTTTTCTGGCTGTTCATTAGTTACAAGATGTATTGAAACCACAAAATCCTGTTTGCCGGGACCTTGCCCATCCACGCCATCGTGAGCAAACTTAAATCCCACCTGTGTTAGACTTTTGCTCTTCGCCGTAAAAATTTGGTAGTATCCATTTGCGGCAGGAGAATCCCACTCCGATTCAGAGGCGCAGAACATATCAAAGGATGGCGTGACGCGAAAGTCCGTTATCTTCTCGTATTCGCCCATATAAACATTTTTCCAGACGATTGGACGCATAAAAGAGGCAGGATGCGCGAATAAAATCGTGTGGTTGCCAGCCTCGCACGAAAGCCTGAACCAGCCAGAAGGATCAGTCTCCCAACTACGGAAAATTCGCGGCTGTCGCTCGCTGCCGTCAGCGCATGCTATGCAATAAACAGCCGTAAACGGGATCAATTCTTTTGACCCCGGATACCTTTCCCCTAAAATTCTGCCCGAGATCAAACTTTGCGGTCTTGCCTCGCTTAGATAGAATGCTGTTATAAAAACAAAAATCGCGCTCTGGATTTTCATAAATTATCGGATTGTTTTTGTCACATTGATAATGTGACAACCAACAACAATGTCCAGATGAAAAATGCTAAATCACCCGACCTAATTTTATGTGCGTGAAAATAACCAGATTATTTCAACGGATTATCTTTTAGCCACTTTATAACGGCGTCATATTTTGGGGAACTGGACTGGTCTGCGGCTTCAAGGAGTCCCCAACTGCCCCATTTTGAATATGTTCCGACAGATGAGAATATGCACATCAGGTCGCCGCTAATATCTTTCCATGCATCAAGGTAAATTTTATAAAGTTCAGCCATTTTCGGATGTTTGTTTGCGGCAATGAGCAACTTTGTGAGTTGTTCATTGTTTTCCGCGCCGCCAACGCCGACAAAATGTTGTCCTGCCTCGTAGCAGATAAGTCTTAAACCGTATTTATCAGCCACTTTTTTCTGGGTAGTCATCCAGCGTATGGATTCAGGGATTGAATTTGTTCTTGCGTATTCAAGAACTTGTTCAACGGTCCACTGAGCGACCATATCGGCGTTTATGGTTTTACCTTGTGGACTAATATTCATTGAAAAATATGGGGCAATTGCTAGCGCGTCGCAATTTTTAGCGGTGTCGTTATAGGAAAGCACGATGCCATCAGTCCAGAATGGGCTGCTCGCCGCTTGCCACGCAATTACACGGACAAGCCGGTCGCGTCCACCGAAAACTTCTTCCCAGATTTTAAAAATCTCAACCGACCGTTTTGCGTAATATTTGCCTGCGCCTTCCCATGGTCTTTCCAGTGGCGGAATGCCAAGTTCCTTTGCCATTTGCTGGGCATAGCGGTTTTGTTCAAACATTGAATTCCAAACCTCGTTGGAGTATTCAATGTAGATTTTTAGTTCGGGCTTAAGCAGTTTTTTCACCAGCGCGGCAAATTGGCGAACATAATCGTCATCAGCCAGATGCGGCATACAGAACCAGGCGTTTACCCCGAGACGATTGCAGAGGTCAACCATAACTTCCACAGGGACTCCTTTTTCGGTGTAATTGCAATATTCCGGCGTTGGACGATCTTTCCAAGAACGTTGTTTTGAACCGTTGGTGTGCATCCAATCCATAAACCGGATTGTGTTGAAATTGCGCCAACGTTTCAAAAACTGTGGGGTAAACGGCTCATTTTTATAAGTAGCCTCGTGCCCGGGCATTATGACGCGGATGTTTCGGATGTAATTTTGTGGATTTGTTTTACGGATTGCGAGGAATGTGCCGTTTTTCTCCGCATTTATATAGACAACAATTCGTCCGGGGGCGCGCGATACAACCTTTGCGTTCATTGTAAAATCAATCTCGCCCTCGCCATCATAAAGACAAACGTATTCGCCAACGGGCGCGTGACCGCCGGTTAAAATCGGTGTTTCTGCCCAGCAATCTGGCTCAAGCCGTTTAATCCATCCGTTTTCATCCCGTTCAAGTTCCGGTCCTTTCCCCCACGGCATACCCTTTTTCTGGCTAATCCACTTGCGGGAGAGTTTAAACACATCCACAAACGGATGTTCGGTATTCCAATCTGCTGGTCCGGCGAGATTTATGCCTAAACGGGATTTTTGGGGTAGAATATCAACCGCGTTTTGCTGGGCGAAGGTGTTGTATCCAATGGCAGAAGCAATGAGCGCGAGGATAATGATTAAAGGACGGGTTCTTATAACATTGTTAATTGTACTCGGGATTATTTTCATAGTTAGACTATTTGACGTCTTTTTATTCCACAAATTCAAGTCCTTTAAATTCTGGTATGAAACCTTTTTCTGCGGCTCTATTGAGGAATCTTCTGATGGATTCGCGCCCTTTTTCGCCATAATCTTTAGTCCAGTCGTTTACATACATACCGATAAATTTATCTGCGAGTTTGAGATCAAGTCCGCGTCCAAATTGAAGTGCATATTTTACCGCTTCTTCGCGATGTTTAAGCGAGAACAGGATGCTTTCTTTAATGATATCGGAGATAATTTTTCGTTCATCGGGAGGGATTCTTTTGTGAATCACATTGCCGCCAAGTGGGAGCGGCAGACCGTCGTTTTCCTGTTTCCACCATAGTCCGAGGTCAATGGAGACTATGAGTCCTTCGCGGGCGAATGTGAGTTGTCCTTCGTGAATCACGAGCCCGGCGTCAGCCTTTCCGATTAAGACTGCGTCAAAGATGCGGTCAAACGGGACGACGATGTAGTTAATATCCTTTGCCGGACGGTCAAGATATAATTGGAGCGCGAGGAATGCGCTTGTTAATTCGCCTGGGATAGCGATTTTTGAATTTAAAATATCGTTTTTTGAAAGCGGTTTTTTGGAAACGATGATCGGTCCGTAGCCATCGCCCATACTTGCGCCGCAAGGGAGTAGAGCGTATTTATCCGCAATGAACGGGTAGGCGTGGAAACTGATTGCCGAGATATCAAGTTTCCCCTCTCTTGCCCATTCATTCAGTGTTTGGATATCCTGAAGGATATGGTTAAAAGTGTAACCGCGGCAATCCACGAGTCCTGATGCCATTCCGTAAAACATAAAGGCGTCATCAGGGTCTGGCGAATGCCCAAGAGTTAAAACTTTATTCGTCATAAGATTCAAAATATTTATTGAATAAAAATAATACAAAAAAAGTCTTGTATTAACAGAAATTAATTTTAAAAATAGTGGAGATGCCTATGAAAAATGAAAATATGAAAACGAATGAAGTTTCAAGACGTTCTTTTCTTAAAGGGGCAACGCTTGCCGCAGGCGCAATGGCGATTAGCTTCCCTTCAATATTGAACGCGCAAAGCAAAGGTCCAATCAATGCAGTTGTCATTGGAATGGGCGGACGCGGCGGTGGCGCCGGCAGGAATTTCCTTGACGCTCTTAAAATAGTGGGCGTTGAAGGAAAGATTGTTGCTGTTGCTGATATCTTCCCTGAACAGGCAAGACGCGGTGTGCAGGCTTACGGGGTTCCCGAAAATAAATGCTTCAGCGGATTTGATTGTTATATGAAGGCGTTGAATGAACCTGGTGTTAACTATGCTATCATTGCTACACCACCAGGCTTCCGCCCACCTATTTTTAAAGCCTGCATTGATAAAGGGGTTCATGTTTTCATGGAAAAACCGGTAGCGGTTGATGGACCCGGCTGCCGCATAATGTATCAGGCGTATGAAGATTCAAAGAAGAAGGGGTTAAAAGTAGCAGCAGGAACACAACGCCGCCATCAGGCTGGTTATATTGATATAATTAAGAGAATTCAGGATGGCGCGATTGGCGACATTATCACGCTGCGCGCTTACTGGGTCAATGGCGGTCCGATCTGGCATCGCGGCGACAACGGTAATACTGCTCTTGAGAAACAGATTCGCAACTGGTACCACTACATCTGGTTGTCAGGCGATCATATTGTTGAACAGCATGTTCATAACCTTGACGTTTGCAACTGGGTAATGGGCAATGACCATCCGGTTCGTTGTTGGGGTATGGGCGCCCGTCAGCAATTAGGCAATAAGAGCGGCGAAATCTGGGATAACTTTGCCGTTGAGTATGAATATAAGAATGGCGTTCGTATGTATAGTTACTGCGGACAGATTAAACGTTCGTGGTCGTCTGTTAGCGAAGCGGTGCATGGCACGAAAGGCAACGCAAATCCGGGTGGAAGAATCACTTTGAACAGCGGCGAGACCATTCGTCCGACTCTCAAACTCGATACAAACGATCCATACACGCAGGAGCACGTTGCCCTTATCCGCGCCATTGTCCAGGATAAGGAACTCAATGAAGCAAAGAATGTCACTGACAGCACGCTCACTGCGATTATGGGGCGCGAGGCGGCATATAGCGGTGCTGAAGTCACATGGGATGCTATCCTGAATTCTGAGTTCAAGTATGGTCCAGACCAACTTTATGTGGATGCTTCCAAGATGACATTTGGCGACTTCCGCACGTTGAAACCGCCAATGCCGAGTTTGCACAACATCTTGAAGAATCCGCCTCAAATTGAGGTTGCTTAATAAGAAACTTAATTTGTTAAATAAAAACGGCGATGCTATTAGCGTCGCCGTTTTTTATTAATCGCTATTAAATAAAATTTTTCTTTATTTAAACTCATCATTAATTTAAATTGCTCAGACATAGCGCAAAAATTTACACGTTTGAGGGAAAATGAAAAATATTTCAAGAACTCTTCAGGTTTTGGCATGTATAACAGGTTTGTTCTGGCTTTTCAGTTTGAACGGTCAGGGTGATGAAAAGATTGTTGGTCTTGACGCCCGGATGATGCAATATCCTGCGGTGTCGGCGCGCCAGATAGCGTTTGTTTACGCTGGCGATATCTGGATTGTTCCGAAGCAAGGGGGCGTTGCGGTGAGGTTGAGTTCTCCGCGCGGAGAGGAAACATTTCCGAGATTTTCGCCAGATGGCAATCTGATCGCTTACAGCGCAAATTATGATGGCAATCTGGATATTTATATTGTGAATTCTAACGGTGGCTTGCCGCGAAGGATAACATATCACGGCGCCCCTGACCGTGTTCTTGGATGGTATCCAGATGGCAAACATATCCTTTTTGCAAGCAGTCGTGAAAGTGAAAAAGACCGCTTTAATAAATTATTTAAAATCTCTATTGAGGGCGGACCGGCAGAGACAATTCCTGTCCCTTATGGCGAGTTTGGCGCAATTTCACCCGATGGCAAGTGGCTTGCGTATATACCGATTAGCGTGGATTTTAGAACCTGGAAACGTTATCGCGGCGGAATGAATCCCGATATCTGGCTGTTTAACCTTGAGTCCTACGAGTCAAAAAACATCACAAAAAACCCCGCTGCTGATAGCCAGCCTATGTGGTATGGCGACACTCTTTATTTCCTTTCCGATAGAGATGAAAACAAACGGTTCAATATCTGGGCTTATTCAATGAAAAACGGGAAAATGCGGCAGGTGACGTTTTTTAAAGATTTAGACGTTCATTTTCCGAGCATTGGACCGGAAGATATTGTTTTTGAAAACGGCGGACGGCTTTATCTGTTAAATCTTAAGACTGAAAAATATGAAGAGGTAAAAATTCAGGTTGTGACCGATGAATCAACGTTGAAACCGAGAATTGAGAGCGTGAGCGGATTTGCCGGACATCCGTGGATATCACCATCAGGAAAAAGAGCGGTGTTTTCGGCTCGCGGAGAAATTTTTACCGTGCCTGCGGAAAATGGAATTGTGAGGAATCTGACCCGCACACCCGGGATTGCCGAACGTCACCCCACGTGGTCTCCTGACGGCAAGTATATTGCCTATTTTACCGACCGAACGGGCGAGTATGAACTTGCGATCCGCCAGTCAGATGGCGAAGGAGAAGAAACTATTCTGACCAAACTTGGTCCCGGTTTCCGTTACACGCCTTACTGGTCGCCCGACAGTAAAAAAATTGTTTTTGTTGACCAGATTATGCAACTGGTTCTGCACGATATTGATTCAAAGAAAACGACTGTGATTGATAAATTTTTGTGGCGTTATCACAGCGATCTTTCCGGTTTCAGACCGAGCTGGTCTTCAGACAGCCGCTGGCTTGCGTATGCCGGCGATAGCGAAAACCGCAACAATGTAATTGTTCTTTACGATACAAAAGAGGCGAAGCGACATCAGGTTACAAGCGGTTTTTACGATGATGAGTCGCCGGTTTTTGACCCGTCGGGCAAATATTTATACTTTAAATCCGGGCGTACATTTTCTCCGCTTTATAGCGATCTTGACAACACCTGGATTTATCCCAATTCAAAAGTTCTAATGGTTGTTCCGTTGAGGAAAGATGTTGCATCGCCATTTGCGCAGAAAAACGATGAAGAATCTTTTTCAAAGGAAAAGCAGCAGGAAGCAAAGAAGGAAGAGGCGTCAAAAGAGCAGAAAAAACCGGAGACTGAACAACAAAAACCAGCTGAACAAAAGCCAAAGGAAGTTAAGGCGAAAGAACTGGAGATTGACATAGACGGCTTTGAACAGCGGGCGATTATTTTGCCGCTAAGGGCTGGTAGATTTGACACATTATGGTCTGTTACGAATAAATTAATTTTCCGCAGACTTCCGAACAGCGGGTCAACAGACAACAGAAGTCCGTTAATGTATTATGACGTTGATAAGCGAGAGGAAAAGGTGATTCTTGATGATTGCGACGATGCTATCCTATCGGCAAAGGGAGATAAATTGCTTGTGAGAAAAGGGGGCGATTATTCCATAATTGATGTCCGCGAGGGTCAGCGGATGGATAAAAGACTTAACCTTTCTTCTCTTGAAGCCACCATTGACCCGCGGGCTGAATGGATGCAGATATTAAATGATGTCTGGCGGATTGAGCGCGACTTTTTCTACGATCCGAATTTGCACGGCGTTGACTGGCAGAAAATGAAGGATCGGTATGGCGAACTAATCCGTTCAGCCGTCACGCGATGGGATGTGAACTACATTATTGGCGAACTTATTGGCGAGTTAAATTCATCGCACACCTATCGCAGTGGCGGCGCGGTTGAATCTGCTCCGACGCGGCCTGTTGGATATCTTGGAGTTGATTTTGCGCTTGAAAACGGTTTTTACAGGATAAAGAAGATAATCAACGGCGCGCCGTGGGATGCTGAAGTCCGTTCTCCGTTGAGCGAGCCCGGGGTGAATGTAAAAGAGGGCGATTATCTGTTAGAGGTCAATGGCATTCCGCTTGACACCACAGTTGAGCCGTATGCCGCTTTTCAAGGGCTGGCGGATAAAACAGTAATATTGACGGTAAATGACAAGCCTCAAAAGGAAGGGGCGCGTCAGGTTATTGTTAAAACTCTTGCAAGCGAGGCGCGTTTGAGAAACCTTGCATGGATTGAACAGAAACGGAAACGTGTTGAAGAGGCAACCGACGGCAAGGTTGGTTACATCTATGTTCCGGACACGAGCGTAAACGGACAGAACGAACTCGTCCGCCAGTTCCGCGCCCAGTTTAATAAACAGGGCTTGATTATTGATGAGCGGTTTAATAGCGGCGGGCAGATACCAGACCGTTTCATAGAGTTGTTAAACCGTCCGCGTCGCAACTACTGGGGCGTAAGGGCGGGCAAAGATTGGTCCTGGCCGCCTATCGGACACACCGGACCAAAGGCTATGCTCATCAACGGTTGGAGCGGAAGCGGCGGCGATTGTTTTCCATACTATTTCAAACAATCATCGCTTGGTCCGTTAATCGGCACAAGAACCTGGGGAGGACTTATTGGAATGACCGGAGCGCCGGGATTGATTGACGGCGGCAGTGTTACTGTGCCAACTTTTGGAATTTATTCCCTTAAAGGGGAGTGGATAATTGAAGGACACGGCGTTGATCCGGATATTGAGGTCATTGATGACCCGACCCAGATGGCAAAAGGAAAAGACCCGCAATTAGAGGTGGCAATTGATGAAATACTTAAACAACTCAAGAAAAATCCGCCAACAGAGCCAAAAAAACCAAAATACCCGCTAAGGGCAAACTAAATTTATTATTCGCAATTAATTAACACTACCGGTTTGAGGTCTTTCAATCCAGCTTTGCGCATTACGCCGGGCAGGTTTGTTCGGGTGTCGTTGAGGTTGAGATGATTGTTCTCCAGATGCAAACCGGTTGTTGAACATACGAGTATTCCCGGCGGATAACACTCATCTATTACGTTGCCGACAATCTCAATATCCTTATGAGCCCCAGCAGGCGCAATGTTTCCATTCCCGGCAATTGATTCAATATAAATCGGGATGCCGCCGCAGGATTTAATTCTATTGTTGGCGATTTTTAGATTGCAGCTTGAACCGGCTTCAAGCCACCAGTATTCTGGCGCCACAAGAATAGCAGCCATACGGCAGCCTTCTAATTTGTTTCCAACAACCTCGCCGTTGCTTGCCTTTATTAAGATGCCGCGAGAACGGTTGTAGCCAAATTCGCAATTTTTTACAATAAACCCGTTGCCAACGCGGTTTGCCGAGCAAATCACACTGCCGCGCGGAAGATTAAGTTCGCGATCAACCGTTATAATATAGGCTTTATTCAAAGCCCCTCTGGCATTCTTTAAATTTGCGTCCATACTCTGTTTTTTTAAGAAATTTAGTTCGTCCTCTTTTATCAAGCCATCGGGTTCAATGGATAGAGCCGTTGCGTCGGGCAATCGTGTTCCATCGTATGAAACCAGCTCAACTGAATCGCCAGGTTTAATGTTCATATTGTGTTTGGCAAGCGCTCTCAATTTGTTTTTAGAAGAGTCTGTAATTAAATGATAATCGCCGCAAATATTTATGGCGTCGTCACCCATATACCGCGCAGAGCATTCAATGTAGGACGGACCTCTTACGGCGTGTTTGCTATGAAAGGCGTCGGCATTGAGCGAACGAAGCCGCGGGGCAGCCCGTTTTACAATGTCGGACGAAACCGGACGACGGTCTATTTTACAGCGGTAATAGACATTTTTATCGCAGTTATTTTCCAAAAAGCCAAAGCAGTTTGAAGCGAACAGGACAATCTCTTCAAGGCGGGTATTTGAGCATTCGTTAAGTTCAACGGCGTGTGGAACGCTGCCGCCCGGCGCGTATTCTGATCCAATTACAACGAGGTCTCCAACTTGTTCAACATTTTCCATCGCGACGGGAAAATGAACCGCAATATGACGCGAATCCAGAACTTCAACTTTTTCAGGATACCTATCATCGCAACGTAGAGTGAGCGTGTCGGGTCTAAAAATTTCGTATTTAAAATTTCTTGCTGTTTCGGCTGGAGGATAGCCATCAAATAGTTCAATCTGATGAACCTTTTTATCCTGAGAGAAGCCGATGATTTTTCCCTGAGTAAATGGGATCGGGTCATAGTCAATAACAAGTCCACGGACTGTCAGATTTGTGCAGCGGGAAATTGTTATTGCTCGTGTCGTTTCTGAGCATATCATCTCCACGCCATTTGCGATGATTTCTATATCTCTGAGGTTATTTAGGACAAGATGTTGTCTGGATTTTGGTTTAACCCGGTAGCGTCCGGGCGGTATTATAATTCGTTTTTTACCTGATTGGATTTCTGAATCAATGAATTTTTGGATGTCAAAGTAATCTTGTTCTGCCGCGTTGATTGTGAAAACAAACATCAACGCAAGCGCCGTTGTTTCACGCCAATATAGCCTCATAGATTGAATTGATTATATAATTTTTATAGATGAGTAAAACTTTTAAAAACGATTATGATTTGCCGTTTAAAGGCGCGTTAGATTCTTTACAGAATGAGAAATAAAGGATAGAGTTCAATCTATGGCAGATGAATACGATTCTTCTGATTTTATAGACAAAGAATATTTTGAATCAAAGACTCCCGGCAAGAGTGGCGGAAGCGGCGCGCCCAGCGCGCCGTCAACAGGCGCCACAAATCCGCCGCCGTCTCAGGCTGAACTGGATTCGCGCGCGACGGAAGTTCAGCAGGAGATTGAAAAATTAAGAAGATTGCAGGAAGACCTTGAACGAAAAAAGGCGGCTCTTGAGGAGACAAGACGGAGACGGCTTGAGTGGGATACAAGCAAAAAAGAACTCATTCACGGTTTAACCCGCGCGGTTGGATTGCTTCAAGAAACAGAATTTTCAAGACGTCAGGAAGCCGAGCAGATGGCAAAGGCAATCGCTGGCTTGCGCGATGCTTTGATGAAAGTTCAATCAATAGATGAAGAATCATGGACGAAGGAAAATTTTGAGATTGAACTTACCCGGGCGTTGACGGTTGTTGAAAACGCGCGTCAGGAGTGGAACTCGGCGAGGTTAAAATTTCCTTTTCTTGACGGTAAGGAAGATAAAGGGGCGGATTTATCTATACGAAAACCGGAGTTTAAAATTCCCGATTTTTATGAATTGATTAAGATCGGTTTTGCGGTAAGCCTGCCTCTTGTTTTAATTATTTTAATTTTGATAATTGTTATCCTGGTCAAGCGGTAGAGCAGCGATGGCGATATTTAGAAAGAAAAGCAACGATCCACTCAGCGAAAGGCTAAAACAGATAAACTCCGAAATAGCCGACATTGACGCTCGTATTAAAGAATTGAAAGGGTTTAAGCCGAAACCTCCTGCCTTATTGCGACAAACTAAAGCAATGGACGAGCGTTTAACTATTATTGATGAAAAGCCAAAAATTAAACCAAAGGAGGAAGTTCATCTTACGCCGGAGCATTTCAACGAATTTGGCGTTAAGAAATTTGATCTGCTTGGCAAATTGAACAAACAGCCTCAAGACCTAGATGAAAAAAAGATTTTAACAAAAAAATTGATTGCGAGCAGTCTTCAAGGACCGCCGGCGCTGCGGCGCGAAAGAAGAATAAAAAGAAACAGATTAATTCTTTATACGATTATTATCGCTCTGTTTCTATACGGTTTTATCGCGCTTTTGCTGAAGTGAGATTGAGTGAATGCGTAAATAAGTAGATAGAGTTGTCAACGCCAATATTAGCGCTGGTTAATCTGAAAACCAAAAAGCGCAATATAAAAATAATCGCCTCGCAACGCGAGGCGATTTACCTGAAACATCTTTAAGGAGTTTAGTTTTAAACAACTTTTTCCCACGAGCCGGTTTTTACCGATTTATAAGCGGCATCCATAACATAGACGCGCGCGGCGGCTTCATCTGGTTTTACCAGAGGCATATCCCTTTGTCCGGCGATTGCATTTACGAACTGATGAAGCGGAAGCGGCGGCGCCTGAGGAAGTTCGCGCCACGGTTTTCTTCCATCGGCTCCCTGAACTTTGCTTGATTTGAAATAGAGTTCATTATTAACAATTACGGCATGGCCTTCTGTCCCGCTAATTAAAAGCGTTACCGGATTATCAACGTCAACCCATCCGGCGGCTAGCGTGCCTATCACGCCGTTTTTAAACTTCATCATTGCCTCGCCGGTTTCATCGCAATCGGCATACCGTCCGGTAACAACACGGATATCCGCAATGACTGATTCCACGTCGCCAAGCAGCCACATCATAATATCTAATGAGTGTGTGCCGAGATCGCCAAAGGCTCCGACGCCTGCGATTCTCGGGTCTGCCATCCACCGCCATTCAGTGTCAAACCAACCGCCGAGCGAACCGCTGTGGCAGTTTGAACCGCGAATCCGTGTAATCTTTCCAAACGCCCCTTTTGCAATTTGGTCTTTGAGGAAAATATGCTTCGGGTCAGTCCGCATAAAATAACCGGTGGTAAATAAAACGCCGGCTTTTTGAATTGCGGCAGCCATCTCTCTGCTCTCCGCGCCGTTTACCCCGAGCGGTTTTTCAACAAACATATGCTTTTTAGCCTTTGCGCCGTCAGCAACGAGTTTTGAATGAAGTTGGGTTTCCGAGCAGATGACGACCCCGACTACTTCAGGGTCGCTCCATATCTTTGCCGCGTCATCAACAGTCGCGCAGCCTAAATCTTTAGCCCTGCGCTCGGCTCGTTTTGCGTCGTGGTCCCAGACATATTTTACCTTAACATCTTTCCGCGACTTAAGGAGGTTAATAAACCCGGGGGTATGAATATGCGCGCAACCAACAAAAGCAAGGGTTATATTTGATTGACCTTCTTCAGCAGATTTTACTATCTGCGGCATTACAACTGTTCCAGCCGCAATAGTTGCGGTCTTTAGAAAATTTCTTCTATTCATCTCAGTTTTCATAAAATTCCTTCATATCATTTTATTAAATCATATTCAATTAATAAATACGTTGGATAGAAAAATTATTGAATCATTAGAATTTTAGGGAAAATTTCATTTTAGGGCGAAATTGATTTTATCAAAATTATTTTGCAACCAACAACTCTCTGTTTGGAAAAGATCCCTTAGGGGTTGAGATCGGGTGCTATTAGGCTATTGGATTCAAACTTTTAAATAACATTGTATTTTAATCGATTTTAAAACCAAATACTAAGATCAATGATCAGGATTCAAGTAAAAATACCAAATTTGTGGTTAAATCACATTCGTTGGTCTGGCAATATTCTTGCAGTTTTTTATCTAAACTCACAAAGCGGTGTCGCAAACTCCCACAAGCAGGACGCCGCAGTCCAAAATGTCTGAAATTTATGGGGTTTATTCAGCGCATTGCTAAATAATTTTGTTAAATTCAATTTCACCAAAAATACACTTTTTCCTTAAATGATATGTATTCAAAGGGGCGTAAAAAATTTGCAATTTATCTTGATAAATTTTTAAGTTGTGCAAGGATTTTGTAATTATTGGTATTAAAAAAAATAAAACTATAACTGAAATACAGGCTTATGGCAGACAAAGCAAATAAATATCCCGATAATGCGCCGGGAAAATATTACGTGGACAATCAGTGCATTGACTGTGACCTTTGCAGGGAGACCGCTCCCAATAATTTTAAACGAAATGAAGAGGGCGGTTATAGCTACGTTTCAAAGCAACCTGCAACGCCAGAGGAAGACCAGCAGTGTCAGGAAGCCAAAAAATCCTGTCCTGTTGAGGCAATTGGCGATGATGGCGAATAGGATTAGTTTCCTCTAAACAGGAAATTTAAAAACCTGCGGACTGTTAAAATCCGCAGGTTTTTTTATGCTCTGATGTCGTTATATTTAGAAGGGAATTTTTAGGCAAATTTTGTCCGTCCGGGGACTGCCATTGGTTGGATCGGCAACTTCATATCCCAGGTGATATTGTCCGGGACAAGTTTTTCATTTGATTTTAAGATTTGTTCCCAGGTTATTTCCTGTCCAGTATATGCCGCAGTCCTGCCCATTATCGCCATCAGGGTGCTTTGCGCCATCCACTTGCCATCATTTATCGGTTTGCCAGACCGTATAGAAGCAAACAACTCGTCGTGTTCTTGCTGATACATATCCGGGGCTTTGCCTTCGTAGCGCCATTGAATTTTTCCTTTAATTACTGGGGCGCTCCATCCTTTAATTGTTCCATAGCCATCGGCTCCCATTAAATAATCTGAGTTATCGCTGTAACAGTTGCTGATCTGCCGTTGAGCCATAAATGCCCTCGTCCCGGATTCGTATTCGTAAAAGACATCTATATGGTCAAATATATTTCCTTCGTTGTTTGGTATTGTTCTGCCGCCGTTTGCCACCGCCTTAACTGGCGGCGTATCTTTCATTGCCCAGGCAATTTTATCTATGCTGTGGCAGGCTTGCTCAACAAGACCGTCGCCGGAAAGCCAGACGAAATTATACCAATTTCGCAACTGCCACTCTATGTCGCCCATACCTGCTGGACGCGTGTTTGCAGGCGGCATCGGTTTAACTGGACCTGTCAAATAGGTCGCATAAACTGCTCTTATTTCACCTATTGCGCCGTCGTGTATGCGATTATAAAATTCTCTGCGGCTCAAATTATATCGCCAGCAGAATCCGGCTACCAAAGCGAGGTTCTTTTGACGCGCCAGTTCAGCCGACTCCATCACAGAACGAACACCGGGGACGTCCGTTGCCATCGGCTTTTCACAGAACACGTGTTTGCCGGCATTTATCGCGGCGCGCAGATGTTGGGGTCTGAACCCGGGGGGCGTTGCAAGGATTACAACATCAACGCCGCTCTCAATTACCTTTTGATATGCGTCCAATCCTACAAAACAGGTCTCGGGTGTTGCCCGAACTTTTTCCCCCACTTCTTGGTCTTGTTTTAATGTTTGAAGGCTCCGTTTTACCTGGTCTTCAAATACGTCGCCAAGCGCGGTTAACTGAACTGCTTTGTCAGCTTTTAACGCCTGCTTTGCCGCGCCGGTGCCGCGTCCGCCGCAACCGATTAGACCCACTTTTAATATCTCGCCTTCGCTTGCCCCCTTTAAAATATAGGGTGCCGTGATTGCCGTTGTTATTGCAAATGCGGAAGTAGTTTTAAGAAACTGCCGCCTTGTAGATGGGGTTTGATTATTGTAAGTGTTCATAATAATAAACTTTCCAGTATTTGACTCTGATTTTAGTCTAATGATGGCAATATTGAAGTTGGAAATCAAACAATTTATTCTGTGTGATGGCTGTTATATCTTGATACAAGGAGATGACTTCTTGCCGCGGTTAATGCCATTATAAATTCGTCATAACTTTGGTAACGGTGCGCTGGGTCTTTTGCCATTGCGATGCAGATTGCTTCGGAAGTGTAATGAGTTATGCTGTTGTTTAAAACATTGGGCGGCGTCAATGGCGTATTAACGTGCGCCATAATGACCTCTTCAACGGTTGTCGCTTCAAACGGGACATGACCTGTGAGGGCATGATACAGGGTGCCGGCAAGGCTATACATATCGGAAAGGAACGTTTCGCCTTCCCGTTTTATTTTTTCTGGCGCAACGTAATATGGAGTTCCCCATACCGCAGAGGCTTCGTGAATATTGTCTGTAGCCTTTCCAGCCAGACCGAAGTCAACTAATTTTGGTTCGCCATCGGCATTGAATAAAATATTTCCCGGCTTAATATCTCTGTGGAGCAGACCGTGTTTGAGCGCGGCGTCAAGGGCAGAAGCCACTTTTATACCGATATCAAGTACATTAAGCTCAGGCAGAGAATGCTCCTGTTCAATCCTCTGGTCAAGACTGCCCCGGTCGGCGAGTTCCATTACGATGAAAGGCTGGTCTTCATATTTGTCAAAGGCGTAAATATGAATGATATTTGTATGATTAAGAGAGGCGCAAACGCGGGCTTCTCTGTAAAAACTTGCAACGGCTTGTTCGTCGTTGAGGAGTTCCTTTTTCATTAATTTAATAGCCACCTCGCGCTCAAGCATTACATCAAAAGCGCGATAAACAGTGCCCATTCCACCGGAGGCGATAACCGAACGAAGTTCAAAATTGCCAATACGGATAGGTATAATAACCGGATGTCCGCATTTAGTGCAAGGGGTGGATTCAAATGGCGCTAAGCTACTCGGAATGAATAACTTGGCGTTGCACCTCTCACATACCGCAAGCCTCAACTTAGCCGTCTGTTTATTCACAGTAAGCACACCTATTTATAAGCATAATACGTTCCAAATCCTAATATTATATCGGCATTAAAAAACCAAGTAAAAATTTTAAAATTTCCATTTGACAACTCTAAAAACGATGTTATTATTTAATCAAGTTTAGAACTGATATGACTACTACGTTGTCAATAAAACAGATTGCGAACGCCAGCCAGGCGCTGACACGCTGGGCTGTCCGCCGGTGTTCGCATTGTGTTTCTGGCAACGTGGGAATACAGTTCTGAACATCTAAAGGG
>JBMFQZ010000009.1:19976-131486 GCA_049968335.1 Verrucomicrobiia bacterium
GTAATAGAACACCGGATTTCAAAAAACCCACGATTGCCAGAGCAATCGTGGGTTTTAGTTTATCCGGAAAAATAACAGGAAAATATATGAACAATAGAAATAACAATACGGAAGAGAAATTGACGATACCGACCAGATTTGGACCTGACGTGAGCTTTTTCCTCACGCCAGCCGTGTCGGTGTCGTTCAGGGGAATGGTGGATACGGAGCTGGAACGGCTTAAAAACAGACTCTTAAAGGAGGCTCTTGAGAGAGCCGAACCGGAGTTCTACTCGCTCTTGAGAAGAGCGGCAAACGATGCGCTCGCGCTCGCTTATACTACGCCGTTTCCAACGCTCTTTTTCCCTCTCTTATTTGAGGAAAAGGTCTCGGAGTCGCGTCGGTTTTTTTCAAAACAAAGAAAAATTAAAGAAAAAACACGCCTGATGGCGTTGCAACCAGTATGAAAATAAATAATCATCGTTCAATATCGGTCTGGCAGGGGATTGTTCCGGGCGCTGTGTGGCGCTGTTAATCACAGCCTCCAGAACAATTCCCTGCTGGATTTGTTTTTAATATAACTCTCTAAAAGGGTGTGTTTGTGGTTTGATGAGAGGTTGATTTCTTCTGGAACAACTGGAATAATCCTTATTATTCACTTAACGAAATTTAACGTGCATTTTAAATCAACAGAAAGAGGTTCGCCCGGTTTTGTTATTAGGTTTGTTACTGTGTATGGAAGGCTTATTTCAACCGCGCCGGTGTAACTGTTCGTACCGTTGCGAACTTCAAGCAGGGCGGTTTTTCCCGCAGGAAGCGTCAATTTTTTAGGCAGTGATAGTTCTTTCAAATTCTTGCGCAATTTAAGTTCATAGGTCACCGGAGAGAGGTTTTTTATATGTAAAAGTGTGCTTCCTTTGGTCTTGATATTAGGTCGCGGAGTTGATATTAGAAGCGAACGGTGAAAGAGCGGTGCAAGATATTGTTCATCGCCAAAAAGTAGGTTCTCATACCATACTGCTGTGCGGCGCGCAAAAAGGGCGTTGCGGATAGCGTCCAGTGTTCTCGCTGTGGCAAATACAAGCGTCATCGGGCGATGATTTCCGCCAGTGGTTTCATAATCCATCGCTATGGGATTGTGGATGTCTGTGTTTCCGATGATCGTAAGGTTTTTTTCAATAGACCAGCGATGCGCAATCGGGTCGTAAGTGTCGCCGTTGACAATTTCAATTCCAGCTAAATGACCGCGTTTGTAAACGACTTCCTGTTCTTTATACCAGACCGATTTCCAGTCGGGTTGTTTCCAGCCCGGATGATTCCAGAAGATAAACGCCCCCTGTAGAAATGCATTGCTGACGGCGTCAAAGTAGTTTGTTTGCACAAGGGCGTTTATATTGGTAACAAACAGAGCGTTCCAGTGTCCGGGCGGTTCGCCTCTTGTGATTTCTGCCGCTGGAATTACCAGCATATCAAGCGACGCAGCCAGATTTGTCGTCAGTTGATAAGACCGCCCGTGTTTTATGATTAAATCGTTTGTGTGCGGCAGATATTCTATGTGGTCGGAAATCGCTATTGCGTCCAGTCCTTCCCGCCACGCCTCTTCAACGCGGATTGTAGGCCAGACAAGGCCGTCGGAAAAAACTGTGTGCGAGTGAAGATCGCATTTTAAAGTAATATATCCAGGTATATCTGGAAACGGTATATCGGTTCTCGCTCTAACAACTCTTTGGGCAGTTGCCAGATAAGATGAAAAGATTACGATCACGAATATGAAAATAATCCCTTGCAGATTTTTTACGGTGTTCATAGCAAAAAAATGTTACACGTGGAAAAATGATTTTCAATGATAATTATTCAACTCACCATTTTTTTTGATAAATGAATTCTTGACAGAAAATCTAAAATGTTATTTCTATATTTTAGACACTCAAATATTTATAAATTTATAATGGAAGAAGTAATAGATAATTATTTCACCGTTGTTTTTATAATAGCGGCGATAGGAGATGCGATCAAAAAATCGGTCTGTCTAATTGCAATTTCATTCATAACTCCTTCAATATCAATATCCATTTTATGTACATTGATTTGATATTAAATCTATCCCTGCTTGTAGCCTTAGTGATAATCTCCACCTTTTTAGAAAGGCGAAGACCTGTGGAAAAATCTTTTGGCGCCTTTCTTCAGGGAATCCTTTTTGGCGCAGTTGCGGTGATTGCGATGTTGCGTCCTATGATGTATGAATCGGGTCTGTTCTTTGATGGACGGAGCATTGTATTGAGTTTGTGTGGATTATTCTTTGGTCCTTACGCGTTATTGCCGGCAATGGCTATAGCAATATTGTGCAGGGCATTTATAGGCGGGATAGGTATGATAACGGGGATTTTATCTATTCTGGTTTCATCGTTTGCCGGGATTTACTACTGGAGAATAAAAAAAGAGCGCATTAACTCTCTAACATCTGATGAGTTGTTCAAGTTTGGTTTTTTTACACATTTAGGTGTTTTGTTAATGATGATAACCATACCCGGTAGAAGTTCTTTTGAAATAGTTTTGAAGATGGCAATCCCATTTTTGATTTTCTATCCCTTAGCAACAATGCTTGCAGGGAAGATTCTCCTGGAACACCGCCAGACGTTATCGCTCATAGAAAACTTAAATAGATTAAACGATGAACAACAAAGGGTTTTTTACTCAATTTATGATGCCGTAATAGTTGCCGATACTCAAGGCAGAATAGTCAATATGAACCCATCGGCGGTTAATTTAGTTGAAACATCATTGGATCGGGCTAAAGGCGAGAAACTTGAAAATCTAATTAATATTAATCCTGAGGATAATCCATTCGATCTTAATGAAGGATTGAATTTAATTTTTAAAGAGGGGAAAAACATAAGATTTAAAGAGTTAATCTTGATAATAAAAAAGAATGGCAAAAGATATTATGCGGACTTAGAGATTTCGCCAATCAAAGCAGACAAAGAAAGGATTGACGGCGCTGTTCTCGTGTTTCATAACAGGACTCAACAAAAGGAGGCTGAGTCGCAAATTCAACTATTATCAAAGGCGATTGAAACAGCGGGTTTTGCTGTGTTTATTGCTGATAAAGAGCGGCGGATAGAATATGTGAACCCTGCGTTTACCTCAATATTCGGGTATACATTGGATGATTGCATCGGAAAAAGACCACAGGAATTGATCCGTTCGGGCTTTCACAGTCAGGAGTATTATGAGGCGCTTGAGAAAACTTTAGCGCAAGGAGATGTCTGGAGCGGGGAGATTATAAATCGGAAAAAAGATGGAACAAGGGTAAATAACAGGGCAACAATAACGCCTATTAAAAACCAAAAAAACGAGATTATTAAGTATGTTGGAATCTATGAAGATTTGACAAAGACAAAGACCCTTGAAGAACAGTTGATTCAAGCGCAAAAGATGGAGATTATCGGGAGACTTGCCGGCGGGGTTGCGCACGATTTTAACAATGTATTGAGCGTTATTAAATTGAGCGTGGACTTATTGCGCGGTGAAAAAAATATCCCCGAAGAATGCGCGCTAACACTTGATGTTATTGAAAAATCTACGGAAAACGCCACAAATATTGCCCAGCGAATACTTGCGTTTAGTCGTGTAAAATCTGCTGAATTATTTGTTACTGATATAAACGATGTGATCGGCGGAATGAGCAAGATGCTTCAACGTCTGCTTGGTTCTGATATAACAGTTAGAATCAGAGGATTGCCTTCTAAAATGATGGTTGAAGCCGATAGAGCGGCGCTGGAACAGGCGATTATGAACCTTGCGATTAATGCGCGAGACGCTATGCCAAACGGCGGAACCCTTGAGATTAGCGCGGATTATATATTTATTGAAACCCCGTCAAACCCGGAACAGAGAATTGGCGAATTTATTACAATAACCGTAAAAGATAGCGGCACCGGAATTCCGCCGGATATTTTGCCTAACATTTTTAAGCCGTTCTTTACAACAAAGGCGCAGGGCAAAGGGACAGGATTGGGGTTGTCTATTGTGAAAGATATTGTTCAAAAACACAACGGCTGGATTGAAGTGGAAAGCATTCCGGGAACTGGCACAAAGTTTACAATTTTCTTGCCAAGATACGGAAAATTAAAAGAGGAAGCGCCGAAGGCGGTAAGAGTTGGCGACAACCTTAAAGGGAGTGAAAGAATTTTGCTTGTTGAGGACGATTCAACAGTTAGAGTGCTTGCGGCGAAGATTTTAAGAGCCTATGGATATAACGTAATTGATGCATCAGATGGGAAAACAGCCATTGCGCGATTTGATGAAGTACATGGTTCAATTGATCTATTGCTGACAGATATCGTTTTGGCTGGAAGGATTAACGGTTATGAAGTGGCAAAGCGACTTAAAGAAAAAAAACCGGATTTAAAAATTGTTTATATGAGCGGGTATCCAGCGGAACTGGAAAAAAAGATTGTTGAACTTAACGAAGGAGTAAACTTTATATTAAAACCGCTTGGCGAATTAAAAATGCTTCAAATTATAAGAAGGAATCTGGATATTAAATGAGAAAAAATCATTTAGTTCTGCTTGAATCATTAGCATTTGATAAACCCATTCTTGGGTGAAACTAAATTTGTGAAAATATTTATATGCCCAATAGCGCGCTGGTTGGAAAAGGACCCGAAGGGCAAATGAAATAGATTTTTAGAAAACATCTCCTATTGGACTGTGGTTGAATAATAGTCGTTGCGTCTATTCGTTTTTTTAAGATTTTTCGTACACAATAAAATTATGCGGGCTGATATAGATATTCAGTGTTTCGCCGCAACGTCTGATTTCCACAGGATTTTGTTCAAACGCCTTTATCTTTATATCTCCATTAAGCCTGAGAGTGTATTGTTCAATCTCGCCCAGATAGATAACCTCTTCAATAACGGTTTTTAGAGAATTGAATTGTGAAGTTTTAATCTCTACGGTTTCAGGTCTGAATCCAAGCCATACCTGTTTTCCTTTTTCAACCTTTGCCCCCGATACAGTAAAAACGGCAGACATGGTCTCAATCAGCAACTCCTCGGAATTACTCTCTTTAACGACGCCTGTTAACCAGTTTGTTTCGCCGATAAAATCTGCAACGAACTTATTCGCTGGCGAGCGGTACAACGTTCTGGGGTCGCCAATCTGTTCAACCTTTCCGTCGCGCAGCAGCGCTATCCTATCAGCCATAGAGAGGGCTTCTTTTTGATCGTGGGTGACATAGACAGTTGTTATCTTTGTTCGCTCGTGGATTCTGCGGATTTCGGTTCGCATCTCAAGCCTTAATTTAGCGTCAAGATTTGACAACGGTTCATCAAGCAACAATACGTCCGGCTGAATTACGAGCGCGCGCGCTAAAGCCACACGCTGCTGTTGTCCGCCGGAAAGTTGATTTGGGGTGCGTTCTGCATACTTCTCCATCTGCACAATTTCAAGCACCTCGCGCACCCGTCGTTTGATTGTTTCTTTGTCAAGCCCGCGAACTTCAAGACCGTATCCGACATTCTCTTCAATTGTAAGGTGAGGCCAGAGGGCGTAGTTTTGAAATACCATTCCGGTATTCCTTTTGTGCGGAGGCACATCATTGATGAGGCGGTCTCCAAAGTAGATACTCCCTTTATCCGGTTTGTAAAAGCCGGCAATTGTCCTTAATAGCGTTGTTTTGCCGCAACCCGACGGTCCGAGCAGGAAAAATAATTCTCTATCGTTTATTTTTAAATTGATGTTTTCAAGCGCAAACGTTTTGCCAAACCGCTTTGATAGATTTTCAATTATAACTTCCATTTTAATTATTCACATTTAACTCGTTCGCTTTGCTGTTTTGAGTTGAGCCTATGATATCAACTTTATTTGAGAATTGCGACCCTTTAGCCAGAGCCCGATATTTTTGCTGAGCCCAAATCTGCCACTGTATAATAGTTCTATTTCTATAGGCGGGGTCTTTCCATTCCTTTGATGCTAACTGCAGGGCTTGTTGTTCTGTTAACGGGACTGAGCCGAGGGTCTTAATATCCTGCGCGCTGCAGCCTCTTTTTATGACCGATTTCCAGGCTTGTTTTAATTCAGTGTGGGTATCTACAACGAGCGCCCCGAGCATTGCCGCCATAACATCTCTGCGACTTTGGGCAAGGCGGTTGTCATAACGAAAACTCATCTTCAGATCAAACGGTGAAAACTCAATATTGCTAACGCCTTTGTATCTTTTATAAAACTCGGGGATTACCGGCATTCGTTCTATGGAAAATTGTTTCGGTCCTTCCGGATGTCCTTTTGGAAGACACCACAATTTCTGACCGTCTTCGGAAAGGACAAAATTAACAAATCTGCGGGCAATCTCAAGGTTTGGCGCGCCTTTTAAGATTGCGATACCGTCTGGGTTGATAGCGGTAAAATCCTCTGGCAGGGCAAAAGTCATATTTTCTTTGCCGGCAACAGCTATTTGAGTGAATCCATAGAAATCAATTGCGAACGCATAAACTGTTTCGCCGAGTGTTACATCTTTTGCCGTTGTGGAAGATATGCGGTCAAACTTTTTGGTATTTCCGCCAATCATTGTAATAATCTGCCAACCACGTTCCCAGCCATAAGCTTGTAAAATTGCTTCAAACATTGAATTCATCGTCCCGCTGTTTCTCGGGTCGCCGGCGCCGACGAGCCCGAACAATTGCGGGTCAGTCAGGTCTTCCCACCGTCGCGCAAAAGGTAGATTTCGCATTCGCTGGATCAATGTATTTTGCAAAATACCGAAACTTGAAAGAGCTGCACCAAACCAGTAGTGGTTTGAGTCGTAGATTTCGATTCCCGAGGCGGTTCTCGGGATTTTTTCAATAATCTCCGCTGGCGGGTCGTGACGCTGGAGCAACTTTTTATCAGCGAGAATTAAAAACGGCTCAAGTCCTCCGCCAAAAAAAATGTCAATCCCGATGCCATCGGGTTTTTTTGAAAATTCAGAATTCACAAATTTCAATGCATCCGTTGTTCCGCCGACATCCCGCCACTCAACCTCTGCAGCGACCCCGAAATGCCGTCTGTGCCATTCTCTGAATGCTCGCTTGAACTCGCTTCGGATCAACTCATTATGCGGGCTAATGATAAAGACCTTAACTGGCTCATCTGCCCGCAGACAAATCCCGCTATAAAATAGAAACAAAATCAGGATTTTTTTCAAACAATTCACAAATATAAAATTAACCTCTATGACCTCCGATTGTCCAAAATATTTTTTACAGGTTGAATTTATAGCGCAATAACATCTGCTATTGCTGTGGTTTTGTTAAATTAATGGAAATGTTCTTCGCTACTGCTCCGATTCAATTCTCGCCTTATTAGAGAAATTTTGATATAATTATTCAATGAGTTTTACGGGAAAAATATTTATATTATTTTTTATCCAATTCATTCTGGTCTACTCAAGTTTTTGTGTTGTTAAAGATGAAGTAGTCAGTTTTAAGGAGGGTGGGTATGTAAATTACCGAGTAAGCGGTATTGCGGATTACATCAACGGGGCGGAACAAAGCGACTGGATTGCTGCAACTGATGTTATTAATACAGAGAGAGTTGTCTATTTAGGCAAACGGATAGTTATTGAAGTTGCCGATGTATTGCTATTGCGAATGATAACGAGGGATTTTCAAATAAAGTTAGTCAAAGATTTTGGAAATAACATTTATATTTATGAGGCAGCAGATGCCAGCGCGGCGATTAAAATAGCGCAGCAGATTTCTTTAATTGATGGGATTGTCGTGGCGCATCCGATAGTTAAACGGAGGCTAATTCGTCACTGGTCTTATTCTGGGATTCCGAATGATAGTTTTTATCCGTTGCAATGGAATCTGGAGAACCGCAGTTCTAACGGTGTTTCGCAAGGTGTGGATATAAATATTCGTTCAGCGCACGCTGTTTCTGCTGGGGAGGGAATAAACATTGCGATTGGCGATGGCGGGATTGACCTTGAGCACCCTGAACTCGTTGCCCGTTGCACTGGTATGCCGCACTATAATTTTGTTACACTTCAGCCTGATGGTATGCCGTCAAGCATATATGAAACGCACGGGACGCACGTTGCGGGGATTGTTGTTGCGGAAAAGAACAACCGTCGCGGGATAGTTGGAGTTTCGCCTTTGTCAAAATTTACTAGCCTCGTCATATTTGATAGCGGCGGCTATGCGGTGAGCAGCCAGCGGCTTGCCGATATGTATCAATATTCTTCAAACTCAATTGCTATCCAACTGCATTGCTGGGGATACGAGGGAGTGTATCTTGAATCGCCTTCTTTGATTGAGAATGCCGCGATATCAAATGCGGTTAAATTCGGCAGAGGAGGCAAAGGCGTTATTATGATAAGGTCTGCTGGCAACTCACGCGTTTCAGGAGGCAATGTGGATTACAATGGTTACGCCAATGATCCTCGCGCGATTGTAGTCGGAGCAGTCCGTTTAGATGGAAGAGTCGCAAGTTACAGCAACCCGGGAACATCAATACTTGTTTCTGCGCCAAGCGGTGATCTGGCACGGGGTTTCCCGGGAATATTTACAACAGATATCCACGGTGATGGGGGAGAAAACGGCGGCACGAATGAACTTGCGGATTATATTTACGGAGAAAACGGTTTTTCAGGAACTTCTGCCGCGGCGCCTCAAATTGCAGGGATTGCTGGACTTCTCCTTTCGGTTAATTCAAATCTGACTTACAGAGATGTCCAACAGATTTTAGTCCTTTCATCAAAACAATATGATTTAAAAGACCCGTTTTTGCAGACTAATGGCGCCGGGTTAAAGGTAAGTTTTAACACCGGCTACGGTGTGCCAGATGCCGGGCTTGCGGCGCGGCTGGCGGCTAAATGGTCAAACCGTCCGCCACTTAAAACTGTCTCTTTTAGCATAACAAACAGCATTGGAATTCCGCAGAACGGGTTGCGGTTAATAGTAAACGGGAATAACATTCCGCCTGAGATGAGCAGCATAGAGGCGCTTGCGGGCGGTCTTGGAATCCGCCCGGATAAACCGACTGCATTTCTAAAACTTGTTTATATTGACCAGCCGCTTCAAACTATAACAAACAATCTTACAGGAAAAGCGGCGCTCGTTGCGTCAGTCGGATCGTTTTTTGAAGAGATAATAAACAATGTTGCGCAGGCTGGAGCTGGATTCGTAATCTTTTATAACAGCAATTCAAACAGACCGGACGAGCGGATTGTGATGAATGTTTCGGATTTTATTCCGATTCCTGCGGCATTTATTTCGTATCGCGATGGGACTGCATTGCGGACATTGATTGAGAATGGTTATGGTGACCATTATGGACAATTGCAGTTAACAGCGGCTACGTTGCTTTTTAATGTGACAAATTCAATGCTCTGCGAGCATATCGGTCTGATATTGAGGACCGATCATCCGCGGCGCGGGTCATTGCGGATCACACTCCAATCTCCTTCAGGAACAGTAAGCATTTTGCAAAGGACAAATTATGATTACTCGCCGATGCCTTCAAACTGGTGTTTTTATTCAACGCACCATTTTTATGAACAGAGCAGCGGAATATGGAGGCTTCAAGTTTCTGACGAATCAACAAATAGCAACGGCAACATTCTCTCTGCCTCGTTGATTATTAGCGGAGTTGAAATTGCCGATACAAATAGAAATGGGATTGAAGATAATTACGAACAACGTTTTGGTATATCAGACCCGAAGGCAGACCCGGATAGAGATGGGTGGCAAAATGCGGTTGAGCAGATTCTTGGCACAAACCCGCTAGTGTCAGACCCGATAGAAATTGACATTTCGAAATTCAATAACAATTATGCCAGGCTTAGCTGGCAAGGTTCGCGCCCCGGGCAATATGAAATTCAGTCCACTACAAATTTAATTCAATGGACGACTTTGACGAATCTGATTGGTGAATTTCCTGAAACAATGATTTTTGTCCCGTTTATGAATTCTCAATCTATTTATTTCAGAGTAAAAAAATTTTAACCGACACAATGATTACAGAAAATTGCGGTTTATTAGAGTTGCGCGGTAGTTTATAAAAACATTGCATTGAATATCGGGTGTGATTTGTAAACCCTGAGCATTGAATTCAGTGTTTGATATTGTGGTATCTAATTTCACAAAGCAGCGTCGCTACATCCCGCATGCGGGAGACCGCAGTTCAAAAAATATCAGACGCATTCTGGTTCTGTTTTCAGGATTCTTATCCGATTTGCTAAAAATTCAGATGTTGAACGGAATCCCGATAATTACCTTATCGGATTTGTCCTGATTTTTATTCTGTAGAATTTCTTGTTGCTGATTTGACGCGATGTGTCTGTGTAGATATTTTCGGGCGGCGTGGCTGGAAGGTTTGATGCAAGGATAGAAAAGTTGCCCGGCGACCAGCTCCATTCTATATCATAATAACGACCGCTTACACTTTGCCATTTAATTTCATAACCGCTCTGACTGCCAAGGTTTACTGGCGCTATTTCCAGAATTTTTAGAGAACTTGATGGGTCAAACGGATGCGTGCCGGCAATGAATTCGCTCATATTGTCCATACCGTCGCCATCATCGTCAGATGCGGAATTCATACCGGTCGGGCTACCGCTATATTGATTTTCCCACCAATCCGGCAAGCCATCGCCATCGGAATCAAGATTCTGCGGCGCAACATACTCATAAGCGCCCATATCAATACTTTTTCCCTGAGACCTCAGATTTCCATCAAGGTCTGTAGGATAAAACAATGAAGCGGCATTTGTCCCTGCGTCAATGCAGGGCGATGTTGAATCAAGACGGTAATTTCCGCTGAACGGCTCTATAAATCTGGGGTCAGAATCAATGTTTCCATCGCCGGGCTGAAGCGGTGTCGTGCAGGTAAACAAGCAATTGCAATCGCTCACATTCGGGTCGTAATCAGCCTCGTTGAAATAACTGATACAATTTATCATTTCGCAATTAATAGCGCCGCCGCCAGACTCAGCCCTATTATCGCTAATTGTGCAGTTGAGCAGTGTGGCAGTGTTCGCTCCGCCGCCATCGCTTATTGCGGTATTCTTTATAATCAAACAGTTAATCATTGTTGAACCGCCGGCGCCGCCACCGTATTCGGCTACATTGTTACTGAGTATACAATTGTATAGAGTTCCATAAGCGGCGCCGCCACCGTCCATATCGGCTTGGTTACCGGCTATGATGCCATTCTCAATAAACGCCTGATAAGAGCCGCCGCCAGTTTGGGCGATGTTGTTAGTAATTATGCATCTGGATAAATTTCCATCAAACACCCCGCCGCCGTTTGTGGATGCTATATTCCCGGCAACAATGCAATCAAACAGACTTCCGCCGTAAGCGCCTCCGCCCAAAACCGATTTATTCTCTTTTAAAATGCAATTGTATAAATTTCCGTAATAACAACCACCGCCATAATTGGATGCTGTGTTTGACTGAAATACGCAATTTGAAATACTGCCACTATAACTTCCCCCACCATAGCGAGCCGTATTATTTTTAATTTCGGAATTAAAACATTGAGAATAGTACATTCCGCCACCATAATACTCTGTGATATTGCCATCAACGACGCTATTGTAAATAGCACCTTCATAAGCGCCACCGCCATAATAACCGGACGAATTGCTGCGAACTACGCAGTTAAAAAGAGTGGAATCATACACTCCACCACCATAATCCTCAGCATAATTATTAATCACAATGCAATTGTATAAAACACATCGGGAAACTCCGCCGCCTCCGTAATATGCCGAACAACCAGTTATTATGCAGTTACTTAAAACTCCGCCTCCATTAGGGTAGCCATTTGCACCCCCGCCAAATAAATCAAGATAATAATCGTTGTAATTACCGCTGCTTCTGGTGAAGCCGTTGGTGAGCGTGAACCCCTCAAGTCTGCCTGCGGTGATATAAACGCACCGTATCGCCGAATTGCCGAGCGGTCCCTGTCCTTTTATTATTGTAACCTCAGGACCATTAACACTCCTAACGATGATATTATTTGTAATCACGACACGGTTTAACGACAACGATACCGCCCTTGAACTGGATTCATAGACACCATTCGTGACAAGGACTATGCCGCCCCATATCTTCTGAACATCAATTGCCTGTTGAATTGTCCGCGCTGCTTCTGACCAACTTTTATAGGGGGCTTTTGGATTAGGCGAGTTAGCCCAGACCAAACAGGTCCCCTCCTCAATTGTTACTACTTGAACTGTAGCCGTGGCGGAAACACCGCCCGGATTATCCCTGTTGTATGCGGTTAAAACAACCTGAAAAGTGCCGGTGTTCGTCCAGAAGTGCGATGCAGTAACTGTATTCTCCATCACTTGATCGTCGCCAAAATCCCATTTATTGGAAGCAACCTTTCCATAAATCATCCCGCTTATTGGGAGCGGAATTGATGATTGAACAACTGTTGTCGCCGGTAATGAGATAGCGACTTTTATTTCTCCGGTAAGATTTTCAGGAACCGGCTGGTCACAGCCCATTGGCGGTGGCATTTGCCACGGATCGCCATCTACGTCAACGCCGAAAATATAGTTTGAAGACCCGGCGCCGATGCAGGGGGAAGTGGGGGCAATGCGGTAATCTGTCAACAATTGAGGATTTACATCAATATTTCCAGGACCGGATTCCAGAGGTGTGGTGCAGGTATAACTACAATTGCCGTATTCCACATTACTTAGCTCGTTTTCAACAAAGTTGTCCCAGACTATACAGTTGTATAAAGAGCCTGAATAAATGCCGCCGCCTGTGTTTGACGCGCTGTTTTTTGTTATCGTGCAATTGTAAAAGGTTGAATCATAAGCGCCGCCGCCATAACTGCCGGTGTTTGCGCAAATCGCGGAATTGTAACAAGTAGATTCGCTCACACCTCCTCCGATTTGCGCGCTGTTATTCGTAATTATACAGTTATATAACGTTCCACCGTAAACTCCGCCGCCATAATCTAAGGCGCCATTGCCGGCGATAATACAATTACTTATAACCACATTGTTGCCGCCGTAAACGCAAATACCGCCGCCGGATAAATCCTGAACCTCGTTGCCGCTACTGCGGGTAAACCCGTTTGTGATTGTGAACCCGATTAACTTGCCATCCGTCATAAAAACACCGCGGACTGCTGATGAACCGATTGGTCCCTGTCCTTTGATAATCGTAAACTCAGGACCGTTAACGCTCTGGACAATGATGTTATTTGTAATCATAACCCGGTTGTAACAGCTTCCCCCGGGAGTTGTCCTTCCGCCAAGTTCATAGACTCCGTTTGTGACTAAAACGCGTCCGCCCCAATATCTGCAGGCTTCAACCGCTAATTGAAGCGAATGCGAGGCTTCGTTCCAGGAGCGATAGGGCGTTTTTTGAACTGGTGAATCTTTCCAGACATAACAGGTCCCTTCATCTAAAGAGACAACGCGAACTGAGGTTGTTGCCGAAACACCGTCGGGATAACTATCATTATAAACAGTAAGGACAACCGAAACCGTCCCTGTCGTGTCCCAGGTATGGGCAGGATAAATCGTATTATATGCAAACTTGCCGTCGCCAAAATCCCAGCGATTTGATGCCGCTTTTCCGTATATTATTCCCCTTAACGGCATCTCTAAAGAAGATTGAACCACCACAGTTGCTGGTACCTTGATTGAAACTGAAAGGTTGCCAGTCAAACTGTCCGGGACCGGTTCATCGCAACCCATTGACGGCGGACTTCCCCACGGTTCGCCATCAATATCAACGCCATTCACATAATTTGTTGAACCAGCGCCGCGACAGGGAGATGTGAGAGTAATCCGATAGTCGGAGATCAACTGCGGGTCTAAATCAATATTACCACTCCCATACTCTTTTGGAGTAGTGCAGGTGTAATAACAAGAAGAACCATAAACGTTAGGATAAGCCGATGTGTCTTGATTGTAATAAACAATGCTATTATAAACAGTGCAATACGCTGCGCCGCCACCTCTTTGAGCTGAATTGTTCACGACAGTGCAGTTATAAAGTTCTGAATCGTAGGCGGCTCCACCATATTGAGTGGCGCGGTTATCCAGAACTGCGCAGTTATATAATTTTGCGTCGGTCGCGCCGCCGCCATACATCGCGGAATTGCTTCTTATTATGCAGTTATAATATTTTCCATACAAAACACCCCCTCCGTAATAATAAGATGAACAGCCAGTAATAACGCAGTTTGAAACTATAACATTTGTCCCGTTATATGCATTCACGCCCCCGCCCATATAGTCCAAATAGAAATCCGAGCCGGAGTTCCCTGAAAAACCATTTGTGAGAGTAAAACCAGAAAGTATGCCGGCGCTCATATATACACAACGAACCGCCGAAGAACCAATAGGACCCTGCCCCTTTATGATAGTTACTTCAGGACCGTTTACGCTTTGAACGGTTATATTTTTCTGTATGACGACCCGATTCAAACTGCTTCCGCCTGCAACCGTTCTGCCGCCGGCTTCATAAACTCCATTTGTAACAAGAACAATGTCCCCCGGCGCCGCAACATCTACTGCCTGTTGAATTGTCCGAAACGCGGTTGCCCAGTTAGTCCCAGGACCATTATAAGTGCTGCCTGTCCAGACATAATAAGTCGCTGAATAGAGATTCAATAAAGAAAGCAGCAGCGCTACGAAGGCAAGGGATATAATGTTTCTATTCTTCATACTTTTATTTTATTTGACTAAATTAGACAACCGATCTCTCTACATCTCACGGAACAAACGCGCTAATTTCTGAAAATGTAGCATTTCCAATAGATAAAGACACACAAAGTTTTAAAAAGTTAGCAAAAAAATAATTATTAGATTAAGACGGGGTGTGGTTTTTAGAGCGGGTAAATGGATTTGAGGTGTGTTTCCGAAAGCAATGCTAACGATTTATATATTTCTATATTTGCAGAAGAAATGACCTTATGTTAATTTAAATTTCATCTTTAAGCGTCGGAAGCAATAATTAACGGGCAGACTTGACTAAAAGGGATTTATAAAATACGCTTTGACGCTTTAAAAGATGTTTTTAGTTGGTTAGATAGAACGGGCGGTATTGCCGCGCGTTAAGGAATTAATTTAACAAACAGGTCAGAGGCTTGTGAATATTAATATAGAAGTTTTAGGTCCGTGTAAGAAAAAGGTGCACGTTGTTTTTGACGCGCAGGAAATTGAAAAGGCTCTCAACGACGAGGCGTTGAAAGTCCGTGAACAGGTTGCGCTTCCGGGCTTCCGCAAAGGCAAAGCGCCGGCGGATATGGTTAAGAAAGCTTTTGAAAAGGAGATTACCGATTCGGCAAAAAAGGCGCTTAACGAGGAAGTCTCAAAGAAATTGCAAAGCGATCACAAGATTGCCGTTACTTACACGTTGAATTTTGAGGAGTTGAAATTCAATCCGAAGGAAGGGTATGAATTTGTGGCGATTGTTGAAACCGAGCCTGAATTTGAATTGCCAAATTATAAAGGACTTCCGGTAAAACGGACAGTTGCCGATATCACAGACAAGGACGTTGAGGAAGCAATTAACAAACTTCGCCAGAAAGACGCAAAATACGAAACTGTGGAACGCCCTGCCGCGCCTGGCGACATTGTCGTCATTGATTATGAAGGTTCGGTTGATGGGAAGAGCATTTCTGAAATTGCGCCAAACGCCGAACGGCTTGCAAAGGGCGAGCAGTTCTGGATTAGAGTCCAGAAGGATTATTTCCTGCCCGGTTTTGGAGAACAATTTGTGGGGGCTAAAAAAGGGGATACACTTCAGATTTCAGTTGAATTTCCAGCAAATTTTGTGTTCCAGGAACTTGCGTTGAAAAAGGGAACTTTTAACGTCAAGGTGCTTGAGGTTAAGCAAGAGGTGTTGCCGTTGCTTGATGATAGTTATGCCCAATCGTTAGGCGCAAAGGATTTAAATGAATTGCGCGAAGGCGTTAGATTTGATCTTAAAAAGGATTTGAACGCCCGTGTCAGGCAGAGTATGCGAGACCAGGTTGTTGAAGAGTTGATGGCTCGCGTGAATTTTGATCTGCCAGAAAACGAACTCAATGCCGAAACAAAAGAGGCGGTTCTTGACCTTGTGCTTGAACAGCAACGACGCGGTTTAAGTAAAGAGGATATTGAAAAATATAAAGACGATATTTTTAACATTGGTCTTTCCCGCGCTAAAAACTGGGTTAAGGCGCGCTACGTTTTCAGGAGAATTGCGGAAAAGGAGGGCATTCAAGTAAGCAGGGAAGATTTAATGTCGGAAATCTCCATAGCGGCGCAAATTAACAATGAAGACCCGAAAAAGTATCTTGAAAAAGTTATCAAAAGCGGCAAATTAGAGCGCTTTCATGAGTACTTACTTTCTCAAAAGGTGGTGGATTTTCTACTTGAATTCGCCAAAATTGAAGATGTTCCCGCAGAACAAATTTCAGAAAGCAAATAATAATTAGATTATACCGACAAGGTTTGTTTAACTGAATCATTGCCATTATAAAAAGCGCATTTTTTGGGGAAATTACTTCCACAAATTTAATTTCACCTGAAAATCAGTTTTAATTTAGCGCTCAGGATTCAAGGCCTTCAAATAATCAAAATATGTCTGCTTTATAATTCTTATTAGATTTGTAAATAAGCGCAAATTGATGTAATATGTAGTCCAAATGGCTGCAATTGATAAATTATTGCTTTACTGTCATTGCGCTAACGCAAAGATTTTGCCTCAGTCTGTCAGGGATGAGGCTTTAAGAAAATTCTGCGAGAGCGGCGTTGAATTTCTTGCCGTCTCTGATTTGTGCGGACTCTGTTCCCAAAAGGGACTAGATTTATCCGCGAAAGTTTCTAACGTCAGAGCATTCGCCTGTCATCCGCGAGCGATAAAGTGGCTATTGAGCAACATAGGAATACAAGTTGATGAAAAGAATGACTGTTTTGACCTTCGTTCTAATACCGTTTTAGAGTTTAAAAATAGATTTGATGCTGTTTTGCAGAACAAAGCCAGTTCAGCTGAAAATTCTGAATCTGCCAATAAAGCCGTGGCAATTCCGGAAGAACATAATATAAATTACAACGGTGTTAAGCTGCTGAAATTTAAAGATTCTGACAGATTTTCTATAATAAAGTCGTTGCTGGAGGCGGGTTTCTCGGTTTATATCAGCGGCAATGGCAAACGGGACTGCTTTCTGTTTGAGAATTTTTCAAAAGAGACGATGGAGGTTATTCTGGATAAAATTGCAAACCCTGGCGCTTCAAAGTGTGATAGAGGAAATTGCATAACTGTCGGGAGTGAAAATTTAAATGAGATCCTTGATCTGTTAAAGTCGAACCAGCAACAGGCTCGCTGGTATCCCTGGTTTCCTGTGGTTGATTTTGAACGGTGCACAAACTGTATGCAATGTTTGAGTTTTTGTCTGTTCGGGGTATTTGGAACAGACGAGGAAGGAAACTTAAGAATTTTAAGTCCTGAAAACTGCAAGACAAATTGTCCTGCCTGCGCGCGGGTTTGTCCTGAGGGGGCGATTATTTTTCCAAAACATCAATCGGATTCTATTAACGGGGGAACGAGCGAGATGATCAGTCAGTTTAGCCAGAATATTGACCTTTCTTTGCTTTTGAGCGGAGATGTTTATGACACATTGCGGAAACGAAGCCAGCAGACAAAAGAACGTTTTTCTCCTGAAAAGAACAAGGAGATTGCCTATGAGGAAAGGCGCAGGTGTATGAGGGAATTTGCCGGAATAGTCCCGCCAGAGGTACTTAAGACTTTACCGGGTAAGGAGGAACTTCAAAAACGGGCTCAAGAGGCTTCTGAAAAGGCGCGTCGCGCGTTAGATAAAAAGAATCTTGAAAAATAGCGCGCAATTTGGTTTGCTCCAATAGATTAGTCTATTTCAATAGATTTATAAATGATGATGAAACCATGGATTCTTGCAGTTTTATTAGGGCTCGGGTTTGGACTGCCGCAAATTCACGGCATTAAAAATCCAGAGTCGTACCGGAATTTGGCGCGAAAATTTCCGCGTTCTCTTCCAATCGGCTATTTTCTAATGCTTCTTGGAACGTTCTGGTTTATTTACAATGTTAGTTTAGAGCGGGTCGCTGATTTTGAAAATATGAAGAATTATCTTTATTTTTTATTTTTGGGAATCGGCATCGGCGCCTGCGTTTTTGTAAAAGACTTTCTTGCGGTTAGAGGTTACGCGGTAGTATTGCTTTTGCTTGCGAAACTGATAGTTGATTCTTTTAGATGGGTGGAATCAAGTTGGCGACTGGTAGTGATTGTCTGGGCGTATATTATGGTATTGATGGGGATTTGGTTTACAATTTCGCCCTGGAAAATGAGAAACTGGATTGAATGGGCAACCGAAACACCCGCAAGAATCAAAACAATCTGTTTTATGAAACTTGCCTTCGGGCTTTTTGTGGCGTTGCTGGGAATAATCGCATTCAGATAATATGAAAACAAAATCACTGGCTTTATTTTTCCTTCTCTTAAATATCGCAATATCAAATCTCATTGGCTGGGATTATGAGGTGCACAGGGTAATAAACCAGCTTGCGCTGGCGTCATTGCCAACAAATTTTCCAGCATTCATATTATCGGACCAAGCGCGCGAACGAATTGCCTTTTTGAGCGGTGAACCGGACAGATGGCGCAACACGCCAGAACTTGAACTGCGGCATCAAAATCATCCAGACCATTATTTTGATTACGAATATCTTGAAATGCACCGGATTAAGCCTCAAGAATTGCCGTCGTTTAGATATGAATTTGTTTCAATGCTCGCTTTAACCCGCGCCGCTCATCCTAAAAATTTTCCTCCGATTGACCCGTTAAAAAACGCAGATAAAACAAGAGAGTTGCCGGGATTTTTGCCCTGGACAATCAATGAATATTACGGCAAACTCAAATCGCAATTTTCTCTATTAAAGGAGTTTGAAGAGAACGGAACCGAAGAAGAGATAAAAAACGCAAGAGAAAATGTGATTTATATAATGGGAGTAATGGGGCATTTTGTCGGCGACGCAACTCAACCTTTGCATACGACAAAACATTTCAACGGCTGGGCGGGCGATAATCCAAACAATTATACAACTTCAACAAAATTTCACTCTTGGATTGATGGGGGGTATTTTGAAAAGGTTGGAATTAATAAAGAGGGATTGCTTTCAAAGATAAAACCCGTTGCGCCTTTAAGAGAACCGTCGCAAACAAATAAGCCCGACAATTTATTTCCGGATATAATGGAGTTTTTTTTGCAGCAACATAGTTTGGTGGAGCCGCTTTATAAACTTGAAAAGGAGGGAAAATTATCCGGCGAAGGCGAGCGCGGTCTTGAAGGCAAACAGTTTCTTGAAGAACAACTTTTAAAAGCCGCTCAAATGCTCGGCAATCTATGGCTTACAGCGTATCAGCAAGCCCCGCGAGACAATTTCTTGCGAGATCAACTTCTTAAAAGAAAAAACAGAAAATAAATTCAGTCATTTGCCTGAATTAGCATCATCATAATTGTTGTAAATGTTATAAAAAATTATTAAGATTTCGCTGTATGAAAACAAAAAAAGAAGTATGGAGAGATGAATCTATTTCTCGCAGGCATTTTCTAAAAAGTGTTGCCGGCACGGTAGCGGTGGGCGCGGCGCCGTTGATTATCCCGCAGGGCGTTCTTGCGGCAAACGGGGCGCCGGGGGCAAATGAAAAGATTGGCATTGGTTTTATTGGAATAGGGAGACGGGCAGGCGAGTTGTTGACGATGACTTTGTTACAAAACGGCGCGCGCTTTGTAGCGGTTGCCGATGTGAATATAAACCGCGCAAAAGAGGTTGCAGAAAAGCACGGCGTTTTTCCCTGTCAGGATTTTCGCAGGTTGCTTGAAAGAAAGGATGTGGACGCGATTATAACCGCAACGCCTGAACACTGGCGCGGACCGATTTGCGTTATGGCTTGCGAGGCGGGCAAAGATTTGTATGTTGAAAAACCGCTTTCATTAACGATTCGCGAAGGCAGAGTGATTGCTCAGGCTGTTCGCAAATACGGTCGGGTGCTGCAGGTTGGCAGCCAGCAACGTTCAATGTGGATGAACAAGGCTGCTTGTGAACTTGTTCGCAGCGGCGCGCTTGGCAAGGTTAAACGGGTGGTTGTTATGAATTATCCAAGCCCGTGGGAGTGCGCGCTGCCGGCTCAGCCGGTCCCAGATGGACTTGACTGGGATATGTGGTGCGGTCCAAATCCGGTTGTTCCATATAATAAAGACCTTTATCTGCCACGGGCAAATCCGGGCTGGCTTTCGTTTAGACCATATTCTGGCGGCGAAATGACCGGTTGGGGGGCTCATGGATTTGATCAGGTGCAATCGGCGCTCGGTATGGATGAGAGTGGACCGATTGAAGTCTGGACAAGCGGCGAGAAGTATGATCCGCCAACATATACTCAACCAGAGTCAAAACAGCGCGGCGATAAGATTTGCAGCGTTCCAAAGGTTTACTGGAAGTATCCGGGCGATATCGTGATGGAGATGGGGGAAGGACCATCTTTCGGAGCGGTGTTTGTCTGCGAAAAGGGAATATTGCGAATTGACAGAGGACGTTGTTCTTCTGACCCTGAAGATATCGCGATTGATCTTATTAAAAAACGTCCAAAGGGTTATGATGAGAGTCATATCAAGGACTGGCTTGATTGCATAAGGACGAGAAAGAAACCGAGCGCGGATGTTGAGATCGGGCACAGAACGGCAACCGTCTGTCATCTTGGAAATATTGCCCGATGGACCGGGAGAAGGTTGAAGTGGGACCCAATCAATGAAACATTCCCTGATGACGCGGATGCGCGCAAATACCTTGACCGTCCGCGCAGAAAACCGTGGCAGTTGCCGGAGAAAATTTAACTGGCGAATAACCGTTGCCACGGTTATTCAAATTCTTGGATTTGGAGCAATTCCTCAGCCGTCCATTGCTCGGCGCGGTCTGTAGTTTTTTCTCTGACAAATTTTACATTCTCCGGAGAAACCGCGCCTGTTTTGTTTCCCCATTCGCTTCTTATAAAAGTTAAAACAGCGGCTATCTGGGAATCGCTCAACAGGTCTTTCCAGGGCACCATTGTATTGTTATATTTTGACCCTGCAACCGTTATTTCTCCCTGCATCCCGTTTAACATTATCCGTATTAATCTGCCGGCGCCGTTTGCTTGAACCCATTCGGAACCTGCCAGCGGCGGGTATTGCCCAGCGACACCGTTGCCATCTGTTTGATGACACGGGGCGCAGGCTGTGGTGTAAATGAAACGCCCGTTTTCACGGAACTGGTCTTTTGGACGCGGATTAAGCGCGGCAAGTTGATTTGTTGAGGTATATGGATAAAACAATTCGGGGTCAAAATTGCCGGCGGCGTTTTTAATATGAGAATAGACAAACAGAGACAGTAGAATAAAAATAGCCAGAATGCACACGAGCCAGATATTTTCGGCATTTATACCTGACGGTTTCTGCTCGGTTTTGTCCTGTTGTTTTCCAATCATTTGTTCAATTTCCTGTTTCGGTTCTAAATACGTTTGTCAGGGCAGTCGGTTTGTTAATTATTTGAGACGGCGCAAGCGGCGACGGGGCTTCAAATAATGGCTGATCAAAATTCATACTCTCTAAAAAATCGGCTAAATGTTTTGCTTCATTCTTCGGAATAACACGTTTTGATTCAAAGATGAACATTCCGTCGATTGATGTTTGCGTCCCGTTTTTTGCTGCGTTCTCTTCGTCAAATAAATAATTATAGGAAGGCATAATTGAGTCTGGATTTAAATAACGCGGATTATACAGGATGAGCAGGTTTCTTGCCCTTTTTTCAATCAACTGGGTGGTTCTGTTTGTGGTTGAGAAATTCCATCTAACAGCATATTTTTCCGGGTTTCTTGAACCGATGTTCATTAAATCTGCGCCGAGCCTGATTGACCCGCATAGCAACGACGTTTCGCCAATATAATCGCGCGCCACGCTCCGTCTATTGCCCCATCCCCGTTCATAATCGCTGCCAAATTCGTATGGCTTGACCATTCGTGTATGGCAGTAATAACAACCTAACGAGCGGTAATTATCCATTCCGAGCAACGCAGAGCCGGGTCGCGGCGACGGATAAGTCTCCCCAGCGCCAAGAGAAAGCGGCTTTGTTTGCGTTAATTGAACAGAGGGGACAACTACCGTCGCGTAAAACGAAACGAAAATAAATAATATCGCTCCAATCAATATGGCTAACCAGTTATTCATATCATCTTTTCATCTTTTTCCTCGCCCATGTTCAGTTCTCTTAATTCATTTATTTTTATAATAATTGATTGAAAAACAATCTTGCCAGACCGGTAAAAAAAGAGCAGCAAACCGCTGATAATAATAACAATTGCCAGAGAGCCTGTAAAAATAAACGGTTTTATAGAATTTATTGCATCAATGAACTTTTCTCTGTAATCGTAAAAATTTGCGCCCTGAATAAATCCGCCAGTGAGAAAACTAACCGCAAGGGTGAAACCGCCGCCGATAATTAACCACATCTGAACCGATGAACCGCGTGGTTCACTTTTGTTATGAAGCATCGGTAATGCTATTTCGCTAAATCCAATAAAGACAAATAAAACGGCGCAGATAAGCAAAAAATCTTGTCCCGTTGAGAATATTGAAAACTCTATTATCCTGCTGATATTGATTGAGAACATTGAGACGGCGCAAATAACGAAGAATGCTGCGCTTATCAGGGCTGTTGAAAAATAATGAAGCGGGTAGGGGATGCTTTTGTTTTCGGCAGATTTCTTTTTGTAAAACAGAGTTAATCCGGTATTTAATAATGCCGCAAGCAATGGAATTATCATTAATAAAGAGGCAGAACTGTTCATTTCATAAACCCATTTCGGCAGTGGCATTGATGGTGATATATTGCCATAACCGCCGGCAATCATAAGAGAGAAAAAGGCGACCAGCGCAATTCGCCTGCTGTAGAGATTGAATTTCAATTCAGACAAAGCGTAAAATACAGCGCCAATAACTCCGCCGCATAAACAGATGTTGAACAGTATATTTTTTAACCAGATGTGAATAAGGAGTTGGCTAACTCCGCTAACAGGGAGAGCAACGAAAAACAGTTGCGATGTTACGATTGTTAGAAAAATACTGTAAACAAGAATAGTCCAGAACCAGATTGACGGATGGATTGTCTCCTCTGCGCGCGTTGCCAGTATTGTAGTTAGTCCGACTGCGAACAACGCCGCGGCAACAGATAATATCATTCCAGTATAACGTGGAAGTTCAAACCATTCATAACCTGTTGTGTCTCCGAGAAGCGCGCCGATGGCGCCGGTTAAAACTCCAATGTTCCAGAGAATTAAAGCCCCGTAGATAAGCAAACTGTGTTGAATTTTTGTCTTTCCAAAAACTGCGGAAGAATAAAAGGCGACGGCGAGCAGTCCTTGCAGGGCAAAGCCGTATATTAAAATAGTTGAAGCCGCCGCTGATAGTCTGCCATAACTCAACGCCGCTGTTGCCGCAGCGATTTCCGGAAAAATTAATTGAATCAGAGCCAGTCCTTTCACCACTGCGACTATCAACATCCAGCCGGCGCTTTTGAAGATTAAAAACGTTATAAACCACCGGCAAGAATAGTATATTTCTTCTGGAGAAATTTCTTCCTGTCGCCATTTTTTAGCCGCCTCTTTTATTGTTTTTACCGGTGGTTTCATCTTGTTTTTCTGTTCAGCCCTCTATTTTGATGCTGGCATTCTCTGTTGCGTTGGTCTTGTTGACCATTCAAGCCGCTGAATGATATTTGAGCGGGCTGTTTGCGGGTTTTGATAGATTTTTGAAGCGAGTTCCATCGCCCGTTCAACAGGCAAACGGACAACGCCGCGACTTTTATCCTGCCAGCTATAAGAATCAATAATCGCCGCGCTTGTTTGTTCAACCTCCGCGCGCGCCTTGAGCCGCTCCTGAGACCGCTCGTGGTTTAGCGGCTTTTCATACAAAACATTTGTTCTGATAAAAACCAACGCCGCGACAATCGCCACAAAAACAAAACAGGCTGCGCCTATCGCCAATTTCGTCCGATATTGGCTTTGACTGATCCCGTCTTTTGTATTTTTCCTGCTCATTTTTCCTCGCGCCCGTTTTCAAATATCTCTCCGCCTGAGATCGGAGAAATAACTTCTTGAACTGCCTCTCCCGATTCAGCCAGATTTAAAGGAAAAGGTGAATTCAATTTAAAAAACCGCCAGACTGTTAGAGTAAAATATGCGCCCAAAAATGCGATGGCGCTTATCAACAGCCAGATTTGTTGCGGCAAGTTTGAATGGCGTTCAATCGCTGGAATCGCATTTATATAAATTTCAATCAGATGTCCGGTAATAATCATTGAACAGAGCAGCGCATATAATAGGAGATTTAACCTAAATCTTTTATAAAGCAGTAGCAAAAATGGAATGGCGATTCGCAACAGAAAAATTGCAATCCAGACAAATCCAAATCCATTTCCGCTTCGCTTTGAATACCATATTATCTCGTTTGGAAGCGAAGGACTTAATATCAAGATGTATTGGGAATAACTTGTGTAAGCGTGAATTAACGTGAATGCGAATATCAGGAATAATTGATTTTTCCATTGTTCGTCGCCGATTGGAGTTTTTGCAGATTCATTTTTTATTAATTGAATCGCTATAATGCCGACAAGCGCAAGCCCGGCTTGGATAGAACCGCTCAGGTGATATAGCCCGAAAATTCCGCTAAACCAGGGAAATTCAAGACTCATTATCCAGTAGTAAGCGGCTGCTGTGAGAGAGAAGATATAAATTATGATGCCTGTAATCGCCGTTCTTCTAATTTTTATAGACGCGGAAGGATTAAGACTAAAATCCTGACCAATTGAGTAATTTCTCACTTTTAAAGCAATCATCGATATGAGGGACAAAATTATTGCTGAAACCGCGATAAAAATCGGTCTGTTAAACAATGGATTTGACCCTTTATACAATTGCGATGAACCGAGTAAAATCGGTATAAAAAGCGGTGAGAGATAGAGCGATGAAGCGGCAACATTTTCATAAATCCGTCGCAGAGGCGCAATCCATTTAATCCCTATAATATGATGAACCAGCAATATAAAAAGCGTGCCTGATGAGATTGTGAAATAAAAATAGAATGCGGCGAGGTAAAAGAGCGGAAAATCTTTAAAGTCAACGACAGCGCAAACCAGCGAAGACGAAAGAGATATCGCAAGCGCAATAGCGAGAAACCTGCCGTTTTTACCGGCTAAAATTTCTTTTAATATCTCCATATTGCCTTTGTTCATTTCTGGTTGTTTGTTAACTGGTTTAACAGCGACGGACGTTGTTGTTCCGGCGCGTCGTCTATTGTTCCCATTCGCGTCAATTGCAGCGCGCGGACGTAGGCGACGATCGCCCATCTATCCTGCGACGGTATTTGCGGGCTATGCCCGCTCATAAGATTTCTGCCATTGCTTATTACGTAAAATATTTCGCCATCGGTCATTCTTACAATTCGTTTTTCATACAGACTTGCCACTACTGGCATTGCCCCGATTTTGCGCGATACGCTGTTAGCATCGCCAGCAAACCCGTGGCAATGGGAACAAAAGATTTCATATCTCTCTTTTCCGCGCCGCAAGAGAGCGGTGTCAACTTTCACCGGGATAACTTCAATATAATTTGTGGTTCCCGATATCATTCCAGTTGCAAATGAACTCGCAGTCTGGTTTTGTGAAATTGTTCCAGCGACAGGTTTTAACTCATTTCCGCCGGGCAATTTTAAATAAGTCTGCGGACGAATTTTATCTTGGCGAACCATATCGGAAAATATCTCAAACGGCGGTCGGCTTGATTTGCTCCCGCGCCAGCCGGCTATTCCGATTAAAATTGCCAGAACAACAAAAAATGTTATGACTACGGCTCTAGTATTCATTTTTCAATAAATTCAATATTAACAGCGCCCGAGTTTGACAGAGTTGAACGCCACCGTTCAGGCGAATATTTATCGTCGCTGTCATCAATCGCTATATAAAACCTATCTCTGCTGCCAGAGGTTATGAACCGTTTGCTTTTAAAGATTGAGTTTGAAAAATCAGGTTTATTGCGAAAATACATTCCAGCAACGGCGCCAATCGCCGCAAACAGAATTGAAATTTCAAACGCCACTGGCGCTGCTAAAAAGATATTGAACATTGGCTTTCCGCTCACAAGAGTTGGATAATCATACCCGTTTGTATACCAGACGATAAAAAATCCAAGCGCGGCGCCTACTAATCCACCCCAGAAGGCAAACCTGCCGGAATACGACCTTCTTGCTTTATATCCAACCGCCTTTTCAACCGCGCTAACGGGGAATGGCATATAGGCTTCATAGAGATTTACTCCACTTTTTTTAACCTTTTCAACTGCATCAATAAATTTCTGAATGGAGACAAATTCAGCAACAAGATAATGCGGCGTTTTCGGGTTAACAGACGGTTTTAAATCCTGCTGGGACTCTTTTGACGATGGTTTTATAATATGCGTTGACAGCCCTTTTATTTCTGCGACGGCAACCGCCGGGATGAATTTTAAAAATAGTAAAAACAGAGTTAAGAATAGTCCGACCGAGCCAGCAAATGTCAATAGATCAACATAGGTCGGTTTAAAATAACCTGATGTTGACGGCAAGAATCCGCCGGATAAAGAGGAGACGATTAATAAGAATCGCTCGCTCCACATACCGATGTTTATCAAGATTGCGATTATAAATATTATCCAGAAAGATTGCCGTATCTTTTTCCACCAGAACAACTGCGGGACAATTATGTTGCAGATTAACATTGTCCAGAAAAACAGGCTGTAATTGCCGATAATCCTGCCGCGCAGTTCGGCAATTTCCTGTTTATTCCCGGCAAAATAGGGTCCGAAAAATTCTATAGCATAACAGTAAATTAAAAATAGCGATGTGGTTAGAGCGATCTTGCATAACGGTTCAATATGGGCAGAGGTTATTAAAGTCTCAAGCCGGCACAACTTTCTCAACGGTATAATAAGAGTTAGCGTCATCGCTATGCCAGAAAAAATAGCGCCTGCCACAAAATATGGCGGCAACAATGTTGAATGCCATAGCGGCAAAAGCGAAACCGCAAAGTCATAGGAAACGATTGAATGCACAGAGACAACAAGCGGCGTCAATAGCGCGGCAAGCAATAGATAAGTTTTTTGATACATTTTCCATTGAGTTGCCGAGCCGCTCCAGCCAAGCGAAAGAATGTGATAAAGCGTCTTTTTTATCACTGTTTTTGCCCTATCGCGCAGGAGCGCAAAATCGGGCAATAAACCGATGTAGAAAAACAGGAGCGATACGGTAAAATAAGTCATTATCGCAAAGACATCCCAGCTTAACGGAGAACGGAATTGGGGATAAACGGCGCTTGTGTTAGAGACCGGCAAGAGCCACCAGGCATACCACGCCCTGCCGGTGTGGATAAGCGGATAAATAAAGGCGCAGATAACAGCGAATATCGTCATTGCTTCAGCAACCCGGTGAATGGATGCCCGCCAACGTTGACGCAGCAAAAAAAGAATCGCGGAAATCAGAGTCCCGGCGTGTCCTATGCCGATCCAGAAGACAAAATTCGTAATGTCCCACGCCCATGCAACAGGATAGTTTATCCCCCATAAACCGAGCCCTTTCTGAAGCAGATTTTTTACACAGACGACCCCGCAAAACAGAAGCAGGAGAGCCATAAACAAACAAACCCACCACCAGCGCGACGGCTTTGCCTCTACATTTTGCGCAGCCAGATCGCTCAGCTCTCCAGAACTATACCCTGCCGCCAGCGATTCGGAAAAATCAGGCGCGCCCTTCATTATCCCGGTTGCTGTTGTCCTGTTGCTTTGCATAGTTAATTCATTTAGCGATTTTTTAACTGCCTGATTTTCTTTCCCGCGACGGATTTGTGATTTTTGCCAGATAACTCACGCGCGGTTTTGTGTTTAAATACTCAAACAGCGAATAAACGCGCTCGTTTTTTAACAATTTTGAAATGCGGCTGTTCGGGTTTGCGAGATTTCCAAAGACAATAGCCTCAGCAGGACAGGCTTGTTCGCAGGCGGTTTTTACCGCGCCGTCCTCAATCTGTTCCGGAGATGAATCGCCCGCTTTAGCCTTCTTTTCAGCGCTCAATTCCTGTATGCGATGGATGCAAAAAGTGCATTTCTCCGCAACGCCGCGCATCCGCGCGGTCACAGAACAGTTGCGCGACAACGCAAGCAGTTTTTCAATCTCTTCTTTCTTGTTGTTAATATCAAAATATGCGGCAAAATTTTTTAAAAAACCCTCGTTTTCTTCAGTCTTATAAATTTCTTCAACCATCCTTTTATTATAGTCAAAATAGTTAAATCGTCTGACCCTGTATGGACAGTTGTTCATACAATAGCGCGCGCCGATGCAGCGGTTATAGACCATAAGATTCAAGCCTTCAGAGTTATGAACCGTTGCATTGACAGGACAAACATACTCGCAGGGCGCCGCTTCGCACTGCATACACATAAGAGGCTGAAACCTTATTTTTAGATCGCCATTTGAATAAAAATATCTGTCTATTCTCAACCAGTCCATTTCGCGACCGCGCAAAACCTGTTCTTTGCCAACTATCGGAATATTGTTTTCGCTACGGCAAGCAACAACGCAGGCGCCGCAGCCGATGCATTTGTTTAAATCAATTACCATTCCCCACTGGCGCGCGCCTGTCAGTTCTGGCGATTTATATAATCCCTTTGTCTCTTTGCGTCTCTCTTTAACTTTAGCCTGAACAGATTTTATAAAATCCGGAGCAGCCTGATATTTTGAATTTTCGCATTCAATAATTATATCTTCATCGGGATTGGTGTCGTTTGCCTGGACGCGGGCAATTTTCTCAGTAGCGACTGGTAGCGGCTCAACTTTACACGTTCCAAAATAATTATTCTCCACTCGCAATTTGAAAACATCTGTTCCGATTTGAAAATTCATCCTTCCAAAACTTGAATTCACCCGGCGTCCGTAACCGACGGTTAAACCGATGACATCGGCGGCAATTCCCGGCAAAATCAGTACCGGGATAATAATCTCCCGATTATCGCTCTTTATCTTTACCACTGGACAGTTTGCTACATTGCGGGTTTCTAAACCTGTGTCGATTTTTAGACCAAGTTTTTTCGCAGTTTCTGGTGAAACGAGCGCCGGGTTATCCCAAACAACCTTTGTTATCGGATCAGCCGCTTCCTGCAGCCAGACGTTCGTAAAATGCCTGCCGTCGTCAATCGCCGCGCTCCTATAAATATTAAATTCTATCGCTGAATTTTGAACGATCGGTTTGACGTTTTGAATAATTTTGCCGAGTTTTTCAAAGTTAAACTCTGCATTATAATCTTTCCATCCAGAGGCGCTGACAAAGCCGTTGCGAAGAAAGTCTTCCCAATCTTTTTGATTGTCGCTGACGATAGTTTTGAACGTCTGACGCGCAATGTCATAATCAGTAGATTGAGAACTGCCGGTTAATCGCGCAAAAAATTCAAGTTCAGATACCCCTTTATGGATAGGCTGAATAACAGGCTGAACACAAAACAGACTGCCGTTTAAAGCGCGCGCGTCTCCCCAGCATTCAAGGAAATGTCTTAACGGGATATGTATATTGCTCTGCTGGCTTGTTTCATCTTCATATAGTCCGAGCCTGATAATCGTAGCGGCTTTGCGTCGCAGATTTTCCCAATCCAGAGCGGATGTCGCGGCGTATGCAGGATTTGTTTTGGCTATTATTAATGTTTTTACGCTTCCCTGTTTTAAAAAAGTCGCAAGGTCATCTAAAAAACCATCAGGTTTTGAAATCCGTTCACGCTTTTTTATGAAAACGGTTTTACCGATGCTGCCTAATGCGGCATTAACCGCCATAGCGATTAAATGAACAACTTCCGGTTGACGATATCCGCAGACGACAAGCGGTTTCTTTTTACTGTCTCGCGCAGCCTCCATTAGATCGCCGACGCACATTTCTATCCATTCCGAATAGTTGTCTGAGACATTAGAGAGTTCTTTCAATTTATTTAGAAGGCTTTTATCCGTCAGATATTTTTTCTGAAATATTCTTAAACCGACTGCCGCCGCAATAGACTGAATTAGAGCTGATTTTACAGCCAGCCTGTGGTCGGCGTTTGCGCCTGTTAAACTCCAGCGCGATTCTATACAAAAAAGTCGGTTCATCTCCGGCGGTGTTCGTCCTGCTGCAAAACCGCGCGCGTTAAATAGCGAATCTTCTTCCGAATCAAGAAAATCGCAATCTAACGAGAGAATAACATTTGCTTCTTTAAAATTGTAAATAACCGCCACATCTTCGCCAAAAAATTCGGAGAGAATTTTATTATGATAATCAAGATTGACTGGTTCATATTCAAACCAGCGTGAATCGGGGTATTTTTTCCTTATTTCGGAAAACAACCTCTCGCGCGATGGCGAGCTGCTCTGGTCGGTCAAAATAAAAAGTCCATCGCCCCTTGTTTTTTCAAAACCTTGCCGCAACTCTTCAACTATTCGCCAGACCTCATTTTCTTCTACCGGTGAAAATCCGTTGCCGTCATTCTTTAAAAACCTGCCGCTCCGCAACGGATCATACAGGCCGTAAATAGCAGCTTGCGCATACCTGTTTGAAGCGTCGCCGTCTGGATACTGCGGATTTCCTTCAATCTTGACCGGATGATAATCCACAGTTTTAACAATCAACGGCAACGCGCTCATCCGCGATTGCATTGCCGTTGCGTAATAGAGAGCCTCGCCCGGTTTCGCCTCGTTGACCGGTTTTGAAAATGGAGCTATCAATTCCTCCGGACGCCTGCAACCGCAAATACCTAACGGCAACAGCAATCCTGCCGCTGATGCGAGTTTCAAAAATTCCCTTCTGCTTAATTCATCCATTATTTCCATTTACCATTGCAAAGTATGTTTATAAAAATTGCGCCGTTTCATCTATGACATTGCGAACACTCATCGCTCGTTTTTATATTCCACTGTTTGACAAGATTAAAATTCGTTGTTGTTTTTATCGGTTTTGTCACCTCTTGAAGCGGGACAATCCATACCGCTGGATTTCTGTGGCAATCAAGACAGAACTTCATACTTTGCGACTTTGCCTGAAAGGTCATCTCCATTTCTTCAACATTGCCGTGGCAAACCGCGCAGGCAACGCCGCGACGTATATGAACCTGATGATTGAACCAGACATAATCCGGCGTTCGGTAAATTCGTTTATAAAACAGAGGCTTTCCCTCTACAACACTCTTTCTTACAGATTCAAGCCTTGAGTCCTTTGTCAACACCTGATTATGACAGTTCATACAGATAGAAGCCTCTGGAATCCCGGCGCACCATCCCTGTTCCGCAAGATAATGGCAATATCTGCAATCAATCATCAGTTCGCCCGCATGGGTTTTATGGGAAAACGAAACCTCCTGCAATGGTTGATAACCGACGCGGCTGTATTCGGGCGTAAAATAATAAAAATAAATCCCGACCGCTGTCGCGCACGTTAAAACAACGCAGACCGCAATTGCCCCGACAATACGATTGAGATTTTTAGAAAACATCTTTTATCGCCGCATCGTTAATTTGACCAAATCATTACATTTTCTATAAATTATCGGCAAGCCTGTTTAATAAACCAAACAGTGAACATTTCACCCACAAATTGGTTTTCAAACCAGTTTTAATAAAATACTGTTTTTAAGAGGATGGCGAGACTGACGGAATACTATTGCTTAGTGTATCTCTATGGTTTGTTTTTCAACACAGAGAGCGCAGAGAAACACAGAGAAAACCTATTTTGTTTGACTACTTAAGGGTTTTTCTCATAAACTTAGTAAGACCACATAGTTAAAAATAAAAATACAAAATCCAGAACTAATGCGTTTTTTGGTTTGATATTATTCTTTTGACCTTTTGTTATCTAAAGTCACAAAGCGGTGTCGCGACTTCTCCCGCAGTCTTTGCACCGCAGTCCAAACGATATTAGACCCCTTCGGGGTCTATTCAGAACTCATGATTTCCTGGAATGTTCAGGAACAAGAGTTAATCATATTTTGTTTGTAGAATTTTAAATAAGTTTGTAACATTTAAACGATGTCTGAACAAAGAAGCCGGTAGCGTTGGAATATTGATGTATTACTCCGAGAAGGGCTTCGCTTTTTATGGTTTGGATGAGGGTTGAAATATTTTCGCGGTATGATGAAACGGTTGCCATACGATACGACTTTACCAGAGGTAATAAGGACCATCTGTCGCATTCTCATAATAATCGCTTTGACAGTTGACCTGTATCTTGTTTATGCGGCGATAACGGGCGATTCTGTGGTTGGTTGCGGACGCGAATCGGACTGCGACCGCGTTTTGAGCAGCAAATGGTCAAAATTATTCGGCATTCCTGTTAGCCTTTTAGCGGTGCCGGTTTATATTGCCTTGATTTACAGCGTCGGCTTGATTCGCTCAAATATTGAACCCAGAAAGCAACGGTCTGCCTGGCGTTTAACCTTTTTCTGTTCAATTTTAGTAACTGGCGCGGCGTTGTGGTTTACTGTTCTGCAGATGTTTGTTATTAAAAGCGTTTGTCCGTATTGTATGGCTGCGCATATCTGCGGCGTTGCGGCTGGCATAATTCTTCTTATAAAGGCGCCAGTCTATATGCCATCGCACAGGTCAGAGCGGCGCGAAAAAATTTACATTTCTCCAAACCGCGCAAAACGGAGATTGATTGTTGCGGCGGTGTTGCTTTCGCTCTTGATCGTGGCTCAAATAATTTACACTCCGCAAACTCACGTTGTTAAATCTATCGCGCAACCTCAAACTGACAGCGACGGTAATTCTTTGAATTCAAAGCCGACTGTTTTGACAAATGTCGTTTTCTCTACAAACACATCAAATCCATCAACTTTACCGCAGACGAACGCGCAAGCGCAGCCGGCTGCGTCTTCAAACGCAATCCCCGTTCAGGCAAAATCGTTATCGTCATTGCCGCCTGAAACAAGAGGCAACATTTATTCTATCAATATCGCTGGCGGAAGATTTGAATTTAACTTGAACGAAGTGCCGGTGCTTGGCTCGCCCGATGCGCCGTGCAAAATTTTGAGTCTATTTGACTACACCTGTCATTACTGCAGGGAGATGCACAAGCATCTGCTATCGTTGCTTTCAATTTATAGCAATAAAATCGGGATAATTAATCTGCCGATGCCGCTTGACGCCAACTGCAATCCGATTATGTTCAGAACCCCGCGCGCGCATATTGGTTCTTGCGAATATGCGAAGATTGGACTTGCCGTCTGGCGGGCAAACCGCGCTGCTCACGCTGAATATGAAAAGTATTTATTTGAGGGAGCCGAGCCGCCCCCTTATGAAAAGGCAAAGGCATTTGCGGAAAATCTTGTAGGAAGCGCAAACCTTGCAAAGGCGATGTCTGACATTTGGATTACAAATATGATAAAATTGACCACAAGTATTTTTGCGACAAACGCGCTTTATTTGGGCCAAGGACAGATGCCGCAGGTAATTATAGGCACTAATTTGATTTCCGGTCAGATTCAAAATCCGTCTGTTTTGATTGACCAGATTCAAAGACAGTACAATATCTTGAAGTAAAAATTTAGGTTCAAGCCCGTCTTGCTCTCCAAAACGGCCTATTGTTATCTTGCCTTAATGAATGAAACATCAACATTTCACCCACATTTTCCGTTGTAATCATACCGACGAATCTGCCGTCATAGTCAACCACCGGCAAAGCCGGGCAGCCGCATTCCTGCATTCGTTTAAACGCGAGGTCAAACGGTTCATAAGGCATTGCGTATGGTATGTTTGACCGCATAAATTCAGAGACTGGCGCGTTTGCCCTATTTCGCTTAAGCGCCGATATCATATCATCGCGAGTCAGAACTCCGAGCACGCGCCCGTATTCATCAACTACTGGAAAATCGTGTTGAGATGTTCGCAAAAGTGCTTCTACCGCTTCGTCAATCGTGGCGTCAACAGGCAGAGTCATCAAATGAGTCATCATTGCGTCCGAAACCAGCATATTGCTGGCAACATCTTTGATGTGAGCCATTGAAGCCTCCTGTGATGCCCCTAAATAAACGAACAGGGCAATAAAAATTAGCATTGGATTAAACACCAATCCGACAAGCGCAAACGCGAAGGCGAGCCCCTGACCGATCCATGCCGCAATTTGAGTGGCGCGCGAGTAGTTCATCGTCATTGCAAGCAGCGCCCGCAATACCCTGCCGCCATCCATTGGAAATGCCGGTATTAGATTAAACAGCGCGAGCATAATGTTGACCGTTGCGAGTTTCCCGAGCAATTCAATTCCCGGTTTGTCCAGTTCCTCAAGGTATTCTATATCTATCTGTCGTCCGAGAATAAAAACAAGAAACCCTGCAATGATAAAATTAACAGCCGGACCCGCTAACGCCATAATCAATTCCTGATGCGGTTTTTCCGGGATTCTTAAAATCCGCGCGACTCCGCCGATTGGCAAAAGCGTTATATCAGGCGTTCGTATTCCGAACGAGCGCGCAGCAATTGCATGGCCAAATTCGTGCAGCAATACGCAGCCAAAAAGCGCGAGCACAAAAACAACCCCGTCTAGTGCCGCGCCAGCGCCGCCGAGTGTGTAATATGTAAACCCGATCCATAGTAAAAACAAAATAAAGGTTATATGGATTTTGACATCAATCCCGGCAACGCGGGCAATTCTTACTGACCAGCGCATAAAATAATTTTAAAATTCAATAGTTATTCTAAGTTCTATCCAGACGCCAGAAATTATTTAAACAAACCCGGAATATAGATTGTTCCTGTAATATTAAAACCATAAACTCCGGCGCGCTTTAAGAGACTCCGGTTTATTTTGTCCCGCGCCTGTTGAGCGCGATTCAAAACTTTCATACCTGATAACAGTTTAACCCAATAAACAGTCTATTTAAAGAAAAGAATCGCCACCGCAGTCGGTATAGACGCGGTGGCGATTTGCGGTGTAGATTAATCGCAAAACCTGCAAGGTTTTATCTCTTTTTAGAGGCGTCAATCACAACATAATGGCTTCCGCCTTTGCTCCATACACGGAGCAGGACGCGGGAGGATTTGACCTGACGGCTAGCTTCAATCGCTTCATCAGCTGTCTCAACCCGTTTGCGATTAATTTCAAGGATAACATCGCCCGGTCTTAATTCAGCAGCGGCGGCTGGAGAGTCCGGATCAACATTTACAACGAGCGCGCCGCGAACATAATTCGGGATATCAAACTGACGGCGACTGCGGGCGTCAAGGTCAGCCACTTCAACACCGTCCAGCGGGTCTGCTCCGCCGCGCCGTAATCCGCCGGGTCCGCCGGCTTTTGCAAGTCCTTCGGCTGGCAATTCATCAAGCGTTGCGGTTATTGTTTTTTCTTTTCCATCGCGAATAATTTTAATATTGACCTTTGTTCCCGGAGGGGTTTGCGCAACCATCAACCGCAGGTGTTTGCTATCAACAACTTTTTTGCCATTAAACTCAACGATAACATCGCCATCTTTTAACCCGGCGGCTTCAGCAGGAGATTTTGGAGTTACCTCGCCGACAAGCGCGCCAGACTGGTCGCCAAGTTTGAATTCTTTGGCAAGTTCCGGAGTAACAGGTTGAATGTAAACTCCAAGATAGCCCCGTTTTACTTTGCCTTCGGTAATAATCCGCTCCATAACATAGCGGGCAAGGTTGATTGGAACGGCAAACCCGATTCCCTGATTTCCGCCGGTGCGGCTCAAGATTGCCGTATTAATTCCGACGAGCCTTCCATCAATATCCACAAGCGCCCCGCCGGAGTTGCCCGGATTTATTGACGCGTCTGTTTGAATGAAATCTTCGTAATCAACAATGCCCATTCCGCTTCTGCCTTTTGCGCTAACGATGCCATAGGTTACGGTTTGCCCAACACCGAATGGATTTCCAATCGCAAGCACAACATCGCCAACCTCAAGTTTATCGCTGTCGCCTATTGTTATTGCTGGCAATTTGCTCCCATCAACTTTTACTACGGCGATATCGGTCTGCGGGTCTGCGCCTATAACTTTTGCGTCAAGCACAGTTTTTTCATCGGCGAGCGCAACCTTTATTTCGTCCGCGCCATCAACCACGTGATTATTTGTAAGGATGTAGCCGTCCTCGCTTACAATCACGCCTGAACCCAAACTCTGTTCCCGTCGCTCGCGCGGTATTCTGTCCAGATCGCCCGGCAGACCGAAGAAATACCTGAACATTGGGTCGTTAAACAACGGCGACAACCGCTCATCCATCCGCACTTTTTTTGTGCTGTAAATATTGACAACGCTTGGCGCGGCTTTTTTAACAATCGGCGCAAAGGTTGCCACTGGCGGGGCGTTTTTTCCAGCTGGTTGCGTATCAATATGCAACTTCGGCATCGTAGCCCCGTAGGACATACCTAAAAGCGCAAAATAAAAAACCGTTGCCGCAACTCCATTTACCAGTTTTAATGTCTGTTTCATATCCTCACCTCTTTATTTCCACTCCATTTTTATTCACTCACTCTCTACTACTTTTTCCAGACTCTGTCTGGCGTCTACACAGATTTTGACACGACAAAAGAAAAAATGTTGAATGCGGGTTTTAATACGCTGGGCCGGAACAATTTATATTCAGAAAAATTGCGGTTTCAGGCTTTCAGGTATCATCTTGCAATACTGTTCACACTTGAACAAAATAAAATCAAGGGTTATTAATTATAATGTTTGGATTCTAAAATAATATCATCAATGATATTCTGAAATTGAGTGGATTTTACGAGAGGGAGAATACTGGATATGCCGACATACGAGTATGTTTGTGAAAAATGCGGACACGTGTTTGAGGTCTTTCAATCAATGAAAGAGCCTCCGCTAAAGGTTTGCCCGAAAGAATTGTGCAAGATGGAGAAATGGGGACGCGGCAAGGTCAAACGGAAAATTGGCGCCGGAGCCGGTCTCATTTTTAAAGGCAGCGGTTTTTACATCACCGATTACCGTAGCGAGAGTTACAGGTCTGCGGCGAAAAAAGAGACCGTATCGCCAGCAAGCACTGAAAAATCAGCCTCTTCGTCCGCTTCAACTAAATCAACAGATACTAAAAAAACTTAATCAGATATGATTGTAAAAAGATCAGGAGACTGGAATTTGCTACTGTTAATAGCGGCAACCTGGCTCTTGATTTTACACTCAGTCATCCCGTCAGCGGCGGTAAATAGCAACGGAGTTTCCGGAAAAGATAGCATAACAGTTCGCAGTTTTTCCGGACAGTTTATAGTTAATTCGTCAAAAACTCTTCCGCCGTTGCCTGCTGCTGCCGGACAATTGGCAACTAACTTGCCAAAAACCATAGAGATTGACCCCAATCTGCTTGTGGTAATTTGCGAGCGGATAAAGGAAAACATTCTTTTTTTCTTGAAGGCAAACGATGAATGGAAGGGGACTGTAATAATTAATATTTTTCCAGCAAAATCGCTTTTTGATCCTGTCTGGATCAACGCGCAATACACCGATAGAGGATGGATGTATTACGTTGATGTCCCTTCAAGAATAGATATGGCAAGGCTTGTGAACGCGGTTGTAGGAGTTTTATTGCAAGAAATGGCTGACAGAGGAGCCGGCTCAAAACCTGCCGAACTGCCGCCGTGGATAGCGCCGGCTTTTAGTTTAAATGTTCAACTCACCGCGCCAGATATTACTATCATTGAGCCGTTCTCAAAGAAAACCCGTGTTGACCGCAGGACTAATCCGATTAACCTGATTAAAAGAAGGCTCATTTCAGTTGAGCCGCTCAGCTGGGACGAATTGAGCTGGGGCGACGACCAATATTTCAATGATTTCTCATCCACTAACCAGTACGCAATCTGTTCTTATCTGTTTACACATCAGTTATTGAGATTGCCCGACGGCGCGGAAAAATTGAAAAAATTCCTTCATATTTTGCCATCGCGATGGAACTGGCAGATTGCGTTTTTAGACGCGTTTAAGCCGCATTTTTACTCAATGCGCGATGTTGAAAAATGGTGGTCTGTCTCCATCGCCGCCCTGACCGGCAGAACCGAGATGAAAACCCTGACATTTGAAGAAACTCTGAAAAAACTGGATGATATTGTGGATTCACCGGTAAAAATCCCGATCAAGAATAATGGTCAGGACCAGACAAATTCCGTTAGCGCGGCTGTAGTAAAAAAAATTCCGCTTCAACAAATAATCACGCAATATAATTATTCCCAGCACAAACAGCTGATAAGAGAAAAGGCGGCTGAATTGTCGGTTTTAAAACAGCAGGCTCATCCGGCGCTTAAAAAATTAATTGATGATTACAGGATTGTTCTTGAAAATTATCTCTCCCGTCGTTATCGCGCCGGTTTTGAGGAAGATAGTCCTAAATTAGTCACGCGCGATACTATTAATAAACTTGATGAACTGGATTTCATCCGTTCAGACTTTAGAGAATATGGAGTTTTTGAACAAGAACAGGCTCCGCTTTATGACGACTTTTTCAACATCCAGCCCCATCAATCCTCGCAAATTCCGCCTCTAACGCAAAAAAAATAAATAATTTAGGTCCACACGATTTTTTTCCAGAAGTAATATTGCGATAATGTTTGATAAGTAACATTAAAACAAAAATGATGAACTATGAAAACCAGATCAAATGTTAAAAAGGTCGCGATTGCAGTCATTGTATTGCTCATTGTTGGAATTGGAGCGGCAATCTATTTTAAAAACAAACAGCCGGTCTATGTGATGCCGGTTCAGGAACAGGCTGTGGGACAAAACAGCAGCGTTGTAATCAAGGGGAACGAAATGTTTGAAACGTTAAGCCCCGACGCCGTACCGAAAAACGTGGTTGACGCTGTAAAAAAATATCTTCCCGATTTTGCAATCAGTGAGGCAGTCTGCAAAACGGATATTCCGGATGGTGATTCTGAATACCGGATGAAACTGACAAAGAATGGCAAGCAGATTCAAGCGCAGATTGATGTTGATCCCAAAAAAGGAACAATGGACGGCGAGATTAATGAGAGGGTGGCGCCGGGCGAAATTCCACAGCAGGTTGTTGACGCCTTTAAGAAAAACATCCCTGATGCGCAACTGGGCGAAGCAGAAAAACGGATAGAATTTGATGCCGATTCCAATGGCGCGACAATTACTTATAGATGGGATTTAAAAGATATGCGTGTGGCGATTTCGCAGGACGGCGGCGCAGTGGAGGTTCGCCAGAGAATGGATGTTGCGGCATTGCCGCAGAATATCGTTGATGCAATGAACAAGGCTCTGCCGGGCGGACAATTTGACAACAAAGCAGAAAAGAGAATTGAAAACGGCAAGACTTTTTATCGCGTTAAGGCAAAGGCTAATAATAAAAAATACGATTTAACAATTTCCGAAACTGGTGAAGTTCAGATAAAAGCTAAATAACCAGCGCGTCAACCCCGAATCCGTGATGCACATAAATGGCGGGAGAAAACCCGCCATTTTTTTAACTTTTTCACAAAATTATGCGTCTAAATAAATAGGAATGAGAATTTTTATGTTGAAAATAAATAAAGAAAATGAGGAATTAAGGCTAAAAGGGAGATTAGCCGCGCTTGGTTTTACACTTATTGAGTTGCTTGTTGTGATTGCGATTATCGCGATATTGGCAAGTATGCTTCTGCCTGCAGTGGCAAAGGCAAAAGCAAAAGCGCAGAGAATAGCCTGCGTAAGCAACCTGCGGCAGGTTACATTAGGTTTTAAACTCTGGGCAGAAGACAACGGCGGGCGTTATCCCTGGTGGATTGAAGTCACAAACGGCGGTTCAGCAACGTTGCCTGAGGCTTGGATGCACTACATAATCGCTTCAAACGAATTCAGCAATCCGAGAATTCTCGTTTGCCCGAGCGATACAATCAAAACCCCTGCATCGGACTGGAGCGATGATCCAAATCGAGGTTTCGGCGGATTAAAAGACAAGGCGTTAAGTTATTTCTTCGCCTCTGAAGCGCGAGATATCTTGCCGCAACATCACCTTGCCGGTGACCGCAATCTTAAAGGACGCGATGGCACATCTTGCGGAGTGGTTAATTTAGTTGGCGTTATAACGATGGCAAGTCCGGATGTTGGGGAGTGGGATACCGATATGCATCAGAAAGCCGGCAATATCGCTGTAGTGGATGGAAGCGTTCGCCAGTTGAATTTTGCCGGGTTAACACAATTTCTATTAAACGCAGGCGACACAAACCTTTCAAACTGCATACTCAAACCCTGGTAATTAACAGTTCATCCGAGACAGATCAAATCCCAAGCATTGAACCCAGTTGATTTTGAAATGGAGTGAAATAGAACGGTATTTTTCTAAGGGATGCAGTGTTGTGGAACTATGCTCTCTCTGTGTTCTTTATCGTTCATTTTTTCACTATAGAAGGCATAAAAAGGCAATTACATTTAGTCCCTTGCAAGGTCTTTTCAGTCCATTACCAATTAATATTGACAATTATAACTTCACTCAAAAATTATGATTTAATAAAATGATCAGGATTTAGATTGCCCCAGAATCATTTGCAATTGCGTTGTTTCCATATATCAGGTAGATTATAAGTATGAGAAGCGCGGCGAGAATTAGAGCGATTTTAGCCATTCTATTTACATTTCAAGTTCTGGCAAAGGGAGTGGAAAAAGTGGGGATGATTGAGGTGGTTGGCGCAATTGGTCCTGCTACGTCAAGTTATATAGACCGCGCTATAAAGGTTTCTGAACAGGAGGGATATGAATGCCTTATAATCCAGCTTGATACTCCGGGAGGATTGCTTGATTCAACCAAAGAAATTGTGCAGGCGTTTTACCGGTCAAAGACGCCGATCGTTGTCTATGTTGCCCCGTCCGGGGCAAATGCCGGAAGCGCAGGCTGTTTTATTACTTTGGCAGCGGATGTTGCCGCGATGGCGCCAAACACAAGCATTGGCGCCGCTCATCCGGTCGCGATTGGAGGCGGTTTTGGAGACCATAAACCGGACGATGTAATGAAACAGAAACTTGAAAACTTTGCCACAAGTTATATTGAGGCTATTGCGGTTAAACGGAACCGGAATGTTGAATGGGCAAAATCGGCTGTAAAAGAGAGCGCAAGCATAACTGCCGAAAAAGCGCTTGAGCTAAAAGTTATTGAGATTATAGCAAAGGATGTTGAAGACCTGCTAAAACAGCTTGATTCGCGAGAGGTAAACGGACGCAAGTTAAAAACTGCTTCCTGCGAGGTTGTGAAAATACCGATGATTCTGCGGGAGAAATTTTTCCAGGTTTTGTGGAGACCAGAAGTTATGTTTGTGTTGATGTTGATAGCGATCTACGGCATAATCGGAGAGTTAAGCAATCCCGGCGCTATTTTCCCCGGTGTTGCTGGGGCAATCGCGCTTATTCTGGCGCTTTATATGGCGGCAATTTTGCCTGTAAATCTTGCCGGGCTTGCTCTGATAATCCTTGCTATTGCGCTTTTTATTATGGATGTATTTGCAACAACTCACGGTGTGCTGACGATGGGCGGAATCGTTTCATTCGTCCTCGGTTCAGTTATGTTGTTTGATCAGGCGCAAACCGCTATGCGTCTTTCGCTCTCTCTTGTTATACCATCAGCAATAGTAACCGCTGCGTTTTTTGCGTTCGTAATTGGCAAAGGAATAAGGGCGCAATTCCTTCCGCCAAAAACAGGAAAAGAATCTATGATTGGAAAAGTAGCCCAATCAGTCTCCCGTATAGACAGCCATTCAGGAAAAGTTTTTATTGACGGCGAATACTGGAATGCTGTAAGCAATATGGAAATTCAAGAAGGAGAATCGGTGGAGATCATTGAAATGCAGGGATTGACTTTAAAAGTAAAACCACACAAACAATAAAAAGAGGAGATAATTATGGAAAGACTAATTCAATTAGCCGGCTGGATAATTCCAATAGTAGTCATCGCATCCATCGTGTTGCCAAGCGTTGTTAGGGTCTTGCGCGAGTATGAAAGAGGTGTCGTTTTCAGGCTCGGAAAATTGTTAAGAGCAAAAGGTCCCGGGCTTGTCTTCCTGATCCCTATTGTTGACCGTATGGTCAAAATTGATCTGCGCGTTGTAACAATTGACGTAGCAAAACAGGAGGTAATGAGCCGCGACAACGTTCCGATTACAGTTGACGCCGTTGTCTATTTTAGAGTGGTTGACCCGGAAGCGGCAATCATTAAAGTTGAAGACTATTTGCGCGCCACTTCTTTAATCGCTCAAACCACTTTGCGAAGCGTTCTGGGTCAGGTTGAACTGGATGAACTGCTGGCGCATAGAGAAAAAATAAACCAGAAATTGCAGGAGATAATTGACCGTCAAACCGACCCGTGGGGAATAAAAGTTGTTACTGTTGAAGTCAAAGATGTTGTTTTGCCAGAGGGCATGAAACGGGCAATGGCAAAACAGGCTGAAACCGAACGTGAAAGACGGGCTAAAATTATCAACGCAGAGGGCGAGTTTCAAGCCGCTGAAAAACTTGTTCAAGCAGCCGAAATGATCAGCAGCCAGCCGATTGCGCTGCAATTGCGGTTCTTGCAGACTATGCGCGAGATTTCAAGCGAACACAACACAACCACATTCTTCCCCATACCGATTGACATCTTAACGCCATTTATTCAGCAGAAAGAAAATAAATAAAAATCGCTTTTAAATTCCGACTATACCGGAAAGAATGCAGATGCGAGCGAAATCAAATTTCAAACCCTTGGCATTGACCTCTGTTGATTATGAAATGAAGTGAAATAGAACGGTGTTTTTGAGCGGGGGCGATATTGCAGAAGAGGGGAATGGCTGTTTCGTTTAACCCATTTAGGGTCATATTGATTGTGTGGCATTTTTAGTCCACCTATTTATGAGTGGTTATTATATTAGGCCCCTTTGCGGTCTGTTCTAACCATCGCATTGTTTGTTATAAAATGCTTAGAATTCAGTTTCACTCAAAGATGCACTTTTTTCTTAAATGCTCAATGGTCAGGCGATTTAATCCTTAAGATTTATTCATTTACATAATAAATTATTATAATTATAAAAATATCAATATTGACATTTGTGTTAATTAGTTTGATTCTAACTATATAAATGCGGATTTTTCCGCAGTGAACTTAATATGAATATCTATATTTTGAAACTTTACAGGCTTCAAGAAATTGAAATGGGACCCGATGCGGGGTCGTCTGAAAACCAAGAGTTGATTAAAAAGTTAAGGGCAGAAATTCCCGAGCAGATTGTCCGTCACTATGATAGATTGCGGAATAACGGGAAGACAGGGGTTGCGGTGTTGAGGAATATGGCATGCAGTGGATGCCATATGAAAGTCCCTGTAGCCGTTTATAACAGGACACTTGGCGAGGATATTTCTCTTTGCGATAACTGCGCCCGATATCTGGTAGTTCTTGAAGAACAGAAGGCGGTTGAACCGGAGCCTTTGAAGGCCGCCGCGCCAGAACCAGAACCTGTCAAGGCGGAGAAACCTTCAAAACCGCAAAAAAAACGGGCAAAAACAAAACGGGTAAAATCCGCGTAACTGCCCGTTTTCTATAGAATCAACTAATGAATCATAACAGGGTCAGGAGAAGCGTTGATTTTTTAATTACGCTCCTCAGCGGAGCGGTTTTCATCTCATTTTCAATTGCCGCAGAGGATGTTAGCGGTTTTAAACCCGAAAAGTTAAGAGAGATAGAAGCGGCGATATCAGAGTCAATTAACGCCCGCAATCTTCCCGGCGCGGTAATCTGCATTGGGCACAGGGAGCATCTTTATTTAAAGTCTTTTGGGAATCGTTCATTAGCGCCTGAAAAATCGCCAATGACCGTTGACACAATCTTTGACGCCGCATCTCTTACCAAGGTTATTGCTACCGCGCCATCAATTATGCTGCTTGTTGAGCGGGGCAAAATTGCGTCGCTTGATGACCCGGTTAAAAACTATATCAAGGAATTTGACCGCGAGGGGAGGGAAAAGATAACCATCAGACATCTATTAACGCACACTTCTGGATTAAGGGCGGGAATAAGTCCAAATCCGCCGTGGAACGGATATGATACCGGTATAAAACTTGCCTGCGCAGAAAAACCGCGCACAGCGCCGGGGACAAATTTTCTGTACAGCGATATAAATTTTATTCTTCTTGGAGAAATCGTTCACAGGGTATCGGGTATGCCTCTGAATGAGTTTGCTGAAAAAGAGATATTCATTCCGCTGAAGATGTTTGACACCGGTTTTTTGCCGCAAAAAGAGAAGATATCGCGGATTGCGCCCACTCAATTTATTGGTAAAGAAATGTTGCGCGGCGTTGTTCACGACCCGGTGGCAAGGAATATGGGCGGCGTTGCCGGGCATGCAGGCGTTTTTACTACAGCCTCTGACCTTGCGCGATTTTGCAGGATGTTTTTAAACAATGGAGAACTTGACGGCGTTAGAATTTTAAAGCCTGAGACAGTTAGATTGATGCGAACCGTACAAACGACAAATTTAGAGGCAAAACGGGGATTGGGTTGGGACATAGATTCAGGATACAGCAAACCGCGCGGGAAACTTTTCCCTATTGGTTCGTATGGACACACCGGTTTTACCGGCACCGCATTGTGGATTGATCCATATTCGCAAGTCTTCTGGATTTTTCTATCAAACCGTGTTCATCCCGATGGAAAAGGGAATGTCCTTGCGCTGGAATATTTTCTCGGCACGCTTGTTGCGGAGGCAATTAATGGCGTTAATTATTCAGAAATCAATACTGAGAATAAATCTAAATAGAACCGGTTAAATGACCGATGGTTTTAGCCGTTTGCAAGAATGAACCAAATTAATCAGGCGATTATTTTTTGCCTTTCATTTTTTCAATCCTTGATTGTAGAAAATCGGCATGACGGATTGCATAACTGAAATTTGTCGGGTCGTTTATTTGTCTCAAATAGTAGATCGCCTTTTCAATCTCTCCACATTGTTCATAGATTGAGGAAAGATAATACCGGGCGTAATTTGCCCGTTTTTCGTCTATGGCGTTATTGATTTGCAGTTGATACGCGGTGATTAGACCGTTTGTTTCATCGGCATTCTGGAATGCCCGCGCGCTGTAAACAAGCATCTGGTCTAAAAGCGATTTGTCCTGATCTGTCTGTTTGAACAGATTGAGATTTGGAAAAATATAGGCTTCGCTGATGCGCGAAGCCAGCCAGAAATTTTGGGCGTAATCAAGCGCGCAGCGCATAGCGTCATAAGCAATCTTTAAACCGGTTTGCTTTTTATCAAGCGGCTCAAGTCCAAGCAGCCTGTCTGCCACCGACAATTGCTCGCCGATGATTTGATAGAGCGCCGAATAACTTGAGGCTTCATTCATTCTTCTAACCATATTGCGAGAAAAAATCCCGTACTGGTTTTTTTCTTCCTGCTCCTTGGCGGCGAGCTGCCGCTGTAAATCCGACAATTTTTTTCGCAATTCGTCAACGCGCGCGGTTAACTTTTTAATCTCATCCTGAGCAGCCTGTTGCGACTTTTCATTTGCCGAAATTTCCTGCGCTATTTTTATAATTTCCTGCCGCGACTTTTTAACATTGTCGTCAATAAATGTTATATTTGTTTTTAAATTAAACAGATTAGTCTCAAGCGTTCGCAGATTAGCGGTGTGACTTTTAAGGCTATTTTCCTTCTCTGATAAGGTCTGAGAAAGGTTTGATATATCTCTTTTTACCCTGTCCAGTTCGTTCTCCTTTGCAAGGATGGTTTTTGTTAATTCATCTATATTGCTCTGCGCCAGTTCAATCTGGCTCTGCCAGTTTGTTGATTGATTCGTCAAATTAGTAATGCTGCCTTGAATTTCAAGAAGTTTGTTTTTCTCGCTTTGAATCAAGGCAACCTTATCCGATCTATTTGTCTTTAACGAATCAATCTTGGCATTCAATTCCAGAATCTTCTTATCAATATCGGCAAGGGCTTTTTCATCCTGTGTATTTGTCGTTTTCTTCGCAACAAGATTTGAGACCGACTCTGTCGCTTTGGACAACTCGGCATCGATACCCTGCAAATCCTTTTCCAATCGTGATATGCTTTTTTCGCTCTCAGGAACAGCGCGGGTTTTCTGTTTTAATTCGGAGGTAACAGCAGTCTGGTTTGTTTTTGCATCAGATAACTTCTGTTTTAATTTTGCCAAACTGCCTTTTTGTTCGCCAATCTCATTTGTCAGCGCGGCAGTCTTTTTGTTTAAAGAATCTAATTGTTTTTTCAAATCATCGACTATTGACGTTCTTGCCAGAACATTTGACCGTTCAATAGAAACCTCGTCCTCTCTGTTGGTTAGCCGTCGTTGAGCCGATTTCAAATCTTCTTCAAGCGAAGCGGTTTTAGATTTTAACCTGCTCAATTTATCCTGCAAATCATTGCGATCTTTTCTCAATTTCGCAATGTTGTCTTTTAAAACCGCAACATTTGAATTTGCAAGGAATATCTGGTTGGTAATGCTTGAAATCTCCACTTTTATATTCGCAATCGTGGTTTTTATATCAAAATCAAAATCGGATTTAAAATCTTTTCTCGTCGCATTCTTTTTTAAATAACTTCGTATTTCATATTTTTTAAACCATACGGTATTTGATAAATAACCGTATGCAAAATAAAGACCTGCTACGAACGCGACGATCAGGCAAATTACCCCTATTACTTTTAATAAACTTTTAAAATTTAAAGGTTCATTAACCTGCTTTAGCATATCATTTCTTTGTTTGTTTCGGCTGCGGATTTAGTTTTGCTTCAAGCGCTGGTATTCGCCTTAATTGAGCCGCAAAGTTATTCGTATTTTGAATTTCTTTTAAATATTTGATCGCCGATTTTAGGTCTCCCATCTGCTCGTAGATTACTGAGAGTTGGACCCGCGACCAGTCAGCGCGCGCGCTGCCGCCGGTTTTTTCTATCATAGTATGATAGGCGCGTATGACGTTGTTGGTCTCTTCCACATTTCTGAATGCCTGAACTGACTCATTCAAAATATTCTCCATACTCAGCGGCATCTTCCAGTTCGGGTCTGTTGCGTCATAAAGGTTCGGCAACAGATACCCTTCGTAAATCCTTGCCGCAAGCCAGTAGTTCTCCGCATAGTTTTGAGCGTCAAGCGCTGCTTGACGGGCAATTCCGAGCCCAACCTTTCTAAACGCCGGATTCACGCTCTCAAGCAGAGCGTCCGCAACCCAGAGTTCCTGACCTATCGCCTCATACATTGCCCTGTATGTTGTGGCTTGATTAAGTTTTTCTCTGGTTTTCTTCATAAACTCGTTTTGGGCGACTACCAGAGCGTTCGTTGGGCTCAATGTTATTGAGCCAAGCAGAGCCTGTTGCTGCGCGTTTATCTGTCCTTGAATCTCCTTTATATCCTGCCAGTAGGTATCTATCTGTTTTCTGAGAGAATTAAGTTGTTCCTGCTTTGAGGCGAGCGTGGATTGCAGGTTTGCTATTTCTGTGTTATTGGTTCCGATAGATGTTGGTTGCCCCGTAGATGTTGAGCCCTGACTTTTCGCAATATCGGCTTTTTTCTGTTCGATTGTCTTTTTAAGATTGTCTATCTCTGCGGTTAGAGTCTTATTAGAAACAGACAAAACGTCCACTTCCGCCCGCAAGGTCTTGATATCTTTTTTCGTCAATTTGCCGACAAGATTTTCAGATGGCTTGTTTGTCTTTAACACATCGGGAACAGTTTGCATTTCTCTTTTTGACGGAAATTGGAAGTCTGTTTGAAAACCTCTCTTGCCTGTCTGCTGCTTAAGATATCTCTGAATTTTCCATTTAACATACCACGACGGTTTTGAATTTGTTATATAAGACCAGCCGCCAGCAATCCCGCCGATTAAAACGCAGATTATAACTATTGTAATTATTAACGATGTCTGTTTTGCGCGGTTTCCCTGAGGGGGTTGATTCTTTGTTTCCATAACTTTGTTAACTTTTCTCTGTTAATTAAATAATTTATCAAAACAACATTATGCAAATATTACCCAGCATTGATCTTCTTATTCGCAATATTAGACGGCGAGAAGAGGGGATTAATTCAAAGAATGTTTGTCCCGAATACGACCGCGCAAAATCATAAAAAAGTTAGCCGCCGATTGGCTCCCGGTATGGCTTTGACTGGCGATACAAATCAAGCAATTTTCTATTCTTTTCGATAAATTCCTGTTCTCCGCGCTCTGTGGCAAGTTGAATTGCCTTTTGAGCGATATTTATAGCGTCGTCAAATCGTCTCATCTCGGCATAAGCCGCCGCGAGCGTTCCGAGAATGACGGTGTTTTTTCCGCCCGTAAGCCTGTTTGCCTTTTCAGCATATTCCACCGCCTCTTTGCCATTTCTCAATGAATCTTCTGGCAGAGTGGCGAGCAACCATGCCAGATTATTCAACGCCGCTGGCATAGCGGGATTTAGTTCAACGCACTTTTTATAATGTTCAATCGCCTCGCGGGGAAATCCGTTTGCGGAATATAAAAATCCGAGCGTGTATTGAATCTCTGGGTCGTAGCGATTAATTTTTTCTGCCACTTTTGCGGCTTTTAACGCATCCTGTTTATTACCGGATTGATTCAAGACCCTGGCAAGCGCCTTCCATCCGAACGGAATATCCGGACGCAACTCAATGGCAATCTTGTATTGTTCTTCAGCGGAAGCCAGATTGCCCTCTTTTTCAAAAACCATACCGAGGTTAAGTCGCGCTTCAACAAAGCGGGGATGGATCGCAAGGGCGTCTAAAAATTGCTCCTTTGCCTCTTGTATATTTCCTTGATAAAAAAGCGCCAGACCGTAGTTGCAACGGGCGATAAAGTTGTTTCTCGTATTCTCAAGAGTTTGCCTAAAAAGAGTAAGGCTGTTCTGCCAGTATTTTAACTGATTTGAAGTTAAAACAATACAGACGCAAATGGTTATCGCAGCGGCGAGTCTATCAATTCTAAACTTAACCAGTCTAACCCCCTCCAGCCGCGACCCCAGCCCCCAAACAAACATTATAAACAGTCCAATCACAGGAAAATAGAGAAACCGCAGCGCCATTGATTGAATCCCGGCTTGAACAATTCCGCTCACAGGAACCAGCATTCCTAAGAACCACAACCAGCCCACTAACGGCATAGGCTCTTTGCGACTAATAAACATTAGATAAATCGTTATCGCAATTAACAGAACCAAACTCCCATAAACAACATCTCTCTCCCAGATTCCAGGATGCGGGTAGACAATCGCAAAACCAGCGGGAATAATTATTTTCTTAATATAGGCGGCATAAGCGACAATTGCGTTTTCTATCCGCAATGTAAGCGGCAGACCGCGCATAATCCCGCCAAGCGCGTTGTGCGCAAGTATGGTTATTACGGAGGAGGCAATCGTCAGAGTAAAAAACGGTAATTTCTCTATTACAACGCGAGACAGTTGACTCTTTCTATCTGCTTTATTGCTTGATTTAAGAGCAATTCTCCTTAACGGATAAAAATCAAGTATCAATAGTAAAAACGGGATTGGCGTCAGCGCCGGTTTTGACATCAAGCAGAATGCGAAAAACAGAATGGACATAATATAATGTTTTACTTTCGCTGTTTTAACGTATTTCAAATAACTCCAGAAAACAAGCAATGCAAACAATGTTGCCAGCAGGTTTTTCCTTTCACTTATCCAGGCAACAGTTTCAATCTGGACCGGGTGCAGGGCGAAGAGGGCTGCAACAATAGCGCTTTTGCCTGGTGAATCTGTAAGACGGTTTAATACCAAAAGAAGGAGGATTGAATTTATTATATGATAAAACAGGTTCATCAAATGGAATGCGCCCGGTTTTGCTCCAAACAGCTGGCAATCTATAAATAAAGATATCCAGGTTAATGGATGCCAGTATGTTTTTTCAGTATTGATGTTTGCAAATGCCCATTTAATACCTTCCCACGTTAATCCATTAAGGACATACGGATTGAGTGTGATATAATCCGGGTCATCGTAGATTAAGAACTCATAGTATGCGACTGGAAGGTAAACAAGAATAGTCACAACCGCGATAGCGGAGGCATATATCCAGAGCCTCTTGCGGCTATCGCTGTAAAATGATTGATTATCGTTGTTTTCAGCCGAAACCATCTTTAAGACAATGCCAGAAATGATTGCTTTGTTCAATTCTGAGTTTAGTTCCCGATATGCCGCAAATTTCTATATTTTAATTGTTTATAATCTGATTAAATTTTATGATGATTGCGAACAAATTCAAAGAAACATAGTCTAATGAAGTAAAATGAGAATTGATTAATTTGATTTTAATAGGACGCGGGAAAAAGATGGATCGTTGTAAGAAAAACATAATATTTGTTGCCGTAATTTTATGGCTGTTAGCCGCTGGCGTTCATCTTTGCGCCGCTACATTGACTGCGACAATTGATCCTCCAACGGTAACAGTTGGAGAATCAGCAACATTAAACCTTGTTTTTGAAGGCGGCGTTCCTGACAGCGAGGTGAAATTGCCTGTTATTGACAATTTAGACTTCCAGTTCACCGGACAAAGTTCGCGTCAGATAATTATCAACAATCGAATATCGTCGCAGTATGTAATTTCTTATGCTGTTTCGTCTCAAAAAGAAGGCGAATACACAATCCCTTCTATCGTTGCCACAGTGGGTGGGCAACGGGTTTCAAGTCAGCCAATAAAATTTGTTGTCGGCAAGGCGAATAATAGCGATATAGAACGATTTGCCAGATTGCGGCTGACGGTATCAAGAAGTCAGGTCAGGGTGGGGGAACCATTTTATGTGGAAATCCGTCTATTATTTCTTGCGATGAATGGGGCTGAACAGCCGCAAATTGGAGCCGATGGATTTACAATTGGAAAACTGGCGCAAAATGAATCCCATACGATTGAAGACGGCAGGTCGTGGCGTCTGATTACATTTAAAACATTTGCCACAGCGATTAAGCCTGGTGAATTGACGCTTGGTCCTGCAACAATGAAGGTAACGATACCAGCCAGACTTGAACGAAACTTTTTCGGAGAAACAGTTGTGGCTTCTTGGCGGACTGTTGTTCTTACTACCAGCGCGTATAAGATCAAATCCGAGCCGCTCCCATCCATCAATGTGCCGTCAGAATTCAACGGGGCTATCGGTGTTTATAATATGACGGTAAATGTTGCACCGACTAATGTTGCGGTAGGGGACCCAATAACCGTAAAAGTTACTATCAGCGGACGCGGACCGATTGAGTCGCTCACCCTTCCCGAACAACCGCAGTGGTCTGAATTCAAAGTCTATCCGCCGACAAGCAGGGTTGAGTTATCAGACCAGTTCGGGCTTGCAGGGTCAAAAATTTTTGAGCAGGTAGTCGTTGCAAAATCCACTGAAACAAGAGAACTACCGCCGTTCACATTCGCATATTTTGACACCGATAAACAACAATATCAGGTTCTCAAAGGTCCTCTTGTGCCGCTTATCGTAAGACCGAGCGCCGGAAACACTGTCGTATTTGCTTCAACAAATTCAGAACCGTCAGCAATTCAGACCGATATAGTCCATATCAAAACAAGACCGGGGGCTATCGGTACAATTTCTACGCCGCTTATCACAAGCCCGGTCTTCTGGACTGTTCAAACAATCCCTGCAATTGCATGGTTTGGTCTTCTTCTAAGAAGAAAACGGCTTGATGAATTAGCAAACAATCCTAAACTGCGCAGACGTTTGCAAGCCGAGAAAATAATAAAAGAAGAATTGCAAAGGTTGCCGCAACTTGCGCAATCGGAAAAGACAGAAGAATTCTTTGCGGCAGTATTTCGGATATTGCAGGAGAAACTTGGCGAGCGATTAGACCTGCCTGCCGTCTCAATTACAGAGTCAGTAATTGATGAACAGCTAAGACCCGCAGGCGCGCCAGAAGAATTAATACAATCATTGCAAAAACTTTTCTTTGAGTGCAATCAGGCTCGCTATGGCGGAGAGAAAAATGTCCGCCAGTTGAACGAATTTATTCCGATGGTTGAAAAAACTTTAGAAATGCTTTCTGAGATTGAAATCAAAAATAGTTAAAATGAACCGCATCGGTACAACTGCTGTTAACGTTTGGAAAAGTAGATTGAGATTTTTTGAAATTAGATCAAACGCGTTTTCTTTCTTTTTTGCGATATTGCTGGGGCTGATGTCATTTTCATCGCTTGCCGCCACTGTTGAAGAAGATTTTGAACAGGCAAACAGGCTATATGAACAGGGACGCTACACCGAATCGGCGCAGGCTTATGAAAAAATTCTTAAAGCCAGCCGCGCATCTGCGGCGGTCTATTTTAACTGGGGGAACGCGCTGTTCAAGTCTGGAAAAATCGGTATGGCTATTTACGCTTATTTAAACGCCGAACGGCTAGCGCCGCGCGATCCTGACATCAAAGCCAACCTTGAATTTGCGCGAAAAACCGTAAACGGCGGCGCGGTTTTAGTTAAGCGACACTGGACAGATTTGGTCAAAAAATTGACTTTAAATGAATGGGCAATCCTGCTCGCAGTGGCATTCTGGGGATTGTTTATAATGCTCGCATTATGCCAGTGGAAGACCGAATACAAAAACAAACTTCGGTTTCCCATAAAACTTTCTGCTTTTCTTCTGATAATTTTTGGACTCTGTCTTGGATTAAACGCTTATGACCGTATGGCAAATAGAATTGCCATAGCAATAGTTCAGAATGGTTATGCCCATCAAGGTCCTCTTGACGAATCGCCAAACAAATTTCCGCTCCGCGACGGTCTTGAATTTACTATCCTTGACAGAAAAGGGGAGTGGCTGCAAGTCACAGATAATTCAAACCGGATCGGCTGGGTAAAGACAAACGATGTAATAGCGCTACCGCAATGGTAGACTATCCGTTTAAATTATTTTTTCCAGTTATGACCATTACGCAACGTCCGCATAATGTTGGGTGCTGGTCAAAACTGCCAACATCTGTTTCCCAATGCCAGCAACGTTCGCACTTGTTGCCCAGCGCCTTTGTAACAAGGATGCTCGTCTCTTCTCCGTTTGAATCGTGAATTTCTAATTGCGAGACATTTAACAGTTCCCTCAATGCCTCTAAATGAATCTTTGCGTCAAATACCATCGGATTTTTGCCCTTAATAATCACCTTTGCTTCAAGTGCTTTTCCAATATTTCCCTGCTGACGTTCCTTTTCAAGTTCAGGCAGAACGAGTTCCCGTAGTTCAAATAACCCATTCCAGGCAGTTCGTTCAATTTCTGAACGTTGGAACTGCGTCGGTTTATAAACAGACAAAAAGAGCGATTCAGATGGTTTGTGCGGTATATACTCCCAGGCTTCATCGGCAGTGAATGGAATTATTGGTCCAAGCAACTGGCATAGGTTAACCAGAATCGTATACAGCGCCGTTTGAGATGAGCGTCTGCGCGGAGAATCAGCGCTGTCTGTATATAACCGGTCTTTTATAACATCGTGATAAATAGCGGAGAGCTCAACCGCGGCAAACTGGCTAACCCTCTGGAATACAGTGTGAAACTCGCAATTCTCATAAGCCTTTAAAACAGCCGCTTCAAGTTTGGAAAACTCCTCAAGAATCCAGCGGTCTAAACCTGTCATTTTATCAAACGGGACAGAATCTTTTTGCGGGTCAAAGTCATAAAGGTTTGAGAGTTGATATCTCAAGGTGTTCCTGATCATTCTGTAAATCTCGCCGACTTTTGTAATTCTCTCCTCGCTAACAACGATGTCATTTCTAAAATCTTGAGACGCAACCCATAGCCGCAAAACATCAACGCCGTACCTCTTCACATACGCCTCAGAAGTCTGCGGCTTTTCGTAACCGCCCTGTCCTTGCTTGCTTTTTGAAATCTTCTCTCTGTCGGCGTCAACCATAAACCCGTGTGTAAGGACGGTTTTATACGGAGCCGCGCCATTAGCCGCAAGCGACAGAAGCAGCGAGGATTGGAACCATCCCCTGTGCTGGTCGCTCCCTTCAAGATAAATATCAGCCTGCCACCATAACGGATCGCTACCGTCTCGTCGCAGCTCCTCTCTTCTCATCAATACAGTTCGCGACGATGAGCCGGAATCAATCCAGACATCAAGGGTGTCATTTGACTTTTCTTCCGCCTCCGCTCCATTCCAGTCTGACGGTTTAAGCAGGTTCCAGAGTTCCTTTGCTGGTTTTTCAAACCAGATATTTGTCCCTTCTTTTTCAACAATACCGGCAAATGCCCTCACTATGCGGGCGTCAAGAATTGGATTTCCGTTTTTATCATAAAACGCAGGTATTGGAACGCCCCACGCACGCTGGCGGCTGATGCACCAGTCCGGACGAGCCTTTACAGCGGCTTCAATCCTGTTCTTTCCCCAATCCGGCACCCAGTTCACCTTGCCGATCGCTTCAAGCGCCAGGTTTCTAAACGATTTGCCATCAACAACGTGGTCAACTTTTATAAACCACTGGTCCATTGCCCTAAATATTACAGGTGTTTTGCTCCTCCAGCAGTGGGGGTAACTGTGAAGATAATTCGCTTCATGAACAAGCAGATTGCGGACGCGCAATTCGTGTAGCACCACATCGTTGGCGTCGCTCTTGCCATGCTTTTCAAGAATGGACTTGCCGATCATATGCGATGGCATCTGCTTTTCCGCTGGCAGGTCATTTGTGTATGCAAAACATCCATTGTCATCAACCGGCGAGTAGATTGGCAACCCGACTCTGCAGCCCAGCGTATAGTCCTCTAACCCGTGTCCCGGCGCTATATGAACAAACCCGGTGCCTGTTTCATTATCAACGAACTCATCCCCCGGATACATTCTGCCGGTGCGGTTGCAGAATGGATGCTGGTATTCTACGTCTTGAAAATGCTCTGCGGTGAGACTTCTAACGATAACAAAATCCTCCCATTTACACTGTTCCGCGACTTTGCTGATAAGAAAAGTAGAAAGCACATAATCTTCACTGCCATTGACGCGAACCACGGAGTAACTAAATGTTGAATTATATGCCACAGCAAGATTTGCGGGCAGCGTCCAGGGCGTTGTTGTCCAGATCAACAGATAGGTGTTTGGTTTTCCGATAATTGGAAACTTAACGTAAATGCTCTGGCTGACATGGTCTTTGTATTCTACCTCTGCCTCAGCAAGGGCTGTTCTGCAAGGTATGCTCCAGTAAACAGGTTTTTTTCCTCTGTAAATGAAGCTCTTTTCAATTAAATCGGCAAGTAGCCGCAGTTCATCGGCTTCGTATTGTTTATCAAGGGTCAAATACGGATCATCCCACTCGCCAAGAACCCCGAGCCTCCTGAATTGTTCTTTTTGAATCTCTACATATTTTAATGCGTAAGAATAGCAGGCTTTGCGGATGGTTGCAGCGTCAGGTTCAGAATTGCCTGATTTACGCAACTCCTGGGCAACTTTAAATTCAATCGGCAATCCGTGGCAATCCCATCCCGGTATATACGGAGCATTGTAGCCGCGAAGCGTCTTGTACTTAATGATTATGTCCTTTAATATCTTATTCAGCGCTGTTCCAATGTGAACGTCGCCGTTTGCAAATGGCGGTCCATCATGAAGGATGAACTTTGGAGAGTTCTGACGCAACTGTTGAATCTTGTCGTACAGACCTTCCGATTCCCATTTCTTTAAACGTTCCGGTTCCCGCGCAACCAGATCGGCTTTCATCGGAAAACCGGTTCTCGGCAAATTTAATGTATCTTTATAGTCCATTTTCAATAACCCGTAATATATAACACAATAATAATTGTATACTTTATACTACTGCCTGTCGCAAATTATTAAACCAACAGGTCAAGTCCAGACACTATTTTCTACACACAAATTCAACAGGTATCAATAAAGAAGATTTTTACCTGAGTCCTGATCAGAAAAAGAAGGATTCTTTTTGGACTGCGGTGTCCCGAATGCAGGGGGTCGCGACACCGCTTTGTGAGATTGGGTAACACAAAAACGAGGGAATAATACCAAGATTAAAAATATAAATCCGTTTTTATCTACAAGGTTTGGTTGCTTATTTTACCCGGATTAACTGAATGGATTGAGTATCAAACCAGACCTTGCCGGTGGCTGAGGTTAATTCGCATATCAATTCAACCTCTTTTCCGACCGACCCGATTTCAAATTCATAACTCAATTTTGTCCAACCCGATGTGGCGCCAGAAACCTTGTATTTAGATGATTGCGGCTTTGAATCTATAGAGGCGCGCAACGCGGCGCTATATCTGTCGCCAGCGAGTTCAATGCCTTCGGTCTTTACCATTCCCTCCAATCTATAAACGCCCGGCTTTAGAAATACACGCGAGAAAAATCCCGCTTTTGCCTCGCCATTTGCCTCAATGTAAAAAGTCTCTCTTTCATCAAGTTTAACCTTTGATAAGCGCGCATTTTTATCCCCGCGTTCCTCCCACTTCTCTATTTTCCCGATGTTCTCTTGAAACTTTACCGCATCGGCAAGCGGTTTTATTACCTGACGATTCAAATTTTCAATCCGTTTTAATATCAAATCTCTTATCCGTTCCACGCCCCATCTAAACTGGTTAAGCAAATTTTTGTCTTCTTTTTCCAGAACAGGCTCAATCGCCGAGACCATCTTTGATATCCGATTTGTGATAAAATAGGGAACAAACACTGTCTCAAGCAGTTCAATATAGCGCTGGCGATAGAGTTGTTTAACCTCCGGTATTTCAATTAAAGCGCGGGCGACCAATCCATTTGGCGGGGTATTCCAGGCGCCGCCCGGTTCCCAGAACATTTGGTCCATTCCGTGGGGGATGAAAATCATTCTGCCGCCGTCGTCCAGATTATGATAAACCCGATAGTTATTCCTGTTCATCACATAACCGTCCCAATCCCATGTTATATTCTCCATCGCCATATAAGAGATAAACCGTTCCACATCAAGAACTTCATTCAGCCGTTGCCATCGTTTGTTTAAATCTTTTTCCATAGCGGCTGCGGCAAGACTTTTTAAATCTGCCCTGTCGGGAACATCATCCCCTGAGTCTAATTCCAGTGGCTCGGTAATCTCCTTTAAAAAACCGCCATCGTAAAGGTTGCCCTTAGTGTTATTAAAATAAAGACTTAAAAAATCCTTAGTAAAACCTTCTTTAAGGACATAGAGCCCAAGTTTATTTCCGTTTAATTCTACTAACGCCCAGTTTGCCCGCGCCGCCGGCACCCCTGACTTCCTAAACAACTCGCCGCAGAGATTCTCGCATATATAAGATGGGTCTTGAACGGAGTTGTTAAGGTGAATCTTCTTTAGTCCGTAAAATCTTTGTCCGGGCAAAAAACGATTAAAATTCAAAGTCAAAGCCGGTTTATCATGAATACCGCGAAAACTCCCCGCAGCCCCCTTCAAGTGAACCGCCACATTTGAATAAACCACTCCCCCTTCAATAAATTCGCAGGGAACATATTTCCTCGGGTCTTTATCAATGCTTTTTAATGCCTGTTCAGAAATGTTTATCTTTATTTTTAAAACCTTATCAGAATCAAAAAGCAAAGACCCGGGAGCAAGAGGATTATTCTTAATCTCCGAATGATTCGTTGTTGATGCATACGAGACCACCGACCATATCAAGATTGATGATAGGGTCAACGAGTAAATAAACCATATCTTAATTCTGGTTGTATAAAACCGGCGCATTTCTCTTACCTTTGACGAAAAACAACCGATCAGGTTTCAAAAATAATTCAAGATTATAAGAAGTTAAATCTTGAGCATTGATCTTAATCATTAGCCTTTTAATGAAAAATGCGCTTTTCCCTAAAATGCTAATTATTCGGTTTAATCTCAAAATGCAAATTTTCCTGGTTCCCTCCATATTTAGATAGATGAGCCTGATAATTTGCATAATTTATTAATAGTGTTATATTTGATTAGCGGAAACTGTTATAAATTACCAACCCCTAATTCTGGAGGCAAATATGGCGAAGACGGCGAAGAAAAAACAACAAGAGGCTCTGATTGAACAAGTGTTTTCATACACTGCTCCTGGCGCGTTGAGCGTGCTGCTGGTTGGCGATTTCACTCACTGGCAGGGGAATCCGATTCCGATGAAAAAACAGCCCGATGGCTCCTGGCGGGCAACGGTAAAACTTGCCCCCGGCACATATCATTACAGATTCATTGTTGATGGCGAGTGGCGTGATGACCCTGAATGCACTTTGCGAGTTCCGAATCCATTTGGTCAAGAAAACTGCGTACGCGTAGTTTCCGCTCAAAGCTAGCGAGTTGTTATTTTATTAATTTTTCAGTCTCATCAATCTGTTTTATATCCGGAGCCTGCCAGATTTTAATATTTTGACGCGAGCCGCTGCCAACAAAGCAACCGACTACGAGCGTTGTACCATCGGGAGAGAATAAAAGCGTCCCCACATCGTCTTTAAAATCGTCAATAGTCATCAATTCCTGAAAATTAACAAGGCTCCAGAATTTTACCGAATCATCTGTGCTTCCGGTAACTAATGTTCGGGAGTCTGGAGTGACGGCAATTGATGTAATTGCTTCTTTATGTCCGGATAACGAGGCGAGTTTAACGCCGTTGAGCGGGTTCCAGACTATTGCCGCGCCATCCATACCGGCGCTTATCAGCATATTTGAATTGGGTGAAAATGTCATCGCCCAGATTGTCCATTTATGACCTGAGAGGGTAAACTTTTCTGCTCCGGACATAATTTCCCATAGTTTTACGTTGTAATTTGTGTCGGTGCCGACAACGAATTTTTCATCCGGGGAAATAGATAGAGGTCCGGTAAATCCTGATTTTTCAAAAACAAGTTTTAAACTGTTAAAATCCCACAATTTAATTTCATCTGCTGTTGCGGTTGCTAAAAAGCGATTATCATCGGATACCGCAAGCCAGACTACAGGCTCGGTGTGCGCCGCGAATTCTTTTACAACTTTCCCGTTATTTTCAATTGCCATTATTTCAACCGTTCCGGAACGTCTGCCGACCAGACAGAATTTGAGGTCTTTTGATACTGCGAGCGCTGTTCGCTCGTAATCGCTGTAGGCAGGCATCGGGTTTGAGATTTTAGTTCGCGAAGATAAATTCCATAATTGAAACTGGCGGTCAAAACCCAGGGCAAGCAATTTTGAACTGTCTCTGGAAAATGCCAGAGGAACCATTCCGTTTGTGAGCGTGTTATCTGTTGTTCGTGTAGAAGCAAGCCATATTTTTGCGGTAGAATCTTTGCCCCCGGAAGCAATCCAGTTTCCATCTTTTGAAAAACAGACAGACCAGACTTCATTATGATGACCATACAATGTTGCAAGCTGCGCGCAGGTTGGTATTTCCCAGATTTTAATCGTCTGGTCAACCCCTGCTGTTACAAGCATTTTAGAGTCGTATGAAAAATTCAACGCCGCGACAGTGCTTTGATGCGCGGTCCAGGATGAAATTTCTGAACCGGTTGTGGCGTCCCACAACCTCACTGTGCCGCGCCATTCTGCTACCGCAACATACCTGCCGTTAGGCGAGACAGCCATCGCGGTCGGGTTTTCTAACTGGCAGATAAACGGATTTGAAATAGTTTTTCCAGAGATATCCCAGAGCTGAAGGTATTGTGTCTGTTCTTCTCCCTTGGAAATTAAATATATTTTTCCATCAGGCGAGACCGCCCTGAATATCCCGATATCCGCGAATTGAGCTTCGGGAAAATCGCGCGGCTCCCAGGTTATTGTTTCAAAGAAGAGTGTCCCTATTACAAACGATTTAGCCGCGACTGTTTGATTGTCTGGTAAAAAAAACAGCGGCAGGTTTGCCCGTTGCAATTGAGCGATTTGAGTCCATTTTTTCGAATCAAAAATGTAGATGCTCAACGCGGTTTGAAAAATGAGCATCGTTCCGTCGTTAGAGAAAAACAGGGTGCCGCGAGCGGGCGGACTATCAAGTTCGCCGAGTTTTGCTATCAATTTTTTGGTTTTGATATCCCAGACATATACAAACGGGTCTCGTTGAGCGGTTAACAACTTTTTGCCATCCGGAGAGATTAGAACCGCTTCCACAAAATCATTTTGTTGAAAAGAGAATATCTCCTGACCGCGTGTCAGGTTCCATAAATAACGCCATTCAAAGCCGCGCAGATCAACCTGATTTTTTGCGGGAATATGTTTTTTTAAAAGTTCGTATGCCCTGCCGCGATTGTTTTCCGCGAGCGCTCTTTGCGCAAGGTTGATATCGGCGACATACAGGTTCTGGAGCGATTCAAGAGCCGATTTTTCAGCCCTGGTTGCCTGTTTTGCCGCGTCAATAGCCTTTTGTTCCGCCAGTTGTTTTGCGGCTATCGCCTCGCGCCATTGCCATAAAACGCCTCCGACTCCGAATGCCGCCACAATTATAAGAAGCAAAATGAGTGTTGCTATTGCTGGCTTTCGTTTAGCCCATTTTTTAAATTTTTGAATTCGCGAAACCGGACGCGCAAGTATTGGCTCGCCGTTTAACCACCGTTCAAGTTCAAGCGCAAGTTCTCCCGCAGAGCCATACCTGTGTTCAGGCTGTTTCTCAAGACATTTTAGACAGATAGTCTCCAGTTCCGGGTCGACTTTCGGATTTATTTCTGAGGGCTTTCGCGGCTCGGTGTCTATAACCTGTTTTATTGTTTCTACAAAATTTCTCCCTGCAAAAGGGGGTCTGCCTGTGAGCATCTCATATAGTATTGCGCCAAGACTATATACATCTGAAGCCACCGATATTGCCGCGCTCTTTCCGAGCGCTTGTTCCGGCGACATATAACTTGCGCTTCCGAGAACCGCCTGACTCTGCGTAAACGTCTCTTGCTGTTCAAGCAACTTTGCAAGTCCAAAATCGGTCAATAGCGGTTCGCCGTTTTTGTCTATCAACACATTTGTCGGTTTCAAATCGCGGTGAAGAATCCCGTGCTGGTGGGCATAATGAATTGCGCGAACGATAGCCAGCAATATTTTTGCGGCTTTTTTACCCTCCATTGGTTGTTTATTGATAAGCGCCGAGAGATTTTGCCCATCTATGTAGCGCATTGAATAGAAATAAATCCCCTCCTGTTCGCCAATTTCATAGATAGGGACAATGTTCGGATGGTCAAGTCTTGCGGCGGCAGCCGCTTCGGTTTTAAACCGTTGCACTTCACCTGCTGACGCCAGCTGGCCGGACTTGATCATCTTTAAAGCGACTGTGCGATTTAGACTTTTTTGAATCGCCTTATAAACAATCCCCATTCCCCCCTCGGCAACCGGTTCTATGATTTCGTAGTCGCTAAAACTTTTAGTAGATTCAGCGCCTTTATCTGCGCGGTTTTGCCCTGTCGGTTTGTCTTCTCCGCTGGTCGAAATGATTTCTAACCCCTGTTTTAACAAACAAGCGGGACACAGCCCGTCAGGAACATCAGACTGCAACGTGGCGCCGCATACAGGGCATTTTTTTACAGAATCCATACAGGACAATCTTACTTATAGAAAAGCATTACGGCTCATAAGGAACAGTTCCGGTTGCGTCAACAGTGTACCCCCATTTTTTAATATAATAATCCGCAGGTTTAAACTCATCTTTTGTTTCCTTTAATTTTTTATTCAGCGATTTATCTAACCGGTTTTGAAGAGACTTAAATTCGTTTTTATTTGCAAGATTTTCCAGTTGAAACGGGTCTTTATAATTATCAAACAGAAGCCATACACCGTTCAGATCGCGAACATAAGTATATCGCGAGGTTCTTATCCCTCTATATTCTCTGCCTCCAACATTGCGCGACCATTGACCGAACGGAGCTGGGCAGGCTATTAATACTGAACCGTCGTTTGGATTTTTTCCACCGCGCGTAATATAATTGCTGAAATCTAAACCCTCCACGCTTTCGGGAATCTTTGCCCCGCACAATCCAAGCAATGTCGGCATAACATCTTCCATACTGATCAAGGCTTCAACTTTCTTTGGTTTAACCACAGAGGGATATCTGATGAGCAACGGTATGCGGATTGACTCTTCATACGGCTGTTGTTTGTCATGCGCCCCGTGCGAGCCGAGCATATCGCCGTGGTCTGAAATAAAAACGAATATTGTGTTTGTTTTTATTCCAGTCTCTTCAACCGTTTTCATTACATCGCCAACGCATTTATCAAGCGCAGCGCAATGCGCGTAATAGCCCCAGAGCATATTGCGGGCTTTTTGTTCCCATTCGGGCGGGACATTTGGACGGAGTTTGAATTTAGTTGGATCAAACAACTTTTTGTATTCCGCCGGCACTATATGATACGGGTCGTGAGGCGGACCAAAGGAAAGCATAAGGAAAAACGGTTTGTCGTTTTGTCTTCTATTTTTAATATATTCAACTGCATCGCGCGTCTGGGCAAAGGCGTCGTAGCCTTCCCACTTCAATTTTTTAGGACTATCTGCATAATAAAATGAGTTAGAATAATTATGCGTGCATTCAAGAACCTTCCAGTAATCAAAACCTTGCCGTCTTTCCTTTGGAATAAAATTAGACCTGCCGTGCCCGTCTATGTGCCATTTTCCGATATATGCAGTATCGTATCCGATAGATTTTAAAACTTTAGCGATCGTAACCGCATTGGTTGAAAGCGGCACATCGTTCATAAAAACCCCGTGGGTTAGCGGACGTTGCCCCGTCATAAAGGTCGCTCTTGCCGGACAACATACCGGCACTGGCGATATTGCATTCATAAACCAAACACTTTCAGAACACAATCTGTCAAGGTTTGGCGTCCTTGCATTAACATCGCCAGCATAACCTGTAGCCTGCGCCCGCCACTGATCAGCCATAATAACGATAAGATTTGGTTTCTGGCTTTGAGCGTTCAGGTTAAACATCTGAACAGAGAGGCTTATTAACAATAAGCCGGTTATAATTTTAATTTTTTTCATATAACCCTTTTAAAAAGGAAAAGACTAACTCCGGCAGTTCTTTGCTATAACCGCCTTCAAGCGCGCAAAAAATCGGAATGCCGGTTTTACTCAATTGACGCCCGAGCCAGTAGTAATCTTCAATGATAAGGGATTGAGTTGCCAGCGTGTCTTTTTCAAAGGCGTCAAAACCGGCGGAGACTCCAATTATAGTTGGTTTGAATTTTAATAAGTCTTCCAGAGCCTTGCCGAGCGCTGAAAGATAATCATTTCTTGGACTATTTGGTGCAACAGGATAGTTAAAACAATTGTTGCCGGCGTTCTCCCCGCCGGTTCCAGGATAATGCGGATATTCATGAATGGAATAAAAGGCAATTTGCGGATGATTTAAAACAATCTCTTCGGTGCCGTTTCCGTGATGCACATCAAAATCATAGATAGCTACTTTGCAGTCTGGATATCTTTCTGTTAAATAAAGAGCGGCTGCCGCGATGTTGTTAAAATAACAAAATCCCATTGCTTGCGACTTTGTCGCGTGATGCCCTGGTGGTCTAAGAAGACTGAATGATGTCTCGCCTTTCATAGCAGTTTCCGCGGCCTTTATAGCCCCGTCAACCGCGCGCAGGGCATATTCATATATGTTTGGATACGCAGGCGTGTCAGAATCAAAATCGCCCTTTGGATTTTTTACCGCTTCAATCAACTCAGGTGTGTGTGTTTTTAAAAGAATTGAATCTTCAGGAAACGCGGCTGGCTCCCACTCTATATTTATCTCACATTGATTTTTTAATTTCTCTATTGTTTTAAGCACCCGTTCAGGCCGTTCAGGATGTCTTTTCTGATAATATTCCCCGCACTTCTCATCCGTGATTATCTTAATCGCCATAGCCTTTTACTTTTTCATATTGTATGATTGAATTTTTAATCTTTTACCCAGCGCAATATTTTTCGGCACTTCATTTCCATTTTTAGAATTATTAAAAACAAATTTAAATATAAATCATTCAATTGCCAAATTTTTTATTCAAAATCCCGAACGTTGATTGTTGGACTGCGGGTTGATTTTAAATACGGCGAAAAAGAACTGTATTTTTCAAAAGAACGCGTTCCAGCGGAATCGTTAACCGGAATTGCCATTCCAGTTAAGAATTCTCCCAAAATATTTTAACAGTTATAATTTTACACGAAATTGCAATTTTCATTAGTTTGTTAAGAAGTCTGAATAGAACTCTTATTTTGACTTCTCTTCTTCATAATGTTAGTTTCACTTTATAAACTTTTAAAATTTATGCCAGAAAGAGACATCCGCCCGGAACGAAAGGCTGTTTATTATGCTGGAATGACAATAACAGCGCTTGGATTTTTAATTTTCATCTCAATTTTTATCACAGCCGCGCTTCATTTTGGAGATTTCAGCAATTTTGAAGGGAGGGCAAAATCAATGGGGTTTCGCGGGATTGGCGGAATGATTATGATAATTATTGGAGGGATTTTGATGGGCGTTGGCAGGTTAGGTGTTGCTGGTTCTGGAATCAAATTAGACCCGCAACAGGCGCGAAAGGATGTAGAGCCATGGGCGCGAATGAGCGGCGGTGTTGTAAAGGATGCGCTGGATGAAGCCGGGATTAAATTTGGTTCAGACAAAAATAGTGATGACCTGCCATTTGACGAAAAACTTCGCCGTCTCAGTAAATTACGCGATGATGGCGTGATAAATCAGGAAGAGTTTGATTATCTCAAAAAGAGGATAATGGATAGCGTTTGATATGCGATTTGCGAAATAGGTTAAATCAAATCTTACAAAGCGGTGTCGAGACTGCCCCCGCGCTCTTGCCACCGCAGTTTAAAAAAATGCGCTTTTTCGAAATGCTCGGAATTCAGTTAAATTCCACAAAATACAAGAATCAATTTGACATAGGTTGGAATTGAAACAAAGTTTATAGAATTAAAGATTTTGTTTACAGCACCGGAGAGGATAGAAAAATCAACTCTCAGTTTTGAAGGTAAATAGTTTTATTAACGCAATGCAAAAAGTAATTTTATTATTTTTAGGCGGCGGTTTGGGCACACTCATTCGGTGGGCGGCTTCCGGATTTGTGGCATCGCGCTTTGGAGAATTGTTCCCCTGGGGGACATTGTTCGTAAATGTAACCGGTTCGTTCGCGATCGGATTTATTGCAACATTGACAGCGCCGGATGGGCGTCTTTTCCTTTCGCCTGAAGCGCGGCAATTTTTGATGTTCGGTCTGCTCGGCGGTTACACAACATTTTCATCGTTCAGTTTGCAGACGTTAAACCTGATAAATGACGGCGAGGCGCTTTTAGCCATCGGGAATGTACTTCTTTCAGTATTTCTGTGTCTGGTCGGCGTCTGGCTCGGTCATCTGATTGCATTAAAATTGAATTTGCTGAACTGGTTTTAACTTTATAAAATATGACTATGCAAATACCACAGGATGCGCTGCTTCTACGGATTTTTATTGGCGAAAGCGATAAGTATGGAAAGTTGCCACTATACGAGGCAATTGTTTTAAAGGCTCGGGAGATGCATCTTGCAGGTGCAACTGTTTTAAGGGGACCTACCGGTTTCGGAAAATCCAGCCGCTTGCACACTGCAAAAATATTGAGGCTTTCAATGGATTTGCCGATCGTTATTGAAATCGTTGATTCCGAAGAAAAAATTAATTCGTTTTTGCCTGAGTTGGAAAAAATGTTTAAAGGCGGATTGATAACCCTTGAAAAAGTAAAGGTGATTAAATATAGCTCTGGACAAACATAAATTTTGTAAATTAGTTCTCGTATAAGATTGTTTTAATAGATGAAATTAATAAGTTGTGTTTTAAAAAAATCGAACTACCGCGTTAATTGTTCGATTTTCTTTTGTTTTCGAATGTCAGGGCAAGTGGTATAATTTCATCAATCTTTTTAATAAAATATGGTTTGATTTTCTTTTTAATTTCATCCGGTATATCTTCCCAGTCGCCGCGGTTATCTTCCGGAAGGATAACTCTTTTGATTCCATAACGGGCGGCGGCGAGGACTTTTTCTTTGATGCCGCCAACTTTTAGAACGCGTCCGCGAAGGCTAATTTCCCCTGTCATTGAGACGTCTGATCTTATAGGTCTTTTAGTAAATAGCGAAGCGAGAGCGGCAATGATTGTAACGCCTGCGCTCGGTCCGTCTTTTGGAGTTGCCCCTGCCGGGACGTGGATGTGGATGTCGGTTTTATCATAATCAAGGAATTCAATATTGAGTCTGGCAGATTGACTTCTCAAATAACTCAAAGCGGTCTGGGCGCTTTCTTTCATAACATCGCCGAGCGAGCCTGTAAGGAGTAATTTTCCGGAGCCGGGCATACGGGTTGCTTCTACGAAAAGGACTTCTCCGCCTGTTGGGGTCCATGCCAGTCCGAGGGCAATTCCAATGTCTGTTATCTTTTCTGTTGATTCACTCTTATATTCGGGTTGCCCGAGCAGTTGTTTTAAATCCTGGGGGTTGAAAATCAATTTGTCGCCGCCATTGAGCGATATTTTAAGAGCCGCTTTGCGCATAAGGGCAGCTAGTTCCCGTTCAAGTTGTCTAACGCCAGCCTCGCGGGTGTAATCTGTTATAATCGTTTTTATAGTTGTTGGCAGGATTTTGAGTTGCGACGGTTTAAGCCCGTGTTCATCAAGCAATCTCGGAATGAGGTGACGGCGCGCGATGAAATATTTTTCCGTTGCGGTGTAGCTCGGGATGTTGAGGATTTCTAACCTGTCGCGCAACGCAGGATGAACCGGTTCAAGCCAGTTTGCCGTTGTGATGAAAAGAACGCGCGACAGGTCAAACGGGATGTCAAGGTAATGATCAATAAATGCGGAGTTTTGCTGCGGGTCAAGAACTTCAAGCAGGGCGGACGCCGGGTCACCTCTGAAGTCAGAACCAATCTTGTCAAGTTCATCAAACAGTATAACAGGATTTTTAGATTCCACGCGCCGCAGACTTTGAATAATCCTGCCGGGTAATGCCCCGACATAAGTTCTGCGGTGTCCGCGAATTTCCGCTTCATCCCTAACACCGCCGAGCGATATTCTGACAAATTTGCGTCCCAGAGCGTCTGCAACGCTTTTGCCCAGAGATGTTTTCCCAACCCCCGGTGGACCGACAAGGCAAAGAATCGGTCCTTTGAGTTCCTGTTTTAATTTCAAAACAGCAAGAAATTCAAGCAGCCTGTCTTTGACTTTTTGCAAGCCATAATGTTGTTCGTTTAGAATTTCAGCGGCTTTTTTTATGTCGTAATTATCCTGTGTTGTCTGAATCCACGGGAGGCTTAAAATCCAGTCCAGATAATTTTTCGTAACCGCATATTCCGCCATTGCCGGATTAAGTTGCTGAAGACGCTCAAGTTCTTTCAAAGCCACTTTTCTAGCCTCTTCAGGCAATTGCGTTTTATCAATCCGTTCGCGCAGCTGATTTGCTTCAGCCGCTAACGGATCTCCCTCGCCAAGTTCTTTCTGGATCGCGCGCAGCTGTTCGCGCAGAAAGTAATCGCGCTGGCTTTTAGACATTGCGCTGGCGACTTCGGACGCAATTTTTGAACCTATATTTAATACTTCTATCTCTTTCGCAAGAAGCGGCAACAGTTTTGACAGCCGTTGTTTTACATCCAAAGTTTCAAGCAGTTGCTGGCGTTCTTGAAGATTTATATTTACATTGGACGCGATTAAATCGGCAAGCCTGCCCGGTTGAGAGGTATTGAGATTTGCCGCTTTTATCTGGTCTGCAAGAGCCGGGGTTAGTTTTATTATCTCTTGAAATTGTTCCAGCGCCTTGCGCGCCATTGCTTCAAGTTCAATGGATTCTTCAATTTTTTCTTCAAGATATTCTACCCGCGCTTGTAGATATGGAGATGTAGATTCAAATGCGTCAATCTTAAATCGTTTAACCCCTTCAACAAGAATTCGTACAACCCCCTCCTGAAGCCTGAGCATTTTGAGAATCTTGCCGGCGCAACCAACACTGTAGAGGTCTTTTGCAGTCGGGTTTTTTGATTCAGGATTCTTTTGCAGCACAAGCCCGATCCACCTGTTTCCCGCAACTGCGTCGTCAATCAATTGCGCGCTTTGTTCCGATTCAATTAGCAACGGCGCAACCTGACCGGGAAAAATAACAATATCTTCAAGACCCAGAAGTGGAAGAATATCAGGCAATGACTTTACCGAACGTTGTTGCTGCTGGTGTGAATCTTCACTCGCAACCCCATCCTGAGTAAATATTTTTATAAATTCTGTGTCGGATTCATTCATTGTTGTTCCGGGCCTGATATACCCATTTCCTTACAAAGATTATTTTATAAAATATCAATTCCGTCAATAATTTAGACACCAGGAATTGATAATTTGTTTTAAATTTTATTCGCCATTCCGGATAGGAATTTTTACGGAGGAATTTGGATCAATCGGTGGGATATCTATTCTTAAAAAACCGTTTTGATATAAGGCTTTTGCTTTTGATACATCGTAGCCTGAGGGAATTTCTATAACGCTTTCAAACGGACCATAATTAATTTCCATTAATATAAATGAGCATTTGCCGGCGCGGCAACCATCAATTCTTTGTCCTGAGATTTTCAACCGGTTTCCTTCGACGGTAAGTTCAAGGTCCTCGCGCCTCATCCCCGCCAATTCAACCTTAATCACAAGTCCAGTCTCGGCAATCCAGACATCTGTGTTAGGCACCCAATGCATTTGACCGGCGCTACTATGTTTTTCAGACACCGAACTTATAAAACTTACTGTTGAATTGGTCTTGATCATTTTAAACAACTTTCACAACTCTAACTCATAATTTATATTAATTCAAACGCTCAATCAAAATTTTCTATTAATTTTCACAATTTCATTACTATTTTAGGGCGTTCGCCTTTTTTAACACTATAAGTGATAGAACCTCTTCGCGCAGACGAAACCTCGCAACATTCAGGAACAAATCCGCGTTTTCGTTTCTTAATAAATTTAACCGCAAGCAGTATTGCCGCCAACGCCACAATAGTTAAAGCAGTTATTTCTTGCCAGTCCATTTTTAAAACAAATTGCTAAAGTATAAAATAATTGCCTTTTGCAATTTCGCAAATGATTTTGCAATAATATAATACATTCCATAGCCGCTGTCATTATCTGATTAAATAAAAACTAAAAGGAGATCAGAAATCTTTTAAACATTCGGTCTGTTCGTCAGATATATGAATTAAGCAAAAAAGGCAAAAAATGTAAATAGAATGACAAATTATGTTAGGACTATTTAAAGATAAGAATAAATTATGTAGTAGATAGAAAAGAATAAGAAAAAATTAATAATTAAAATAAGAACCACTAATTCCACAATGTTTATGAATGCTTATGTGTTAATAAAAATGGCGCCCGACCCTGTGGAAGAATTAAATGTGTCTGACAATGGAAAAGCGCTTGATTCAGAGTTTCTCAGATTCAAATGCGGCGACCCGGAGGAACATTCTTTAGAGCAGGCTTTATTATTAAAAGAAAGATATGGAGGCAAGGTTACGGTTATTGGACTCGACGCGCCTGAGATTGACGATGTTTTTTATACCGCTCTAGCAAAAGGGGCTGATAGCGCTGTAAAAATAGCGCTTGACCAGACAAAACTTGGTTCCATAGCCACGGCGACTGTTTTAGCCTCGTATTTTAAAGAGAAGGTTCAAATTACCGAAGATACTCTGATTATGCCTGGCACTCAATCTATAGACGATATTGAGGGGGAGGTTGGCGCAATGCTCTCGGAGTTGCTCGGTTTGCCTTACATTGGCGTCGTGAGCGGGTTAAATCTTGAAGGTAGCAAGGCGATTGTCATCAAAGAGTTTCGCAGCGGCATTCGCGGCGAATACGAGGTTCAACTTCCTGCGGTGCTGGGGATTCAATCGGCAGAAAAACCGCCTCGCTATGTGCCTGTGGCAAAGGTGCGGGCGGTGATGAAATCGGCAAAGATTGATGTGGTTGATCTGCCGGAGCCTGAAAAGGCGATGGCGCTTGAAATAGAGAGATTGTACAAACCTGAGGTTGCGGGCAGGGCGCAAATAATAGAAGGCGACGCGCAGGCAGTTGCGGGAAAACTGGCAGATATTTTTGCCGAACGTGGAATTATCTGAGCTGGAAAAACCATCTAAAAGTTATGAGCGACCGCGTAAACATAATAGTTTTAATTGAACACCTCAAAGGTTCAATTCCCGAGATATCCTACGAGATGCTCGGAGCAGCAAGAAAGATTGCGGATTTATCCGACGGAAAGGTCTATGCCTTTATAGGTGGGAGAGGTGCGAAGGAACTTGCCGCTGGACTTGGCGCCGCGGATACAGCGCTTGTGATGGATGATCCGGCGATAGAAAGACTTACCGATGATGTGATTATTGAGGCGCTGCATAAGGCTGCTTTGGAGAAACAAGCGTCGCTGCTGTTTATCGGTTGTTCAAATATCTCTTTTGGCATCGGAGCAAGGCTTGCCGCGCGAGCCGGGATTCCGTATGTCAACTGGGTAAAAGAGATTAAGCCGCTTGACGGCGGGTTTGTGTTAACAAGCGCAATGTTTGGCGGAAAGATATTGAGCGATATTTTATTAAAGCAAGGCAAGGGCGTTCTTGGAATTCTATCAGGTTCGTTTCCGCCTGATGCTGGCAAGATACAGAGAGAGCCGCTTATAGAAGAGGTAGCAAAACCCGATGTGAAGTCAAAGATCGCGTTTCGTTCATTGATTGAACCAAAAGCCGGAGATATTGACATAACGCGGATGGATGTGCTCGTTTCGGTTGGAAGAGGAATTCAAACCCCGGACAATATACCGCTTGCCGAAGAACTCGCAAACGCCCTTGGCGGCGCCGTAAGCGCTTCGCGTCCAGTGGTCGATCAAGGCTGGCTGCCGCTGACTCGACAGGTCGGCAAATCCGGTATGAGTGTTGCCCCAAGACTCTATCTTGCTCTTGGAATAAGCGGCGCCCCTGAACATTACGAAGGAATGAAAGGGTCAAAACTTATCGTTGCAATTAATACCGACCCGAAAGCGCCGATTTTTGATTTCGCCCATTATGGAGCGGTTGTGGATTGCCTTGAACTAATTGAGCCGTTAAAAGAAGAAATCTTAAAACGCAAAGGCGCTAAATAAGTTTTTTAAAACAATCAGAGAGTGGCGGTTAAATTATTGCGCGGCTAACAAAGTGGTAAGTCGCGCCTGCATTTAGATAAACCCAGGATTTCATTTATGTGAGTTAACTATGTGATTTATGACCCCGATAAGACCATTATTTTACAATATTCATACTAATTATAAGTGGGCAGAACCGCTTGCTTATATATTAGGAGCGATTGCCGCATTCATTTGCATCTACGGAATATATTCTCATATAAGAAAATGGAAGACAGGCAGGGGAGAAGATTTCCCGGTGTTTTCACCACAACGGCTGAAGTCGTTCATAAAATTTGCGCTGATGCAGGGACGGCTTGTTTGCGACAAATATGCCCTGTTAATGCATCTTGCCATATTCTCTGGAATGGTTGTTCTGTTTTTAGGGACTGCTCTTGCGACAATTGATCAGGATGTTGCTCATCTATTGTTTGGCAATCAGATTTTAAAAGGGAGTTTTTATTTAAGTTATAAATTGTTTCTTGATTGGTTTGGCGCTCTATTAATTATTGGTCTTTTACTGGCGTTCATCAGGCGGTATCTACTAAAACTAGATAGATTAAAAAACCTTGTTTATCCGACCTTCCCCTTAGATTCATTTTATCTGCTTGGGATACTGCTTTTTATAGCAGCAAGCGGATTTTTTGTTGAAGCAATTCGTTTAGCAGCCACAAAACCGCCCTGGGCGGTTTACTCTCCGGTCGGGAATTTAATTTCTGGATTATTTACGAGCCTTGATTCAAAAACTCTTTCTTCGCTCCATTTCTGCATCTGGTCATTGCACGGAGTGGCAGCCCTGACTTTTATTGCTTTAATACCTTATTCAAAGGCGTTTCACCTCTTTTCCTCTGCGGCAAATATTTATTTAAGGAATCTTAAACCTGTTGGGGCGCTGGTTGTAACTAATCCGGAGGGAGTGAGCAGACTTACAGATTTTACGTGGAGACAATTGCTGCAATTTGACGCCTGCACCTGGTGCGGAAGATGTCAGGAGATTTGCCCGGCGTATATTAGCGGCTCAAAGTTATCTCCAAAAAATGTTATAATGAAACTTGGATCGCAGTTGAGGGTTTTTAAACCGCAGAAAGAGCGTAAAAATGGAAACCAATCTAACAATCCATCCGCCATAGCGACTGATAATAAAGTTGATAGTTCTTCTCGGTTGGAGGTTAAGCCATTGCAGGAGACAGTTTTTGAGCCGTCAGAACTCTGGGCTTGCGCGACTTGCAGGGCGTGCGAAGAGGTCTGTCCGGTCTTCATTGAACAACCAAAGGCAATAATAGATATGCGTCGCTATCTTGTCGGTCAGGGGATAATGGATAAAACAGTTCAAGACGCGCTCAATAGCCTCAACAGGTATGGCAACTCATTCGCAAAATCAGACCGTATGCGAGCGAAATGGACGCAGGGGTTGACGGTAAAGATTAAGGACGCAAGAAAAGAGCCGGTTGAATGTCTCTGGTTTTTAGGTGATTACGCCAGTTTTGATCCGCGACTCACCGCTATAACACAGTTAAACGCAAAAATACTTTCAAATTGCGGCGTTGATTTTGGAATCCTTTACGAAGGGGAACGCAATTCCGGCAACGACGTTCGCAGAATCGGCGAAGAGGGTTTGTTTGAACTGTTAAGAGATAAGAACCTTGAAGCGTTTTCAAAAGTTCAATGGAAGAATGGAAGCAGATTAATAATAACTACAGACCCGCACTCTTATAACACTTTAAAAAATGAATATGAATTAAGTACTAATGGCGAGAATGTCGTGGTTAAACATTACACGGAATTTTTCTTTGAGCTAATAAAAAGCGGGAAGTTGACTTTTAAGAAAAAACTCAACGGCAAGGTTACCTACCACGACCCCTGTTATTTAGGACGCTACAACGGGATTTATGAAGAACCGCGTCAAGTGATAACGGCGCTTGGGCTTGAACTTGTAGAGATGCCGAGAAACCGTTCGCGCAGTCATTGTTGCGGAGCCGGCGGCGGACGGATGTGGATGGAAGACACCGATGAAATAAAAGAAAGACCTGCCGAAAATCGCGTCAAAGAGGCGGCTTCGCTAAATGATGTTGGGACAATTGTCGTAGCCTGTCCTAAAGACCTTGCAATGTTCAAAGACGCAGTCAAGACGACAGGCAACGAGGGACGACTTGTTGTTAAAGATATTGCCGAGCTGGTTGCTGAAGCAATGGAAATTCAGTGACGTAGATAACTCGCCACGAGCGGTGATTATTTTAATTTGAAGCACTTATTAAAACAAAATTTTCGAAAGGCATAAAATTATGACAACGAGCGCAATAACAATAGAACATCCGGAACTGACTGTATGCAGGTTAGGAACAAACCTTGATAACCTGCTTGAACAACCGGAGGGACAACGGCTGTTGACCTGCATCCAGTGCGGGACCTGTTCAGGGACCTGCCCTTACGGGGAGTTTATGCAATATCCGCCACGTAAGATAATCGCAATGTTGCGGCGTGGACTTATTGATGAGGTGTTGCAGAGCGACAGTATGTTAAAATGCGTTGCGTGTTATTCTTGTATGATAAAATGTCCGCGCGGGATACGGCTCTCAGACGTTTTGCTGCCGCTGGTTAAAGAGCAGACTTTAATTCGCGCCACAGAAATGCCTGCTGAATTGCAACGTTCGCTTCAGAATACTTTAAGATATGGCAATCCGATGGGCGAAAGTTCACGCAAACGCGCCGCGTGGGTTGCTACTTCAAAATATCCTGTGCCAATAATGTCCGAAATCAGGCGGCCTGTGGATGTTCTCTGGTTTGTTGAGTGCTACACATCTTATTATGCCAGGGGGCAAGATAACAGCCGCGCGGTGGCGAAAATCTTCAACAAACTCGGAATTGATTTTGCCATTCTGGGGAACGAGGAGAAATGCGCCGGCGACTGCGGTCAACTCACATGGGAGTCGGGTCTTTTTGAAACCCTTACAGACTATAATATGGTCATTTTCAGGAAATACGATTTCAACCGCATAGTAACTGGCGACCCTCATGCGTTCAACGCCTTTAGGGTGCGTTATCCAATGTATGGATTTAACTACGAGGTCTGGCACACAACGCCGTTCATCGCGCAATATCTGAATAAATTAAAACCGCTCCTTAAAAAACCGCTCAATATTACAGTTACATACCACGATTCTTGCTGTGTGGGACGGCGAGCTGGATTTTACGAAGAAGGTCGGGCGCTGCTCAAAGCAATTCCAGGGGTAAAACTTGTTGAAATGGTCCACAACCATATGAACTCCATCTGCTGTGGCGGCGGTGGCGGCGGCATGTGGTTAGATACTTATTTCAAACAGAAGGGAATGGAGCGATTGTCGGAAAGGAGAATAAAAGAAGCGATTGCGACCGGCGCGGATGTCCTTGCGGTTTCATGTCCGTATGAGATTTACCGATTTGAAGACGCGTTAAAGACGGTTCCGCACGAAAAACCGATGATTGTCCGCGATGTTGTGGAACTTCTGGCTGAATCTATGGAAGACTGATTTAAACAATTAACCGGAGGGTTTGAAGTTATGATGACACCAAAAAAATATGATCCGATACGCATAGGTTACTACATCTGCCATTGCGGCACAAATATCGCCGGGGTCATTGATGTTGATGCTGTCGCAAAATACATTGCAAAACTGCCAAATGTGGTTATCTCGCGTACTTATAAATATATGTGTTCTGACCCGGGGCAAAAACTGATTCAGGACGATATTAAGGAGAATAATTTAAACCGCATTGTAGTAGCCGCGTGTTCGCCTCTTTTGCATGAAGCAACATTCAGAAACGCTGTTAAAAAAACCGGGTTAAATCCGTATTACTTCCAGATGGTCAATGTGCGCGAACACGACGCATGGGTGCATCAGGATAAAGTGGAAGCAACGCGAAAGGCAATGGCGCTTTCTCGAGCGGCAATAGAAAGGGTTCCTATTCATAAGCCTCTGGACATCAAAAAAATTCCTATTAATCCCGCAGTCCTTATTGTCGGCGGCGGCATAGCCGGCATTCATAGCGCCCTTGTTCTTGCCAATGCGGGCAAACATGTTTATCTGGTTGAACGGGAGCCGACGATCGGCGGGCATATGGCGAAATTTGATAAAACCTTCCCAACCCTTGATTGCGCGGCTTGTGTTCTGACTCCAAAGATGGCGGCTGTCGGCAAGCATCCAAATATTACCCTCTGGACATACTCGGATGTTATTAAAGTAGATGGTTACGTGGGGAATTACAAAGTTACTGTTCGAAGGCGTCCAAGGTATGTAATAGAAGACCTTTGCACTGGATGTCTGGAGTGCATAGACGCCTGCGTTTATAAAGAGCCAAAATTCCCGGATGAATTTAATTTAGGTCTCGGCAAACGAAAACCTGTTTATTTGCCATTCGCTCAAGCAATCCCGTCTGTGGCCACAATAGACCCGAACACTTGCATTGAATTAAAGACTGGCAAATGCAAGAAAACCTGCGTAGAAGCCTGCGGAGATAGAAAAGCCATTGATTTTAAACAACAGGAAGTAATTAAAGAAATCACTGTTGGAACAATAATAATTGCGACTGGATTCAAGACCTTTGACCCAAGGAAGATTCTCTATTACGGCTACGGTGTATATCCAAACGTAATCACCTCGCTTGAAGCGGAGCGGTTGTTGAACGCGGCAGGTCCCACGGGAGGCGAATTCCTTACAAAAGAAGGCCGCAAACCGGTGCGTGTAGCCATTATCCACTGTGTTGGTTCTCGCGATGAAAATACAAACCGTTGGTGTTCGCGCGTATGCTGTCTATATTCCTTAAAACTTGCTCATCTCATCCATGAAAGAACCGGCGCGGAGGTTTACAACTTTTACATTGATATTCGAACGCCCGGCAAGAGTATGGAAGAATTCTACACGCGCGTTGCCGAAGAAGGGATAAACTTTGTCCGTGGCAAAGTCGCCGATATTTATCCTGATCCATCGGACGGTTCAACAGGCAAGTTAGTTGTTCAGGCAGAAGACACTCTGCTCGGCAGGATTTTAAAAGTGCCTGTGGATATGGTTGTGCTTTCCGTCGGTCTTGAGCCCGACCCGGAAGCAGAAAATATTAGAAAGATGTTCAATTTAAGTTGTAGCGCGGAAGGTTGGCTTCTCGAAAGGCATCCAAAACTTGCTCCAGTTAGTTCGTTCAACGATGGCATCTTCATCGCTGGCTGTTGCCAGGGACCAAAAGATATCCCCGACACCGTTGCGCAAGCAGGCGCTGCTGCAGCTGAAGCGTTCAGTCTAATTGACCTTGGAAATATTGAAATGGAACCAAACACGGCATACATAATAGAATCCGAATGTTCGGGCTGCAAATCCTGCATCTCTCTCTGTCCGTATTCGGCAATCTCGTTTGACACTGTTAAGAAGAAATCCGTTATAAATGAAGCCTTATGCAAAGGGTGCGGAACTTGTGTTGCTTCTTGCCCTTCTGGCTCAATTGTGCAAAACTTATTTGAAGATAGCGAAATTATTAGCGAAATTAATGGACTTTTGGAACCATTACAGATATAATCGGTATTTATTTAATAAGGATTACCATGGCAAACGAAGTTAAAAATGATAGCAATAACGGAAATTGGTCGCCGCGAATAGTGGCGTTTTTCTGCAATTGGTGCACCTACACGGCGGCAGACCTCGCGGGAGTTTCCCGTATGAAATACGCTCCAAACATACGGGTGATTCGCCTGATGTGTTCTGGACGCGTTGATCCGCAGTTCATTCTTGAAGCGCTGGCTCGGGGCGCTGACGGCGTTTTAATTGGCGGCTGTCACCCCGGCGATTGCCATTACTCAGAAGGCAATTATAAATGCCTGCGCAGGTTCAAGATGTTAAAGCGGATGTTAAACGATATGGGGATTGAAGACAAGAGGGTGCGGCTGGAATGGATCAGCGCCGCCGAGGGCGAAAAAGTAAAGCGGGTCGTGAATGAAATGGTTGCGGAAATTCAAGAATTAGGACCGCTCGGCATTCCCAAGAAGTTTGAGGAGTGGGATAGAGAAATAGAACATTTAAAGCAACATATTGAAACACAGGAATTTAAACAGGAAACAGTTAAACAATAGTTTTTTGAAAGGGCTTTATTATGGCGAAACCTAAAATTGCGATTTACTGGTGCGCTTCTTGCGGCGGATGCGAGGAAGCGGTTGTTGACCTTGCGGAGGACATACTCGGAGTAGTAGAAAAACTGGATATTGTTCTCTGGCCTGTGGCGATGGATTTTAAAAGAAAAGATATTGAGGCAATGCCGGATAAATCCATAGTCGCCACTCTGCTTAATGGCGCTATCCGAACCTCGGAACAGGAAGAGATGGCGCATCTATTGCGGCGAAAAAGCGTTTATATGATCGCCTACGGCGCCTGTTCTCATCTTGGGGGCATCCCCGGTCTGGCAAATCAGTTTTCAAAAGAGCAGATTCTCAAGTTTGTCTATGAAGACGCTCCGACGGATGTTAATCCAGAAAAAACGCGTCCTCTGCCGCACTCAAAGGTTAACGGACACGATCTTGAACTCCCTGTCTTTAGAAATGTGGTCAGAACTCTGGACCAGGTTGTGGATGTGGATTATTACATCCCGGGATGTCCTCCAACACCTCAAATTACAAAAAACGCGATTGCCACTCTTTTAGATGGTAGACTGCCGGCAAAAGGAAGCGTTCTTGCGCCGGATGTCGCACTTTGCGATGAATGCCCGCGCAAAGAGACAAAGCCGCCAGAGTTCAGTTTCAAAGAATTCTATCGTCCACATCAAAAACCAATTGACCCTGAACAATGTCTCCTTGCGCAAGGACTTGTATGTCTGGGTCCTGCTACCCGCGCTGGTTGTGGGGCACTTTGCCCCAGAGGTAATATGCCTTGCACAGGATGTTTTGGTCCCACTTCCCGCGTAAAAGACCAAGGCGCAAAGATGCTATCTTCCATTTGCGCAAATGTTGAGCCTAAGACCGATGAGGAAATTGACAAGGTACTCGCGGGAATACCTGACCCGGTCGGAACATTTTATCGTTACGGTCTTGCGAAGAGCATTCTCCGAAGGAGAATTGACCTGCCGTTCAATGACGGAAAGTAACCTTTAAACCAGAACCAGAAACCTTTAAAAAGATAGATTTATTATGGATAAAGCAGTAGAGCAAGTTTGGAATCAGGCAAATCAACAGGCAAACGCCAATTACATTCAATCAAGACGTCGCGCGGTTGTTGATCCGATAACCCGTCTTGAAGGTCACGGCAAGATTGACATCTTTTTGAACGACAGGGGCGATGTGGAGCGCGCTTATCTCCAGATACCTGAGTTGCGCGGATTTGAGGTCTTTTCCATAGGTCGCCCGGCGGAAGATATGCCGCAGATTACAAGCCGTATCTGCGGTGTTTGCCCAACCGCTCATCATATGGCGGCAACAAAGGCGTTGGATGACCTTTATAAAGTCCAGCCGACACCAACGGCGCGAAAACTTCGGGAACTGGTGTATAACGCCTTTATGTTTGAAGACCACACGCTCCATGTTTACATCCTTGGCGGACCGGACTTTATCGTTGGACCTGAAGCGCCTGCCGCTGAACGCAATGTCGTTGGAGTAATTAATAAGGTTGGTCTTGAAGTTGGCAAAAAGGTCATCGGGATTCGCAGACGAGTGCGTCAAATGATGACTGAACTCGCCGGTAAAGTTATTCATCCGGTATTCGGATTGCCCGGCGGCGTGGCAAAAGCAATGGACCCGGCAAAATTGCCAGAATATAAAGAGATTGCGAAAGACGCCCTTGATTTTGCCTTATTCACGCTTCAGGTGTTCAAGGATATAGTGCTAAAAAATCAGGACTATGTAAAACTAATCACATCCGATGCCTTTACTCACAAGACCTATTATATGGGGCTTGTTGATGAGAAGAACAGGGTCAATTTTTATGACGGTCAGTTGCGAGTTGTAACTCCAGATGGAAAAGAATACGCCAAATTCCCGGTTCAGAAATATCGCGACTTTGTTGCTGAACACACAGAACCGTGGAGTTACATCAAATTCTGTTATCTAAAACCGGTTGGTTGGAAAGGGTTTGAAGAAGGAGAACAGAGCGGCGTTTATGCAGTGGCTCCGCTCGCGCGGCTTAACGCGGCTGATGGAATGGCGACGCCGCAGGCGCAAAAAGCCTACGAAGAATTCTTCAACACGCTTGGCGGAAAACCGGTTCATCACACACTTGCCACACACTACGCGCGTGTGGTTGAGATCATTCAGGCGGCGGAGACAATGGTTCAACTTCTTAACGACCCAGAAATTACAGGCAAGGATATTCGCAATATTCCAACAGAAAAACCGACCGTTGGCGTTGGTGTTGTTGAAGCTCCGCGCGGAACATTGTTCCATCATTATGAAACCGATGAACAGGGGCTTATCAAGATGGCGAACCTGATTGTTGCTACGCAGAACAATGCCGCTCGCATTGCAATGAGCGTGGATAGAGCCGCTAAGGGGCTTATTAAAAACGGCGTTGTTAGCGAGGGGTTGTTGAATAAAATTGAAATGGCGTTCCGCGCTTACGACCCGTGTTTTGGTTGCGCCACGCACTCATTGCCAGGAAGCACGCCGCTCGTGGTGAATATTTACAATGATAAAAATCAGTTGGTTAATCAGTTAATTCAGGGTTAACCGCAGGTCTTACAACAATTAGAACAGACCCGAATCCGAGCGCAGGATTCGGGTCTTTATTTATATATTGAAGCATATAGAATTATTACAAAGAAAGATGATGATTTTGTTTAGATCAACGCGCAAAATAGGATAAACAGATGATTGCGCGGGTAATACTTGAGATTGCGTTGAACAAGGATTTTGACTACCTTGTTCCGCCTGAGTTTGAAAAGATTATTCAGGTTGGAAGCAGGGTAAAGGTGCCGTTTGGTTCGCGTTATCTGTTTGGTTTTGTAAGCGAGTTGACCGAACATAGTACGTATCCGAACCTCAAGCCAATTGCAAAAGTTGTCGGCTCTCAGGGAACAATAACGCCGCAGGTATTAAAACTGGCGCGATGGATTGCAGATTATTATTGTTGCGCCCCGGAGATTGCTTTAAAGAGCATTGTTCCTAAAGCGGTGCGTAGGGAAAAAGAGGGGTGGCAAAACCAACTTTTTGTGCGGTTGTTGCCGTATAATCGTTCAAACGCGGATTTTAAACTTACCCGACGCCAGATGGAGGTTCTGGCAATAGTTGAAGAATATCGCGAATTGCCGCTGGGAAAACTGGTTTCGCTTGCGCAGACAACGGCTGCGACTGTTCGTAAACTTGAAGACAAAGGGATAGTTGAAATATCGCCGCAGCGCGTTGAGCGCGACCCGTATGAAAACGAGATAATCCTGCCGACCAATCCATTGCCGCTCAACAGCGACCAGCAGGCTGCATTTGACGCAATAAAAAAGGCTATTGAGAATGAATATTCTAAAATATTTCCGCCGGGTCAGGTTGATAAAAAAGAGGCTTCGTTAAAACCCTCGCCGGTATTTTTGTTGAACGGGGTAACAGGCAGCGGGAAGACAGAGATTTATCTGCAGGCGATTGCAAGCGCGTTAGAAAAGGGCAAAGGCGCCATTGTCCTTGTTCCTGAAATCTCGCTTACTCCGCAGACTGTTGAGAGGTTTAAAGCCCGATTCTCGCACGGAAGATTACAAACCTCTGTTGCGGTTTTGCACAGTCACTTGTCAGAAGGCGAACGGCATGACCAGTGGCACAGGATTAGAGAAGGCAGGGCAAAGATTGTAATCGGGGCGCGCTCGGCTATATTTGCGCCGATTGACCCGCTCGGGTTAATAATAGTAGATGAGGAACACGAGCATTCTTACAAACAGGAAGAAGCGCCAAGATACAATGCGCGGGATGTTGCGGTCGTCAGGGGACAGATGGAAGGCGCGGTCGTTGTCCTCGGTTCTGCCACGCCTTCTCTTGAAAGTTATTACAACGCGCAACGAGGAAAATATATTTTATTAAACCTTCCAAAACGGGCGGACGATAAAAAGATGCCGCTTGTCCGCGTAATAGATTTGCGAACAGCCGTTCACTCTAACAAAGGCGCGCCGCTTTTTTCGCCGCAATTAAAAGAGGCAATACTTCAACGGCTGGAGAAAAAGGAACAAATAATCCTTTTTTTAAATCGCAGGGGATATTCAACTTCACTCCAATGCCCGATTTGCGGATATGTTGCGCAATGTCAGAATTGCAGCGTTGCGCTCACATATCACCGCCAGTATGAAAAACTGCTCTGCCACATCTGCGGATACGAAGAACAGGCTCCTGCAATTTGTCCGAATGAAAAATGCAAGAATCCGCACATTCGTTTTTCAGGATTTGGAACGCAGAAAATAGAGGAAGCCTTAAAGAGAATTTTTCCAAAGGCGGTCATCGCGCGAATGGATTCAGACACAATGCAGCGAAAAGACGATTACCGCCAGATTTTATCTGAATTCAGAACAGGCAAGATAGATATAATCATTGGCACGCAGATGATTGCCAAGGGATTGCATTTTCCAAATGTTACGCTTGTCGGCATAATTTACGCAGACCTTGCCTTGCACCTGCCTGATTTTCGCGCCGGTGAACGAACATTTCAGCTTGTAACTCAAGTTGCTGGACGCGCCGGACGCGGCGATATTGAAGGCGAGGTAATTGTGCAATCCTTTACTCCATATCATCCAGCAATACAATTTGCAAGACGCCACGACTATGAAGGATTTTTCGACGAAGAACTCCGTTTTAGAACCCAGCTTTATTACCCGCCAATAAGTCGCGTCGCGCTGATTACCTTTAAAGGACACAATGAAGATAAGGTAAAATTCTTCGCTAATTATTTTAGAGACGAGTTATTAAAATTTCTAAAAATAAATCCTGACTCATCTATGATAATAAGGGCTGGCAGGAGGCTGGTAGAAGAGGCAGACAAGAATGCCAACGCCCAGCAAAAACCTGTCGTAGATGATTTGATAATAGCCGGACCGGCGCCCGCTCCAATTTTAAAAATCCAGTCTTATTACCGCTATCATATTATGTTGCGAACAAAAAAGATGTTAACATTGAGCAGAAAAATAGCCGAATTTCTACAACAGATAAAACCGCTAAAAGATATATCTATAATCGTTGATATTGACCCGACGAGTTTGATCTGAGAATTGCCTGCGGCGTTGTCTCAATTCTTGCTTTGACATTGATAAAGCGGCGGATTAAATAAAGCGTAAAAAAAGATCAAATGAATAGGATAGGAATAATTGGCGGAACCGGTTTATACGAGATTGAAGGGCTTAAAAACCAAAAATGGGTTACAGTAAAAACTCCGTTCGGAAATCCATCGGATAAAATATTACTGGGCGAATTGTGCGGACGCGAGGTGCTGTTTTTGCCAAGACACGGTCGCGGGCATCGCATCTTGCCGGGCGAACTCAATCACAGGGCAAATATATGGGCGTTAAAAAAATTAGGTGTTTCCTGGATTATAAGCGTCAGCGCCGTTGGTTCTTTGCAGGAGAAGTATAAGCCGCGCGATATCGTTGTTATTGACCAGTTTGTTGACCGCACAAAGAAGAGCGCCGAACACACATTCTTCGGCAACGGCATCGTCGTTCACATAGCGTTTGCCCACCCTGTTTGCGAAGAGTTAAGAAAGATATTGTTTGAAAGCGCGCAAGAACTTGGACTCCCCGTTCACAATGGCGGCAGTTATGTGAATATGGAAGGACCGGCTTTCAGCACAAAAGCAGAGTCTATAGCAAATCATAACTCCGGTTTTAGCGTTATTGGAATGACAAATTTGGGCGAGGCAAAATGCGCCCGCGAGGCAGAAATTGCTTACGCCACGCTCGCAATGGTGACTGATTACGATTGCTGGAAAGAAAACGAAGAACACGTCACGGTAGAAATGGTCGTTGAACATTTAAAATATAACGCGCAAAACGCAAAAAATATTATCGTTAAATCTATACCGCGAATTCCATCAGAGCCTTCCTGCTCCTGTCATAACGCTTTAAAAAACGCAATCCTCACAGACAAAAAATACTGGACCAAAGCGGCAATAAAACGGCTAAAACCTATTATCGGAAAATATCTTTAATTAACGCTGTTTAAATGGGGAAAAATAAATTTTGTCAGACCGACAAATTGCTTCAGACTGACCGATTCGCCTCTTGCTTCATCCGGGATTGAATTGTGTGAAAACGCCTCTTTCAACAACGGCGACGGAAAATCCGATTTTAAAAGTTTAAACATCATCTTTCTTCTCTGGCTAAAAGCGCGGCTGACGATTTTATAAAATAACTCTCGCTGGTTTTGTAATGGCAAAAGATCATCCCTTCGTTTTTCAAGCCTTATACAAGCGGAATCCACTTTTGGTTCAGGAAAAAAACAGGAGGGCGGGATTTTAAAATACGCTGCGGGAATATATCGCAGTTGAATAAATAATGTCAGCAATCCGTAATCCGGTTGCGAAGGGGAAGCGACAATCCTATCCGCAACTTCGGATTGAATGGTTACCACTATTTTTTGAGGCGGCAGGACAAGTTTTGAAAATTCAACCAGAATCGGCGAGGCAACGGAATAGGGAAGGTTTGAAACAATGACCCACTGGCTAAAATCTTGATCGCTGTTTTTTATAAGATACAAAAGGGCGTCATCGTTGATTATTTTAAGGTTTTCAACTTTGCCAAATCTTGTTTTTAAGATTTGCGCAAGCCGTTCATCTTTTTCAATTACAAGAACCTCCTTTGAATTGTGAACCAGCAGTTCAGTCAACGGACCAAGTCCGGGACCTATTTCCATCACTTTATCGGTTTTATTCAATTGCGCAGTAGCGACGATCTTGCGGAGCTGGTTTGCGTCGTGCAAAAAATTTTGTCCGAGCCGTTTGCTAAGCCTTATATCGTATTGAGCAAGCAACCGTTTGATTTCGGATATTGTCATCCTATCACATTATTAAATCTTTAAAGTTCGCCATTATCAATCAACCGCGTTGTTCCGACAAATACGGCAAGCGCAATGCGAGCCCCTTTTGAAACCTTTTCTACCGGTTCAAACGTTTCAGGATCAAAAAATTCTATGTAATCAACCCGAGCCGACGGCTCTTTTTCAATAAATTGTTTTAACTCGGTTTTTAACTTTGAAGAATCAGCGGTTTTTTCATTTGCTACAATTTCTTTTGCCTTTTGAATTGCCCGGTACAACGCAGTTGCCTGTTGACGTTCTGACTGATTGAGGTAACTGTTTCGGGAACTCATTGCCAGACCGTCCGGTTCTCGCACTGTTGGACAGACAACAATTTTTATCGGAAAATTCAGGTCTTTGACCATTCGTTTGATTATCGCAGCCTGTTGAAAGTCCTTTGCGCCAAACAGCGCGGCGTCCGGCAAAACTATATTAAATAATTTTGCCACAACAGTAGTTACGCCGCGGAAATGCCCCGGTCGCGACGCTCCCTCCATATTTTTAGAAAGTCGTTCTTCAACAACATAAGTGCTGTAAAGTCCGTGCTCTTTTCCCGGATACATCTCAGAATCGTTTGGTGTAAATACAATATCGGTCTGATTTTCCCGGCATAGTTTCAAGTCCCGTAAAAGGTCTCTTGGATATCGGGACAAATCCTCAGAAGGTCCAAACTGAGTTGGATTTACATAAATACTCACTACTACAACTCCGTTTTTGCCTGCTAATTTTCGCGCGGTTTTAATCAGGCTTATATGCCCGTCGTGCAAATATCCCATTGTGGGCACAAAAACTATTTTTTTCCCTTTCCGCCGCAATTTCAACGCGGCGTTTTGCATTGCTTTTACAGTTTTTATCACTTTCATAAGCAAAATCTCATTATATCGTCGTTTAAAAATAAATGAATTTCAATGACAATTAGATTGCGTGAGTTCCTCTCCGAATCAATGGCATTTCAGGGAAAAGCGCGCCTTTTGGATTGGAGTGGCAAGACATACCGCTTGCGGTCTGTTGCAAGACCGTCCCGCTGCGCGGGACTGCAGCGATGCCGCCAACACTACAAAATATAAAATAATCATTCAGTTTATTTTAAAAATGTATTGAATCTTTGTGTGAGAATAAGATAAAAAGACGGAAATCCCGGGATTATGAATTCAAAGAATGAAAAAGTTACGAGCGGTTATGTTGTTTTAATAAGTTTGGTTGCGGCTTTTGGCGGATTTTTATTTGGCTATGACACGGCGGTTGTTTCTGGCGCAATAGGTTTTTTAAGGCAACATTTTAACTTAACATCAGACCTCACAGGATGGGCGGCTTCAAGTATGCTTGTTGGGTGTATGGTTGGAGCCGTTGCGGCAGGACCGGCTGGAGACAGGTTTGGCAGAAAATGGAGTCTTGCCCTCTGCGGACTTCTGTTTGCGGTTTCATCCGCAGGCGCGGCTCTTCCACACTCGCTTGCGCAGTTTGCCTGGGCGCGATTTGCCGGCGGCATTGCTATCGGCTCGGCGTCAATACTCTCGCCGGTTTATATAGCCGAGGTTTCACCGGAAAAAATTCGCGGCAGGCTCGTTGCGCTGTATCAACTTGCCATAGTGATTGGCATCTTAATAGTGTTCTTTGTCAACTTGCAGATTCAAAGAAGCGGCGATTTGAACTGGAATGTGAACACCGGATGGAGATGGATGTTCGCATCGCTTGTTCCGCCTTCAATATTATTTTGCATTTTAATGGCGCTCGTGCCCGAAAGTCCGCGCTGGCTTCTAAAAATTGAAAAAAAGGATAAAGCCCGCGCTATTCTTGAGAAGATATCCGGTCCTGAGAATGCCGAAATTCAGATTCAAAAAATCATAGAGACGCTAAAAGAAGAGCAGGGAAGGTGGTCTGAATTGTTCAATCGTGGATATCTACGGGCGTTGATCGTCGGCGCATTGCTCGCTGTTTTTAGCCAGTTTAGCGGCATTAACGCAATAATGTATTACGGACCGGAGGTATTCAAATCCTCCGGTGTTGCTCAGGACGCGGCATTTGCTCAGACGGTTATCGTCGGCGCTATAAATCTTGTCTTTACATTTGTTGCTATTGGATTTGTCGATAAAGCAGGCAGACGTCCGCTGCTTTTAATCGGCACGGCGATTCAAACGGTGGCTCACCTATTTATCGGCATATTTTTCCTTAAGAACATAAACGGAATACCATTGCTACTCGGAATTCTCTTATTCGTTGCGGCGTTCGCAATGGCTATGGGACCTGTCTCATGGATTGTTAATTCTGAAATCTTTCCTACAAAACTGCGCGGCAGGGCAATGGCAATATCAATACTGCTATTGTGGTTTGCAGACTGGCTGGTTACTCAAACATTTCCGATCCTGCAAGATTCCATAGGACCAACAAAGACCTTCTGGGTTTACGGTTTCTTCAGCCTTGCCAGTTTTATTTTTATTTATCTATTTGTTCCCGAGACAAAAGGCAAGACCCTTGAAGAGATTGAGGCATTCTGGCGTCGGACTGTTAAATGACAGTCTGTTGCGGATTTTACAATTTCTCAATTCTTGTGCTAAATTCCTCTGTGTTTTTAATAAATTAAGATGGTTGAACATATAAAAAATGTTAAAATTCTTCCTGCCTTTACAGAGGAAGAGATTGTAAAAGCGGTTGATGAAGCGGTGGCGTTGCTCAAAGCGGGCGATGTCGTCGCGCTTCCGACTGAAACCGTTTACGGTTTGGCTGCGAATGCATTCAACCCCGCTGCGGTGGAAAAGATTTTTAAGATAAAAGGCAGACCATCAAACAACCCGCTTATCGTGCATATTTCAGATATTGAAATGGCTAAGAGATGCGTTAGAGAATGGAATGAAGCGGCGCAGCGACTTGCCGACAATTTTTGGCCTGGTCCACTTACGATTGTTTTGCCAAAATCCGACTCAATACCGTCAGTTGTTACTGCTGGCGGTGATACTGTAGGCGTTCGTTTCCCTGCGCATACGGTTATTCAGCGTGTTATCAAACATTGCGGTTTTCCTCTTGCCGCTCCGAGCGCAAATGTTTCAAACCGCGTCTCTCCCACAACCGCGCAACATGTGTTTAAACAATTAGGCGACAGAATAAAACTTATTGTTGATGGCGGCGCCTGCAATGTGGGTATTGAATCCACAGTATTTGACTTAACATCAAAACCGCCGCGGGTCCTCAGACCGGGAATTATCCATGAAGATTCAATCCTTGCGGTTTTATCCGGGCTCAAATCCTCATCGGTTCTTTTCCATAATAAAGATGCTACAACGTTGCGTAGTCCCGGGATGTTAAAAAAACATTACTCTCCTGTTGCAAAGTTGATTTGCCTTAACTGGCAGAGTGAAGATGAATTAAAACAAAGGCTAATTTCTCTGGGCTGCGACCCCGCGTTGACCTGCATTTTAGCCTGGGCAAATCCCCCATCAAAGTTTGGAAAAGTCACATTGATGCCAAAACAGGCAAAGGCTTATGCGCGGGCGTTGTATTCTGAATTGCATCACTGCGACGAATTGGGCGCAAAATGGATTATCGTTCAAACCCCGCCAGATTCTCCAGAATGGCGCGCCATACATGATAGACTCCTTCGCGCTTCTGCAGAATAATTAATGTGGTTTGAAAAGGTTATTTAAGTTTTATGGTTATTATTCCGTCGGGCGGACAACCTGCAAAATCACAACCGCGCTGCTGCAGCCCCAAGAATACCTGCGTCCTTCCGGTGTCGGTTGAGGCCATCTGCACCAACAGAGATTGTCGGAATGTCTGCGCGACCTCCACGCGGCATCTGCGTTTTTCTGCAACCACGGTTCAAAGGTAGATTGCAAACCGCGCTCATTCATAAACCGCGCTATCCACCGCGCTGCAATGCCGTTGAATCCGCCGCCATCGCCGCTTTCGCCAGCAGGCGGAAAATAGCCATCCCTGCACATCCTGTTCATTGTATAACTTGCGGCGAGGAATGCCTCGTTTGTGAAGCCGAGAAAGTTTGCGGCTCCGACAAATGTTCCCTGATTGTATGTAGTCGAAAACGTGGCGTGCCTGCCGTTCGTGTTTATGTTGTCGTAAACCTTGCCGGTTGTTTTTTCAAACAATGTGTCGCGTTCCCAGAGGAAAAGGTTTGTTGAGATTTTAAAATACTCGCGATTCCCTGTGGCTTTCCCGAGTAGAAACGCGGCGATTGCCCCCGGTCCGTTCACGCAGGCATTTTTTGAACGATTATCTGTCCGCCAATATAAACCGCCGCCAAGGTTTGTAGAATAGGCGCGTTTATAACACAGGTCAAAGTTTGCCTTGCCAACATCGCGAAATTCAGGATTGCCTGAGAGCAAGTATCCGCGTGCGCAGGCTATGACCATCCACATAATATCGTCGTTGTATTCGTTGCGTTCCCATGTTCGTCCGTGGTCGGCAATAAATCCGCGAAACAGGTTCGTAAAAAGCGAAAGCATCCGCGGATTCTTTGTCCTTTCGTAGGCGTCCAGAATCATCTCCATCTGCTCAGCTCGCATCCAGAAGGAGACCTTGCCGCCGTCTGTGGATTCTAAAAACCACGCGTGTCCATCTTTTTCCCTGTAAAACGCCTTTATGTGCGCGTTCAAAATCGCGTCGGCATCAGCCGCTGTAAATCCAGCGGCGGAAAAAGCAATGCAAAAGGATAAAATTGCGATTAGTCCGTAGATATATCGAGAAAATGGAAAAAACGAGGCTAATTCTAACTTTTTCATAAATTAGTCTGTTCTGTTTTTCGTTTTAGTTGTTGACAAATTTAGACAAAAACCTTTTGACCTATTATTTAAAGATCACCCAAGTTTCTCCGGTATCTCTTTCATCGGTCCCATCCATTTCAACTCGCGTTCAATGTCATCGTGCATCTGGTATTTTTTTGCGACATCGGCAATCTTCGCGCCGCGGACTACGATGTTTTCCAGATTCGCGTTGCCGAGACCTGAGTTTGCGCAAAAGTTCAGATACCCCACCCATTCGGGATTAATCCCCATAACCTCAATCCCGACGCGATCGGCGGCGATGTAATCTGTAGAGGCAATAGCGATTTTTGATTGAACAGGCTTGCCGTTATTCGGTCCGTTGCCTTCCATACCTTCCCATCCGTCAATAACGGTTGCGCCCCAGTATGGTTTGAGCCGCTGCGCCGTAAGGGCGATATCAACGTGGGTCTGGCGAACCCCACCGTGGAAGACCCGTTTATCATTCCAGCGCTGCGTATCCTTGCGCGCGTTATGAAGCGGCGCTCCAAGAGCCATATTTTTTATTGAAAGCGTCGCCACCACTGTGTTGTGCGTCTTTAAAATTGCCGAGCAGATAATAAAGGCGTCCGGGTCTAACAACCGCGCTGCGAGGCGGATTGGAACGAAATGCAGGTCTCCGTTAAGGATGCTGTGAGTCTTGTATTTTCCTTCTTCGTTTAAATCAACAAGCTGAACATCCAGCGGTTTGAATTCCTGCGGAAGTTTTACATAGCCAAAATTCTCGTATCCTTCAATTGTGTATCCAGCGCTGGATTCGGCGATTAACACCGGACCTTTGAAACGAGGCGCAAGAAAATCAAGAATCCCCCTCAAACAATCTGCGTGGGTTGACGCAAGCTGATTGCGCGTATTAACGATGTTTGGTTTTATAATTACGTATTTCTTGGTTTTAAGTTTTGGCATTATCTGGTCTTCGATAGCAAGCAACGCCTCGTAGGCATTTTTCCGACGACTATCGCCGTTAGCAATGGAGACAATTGATTTTTCAATCGCGGGTTGCTCTGATGCCGCCGTGTTGCCTGCCCCTTGTTGTCCGCGAAGCAGCGCCGTCGTCGCGGTAAAAGCGGCAGCGGATAATATAAAATGCCGTCTTGATACCTTGTGTTCGCCGATGTTCATATTCCAAGTTTACACAAATCTTTTTTAATTTAAAAGAATTAAAATTCCAGGAATAAAATCGCAAGAGTATCCCCCCGTTTTTACAAAAAATTACAGAAATGTTTTAAATATTTATATAAGTAAGCCACTCGGCAGTATCCGCTGATTTCTACCTCTTATCCTTAGATAGTCTCTGCAATAAATTTTCAAATAGCCTGTTAGAAATATTTTTATATTCAGGAAAAATAACCTTTGTATCAGACAAAATTTTTTCCGGATTTATTATCGTGTTGAGGGCTCTAACTTCTTCCTCATAACCGATCAACCATTCACGGATTGAAACATCATCCAGTTCAAAGTGGCATTGAAATCCATAAACATTAGGCTTAAAGCGAACAATTTGATTCTTGCACAAGTCTGAGCTTGCTAACAAAACCGCATCCTCCGGAAGATCAAAAGTATCTCCATGCCAGTGAAAGGCGTAAAATCTTTCAGGCAGCCCTTGTAATACGGGGTCTAATGAAGCAACGTTTGTCAAATAAATTTCATACCATCCAATTTCAACCGCTCTGTTCTTGTAAACCGGAGCCCCTAAAGCCTTCGCAATTAGTTGAGCCCCTAAACATATTCCGACAATTGGAACCTCTGTTTTTAAAGATTTTTTTATATATTCTATTTCAGGCGCCAAAAACGGATATTTATCTTCCTCATTAACGCCCATCGGACCGCCTAAAACGAGTATGAAATCATATTCTTCAGCAGATTTATCCGGAAATTCTCCCCGATCAAGATTAACTTCCTCTATATTCCATCCCCTCTGCCGCAAAAACTCACCGAGCATTGCGGGTCCTTCTAAACAAATGTGTTTTAACGCAAGTGCATTCATTTTAAAAATATTAATCAAAAAGTATTTTAAAACCTTCACTCCGACAATAGCAAAATTGTTACCACTGAAATTCCACGAGCCATTACCAATTTGAACCAGAGATTGGATTTCAAAATACTATTCCCCATCGCCCTGATTATTATCCTTGAAACATTGCGTTAAAACTTTTACAAAAATTCTAAAACCGTTGCGCCGCAACAAAAGTTTATTGTTTTAAAATTTTATGGGAAAACCGACCGACATTCAGGTTCGCGAAACTGCGCTCTATTTAATCCCGATTAAAACAAGGGTGCCGTTAAAGTTTGGCACGGAAACGCTCACATCCGTCACCTGCGCCCGCGTTCGCGTCACGGTCTCAGACTCGCGCGGAAACAAAGCCATCGGCTGGGGTGAAACTCCATTAAGCGTCCAATGGGTTTGGCCATCTCAAATCTCTTACGATGAACGTCATAAGTCCCTAATTGAATTTTGCAAACTCCTCGCTCGCGAGTGGCGACTCTTCCCGGAAAAAGGTCATCCGCTTGAACTTGGCAACGATTTTATCAAGTTCCGATTGCTGCCGCTTTTGGAACAGTTCAACCAGAATCGTCAGGAAAAAATGCCATATCTTGCCGCCTTGCTCTGCTGCTCGCCGTTTGATATCGCAATTCACGACGGCTACGGCAACCTCGTTGGCAGACCTGTCTATGAAACTTACAATCCCGATTTTATGAATCGCGACCTTGCGGCTTTCATTGAAGCGTCGCCGGACGCAAATGTGAATTTTACATCCCGTTACCCGCACGAGTTCATAATCCCGCGACGCAATAGGATGAAGGCATGGCATCTTGTTGGCGGATTAGACCCGATTGACCCCTCCGATTTAACCGGAAACGAACCATCAGACGGTTACCCCGTTCTGCTCCGCGACTGGATTCGCCGCGACGGACTCAAATGCCTGAAAATCAAACTCTGCGGAAACGACGAAGGCTGGGACTGCGAACGGATTGTGCGCGTGGGAAAAATTGCGATTGAGGAAGGCGTGGACTGGTTAAGCGCCGATTTTAACTGCACCGTCACAATCCCCGGCTACGTAAATAGAATCCTTGACAAACTCCGCGATGAAAATCCGCGCATCTACGGAATGATTCTCTACGTTGAACAACCGTTCCCGTATGAATTGGAAAAATTCCCGATTGACGTCCGCAGCGTCTCAGCGCGTAAACCGCTCTTTTTAGACGAAAGCGCCCACGACTGGAAGATGATAAGACTTGGCAGGTCGCTCGGCTGGAGCGGCGTTGCATTAAAAACCTGCAAGACCCAGACCGGCGCCATACTCTCCGCCTGCTGGGCAGAAGCGCACGGAATGACCCTTATGGTTCAAGACTTAACAAACCCGATGCTCGCGCAGATTCCTCACCTTTTGCTCGCCGCGCATCTGAACACAATCATGGGCGTTGAAACAAACTCAATGCAGTTTTATCCCGAAGCCTCCGCGCCGGAAGCGGCTGTTCACCCGGAAATTTACCGCCGCCAGAATGGAACCGTTGACCTCTCATCCATCAGCGGCAGCGGCTTCGGCTACCGCATCAACGAAATCAACCGCCCTCTGCCAAAACCTGCAGTTGAATACCGAGATTGATTGTGTGTTAAAACCAGATTTTCCGTTGTTTATATGTCTGGAGAATTTGAATAAAAGGAAAACTATGGATGCGCAGGTGAAAATAAATACAAAACCACTTGAAATATGATTTGACTTTGGAACACACCGCATCCATTTCATTTGATCTCACTATGTTTCCCCGTATTTTCGTCGGTCTGTTTTTTACCATAGAGAAAAACAGAGATATACAGAGAGAAAGGAATAAGGAATAAAATAAGTTAATGAATTAACACCTCTGTTCCCTCTGCGCGCCTTCGTGCCCTTTGTGGTGAGAAAAAAGAATTAACCACAGAGAACACAGAGAATGACTGTTAATGCTTGCCCTCTTCCGGGTCTGTTCAGCCTATTAGCAAATTTTTTTGACAAATGTTACCTCGGCTCACATTTATAATTCTCTGGAATGCGAATGAATCGTTTCAAATTCATCGCTAAATCAAATTGACTCAATAGAGTTGAAGGGCGAAAATCGGTGAGACACGTCTTATGAATAAAAATCGTATGAAGCGGGTTACCCGGCGAGAATTTTTGACCTCTGGCATTAAGGTGGCTGGCGTTGTTGCAATGCCTTTTATTATCCCGGGGTCAGCGCTCGGACTCAATGGAAGGATTGCCCCAAGCGAGCGAATCGTGATGGCGGGAATCGGGCTCGGCGGTCGCGGATTTTACGACCTTAGCGTAATGATCAACCAGAACGACGTCCAATGGGTGGCTGTTTGCGAGGTCACAAAGGGGCGACGGGAAGCCGCAAAAAAGTTTGTTGATGAAAAATACGGAAACAAGGATTGCGCCGTATACAGCGACTTGCGTCAACTCCTTGCCGAAAGAACCGACGTGGACGCCGTTTTGATTGCAACCGGCGACCGCTGGCATGCGCTGGCTTCCATCTGGGCAATGCGCGCAGGCAAAGATGTTTATTGCGAAAAACCGGCGTGTCTAACGATGGAGCAGGGAAAAATGGTTGTTGAAACCGCCCGCCGCTACGGCAGAGTTTACCAAACCGGCGCCCAACGGCTCAGCGAGCCGCCTCACGTCTATGCAATTGAACTTGCCCGCTCAGGACGACTCGGCAAAATCCAGACCATTTACGCAGATATCCGCTGGCGCGACGGCAACCGCCACGACTGGCTTCCTGCCGAACCTGAACCGCCTAAAGAGGAACTTGACTGGGATTTGTTCATCGGTCCGTCTCCGTGGCGACCATTCAACCGCGGTTATCTTAATGGCGGATGGTATCACTTTTACGATCTTGCCACAGACGTTGCAATGTGGGGCGCCCACACAGTTGCACAGGCACTCGCCGGAATTGATAGAGAAAATCTCTCCTTCATTGAATTTGAATACTCTGGACCCGAGGCAAGCATCGTTACGCATCTTTCCAACGGCATCAAACTTATCCTTTATCGCAAACCCGGCTCTGTCTGGGAACCGTGCGAATACTGGCGCGGCGCTTGCGGCGAGCGATTTGACGGCACCGAAGGCTGGGCAGCCGCAGCCGACGGTTATTCAAAAACCGATGTTTCATCACCCGCTCTGCTGGAGGATTACAAAAAATTGCTTAATGAATACACAACGCGAACACAACGACCGCTTGATCACGTTCGCGACTTCCTTGACTGTGTAAAATCGCGCAGACAAACCGTGGCAAACCCCGATGTAATGTATCAATCAATGTGCATCTGTTTAGCGGCGGACATTGTGGGTCAGCTAAAGAGGAATTTAAAATTTGACCTGCGCAAGGCTGAATTTGTCGGCGACGAAGAGGCAAACCGCCTGCGCCTGCGCGCAATGCGAGCGCCGTATATTATATGAGTTTGGCAAAAGGCCACAGTAGTTTAAAAAATCTGCATATTTTTTAAAAATTATTGGCAATAACAATACCTCCAATCGTAACGCGAAATAATAAATCTATTTCTGATCGAATACCTTTTTAGCACAGGCATTCCTGCCTGTGGCACATTCGTCCTCGCCTGCACAGCAATCCCTACCTGCTGCTTCAGCGGTTTCACTTTCGCAGACGGAAAAGAGACAGACAGGAATGTCTGTGCTACCAACGCAGACAGGAATGTCTGCGCTACCTTATGATTTAAAACGTTACTGCATTGAACATTCGCTATACGGTGTAGATATTGACCCCGGAGCAGTTGAAATCTGCAAATTAAGATTCTGGCTTTCTATGATCGTTGATGAAGAAGATTTTCACCACATTAAACCTCTCCCTAACCTCGATTATAAAATAGTCTGCGGAGATTCATTGTTGGGTGTTGAAAAGAATGTTTTAAATTGGCAAAGTTTCAATCAACTTGAAAAATTAAAATCTCAATATTTCAATGAAACAAATGCGTCAAAGAAACAGGAGTACAAAAAACAGATTGATGGATTGATTAAAGAAATAACAAAAGGACATACACAATTTGATTTTGAGGTTTACTTTTCTGAAGTTTTTCATAAAGATTCTAAATTCGACATCGTAATTGGAAACCCGCCGTATATCCAATTGCAAAAAGATGGCGGAAGACTGGCTAAACTTTACGAAAAGCAAAATTATAAAACCTTTGCCCGCACGGGCGATATTTATTGCCTGTTTTACGAAAAAGGAATACAATTGCTGAAAGACAACGGAATACTTTGCTACATTACCTCGAATAAATGGATGCGTGCAGGCTACGGCGAAAAACTGCGAAGCTTTTTTATGCAATACAACCCTACAACACTGATTGATTTAGGACCAGGTATATTCGAAAATGCAACGGTTGATACTAATATTTTGTTGATACAAAAAACAAAAACACATAATAAGCAGCTTAAAGCCGTAACCCTGCAAAAACAAAACGATACGGTAAATATTGAACAACAATTACAAGAACGGGCTGTAATCCTTGAAAAACTTACCCAAGATGCCTGGTTTATAGGCAGTAGCGCCGAGCAGCAACTTAAAGAAAAAATAGAACGCATTGGAAAACCGCTGAAAGATTGGAATGTGAATATTTATCGTGGAGTATTAACCGGTCTTAACGAAGCCTTTATCATAACCAAAGAAAAGCGCAACGAGATACTTGCCAATTGCAAAGACGAAGATGAACGCCGCCGCACCGAAGCCATCATCAAACCCATTTTACGCGGAAGAGACATAAAACGGTATTACTACGAGTGGGCAGGGCTGTGGGTGATAGGAACATTTCCTGCATTATGTTTAAATATTGAAGATTATCCTGCAATTAAAAAGTACTTTTTAGACAATTTTGATATAAGACAATTAGAACAATCGGGCAAAAAATATCCTGAACTTGGTTTTGATGCACGCAAGAAAACAGGAAACAAATGGTTTGAAACACAAGACCAAATTGCCTACTACCCCGAGTTTGAGAAGGAGAAGATTATTTACATTGAAATAATGACCGATAACTGGGAAGAAGGTTATGAATTTCCATGTTACACTTACAAAAATGACACATGTTTTGTGCTAAATACAGCTTACATTATGACAGGAAAGAATTTAAAATATATTTTAGGTGTGTTGAATTCAAACTTTGGGAGTTACCTTGTTAAACAACATGTAACTCAGCTTCAAAAAAGACAATTTAGAATGTTAGCACAATATGTTAACAATTTTGAGATTCCCCCCATCACGCCTGCCAACCAGCCCATTGTATCGCAAATAGAAGCACTGGTGGATAAAATCCTTGCAGCAAAGAAAGAAAACCCGCAGGCGGATACAAAAAATTTTGAAGAGGAAATTGACCATTTAGTTTATAATTTGTATGATTTAATACCAGATGAAATAAAGATAATTGAAGGAGGGAAAAAATTATGAAAAATAAAATTGATTTTGAAAAAGACAATATTTTGTTCATTAGCAATGAACAAATTTATATCGATGATTTTAAAAAAGACAATGATTATCACAGGCAAAAAATTAGAGAAAAAATTGAACCTTGGTTAACAGCTGTATTTCAAAGCGAACACTTATCTTTACTTGTAGGGTCAGGGTTGCCGATATCATTGAATTCTGTAAAAGTTGAAAATACCGAAAAAAGTACTAAATCCGAAGATAATAAAGATTCAACGGATAATGAAAATTCCATGATGAATAGAATTGAATTTGAAAATACAGCTTATAAAGATTTAATAAAAAATAAAGCCGATAAAGAAGCCAAGCAAATGGGGCGAGGTGAAGCAAATTTTGAAGATGATTTGCGTGTTGCTATTGAATTACTAAAGGGGTATGAAATATTAAATAATAGCCAAGAGCCCGAATCACTTAAGCAAGAAATAAATAAATATTTAAATCAACTCATTCAATCAATATTAAAAAATGAACAAAACTTTTTTTCGAAACAAGAAACTTTGTTGATTCTGAAGAAATTTCTTTTAAGTTTCTCTGCACGCTCAGCAACACGGGATAGATTAAAAATTTTTACAACCAATTACGATCGATTTATTGAATATGGACTTGATGAAGCAGGTATACTTACACTGGATAGGTTTATAGGCAAGTTAAAACCAATTATGCGGTTTCATAAAATTGACCTTGATTATCACTATAATCCGCCAGGTATTCGGGGCGAACCTCGTTATGTAGAAGGCGTTGTAAGATATACAAAACTTCACGGTTCGCTTGACTGGCAATTTGAAGATGGGAATATTGTTAAAATGCCTATTCCATTTGGAGCTGAAGTCGATGAAAAATATTTTAATAATCCATTTGATAAGGTTGTAATTTATCCTAATTCTTCAAAGGCGGTAGAAACCTCTTTCTTCCCATACTCTGAACTTTTTAGAGATTTTTCAACTGCAATTTGTAGGCCTAATTCTGTGTTAGTAACCTATGGTTATGGATTTGGTGATTCACATATTAATAGAATTATTGGAGATATGCTTACTATTCCATCAACTCATCTGGTTATTATATCCTATGATTTAGCAAATAATCGTATTAAAAATTTCATTGAAAAATGCAATGAATCTCAATTAACTTTTTTGATTGGTGGAGAATTGGCAAATATTGAACATTTAACCAATTATTATCTTCCCAAACCTGCTATTGATAGAATAACCGATAGACAGACAAAAATTCTTGAAAAAAGGAAATCAACACTTGAGAAAAAAGAAAATGATATAAATAATAATGATGGAGACATCAATGAAACAGAATTTTAATGATATAAGAAATCAAGTGATAGGAACTGTAGAATTTGTTTCTTCCAGAGAGATAAAAGTATTGCTTGAGATTGATGCGCCACAAAGTACTTCCATTAATACAGGGATACCACAATTATTTCCACGAATTAACGGTTTCTTACTGATACCAAATGAGGCAGGTGCTTTAATTGGAATGATTACTTGGATAGGTATAGAATATTCTGCCTATCCAAAGAGAAAAGGATATAAGGATTTTGACCTTGTTGATCTTCCTTTCCCACTACGCAAACTTTCATTATCTCCATTAGGTATTTTAAAGGAAAAAGAAGATGGTTATGAGATAGAAAGAGGTGTTAATAGCTATCCATCGGTTGGAGATATTGTAATAATTCCAAGTAATGAACAACTCAAAGCCATTGTACAGAAAAAAGATGAAAATGCTAAAGTCAAAATAGGCAATTCACCGCTTGCTTCAAATGCTCCTGTTTTTGTTGATCCTGATAAAATCTTTGGGCGACATCTTGCAATTCTTGGGAACACTGGAAGTGGAAAATCTTGTTCTGTTGCAGGGCTTATTAGATGGTCAATTGAAAGTGCTCAGAATGAAGTTAAGGATAATAAGGAGGTTAATGCTCGTTTTATTATCCTTGATCCCAATGGAGAATACGGAGAATGTTTTAATGACTTTGGAAATATAAAAAGATATGCAGTAAAAATAAGAGAGGATGAAAATATTCATCAACTAAAAGTTCCATCCTGGATGTGGAATAGCTGGGAATGGGCTTCTATTGCTCAAGCAAGCGCAAGAACGCAAAGACCGATTTTAAGAAGGGCTCTGAGGGAAATAAAGAATAGTAATTTTAGTAATACAAATTATGATGAAAATAATTTCAAACTCCGCAGATTCTATACAAGTTGTTTAATCGAATTTAAAAATGATTTGAACAATGGAGTATCAACTTTTAAAGGAAAACCTGGCAAAAATGATTTTGGAAAGAAACTTAAAAGTATTATAAATGACTTAGAAAAAGATTTAACAGGTATAGTTGATACAAACATAAAAACTTATTTTAATGATTGCATAAATAAATTAAAAGTAATTGAACAAAAACATTTTAAAACTTTTAAAAATGATAAAAATGAAACAGTTGAATATTATGATGATTTTGAAAAGGCAGACGTTGAAGATATCATCAATGAATTGAATAAATTATTAGACGCCTTGGGGGGTATATTAATTTATGAAGGTCCAGATGAAGACTCACCGGTTTATTTTAAAAATGAAGATTTTCTTGCTCATATTGAACGATTAGCTCAGGAAGCAAACCAACAGCAATACCTTGACTTTTTTTTAATGCGAGTTAGAAGCCTTTTTACAGACAAAAGAATAAATTCAGTTATACATACAGAAAATGATACAGAACTTACTTTGGAAAAATGGTTGAAGGATTATATCGGCAATAAAGAAAATAATCCTTCCATAAATATAATTGATTTATCCCTTTTACCCTCTGAAATTCTTTATCTTATAGTTGCTGTTATGGCAAGAATAATTTTTGAGGCACATCATCGGTATAAAAAAATAAATGGGGTAACACTTCCTACGGTATTAGTGGTTGACGAAGCACATAATCTTATAAAAAGATATGAAAATGATGATGATAATATTTCTGCCCAAAGATTATGTACACAAATATTTGAAAAGATTGCAAAAGAAGGCAGAAAATTTGGTTTGGGTTTGGTTTTAGCTTCGCAAAGACCTTCCGAGTTATCTCAAACTGTTTTGTCGCAATGTAATACCTTTTTACTTCACCGTATTGTAAGCGATAGAGATCAGGAAATGGTTAAGAAATTGGTACCTGATACCTTGGGTGGAATTTTAAACGAATTACCTGTTTTACCTTCAAGAAAAGCAATCTTATTGGGCTGGGCAACTCCTATTCCTACCCTCGTTGAAATGAATGAATTAAATGAAAAGCATAGACCCAAATCAAAAGACCCAGAATTCTGGGATGTTTGGATAAATAAAGAAGATAGAAAAATAAATTGGAAAGAAATAGCGGATGATTGGCAGGAGAAAAAAAATGAAACAAAGAACAGTTAGTTCCCACAATCAGATACAAAAAATATTGAAAATGAAATAGACCAACTGGTTTATAAATTGTATGACTTAACGCCAGAAGAAATAAAGATAATTGAAGGACGAGAAAAATTCTGTGTCCCTCTGTGAACTATGTGGTAAAAATAACGCACCACAGAGAACACAGAACTACACGGAAAAACAAAGAAGAATCTTTATTTCAGAGTCTTGCTGTTATTCTTAGAAATACCGTTCTATTTCATTCGGTTTCAAAGTCAAATACTGAGTTCAATGCTGATTATCCGGGCATCATTAGCCCTTCTAAGATTTCTGCAAAAAATGGTTAATGAATGGCAATATTTGTTTTGATTTTTTACCCCTTAATTGCAAGACTAAACCTAAACCTTATGCGAACCGATAATTGGAAATTGAAAATCAGATGGATGTTGAAGCAGCCCGGCGCGGATAAACTGTTGCGGGCTGGTCTTTTGATTTTGGGAATATCGTTTTTCGTAATCTCGTGCGCAAAGATTAACAGAACTGTTGTTGCGCCGCCGATGATTCCCGGGGCAAGTTATGTTGGAACAAAGTCTTGCGCTGAGTGTCACGAAGACCTTGTTCGGGATTTTAAAACCGCTTCTCACGCGCGGTTGCAGGCAAAAGGAAACAACGCGATTGCTTATGGATGCGAATCCTGTCACGGACCGGGAAGCCTCCACGCGAAGGCGGGCGGTGGCAAAGATAATATAGTGAATCCGAAAAAATCGCCTCAAATTTGTTTTGACTGTCACCTTGATAAGAGAGGCGAGTTTATGCTCGCGTCTCATCATCCTGTGCCGGAAGGAAAAATGACCTGCGGCGATTGCCACGACCCGCACAAGGGGGATATTCTTGCGCTTGGCGCCGCGGGGCAAATGGCTCAAAACGAGAGTTGTCTGAAATGTCATCAGACCCAGCGCGGTCCGTTCGTTTTTGAACACGAAGCGGTGCGCGAAGGCTGCACGCTCTGTCATAAACCACATGGTTCGGTTAACGCGAAGATGTTGGCTGAACGAAACGCAAGCCTTTGTTTGAAATGTCATTTTAGACAGCCGGCGGGGGCGGGTCAGGTTTTGATTGGCGGGTGGGACCATACCGCAGCGTTGCAGATGGGAACATGCTGGAGCGCGGGTTGCCACGAGGCAGTTCACGGTTCTCACGTCAGTTCATCTTTAAGGTTTTAAACTTCAAACAGGGGTTTCAACAATGCAAAGATTAACTAATAATAGCCAGCTGTTAAAAAGGTTCATTGCGGGCAAGTGCGTTTTGCTCGCGTCGTTATGCGTCTTTGGCGTGTTTGGATTGTTCGGCGCAGACTCAGCCAAAGAAGATGGTAAAAAGGAGGATGCTAAATCTTCAGAAGAAGAAAAGGAGTATAACAACTGGATAGAATTCGGGTTTGGCGGCGCTTCTGTCAATGGTAATGAAGCCAGTTTCCAGCGCCGGATGGGGGTCAGGCAGGGCGTCTTTGGCGGAATTAGCGATTTTCATTTTGAACAATCTTTTAAGAAAGATGGCTTGTTCACGATTGATGGTCGCGGCATTTTTGACAACCACGATTATAAATTGAAATTAGGTGTTGAAATGCCAGACAAGTATTACATTCGCGGCGGCTATACGGAATCACGCTATTGGTATGATGGCAGCGGCGGTTTTCATCCATCGCTCCCCTGGTATAGTTTATACGACGACAGATTGCACCTTGACCGTCGCGAGGTTTGGGTTGAAGCAGGTTTAAGATTTCCAGACCTGCCGCAGGTTACTTTTAGATATGAACGGCACGAACGCGATGGGTTCAAGGATTCAACCTCCTGGGGTTCATCAATGCCGGGATTGTATGGCATTCGCAATATTGTCCCGTCATTTCTCGGAATTGATGAAACGCGCGATGTTTTTATGATTGATGTGAGCAAAAAGATAAAAGCCACTGAACTTGGCGCAGGTTTCAGATATGACACTCAGGACATTGACAACAAACGATACGAGCGCATTTTCCCAGGCGGCGGAGCGGCGTTTGATAGATACATTACGCAGAGAGATTATTTAAGTTCAGATATGTTTAACGTTCATGCTTACAGCAAAACCTGGTTGAAAGAAAAAACGCTCTTTACAATGGGTTACTCTTTCACGGATATGGATACAGATACCGCCGGATACCGCAGATACGGCAATTTTTACGACCCGGATTTTGCCAATCGGTTGCCGCATTTTGAGTCCTTTGAAAATATGGTTGGCGGTTCATTATTAAAACAGCACGTGGCGAGCGTAAACCTGATGCAGATTATTAAAGACAACCTCACGATTTCGCCATCGGTGAGAATTGAAAGTCAGGATATTGATTCAGACGCCTTTTTCCTTAAACCGTCTCTTGGCGGCGGAGCGCCCTGGAACAACGCCTTTGCGAACAGCCAACGTTCTTTAATAGACGTTTCTGAAAGATTGGAACTGCGCTACACCGGAATTACAAACTGGGTATTTTATGCGCGCGGCGATTGGTTGCAGGGGAGCGGAGACCTTACTGAAAGATTGACCGGCGACCCGATCCCGGTGTTAAACAATATAAATCGTTCAACCGATGACGAACGATATATGCAAAAATATACTGTCGGGTTTAACTGGTATCCGCTTTCAAAACTTTCTCTCTCATCTGAATACTATCATAAAATTAGGGTGAATAAATACGACAAAGACGGATACCTGCCGTCATCTCCTATAAGTCTTTATCCAAATTATTTCTCTCGTCAGGAGTTTGAAACTGATGATGTTAACTTCCGTTTGACCTATCGTCCATTGAACAATCTTACATTTGTCGGGCGATATGATTTTCAACTTTCAACCACTCAGAACCGTTCTTATTACGATTCGCTGGGCGATTTAGAAACAGCTGAAATTACGAGCCATATCTTGAGCGGCAGCGTTACATGGTCTCCATTCAACAGACTTTATTTGCAAGGCAGTGTAAGTTATGCGATGGACAAGACAGACACTCCTGCCGATACACTTACCGGCGCCGCAACCGGTCTTGTTCTTGACGCAAGAAATAACTACTGGAACGCGAGCGTAACTGCCGGCTACGCCCTGTGCGAGAAAGCCGACCTTGAAACCACTTATAGTTATTACCGCGCAGACAATGCGCAGAACAACGCCATCTGGGGGCTGCCATTAGGGTCAAACGCTAAAGAACACAGCGTAACGGCTGGCATTGTTTATCGTCTGTCAAAACGAGTTCGCTGGAATTTGAAGTATGGATTTTATGATTACAATGACGCGCTGAGCGGCAACAACAATGACTACACCGCTCACACTGTGTTTTCAACCATACAGATGAGATTCTAATAAGATTTAAATGTCAGAATTGAATAAAATGGACACCTCTTGTGTCTAATATATTAGAAAAATGAATTTTTTAAACTTGCCTTGCTAATGACAGCGGGACGGTTTAGAATAAATAAGTATAAAATTAATAAAGGTTAGACTATGAAAAAGATATTATTAACCCTCGTTGCAATGGGCGCCGGGCTGGCAATCGCGTCAGCCGCCGACGCGCAACAAAACTGGGAATCTCATTGCGCTAAATGCCACGGCAAAGATGGCAAAGGACAGACCAAGATGGGTCAGAAATTAAAAGTCAAAGACTATACGGACGCAAAAGTCCAGGAGTCTTTGAAAGAGGAAGAGATGATAAAAGTAATTAAGGAAGGCAAGAAAGAAGGAGATAAGACCTTGATGAATGCCTACAAAGATGAACTTTCAGATGCCGAAATAAAGGCTTTGGTTGAATACATCAGAAAATTCAAAAAATAACAATTAACAAATAAGTTTATCAAACCCTGTCCCTCTTTTGATGGACAGGGTTTTTTCTTGATTTTATTTATTAAATGGTTTAATAGAATTAACAGACTTAATAAAGACCCAGATGTTTTTTGGATCAGAAGGAACAGGTTGCAGGCGAAAAGACGCTATTTTTAATGGCGGACGAGGGTTTACATTGATGGAAACCATCGGCGTTGTGGCTATAATTGTTATATTAGCCGGGATGATGATTCCGCCAATAATAAAAAGAATCTTTGAAGCCAGAAGAACAGCAGAACAGAACGATCTGTATATTATTAGCGAAGTCATAAAGGAGGAAATATTAAAACAAAAGACTATTCCATCTACCACAAATTGGGCTGTTTTTGTTGCAAACAGACTTAACAAGCCCTCAACAGATATAACAAAATCCAGAAGGATAATGGTTGTTGACCCGCAACTGCAAATTAGCACTCCTTCTGGCAAACTCCCTTATACACAGACGACAAACGGCACGGCATACCCGAGAAATACAAGGATTATGTTTATCTCAAACCTTTCTCTCAATCCGAATAGTCCCGCTATACCTAACGATATAGGTTCTGATCCTGTAAAATTTCAACTCGTCTGGGATACAGCGGATGGTTCAGTTCCGCCGGGATGGAGCGCTGACTGGAATGGAAAAGGCGAGCGGTTAGTAATTCAAAGGATGGAATTAAGTTCGCTATTTGTGAGGCTTGTAATTCAGGTGGCTGGAGGAACGCGCGCTTATATTTCAATTGATGGCAGCCAACCGTTTTCAATTTCAAGCACAAACAGGTTTTATTTAAAAGGGACATCTCTTGGATTGTATGACGCCGTCGGGACAAAATTGTTAGAACAGGTGAAATTGTATGATGACGCAACATATATCTTTAACGGCTTAAACTGGTCAACCGATGTTGGAGGCGCCGTCACGGATACACGGCTGGCGCTCGGAAGACTCGTTGATACTTTTTTAAGCGCCCCGGTTAACCCTGATTCCAAATTTGGAACAACCCAGAAGTATTTGATAAACGACCTCTATAGTTTTATGTTGATGTATTCAAAATGGGCGGCTGACAATTTTTCTGATTATGGAAGCAACAGCGACCAGCAGGTTCCGGAGAATGTAATGCTGGAAAAAACCCAGCAGAGAATTGATGATTCATCGGGAAATTTAATTCAGTAATCTATGAATTTTTTTTATTTAGTTAAAAATAGAAATGCAATCTGCAAATTGAAGCGGTGGCGGCAGATAAATACCGGCGCTTACACTCTTATTGAAATAATAGGCGTTCTGGCGATATTAACCATCATTGTATCAATACTGGCTCCATATTTATTCAAACGGGTTACAGAAGCTCATATAAATCAGGAAACTCAACTACTGGCTCTCTATGAAAAAGCGTTTAAAGAAAATGTTATCCGAACCCGCAGAATTCCTGACCAAAACGGATGGGCGTCAGTTGTGGCTAATGAGTTAGGCATATCAACCTACGACGCCACAAATGTGTTCAAAAACAAGCGCATTTTTTTAATTGATCCACTGTTTAAAATCGGTCCAAATCTCACTGGTTTGCCATATACACAGGGGACTAACGGCTCTTTAAGACCGCAAAACCCGCGCGTAATGATTATTTCAAGTTTAGGTCCGCCGCTTCCTGAACCTGACGGCGTTTCGGCAAACTTTAACACAATCTGGAATACACCGGATGGACAGATTCCTTCCGTCTGGCAGAGTGGTTGGAAAGGGAAAGGAGAATTTCTAATAATAAGACGGATTGGAATGGAGTCGCTGTTTAGATTTGTAATAATAAGCAACCTTGATCCAACAAACGAAGTCTTCATTTCTGTGGACGACAGTCCGCCATTTCGGGTGACCCGCGACCCTGCGGGATTTTCCGGATTCTTTTTCAGAGACACTGTTTTCAAATTTTACGACCCAAACGGCTTAATGGTCTCTGCCGGCGTTTTGAATAACAATTATAGTTATGTGTTTGAAAATGGCGAATGGCGCGGCAAACTGCTGGATGGAAGGATGAAGTTAAATCAGCAATTCCAGCAGGCTTATACACATTTCCTCGCGGCTCCAAGAAATCCAGACGCTAAATTCGGCGCAAAACAGATTAACATACTTGAGTTTTTCTGTGAATACTCGCGGGCTTATACCATCTGGTCTCTTGAAGGCTTTGTATATAAAACATCTCAAGAACAATATCCAGCAGAAGAACAATTACAGGATTATCAGGCTCTTTTATCTCAGACAGCGAGAGATTTGATATGGTGAGTTGATTATATGAAAACTTTAAGCAGTATGGTAATGATGTTAAGAAGCAGATTAGATAAAAAAGAAAATCTACGGGAGAGAGAAATGTCTCCTGGTGGATTTACATTGATTGAGATGATTGGCGTTCTGGCGGTAATTGCAATTGCCGCAATGGTTTTATTGCCAAATATGATCAAGCGGGTTGACACCGCGGCAGCCGATGCAGAAAGCCAGACATTAAAATCAATGACAGATTCATTAAAATTATACATACGAAGAAACTGGTCGATTCCGAACCATAATAATTGGGCTGACGCGTTGTCGCAGCAGATGGGATGGGAGAAGGGCGCTGTTCTAACAAACGGCCGTGGAATAGCCCGCGCATATTTGATTGACCCGGATTTTAAGATCAACGGCGCGTCACTTCCTTATACCCAGACGGTGTTAGGTTGCACTAATAAACCATCAAACGCTCGCTTAATGATAGTTTCAAGTTTATTTACTCCATTGCCGGTGAGCAGCGGCGTGATGAGTTCATCAAATGATTTTAACTCTGTTTGGAATACGCCGGAAGATAGTGTCCCATCAATCTGGAGCGGCTGGAACGGCGCCAAGCGCGGTGATTTGTTAAAAATCCAGAGAATAAACCTTGAACCGATGTTTAAATATATTTCTGTTAATAAAAGCACTACTGCTGCGGTTAGTTTCGGTGTCGGGACAAATTATGATTTAACCGGCGTTGATAAAATAAACCTGCTGGGACCCACATTTTCAACTTATTATCTTGAAGGCACTATTCTCTACCTTTATCGCACAAACGGTATGCTGGATATGCGCCAGGTCATTGAAAGCGATCAATCGTTTTATTTTGCCAACAATATTTGGGGCGGACAACCTGCAATGGGGGCTCAGATCACAGGACAAGATTTTCAATCTTGCGCCGATTTTTTCTTAATGGCGCTGTTAAACTCTAACGCCAGAAACGGCGCTACTCCGCAAACCGTTGTGAATGCATTGATTGATTATATGAATGCCTATGTTGCCTGGGCAAATGCGGGGTTTGATAAACGTTCGCCGGCATATTCAGCTCTTCAAGCGGCGCAATCTGAGCTTGATAGCCAGACGAGCGGATTAATATGGAAGCCAGCACCATAGTCAAAAAAATAATTGTTAATTAAATCACTTTTTATAAAATAAGACACAATAATGGACAAAAAAGTACTAGCGATCTGCTGGTTGAATGGGCGGTTAAGAGCAATGGCTGTCCATAAAGGAGTAGTTAAATCTATTTGGGAATGCCCACAAATAGTGGATGAAACCTGCGATTTTCAAGCAATCCTAAACGAAGCAGTAAACCAGACGGGATTTGACGGCGTGAAGGTTTGTATTTTAATCAATTCGCGCAAGATGATGTATCATTTGCTTGAAGTTCCGCCTGTGTCAGGTTCAGACCTTGAATATTATGTTGAAAGAAAGGCAAATCAACTCAAGGCGTTTGATGAACCTGCCGCCTATTGTTATATAAAGACCCTTCCTACGCGGGTATCAAATGGTTTGTTAGTAAATATTTATCCGCGTTCGTTATTAGAAAAACTGGTTGAAAATTGCCAGGCGCAAGAACTTCACCTCTCCCGAATGTTTACCCTGCAGTCTGTGATGCGAGAACAATTAGCATCGCTGAATGCAAATGAAGAAGAACCAGTTGTTCTGGCTGCAAATATAGAAGGGACAACCGCTCTATTAATAGGCCGCAAAGACGGAGAGATTTATTTCGGAAGAACGATTTATTCGGATTGGAAAGTTGACCCTGAATATGTCTGCACCGAGATAATGCGCTCGGTCCTTTTTGTAAAACAACAATTTGGAGTAATGGCAACACGGATTTTCCTTTTTGGGACCGAACTTGACAAATGGGAAAAAAAGATTGAACAGATGTGCAATTTGCCGGTTGCGTCTATAAATTATCCCTCAACTCCAGTTGACTGGCTTAAAGAATGTCTAAAATTATCAGAAGAAGCCACTGATAATATCGTTTCCGTTGACCTGAGAAAAGAACCGCAAACGCGCCTCTTCATACGAATGGTAGGTTTTCTGGCGCTTGTAATCATATTTGGAATCGGGGTCTGGATTGCGTTTGTTGAAAAAGAGATCATTCATCAGAAAAAAATATATGCGAGCCTGCAACCCCTTGAAGGACAACTGCAAGAAACTCAAAAACAGCTTTTTGCAAAACGGGATGAATTACAGCATCGTCAACAATTTGTTAAATTAATAACAGATAATTTGACATATCCAGTGCCCGGCTGGTTTTTTGGATATTTATGCGATGTTTTCCCCGAAGATTTAGTTTTAAAGGAACTTCACATTCACTGGACAAACGGTGTGTGGCACGTCCGCATAGCTGGAGTGGTTCAGCCTGCGGATAATAAAACGCCCGATGAAGCGCTCGCCATTGGATTGCAACTTTTGCAAAGCAAGCTTGAAAAAAGTCCGTTCCATTTTAAAACAACTAATAAAAGCCAGGTTAATATGCCTACAATTATTAACCGAAATACAAACACGCAAACAGACGTTTCACCGTCAATTGCGGCAACTTTTGAAGCCCGTAGAAGGGCAGGCATCGGAGCGATTGGAGATGATTTGACAAATTCAACAAAAATTGTTGTTCCGACATTTTTCGAAAAATTAAAAGGTGGCGAAAAAGTTTTTTGGTTAGAGGGGGTAATGCAATGAGTTTTTCATTTCAAGGATTACCAAAATCGTTCAGACGCCATTTGCCGGAAAGGCTGTTAATTTTTATCGGCTTTTTGCTATCAATTGCAATTGCTTACTGGGATATTACAAAACGTTATCCATTGATTGGCGACTATCAAAAAAAAATCCAGTCAGTTCATATTCGCGAAGATGAAATAGCAGGTTTAAAATCGCAATATACAGACCAGCTTTTAAAAGAGACAGAACCCGGATATTTAAATGCGCTGAATTATGTGTTTACTAACGAAGAGGATATCAATTTGTGGTTTGATTATTTTAAAACAAGAGCAAAAAACGTCGGGCTTGAAATGGAGCAAAGACCCACCACAAACAACGTGGTAAAAACCCCTAAGGCGTCAATTATAATGAAGTCATATCAAATTGAGCTAAAACCTATGGCTCTGACGACGAATGCCCTGCCAACTCACGAGCGGCTGCTATATTTTTTACAAGAATTATCCACAAACCAGTTTAAACGTTTAGACTTTATGGAGTTAAAAGCTGCTGGCGATGGTAATCAACTTGAACAGGCTATTGTTGGCATTCAACTGTGGTATCTAACAAATGCGCCATGAGAAAATTATTAGACAATCCTTATTTTGTCGGATTACTGGTAATCGGAGCGATAATCATCGCCTTCCGTAAGCCATTGTTTTCGTGGCTTCAAGACATAAAATCCGCACCTGCGATTAGTTATGTAAGCACTAACGTGACTGCTATAGCTGAAAAAATTAAACCCCAAACCCCTCCACCACCCCCGGTAGAAGTTTTGCCCGATACAAAAATTGATGTTCAAAATATTCAATGGATTCTTACCCCTACAAGAAATCCGTTCAAGAAAGTCGCCAAAAAAGACGCTACCAGAACAAACACAGTTGAAAATGTTGCCCCCCAACCCGAACAACAATTTAAACTATCAGGAATCGTTGTTGAGAAAACAAAAAAATTCGCTGTAATAAACAATCAAATTCTCTCAGAAGGCGATACTATATCCGGATACCGGGTTATAACCATTGAACAGGACTATGTCGTTTTAGAGGGATTTAATCAAAAACGAAAAATCACTTTTGGAGAAAATAATTCGGATTGATCAAACATTGACATAAAACACAAAAGTATGATGCAAATCTACAAAATAAGTATGAAACAGACAGAGGATAGATTAAAACCGGGAATATTATCTGTATTAACAATACTGTGTTTTATCGGTATGACAATGCAGGCTCAAACAACGAACGAGACGGTAAAGCCTGCGACCACCAAGTCCCCCGACGGCGCGCCGCTTTATTCATTCAGGGCGGAGAACCTCGAAATTAAACGGGCGCTCGCCCTGTTTGCAAGAACCTACGACCTTAATATTGTGCCAGACCTTGACATCACCGGCGAAGTAACAGTTGACGTTCGCAACTTGCCCCTTGATAAAGTGATGGCAGCGCTCTTAGATGCCTATGGATATTCCTGGAATATTGACGGCAATTTTATCCGAGTTAAAAGCATTGAAACCAAAACATTCGTCATTGATTACATTAGGCTTGTCCGCAGCGGTATGGGGGCAAGCGCTGTAATTCTATCCAGTTTAGGAAGCGGTGGTTCTTCTGGCGGTGGTGGATTTGGCGGAGGAGGCGGCGGCTTCGGTGGCGGTGGTGGCTTTGGTGGTGGAGGCGGCGGCTTCGGCGGCGGCGGTGGCTTTGGTGGCGGAGGCGGGGGAGGCAGTAGTGGCTCAAGCGGCGGCGGCTCCGCTGTGGCTTTATCGCAACAAGACCAGATTGATTTTTGGAAAGAATTAGAAGAGCAGTTAAAAGAGATGTTGAGTGAAAAAGGCAAGATTGCCATTAACAAAACCGCAGGCATCATCCAAGTAACCGATAAACCGACGAATCTAAAAAATATTGAGAATTATATCACCAGTCTTAACAGTGTGGTTCACCGACAGGTAGAAATAGAGGCAAAAATCTGCGAGGTAATTTTAAACGATCAATCGCAAATGGGGATCAACTGGTCAAATGTAATTCGCCGCGCATCAAGGCAGTTTAACATCTCCGGTTCTACCTCTGTGGCTTCTCCAATTGGTGGCGAACAAGTTAAAGATAACGCTATAACTGGAATCTTCACTTCATCAGAACAAAATTTTGATGCAATGGTATTAATTCAGGCTTTAAAAGAACAGGGCGAGATTAAAGTCGTCTCTCAGCCCAAGGTCAGAACATTAAACAACCAGCCTGCGTTAATAAAAGTTGGCACAGACACTCCGTTCTTCTTCCGTTCCACTTCATACATACCTGCCGCTGCAGGATCTACTATTACAATAGAGGAAGAATACCCGGCGCTTATTACAGTTGGCACCATTCTCTCCATAACACCCCAAATTTCCACAAATGGCTGGATAATTATGGATATTTCACCAGTATTAAGTTCTCTCGTTGATAGTCGGGAAAGCCCAAGTAAAACTATTACCGCCCCAGTCCTTGATATCAAACAATCTTCATCGCTTGTTCGCGTCCGCGACGGCGCTACGGTCGTTTTAGGCGGTTTGATTAATGATACTATGTCAAAAACCGTAAGGAAAATTCCTGTTCTTGGCGATATCCCGGTTCTCGGCTTTCCATTTCGCGGCACTTTTAGCAGCAAAACAAAACGCGAACTGGTCATATTCGTTACACCAAGAATTGTTGAGAGAGAACAATAATCGATCCCCGAAATTTAATAACTGAAACGAGATTTTTATAATCTCTGCCGTTGTGGAAATTTTTCTGGTATTTTTCAAAACAACTAATATAGTAATTTATCAAATTAGGCGCGGTGCCCCTATAGCTCAAATGGATAGAGCAGCGGTTTCCTAAACCGCGGATCCCTGTTCAATTCAGGGTAGGGGTACCATTTATTTTATTCATCGTTTTTTTATTTTGAACAGTTATTTTCCGCAAACGCCCCTCTTTATCAGTAAGTCAAGAGATAAGACAAGTTCATTAAATCGCTTTCAGTTTTCACGCATCTCCAATAACGAATCTGATGTTTTTAG
>JBMFQZ010000010.1:0-131053 GCA_049968335.1 Verrucomicrobiia bacterium
CGTTTAGTTAATAAGTTAACTTTTACCATAATTGTTCTCTGGTCGCGCGAATCATCAATCTTTGAAAAACCGCCAGTATGAAGGTTTTTCCCTGAATCTTGTTTTTTAGTGCTTGTTAAATTAGATTTTCCGTCAGGAAAATTTTTTGAGTTGTTAATAACTTTTAAAGATGTGCTTTTATTACTTAAATAAAATTCTTCTTTATTACTTAAATACTTATAGGCGTCTTGCTGTGAGCATAGTCTGTTATCAGCCGTAGCATAGTCTGTTATCTTGTTGAGACTACGCTGGTATCGCTGTGAGCATTGTGGGGCGCTGTCGGGCGCGTTTTGTAGTCTCTCTGTGATCATAGCGGAGTGTTCTGAAATTTGCGGTTTTTCTTCTTCTAACCGTTGATGATTTGCGCTCTCCGGGGTTAAAGTGGGAGGGGTGAGGTTCGGGGCTGACGGGTTTGACTGTTCGCCGTCATCGGTCATAACAAAGAGCGTATAGGTGTTTGGTTTTCGCTGGGCGCCTGAGCGGTTGATTTTAACGATTCGGACTTTTTCAAGCTCGGATAATTTTCTTGCGACCGTTGCCCGTGAGAGTCCGCTATCTTCGGCAATCTGCTCAAGCGATGCTTTAAAAGCGCCGCAACGGTTTCTGAAGGCGATTTTAAACAAGGCGTTTGCAACGCAGATACAGCCGCAGATTGTTGAGATTTTCCCATTGCTGGAACAATCTTTTAGATATTCCTGACATCGGATCAAGTCCCACAACGACGGAGAACGTTCAAGTGGGATGTCAGATGGTATAAAGCGTCGCCTTCGCGACCCGATATTAGATTTTAAATCGTCGCTATTCATACAGCGCTTATAAGCGATTATCTGGCGACAGTCTTTCTCACCGTGAGAAGTTTGGACGATTTTTTAATTATTAGGAATAAAGTAGGCATTAGTTTTTAATAAAATCTCAATGGCCGTGATGTTTTTTGGGAATGATGGTGGTATTGTTACTGCGCAACTCTGCTTTGACATTTCAAACTTTGAAAATAAATTATTCATTGCGATTGAACATTCCGCAGGGTAAGGTTTTAATTCAGGTTTTATTATGAACGATAATAGAGTTCCGCAACCGAAGATAACGCCATTTTTAGTGGCGGATGTGTTGATGCTCCTTGTTGCAGGGGCGATTGTTTATTTTAGCCAGTGGCCTTTAAACCTCTGGCAGGCTGCTCTTGCTGCGTTTGCCGTTTTTTCCGGCTCCGCATTTTTAATTATTCCGTTTATCCTTGAATACAAAGCGGCGGTGAAACTGGAGGAGAGCGAAAAGTTTATTTCCACTGTGGAAAAAATTCAGAAACTTGAAGAGGTTTCAAAACAGATAACAAGCGCCACAAATTACTGGCAGGCAGCGCAGGCGGAAGCGGTAAAAATAGTTGAAGCGGCTGGAAAAATTCAACAGGAAGTCGCGCGGCAGACCCGCGAGTTTTCGGAATTTATGGCGCGGGCGACAGATATTGAAAAAGCCTCCTTGCGGATAGAGGTGCAAAAATTGGAGCAGATTCACAACGATAATGTTCAGGTGATTATGAAACTTCTTGATCAGGTTTACGCCCTTTATCGCGCCGCCCTCGCATCGGGTAACCAGAGAATAATTGAGCAAATCTCGCTATTCCAGATGAATTGCCGCCAGATAGCCGAAAAGATCGGACTTATTGCGTTTGACGGCAAGAGCGGGGAAAAATTTGACAGCGAACGGCATATTAATGTTGATCGCTCGGCAACAACTCCAAAAGGGGCTGTTATCTCGGGTCCTATCGCGCCCGGTTATACATATCAGACAAAAATGATCCGTCAGGCTATTGTTGCGGTGCATTCCGACAATTCAGCAGGAATAAAAACTCAAACTGGTTCTGCAACTTCTACTCCGTCTCAAATAAACGAAACGGACAATTCGAAAACAGCCTGAGAATTTGAAAACTATCCATAGCGGCAATGGCACAAAAGAACATCGTTTATTTTGACCTTGAAACTCAAAAATCCGCAGAGGAAGTCGGCGGTTGGACTGCAATTTCAAAAATGCGGATGAGCGTCGGAGTTACTTTTAGCACCGCTGCTGGACGATACAATATCTATGCAGAAGATGAGGTTGATAAACTGGTTAATGAATTAACCAGAGCAGACTTAATTGTCGGATTCAATGTTTTAAGGTTTGATTTTGAAGTGTTGCAGGCTTATATCCCGATTGATCTAACTCAAATTCCTACGCTTGATTTGCTTGTTGACCTTTATAAAATTTCCCAGAAAAAACTCTCGCTTGACGCGCTTGCAAGCGCAACGCTCGGCGTTCAGAAAACATCCGATGGTATGCAAGCAATAAACTGGTATCGTCAGGGCAAATTGCTGGAAATAGCCGAGTATTGCTGCTACGATGTAAAAATAACCCGAATGCTTCACGAGTATGGAAAATCTAACAAAAAGGTTTTCTATATCGACAGATTTGGCAAAAAACAAACCATCGCTGTTAACTGGTAGCAATCATACCTGTTAAGAATTCACCTGTTGAATATCGCGATTTGTATTTAGTTGGAGGGAAATAGGAATCCAATGCTGGAAGGCTTCTGTATGAACCGATGATGGGAGTATCTTCAACATATAATCCGCTATGAAAAACTGGATAGTAATGTATAATTAATTGATGTTTTGGTAATATGAGTGAAGAGCAAAAACGGGCTGTTTATCTTGATTATAATGCCACAACACCACTTGCTCCGGAGGTGTTTGAGGCGATGCGTCCATTTTTTCAAGAGATTTTCGGCAATCCTTCAAGCATACATCAGATTGGCAGGCGGGCGCGGGTTTTTCTTGATGAATTTCGCGAAAAGGCTGCGGCAATTCTAAGTTGTAAACCGAGCGAAATCATTTTCACTAGCGGCGGCACAGAAAGCAATAATCTGGCGATATTCGGAATAGCAAGACTTTTAAAAAATCGGGGTAGGCATATAATTACCTCTGCCATTGAACACCATTCGGTTTTAAACTGCTGTGAATACCTGGCTGAACAGGAGGGTTTTGATATTACCTACCTGCCGGTTAGCCCGGAAGGGAAAGTTAATCCCGATGATGTAAAGAGCGCGATTAAAAAAGAGACAATTCTTGTATCCGTTATGGCTGCGAACAACGAAATCGGCAGCTTGCAACCGATACGGAAAATTGGAGAAATTTGCCGCGAACGGGGAGTTATTTTTCACACCGATGCCGCTCAATGGTTTGGAAAAGAACCTTTTAATTACATAGAAGAACTAAACGCCGATCTTATTACAATATGCGCGCATAAGATTTATGGTCCAAAGGGCGCCGCTTTGCTCTATATTCGTTCCCCTTTGAAACCGCAACCGCTTATATTGGGGGGCAAACACGAAAATGAATTGCGCGCCGGCACTGAAAATCTTGCGGCAATAGCAGGTCTTGTCAAGGCGATGGAGTTATTTATAAAACCGCCGGTATTTAATAGGCAAAAACTTGAGCCACTTTCAAATCGGTTAATCTCATTAGTAAAAAATCTCCCCGCCGTAACATTTCGCGGTCCTTCATCGCCAGAAGAACGGCTCTGCAACACTGTGGCATTTACGGTTGACGGAATTGACAGCGCCGTTATTCTTGCCGCGCTTGATATTGAAGGGATTTGCGCCTCAAGCGGCTCGGCATGCTCAAGCGGCGCGCTTGAACCATCTCACGTTATTGCGGCGCTTGGAAGTCCGCAAAACGCGCGGTCATTGACAAGATTCTCGCTCGGTCGCGAAACTACAGAAGCGGATATTGAGAGAGTTGAATCGGTTTTACCGGATATTATTTCGCGCGCAATTCGCCTTACTTCCAGAGTCTCTTGAGCGAATTAAAATAAATTTAAATTATTCACAGCCAAACAAGTCATAGAATTCATATTGTGAATAACTTTTTGCGATATCATTTTTAGCCTGAATTTACAGGGGTAGGACAAGTGTTGAACAAAATATTTAAGTAGTGGAATTGGTTAATAAGATGTGGATATGTTTTTGTTTACGGCAATGAAAAATCGGATAATGTTAAGGTAGTTCTTTGAAAGGACAGAGGCGCTGGACGGATTGAAAAACTATCCGCAAAAAGGCGTCTCGGGATAATCCCGGGTGACCGGGGAAAGGTTATGCCAGGCTGGTTGGCATAGCCCCTTTATCAAGGCGGGTTAAAATCCGTCTGATTGAAGGCATAATTCACCAATCCCTCTGGCGATGGTCGCGCATCGTCAAAACGCGGTTGAGGGGCTTGGCGATTAGGGGTGATTAGAAACCATCCCGAGTCGAGTCAAGTAGCCTGTGTTGGTTTCGGACACAGGCGAATCGCAGTTACCAAGAGGGTTTATGGTTGCTACTGCGAACCAGCACGGTTGAACGGGCTCTGGCAGAAAAAAAGCTGCCGATAGAACCTGTTGAGAAACAGGGCAAAGCGAGCCGTTTAACCGGGAAGGAGCCTCGGTCTGGCAAAACCGACACTGCCTTCCAATGTCAGCGATTCCGAAAAGCGGAACCGCAGGCTTGCGAGGAAAATGCAACCTGAGAGGTAAGAGGCGTGAGACCCGTCGCGTCAGGCAAACGCGCCGCCAAAAGCGGCGGCTGACCTGTCGCTAAGTGGTAGAGACGCAAATGCCTCGCAAATGTGTCTTTACCTGGTCTGCAGGCTGATGCAGCAAACATCGGCTAAAGCGGGCTAAGAAGCCTCACTCAATAATTCAGCAGCCGCAAGGTGCTGGACGGCCCTGCTATGAGGCCGACAACTCCGCTTGCCGTGGAGAATGGCGTCGGGAAACCGGCAGCCTGATGAGCGCCTAATGCCGGTATCGGGAAAGAGAGCGTGGCGAACTCCCACCCCCCAATTTGTCCCTGTCGGTTCGCAAGAGCCGGCAGGGACTTATTGTTTTATGCCACCTCTGTCTTTGTCCTTTCGCAGAAAAAATAAAAACCAACATTAGTAACCAAGTTACTTTCTTAGTTCTGGTATTATTTCTTTGATTTTTAGTTATCCAAGATCACAAAGCGGTTTTGCAACTTCCTGTATGCGGGATGTCTTGCCACCGCAGACCAAAAATGTTTAGCCAATTCAAGACCAGTTCAAACCAGTGAATTACTAATTATATAAATACGTTTACGAATTTAATTTCATCCAAAAGCGCGTCTCTTCTTGAAATCCTCAGGATTAAGTCTCCCTTATTTTTCCTTCGTCTGCGGTATTTTGACAATGTAGTTTTTGTTGTTGATTATTTCTGCGTTGGCTTCATTTAAGATAACGCCCGGATTTGCCCCGATATGGCGATTGTCTTTTACTACAACTTTCTCAGAAGGGTGTCCCATCACCCGAATTCCATTTGATCTGGTAATGTTTTTTACAATTGCAACATTTCTAATCGGAAAATCGCCCGGTTGTTTATGACGGGGCGTTGTTACATAGATATCCTGTATTGAATGCGCGACTGAGATGTCATTCCCTTCAATCTGCAAACCATTTATCTCTCCGCAGTGAAAAAGTGAAAGATAACTATTCCCGCGGTTATTTATCAAATAACTGTCAATGATAATTGAATTGCAATGGTCTTCGTGCATTAAACCTTCGCCATCGTTTATGTAGTATTTTTTATCGGAACAGAGATTTCGGTAGACTTCATAATCATTGTTTTCTAATCTCCATCGCCATCCGCGCATTTCCACCGCGCGATTATCATTAGTAGATGAACCATAACTGCAATGTATGCCGGTAACAGTGGGGCGGAAGACATCTTTTGCAAAACGGATTACGTTGCCGGAACAAACGACCCCGTCGCCACAAAAACTTATTGCAGACCTGCCGGTTGAATAGATGTAATTATCAGAAATAAGGATGCCCTTTCGGAATCCCCACGGATAAGATTCGGGTGTTCCATCATTTCCGCTTCCGCCGGCTCCCCCGATACAGTAATGATTCACGTAAATACCGGGACGGTTGTCGTAATCAAATTCAACCGCCAATAATTCAATTTCGCCTTTTCTATTTTTTAGTGGATATTCTGAGATTGTGAAATTGTCATCGCCGCTCTTTGGTATGCAATTTTGCGCAACAAGCGCGTTTTCATACGTATTGACGCCGATTGCCGCGCGGAACTTATGAGTATAACGAAGCCAGAGCGGTTGATTATCTTTTGCGCTCGGAATTTCTGGCGCAACTCCGGCGGCATTTCTAAAAACGCATCCGAAAACGATTCTATTCGCGCCGCATTTATGCCCGTCGCCTTCTCCAAAATTTACGTAACCGCGGTTTATATCTATATGAACAACTCCGCAGTTTGACGCTTTTTCAGGCTCTTCAAGGACTATTCCTTTAAAAGCGGATTCGTTAGGGGCGCCTGCGCCTGTAAATTTTGGAGAATATTTTGGAAATTCAAATTTAGTCGAAAGTTTTAATTCGTTATTAGGAATTGATATGAGATTTACCGGTTCTTCGCCTCTCAGAATTATCCCGTTTTTTAGTTTGATATCGTCTTTGAATTTATAGACGCCAGCGGGAAAGAAAATCACGCCGCCGCCTTTGTGGCTTTGGATTTGTTGCGCGTTTTTAAGAATGTCGTCCCAGAATTCAACCCTCCCATTTGCAATTTGTGTTATATCAACAACATTGTCCCATGGTAATTTTGCAGTCCAGCTCAGTCTGTATTTTTTTGCCGCATCATCTTTAGGCAAGGCGCCTTTGTTACTATATAATGGCAATGCCGTTGAGATTAAAACTAATTTAATAAAATTACGTCTTGAGCAGGTTTTAGAATTCATATCTTAATTGCGCGACTTTAAAAGTTCAACCATTGCTTTGCCCATTGCCTCGCCGATGTCCATATAAGTTTCTGCATTGCCGTTGTAATGGTTATTGGAAGCGCCTCCGTGAGAGAGTGGATTTGAGTAAACTGTTGCAACATTGCCTTTGAATTCTGGATATTTGCCGCTGTTGCCGTCAACGGCAAGTTGCGCTTCAAGTATCTTGCCATCATTTCCGCCATCGCCTTTCTTTGTCTGACCCAACGTTGCGAGCACAAACTTTGCATTTGGGGCGTTAAAATCTTTGCGCAGTTGTTTAATTAAACGGACAAGGTTCTGTTCGTAACGGGCGGCGTGCACGGGATTATAACGGTCTTTATCGCCCTGCCAGAAGAAGAAACCGACGATCTCATATCTCTTTGCGCCGGGAAAGTATTTGTCCAGTTCAGAAAGCGCTTTTTTAGCGTTGGCGACATCGTCGTCGTATTGTTTTCCCGCATACCACTCAATTGGTTTTCCATTTTTATCAAGCCACGGAGGCGGTTCAGTGGCAGTCCCTTTGTCAGGGTCCATTATCCATGAATCCGGTCTGTCTTTGTAACCCGCAAATACTTTTTTGACAGTTTTGCCGTCTTTTTCTGTAACTTCTGCGATGAACCGTTCGCTGCCGGGCGGGAGCAAATCCCAGCCGAGACTGCGATTGCCGATGCAACTCTTGAGCAACATAACAGGTTCCTCAAAGAAGTCGCCAACATAACGGGCTATGCCGAACTCTGGACCTATCGTCTTACACTTTGAAACTGTCAGCCACTCGTTATTTATCACCTGCATCCCGCTGCCGCCGCGTCCCTGCATTACGCGGACATAACGGACATCTTTGCGTTCCACCCAGTTCCCTGCCTCATCAACAAGATACGGATATTTCTTCTTTTGCTTAACGGCGTATTCCAGCGATCCCTCTTCGCCTTTGATTTTGCCCATCCCGAGCATATTTGACTGACCGAGCAGTATAAACACTTTGACAGGCTTTGAGGTACTGGCAGGTTTCTCATCGGATTGCGCCGTTGGAGGCTCTGAAGCTGGAATCGTGAGGTGAACCAGCAATACGCCCGTAATAAACAACGTAGAAAGTCGGGACTTTGTGTTCATTTTTAGCAATAATAAGTATTCTTTTTATTGTTGCAATTAGTGATGTTTTTCTTTTTTGACGGTTTCTGTGGATGGTTGTATTCAGGTTTTTCAGACAATTTACAATTTTTTTAAATCATTAGTTTCAACTTTTTAAAATTGGTTGGGTGATGTTTTATTTAACAATTTTTTGTTCTTGCCAATGGCGCGGACACGAACATATAAAGACTGAACCTCCTTCAGCAGATTGTTTGGGATGTAAAAACACTAAATATTAATGTGTCTCGCTTAAATCAGGAGCAGTATTGCCTAATGTTATCAAATTAAATTCAACTTAAAATTCTTTCTTCTATATTTTGCCGATAAATCCGCCATGCATAAAAATTCTTGAATTTGTATTGCAAATTAAACGTCGTATTTTAAGGTAAAGAAAAGCCCTTGTTATTATGAAAGAGAAAATGCAATTTGATTTTACCCGTCGCGATTTTCTTCGCGCAACAGCTGTAAGCGCTGTTGGAATAACTCTTGGAATGAACGTTCTGGAAGGGGCTGAGCCTGCTCAAAAGCCTTTGAATTATAATCCAGAAATGGAATATCGCCGTCTTGGAAAAACGGGATTGATGGTTTCCGCTGTCTGTTTGGGTGGACATTGGAAACGGATTGATACTGTTGTTCCAAACGGGGGTGGAATTAATGGTCCGGAATTTCAAAAAAACCGCTACGATGTTGTGTCGCGGTGTATTGAACGCGGAATAAACTACATCGACGCCTGTACAAGTCAGGAGGTTCTTGCTTACAGCCGAGCGCTCAAAGGCAGAAGAGATAAAATGTATTTAGGTTTTTCTTGGTATGAACAGGAAATGCGCAATCCAGAATTTCGCACGACTGAGAAACTACTGCAAACACTTGAACGCGGTATGAAAGATGCTGGGCTTGATTACGTGGATGTCTGGCGAATTACAATGCACGAGCAAAGTTCGCGCCACACTGAAGGCGAGGTTGAGGAGATGATGAAGGCGCTGCAAAAGGCAAAACAACAGGGGAAGGCGCGTTTTGTCGGATTTTCATCCCACGACAGACCGCATATTAAATGGATGATTGAGAAGTATCCTGAAGTTGTTGAAGTGGTTTGCACACCATACACCGCAAAGACTAAGGTTCTGCCGACCGACAGTCTTTTTGATACTGTTAAAAAATATCAAGTTGGAGTTTTTGGAATTAAACCATTCGCAAGCAACTCGCTATTCAGAGGCAACAGCGCGCTTAACCATCCGGAAGCCGAAGAAGATAACAAACGAGCCCGGCTTGCAATCCGTTACATTCTCTGCAATCCGGCAATAACAGCTCCAATACCGGGACTTATTAATATCCAGCAGGTAGATAACGTCGCGCTGGCTGTTAAGGAACGCAGGGAACTTGATGCAAAAGAAACTGTGTATCTTAATCAAGCTGCCGATGAAATGTGGGCGCGATTGCCTGATGACTATCAATGGCTTAAAGACTGGGAATACGTTTAATTTTAGGCTGTCGCGATGTTTAAAGTAGTTTGCGCATCAATCCTACTCTGTGGGACTTTATGTTTTTCTGCAGATAGTCCACTGCTGCTGGAGGATAAAGGCGGATTATTAGACACCCCGTTGAAAGAGCCGAAGACAAAATATCCAGGTCCGCCGGCGGATAACAGCCGTTGTTTTGTCTGCCATGCAAATTATGAGGACGAAAAACTGGCTGTTACGCATTTAAGGGCGAATGTTGGTTGCATCGTCTGCCACGGGGAATGCGACAAACATAGCTCGGATGAGGACAACATTACTGCGCCGGATAAAATGTATCCACACAAAGGCGCAATAAGGTTTAAATGTCTCTCCTGTCATGACTGGCGCGCCTTAATTGAAAGCGATAAAACAAAAAAGGATTTAAAAGAACCTCCTGACCATCGCGCAGTATTGCTCGGCGAGAATAAAAACGGCAAATTCTGCATAGATTGCCATAGCGAACATAAACTAAGCTTGCGAACACGTATCTGGGATAAACGCACTGGAAAACTGCTCTTCCGCGACGGAACCCCATTGATGGTCAATAAAGAACAAAATTCAAACACTAATAACATAATTATCAAATAACAATTTACCTGCTACTTATTTATCGAATGGTTATCATTTCAAACCCCTGAATTATTAACAGAGCGTTTGATTTCGAAACAGAGTGAAATAGAACGGGATTTTTAAGAGGAATGCAATATTGAGAAAGTGTGATCTCTCCCTGTATCTCTGTGTTCTCTGTAGTTTATTTTTTCACCACGGAGGGCACAGAGGAAGGGTATTTGTTAGACCACTTTAAGGTCTTTTCAGACCAGTGCTAAATAATTTTGATAATTGGAATTCTACTTACGAATTATGATTTTCTGGAATGCTCAGAATTTAGGAGTTTCTATTACAATTAAAAACTTCTCTCAGTTTTTTCTTAACCTGTAAAATCTGCTTTTTATCTGCGGTTCAGGCAAAATTTCTATAAAATAGTGGGTTGCGTTGGATTGGATGCCGGATGAAATTGGCGTCCAGACGCTGCCCAGTTCATCCGCAAATTCAGGGACAAACCCGGCTTGAATTTGCCAGCGCAGTAGAAGTTTGTCTGGTTGTTTTACAAGTTCAATCGCAACAGGTTGGACAGGCGCCACATACTGCGGTTGCCAGTATGAACCGGGAATCGGCGGCAAGCCGATCAACATAAGCGCAATGTTCGCTGTGTCCCCGTTATGCAACGGCTGTGGAACGCCGGCATCTTGAACGACGCGATTTGTCCCCGGGTCAAAGCGGTTTAAGAAATACTGATATAAATCTGTCCCGGGCAAAAACCCTGGCGCCCTTACAAATATCGGGATTGTGTAGTTAAATAATCGCGATGGATCAAAATGCTGGGCAAGCTGGTCAGGATCGCCACCGCCGCCGTGGTCGGCTGTAAGCACTATTGCGGTGTTGTTTGAAAGCGTCGGGCTCCTATCAATAATGTTTAATATTTGACCTATCCAGCCGTCAATAGAAACAAGCGTATTGCTCCATTGCGGAGAAAACCAACCTGAACTGTGTCCCACAGTGTCAGTCTCAACAAAGTGGAAAAAAGAATAATTTGGCGGATTTGTAGCAAGCATATTCGTGAAATAAGATAAAAGCGTCGGACTCTGTCCGGCAATGTATCCAAAGTTGTATTTCTTCCGTCCATTGTCCTCGCCGATGGTGTCCGGGGCGCCATAAGTCTCGTTATAACTGTCTAAGCAAGGCGATAATTTTGTTTTGCCTAAAAACAGAGCCACTGAGTAGCCGCGGTCGTGCGTCACATCCATAAAACTTGCTTTATAAAATTTGGGGTCAACATTATGAATTATCCCAGAATATGAAGTGAAACCATGGTTAACATTTGAAGAAACTCCGCCGGGCTGAAGAGTTGGACGGGCAGTAAAAATTGAGACGTGCCCTGGGACTGTCTCGGAAAAATCGTAATCGCATCGCGCGTTGAACGTATATGCGCCTTCCTGCTGCAACCTCTTAAAATTTGGGAATGCCGCAGAATTTGTTGCAAGAAAACCTTTAATATGATAGCCGCTAAGTCCATCAACGGTAATGTGAATCACGTGAAAAACAGCGGCTGACGAGGATAAAACTCCTGATAAAACCGCAGCCAGAATGAAAATTGATACACTCCGCATAAATTGGTTAATAGATAATATCCGAAGTTACTCCTCTTGACAATGAAAACCGCGCCTATAAAGATGAACTTTGAGCAAAGCAAAGAAGAATGTATTCTCGGGTGAAGTTATGACCTCCTGAAGTTATTTGGTTTTAAATTGTTAGATAATATTTGGAATGAAAAATGCTATATATTTGACATTGACTGTGGTGAGTTATCTGTTTTCATCATAGTCTTTAAAATTATATAACTATTTGAATTTGAAATAGATAGGAATAAAAAATGTATCTGGGAGAATTGAACTCTTTGAGTAAATTTAAACGGATTGAGCCGAAAAAGACGCTCCGCGGAGTGAATTTTATGTGCAACGCTCCGCAGGCAAAATCGGTTGAACTTGTAGGAGATTTTAACAACTGGGACCCGACAGCGCACCCGATGCAACGTCGCCCGGATGGTTGTTGGTTTTTGCAGGTTGAACTTACTCACGGGCATCATCAGTATATGTTCAGAGTAGATGGAGTTTTGCAACTTGATCCGAAAGCGCACGGAATTGCCCGAAACGAAAAAGGCGAGAGAGTTTCACTAATTGCCGTAAGTTAAAACCGATTTCGGTTTTATAAGACATCATTTTTGTAACGGTTGTAAAACACCCCGCAAGGGGTGTTTTTTTCTTTGCAAGCCTTCGTCTCAAAACTATAATTAAAATATGAGCAATAAAAACAATAGTTATAAATTCTGTTTTGGTCCCTGGAATTTAAGCGAAGGAGCAGACCCTTACGGACCTCCCACAAGAGCGGCGCAAACATTTGAATGGAAATTGCAACAATTGAAGGAAAACGGCTTTGACGCAATGATGTTTCACGATGATGATGCCGTTCCGGATATAGATGGTAAGTCGCCGCAACAGATTTTAAAGGAGGCTAAAGAGTTGAAGAAACGGCTTGATGACGCCGGTGTTGCCGCAGAGATGGTTGCGCCAAGACTTTGGTTTAGTCCGATGACAATTGATGGCGCTTTTACGAGCAACGATCCGAAGTGCCGTAAATATGCCATTGACCGTTCATTAAGATGCATTGATATTGCCCGCGCTCTTGGAACAAACCTGATTGTTCTCTGGCTTGCGCGCGAAGGGAGTTATATCCGTGAATCTAAAAACGCTCGCAAATGTGTGGATTACCTCGTTCAGGCAATTAATAAAATGCTTAATTACGACAAAAAGGTTCGTATCGCGATTGAGCCCAAACCGAACGAGCCTATGGATGTTGCTTATATTCCAACGATCGGGCACGCCTTGGCGCTGGCAAATTTGACCGACGATCCCAAACGGGTTGGTTGCCTGATTGAAAGCGCTCACGCTATATTAGCCGGACTTGATCCCGCCGATGAAATAGATTTTGCATGCGCCTTTGGCAAATTGTGGTCGTTGCATCTGAATGATCAGAATGGATTAAAATTTGACCAGGACAAACCGTTCGGCAGTGTGAATTTGCGATTAGCGTTTAATCAAGTTCGCGCGCTGGAACGGAACGGTTACGGTAAAAAAGGAGAGTATGTTTGTTTTGATGTTCATCCTTACCGGACGACTAAACCTGAACACTGGATGGAGCACCTCATCAACAGCAGAAAGACATTCCTGTTGCTTGTTGAAAAGGCGCGGTCATTTGATGAAGCGGCAGCGCAAAAATTAATATCCGAACGCAACTATCAAGCGCTTGATCAAATGGTCATTGAACATCTTCTAAAATAGGCAAAATCATTCTCAATTTAAAAAAATGAAGATAAGCGTTGGCTCATTGATGAGCAACTGCGGGGTAAAATTCGGCACCAGCGGCGCTCGCGGTTTGTCTGAGGATATTACCGATTTTATAGCATACACCTATACGGTTGGATTTATCAGTTATCTTGAATCAAGAGGAGAAATTCAGCCTAAACCCGCCTCTTTTCTTATAGAAAGCGGAAACCAAGATAACCTGCTTCAACAGCGCGCCATCGCCGTTGCGGGCGATTTAAGACCAAGCACCGATAGAATTGTTGAAGCAGTTTGCCGCGCAATTGAATCCGTTGATTGCAAACCGATATACTGCGGAAAAATCCCATCGCCTGCGCTCGCCCTGTATGGTTTTAAAAACATTATTCCATCAATAATGATTACAGGGAGCCATATACCGGCAGATAGAAATGGAATAAAGTTCAACAAACCGCATACAGAACTTTTAAAAACCGATGAGGAGGGAATCCGTCATCAGGTAGTGGATGTTGATGAATCGTTATTTGACTCAAGCGGATTTTTTAAAGAGAAACAGCGCCGGCAACGTTCTATTAACGAGGATGCAAAGAGATTGTATATAAGCCGCTACATTGATTTCTTTGATAAAGATATTCTCAACTCTTTAAAAATTGGCGTTTACCAGCATTCTGCGGTGGGAAGAGATATCCTTGTTGAAATACTGCGGCAATTAGGCGCAAATGTAACGCCTGTTGGTTATTCGGAACAGTTTGTTCCGGTTGACACCGAGGCAATCAGGGAAACCGATGTTCAACTTGCGCAAAAATGGGCAGCGGAATTTAAATTTGACGCAATTGTGTCAACCGATGGCGACAGCGATAGACCGCTAATTAGCGATGAAAACGGCAACTGGCTAAAAGGGGATATCGTCGGGCTACTGTGCGCAAGGTTTCTCGGCGCCGATTCTGTAAGCATCCCCGTCAGTTGCAATACAGCCATTGAAAAATGCGGATTCTTTAAAGAGGTTAACCGGACAAAAATAGGTTCGCCTTATGTGATTGAATCAATGCAGGAGGCTGTTTCAAGAGGGAGAAATACCGTCGTCGGTTTTGAGGCAAATGGCGGCTTTTTGCTACAGTCAAAAGCGGAGGGAAAAAATGGAAAAGTCCTTGACCCGTTGCCTACGCGGGATGCCGTTTTGCCGATACTTGCGATATTATGCCTTGCCAGAACAAGAGGAAAGTCCGTCTCTTCGCTCCTTGCGGAATTGCCGCCGCGTTATACCGCCAGCGATCGGTTAACCAATTTTGACCAGAGTCGCTCGCGAGCGATACTTGAAAAATTCAGCTCCGCGGACGAACAGAAAAATTTGTCTGAAATTGAAAACTATTTTAGCGTTATTTCTGGCAAACCGTCGCAGATCGACCGTATGGACGGTATACGGATAACTTTTGAAAATGGCGAAATAATTCATCTGCGTCCATCGGGAAATGCTCCGGAATTTCGCTGTTATACTGAGGCTGACTCACAAACCCGCGCCATTGAAATGAATCGGAAATGCCTTGATATTATCAAGAAAAATTTCTGATAATTTTTGTTCTAAAAGTTATATTTTTGCAAAGTGGGATTGACCAAAAAGGCAATGGTTTATTCTCTTCTAATAGTTAGGAAACGCAACCACTAATCGCTCGTTGAAATGTTAAACCTAATTTAAAATTCTTAGGTATGCTAATTTTTATATCCATCGGGGTGAGAGCGGTGCCAGTTCCAGGCAGATGACACGATTTGTTCAAGCGATGGATAAACGGGCGTCCAGTTAAGGTCGCGGCGCGCCTTTTCAGCGCTTGCAACTAATTTTGGCGCATCGCCCGGACGACGCGGTTTTTCAACCACAGGTATGTTTTTGCCGGTAACTTTCTCGCACATCTTGATAACTTCTCTTACAGAATAACCCTCGCCGTTGCCGAGATTGTAGAAGCCGACAATGCCGCCTTTTAACGCCGCAATGTGCGCCGTGGCAAGGTCGTAAACGTGAATGTAGTCCCTTACGCAGGTGCCATCGGGCGTTGGATAATCAGTCCCGTAAATCTCGCAAAACTCTTTTTTCCCAAGAACTACTTTTAAAACATTCGGAATCAGATGGGTCTCTTTTTTGTGGTCTTCTCCATACTTTTCTGTTGCCCCGGCGGCGTTGAAATACCGGAACGCCACAAACTCAAGTCCGTGTAGCTTGTTGTACCATTTTAATATTTTTTCAAACATCAATTTAGACTCGCCGTAAGGGTTCAACGGATTTTGCTGTTGTTCCTCTGTTATCGGAACTTTATCAGGCATACCATAGGTGGCGCAGGTGGAACTAAAAACAAATTTTTTAATTCCTGCCTGTCGTCCGGCTTCTAAAAGATTAAGGGCTCCATAGACATTGTTTTTAAAATACCTTCCTGGTTGTTCCATAGATTCGCCGACCAGAGCAAGCGCCGCAAAATGCATAACCGCCTCAATATGATGATCTTTAAAGACCTTGCCAATCGCCTTTGAATCTTCAAGGTCGGCTTTTACAAAGAGAGCGCGTTGATCAACGGCTTGTCGGTGACCCTCCGAAAGGTTGTCAACGACCACGACATTGTGACCGAGGTTTAAAAGTTGCTCTACGCAAACTGAACCTATATAGCCTGCTCCGCCAGTTACAAGAACATTCATAAATTAAGTTTATTATATATCAATTTAAAGGTCTACTACTTTTTATTAATTAGATTTTATATCCATTCACATCGCTAAACAAATTAAAATAAACCATTCTGAATCATTGACAATGAATTCGGGTTTATTCTGAAGATGAATAAAATTGAAGGCTATTTTTGAGAGGGGCGCTATACTTTAGAATTATGATTCCACCGTGTTTCTCCGTTTCCTTTGTGGTTTCTCCTTTTTCACCGCAGAGGGCACAGAGAACCAGAGAGAAGGGGAATTTTGTTTGACCACTTCAGGCTCAGATAGATTGTATTGCGTTTTCAATCCACCTATTTCACAGGCGGTTACTAATATTCAACCCCGTTGTAATTGAGCGATAGATATTTGCATTCTTCATTTTTTTTCCAAACTCACAAAGCGGTGTTGCGAGCTGCTGTATGCGGGGAGTCTTAAAACAGCAGTCCAAATCCCGAAATGCGGCTACATTATTTAATCTAATGGGGTTGAAAGCAATCAACGCATAGTGTTGATTACTTTCATCGCCTTCTTTATATCTGAAACCCTGAAAACGAGCAGTCCTTTTTTTGACGTTGGCGAGCCGGCACAATAGCAGTATTCAATGTTCACATTTGCGTCGGCGAGTTTTCTTGCGATTTTGCCCAACGTTCCGGGTTTGTTGGCAAAATCAATCAGTATGACGTCGTCTTCAACCACGAGGGTACCGCGTTCTTCAAAGATGAGCAGCGCCTTTCGCGTATCGCTTACGACCATTCGTATAACACTGTGGTCAACGGTGTCGCTTGTTGTTAGGGCGTAGATGTTGATTTTTTCCTTTGCGAGCGCCTCGCAAACAGATGCCAGCATACCGGGGCGATTTTCAAGGAAAATCGCAAGTTGTTTTGCAAGTTGCATTTTTACCTCATTACCATAAAAAGGACTTTTGTTCGGATAGCAATTTATCGCCGTCCCATAATGTTGCCCGCCAAGCGAGCAACGTTCCTAATTCCCTGAATTGTTGCTCATCAACTTTTAGTTTCATCCAGTGTCCGAAAAAGGTCTCTTTTTCAAGCGGTTTTTCAACAGTAAATACCCGCGCCGCATTATCTTTTGACCCGCGCATTTCTATTCTAACTTTTAAGCCCTGCGGTTTTGCAGCCTTCCACTGAACGTCAAATTGAATTCCGTAGCATTTTTCCGGATGTTTCCTAAGGTAGTACTGATAAGCGTCGCGTTCAAACAGGCTTGGATAGACTGCGTGTTTGCCATCTTTATCAAGATAATGCGGCAATACCTTTACGATTTTAGCCTCGCCTCCGAAAACGCAAATAGAAGCAAACGCAAAATACGCAATCGCGGCAATTGTTATATTTCTAAAAACCATACAAAACCAATTTTAAAATAATCTTACTAAAACCTGTGATTTTGACAAGAGGGCGTATTAAATCTTATAAAATTATCCTGAAGAGCGAAGCGTCTCCTTATAACCATTTTTGATAAGAATAATTTCTTAACAAGACGCGCTATTTCTTTTTTGCTAAGCGTTCGGAATTACGTTCCAAAATATGTTTTTTACGGGGGTAAATGAAATTCAGGTTAAAAGGAGATTTTTCTTGGATGAACTTCAATAGTATTATAGATTTGTTAAAAGGTAATAACGAAAAATAATTACAAATGATTTTAGCGAGTTTATCTGGAATGGTTGCCGGAACGGTTCACGTGGTATCCGGACCTGATCATATGGCAGCAATAGCCCCTCTTGCCGCGGAAGGGAAAAATAGGGCATGGAAAATTGGTTTTCGCTGGGGACTTGGACACGCAAGCGGCGTGCTGATGGTTGGTTTTTTATCAATTTTATTAAGGGAAGTTCTACCGGTGAATTTAATATCTGATTGGGCTGAACGTCTTGTAGGTGTTGTATTGATCGGCATTGGACTGTGGGGTTTAAACAAGGCGCTATCCGCAAAGATTCACACACATCAACACGATCATAATGGCGAGAGCCATTCGCATATCCATTTTCATAAAGAGCAGATGGAAAAGGTTCAAAATCCAGAGGCGATTATTGATGCTCACAATCATAGTGATAAAATTGCTCACAAGCATACTCACACTGCGTTTGCAATCGGCACATTGCACGGACTTGCGGGCAGTTCGCATTTTCTTGGAGTCTTGCCGGCTCTGGCGTTCCCCACAAGGATTGAAGCAGGTTCATACCTCGTCTTTTTTGGGATTGGAACTATTTTTGCAATGTCTATTTTTGCAACAATTATTGGAGAAATCTCGCGTCGCTACGCTGGCGGCACTCTTAAAGCGTATAAAATCGTGATGGGAACTCTTTCTACAATAGCAATTGGGGTTGGAATTGTCTGGCTCTTTCAGTAAATTGTTTGAACTGATTTATAGGTTACAGTTTCCACGAATTATTAGCGTAGAATTCAATATAGGATTTTGAAACTGGGTGAAATAGAACGGTATTTTTGAGAGGATTGTAATACTTGGAGGGGGCGATTGCTCTATATTCTCTGCGTTTTTTACCACAGAGGACACAGAGAAAGGCAATTTTGTTTGACACCTTGCGGAGTCATAATGGTTGTTTTGCGTTTTGCTATCCAGCTATTTATGAGTGGCTATTGATATTCAATCCCGTTGAGATTAAAATCTGTTGATGAGAGACTATTAGACGCGCTCACTTAAATGTGATCTATCTGGATAATTTTCAGAATTAGCCACTGAGTTCTATGCTAATGATTTGGGCTTGTCATTCTGTTTTAGGAACGGTTGGGCTTAATCACATCTGTTCAAGAGTTTGAATGCCGAGAATGTCAAGTCCCTGTTTTAACACTTTTGCTGTAAGGTCGCAGATAGCGAGGCGGGTTGAAAGTTGCGGTTCTTCGGCTTTTAATACAGGGCAGGCTTCGTAAAAGCGGGCGAACAGTCCTGCGAGTTCATAGAGATAATTGCACATCAAGTTCGGTCGGTATTCGGTGGCGACGGCTTCAATTGCAAGACCGAAATTGAGCAAGTGACGAACGAGCGCTATTTCCTCAGATGCGGTCAATTCCATATTTACAGATTCGGAGAAAACGATTTGTTCCTGATCGTCTGTTTTTTCCATTCCGCCTTTTCTGAATATGCTTCTGATTCTTGCGTAAGCATACTGGAGGTATGGGGCGGTGTTGCCGTTTAGGGCAAGCATTTTGTCCCAGCTAAATACGTAATCCATCTGTCTGTTTGGCAACAGATCGGCGTATTTAACTGCGCCGATTCCAACTACCCGCGCTATGTTGCGGCGTAATTCTTCTGGCAGTTGCGGATTTTTTTCGCTTACGACTTTGTAAGCTCGTTCTTCTGCTTCGTCCAGCAGGTCTGCTAATTTTACGGTTTCTCCGGAGCGAGTTTTAAATGGTTTGCCATCTTCTCCGAGGATTGAACCGAACCAGACGTGAACAAGTTTAAGCCTGTCGTTTAGTTCCGGATGCCATTTGCGAAATGTTGTAAAAATTTGCTGGAAATGGAGCTGTTGACGTCCATCGGTTACGTAGATAATTTCGTCAGGATTCCAGTTTTCAACTCTGTAAGCGATTGTTGCGAGGTCTGTTGTGGCATAGTTGAAGCCGCCATCGCTTTTTCTAATTATTGCGGGTTTGTCTTTTAAGTATGGGTCCTCGTCAAAGAAAACAACTATGGCGCCTTCGCTTTCGCGCGCTATTCCTTTTTGAAGGAGGTCATTGACGACCGTGGTCAATCGCGGATTGTAAAAACTTTCGCCCAGTGTGTAGTCAAACTTTACATCTAGCCGCTGGTAGATGGCGTCAAATTCCTTTCTGGAAAGTTCAATCATCTTGCGCCAGATTTCAAGATTTTCTCCGTTGCCTTGCTGGAGCAGGACGAGTTCGCGTCTGGCTTCTTCAAGGACATCCGGGTCGGACTCGCATTTTTCATTTACGAGTTTGTAGAGTCTTTCCATCTCGGCTATTGGCGCTTTTTCAAGAGCCTCTTTGTTGAGAAATTTTTTCCATCCCAGTATCAGTTTTCCGAATTGCGTTCCCCAGTCGCCGAGGTGGTTATCAGTAATTACGCGATGACCAAGAAGTCTAAAAGTTCGGGCAAGAGAGTCGCCGAGTATGGTTGAGCGGATGTGGCCAACGTGCATTGGCTTTGCCACATTTGGGGAACTAAAATCCACAACGATTACGCGCGGTTTGTCTGCTTTGCTGAAGAAGAGATGTTTGCCGGTTGCCGCATCTTTAATCACTGCTGCCATAGCGGCGGGTTTTAGTCTAAAATTGATGAAACCCCCCCCGGCAATTTCAACCTTCTCGCACCAGTTGCTGACATCAAGTTTTGAAACAATGTTTGAGGCAAGTTGACGCGGATTTGTCTTTAATTCCTTTGCAATCGCCATCACCGCGCTTGTCTGGTAATCCCCGAAGCGGGTATCTGCGCACGGTTTGACAGGGAATAAAAAGTCCTTTCCTGACGGCAGAACCGATTTTGCCGCCTCGCCCAATTTTTGTTCTAATATCCTGTATAACACGGGTGTTAAATTATCCTTAAATTTAATGTTGTTCAAGCCTTGCAATATTAATTGCAGAGCGGATTTTCCATCCTGTTTTTTCCAGCAGTTGCTTCGCTTTGTCCGCGCTAACACCGGTTATCTGGCAAACGATCCGTAACGCCCGCTCTTTTAATTTTGAATTGCTCGGCTGCATATCGGTCATAAGATTGCCTTTCACCCTACCGGCGCGCGCCATTGAGAGTGTTGAAATTATGTTCAAAATCATTTTTGTGGCAGTGCCTGCTTTTAACCTGGTTGAACCGGTTAACATTTCTGCCCCGGTTTCTACCGCAATCACAAGGGACGGTTTTGATTGCGCTGGAATTTTTAGATACGGATTGAAACAGAGCAGAATTGTCTTTGCGCCTAATGCTTTTGCCGAGTTTAATGCTCCCCAGACAAACGGTGTTTTGCCGCTTGCGGCTATACCGAAAACAACGTCTTTTTTATTAACATTTCTAAACTTTACCGCTCGCGCTCCGGCTTCATAATCGTCTTCAGCCCCTTCAACCGATTGCCAGACTGCCCGCGCGCCGCCGGCAATTATCGCTTGAACCTGTTCTGACGGAACTCCAAATGTTGGTGGACACTCGCTTGCGTCAAGAACTCCTAACCGACCGCTTGTTCCGGCTCCAACATAGATAAGTCTGCCGCCAGATTTAAACGCGTTTGAAACCATAGCAACCGCCCGCGCAATCTTTTTGCTATGCGGCATAATAGCGCCTGAAATTTTTGAATCCTCCCGAATAAACAACTCAACGGCTTTTTTAACAGGAATTTTATCCAGCCGCCCAGCTGCAGGATTTAGTTCCTCGGTTGGCGAAAGTTTAATTGAAACAGGAATTAGATTTTTCCACTCTTTGCCGCTTTTATTTACGTCAACTGATTTTATTTTGCGCGGTTCAGGAATGAGTTTGCTTTTTTTAGATGTAAGATAGTCAATACCAATTCTGATGGCGCCGAGCGCCCCGCTCTCATTTAATACTGTGAATTTAGAATCTGGGATGATTGATTTTATTTTTGTGGAAAAATCGCGGGCAAATGATTGCTGGTTTTTGAACAATCCGCCAGCAAGGATGAAATGGGGTTTTTGACCGGTTTTCAGCAATCGTTTTGCGCAGCAGATTGTGGAGCGAACCAGATTTTCGATAACAGCGGCGACTGTTGTTTTAGCCAGTTTGTCTCCGTTTCTCGCCGCTTCAAATACCTCTGGAGCAAGGGCTGCAACTTCTGATTTTGTCGCGTTTTGAACCCATTCAATAAAATCGTCCGGCTCGTTCAACATCAATTTTCTCAAAAGCCGCGAGCCGAGAGGAGGGAATTTTCCGTTTGCGTCGTAAAAGTTCAAACTATTCTGGATTGCGTTTAAACCGATACGATAGGCGCTGCCGCTGTCTCCGAGCAGGTGACCCCAGCCGTTCACTTTTACGGTTTTTCCATCAGCGGCTCTGCCATAGACGCAAGAGCCTGTTCCTGCTATGACGAGGATGCGAATTCTATCGTCGTTGGTTTTTTCCGCAGAATTCAAAGCGGTCTCAAGATCATTCGTCGGTATGCAAACAGAATCTTTCCAGAATTTTTTCAATGCGTTTTGTATTCTTTGAAAATCCCGTTTATTCCTTGCGCCTGCCATTCCAGCGACAACGATTGTGGCATTTCTGAATTTTAAATAAATCTGTTCGTAAAGGGCTTCAAGTTCGCTGTCGTTAAGTAACCTCACGTTTCCTTGAGAAAGTTCAGTCTGCTCGGTTTTATAACCGTCGTAGTAAATCGCAACCGTCCGTGTGGCGCCGCCTTCAATGCCGATGACGGTTTTTTGAGAATTGAGCGCAACTTTTTCTTTATTCGCTGTTTTTGTCATTTTAAATAATTTACTATAACCAAGGGCTTAACTGATAGGTTTTAACCAGAACAGGGTTAGCGGTCGTTTTTCAATTCTGGATAAAACTCAACAAATTTTTTCCTCAATGAATGATACTCAAAGTTTCTCTGTTTTACCATTTCATTTATGAAGCCGCGCAACTTTTTTGCCCTGCTTGAAAAGGGATTTTGCGTTAAACATTCAAAGGTGTCGCTGGCTGGATTGTGTTTAAAAACGAGACGATGTTTTCCATCAACGGCTTCATAAATTGCCGCAACGCGCCGTTTTACATTCATAAATGAACGTCCAAGAACTGAAATAAAGATAATCAGATCAATCCTGCCGATTAATATTTCGGGGACTTCAAGGTTATTCATAACCGAGAGCAATTCCTCTAAAGTATCTGCGTGCAAGTTAGAGGCGATACTTCGTCCTGGTTCAATCAATGAGAAATATCTTTTTACATCTTCGCTCCAGATATAACCGTAATATGAACCTGAACCTATTTCGTGCGCCATAAGATAGAGTGGATTTTGACCGTATAGATTTTCTGGATTTAGCGCAGATGAATCTGAAACCGTAACGATGCGGGCGCCGGGTGGTATAAATCCTAAAAACGCAGCCATAATAGTTGTTTTGCCTGCGCCGCCGGGTTTTGCTGCAGTAAGTATTGAAGCGCCGCGCGTCATTTTTTCGCAAACATACGCCGCAATATCCAAATCAATTGTTCCAGCGCAAATCAAATCTATAACGCTCAACATCCTTCCGCCGCGCTGGTTTAAATCTTCAATCTGACGCCAGTTTTCTGATTCAACCCAATCGTTTGACATAAATCTCATTTACCAGATATTTTTCTTATTCTCAATTAATTCATATAAATGGATTAATCGGAAAGAGCCGTTTTACCGTCTAATTTAATGGTTGAATGTTGCCGTTTGACCTAAATTAGTGCATTCTTAATATTGTGAATGGCGGGCGAATATATATCGTTTTAAAACGATTGACGGATTTTCCACTCACAGTGCCGCTGGTGCTGTCGCTGGTAATCCATATAGCCGTTTATGCCACTTATAAGGAAATTAAAAATTTAAACTGGAAAGGGCAACAGGAAATTTTGCAGTATTTATTTCCGTCGTCAAAATATCAAATGACATTCAACCCGGCGCAATTTTTAGCAGAAAAGTTCAACTTTTTGAAATATTCAAGGGCTGTTGAAGAGCAGAAAAAACAACAGATTATGCAGAGCGAGCCGCCGCTTTTGTTTGTATCTGTGGCGCCCTCGCAGCAAACACTGGAGCCTCCTGAAAAAGCAAAATTCTATTCTGATAAAAATTCTATTGCGGCAAATCCGAATATTAAAAAGGAGACAGGAGAACCGAACATTGACGGCAAGCAAGATAAGGTGGTTCAGACGCTTGATATTCCAAAACCGACGAAGCCGCAACCTCCGCTTGAAAAACCAAAACAGGAGCCGCCAGTGAAACAGGTTGAAAAAAAGCCTGAAGAATTAAAGCCCGCGCCTCAACCATTGCAACCGTTGCCGGAACAAAAGACAGTTCAAAAGCAGATTGCCGAAAAACCCGCAAATGAAAACAAAACAGAAGAAAAACCAGGCACTACCCGAAGATCAAATCCGTCTGAAAAGATGGTCAAGACTGAAAATGCGGTTGTGATTTCAGGGCAACCGAACGCGGCTGGAAAGGGGGGTGGTTCGCAAAATTTGTCCCGACCGCTAACCATTGCAGAGGCTCGGGCGCGTCAGCAAGAGGGTTTAATTGCTGGGGAAAAATATAAACAGGAAGGCGGAGTTGGACGGGTCAATATGGTTCCGTCTGTGGACGCTAAAGCGACGCCGTTTGGCGCGTATGACTCTTCTGTTTTTTATGCCATACAACAACGTTGGTATGACTTGCTTGACAACGCGAAATATACAGGGGATAGACGCGGCAAAGTAGTAGTAGATTTTAGGTTGCACTACGACGGCAGGGTATCAAACGTAAAAATCGTTGAATCAACTGTGGGCGAACTTCTTTCAGCAATTTGCAGGATGGCAATAGAAGACCCTGCGCCGTTTGAAAAATGGCCATCCGATATGCGAAAAATGATTGGCGAAGACTACCGCGAAGTTAGGATAACCTTTTATTATTTGTAAAGTTTTTCGCGTATTTTGCGAGAAGATAAGTTCAGGGGAGAGAGTTTTCAATCTTTAACAAGCGATCCCGCATGCGGGATTATGAGCCTGAGTGGGTATAGATATTGCAATCATAGAGAGTTCTTGGTTAATCGCAATTTTGGGTTTTAAACTGGATAAATAAAGTTTTGGTTGCGGGGGCTGGATTTGAACCAGCGACCTTCAGGTTATGAGCCTGACGAGCTACCGGGCTGCTCCACCCCGCGACCCAGAAAATTAAACTAACATTCTATCCACCTAATTTCAAGACCTAATAATATTTAGAATAAAAAGTTTGTAAAGGATTAAAATAAAATTTTCTTCAGTTGACGATTATGGTTAATTTATTATGCTAATAGATTAGTTTTTCGGAGTTGGAAAACAAAAAACAAAATAAATGAGAGTAATGAAATATGGCAAAAACAGTTAAATATGTATATTTTTTTGGCGGCGGCAAAGCCGACGGCAATGAATCAATGAAAGAATTGTTAGGCGGCAAGGGCGCAAACCTTGCTGAGATGGCAGGACATCCTGATCTCAAGTTGCCTGTGCCTCCTGGCTTTACCATTACTACAGAAGTTTGCACTTATTATTATAAGCACAACCGAACCTATCCTAAGGAACTCAAGGCTCAGGTTGATGCCGCGCTGGCGAAAGTAGAAAAATTGCTCGGTAAAAAATTTGGAGATACTGAAAATCCGTTGCTTGTTTCAGTCCGTTCCGGCGCTCGCCGTTCAATGCCCGGTATGATGGAAACCGTGTTGAACGTTGGTCTAACTTCTAAAACAATAAGCGGACTTATCAAACAATCCGGCGGCAATGAACGGTTTGCTTACGATGCGTATCGTCGTCTGATTATGATGTATTCAGATGTCGTGATGGAAAAAGCCGCTGGCATTGAGCCGAAAGATGGCAAAGGAATCCGCAAGATTTTGGATGAGCGGCTTGAAGAGGTCAAGCATAGCAAAGGATATAAACTTGACACTGAATTGACTGTTGAAGATTTAAAGGCTCTTGTCGAGGAGTTCAAACAGACTGTTAAAGATGTTCTTGGAAAGCCGTTCCCTGATGATGCTCAGGAGCAACTCTGGGGCGCGATTGGCGCGGTCTTTGCAAGTTGGAACGGCAAGCGCGCGGTTGAATATCGCCGTATTGAAAAAATTCCAGATGAGTGGGGCACTGCGGTAAACGTGCAGTCAATGGTATTCGGCAATATGGGCGATGATAGCGCTACTGGCGTGGCTTTCACAAGAAATCCCGCTACTGGCGAACCGATATTTTACGGCGAGTTTCTTGTCAATGCTCAGGGCGAGGATGTTGTAGCCGGTATCCGCACGCCTGCGCCGATCAATGAAGAATCGGCAAACGACCAGAGCCGCCATCTGCCAACTCTCAATCAATTGATGCCAAAACTCTATAAGGAGCTGGATTCAATACGCAAGCGGCTGGAGAAGCATTACAAAGATATGCTTGATATTGAATTCACAATTGAAAAAGGCAGGCTGTTTATGCTCCAGTGCCGCGTTGGAAAACGGAATGGCGCAGCGGCAGTTCGTATGGCTGTTGATATGTATAAAGAGAGATTGATTGATGCCGATACTGCCGTAATGCGCGTTGGTCCAAATCAATTAGTTGAGCTGCTTCTGCCGATGCTTGATCCGAAGGCTGAACTCGCAAATCATCCGATTGCGAAAGGTTTGCCAGCAGGTCCGGGCGGAGCGGTTGGACGCGTTGTGTTTACATCAAAAGACGCCGTTGAATGGGCTTCACGCGGAGAAAAAGTTGTCCTCGTTCGCGAAGAGACTTCTCCTGAAGACGTTGACGGTATGCACAAGGCGCAAGCAGTTCTCACAAGCAAAGGCGGTATGACATCGCACGCGGCTCTGGTAGCGCGTGGTTGGGGCAAGTGCTGCATCGTGGGTTGCGGCGACATTCAGATTGCCGACGACGGCAAATCATTTAAGACAAAGAGCGGCGCTGTTGTCAAAGAAGGCGAATGGATCAGCCTTAACGGCACAAAAGGCCTTGTCTATCTCGGTCAACTTCCTCTTATTGATGTTGACATTGAGCATAACACCTGTCTTGCGGAGTTTATGAAACTTGTTGACAAGGCGCGCGTTCTCAAAGTCAGAACAAACGCTGATACGCCGAAAGATGCCGCGCAAGCGGTCAAATTTGGCGCCGAAGGCATCGGGCTCTTTAGAACCGAGCATATGTTCTACGGCGAGGGGAGCGACAAACCGCTCTTTATCCTTCGCAAGATGATTGTCAGTAAGACCAAAGAAGAACGTCGTAAAGCGCTTGATGAACTCTTCCCGTTTGTGAAGAATGATGTTAAAGCAACACTTGAAGTAATGGGCGGTAGACCCGTAACAATCCGTCTGCTTGACCCGCCGCTTCACGAGTTTGTGCCGAATGATGAAGAAAAACTCGCGGCGCTTGCAAAAGAACTTAACGTTGATATTGCTGAATTAAAGAAACGCGCCGAAGCGTTGCGCGAAAACAACCCGATGCTCGGGCATCGCGGCGTTCGTTTAGGAATCACTTATCCGGAGATCACAGAAATGCAGGTTCGCGCCATTCTTGAAGCCGCAGCGGAATTAATTCAAGAAGGCAAGCAGGCGTTGCCTGAAATAATGATCCCGGTTACCTGCACTGTTAACGAATTGACTCATCAGAAGGCTATTGTGGATAAGGTTGCCGAAGAGGTTAAACAGAAATTTAACCTGAAGAAATTGCAATATATGTTCGGAACAATGATTGAGATTCCGCGCGCGGCAATTACTGCCAATAAGATGGCTGAAGTTGCTGAGTTCTTCAGCTTCGGCACTAACGACCTTACCCAGATGAGCTTCGGCTTCAGCCGCGATGACATCGGTTCGTTCTTGCCGGATTATCTAAATAACAAGATTCTCAAAGACGATCCGTTCCAGACGATTGACCAGGAAGGTGTCGGAGAGGTGATCAAGATCGGTATTGAACGCGGCAGGTCAACAAGAGAAAACCTCAAGGTTGGCATCTGCGGCGAACATGGCGGCGATGCCGAGAGCGTTAAATTCTGCCATAGAGTCGGTATGAATTACGTCTCCTGCTCGCCATTCAGAGTGCCGATAGCCCGCCTTGCCGCTGCTCAAGCCGCAATTGAAGAGAAAAAATCGGCAAAAAAACCGGCAAAAAAAAATAATTAAATAGGGATTATTAACGCGCCGCCCCGAGAAATCGGGGCGGTTTTTTTATTATCTTTCATCCAACTATTTATAAGTGGTTATATATTTTTGATCCGTTTGTGATTGCGTCGGTTGTTTTCTGTTTTTTGATTTTTTGTTGTTTAAAGTCGCAAAGCGATGTTGCAACTGCTTCCGCAGTCTTGCCACCTCAATCTATAAGAAATTCATGCAAATTTAATTACACCCAATAGTTGCGATTTCTGGTATGTTCAGAGTTCCTATTTCAGAATAATTAAGAATTTCGTTCTTTTTATATTTTTATTATTGTTAATAATAGCATTTATGAATCTGCCGCAAATATTGAAAGACGAGAATAGTTATATTGAATTTCTCTTATGGCATTATCGCGTGGCGGATGCGTTCTGGTTTTTATATACAAGTGAAAGGTTTGGGCAAACTGTTGCAGAGGAATTAAACCAACAGGTCTGGCAAAAGGCGGGCGAACTTGCCGCAAGAGAAATTGTAAAGCGCTTTAATATACAGGAAAAGGGATTAAAAGGCTTTTTAATGGCGCAGTCGCTTTATCCCTGGGCTTTGATTATTGGATATAAATTTGAACAGGCAGGTGATGAACTTTTTTTAACAGTGGCAAATTGTCCATCTCAAACGGCAAGGATTAAACGCGGTCTTGGAGAATATAATTGCAAAGAGATGCATAAATGCGAGTTTGAGAGTTTCGCAAAGGTCATTGATGAACGGATTTGCGTTGAGTGTTTGTTTGCGCCTCCTGACAAGCACCCTGACGACACCTTTTGCAGGTGGAGATTTTATATAAAATAGATTAAAACCTTTGTCCGAAACCGCATAAGAAATGAGGGCAAATCTGCTGTCTTGAATTTCAGATATCTCCTGATAAAGTTTTTATATGAAATCTAAAAATCTAATCTTATCTGTCGCGTTTTTATTTACACTGTTAAAATTACATTCAGCGGAAAGCGAACCACGTTACTACAAAGCAGTTCATTTAATGGCTCCATATCCGGCGAAAGATTTGGAAGTGGTTCAGCAGGCAATAACGAATGTCTTCGCCCCTGCCGGGGTAAATATGATTATTTTTGAGATTGATTACAGGTTTCAATGGAAATCGCATCCTGAACTTCGCGGAGACCAGCCATTTTCAGAAGAACAGATTAAAAACTTTTCCGATCTTTGCCACAGATACAAAATTAAACTTGTTCCGCTATTTAATTGTTTAGGGCATCAATCCTGGAGCAGTCATAATTCGCCGCTTATAGAAAAATATCCTCAATTTGATGAGACTCCTGGTCTGCCAAAAAACAATCCGGGAATTTATTGCAGGAGTTGGTGTCCGTCAAATCCCGATCTTCTCCCGGTAATAACAGACCTGTTTAGTGAACTGGTAAATGCGTTTAAAACCGATATGTTGCATACTGGAATGGACGAGGTGTTTATAATAGCTGATAAAGATTGTCCACGGTGCAAAGGAAAAAATCCTGCCGATCTTTTCGCTAAAGCGGTGAACGATTTGCGCGATATTCTTAAGAAACTTGATGTTAAAATGATGATGTGGGGCGATAGATTGCTGAACGACGCCGAGATGAAATACGGCAAATGGGAATCAAGCCAGAACGGCACTTATCCTGCAATTGATAAGATTCCAAAAGACATCATCATTTGCGACTGGCATTATGAACCGCGCGATAGTTATCCATCGGTTGATTTCTTTTTGTCAAAAGGCTTTAAAGTTATGCCTTCAACCTGGAAAAATCAAAAAGCCGCTATTGCCTTTTTGAACTATGCAAATAAATTCCGCGCAAATTCAAACCTTGCTGGACACCTCTGCACAACCTGGGTAAATTCAGCCAACCTTTCACGCGTTTGGCTTGGAGAAAAACCCAAATCGGGTGAAGTGAATGAAATTGCAACAACAACAAAAATTATGTTGAAAGAAATTTCAAAAGATTGATTTTCTCCATCGCCTGTATAAACTTATTTCGGATTAATAATTACTACTTAAAAGATTGCTGTTTTGTCTTATAAGGTATGAATAGGTAAATGGAGTAAGGGCTGTGAATGTGGATACTTTTAAAGTGGAGATGGAAAAGGCTCTGAGGGCTTATGAAAAATATATAATTTGTATTGATAAAACGCCCGACGAATTTCTTGAATCTATGCAAAGATTGATGAAAAAAGCCATAGATGCCTATGAGAATCGCGCCCCGAATCTCCGACACGGAATCGCCCTTGATAATCAGATAACAATTATTTTAAGCCAGAATGATAACGACGATCGCCCGCTATGCGGAATTTATTTCAACCTCTTTTCTCCCTATGCACAGAAGCAGCACTTAAAAAAATCTAATCAATAATTTTTTTAAGCGGAAATAATTATAGCGTATTAAATCTTTTGAGAAACAAGCATACCTGAGAGACTGTTGTTATGGAGTTAAAACCCGATCGTTGGCATTGAACTAAACCGTGGATTTGATATTTACGATTTCAATTTTTGGCCGCGCGGACATCTTGACTAACAACAAATGAAATTCAACTTTCATACTATTTTAAGGGCTATTTTGATAGACTTTGATGCTCTGGAGTTAAAAATATCGTTTAGCGCAGTTTTATATTTTTGCAGTGGATAAACGCGGCTAATTATCGGTTTAAAGGTTTCAGGGTGTTTGGCTAAAAGTTCAAGCGCGGTCTCTATTGTTTTTTTCTTCTCACCGCCCGGCAACTGCTCATATCCATAAGCATAACTCCCACGCACGGAGAGATTCTTATACCATATTGCCGTCCAGTCAATTCCCTTCGGGATTGACGGCATACCGACAAGTTCAACTGTTCCATTTGGGGCGGCAAGTCGCAATGAATCGTCAATTGACCTATCGCTTGCAACGCAATCCATCACTACATCAAAACCGCCAAGAACCACAGGCTTGCCTATCTCGGGTTGATGTATCCGTTTTTCGTAATCGTCAGGATAAATCTCTTTTAGCAACGATTCGTAAAATTTTCTCGGGCGCGCGGGTTTGACGATTTTAGTAGCGCCAAGTTGCAGGGCAAGTTGCGCTTGATGATCGTATTTTGCAACAGCGAAAACCGTTGCTTTGCCTCCCAGAAGGCGGTAGGCAGCGATTGTGAGCAGTCCAACGGAGCCGCATCCAATTAACAAGATGTCTTTTGGGTTTGAATTCAATAACGGCGCAACAGAATGAATGGCGCAGGCTAACGGTTCGGCAAGGACTGCCGGGACATCATCAAGATGTTCGGGCACAATGTGAACTTGTGAATGGTGAGCGACAAGCGTTCCCTGACTCCATCCCCCTCCGGTGCTTGCGCAATAGCCGGTTTGGATTCCCGCTTTTATACTGCCTGCGAAAACATTTTCGCAATTCGCGTAGTTGCCGCTTTGACACTGCTGGCACATTGGTTCAATTCCTCTGACCGCGCAACCCAACGCAGGTTCAATTACAACGCGCAAGCCTGGTTTTATCTCCTTCGGAACTGATGAGCCAGTCTCTGCAACGATGCCTAAAACCTCATGCCCCAGCACAAACGGGGTCGAGGTTAATGGAGAAAAATACGGGCTGCCCTGGCATAATATTGTTGAAATGTCAGAACCGCAAATGCCGCTCAACACCGGTTTAATTCTAACCCATTCAGCGGACGGAAGCGGGGGGGGATCAACCTCTTTGAATTCAATGCAAGAGAGCGGGCTGTATGCAATCGCGGGATAATGCGGGGATAATACCCGGACAAGTAGCCACCTCAAAACCGATTTCTTAAAAACAATCGCCTTTTGCATCCCTCATAATATAAAACCTATGGGCAATAAAGAGAAAATAAATTTATCGTTTTCTATAATTTATCCTTAAAAGAACCACCAGAGCCGCTGTTAGCAGTGTTGTAATCAGATAAATCCCGAGATTTGGCTTTTGCGGAAAAAGATACAGCGAGGCAGAACCGATAGATGGTCCTAAAAAAATTCCTATTCCGATAGCCGCCTCGTGCAAGCCGCCGTGCGAAGCGCCTGCCTTCCCGATATCCATAGAATAATAAAGCGAAGAATAATAGATTAGCCCAACAGCCCATCCGAAAAAGACCTGAGCAATTGCAAGCATTAAAAGATTTCTTGATATCAATAAAATAATAAAGCCGAGAATTAGAAGTACAAATGCCTTTAATAGATCGAAGAACCGGTAATGCCAACCGCTCCACTTCCAGAGCAAAATAAAAGCGAACAGCCTGAAAAACATCCAGATTGAACAGAAAAGTCCGGCTTCTGCCGGGGTCAGGTTTTGTTGCTTTGCGATCTGTGGAATCACAGCAAGAAATGTATTCATAGCAACATAGGCTAACGGATTTGCCAGCCACGCCATCTTCAAAAATTTTTCCGCAATCGCCCTGTCAGGTTTTGCCTGATTTGCCTCTGAAATAACTTCTTCACTGGATAATTCCGATATTACCGATTGATGGTTGTTGTTAGAGAATTTTAATAATAAAATTAGCTGGATTAAGTTTATCGCTGGCGGCAATAAAAAAATTATTTTGCTGCCGAAGTGCTGGAAAATCGCGCCGCCGACGAAATAGGAGATTGCCGAACTTGCCGCCCAGACTGCGTTGTAAATTCCAACCATTCGCGGCAATTCTTTGATTGGTTCATTCAGACTTACAAGAGATTCTAACGCAGGCCAGATAAGGCACATTGAAACCGTCCAGCCAGCGGTTATAAATAGAAGCCCAGAAAGATGATTTGATAATTGCAGACCTAAAAACAAGAAAAACGCCATCCCGATAAAACCGTATTTTAGAGCCTGGATTTGACCGATTTTGTCAATTACCTTTCCAAGTTGCCACGAGGCAATTGCATAAATGAAGCCGTGAAAAGCCGAGAAGGCAAGGTTTTCGCGGTTTCCAAAGTGATAGTAATCCCTGAGAAAAAAGAATAGATAATTAAAATAAAAAGAGCAGGCGAATGCATTCAGCGCCTCTAACGTAAAATAAACCCATTTATTTTTAAATCCCATCATTAGCCTGCGTATTATAGCATAAATAGAAAAATTTCCAGTGATTGTTGTTTATTTGGAAAAATGAGAATTTTATAATCCTGGAGATTATTTATTCTGCTGGTTTAAAGCCTGTGGTTTTTGTGTCGTCTGGTTTCAACTTTATCATACCGAGCGATTTAGCCAGTTCATCAAGAAAGTTAACCATAATGCTTCGCAATGTTTTCTCTTCGGTAGAAAGATACCATAACAGCAGGGGCAGGGTAAGGAGAAGCATCCAGACAAAAGCCGAGTATTTTCCAAGAATTCCGATTAACAAAAGTTCAAGTGCTAAAATACCCCAAAAAACCGCATTTGCCGGCAACGACCATCTGGTTTCCAATTTGCATTTAAACACCTGTTTGCCTTCTGGGTAGAGTTCAGTTGCTGTTATCAATTGAATGGTAACCCAGCGCGAACCAAAAATCTCAATATCATAATCGCTCCAGCCAGAATCAACCCTGTGCGACCATCCTTCCTGTTCAAGCCTCTCTTGAATTGTCTTTAAGAATTTAATTCTGTCTATGTCTTTCTCGCACCAGTAGGCAAGTTGTTCAAGCGACTCGCCGGAATCTTTTATTGCAACGGATTCAAACCTTTGCGCTGTGGACATCGGAGTCGGGTTAAACAACAATCGTTTGTGATAACGAGCATAGCCGCGAACAATTGGTTGAAGTAGATATAAAATTCCGATCACGGGACGCGACCACCATCGCTGTTTGTTTTTAGGAATTTCTGCTTGATATGCCGCCACACCGCAGAGCGTTAAAATAAAAATCAAATTCAGGAACGCAATCGGGAAAAAGAATGAAAACGGCGCCGAGAGAATAAACAATGGCAAAGTGATGAGAATGTGGTATTCAAATGAGGTTAAAAGCGAAAACAGTCCGACCGTTCCCGGAGTGTAGATAGTTTGAAACAGACCGGCGGCAAATTGTCCGTGATAAATTATATGTCTGCCTGCTATTAGACCTGCATTGGCATTTGTGTAAATTCTTCCTGCCCAGACGCTGCCGCCTAATATGTTGAAATATTCCGGATGTTTTCTGATTAATAGAGCCTCTGCCTCGCCGTAGCCGTATTGTTGTTTTAAATAATCTTTTATTGTAGAACGACGGTAATGCCAGACAAATGCAGCCGGGCTAAAACCGATTTTATATCCTTTTTCCTGAATTCTCCAGCAGACATCTACATCATCACCAGCCTTCTTAAACACAGGGTCAAAACAACCTATTTCTTCAAGAACCCATTTGTAAAACGCCATATTGCAGCCGGGGATATGCTCGGCAATGCGATCAGTCAACATAACGTGAGCCGGTCCACCTGGCGAAGCCATAACCGCCGCCGCTACTGGCGAATCTTCTGGCGGCAGATAATTTGGTCCGCCTATTCCGACAAATTCCGTCCTGTTAAACTCGTTAGCAAGGTAATAAAGCCAATCTTCATCCGCGCGGCAATCGGCGTCTGTAAAGGCAACAATCTCCCCATCCGCCATTGAGATCCCGGCATTTCTTGCGACTGAAAGTCCTTGATTTTGTTGTCTCAAATAACGCAGTTTGGAATAAAGGCGGGCAATCTCTGCGGTAGCGTCAGTTGAACCGTCGTCAATCAATATTACCTCGTAATCCGGATAGTTAAGTTTAAATAGAGAATCCAGACAATTTTTCAACGTGCGGGCGCCATTATAACAGGCTACAACGACGCTGATCTTTGGATACTTTTCCAGTGGATAGTAAGGCGCAATGTTAAATTCTTTTTGAACGGTGTAAAATGATGGCTTTTTCTGACGGTCTGCGGTAGTGATTCCCATTGCCCAATCAGTAATCTTTCTGCCGCCGCGATACCAGTCGTCTGTAAAACTAAAAACAATTGCCCCGGCAAAGCCGCTGCGGAAGGTTGTCTGAATCTGCCAGGAGAGCATCTGGCATTTTGCCTCTTCGCCTTCACGGATTGAATCAACGCCAAACTCGCCAAGAATTACCGGCTTTGCGTCTGAAATCATCTGCAGCCGCGCTAAATAATTTTCAAATGGCTTCTGGTGGTGAAGGTAGACATTGAAACAATAAAAATCTATTGCGGACGGATTGAGATATTCGGTTGGCGGATAATTTCCGAATGTGCAAAGGCAGTCGGGGTCGATTGATTTTGCTTCTTCAACCAGGGAATTGATGAATAGATTTAAATTTTTTGCCCCGCTCCATCGGGCGATATCGGGTTTAATTTCGTTTATCAGACTGTAAGCAAATACTGCGGGGTGTCCAGCGAATGCTTTAACGGTTTTTCTTACAGTTTCTCGCGCTGACTCAATTTCTTTTGGCGAATCCAGTATGCAGATGTGGGTGGGCAAGGGGATATCAATTAATAACTTCAGACCCTCTTTAGCGGCGAGGTCAACAAACCACCTTGGTGGAACATTATAAACCCGCAATAGGTTTGCGCCAAGTTCGCGAATCAATGTAAAATCTCGTTTAGCCTGTTCTTGGTCAGGAAAGCAAAATCCGTGGTCGTCCGGCGCAAATGGTCCATAACAAACACCTTTGGGGAAAAACTTTTTTTCGCCTAACCGGAAAAACTTGCCGTCAATTCTGACTCTTGCTTCCTTTCCCAGTTCAATACTCATTAAATTTTTAAAATCTCTAACCTTTATTAAAAATCAAAATTAATTATTCAGTTATTTTAGTAAACCAACTAAATTAATTGACTCTTTTTAGAATAATTTATTCAAAATCAATTTTAATATTTAACCTGTCAAGGATAGTGCCTTCGGCTTGCGCAAGAGCAGTGAGAGCCTTGTTGTAATCAACAAGCGCGCGCATTTCCGCCAATCGCGCGGCAATTAAATCTCTCTGGTATTGCAGAACAAAGAAACTTGTGCTTTTGCCGTTTTGATATTTCTTTTCTTCGGCGTCAAGCGCTGCTTCTGCGTAAAGCCGCGCCTTTCGCGTAGCATCTACCCGTTCAAAACTTGATTTGGCAAGCGAAATTGCGTCCTGAATTTGAACCATAATGTCTTGTTCAAGTTTTTTGACCATCAACTCTGCCTGTTCTCGCATCTCTTTACTCTCACGCAGTTTTGCCTTAACCTGTTTATTGCTCCACGGAAATACAACTTCAACGCCGTAAACATAGTTTGGGTATCTTGGAGTCCAGCTGTCGGCAAACGCGCCGCTTGCCCCTGTGTTTATTGCCGAGTTTGCGTATTGGCCAACAAGGCTTACATCTGGAAGTTTCTGATTTTTGTAATAACGAATATCAAGGTCGCGAATTTCAACTGAAATCTTCATTTGCGCAAGGTCCGGGCGCGAGGCAAGACCGATTCTCCAACTTTCCTGTAAATCAAACCGTTGCGGTATGGCGATTAATGGTTCTGCAGGGACGAGACGGACATCTTTCCAAGAATCCAGATCGTCGACTACCATATTCTTGAGCATATTTTCCTGAACAGTCACAAGATGCCAGGCGTTTATAAGATCAGACCGTCTGGTAGCGACTTCAGACTCTGCCAGTTTCTCATCCATCGGCAAAAGAACGCCAGCTTTAACTTTTGCCACATTGTCTTTATACAGCCTCTCAGCAAGTTCAAGCCCTTTTTCCTGCACCTTTACATTTTCGCGCGCGTAAACAAGTTCATAATATGCCTGTCTGACGGCAGAGATGACATTTATCATCTGATAACGAAGTCCGAACTCAGAAACCTTGAGATTTTTCTTGTTTACAAGGATTGTCCATCTTTCTGAATCTATCGCGGCGTCTTTCAACAGTGGCTGACGCAATTGTATGCCGACACTGCCGCCATATTGGTCCCACGGGAAACTTGAACCATATTGTCTTGTATATTCAATAGGCACCGAATATGTAGTGCCAAACGGCAACTTGCCCGTGACAGAAAGATTCAAATTGTCGTAGTTATCATGCCCTCCCTCAACTTTTAGCGGGCTTCCGAAGAAATCAATATATTTTCCCGGGCTTTCCATGTGTTCCCTGCTGTAGCCCATACTGATCAAGGGGTCGTAAACCGCCTGCGACGCTTCAAGAATAGACTGCCGTATCTTCGGATTTAGCCGCTCAATCTGTATGTCAAGATTGTGCTTCAATGCCATTTCAATGCATTCCTCAAGCGATATCTGGCGCTGGACTTCATTAGTCTGTTGCGCCAGCGCGCCAAACCCGATTAACAAAATTACAGCTATCAATCCTCTGACAGTTTTCATTCTCATTATTAAGTTAAGTTTAAATTAAACAATATATTTCCACAAACTCCGTCATTAGCCAAGATTTTTTACTCTCTCTACATTTATAACAATAATTGAACCATTTAAAGACTGAAAGTTACGAAGCTAATAAATGCATTTTTATTTTAATTTGAGCTGCTTGAATCTAATTGCTGGCTTGAGACTTCTTTTGTCGCTTTGCAACTCTTTTAATCAATTCATTACGGTTTGTTTGTAATAGCGCCCCAGTTAAATCCGTTTCTTGACGCATAAGCGGCAAACTCCTTTTCATATCTTATCAAAACCGAGCGCACAACGCTTGAATCGTCTCCGTAACCTATAATCGGGAGAAAATCAGGGATAATATCGCTCTTTTTATGAACATATATAAGGGCGAACGCAGCCTCCGCAATCGCGTAATAGGGCAGATGCTTTTCAACCCCTTCAATGAAATCTTCTATAACATCGGCTAAAAACTGAAGTTGAATGCTTAAATGCGGATAGTTTGGCGGGCGTATCTGTGTGAATTCTACTTTCCACATCGGCAGTTCCCGCAACATCTTCTCCAAAACCGCAGGGGTTATTTTGGACGCGTTTTTAATAACAAAGTTAACGATCTCAGGCATAGAAGAATTTTAGATAATAAACTAAAATGAATCAATTAAATTTCGTTTAACGATTTTGAATTCCTTGAATTAAACCGCTTTCGTCGCGAGCAGTAATGCGCAATATTATTACATTCGCCTCGCGCTGCTATGCGGTCTGACTATAAAACTTTTAATCAATATCATATGATAGCGAACGCGATTTTCGCAATTTTGTTATGGTCTTTTAGAAAGGATTCAGGTTCAGTTCAGGTGCTTATTAAAAATCTACACTTTTCTTTCTCCAAAAATTGCCGTGCCAATTCTCACGAGTGTTGCGCCTTCTTCAACAGCGATTTCAAAATCGTTGCTCATTCCCATACTGAGATGCGGCAACGGTTGGTTTAGAATGTCTTCACATCTTGATTTCAACTCTCTTAATTTTCTAAAAACCGGGCGGGTATCTTCGGGGTTGTCCGTGAACGGAGCCATTGTCATCAGTCCTTGAACTTCCAGACAAGGCAAAGCCGCAATGGATTGAATTTCTCCAATCAAAAGTTCAGGGAAATAACCAAATTTAGAGGTTTCACCCGATACATTTGCCTCAATAAGAATGGGAATTTTCTTTTCAATCTTCTGCGCCCGTTTGCTCAATTCCTGCGCGAGTTTTAAACTGTCCACGCTATGGATTACGTCAAACAGTTCAACTGCGTCTTTTGCTTTATTGGTTTGCAGGTGACCAACTAAATGCCAGGAAATGCCAGAAACACACAGCGGGATTTTCAACTTTGCCTCCTGCACTTTGTTTTCGCCGAATATTCTGACGCCTGAAGAAGCGGCATCATTAACCGCTTCTGGCGGGTGTCCCTTTGAAATGGCAACGAGCGTAACCAGAGACGGGTCGCGATTCGTCCGCGCGCAGGCTTGTTCAATTCGTTTTTTTACGGATTCAAGATTTTCAGCAATACCCATAACGCTCCATATTATTTTACAATATCACAATTTACTGTCTAAGCGCATAGTAAAATCCAGATAAAACATTTGCTAAAATATTTTTTTCCAAAAATCAAAATTATATATTATAAAATTAGCAAGACGATGAACAAACAGCGCGATAAAGTCTCTAAAGTTTAGATGAAATTGAATTAAATATTTATGCAAATCTGTACAGATTGGAAAAATGTTGTTGCGGGAGCGAGGATTAAATTATCGCGAATATTTCTGGGTTTGGTAATCTGCCTCTTTTTAATCACTCAGCATAGAATTCCTGAAGGCGGATTGATTGATTTAACGATGGAATCAATCAGCGTGATTTTAATTTTCATTGGTGTTTGTGGAAGATTATGGTGCACACTTTTTATATCTGGTTACAAAACCTCAAGTTTAATTACTGTAGGACCTTATTCAATTAGCAGAAACCCGCTCTATTTTTTCAGTTTTCTCGCAATTTTTGGAATTGCGCTTGAGACCGAAATGTTTACTTTTATCGGGCTTGTCCTGATAGGTTTTGCGATATTTTATCCGACCGTGATATTGAAAGAAGAGGAATATTTAAGGCAAATTTATGGCGAAAAGTTTGACGAATATTGCAAGAGGGTGCCGAGATTTTTCCCGAATTTTAAACTTTACAATGAACCTGAAAAATACGTCTTTGACACCCGTTTATACAGACGGGCGTTCCTTGATGGCATCTGGTTTGTTTTTGCATATCCGTTATTAGAGATAATTGAGAAACTTCATAGCCACCACTTCTTGCCAGTATTGTTGACGTTGTGGTAAAACTGTTTAAGGATCCGGATTTATCAGCAAACTCTTGATAATTTAATTGACTGCAAGGTATATTTTATTTCATTCTTAAATCAGTATTAATTAAATATGCTTATGAAAATCGCTCAGTATTTGAAAGTAATTGCGCTGGTTGCCGCGACGGCAGTAATCGTTTTTAATCAGCAACTCTTTGCTGCAACCTCTTCAAAGATAAAAGCCACAGGGCTGCGATGTGAATACCTTCAATGTCAGATGGATTCGCAGTCTGGAAAGAGACCAAATCCGATTGTGATCACCGAGAACCAGAAACCGCGTTTGAGCTGGGTGGTTGAAAGCGAGGGTTCATCTCTGCGCGGCGTTTACCAGACAGCCTATCAAATCCTGGTTGCGAGCAGTTTAGAGGAATTGAATCGCGATATTGGCGATTTATGGGACACGGGAAAGGTGGAGTCGGGCGACTCTACTCAAATAGAATACACCGGAAAACCGCTCAAGTCTGCGCAGGATTGTTTCTGGAAGGTTAGAATTTGGGACAACAATGGCAATGTGTCCGCTTATAGCAAGCCCGCCCGCTGGACAATGGGGATTCTTAAACCGTCAGATTGGAAGGCTCAGTGGATTATGCATTCATACGAGCAGACCGGCGGCGCAAAAGACCCGATAAGCGCTCAGGTTGAAAAACTTTCAAATTTGAACGATTGCCGCTGGGTCTGGGCAAACGATGCGACGGGCGGAAATGAACCTGTCGGAAATGTGTATTTTAGAAAAATCATTGAGATTCCTCAAGGCAGCAAGGTTGAAAGGGGTCAATTTGTATTAACCGCGGATGATGGTTTTACCTTGTTTGTTAATGAGAAGGAGGTTGGAAATGGCAGTAGCTGGAAGAATTTATATTCGTTTGATGTTACAGGACAACTTAAGGCTGGTAAGAACATTTTAGCGATCCGCGCAAACAATGCAGGAACGGCTCCATCTCCGGCCGGTTTAATTGGCAAACTTGTTCTGGTCTATGATGGCGGAAAGCAGACACAGGAGGTGAAGATTGATGACTCGTGGCTGAGCGTAAGAAAGAGAAACGAAGGCAAATGGCAGGCATTGGATTTTGACACCAGTATCTGGAAGCCGTCAAAGGTTATCGCCAGATTTGGCGACCAGCCTTGGGGCGAGGTTAAACTTAATGTTGTAAAAATTATGCCGGCGCCGTTTTTCAGAAAAAGTTTCACGGTCGAAAAACCTGTAAAACGCGCCATCGCCTTCGTCTCCGCTCTCGGGGTTTATGAGTTCCATTTTAATGGCGGCGTGGTTTCTGACGATGTTTTGAGTCCGGGCTGGACTGATTATTCTAAGCGAGTTCATTATTTTGCGTACGACCTGACAGACAAATTGAAAAAGGGGGAAAACGTAATTGGCGCGCTCGTTGGCGATGGCTGGTATGCAGGGTATCTCGCATTTACGGGAAAACGGAATCACTACGGTCAGTACCCGCATCTTTTAATTCAACTTCAAATTGATTATGCCGATGAAACACAGGATATCATTGCAACCGATTCAAGCTGGAAATCTACAACCGGTCCAGTGCTTGAAGCAGACCTTTTAATGGGTTGCACTTATGACGCGCGTCTTGAGATGCCGGGTTGGGACGCTCCAAAGTTTAACGATTCTTCTTGGTCAAAATCGGTTATTGATGGAATTGCAAACCTTGAAGCGCATCCGGGCTACCCAATCCGCAAAATGAAAGAACTCAAAGCCCTATCGGTTACTGAACCGAAACCGGGCGTTTACGTCTTTGACCTCGGTCAGAATATGGTCGGATGGGTGCGGCTTGCCGCGCAAGGCGAAACAGGGCAAAAGGTGGTTGTGCGTCACGCTGAGATGTTGAATCCCGATGGCACAATTTATACAACAAACCTGCGCTCCGCTAAAGCCACAGACACTTATTTCCTTGCCGGCAATAAAAAGCGTTATTATGAGCCTTACTTTACTTTCCACGGTTTCAGATATGTTGAAGTAACTGGGTTAAAATACAAACCATCGCCTTCGGATGTTACCGGGATTGTCGTCTATAGCGGACTTGAACAGACCGGAACTTTTGAATGTTCAGACCCACTTGTGAACAAACTTGTAAAAAATATATTCTGGGGGCAGGCAGGCAATTTTCTTGATGTGCCTACGGATTGTCCTCAACGGGATGAACGGGCAGGATGGACGGGTGATGCGCAGGTCTTTATGAAGACCGCCTGTCTGAATATGGACGCTCCAACTTTCTTTACAAAATGGTTGACCGATCTGATTACGGATTCTCAAAATGATCAAGGGGCTTTTTGCGATGTAGCGCCGTCTATTAAAATCGTCGGATACGGCAATACCGGCTGGTCTGATTCTGCGCTGGTTTGCAACTGGCGGATGTATGAAATGTATGGCGATACCCGAGTTATGCAACAGCATTATAGAGCTCTCGTCAGATATATGGATTACCTTGAACGAACAAGCAAGAATTTCATCCGCGGCACTGGCGCTTATGGAGATTGGCTCCGCCTTGCAGGTCCGCAACATTCCGACGCCATCGGCACCGCCTACTATTACTATTCTGCAACATTGATGTATAAAATTGCCGAGGCGCTCGGCAAAGCAGAAGATAAAGAAAAATACCTTAACCTTGCAAATAATATAAAAGAGGCGTTCCGCAAAAACTTTATTAAAGAAGATGGTTCAATTATTGATAGCAAAGGTCAAACTGGGCAAACACTTTATGCTCTTGCATTTGGACTTGACCTTGTTCCGGAGTCTATGAAAGAGCGCGCTGCCGCAAAGTTTGTTGAAGAAATTAATAAACAAAAAGGACACCTTGCCACAGGCTTTTTAGGGACGCCTGTGGTTTTGTTCGCGTTAGAAAAAGCCGGTCACCCTGAATGGGCATATAAACTTGTATTGAATAAAACTTATCCTTCGTGGTTGCAGCAGGTTATCTGGGGTTCAACAACAATGTGGGAGAGATGGGATGGCTGGACTCCGGAAAAAGGATTCCAGGACCCGGGTATGAATTCGTTTAACCACTACTGGCTTGGCTGCGTTGGCGAATGGCTCTTTACCAGAGCAGCCGGCATTGATGCCATTGAACCAGGGTTTAAAAAGATTGTCATCCGTCCGCTGCTGCCTCCAAAAGATGTTCAATTCAATTCAGCAAAAGCAACCTATAAATCTATTCGCGGCGATATCTCAAGCAGTTGGAAGATTGATGGAAACAAATTCAATCTCTCCGTTCGGATTCCCGGTAATACAACGGCGCTTGTATATGTGCCAGCTAAAAACGCAGGTTCTGTGAAGGAGAGCAATAAATCGGTTGACAGGGCTAAAGGCGTAAAATTTGTGCGAATGGAGAATAATTGCGCAGTGTTTGAAGTCGGTTCCGGCGAATACAATTTTACAAGCGAGATTTAAAAAACCTGAACATTGAACTCAGTGTTTGATTTTAAAACAGAGTTAAATAGAACATTATTTTTGAAAGGAAAGCAATATTGAAAAAGTGTGATTTCTCTATGTCTCCGTGTTCCCTGTGGTTTATCATTTCACCACAGAAGGCGCAGAGGGAGACAGAGAAAAGAATTTATGTTTGACCCCTTTAGGGTCATAAAGAATTTATTGATTTACAAGTCCAAACAGAACAAAATAAAAATACAAAATCCGTAACCAAGTTAAATTATTGGTTATTTAGCTTCTGTGTTCTCCAAACTCACAAAGCGGTGTTGCGACCTCCCGCAAGCGGAACACCGCAGTCCAAAGTATTTGCCTCCATCGGGGTCTGTTTTAACCAGTTAGTTGTTGGTTATAAAATACTTTCACAAATTAAATTTCACCCAAAATGTGCTCTTCCCTAAAATGGAAAAGTTTCAGGGGTATTAATTATTTAAAATATTTTGCTTGTCCAAATTTTTATTTTAATTAGATTTCATAAGACTTTTAATTAAATTAATTAGTTAGAACTTAAATGCATTTAATAGTTAATAAAAAACAGTTAAGTCCAAACGTAACGCGGCTTGACGTTGTAGCAGAGAGAATAGCCGAGATACGGAAGCCGGGACAATTTGTTATTGTTAGGGCAAAAGAACGTTCTGAACGGATTCCATTGACAATAGCCGACGCAGAGCCGAAGCAAGGGACGATTTCGCTCGTTATTCAAGCGGTCGGGCGTTCTACGATCGAACTGGTTTCAATGAATCCTGGCGAATCAATACTGGACATTGTTGGACCGCTTGGAAAACCGACTGAACTCATAGAGTCAGGTACCGCCCTATGCGTTGGCGGTGGCGTTGGCACTGCGGTTGTTCATCCAATAGCCTGCGGCTTGAAACAGAACGGGGTGAAAGTAATCAGCATTATCGGTGGACGCTCTCGCGAGTGGGTTATTTTTGAAGAGGAACTTTCCAGACTTGGAGAAGTTATTGTATGCACTGATGACGGGAGTTATGGACGGAAAGGTTTTGTGACCGATGCTGTAAAGGAATTAACAGAGCGCGGAGGAATTGACGTTGTTTATGCTGTTGGTCCTGTTCCTATGATGCGCGCTGTTGCAGAATTAACGCGTCCGCAAAAAATTAAAACTATTGTTTCGCTCAATCCGGTTATGGTGGATGGCACGGGAATGTGCGGCGGATGCAGAGTAAGCGTTGGCGGACAAACCAAATTCGCCTGTGTTGACGGTCCGGAATTTGATGGACATCTTGTTGATTTCAATCTTCTGATGGACAGGCTCACAACCTATCGCGCCTACGAACAGCAGGCGCTAAAAGCCTACGAAGAGGAATGCAAGATCGGTCTTAATAAAAATTAATTCACTTTTAACTATGCAGACCAACGATTCTAAGAAAACAATTTCAGCAAAGGAAAGGCTTCAGATAGACCGGCAAAAGATGCCAGAACAAGACCCGCAAGAGAGAAATCGGAACTTCAATGAAGTTAATCTCGGGTTGACGGAGCATCTTGCAATGTTAGAGGCGCAACGTTGCCTGCAATGCAGGGAAGCAAAATGCATCCCGGGCTGTCCTGTAATGGTTAACATTCCAAGGTTCATCAAATATGTTAGCGAGGGCAACCTAATTGCCGCCGCAGAAAGCTTACTGGCTGACAACGCGTTGCCGGCAATAACAGGGCGGGTTTGTCCGCAAGAGACACAATGCGAGGTTGTCTGTATCAGGGGGTTAAAGGGAGCGCCTGTTGCTATCGGGTATCTTGAAAGATATGTCGCTGATTGGTATTACAAAAATTCGGATAAGGTAAAGTCAGAGAAAGCGCCGCCGAGTGGGTACAGGGTCGCCATTGTTGGTTCTGGTCCAGCGGGTTTAACAGCCGCAGGCGAACTGGCAAGGCTTGGACACGATGTGACAATTTATGAAGCTTTGCACCAGCCGGGCGGAGTGCTTGTTTATGGAATTCCTGAATTCAGGCTTCCAAAAAAGATTGTAACCGAAGAGGTAAACCGGCTTAAATCGCTTGGCGTTAAAATTGAATACGATGTGGTAATCGGCAGGACTTACACTTTGAACGAGTTGAGAGAACGGTTTGACGCTGTGTTTGTGGCAAACGGCGCGGGATTGCCAATATTTATGGATATCCCCGGGGAGAATTTGAAGGGTGTCTATTCCGCAAATGAATATCTAACGCGGGTTAATCTAATGCGGGCTTATGAATTTCCAAAATCGCCAACACCGGTTATTCAGGCTAAAAAAGTGGCTGTTATCGGCGGCGGCAATGTTGCAATGGATGCCGCCAGAACCGCCAAACGAATGGGCGCCGAACAATCTATAATCGTTTATAGAAGAACCAGAGCCGAGATGCCGGCGCGCGTGGAAGAAATTCATCACGCCGAAGAAGAAGGAATTCAATTTGAGTTTCTTGCCGCTCCGTTAGAAATAATCGGCGATGAAAAAAATTGGGTAAAGGCGCTTCGCTGCCAGAAGATGAAACTTGGCGAGCCTGACGCGTCTGGACGCAGAAGCCCCGTACCAATCCCGGGTTCAGAGTTTATACTTGAATGCGATGCGGTAATCGTGGCAATCGGAACACGCGCAAATCCGCTTCTTACATCTACCTGTCCAGAATTAAAAATTAATAAAAAAGGCTATATTGAAGTTGATGCGAACGGAATGACAAATCTGCCCGGCGTGTTTGCCGGCGGCGATATTATCCGCGGAGCCGCCACAGTAATTCTGGCTATGGGGGATGGAAAAAAATGCGCCCGTTCAATAGATAAATTTGTTCGCGCTCAAAAACCGAAAGTTATAGCATAATCAAGAGCCAGAATCCCCGGCAAATTAAGGTAGAATAATTTTATTAGATAAATGCCAAAATCATTGGCATTGCAGGAAAAATCTGCTTTTTTCTTCGCTTGTCATAAATGGAAAAAATGTAAAAATTTGGTTATATGAAGACGATCAAATTAATCCTTTTAGCCGTTTTTGCCTTTGTGCAAGGTTTAATCGCCCAACAGATTTCTATTGATGAGCAACAACTTTTTCCGTTTGTGCTCCCTTGGGATGATTCCACTCCCAATATAATAACTGAAATATCATCACCAAATCTCGCAAAACCTGCGGGTAAAGATGGATTTATAACCGTTGGCAAGGACGGTCATTTTTACGCAGGTAAAAATCGTATAAGATTTTTCGGTGTCAATATGAGTTTTTCCGGTGGAATGCCGGAGAAAAACGACGCGCCCGGGGTTGCCGGACGGCTTGCAAAGTTTGGGATAAATGTTGTTCGTTTTCACCATATGGACACTTCAACCTGGCCAAATGGAATTCGCGATCCAAAATCCAGAACCACCGGCGAGATTTCACCTGACGCATTGGAAAGACTGGATTTTTTTATAAATGAACTTAAATCGCGCGGCATTTACGCAAATTTAAATCTTCTCGTGGGACGCCCCTTCAACTCAGCCGACGGTCTGCCACCCGAGATTGAGAAATTGGATTGGAAGGAAAGACATATCGTCGGATTTTTTGATCAAAAACATATTGAACTTCAAAAAGAGTATGCGCGAAAACTTTTGACTCATCAAAATCCGTTTACAAAACTCAGTTACGCCGAAGACCCAGCGATTGCGTTTGTTGAGATTAACAACGAGCAGGGATTGATTCATTCCTGGCTTGGAAATGAGGTGGATAATTTGCCGGAGGTCTTTCTCAATGAGTTGAAATCGCAATGGAATCAGTGGCTAAAGAAAAAATACAGGACTACCGCTTCGTTAAGGCAATCCTGGAGCAAAGGAGAGATTCCGCTAGGAGCCGAGATGTTGAAAAACACTTCATTTGAAAAGGGATTGGAAAACTGGACAATTGAACAACATAGCGGCGCAAAGGTTGCGTATAAAATCATTGAAGATTTTTCCCCACAGGCAAATGCGGTGTCATTAAAGAAAGGAATTGAAATTGAGGTTTTAAAACCCGGAAACGAGGGCTGGCATATTCAATTAAATCAGAACCAGATCAAACTTGAAGAGAATCAATCTTATACCTTGACCTTTTACGCAAAAGCAAGCCAGCCGCGTCAGATCTCGGTTAGCGCAACGCAGTCTCACGACCCGTGGGGGAATATGGGACTTGCGACATCGGCTCGGGTTTTAACAAACTGGACTCAATACACTTTCACATTTGTCGCAAACAGAACAGACGACCGTTGCAGGATAAATTTCAGCAATTTTGGCGATAGCGGCAAAGTCTATTTTACCGCTGTTTCATTAAAGCCGGGCGGTGTTCTGGGACTTGGCGAGGGCGAATCAATAGAATCGGCTTCAACCCCTTATTTTACAAAATCAATTTTTAGCAAACGGACTAGAGCAGCGCAGCTTGATTGGATGGAATTTTTAAGCCAGACAGAGGACAACTACTGGCAGAGTTTATATAAATATATAAAGAATGATCTTAAAGTTCGGGCTCTTGTAACTGGAACAATTGTTGGTTGCGCGCCCCCAAATCTGATGGCGAAGATGGACTGGGTAGATACGCACGCTTACTGGCAACATCCACGCTTCCCGGGACGTCCCTGGGATTCTGAAAACTGGATTGTTGAAAACCGCACAATGGTTAATGAACGCGGCGGAACGCTTCCCGGACTTGCATTAAAGCGGATTTATGGAAAACCGCACACCTGCACCGAATACAATCACCCGGCGCCAAATACTTTTTCAAGCGAGGGCTTCCTGCTGTTAGCAGCCTACGCATCGCTTCAAGATTGGGATGCAATCTATGTATATGGATATGCCCACACAAGGTCTCAAGGCTGGGATTTAAAAAAGATTAGCAGTTTCTTTGACATTGACCAGCATCCGACGAAAATGGTTTCTGTGGTTCCAGCATCGGCGCTTTTCCTCAGAAACGACGTCAAGCCTGCTAATCAACTTGTTGTGGCGCAACTGCCGCTTTCAGTTGAACTGGATTTGCTCAGAAAGGCGCAATCGTGGCGGCTTGTTGACGGAGGAACAGTTGGAATCCAGCCTGAAATCTCGCTCATCCACCGTGTTGCTCTTTTAACCGAAGGAATTAAAAGACCGGCAGGGGCGCTCACGCCGGATATGGTTAATGTAAAAACAAATAAATTCGTCTCCGATACTGGAGAATTAGTATGGGACGTTTCAACACCAGGCAAGGGAGTGGTTACGCTAAACGCGCCCAATAGCAAGGCAATTATCGGTTATGGTTCGGGAAAAAAGTTTGAACTGGGAGAGTTTATTTTTGAATCTATTGAAAGTATGCAGAACGGATGGGCTGCAATAACGCTCACACGCGCCGCGTCTTTGAATAAAGGGCAGAAATGGCTTTTGACCACAACCGGATACGCGCAAAATAAAGATATGAAATGGAAGAATCCGGAAAAATCAAGCGTTGGAAGAAATTGGGGCAGCGCTCCATCGCTTGTTGAAGGTATATCAGCAAAAATATCCGTTGTAAAAACTGGTTCTAAAAAAATATCCATTTGGGCTTTAGATGAAAGGGGAAACAGAAGAGAGCAACTCCCGGTTAGCGCTGTTAACAATGCCTATCAATTTTCCATAAATCCTGGGTTAAAAACTCTATGGTATGAAATCCAGATAGAGTAATAAAAATAACCGCTAATCTGCGGATTATAGAATATTAGTTTGATTTTGTTTCGCTTGGGACGGGTTGTTGCTGATTAAGAGAAGGTGTTTGAGGAGAGGACGGAACGGCAGTTTTTTCTGCTGGAGTCGCTGTTGGAGCAGGTATAGCGCCCCTGAGACTTCGCGCTCGTCTGCTTGCCTCAATTCCAAATAATTTAGATGCTATTCTTAACAAACGACGTCCTGAAACACGAACTTTTAAATCTCTTCGGAAAAAACCGCGAGGCGGATTGTAATGGCGAAAACTTTCAAGTTCGTATTTTATTTCTCTTGTATTTGATGTGCGACCTAATTGTCGCAACATTTCAAGGTCGCCATAGAAAATGCGCCTGTAAAATATCCAGAGAATCTTTGCTATAAAAACAACATTAGGTCTTACACAAAGCCAGAATAGTCGTTCTTCATATTTTTCGGGCGGACATTTGAAATAATCGCAGAATATCTCTTGCAAACACCGCTGAGGTGCTTTTTGCGGCTTTTGCTGGTCTGGTGGTTGTGTTTGTGGTTCTGGTTGCATTTTTTAAATTATACTAATAAAATGAAAGGTGAAAAGCAAATAATTTTTAAAATGAAACAGATTAAACATTCAAGCCTTGCAAACCGAATAGGAGAAACACGCAGAGGTTTTATAAAGAAGGGCGTTTGTTTATGCGGTCTTCCAGTGATAATCAAGGCATCAGCGCTTGGACTTAATGGAGCCATTGCCGCGAACAGTCGTCTGAATATGGGTTGTATAGGAGTTGGAGGGCAGGGGACAAGGCAGATGGCTGGCGGAATATGGTCGCCGGAAGGCGGTTTTATCGCCCAGCCTTCTATAAGAGTTGTAGCCGTTTGCGATGCGAATAAAAATAATGTTGGACGGGCAAAAGGCATTGTTAATCAACGTTATGGAAATAATGACTGCGCGGTTTACCGCGATTTCAGGGAATTGCTTTCAAGAAAAGACATAGATGTTGTGCTAATCGCGACAGGTGAGCGCTGGCATCCATATATCAGCGTTTACGCCGCTAAACAGGGCAAAGATATTTATTGCGAAAAACCGGTTTCTTTGACTGTTTATGAAGCCAGAGTCCTTGCCGATACAGTTAAACAATATGGAGTGATATTCCAGATTGGAACGCAACAACGGTCAATGAACAACTTCCGGTTTGCCTGCGAACTTGTGCGCAACGGCTACATTGGCGATGTAAAATATGTTGCAGCCGATGTAACAGGAGGCGCCTCTTATTGCGATCTACCCGGAGAACCTGTGCCAGATTGGTTAGATTGGGACCTGTGGCTTGGACCATCCCCCTGGAGACCGTATAATTCCAAAATCGTGTTCGGTTGGATGGCTTATTCAGATTATTCTGGCGGCGATATGACAAACTGGGGCGCTCACGTTTTTGATATTGTTCAGTGGGGGTTGGGAATGGACGATAGCGGACCGCTTGAAGTGATCCCGCCGGATGGCAAAAACGTTAAGTATCTTACTTACATTTATCCGGGAAATGTTAAAGTTGAACGGAAATCTATCCCCGGCATGAGCAAAGGAATTATGTTTGTTGGATCAAAAGGTGTTGTAAAGGTAAGTCGCGAGGTTTTTGAAACTCAGCCCGAAAGTTTAATGCGTCAAAAAATTGCCCCGAATGAAATTCATCTTCACTACAGCACAAACCACCACACTGACTTTTTGAACAGCGTCAGAACACGCACCCGCCCGGCAAGCGACGCTGAAATCGCTTGCAGATCAATCACTGTGGCTCACATCGGGAACATCGCTGAAAAACTCGGCAGACCTTTAAAATGGGACTCTAAAAAGGAACGGTTTATAAACGATGAAGAGGCAAATAAACTGCTTGCCCGTCCTATGAGGGCGCCGTGGGTGTTATGATTGAACGGTTTATTCCGGAGTTGAAACAACTATTTCAAACTATTTTTAGAAAGAAGCGCAATACTGGTTGATCTGAAAATTACTTCTTATTTTCCTCTGTTTTTGCATTGAGCGATTCAAAATATTTTTTCATTTCAGCTTCTGGCGGCGCGCCTTCAAGCCTGAAAACCTGTTTTCCATCTTTAAATCCCATCAACGTTGGAACCGCTGATATTCTGTATTGGTTTGCGAGTTTAGTCCCTTTATCTATGTCAACCTTAATCACATTGACTTTTCCGGCGTATTCGTTTGCCAGTTTTGCGATTATCGGGGATAACCTGCGACAAGGGGGACACCAGGTTGCGTAAAAATCAACGATTACGGGTTGCTGGCTTTTTAAAACAAGGCTGTCAAACTGCGAAGGATCAACGACAGATTTTACATTGGTTTCATCGGCATTTTGTCCGTTATTGCCGAACGGCGAACCTGCTACCAGCGATACCAGTAAACCAATAAATGCTCCATATAGCGCTCCGCGCCACCAGGTAGAAGTCAACGGACAGGCGCCGCTTGAACATTGCCCAAAGTAACCCATCGCGGCGCCAAATGCCGCGCCTATGAGAATTGTTATTATTGTTGACAACATTTTCCCTTTTCTTTTCCTAGTATGAATTTTCTGAAAATAATCTCAGGCGGACAGAATCCTGTAAAGACTGATTGTATCAGATTCAAACCTGCAAACGCAGTCAGCAGATGCCACCACGGGCTTACCCATTGAGCAAGAGCTGTACCTGCAAGTACGACTATTCCAGCGACTAATCTAACGAATTTTTCCGGCGTCATAGGTTTTTCGTCCATTTTTATTATTACCATCCTCCGCAGCAGCAACTGCCGCCACCGCAGGATGATTGGTTTTCTTCGTCCTTTTCAGCAACTCTATTAATCATAGAGCGCAACATACCTTCGGATGAAAATCCGACTGCTATGTCTGCAATCCTGCCGTCCTTGAATACCATAACTGTGGGAACACCGCTGATATTATAAGTTGCGGCAAGGGCAGGCGCGTCATCAATATTGACTTTTACAAATTTTACTTTGCCATCAAACTCGCCCGCAACCCGTTCCAATACCGGGGCAAGCATTTTGCACGGTCCGCACCAGGGGGCATAAAAATCCACCACGACCGGCAAATCCGAGTTTAACACTTCTTTTACGAACTCTGTAGAGTTTATTTCTTTAACCATTTTCATATTCATATTTCCACTAATTCAGTTTCAATAACAACTGAACCGCAATATTGTGAAAGGTTACAAATAGTTAAGAAATTGAAGACGAGGAGTAATAAGAAAACCAGCTGAACAATACTTTTAGTTTTGGGCAATTGCTCAAACAATAGGTCAGATATAGCCTGTAATTCTTATTCCAGATGAATCTCTTTTTTGATTTTGTATTTGTCAATTCGTTTTCTCAATGTTGCGCGTGTTATGCCGAGTAATTTAGCGGCCTTGACTTGATTTCCAGAAGTTTCTTTAAGGGCAAGGATTATAAATTCCCGTTCAATTGCCGGGAGCAGTTTATAATCCTTATTTGTTTTTGCGTAGTTAAATAAAAACCGCGCCACAGACTGTAGATTATTTTCACCGCAAGCGACGGCGGAGATATCTTGCGCTGATGAACTATCTAATGGTTGCGATGGTCTTGAATGTTCTTTGCGATTTAGATGCGAGAGTGTCTCGGGAGGCAGATCGGAGAGCAAGATGGTATCGCCCCTGGATAAAACTATTGCCCTGCGAATTACATTCTCAAGTTCTCGAACGTTTCCATTCCACGGGCAATCTTCCAACGCTTGTAAGGCTTCGGCGGTTATTTGTTTCTGGGTTTTTCCTGGGGAGAACTTTTTTAAAAAATATTCTACGAGGAACCTGATGTCTTCTCTACGTTCGCGCAACGGAGGAAGATGGATTCTGACGACATTTAAACGGTAGAAAAGGTCTTCTCTGAATTTCTTAGAGGCTACTGCTTCTTCCAGCGGTTTATTAGTTGCCGCAATGATTCTAACGTCAACCTTTATTTCTTGATTTCCACCGACCCTTGTGAATGTTCCTGTTTGAAGAACGCGCAGAATGCGGCTCTGCGTTGCAGGCGACATTTCGCCAATTTCATCAAGAAAAATTGTCCCGCCGTTGCATTGTTCAAATTTCCCGATTCGTTGTCCGAACGCGCCTGTAAACGCGCCTTTTTCGTGCCCGAACAATTCGCTTTCAAGGAGATTTTCCGGGATTGCGGCGCAATTTATTGCTAAAAAAGGTTTATTGTTCCGATTGCTATAATGGTAGATTGCCCGCGCTACGAGTTCTTTTCCTGTTCCGCTTTCGCCGGTAATAAGAACGGTTGCATCCGTCGGCGCAACCTGTCCGATGAGTTTAAACACCTCCTGCATAGCAGCGCTTTTGCCGACTATTCCCAGCTCGTAATCTTCTTTTTCAAGCAACGGTTGAAGCACTACAGATTCCTTCATATAGCGCGTGGCTTTGAATGCCTCGGCGATTGTCTGCTTTAATTTTTGAATATCAAATGGTTTTAAAAGATAATCAAACGCGCCGCGTTTCATCGCTTCAATTGCGGTCTGCGTCGTGCCGTAAGCAGTCATTAAGATTACCGGAACCTTTGAGTCTATCTGTTTTAGTCTATGCAGGATTTCCAATCCGTTTTCTCCGCCAAGCCGTATATCCATTATTACTGCGTCTGGTCTTTTCTTTTGAAAAATCTTAACGCCTTCTTCTCCGGTCTGGGCAGAAGTTATCTCAAATTCAGGTGAATCAAATATGCGCTTGAACGAATAGAGCACATCCGGTTCATCATCTATGACAAGCAACTTGTTCATAACCGTTGTTATAAATTATCATTGCTACAGATTTTAACATAGTTCTGAATAAATGGTTTTAATTTTTTAATAGTTTTTGTAAGGACAATTATACACAACCGACTGAGGCGCAGTTCCAGTAAAATCTTATAAATCTAATTTTAGACAGCAATAAATTCCTTGGCGGCTTGCTAATGATTTAAGGATTTCAAAAGACAATCCTTATAAACTAATTTTATCAAATCAATTAACGCCGCGACTTAGAGGAGTTGACCATAGTGGGAAATATCTAATAATATTGAGATATGAAAAATCCCTTACTGTTAAAGACAGCCGTTCTAAAATGCGTCGAATATTTAACCAATCATTCATTGTGAAAATTATATCAAGACGCGCATGTTTAAAAAGGCTGGCAGGTGACGTAGCGCATTCGCTTGAACAGTATTAACTGTATAAGGTTAATAACATTATGAAACTGATTAAATATATTTTGACGGTCTGCTTATCTGTTTTGTTAAGCAAAAATATGTTTGCGGCAGATACATTATCCGGCACAGCGCCATTAGAATGGGTTGAGGATGATCTGTCTGCAAGATTGATGGACGGGGCGCATAGGTTTGTTGAAAGAAAGATTGAAGAATCTGTAAAAAAACGGGCTTTATTCTGGTCGCGCGATTTTAGTTCTCCTCAGGCTTACGAACGATCTGTAGAAACAAACCGGGAACATTTCAAAAAGATTATAGGCATTGCAGACCCCCGTTTGCCCGCATTGTTAGAACGGTATGGAGATGATGAAAATCCGGTCGTTGTGGCGGACACATCGCGTTATACTGTAGAGCAGGTTAGATGGCGTGTGTTAAATGGAGTCTGGGGCTATGGATTGCTGGTTCAGCCAAAAACAAAGCCGCTTGCCTGCGCTGTTGTAATTCCCGATGCTGACCAGTATCCGGAGCAGTTGCTGGGTTTAATTCAGGGCGTTCCCGTCAATTCACAGGCGGCAAGGAGACTGGCTGAAAACGGATTTGTTCTGTTAATACCGCAAACTGTCAGAAGAGACAAACTCCAGACCGACGACCCGCAGATTCGCTCCAGCGACCAGACGTACAGAGAGTGGATTTATCGCCAGGCGTTTCATTTGGGACGTCATATAATCGGTTATGAAGTTCAAACTTCAATGGCGGCAATAGACTGGATGAGAAAGAAATTCGGCGCGGATATAAAAATCGGCATCTGCGGGTATAACGAGGGGGGAGTTGTTGCCTTTTATTGCGCCGCGGCGGACACCCGAGTTGATGCGGCACTGGTCAGCGGTTATTTTAATTCAAGACAACGGGCATGGAGCGAGCCAATTTACCGGAACGTATGGAGTTTACTTCAGCAATTTGGCGATGCCGAAATCGCCGGGCTTATTCTGCCGCGTCGTCTTGTAATTGAACACAGTGCGATACCTGCAATAACAGGACACAAAGGAGATTTAAAAACGCCCGATTTTGAAGATGTTCGCCTTGAAGCAGAGCGGGTTGAAACCGGCGGCGTCTTCAAAAAGCCATCCCTTATTCGCAGCGATGATAAATATTATAGCGACGGTGCGCTATCTGAATTCGCGCGCAATTTAGGAGTTAATAAAATACTTGAATTATCCGACGAAATTCCCCTTGACCTGAGAAAACAATTTAATCCTGCGATAAGACATTCAAATTACTTTGCTGAACTGGAAAATCACGCGCAGAGGCTCGTTGCTAAATCCGATTTTGTTCGCGACGATTTTTTCTTATACGCCATTATGCCTGAACTCCGGATAACAAAATGGAGCACTGATTCACACCTTCCAACTTATTCGCTTGAAAAATTTGTTCAGGGGTCGAAACGTTACCGTCAAATTTTCAAAGACGAGGCGATAGGTTGTTTTGATGAACAGTTGCTACCGTTCAACGCCCGTTCCCGTCGCATAGCGGTCAATGATAAATGGACAGCATACGATGTTGTTTTAGATGTCTATCCTGAATTCTTCGCCTGGGGAATGCTGGTTCTGCCAAATGATTTAAAACCTGGAGAAAAACGACCCGTTGTGGTATGCCAGCATGGAAGGAACGGAATCCCGCGTCATCTGCTTGAAGGAAATAGAGACGGTTATAACGATATCGCGGCAAAACTCGCCGCGCGCGGTTTCATTGTCTTTGCCCCGCACAATCTTTATAGAGGGGAAGACCGATACAGGTGGCTGGACAGAAAAGCCAACACAATAAAAGCGACTCTTTTCTCATTTATCGTCGTTTCGCACGAGCAGATATTGAGATGGCTTGAGACATTGCCTTTTGTTGACGCCAACCGGATTGCGTTTTATGGATTGAGTTATGGCGGCGAGACCGCAATGCGAGTGCCCGCAATAGTTGAAAAATATTCTCTTTCTATATGTTCTGGAGATTTCAATCAATGGACGCGAAAAGTCGCTTCAACAGACCAGCCGTTCAGTTATATGCGCACGATTGAATGGGAGATGCCTTACTGGAATTTAGGCAACACGTTTGATTACGCAGAGATGGCGTATTTAATCCTGCCGCGTCCGTTAATGGTTGAACGGGGACATCGCGACCTTGTCGGACGCGACCAGTGGGTTGCGTATGAATACGCAAAAGTCCGCTGGCTCTACGCGCAGCTCGGCATTGCAGACAGAACGCGAATTGAGTTTTTCCAAGGCGGTCACAGTATGCGCGCCGAAGGAACTCTGGACTTTTTGCATCAGCGCCTAAACTGGAAAATATCCAATAGTTCCCAATAACTTTCCACTTACTTTGAGAGACGATGTAGCAAAAAGACCTAAAAACAGGGGCTTTGGATTTGAAAATGGCGAAAGTTGTCCCTACACCAACTCAGTCAAATCAATTGAGATTAACTATGAGCAATCATATTTGCGCCTCAAATTGATTATACCATTTTCAAGTCTTCCTTCGGGATTTGCACGGCAAACCGTCAATGTTCATTGACGCTTCTTCCAGAAAAATTCCAATAAATAACGGAGTAAAACGTTCCCGACGGTTCAAACTTGCTAAAGATTCTCTCTTTTTCTTAAAACTTTCTTGCTTCAATCTCATTTTATCGGTTCAAGCCGCATTACAAAACCGCCGCCAGAGGCAAGGTCAATCTGAATTACTGTGTCTCTCGTGACAGTTTTCGTGTCAATCTTCACAGATGTCGGATTATCCAAATCATCACCGACGATGTAAGCGTTGTATTTTCTATTATCAAGGAAGTCGGGTTTGAACAAAATGGATTGTTTTTGCGGACCGTTGAGGATGCCGATAAACCAGCGGTCTCTGTTCTTCCTTGCAAACGCGGCGATTTCACCAATCTTAGAGGACGGCAAAACAACAGTTTCATCCCAGACTGCTGGTATGGATTTAATCATTTCAACCGCGGGATTTGCGAGAAGGTTTGTTGGATGCGCGGCGTATGTTAGAAGCGGGGCTGTAAAGATAACAGCGGTGGCAATTTGATGAGCAAATGTGGTATCGCCGCGACGGGCGCCGAAATGGACGGGAGTATAATCGGCATGTCCGGCAAGGAATCGCGTAAACGGCAGAGTCGTATTATGTGAGGCTCGTTCTTTGAGCCTGCTTGCCTCCATTCCGCGCACTGCCTCGCGAACAAGTTCGTTCGGATAGGTACGGCTCTCGCCGGTTGGTTTGTTCGCGCCGTGGAAATTGACCATAATTTTGTATTTGGCAGCCTCTTTTAGCAGTGTTGCGTAAAGGTCAACTACGTCTTTGTGTTCATTGTCAAAGAAGTCAATCTTTGCTCCAACAACGCCGAGGTCGCTTAGTTTTTTGAAAAATGCGGCGCGGTCTTTATCAGTCCGCAATTCGCGCGAATGTTTCCAGAACCAGAGTCCAACGCCGCGATTTTTTGAATACTCCACAAGATCTTTAATCTGTTCATCGCTCCATCGCGACCAGAATCCCTCAAGCACGTGATATTCAAAACCGAGTTCGCCAGCCCATTTGCTGAACTCTTTCATACCTTCGAGTGTGGTCGGTCCGCCGTCAAGATATCGCCAGACGGCGCGTCCGGGTTTTATCCAGTTAGTATTCATACCTTGCGGAAAAAGCGATTTATCCGGCGGCGAGCAGAGGTTGTGGACGATGTCGCAGTTAACAAGCATATTTAAATCGCCAAACATTACAACGCGCCAAGGAGTTGTAATTTCACCGTTGATGAGCGCGGGTTTGCTTACTCGTTCGATGTCGTTGCTATAACGGAGTCTGAATGGATAAGAAATTGGGTGTTTGTGTCCGAGCGCCAAGGTTAGTCCTCGCTTGCCATCCGATTGCAACGCCATACCGCTGTAATTGAACAGCGCGGCTTCGGTTATTGCCGCATAGAGATTTCCCTGTGGCAACGCAAATGTCACCGGCGGCGCTGCCCACTCGCCTTCTTTGATATCATCAATTTTTTTCTTTGTATGGACATCTTCGTAATGTCCTCCCAGTCCGTGATACCAGACCACACTGTTTGCGGGAATTTTGAAAACGGTAGATTCATCTGGAACACGGTCGCCGTTGCCCGGGACGATAATTCGAAAGGCGGCGCCGTCGTTAAAAATCCGCGCTTCAAAAGTGTATTCTAAATTTTTTTCCGTGTTTAAAACGCGAATGGCGATTCCGTTGCATCTATTTGTCGCGCGGGAATGAACGCCCCGCCAAGGGTAAGTTTCATTCAGTGTGTAGGCGCTTTGGCTTACAAATTTTATATTTCCTGTTATAAGAAATTTATCTACTTTCATTAAAACTGGCGAGGGTACAATAACAGGCATTCCATTGTAATTGAGAGCAAGCCGGAGTTGAGAATCCTCTATCCAGGTTTTAAATGTAGCGCGCTTGTCCGGGCTTGAAATAGCAACTTCCTCTGAACTTGACCCATTTAATGTCAAAACAATCGCGCAAAATAATAGAACAAGAAAAACGTTTATCCCAAATATTGCTGATTTTTTCATACAGAAATTATAATGATAAAAAATCGTTTTTGTTAAGGACGAATATTAAAATCATTAGAATTTCACCCAAAATGCGCCTTTTTCCTAATATGCCCAGGGTTCAGGTTTTGCTTTTGGCGCAGGATTTATTTTGGACGGCGATGCATTTTAACTTTAGAATTATATAGTTTAATCTTATTATAATCTTATGCAGACGGTAAAAGTTGATTTAGGCGAGCGGAGTTATCCGATTTATATAGGTAAAGGTTTGCTTGATTCGCTCGGGACGCGGTGCGGCAAAGTGTTTAAGCCTCGTAGATGCGCGGTTATTACAGATTCAAATGTTGGAAAATTATACGGTGAACGCGCGGTTCAGAGCCTTGCCGCCGCAGGTTTCTCGCCGTTTTTGATAACCTTGCCTGCTGGCGAAGGAACAAAGAGTCTAAAGTTCGTTGAATCTTGCTATAATAAAATGGCTCAAGAAAGGGTAGAAAGAGGGGCTTTTATCGTGGCGCTTGGTGGAGGGGTTATCGGAGACTTTGCTGGATTTGTTGCCGCAACTTATATGCGCGGCATTGGTTTTGTGCAGGTGCCAACATCGTTGCTCGCTCAGGTGGACAGTTCGGTCGGGGGCAAGGTTGGCGTAAATCTAAAATACGGGAAAAACCTCGTCGGCGCATTTTATCAGCCTAAATTAGTCCTGTGCGATACAGAAACTCTTAACACACTTCCGCAGCGTGAATTGCTGGCAGGGATTTCTGAGGTAATAAAATACGCCGTTATTTATGATAATTCTTTGTTTGAAAGGCTTGAACGGGAGATAGATAAGTTGCTCGAAAAAGACCACGCAAAACTGACTTCAATCATCGCTCGGTGCTGTCAGATTAAGGCAGAAGTGGTTGCCGCAGATGAAACCGAGAGCGGATTGAGGGCGATTCTTAATTTTGGTCACACGGTTGGACATGCCCTTGAAGCAATTACCGGTTATGGGAAATATCTTCACGGCGAAGCAGTGGCTATCGGACAGGTTGCAGAATCGTTCATTGGAACGCTCGTTTGCGATTTTAAAACCGCAGATGCCGTCAGGGTAAAACAACTGATTCAACGGAGCGGCTTGCCGGTTTGCGCGCGGTTAAACAGCCGTGATAGAAAGCGGCTGTTAGAAGCGATGAAACTGGATAAAAAAGTTAGCGCAGGGGAAATAAGGTTTGTTTTGCCAACTAAGATTGGCTGTGTTAAATATGGTCAAAAAGTTCCTGTAGAAATCGTTGAAAAAGCGTTAATAGAAATATCGGAATGTCGGCAATAAGCGAAATAATTGTAAGAGAATATTTTGAAATCCACGGTTTTCTTGTTCGGCAACAGCGGAAATATATTCCACGAACCGAAAGAGAGGACGAGGAAATGGATTTTCTGGTCTATAATCCTGAACCAAAAGGGTCAGTTCAAAACTACCCGGCAATCCTTGACAACGAAAGTTTGAATTCCATTTCCTGCGCTATAGTATCTGTAAAAGGCTGGCACACGGATGTTGTAAGTCCGTCTGTTATTAAAAAGATGGAGCCTGACCTTGCCCGATTTGCCGAGAGAGATTTTAGAAAATATTATTCAAGCCTTAAAGAAGCGCAGGACCCTTCAACATTAATCAGAATATTGGTAATTCCTTCAATTACCACTAACAAAGAGCAGCGTCAAAAAACAATGGAAATGCTATACAAAATGGGGATTGAAGCGGTAATTCAATTCCGAACCATTTTGTGGGATTTGATTAACTATGTTCACATCAATCACAACTATTTAAAATCCGATGTCTTGCAGGTAATAAGAATATTAAAAGCTTACGATGTTTTTAAAGAGCCGCAATTGACTTTATTTGAGGGACGACGGCGACGCAAAACAAAATCTGCCAATAAAGATGAAGGCGGCGATTATTCAAGCGCCGGATACTGATTTTAACCATTTTGAAAAAAGAACGCTCAATGTTAAATTGTAAGCTGATTTAGATTAGTGAATATTTATGTTGCTGGTTATAGATAATTACGATTCGTTCACATACAACATTGTCCAGTATCTTGGTGAAATGGGTGTTGAAATGCAGGTTGTCAGAAACGACCAGATAACCATTGACGAGATACAGAGATTAAATCCCGAACGGATTTTGATATCGCCCGGTCCGTGTTCGCCGCGAGAGGCTGGATTGTCCAATGAAATCATTCGCGCGTTCAGTGGAAAGAAGCCGTTGCTCGGCGTTTGTCTCGGTCATCAATGTATAGGGCACGTTTTCGGGGCTCAAATCGTTGTGAATTACCGGATGATGCACGGCAAGACATCGCCGATTTTTCATAACGGCAGAGAACTGTTTCAAGACATTCCGAATCCTTTCACAGCAACTCGCTACCACTCGCTTGTAATAAAACCAGAATCTCTTCCGGACTGTCTTGAAGTAACCGCCAGAAGCGATGAAGGGGAGATTATGGGTGTCAGGCACAAAGAATTTCCAGTCTGGGGCGTTCAATTTCATCCAGAGAGCATTTTAACTCAAGATGGCAAAAAACTCCTCATAAATTTTCTCAATTTAAGTTAATTTTCTCACGGTGAAATTCGGGTTCAGAACTTTATTATATAAAACGCAATTTTATGCGCCGTCTGTTTATTTAACTACGATACCGACTATTTTATTAACGATATCGTTATTCTTTACCGGAGTTTCTAATTCATCTGCTGTCCAGATTCCAATACCGGTAAAGACTAATAGTATCATACGGGTGATGAGCGCAAATCTTACCGGCGATTCCCAAACTTATGGTCAGGCTTCGATACGGATTTTTCGGGGACTTAAACCAGATGTAGTCGCTATTCAGGAATTTAACTACCTTAACAATACTCAGAATGATATCAGGGGTTTTATAAATCAAGCGTTTGGGACTAACTTTTTTTATTACAGGGAGACAAATAGCGAATACACATTGCCGAACGGCATTATCAGCAGATACCCGATTCTATCTGCTGGGAGTTTTGATGATCTTGAAATTCCCGACCGCGGCTTTGCCTATGCGGTCATTGATATACCGGGTGATACAAACCTCGTGGTTTTCAGCGTTCATCTAAAGGCAGGTAGCGATTCGGCCTCGCGACGGGCAAATGAGTCTTTACAACTAAAAAACCTGATTGCAGCAAATTTTATAAATCAATCAAACTATATCATTATTGCCGGGGATTTTAACCTCTATTCAACAAATGAACCGGCTTACAGGACAATAATCTCTTTTTTGAATGACTTCCCGATACCTGAAGATACCGAAGGGAATCCAGAAACAAATCTTAATAGAAATCAGCGCTACGACTACATTTTTACCAGCGCGGATTTAACAGCGCTTGTTGTGCCGGTAGCGATCGGGCGACAATATTTTACAAATGGATTGGTGTTTGATTCCCGCTCGTACTTGCCGCTTTCGGATGTTAAGCCAGTTTTAGCCGCAGATTCATCAACGGCGCAACACCTTGCGGTGATTAAAGATTTTTCAATTTCATTCTGGACAACGAATTATGTGAATGTTGGACAGCCAGTTGTAGAGTTTAACCGCGCGGGTATTCTTAAATGGCGTGGCATAAGCAATATAACTTATACTGTTTATTCAAGTTCTAACTTGTTTAACTGGAATAAGTTAGGGATTGTAACATCAACAACAGACTCATATTTTTTCATCTGTAACCCTATGACTAATAGGATGATATTTTTAAAAATCGGTTATCCGTAAATTATGATTTGTTTTAGAAACCGGTCTAATTCAAGAAAATCAAATTTGCATAATCGGTCAAAATGGTATAAGAGTTGAGATAGTTTTTGTAAGAAAATGAAACCGCGTGTTGAGATATATGATACGACCTTGCGGGATGGAACGCAGGGTGAAAGTTTAAATTTATCGGTCTCCGACAAATTGCGGATAGCCGACAAACTGGATTCATTTGGCATTCACTATATTGAGGGGGGCTGGCCTGGCTCAAATCCGAAGGACATTGAATTTTTCCAGATTGCTAAGACACGCAAATATAAGAACGCAAAGATTGCGGCGTTTGGTTCAACCCGACGCAAGGGGATTCCGGTTGACCAAGACCAGCAGGTGCGGTTGCTCATAGATTCCGGGGCGCCTGTGGTAACGATTTTTGGCAAGACATGGCTGCTTCACGTCCAGCAGGTTTTAAAAACTACCGCCGATGAAAATCTGGCAATGATTGCCGATACTGTTAAGTATTTAAAAGACCACGGGCTTTTTGTTGTTTACGATGGAGAACATTCATTTGACGGTTATAAAGACAATCCAGAATATGCGATGGAAACCTGGCTTGCGGCGGAGGCAGCCGGCGCAGATGTGGTTGTGCTTTGCGACACAAACGGCGGCTCACTCCCATCCGAGGTTTATAAAATAACTGCTGAGGCGCGGAAAAAACTGAAGATTCCAATCGGAATTCACACCCACAACGATATCGGACTTGCTGTTGCTAACGCGCTTGCCGCTGTTGAAGCTGGCGCCACTCACGTTCAGGGGACAATCAATGGCTACGGCGAAAGAACCGGCAATTGCAATCTGACCAGCGTTATTCCAAATCTGGTTTTCAAGATGAATGTTGAATGCATCAACCGGGAGAATTTAAGGGGATTGAAAGATTTATCTCAATTTATTGATGAAGTGGCTAATCTGCGGCACGACCAGCGTCAGCCCTGGGTTGGCGCCGCCGCTTTTGCGCATAAAGGTGGAATGCACGTGGACGCTGTTTTGAAAAACCCGCGCACATTTGAACACATTGACCCAGAGGTTGTCGGAAATTCAAGGCGAATACTCGTGAGCGACCTTTCCGGAAAGGGGAACATTCTTTACAAAGCGCAGGAGCTTGGGTTTCAGATTTCGCCTGATACGCCGGAATTAAAGAAAATTCTTGCGCAGATAAAATCCCTTGAACACGAGGGCTATGAATTTGAAGCCGCCGAGGCTTCTTTAGCGTTGTTGATCCGTCGCATTCTCTATAAAAAAGAGTTGCCGTTTTCAATTGAAGCCTATCACGTTTCTATTCGCAGAACCGGTGAGGATTCAATATGCGAGGCTACTATTAAAGTTAAAGTTGGCGAGAAGATTGCCCATACTGTGGCTGAAGGAGACGGTCCGGTGAACGCCCTTGATGGGGCTTTGCGGCTTGCGTTGCAATGTTTCTTCCCTGAACTGGAAAAAGTGCGACTTACCGATTATAAAGTAAGAATCCTTGAAGGACTTGCGGGCACTGCGGCTAAAACGCGTGTTCTTGTTGAAAGTTCTGATGGCGTTAATGAATGGGGAACGGTCGGCGTCAGCACTAATATCATAGAGGCAAGTATGCAGGCGCTTATAGATAGTATGGAATACGCCTTGCTCAAAAATAATAACCATACAGAAAAACAATAAGCGACCCGGAGGAGCAGTATTTTAAAAAACGGTTTTAGATTAGATATGAAGGAGAATGCGAGACGGATTGCCTTGGTCGGCGAGAGGAGAGTAGTTCAAGACGTTCTCTTTTACCGCTTGCCGAGCAAACGGCGCCGCCGATCATTCTGATAATTCGGCGCAGGCAACCGATACGGTATTCATTTTCTTGATTAGAAAAGGGATTTTTTTTATAAATTCTCTTTTATTATATATTGTCCAGTTATTTATTATTTAAATTTATGAGCGAGATTCCAAAGGCATACGAACCGTCGCAGGTTGAAGAAAAGTGGTATAAATACTGGCTGGAGAAGAAGTTTTTCTCTGCAAATCCTGATTCTCCAAAGCCATCGTATTCAATCGTGATTCCGCCGCCTAATGTTACCGGCGTATTAACGCTTGGACACGTTCTTAACAACACAATTCAGGATATTCTGGCGCGCTGGTCGCGTATGCGGGGTTTGGAAGTGCTCTGGTTGCCGGGAACAGACCACGCTGGAATTGCAACCCAGACGGTGGTTGAAAAAAACCTGCGAAAGCAGGGGATTATTAAACATCGCGATGAACTTGGCAGGGAGAAGTTCCTTCAAAAAGTCTGGGAATGGAAAGAAAAGCACGGCGGAATTATTATTACCCAGCTCAAAAAGTTAGGCTGCTCTTGCGATTGGGATAGAGAGCGCTTCACAATGGACCCTCATTATTCTCTCTGCGTTCAGAAGGTGTTTGTTGAACTTTACCGCAAAGGACTGATTTATCGCGGAAAAAAGATGGTTAATTGGGACCCGACCGCCCGCACTGCGTTGTCTGATGAAGAGGTTATAATGAAGCCTGTCAACGGACACCTCTGGCATATTAAATATCCGCTCATCGACGCGAAGGGCAATGTATCGACGGACGAATTTGTTGTCGTCGCAACAACGCGACCCGAAACTATGCTCGGCGATGAAGCGGTTGCGGTAAATCCAAAAGACACCCGCTATAAAAAGATAGTTGGAAGAAAAGTTTTGCTGCCATTAAAAAACAAGCCTATTCCGGTAATAGCGGATGAACTGGTTGACCCTGAATTTGGAACAGGCTGCGTAAAAGTTACACCGGCGCACGACCCGGCAGACTATGAAATGGCTATAAGACACAATCTTCCTTTCACGATTGTAATTGCGCCTGACGGTTCAATGACTGCCGAAGCCGGCGAGGATTATCAGGGGCTGGATAGAATGGAGGCTCGCGAGGCGGTTGTTGAGGATTTAAAAGAACAGGGATACCTGATAAAGGTTGAAGATTATACGCATAATGTTGGATTCAGCGAACGGAGCAATGTGCCGATTGAACCATACTTGAGCGAACAGTGGTTTTTAAAATATCCGTCGGTTGAAAAAGCCACAGCGGCGGTTGAAGACGGGAAGATCAAGTTTTATCCAGAACGTTGGGTAAAAACCTATACCCACTGGATGAAGAATTTAAAAGACTGGTGTATTTCGCGTCAGTTATGGTGGGGACATAGAATACCGGTCTGGTATAGAAAGAAGAATGAATCGCAAAACAGCGACGGAAACGGTCGTGATCAAAATTCAAAAGCGAGCCTTGAAATATGGGTTGATGTTACTCCGCCGCCTGACCCTGAAAATTGGGAGCAAGACCCAGATGTTCTTGACACCTGGTTTAGTTCCTGGCTCTGGCCATTCGCTACAATGGGCTGGCCTGAACCAACGCCAACTTTAAAGAAGTTTTACCCAACAACAGACCTTGTTACCGGACCTGACATAATATTCTTCTGGGTGGCAAGAATGATTATGGCAGGTTACGAATTTATGGGAGAAAAGCCGTTTCACAATGTCTATTTTACCGGGATAATCCGCGATAAATTGGGCAGAAAGATGTCAAAGAGTCTGGGCAATTCTCCCGATCCTTTAGAATTGATCTCAAAATACGGGGCTGATGCATTGAGATTTGGCATTATGCGCTCGGCGCCGCAAGGTCAAGACCTTCTATACGATGAACAGCACGTTGAACTCGGACGCAATTTCTGCAATAAACTCTGGAACGCTTGCAGATTCCGCCAGATGCAGGGAGGCGAATTTGAAGGTGAAATTGAACCGTCTTTATTAAGCAACGATGATAAATGGATTTTGCTCCGCTTAGACCGCGCTATCAGAGAGGTTACTGAAGCTTTAGAAACTTATCACTTTAACGAAGCCACACAGGTGTTGTATCGGTTTTTCTGGAGCGAATATTGCGACTGGTATATTGAAGCCAGCAAAGCTGTTTTGCAGGGCAATGACGCTGCCAAAAAGGCAAACACCCTCGCGGTGATTGATTTTGTTCTCGGCAACACATTGAGGCTCTTCCATCCATTCCTGCCATTTATCACGGAAGAGTTATGGCAGGGGATGGGCTTCAATAATGATTTGCCGCAAATGCAAGGCGGTTCAACTATTATGTATGCCCGCTGGCCTAAACCGTTTGACGATGATTTTAAAGAGTTTTACGGTCTTGACCAGAGCGACGAGCAACTTGCCGAAGCCAGATACGAATTAGTCAGACAGGGGAGAAATCTCCGCCGCGAATATAACATACCGACAAACAAAAAGATAAAATATTATTTTAAACCATCAGAAGACAAACAAAGCATTGAGCCTGCTGTTATGCGGGTATTGTTAAACGCGGAGGAATTTATAATAGACGGCAACTACCAGCCGCCAAAAGGCACACCATCCGCTCACTCTCCTTTAGGCGAATTATTTATGCCGCTTGCCGGGCTAATTGACGTTCAGGCAGAAAAAGCGCGACTGGAAAAAGAACTGCAAAAGGCAAAACAGGACCTTGAGCGGGTTGAGCATAAATTGCAAAATAAAGGTTTTATCCAGAACGCGCCTCCTGCTGAGGTGGAGAAGGTTAAAATCAAACGGGACGAGTGCGAGGAAAAAGTGAAAAAACTTTCCGCCGCGCTCTCTGCTCTTGAGCAATAAATTAGTTTTAGACAGATTGAGTTTTGTAATCCGCGCTCTGTTTGCGTGATGAAAGGAATTAAGATGAAAAAGAACGAACTCAGAACTGCGTTAAACGCCGCTGTGGCGGTTGCGTATGACGTCGGGTATTTAATGAAAAAAAACGCAAATCGCTCAAAGATAGTTGACGAGGCGCGACAACACGATGTTAAACTTGCGCTTGATAAGGAATGCCAGAGACTGATTGAGACCAGATTACAGAAGAAATTTCCGCAAATCCCGATCCTTGGCGAAGAGGGAGAAATGGGGGATATTGATAGTGAATTGCGCTGGATCGTTGACCCGATTGATGGCACGGTGAACTATTTCCACGGAATTCCTCACGCCTGCGTCTCTATAGCGCTGCAAGAAAAAACATCTGAAAAAAATGATTCTGTCTATGAAGATGGATATATAACAACGCTCGGCGTTATTTATGACCCGTTCACAGATGAGATGTGGACGGCTATTGCCGGCGATAAAACCCGTGTCAATGGCAGAACAGTAACAGTGAGCGGACGCGATAAGTTGCAGGAATCCATTCTCGCGATAGGTTTCTCAAAGACAAAAGGGATGTTAAGGACAATGTTGCCTGCATTTCAAAGACTTGTTGGCAGAGTAAGAAAGGTTCGGATTATGGGGGCAGCCGCTTTATCATTAGCCTATGTTGCAGGAGGTAGAATGGATGCTTATGTGGAACGCGGCGTCAGACTCTGGGATATTGCCGCCGGCGGTCTAATGGTTCAGAGCGCAGGCGGCGTTTTCATCCATAAACCAATCTCAAACGACCACAGTTATTTTATGATCGCTTGCAGCCCAGCGCTGCTGCCTAAAATTAAAAAAGTAATTTGATCTTATTGAAATTTTCTGCTTAAAAACATTGTAATCAGCCGCTCGCGGCTTAAGTTCAGAATTCGCTCGTTCTAATAATTCAAAAAACAACAAAAAATTGCAGATTTTTTATAGACTAAAACGTTGTTTTTTTAGATAATCTATCTCCAATTATACCGTTTGAATTTTTCGCTGATAGGGAAAGTGTTGGATTTATTAATATCCAGCGGGCTTGATAGGACGCAAGCCTGAATATGAACAATCACAGGACGGATTATTATGGAACATAAAATAAGGGCATTGTTAGTACAGAATCGGTGGAATTTTATAGCGACGCTTGAAAAACAGTTATTCGCCGAGGGTATATCGTGCGCGATTGAAAGATGCGATTTTTCTCAATTCGTCGTTTCAATGATTGAAAAGGAGAAATACGATGTAGTGTTAATAAATCTTACCGATAGCGTTTCTGAAGCGATCGATTTGTGCCGGGAGATATCTTACAATGTTCCGCAAACTCCAGTAATTGTGCTTGCCGAAGAGAAGGACGAGACCGCCGCTTTTGCGGCAATGAAAGAGGGCGCCGACGATTATGTATTGCTGTCTCAACTCCGCAGACTCGCTGCTGCGATTCTTAAAGCCATAAAATTGCGCAAATATCAGATGGAGGCGCGAAATGCGCAACTTGAAACCAATAAAATCAGAAGCGCGCTTCGCGAAAGCAGGATTGTAAAACGATTGCTATCCGAAAATACCCGCGACCTTGTCTGCGAGATGCTTCCTGATGGAACAATTATTAAAATCAACAAACCTTTAGGAACAGGGCTCGGCTATTCTCCATTAGAATTAATTGGAAAAAACCCGCTCAATCTTATTCATCCAGAAGACCGCGCTCTGGTAGTTGCAAAATTAAAAGATGCCCTAAAAGAAAAAAAAGGGAGTTTGGTTACATTCAGATTCAGACACAAAAATGGAGAATGGCGGCAGCTTGAATTGAGCGGCGACTGGATTTTTGACCAAGAAGGAAAGCCTTCAAAGGCAGTTCTTGTTTCGCGCGATATTACTGAAAAGGTTAAGTCATTAGAGGCGCTGGAATTTTCAAGAAAGTATGCCGCCGCGATTATCAATAGTTCGCTTGATATGATAATCGCCGCAGACATTAACAGGAACATCATTGAATTTAATCAGGCTGCGGAAAAGACGTTTGGATATAAAAAAGAAGAGGTTATTGGAAAATCAGTTGATATTCTTTACGCAGACCCTTCGGTTGGACTTGAAATAAACCAGATTTTATTAAACCAAGGCTACTGCGTTAGAGAAATAATCAATGTGAAGAAAAACGGTGAAAAATTTCCGTCGGTTCTCTCAGCCTCTTTGTTAAAAGACGCCAGCGGCAAGATAGTTGGAATGATGGGGATATCTCGCGATATTTCAGAAGAGAAAAAACTGCAGGAAGAGTTAGAACGCAATCGCGAGAGATTAAAACAGATAGTTGAATCTGTAAACATAATACCTTGGGAATCGGACTTTGTTAATAAACGATTGTTGTATATCGGCAAACAGGCGGAGCGGATTTTAGGATATCCGGTTAACCTCTGGCTCACGCCGGAGTTCTGGGAAAATCATATTCATCCGGAGGATAGAAAATATGTTATCAGTTATAGTCTGAACTCGGCAGAAAAACTGGACAATTATGAATCTGAATACCGGATGATCGCCGCAGACGGCAGAACAGTCTGGATTCACGACGTAGTCCACGTTGTAAGAGAAGAAGGACGCCCGGTTAAATTGCGCGGGTTTATGATTGATATTTCAGCCCGGAAAGAGATTGAAGAACGACTGAGAAAAACAAACATTACCCTTGAAACCTTAATAGACGCTTCGCCGCTTGGGATTGTGGTTTTTGATATGGACGGAGTTGTTCAGGTCTGGAATCAAGCTGCGGAGCGGATTCTTGGATGGGCGTCGTATGAAATTCTTGGTAAAGAAGTGCCAGTTGAACTCGCAAAAGAAATTCCGGAAAGTTTCTACAACGCTTCTTCTTCCATTGACTCGTTATTTTATTGCAAAGAGAGAGACCTTAATACAAAAGATGGGAGAGCGATTTCAACCACACTCTGGTGCGCGCCGATGTTTGATTCAAGCCAGTCAAAGTTAATAGGTATGATTTTCTTGATTTCGGATACCACACAGCACAAACAGATTATGGAGCAGATGCAGAGACTGGCGAATTTTCCGCGCTTTAATCCCTACACAGTGTTTGAACTTGATAGCAAAGGCAAGATAACTTATTTCAACGAGGCGGCAATGCAGATGGCGAAGAGTTTGAACAAAAACGATCCATCCGAAATTCTTCCGCAACAAACGCCCGAAATTGTCCGTCATTGTCTTGCCACAGGCCAGAGCTGGTTGAGAATGGAAGCCAGAATTGGAGAAAGAACAATCTCGTGGTCGTTCTTCCCAATCGTCCAGAACAACATCGTTCATTGTTATGGTTCTGATATCACCGACCGGCAAAAGTTAGAAGTGCAGTTGCGACAATCTCAAAAGATGGAATGCGTCGGTCAGATTGCCGCTGGCGTGGCGCACGATTTTAACAATATTTTAACAATCATTCAGGGGCATATAAGTATGTTGCTGATGATGAAAGACCGGTTTGCCCCGAAACAGATTGAATCGTTGCAACAGGTCGCAATGGCTGCGGAAAGAGGGTCAAACCTTACCCGTCAACTTTTAACATTCAGCAGACGCCAGGTTTTGCAGCCAAAATTCGTTGATTTATCAGAATTGGTTACAAACATTACCAGAATGATGAAACGGCTTTTGGGAGAGACGATTAATGAGCGAATTGTTTTTGAAGAGGGATTGCCGCCGGTCTGGGCTGACCCGGGGATGATTGAACAGGTGATAATGAACCTTGCTATTAACGCAAAAGACGCTATGCCGCACGGAGGAGACCTCATTATCTCATTAAAAGAGGTAAACATAGACGCAAGTTACGTTCACCGTCAGCCGCAGGCGAGGATCGGAAAGTTTATATGCCTTTCAGTGAAAGACACAGGGATCGGGATGGACGAAGCGGTGATGAGTCATCTGTTTGAGCCATTCTTTACAACAAAAGAGGTTGGAAAAGGAACCGGGCTCGGACTTGCCACAGTTTACGGAATCGTTAAACAGCACGAAGGCTGGATTGAAGTTTATAGCAAACCCGGAAAAGGTTCGGAATTTTGCGTCTATTTGCCGGCTTACAGCGATGTAAAACAACCCGATGAGATTATGGAAGAACCAACAAGGATTCTTAATGGAAATGAAACAATCCTCGTTGTTGAAGATGAAGGTCCTGTAAGAGACCTTATCTGCAACATCCTTACCCAATATGGATATAATATTTTGCAAGCCGCAAACGGGGTTGAAGCGCTTGGAATCTTTAAAAGACAAAAAGGCAATCTCAATATGCTCATTACAGACCTTATAATGCCCGAAAGGATATCGGGAAAAGAGCTTGCCGATATTATTCTTTCAGAAAATCCAGAAATAAAAGTAATTTTCATAAGCGGATATAGCCCTGAGATAATTGGAGAAGATATTGAACAGACCACGAACAAGTTTTATCTTCAAAAGCCCTTTTCACTGCATACCCTTGTGCGGTTTGTCAGAGAATGTCTTGATACGAAGCGCAAAGTTTAACTGAATAAAATATCGGGATTGTTTGAATTCCAAACACTGAGCATTGGACTAAGCGCTTAATCTTAAAAGTAAATGAAATAGATCGGTGTTTAAGTGTATGCATTTAATAATTCTCAACCAATTTATAGTTGAGGGATTATTGCTTAAAATTTTCCCCGTAATTCTCAAGGTTCAGGGGATAATTTTCTTATTCAATTTGTGCTGGTATTTGAGAATAAATTGTGTATCTTATTTTCAATTGATGTAACCCTGCAAATAACTGATATGAAAAACAAATTATCGCAGGCTTTTAAGTGGGTAGGGATAGCAACGGCGCTATTCATTTTTCCAATAACTCATTCTCTCTATTCTGCTGATGTAGTGATTAGCGAATTTATGGCGCTAAACACTAAAACGTTAGCCGACGAGGATGGCGATTATCCCGACTGGATAGAATTGCATAACGTCAGCTTTACCAATGTTAACCTTGAAGGCTGGTATCTGACAGATAACACGAACAATCTTACCAAATGGAGATTCCCGTCTACTAACTTGCCGCCAAACGGTTTTCTTGTTGTGTTTGCGTCGGGAAAAAACAGGGTAGTTGCGGGGACCCCGTTGCACACCAGTTTTCAACTCAGCGGCAACGGCGAGTATCTGGCGTTAATCAGACCCGACCTCTCCATAGCCACAGAGTTTTACCCAACATTTCCGCAGCAGTATAACGACATTTCTTTTGGCGATGGCAGAGAGGTGCGGCCGACTATGCTTGTTACCAACGGGATGACAGCAAAATATTTTGTCCCATCAGATGGTTCATTAGGCACTAACTGGACATCGGTTGATTTTAACGATTCTGGTTGGTTTTCTGGACGGTCTGGGTTTGGATTCAGCAGGTTATCGGAGATAGCGCAGACAAACCTTTATGGATACTGGCCTGTTGATGAAGGCAGCGGAACTGTTACTACAAACATTGCCGGCGGCGCTAATGGAACGATAAACGGCGCATCTTGGGTTTACGACCCAGACCGCGGATATGTGCTTGATTTTAACGGCACTTCAAGCTATGTCTCCGCAGGGACCATTCCCAGACTCTCGCAATATACAAGCAATTTTACCTGGTCTTTCTGGTGGAAACAGATTGCTGTTCCTAGTAGCGTTGGCGTGATTTTTGGAAACCGCTCCGGCGGAGTTCAATCGCCGCTCCAATTTATCAAATTTACCCCTTCGCGATTTGAGTATTATCGCGGCGCCGATATCGGTTTTATGTATTATACAATACCAAATGGCGAATGGCTTCATCTTTGCGTTGTGAAAAGTTCTAACTCTTTGACCTATTATGTCAATGGCAAGGTAGTGTCGGCGAATTTTGCCGGCGGAGATATTGAATCTAATCCTCTCTACTGGGGCGGAGACCCGGGCGCCAGCGGCGAGTTTACACGGGGTCAAATGGATGAAGTTGCCCTGTGGACGCGGGCTCTTTCTACCGAAGAGGTAAAGAAACTCAGCAGCGGCGTTACGCTTAAAGGGTTGCGCGGTTTTGCCAACACAGATGTTAAAACTGCAATGTCAGGCAAAAGCAGCCTCTATGTAAGGTATTCGTTTAATCTATCTGATTCTTCAATATTTGACACATTAATAATGCGTGTAAGATATGACGACGGATTCATAGCGTATTTGAACGGCGTTGAAGTTGCCAGACGCAACGCGCCTCAAAATGCTGGCTGGAATTCAACCTCCTTAACAGATAGAGACGATTCGCTTGCTTACAATATTGAAGAAATAGATTTAACGCCATATCTTGACCTGTTGCAAAGCGGGGGCAATGTCCTTGCAATTCAAGCATTAAATTCTTCAACTACAGACCCTGATTTTCTGCTCTCTGCTGAACTTGAAGCCGATGAAATCATCGGATTGGGCGCGCGCTATTTCGGGCATCCGACACCGGGATATGCAAACGACCCCGGCGTGATAGGCTATGTTGATGACACAAAATTCAGTCACAATCGCGGATTTTATGAGACTAACTTTGAATTAACAATTAGTTGCAAGACCCCAGGCGCGGTTATCCGCTACACATTAAACGGCACTGCTCCATCGGAGACAAACGGATTTATCTATTCCGGTCCCATACCGATTGACAGGACAATGATTGTCAGAGCGGCAGCGTTCAAGCCCGGATGGAAACCTTCTAATATTGATACGCACACTTATATTTTCTTGCGGGATGTTATCAACCAGACAGGCGCAGGTTTTCCAACAACGTGGGGCAGTTCAGCCGCAGATTACGCAATGGACCCGCGCGTGGTAACTAATGTTCCTTATCGCAATACTATCACGAACGATCTGAAATCATTGCCTGTCGTCTGCATTACGGTTAACCCAGACGAATTTTTCGGTCCGCAAGGCATATATTCAAATCCCTCTTGGTCAGGTGTAACTTCCGAACGAGCCGCTTCAATGGAGATGTTTTATCCTGATGGTTCAAAGGGGGATTTGAGTGTTAACTGCGGCGTAAGAATCGCAGGCGGCGCAAGCAGAACGATGACGCCAAAGAAAGGTTTGCGCGTTGTTTTCAGAGACCGTTACGGTCCGAAAAAATTTAATTATAAATTCTTTGAGGATAGCGAGGTTGATAAATTTGACGCCATACAGTTCCGTCCGATTTTCAATATGTCGTGGGTCAGGACAGATAATTCAGGTCCGTTGAATAACCAAAATGCCGATGGCGCCGAACGGACGCACGCCATTTACGTCAGAGACCAGTTCACCCGTGAAAGCCAGCTTGAAATGGGCTCATTATCCGCTCACGGTCGGTTTGTCCATCTTTATATAAATGGTCTATACTGGGGAATGTATAACCCGACTGAACGAACCGATGCCTCATTTGCTGCTTCCTATTTAGGCGGAAATAAAGATGAATACGACGCTATTTTTAGCGAATTAAGCACACCTACTCAGCCCAAGGTTGCCGACGGAGACAGATTAGCATGGGATACAATGTTCAACATCGCAAACGCCGGACTCACAACCCCAGAGCAATATGCCGCTATTCAAAAATATTTAGATGTAACAAACCTTGCAGATTATATGATGTTGAACTTTTACACCTGCACTGTTGACTGGCCTTGGCAAAACTGGAACGCGGTAAGACGCCGCTCGCCGGATGGCAGATTCATATTTCTTGTTTGGGACGCGGAATACACTCTTGAATTGCCGCCCTGGGTGCCAGAGGATAGAACAACCGTCGGAACAGAATCAAGAGAAGCCGTCTCTCCAGCAAAACTTTATTACCAGTTAAAACAGAATCCAGAATGGCGAATGTTATTCGCTGACAGAGCGCAAAAGTTCTTCTTCAACAACGGACCGCTTACTACAAACCAGACGATACCGAGATTCTTAAAACTTTGCGATACAATTGACAGGGCGATTGTCTGCGAATCGGCGCGCTGGGGAGATGTCGTAAGAACAACTCAACCTTACACAAGAGATGTTGAATGGGTGACAGAGAAAAACAGATTATTAACCCAGTTCTTCCCAAATAGAACCGCGCTTGTTATACAGCAACTCAAGAATGCCGGGTTGTATCCAAATGTTGACGCTCCTTCATTTAGTATTCAAGGGGCAAGATTTTCAGGCTATATGATGCTTTCAATAACAGCCCCAGCGGGACAGATTTACTACACAACAAACGGAGCAGACCCGCGATTGCCCGGCGGAGCGCTCTCGCCGCAGGCAATTCCATACACAGGACCGGTAAGGTTAACTTCAAGTCAACTGGTCAGGGCAAGGGTGTTATCCGGCACAAACTGGAGCGCTTTAAATGAAGCGCCGTTCGTTGAGTCAACCCCGATCCCATTGCGGATAGTTGAAATTATGTATAATCCGTCAAGACCTCCGCTCACAACAAACGACATTGATGATTACGAATATATTGTTTTGATGAATGCTGGCAACAGCCAGCTTAATCTTGAAGGTATAAAATTTACTGCTGGAATTACATTTGTATTTCCGCAGGTGACATTAAACCCCGGAGAACGAATCTTTGTCGTTAAAAGCACTAATGCGTTTGAAACCTTCTACAGATATAAAATGGGCGACAACGCGCCTATGCCTAAATATGTGGGAGAGTATGTCGGCACTTTGAGCAACGATGGCGAACGAATTAGACTTGAAGGGGCGCTCGGGGAGTTGATTCAAGAATTTACTTATAATGATTGGTATCCATTAACAGACGGGCAAGGTTTTGCCATTGTAGCCAATTCTAATAACAATCTGTTGGGCGATGTTAACTGGAGTTCAAAAAGCCAGTGGAAAGTCGGGTTGTTAGACGGCATAATGCCGTATCAGCCGCAGCCGCCTAAAATTTATGTTAATGAAGTATTGTCCCGCGCGGTGGCGCCGATGATGGATGCGATTGAAATTTACAACGGCTCTGAAACCAATGTTGATATAAGCGGCTGGTTTTTAACCGATGATCCTTATGAGCCCAAAAAATATAGAATTCCGCAAGGCACAATTGTCCCGGCAGGCGGCTATGTTGTATTTTACGAGACCAATTATAACGGTGGAGATGGTTCTCTAAATCCGTTCGGGCTCGGTTATTCTGGCGATGCCGTATGGATATTTTCCGCTGTATCGGATGTTTTGACAGGTTACAGTCACGGGTTTGAATTTGGCGCGGCATTGCCCGATATTTCCTTTGGCAGATATGTTGATAGCACCGGGAAAGAACAGTTTATTCTTCAAAAATCAACTACCTTGAATGGTGAAAATTCCGGACCGCGCGTCGGACCTCTAATTATATCAGAGATAAACTATAACAGTCCGAGTGGAATGGATGAATTCGTAAAAATTGAAAATATAACCGATAGCGATGTTCCTTTATTCAAACCTGATAATCCGCAAGATGTCTGGAGAATAAACGGGATTGGATTCTATTTCCCAGCCGGGACTATTATTCCTCCAAGAGGGATAGTTCTTGTTGTAAATTCTGACCCATCAACATTCAGACAAAAATACAATATTCCGCAGGAAATTCCGATCTATCAATACAGCGGCAATTTGCAGGACAATGGCGAGACTATATCAATTGAGATGCCGGACACGCCGACTGAAAAAGGTCCTGTTTATGTGGTTGTTGATGAAGTCCAGTATAACAACAAATCGCCATGGCCTATTGCCGCCGCAGGTTTAGGCGCTTCATTGCACAGGAAAGATAAACTTGCGTTTGGAAACGATCCATCAAACTGGTATGCCGCGGCGCCAAACCCGTCAAACGGTTCTATTGCCGGCGCAGCGCCTGTGGTTCAATCGCTGACAGGCGATAAAACAGTATATGAGTATAGCCCTGTGATTTTATCTGCCACAGTTACCGGAGACACGCCGATCTACTACCAGTGGAAATTTAACGGCGACAATTTGCCCGGTGCCACTAATAACATTCTAATAATTCCGAAAGTAACCTATACAAATGACGGTCTTTATACATTAGTTGCTTTTAATTCTATCGGTTCAACTGAAAGCGCGCCTGTAAGGTTGTCGGTTATTAAACTTCCAACGATTGTTCAGCAGCCGCAGAGTGTGTCAACTAAGCCCGGTTCAAATGTGGTATTTAAAGTCGTTGCGCAAAGTCTGACTCTGTTGCGCTATCAATGGCGGTTCAACGGCTCGGATATACCCGGCGCAACATCAGACACACTAACATTGTCAAATGTTCAATTAAAAGATGGCGGGACATACACGGTTCTTGTCACCGATGACGCAGGCACGGTTGAAAGCGATCCAGCGCAACTTGTTATTTTAATTGACCCTGCAATCATCCAGCAACCGCTTGCAACCGCAGTTCCTAAAGGCGGAAACGCCACGTTGAGCGTTGAAATAACCAACACAGCCACACTGCCGATAACATACCGCTGGAGACGCGGGTCTACTTATCTGGTAACGAATGTTCTAATGAGTTATAAATCGTTTTTCACAATTACAAACGTTCAAACTAACGCGAATTATCAGGTAATTATTTCAAATCCATCAAGACCTGCTGGACTTGCAAGCCAGCAGGCGGCTGTAACGATGTTGAATGACAGCGATAACGATGGAATGCCAGATGTCTGGGAAGTCAGTTATGGATTTGATACTAATTCTGTTAACGACGCGGCTATTGATTCTGATGGCGATGGAATGAGCAATTTAGCGGAATATATTGCGGGCACCAATCCGCTTGATCCGTCAAGTTCTCTAAAGGTTAATTCAATTATTGACAACAATTACATCAAGATTCAGTTCACAGCGGTTTCAAACAGAACATACAGCGTTCAATATACTGACAGATTATTTGGCAACTCCTGGACAAGCATATTTGACTGGGTTGCAAAGACAAACATTAACCTCATCACGATTACCAATATTATCAATAAAAACAATCCGGGGTTTTACAGGATAGTAACCCCCGCGCAGCCTCAGGAACAATAAAACAGAGGTTTTTGCTTGCTATTCATTAGTAAAAGTGTTTTTATTTTTCATAAATAAAACACCGGCTTATGAATACATCAAAAAATATCTCTACCTGTTCTGCCAATTGTTCAATTGCGCTTTCAAGAAGGCAATTTCTATTTGCAACCGCTGGCGTTCTTGCAAGCTCTGCGTTTTACAGTTTTGCTAAAACAATTCGCGACGACGACGCGTTGAATCTGTTGCAACTTAAAAGCAAGATCAAAGTCGGCAAGATTTATGTCGGCAGACCGCACCCTGGCTGGCCAATGTCGTCGGTGGATTTAAAATCAGAAGTGGAGAGATATGAAAAAGAATTGTCAAAATTAAATAACGAGTTGTCAGATATTGAATTTATTGATGGGGGGCTTGTTACAAATGATAATGAACTTGCTCGTGCAAAGGAGAAATTCAGAGACGCAACCGGCATTTTAGTGCTTCACCTAACGCTTGGGACTGGCGGGTTGATTTCAGCTTTGTTTGACCTGAATAAACCTGTGATGATTTTTACGATGCCATATTGCGGGCATGAATGGCACGTGGTTCCGTCCTGGCAGAGAGTGGGGAAACTTGTTGATATTTTGCCGAGCAGTAGATTCTCAGATATTGTTGAAGCGGTTAGACCGTTCAGGGCAATTCAAAGATTGAGAGAGACAAAGATTTTGCATGTCAGTAATGGCAACGCCGATCCAAAATATTGCGCGTCAATAAAAGAAAAATTTGGAACAGAAATTATTTCATTGAACCTTCCGGATTTGCAAAAGGCTTATAATAACGCGGATGAACTTGAAGTGGAGACAGATGCGCGGCGCTGGATTCACGATGCGCAAAAGATAGTTGAGCCGACCAGAGAAGAGATCGTCAAAGGCGCAAGGATGTATGTGGCGATGAAAAACCTGTTGAAGGATTATCAGGCGCAGGCAATCACAATGAATTGTCTTGGAATGGGTTTGATTGATAAAGGAATGGGATATCCCTGTCTTGGATTTGTCAGACTTAATAACGCGCTTCTCGCTGGGGTATGCGAGGCAGATTTGAAGTCAACAATGACGCAACTAATTTTTACATATCTTGTAAAACGGACAGGATTTGTTGTTGACCCGATGTTTGATTATTCAAATAACACTATTATCAACGCCCATTGTGTCGCGGCAACACAGATGGAAGGCCCGCAGACAAAACCTTCTCCATACCGGATGAGAACGCACCTTGAAGACAATCGCGGCGTATCGCTGCAGGTTAAACTTCCAACAGGTAAAAAAGTCGCAATGGCGCGATTGATCGGAACAGACCTGCTGCTTTATAGCACAGGCGACGCGGTTGACAGCCCGTTTGTAGAACGAGGTTGCAGAAGCAAACTTGTGGTAAAAGTGGATAACATTGAAAAGTTTTTGTCAAACTGGTCAAGCGGCTTGCACAGGGTCATTTTCTACGGAGACCACACGCGCGATGTCGAAAGATATTGCCGCTTTATGAAAATAAGAACTTTACGGGAAGGAATAGACGATCTGCAGGGAGTTACGGGACTTGAATGGAATCCTTATGTCCATGCTTAATAATTATCGGTAATTCAATCTCTAAACAGTTTGTTAAAAATTAATTTGATTAAACACTATTTAAATTATAATTATAGTCTGCAGTGTGATTTAATGCATCCAATGGTGGAAAAGAGCGATAAAAACAGACATCTGGCATTTGCCATTGCGTTGATGATTGTGTTTGCGTTGACGCGCATTCCGGGCGTCATACCGGAAAACTTTAGCGCGGCATACGCGATTGCGTTCTGCGCTGGGGTTTACTTCCCGGGCGCGCTGGCGTGGTGGCTGCCTTTGGCAACATTTTTTATCACCGACATAATATTAAATCTGTTTTATTACAACGCCTCGTTGTTTAGCCTTTATATGCTTGCCGTTTACGGGGTTTACGCCTTGATAATTTTCACAGGGAAAAAAATCGGCAGAAAAGCCTCATTCATCACTCTTCTCGGGGGCGGAATAGCTGGCGCGTTACTATTTTATTTAATCACTAATACAATTTCCTGGATAGCAGACCCGGGCTATCCAAAAACATTTTCTGGCTGGATTCAAGCATTGACAACAGGATTGCCCGGATACCCTCCAACATGGGTTTTCTTTAAAAATACTTTGTTAAGCGGCGGCATTTTTACAGGATTGTTTGCAGGCTCTATGAAGATTGCTGAACAGGCTTCAGAAGAAAAAGAAACCGAAGAGGAGCCAGCGCAAGCAGATGAACCGGCAGAAGAAGAATCAGCAGAAAAGGCGCGCTCGTGAAGATTGGAGTTATTTCTGATACCCACGGTTATTTAGACCCGGCGCTGTACTCAATCTTTGACGGAGTACACCGAATAATCCACGCAGGCGATATCGGCGGGTTAAATATAATCAATTCTTTAGAAAAGATTGCTCCGGTCATTGCCGTTAACGGAAACAATGATTACGACCTCTCGTTCCCAAAATACAGAACAGAAATTATTGAACAGTTCAAAATCTTCGTTACTCATAAATTAAATTCAAAAAAATACGACATTGAAGAGATCATCTTTATTGAGAACCCGCATATCGTTATTTTTGGCCACACTCACTCTGCCTCGCAATACTATAAAGGAGGGAAACTTTACCTAAATCCCGGCTACGCAGGTTATCCCGATTTCCATTCTAAAAGAAGCGTGGCTTTAATTGAATGGAATGCGGAGAGACTCGCTGTGGATTTTATTCCGCTTTGAAATTCTTAGAGTATTTCCAGATATCTATTTCGCCGTTGTTTTTTTGCGGTTTACCCGGAGTGCTTCTTCCATTGGCAACATAAGATTCAAGCAACATAGACAACTTCTTAACAACATCTGGATATTCATTGCAAAGATTTTTGGTTTCGCCAATATCATTCTCTAAATCGTAGAGTTGAACCAGCGGCAGTTTTTTAGCCTCTGCGCTGTTTGGACGCGGTTGACTCCATCCGCCTGACCCCGAACAGAGTATCAATTTCCATTTCCCCTGGCGAATTGCAAAAGAACCATTTACTGAATGATGAACGACTGCCTCGTGGATCGGTTTTTCAAGATTGCCGTTAAATGCTGGAACAAGACTGACGCTATCTTCAGCGGCATTATCAGGAAGTTTTGCCCCGATAATCTCAGCGCACGTCGCCATAAAATCAACAAGACAAACTGTATGGTTGTATTGTAAGCCCGGTTTTATCTTCCCTTCCCATCTAACAATTAATGGAATTCTATGCCCGCCCTCAAATATATCCGCTTTGGCTCCGCGAAATATATAGCTCGGATTATGCCCTTTTGCTAAAAGGGCTGGAAAGTCGGCTAAAGGCGCGCAGCCATTATCGCTTGCAAAAAAGATTATTGTATTGGATGAGAGCCCCGAATTTTCCAGCGCCTTAATTATCTGTCCGACGGCATCATCGGTCTGCATTACAAAATCGCAATACGGATTAATCCCGCTTTTACCGAGCCACTGCTTTTGAGGCGCGATTGGAGTATGCGGCGAGGCAAAGGCAAGATAGAGGAAGAACGGTTTGCCTTTCTCTGCAAATGGTTTTCGTTTTTGAATAAAATCAATAGCCTTTTTCGTTAGCGTTGGCAGAACATCGTCAGGATTAAACCCGACAGCCCCTGGACCTTTTCTCGTTGTCGGATTCTCTTTTCCATAAACCATCGGAAAACAGACATTAGTAGTCGGTATTTCAACAACTCTGTTATTTTCAATGAACGTGTAAGGAACCATATCAAGCGAGGCGCTTATACCGAAATAATAATCAAAGCCAACCGAGTTTGGTCCGTTTTTAATTGTTTTTGAATAATCCACGTTCCAAACCTGATTAGGATTTTCAACTCCGAACACATTCACATCTTTTCCCTTTTGTATTTTCCAGTCCATTCCCAGATGCCATTTTCCGATGCAAGCGGTGTAATATCCGTTTTTACGCAACAACTCTGCCACGGTGAGTCTGCCCTGTTCAATCAGCCGCGGGCTCAAGCCGCCAAGCACGCCTTGTTGCAATTTAGACCGCCAGTTATACCTGCCTGTAATTATGCTATAACGCGTCGGCGTGCATACTGCCGAACTTGAATGGGCGTCTGTAAACCTGATTCCCTCCTTAGCAAGCTTGTCAATATTTGGCGTTGGAATCTTTGATTGAGGATTAAAACAGCCCACATCTCCATAACCAAGGTCATCGGCAAGGATAAAAATTATATTGGGTTTCTGTTCCATTGCGCCTGATAGAAGAACGCCAGCATACAGCGCAATCAGCAGTGCAAGAGCTATCTTGTTTAAATTACGGGATTTCATATTAAGATAATTTGATAACAATATTTTAAAAACCACAATAAAAAATAATTTGATATCTCACGCATCTGCGCCGTCTGTTCCAAAATCTAAAAGAGGTTGTTGAGGTTTAATTAATTCCGAAGCCCTTGCAAATTCCGCCCATCCGATACATTGCGCATTTTCCAAAGCGCAAGCAAGTTTTATAGCATAATCGTCTGTTACAGCTACACAATTCATATATAAAGCGACTGCGACAACTTGTGAATCCGCCGATTTTTTACCTGCCGCGCTACGCCAGAATCCTGGATATGCCTGGTCGTTGAACTGGATTTTTTCACCACACAATTTTTCAAGCCTCGGAATTTCAATCTTCAACCTGGGGTGGTTTGCAATTTTAACCTCAAATGAAGATGAGCCGATTGGCGGAGTATTTCAACCGTCCAGCGAGCAAGTTCTATGAAACGCCGCAGTGTGCGTTGAGAAAGAGATTCTAATTTATCTTTAGGTTTTGATAATCCTCTAAAACTGAGCGGTAAATCCTCTTTTGGCGGAGAATCCAGAAAAAACCAGCCAACAGGACATACATAAATTTCTGATAACGTTTCAAGATGTTCCATCTCGGGTTCTGCTTTGCCAGATTCCCAGTCCTTCAATTCTTTTGCAGTAATAATAGCAAAGTGTTTACGAACTAATTTTTTTGATTCTTCTTCTACCTGCTCCGGGTTAAGGTTTAACCTTTCACGTGCCCAGCGTAAGACATTTATATTTATCCATAAGCTAATTAATGATTCTGGCTTAATATCTTTTCTGTCTCTCTATCTACTTATTTATTGGCAAATGGCTTTTATAATTTTTTAATTGCAATCCTGAAATGTTAATACTCCATCTGGACACTATTGTTTTGGAATTGTAGTATTAATAAATCTTTTATCCACTTATGAAAAAATTGATAATGCGCGGAGTTTCCCCGAGAACGGCAACGGCGCTGAATTTGCCTCTCATAACAGGACTCGTGGTTTTTATTTTTATAGTATTCCTATTATCTATAACAGGCAAAATAATCGCGGCAGAACAGGTTAATACTTCACAAGATAAAACAAATTCCGAACAACTCTTGCACTATCCACGAGTTGATTTACGCTTTGATTGCGGAGCTAGAGGAAATGGCAAGGCAAACGATACTCAGGCTTTTCAAAAAGCCGCCTCTATTATTCAAGAAGCCGGCGGCGGCACTTTGATTATTCCAAAAGGGGTCTATATCGTTGGACGACAAAATCACACCGACGGGAAATATCCATATTATCAGGCGGAGTCAATATTTCAGATTAAAGGTGTAAAGTTTTTGCGGATTGAAGGAAATGGCGCGGTAGTGCGTGTTGCTTCGGGACTCCGTTTTGGTTCGTTTGATAAAGATAGCGGCGAACCTTTCCAGCCCCCTAAGATGCCATTTGTTGACAACAAATATGCCGCTTATGTTGGGCACATAATCAATATTAGCCACAGCCAAAACATTCATATTCAAGATTTAGAGCTGGACGGAAATTTAGGCGGTTTGATCATTGGTGGACAATATGGCGATACAGGACGACAACTGCCAGCCTGCGGGATTTTTATTCACAACTGCGCCGATGTTCGCATAGAGCGGGTTCATAGCCATCATAACGCGCTGGATGGTATAATGATTGGTTGGTATCACCTAAAAGAGAGTGATCCGCCAACTCCGCACACATTGGTTGACTCTCTCTTTGAATATAACGGAAGACAGGGATTGTCGTGGATTGGAGGCAGGGGAATTAGAGCCTATCGATGTAAGTTTAATTATACGGGACACGGATTGAATAACGGCAAACCGTTTGTATCGGCGCCGGGCGCCGGTCTGGACATTGAAGCCGAAGACTCGGTCTGTCGCGACGGTTATTTTGAGGAATGCGAGTTTATCAATAACGTCGGGTGCGGAATGGTGGCTGATTCCGGCGACGGCGGTTATAGCCGTTTTGTTCGCTGTACTTTCTGGGGCATCAGCAGCTGGAGCGCGTGGAGCGCAAAACCGGGAATTATTTATGAAGATTGCGCTTTTTACGGAAGCGTTGTCCACGCGTTTGGCTCAGACGATCCTGCTCTTGCCACGCGATGGATTAGATGCTCGTTTGAAGACCGCAATTGGAAAAACGGCGAAAAACCTTACGGCAAATTTCTTGCCGAACTAAACGGTAAATTGAAAAATGTTACATTCCAATCTTGTCAATTCACAGCAAATCAACGGCGAAGCATCTGGTGTTCTGGCGAGGGATTCAAAATGATAGACTCGGTTTTTACGCACAAGTATGATGGCGTGCCAGAGGGCGATTATCAGGCGATTTTGCGCGGCGGCGAAATTGCTGGATGCCATTTTAAAGAAGAATTTCCGCAAGGAGTAAAATCCCACTGGTCAATCCTTGTTGATGGCAGCCGGGTTGTAGGGGAAAAACCGACCGTTGTTGATGGTCCTTGCGTTCGCTGGGGAAGTAGCAGAGGCTGGGTAGGGGAGATTTTACCTAATAAATAATTGCAGATGTCTTATATAGGCTGATCATATAGGCTGATAGGTGCTCACGGGGTTTAAATAAAAATCAAAATTCAGATTTTTATCATAATTACTGTTGAAATAATTAATAGATGATGTTTTAATTATAATCTATTATGGTTTCGGTTATAACAGGACCGGTTTATGTGGTTAAGGACAACATAGATACTGACCAGATAATTCCTGCGCAGTATCTAAATCTTGTTCCGACAATACCGGAAGAATATGAAAAGTTAGGCAGTTACGCGCTATGCGGTTTGCCGGAGACTGAATATCCTATCCGCTATGTTAAAGAGGGACAGCTTGATAGCGAGTATCCAATAATCATAGCAGGCAGGAATTTTGGCTGCGGCAGTTCACGGGAACACGCGCCAATTGCGCTCGGTTCAGCGGGCTGCAAAGTGATTATTGCGCAGAGTTTTGCCCGAATATTTTTTAGAAATTCTATTGCGACTGGCGAACTCTATCCGTGCGAGTCTTACGATAGACTGTGCGAGCTGTTTAAAACCGGCGATGTTGTTGCTGTTGACCTTGAAAATACAACAATTACTTGCAAATCTACCGGAAAGGTTTATAAATTTAAACCGCTTGGCGATGCCAAGCCGGTAATTGATGCTGGCGGACTTTTTAATTACGCCCGTAAGGCAGGAATGATACCGCAGGCAAAATAGATTAAAATAATGCTTGCAAAATTTCTGATTTGAATATAGATTTTCGTTTCTTTTTAAAATTGAATTAGAAAATTGGAATTAAATATGCGTCGTCCAAGAGCAAGAAAGACAAAGAAGGCAGTGGCGAAACGGTTTAAAATAACCGCTAAGGGCAAGGTTCTCTGTTCGCACACCGGCAAACGTCACCTTTTGCAGGGCAAGAATCCGAAGAGGCGTCGTCATTTGAATGCGCCGGTTGTTGTTCATCCAACCGATGAGCACAGGATTAAGGAAAGTTTGCCGTTCAGTCACTAAACATTTAATAAGAGGAGAATGATATGCGTGTAACAAACGCCCCAGCTTCAAGGAAACGTCGGAAGAAGATGATTAGCGCCGCCAAGGGCTTCCGGCTGCGCAGGTCAAAACTTTACCGTTATGCGTCAGACGCGATTGACCACGGTTTGCAATATGCGTTCCGTGATAGAAAGGCGAGAAAACGCGAATTCAGATATTTGTGGCAGATTCGCATCAATGCAGCAGCCCGCGCCGCTGGTATTACATACAGCAGGTTTATTGAGGGACTAAAAGCAGCAGGCGTTACGCTTAACAGAAAAATGATTGCTGAAATTGCCGCCACTGATAATTCCGCTTTTAACGAGCTTGTAAAACTGGCTCAACAATCGCTCAAGACAAAATCTACTGCGGTTAAGGCTTAAAAATTTCAGGCGGTTTATAGATTTTAAAAGTCTTTGTGATATTACACTGCCTCTGGCGCAAAGTTAAATTTGCCAGAAAGCGGTGTAATTTGTTATTTGTAATATAAGGGATTTTGTTTTGTAGGGTAAAAACAATAATTTGGAGTAACAGCCAGATGTCATTAGTAACAGATATTGAAGCGTTAAGGCTTGCGGCGCTTGAAGAATTTAATAAAGCCGAAGATATAGCTAGCCTTGAAAAGGCAAAAAGCCAGTGGATCGGCGCCAATGGAAAGATAACCGCGCTGATGAAACAGCTTGCGACTTTGCCAAAGGAAGAGCGTCCAGCGGCAGGCAAGGCGGTCAATGCGGTGAAAACCGAATTAGAATCTGCCCATGCCGAGAAGAGGTCTGAACTTGAACTTAAACTTGCATTGCCGAAGTATCCAACAGACTTCACATTGCCCGGTCGCAGGCGAAGACTCGGTAAGTTTCATCCATTGACTAAAGTCACAGAAGACATAGTAAAGAGCTTCAGAAAGATAGGTTTTGCCGTTGCTGAAGGTCCGGAGGTTGAAGATGATTATCATTGTTTTGACGCATTGAACACCCCGGTTGACCATCCGGCTCGCGATATGCAGGATACATTTTACATCGCCGCAGAGAACGCAAACCCGTCAAAAATCGCAACTGTCGGGAATGCTTCAAATCCGCTATTATTGAGGACGCATACATCATCTGTTCAGATCCGCGTAATGGAAAAACAGAAGCCGCCGATCCGCATAATTGTGCCAGGACGGGTTTACCGTCGCGACAATGCCGACGCCACTCATAATCCAACATTTCATCAGGTAGAAGGATTGTATGTGGATAAGAATGTAACCGTTGGAGACCTTAAAGGGACGGTAGAATTTGTTTTTCAGGAGTTGATGGGAGCGGAGACAAAGATCAGATTTCGCCCGCACTATTTCAGTTATACAGAACCGAGTTTTGAGATAGATTTTTCAAGCCCGCTTACTAAAAAGATGGGCAAAGAATGGCTGGAAATCGCAGGCTGCGGTATGGTGCATCCGCAAGTTTTTGAAAATGTCGGATATAATCCGGAGGAATGGACAGGCTGGGCGTTTGGGTTCGGGATTGAGCGGATTGCAATGATAAGATACGGGATAAACGATATACGGTTGTTCTACGAAAACGACATCAGATTCCTCCGTCAATTTTAAAATAATTTAACATTTTAACTTCAATGAAAGTCACACTAAACTGGTTAAAGAATTACGTTGAGTTTGATTGGTCAGCCCCAGAATTAGCCGAGCGGTTGACGATGTTAGGGCTTGAAGTAGAGTCTATTACAAAGGTTGGCGGCGAACTTGAAGGGGTGGTAATCGCGCAGGTTATAACAAAAGATAAACATCCCAATGCAGATAAATTAACCGTCTGCCGCGTTTTTGACGGAAAACAAGAGCGTCAGATTGTTTGCGGAGCGACCAATTTTAAGCCTGGCGATAAAGTTCCGCTTATTCTCCCCGGCTATACACTGCCGTCTTCTGGAAACAAGCCGGCAATGGAAATCAAAGTTGGAAAAATCCGCGGGGTTGAATCTTATGGAATGATGTGTTCGCCGGAAGAACTCGGATTGTCCGGCGACGGAAGCGGTCTATTAATATTGCCCGAAGATGCCCCTGTTGGGAAACCGTTTGCGGAGTATTTAGGAAAATCGGAGACCGACTATGTTTATGACCTTGAAATCACTCCAAATCGTCCGGATTTAAACAGTTTTATTGGAATAGCGCGCGAAATTTCCGCTGCAACGGGTAATCCATTAAAAGTTCCTGCAATTGCGCAGTTAGCGGTTGATGTTGAAAATCCTGTTCAGAAGTATGTAGATGTAAAGCTTGATTCTCCTGATCTTTGTCCAAGATACATCGCAAGGGTTGTGCGGGGAGTTAAAATCGGTGAAAGCCCGAACTGGCTTAAGAATATTTTGGAAAAAGTCGGTTTCAGACCTATAAACAACGTCGTTGATATTACCAACTTTGTAATGCTTGAAACTGGTCAACCGCTTCACGCCTTTGATTATCATTTAATCTGCGGTGACGAAAAAGGGTTGCCGACAATAGTTGTTAGAAAGGCAAAAGAAGGCGAAAAATTTGTTACGCTTGACGGTAAAGAGCATATATTAAAAGGTGATATGCTGTTGATAGCCGACCCTCAAAAAGGAATTGCGCTCGCAGGAGTTATGGGGGGATTAAATACCGAGATAAATGACAAAACCGTTGATGTACTTATTGAAAGCGCCTATTTCAACCCTACAAATATAAGAAGAACATCAAAGGCGTTAGGGCTTCGCACCGACGCAAGTTACAGATTTGAACGGGGCGTGGATATTAATGGATGTGATTACGCAAGCCTCCGTTGCGCTCAATTAATTCTTGAACTGGCTGGCGGAAAATTATGCGAGGGAGAGGTTGACGCCCGCGCGGCTACCGTTGAGCCAAAACGGATTACAGTGCGGTTCTCAAAGGTAAATGAGATTTTAGGACTTCAACTTAAACCCGAAGAGATTGAATTTTACTTAAGCCGCTTAAGTTTGAAACCGATTCCAAAACCTAAACCTGTTGGATTAGAAATTCCAGACGATTCAGTTACTTTTCAGATTCCGACATTCCGAGTTGATTTAAAACGGGAGATAGACCTGATTGAAGAGGTGGCGCGGCTTTACGGTGTGGATAAAATTCCATCAACCCCGCCGCGAGGCGCTATCGGGTTTAATAACTTTGATTCAGTTTACGACCAGATTAGCGAGGCAAGGCGGATACTCGCCGGACTCGGGCTTGATGAAGCACAAGGACAGACCTTAATTTCAGAAAATTCGGCAAAACTTGTTGAAAATCAAAATTATGTTTTGCTTGCCAATCCGTTAAGTTCCGATATGAACGCCCTTCGCTCCAGTCTTTTGCCCTGTCTATTGGATTCTCTGCGGCACAACATTTCTCATAAAAACTATGATGTTGCGTTATTTGAAATTGGAAAAGTTTTTAAGAGAGAAAACAATGTTATAAAAGAATATCGCAAGGTCGCAATCGCGCTGACCGGGCGCAGAGAAGAATTATTCTGGCAGGGGGCGCACCGAGAAGAAAAATACGATATTTTTGATTTAAAAGGGATAATTGAAGAATTTCTCGACAATTACGGAATACGAGGTGTGGTTTATAACAAGGAGTCCGCGCAGGACGCTTTATTTCTTGAATATGCTTCAATAAATCTTGGCGGGAAGATTCAACTTGGCAGGTTCGGACAAGTTCATCCTAAACTTGCAAGAACTTACGATTTGCGCGACCCTGTCTATATGGCGGAAATAGACCTTGACCTTCTTATTTCAAAACGAAATATTGCCAGAATTTATAAACAGTTGCCTCAATTTCCCGGGATTCGTCGTGATGTTGCAATGATTGTCCCTGAAACCGTCACACACGACGCCATTCTTCAAATAATCAAAAAGGCAAAACCGCAATATCTTGAAGATGTTCAATTGTTTGATGTCTTTAGAGGAAAGAATATACCGGAGGGGCAAAAGAGCGTTGCTTACGCTTTCACTTATAGAAGTAATGAAAAGACGTTGACTGACGCCGAAGTCAATAAAATCCACGACGCGCTTGTTGCTGAACTAAAAGCAAAAATCCCGGCGACAATAAGAGACGCCTAATGAAGCGGGATTGATTGCTTTATTCCGCTGAGGCTTCTTTTAACATTTTTAAGAATTCCTCTTCGTTCAAGATTGGCACGCCCAGTTGTTTTGCCTTTTCGTATTTAGAGCCGGGGTCTTTTCCGACAACGACGAAACTTGTCTTTTTACTGACGCTTGAACTTACCTTTCCGCCAAGCGATTCAATCTTTTCGCTTGCTTGTTCCCTTGTCATCGAATCAAGTTCGCCGGTTAAAACAAATGTTTTGCCTGCAAACGCGCCGGATTTAATTGATTCTGGTTCATAAAGCGATGAATTGAAATTGAGTCCGGCTTTTCGCAATCGTTCAACCAGATTTCTATTCCTGCTGTCGGAAAACCATTGAAAAATACTCTCTGCAATGACGTCGCCAATTTCTGGAATTGCGTTAATTCTATCTTTTGGCGCGTTCATCAGATCATCAAGCGTGGCAAAATGCCTAGCAAGTTCTTTTGCAACCCCTGCGCCTACGTGCAAGATTCCAAGCCCGTGAATCAGACGCCAGAGTTCTCTGTTCTTGCTCTGCTGAATTGCGGTTATAAAATTGGTGGCGGATTTTTCTCCCATCCTTTCCAGTTGCGCTACTTCAGCCACGGTAAGTTTGTATAAATCCGCAACATCTCTTACCAAACCTGTTTTGACAAGCTGGGCGACGAGCGTTTCTCCCGCCCCTTCAATATCCATTGCGCCGCGCGAACACCAGTGTTCAATCCGTCCGCGAATCTTTGCCGGACAATCCTCATTAAGGCATCTCCATATTGCCCCTTCTTCGCCGCTAATAGAAGTTTTTGAAATTGAAGAGCCGCACTCTGGACAATTTTCGGGGAATACAAACGGTTTTTCATTGCCAGTTCGCTTTTCAAACACGACGCCGACCACTGCCGGGATTACTTCTCCAGCCTTTTCTATCAATACCGTATCGCCAATAAGAATTTTCTTTTCTTTGATATAATCTTCATTATGCAGTGTAGCCCTGCTGATAACGCTGCCTGCTAATTCAACCGGTTCAAGCTCCGCAACAGGCGTCAGCGCGCCAGTTCTGCCGACCTGAACGGTGATTCCTTTTAATTTTGTCATAGCCCGTTCAGGGGCGTATTTATAGGCGATTGCCCATTTTGGAGCCTTTGCGGTTGTTCCACATAGCTCGCGCAACTCAAAAGAATTCAATTTAATAACCGCTCCGTCGGTTTCATATCCAAAAGAATGTCTGATTTTGTCCAGTTCGTTTATAGCGTCAATCAATTCCTGTTCATTTTTGCAAATCCAGTAACGTTCGGGAGTTTTGAATCCTAATTTTTTTAACCAGTTAATCAGTTCAACCTGAGTTTTTGGAACATAAATACTGTCGTTCTGCTTAATAACAAGTCCAAGTCCATAAAAAATTGTGTCCAGCGGGCGTTGAGCAACGATGCGCGGATCAAGTTGTTTGAGCGAGCCTGCCGTGGCGTTTCGTGGATTTGCAAATTTTTCGCCGCCAGTAGCCTCCTGTTCTCGGTTTAACTTCTCAAATCCTTCCAGCGGCATATAGACCTCTCCCCGCACTTCAACAACCTCAGGGAGAGAAAATTCATTCTCTTTAAAACCCGGCAGTTTGAGTTCTGGCTGTTGATTTTGAGAATCGGATTTTTTATCGGTTGATCCAGGAAAAACCGGTATCCGCAGCGGGACGCTTTTTATGGTTTTAATATTTTCCGTGATATTGTCGCCGGTTTCGCCATCGCCTCGTGTGGCTCCAACCGTTAAAAGACCATTTTCGTATCTCAGGCTAACTGCAACGCCATCAATCTTCGGTTCAACGACCCATTCAAGTTCTACCTCCGCGGTTGGCTGGTCTGAAAATGATGTATTTTCAAGTGGCAGAGGGGCTGCGCGGTCTTTTAACTTTTTCAAAATTTCCCGTTTCACCCTTGAAATAAAATCCATCACCTCACCCGGGGAATAAGTGTTATCAAGGCTCATCATCGGCGCGCCATGTTTGTAAGGTTTAAATTCCTTCAACGGCTCGCCGCCGACGCGTTGAGTGGGAGAATCCTGCGTGGCAAGTTGCGGAAATTCCTTTTCAATATCGACCAGTTCGCGATAAAGTCTGTCGTACTCCAGGTCGCTGATGATTGGCTTTGCAAGCACGTAGTATGCGTAATCGTGTTTGCGAATTTCTTCTACGAGTTGTTTGTGCCGTTGTTGCGCTTCTTGAAAGGTCATAAAAATCTCATTCAGGATTTGTTATCTCTTTGAGGACTGGCGGGTTTAAGTCTATCGCTCAATTTTTTCTCAAGTTCAAGAATAAGCGGCGCCTGCGCGGGATTTATTTTTAACAAAGCATCTTTGATATTAAAAAACTCAACGCGGTCAATCTCAGGAAACTCCTGTTGAATTCCTGAATTTGGAGGCCATTCCATTTTAAACGTATTGCTGACCGATTTTGATGTATCGGCATCTCCTTCAAATGCCCATGCGTCAACGATCTTGCCTGATTTTTGAATAATATTGCCTAAATAGATATAAGGTTCATTCGGGGTAAAACCGGTCTCTTCAGAAAATTCGCGAATTGCGGTAAGTAGCGGGTCTTCGCCCGGACGCAATTCCCCTTTTGGTATGCTCCAGATTCCAATGTCCTTGTTTTTCCAGCGCGGACCGCCCGGATGCGCAAGCAAAACCTGCAAAGCCCCATCAATTATTCTATACATTATAAGTCCTGCGCTTCTTTTTGGCATAATCTCACCTTTTTATATTATAAGTGGCATTATCATGTTTTTGTATACCGATTCTAAAAATAGAATAATCTGTTTTCAATTTTTTTTATCTTGAATTGATGATTGCCTGAATCATTAGCATTGAACTTGGTGTTTGATTTTAAAACCGATAAAAATATAACGCCATTTAACCTATAACCAAAAATAAATACAATTTTTACTTGCCCTTATAATGTAAATATTATTAAATCTAATTATCAGTTAACAAATTTAAGATGAACGGTATTTTAAATACGAACTTTCTGTTCAAGATAATTATGATGGGCGTCGTGCTGGGAATACTCTATTGGATTGGCGATAATTATTTCCCGGAGATGCGAAAGAACAGGGCGTTGCGTGAAAAAATTATCCAGTTAAACCAGAGAATTCAAAATGAAGAGACAGTTGCAAAGGAACTTCACAGCGCGATTGACGCATTAAGAAACGATCCAAAAACAGTTGAGCGGTTGCTTCGTGAAAATGGTTATGCAAAGCCTGGAGAAACTGTTTTTAAGTTTGAAGCCACCGCGATTAGATAACTCTTAGATTCCAAGCCTTTATAAATTCCAATGCTAAGTCAACTTATCCACTCACTTATATATATTGCCGAGCCTATCGGTTTTATCTGGTTCTTGATTCTTGTTGGCGCTGTAATTTTCGCAAAACGGAAAAACTGGCTGGCTTCATTATACTGTTTAATTATCGCGGGGGTAATATCGCTTATAGGCGGCACGCCTGTTCCGGGAAAACTTATGGAATTGCTGGAAAAACAATATATAAAACAAAATCCTTATGACCTTCCCGTGTGTGACGCTGTGGTATCGCTTGGCGGTTCGGTTCAGGGTTCAAGATACGACGCTCACAATCTTGACCTTATGTTCACCGCAGACCGCATTTTTATGGCGGTTGAGTTGATAAAACGGGGGCGGGCGAAAAATCTTTTGGTTGGCGGTTCGGGGTATGAAGTTGATGGAGTGGTTAAGATTGAGCCGGATATGGTCAAAAAATGGCTTGTTGAATGGCGGCTTGTTGATGTTCCGATATACAGTTTAGGCGCAACCGAAAATACTTATGAAGAGGCGTTGCGGGTAGCCGCGCTTGCTAAGACGAATGAGTGGAAGCAGATAATCCTTGTAACTTCCGCATATCATCTGCCCCGCGCGGCGGCGACTTTTAAAAAGGCTACAGGTGATATTCCCGGTTTTGTCATCAATTGTGTTCCCTGCGATTTTCAAACCTCATTAAGCATAGAAACCCCTACCGCATACACGCTCGTCCCTCGTTATCAAGGTTTCGTTAAATTATCTCTGTTCATTAGAGAAATTATTGGAACTGCGATGTACAAACTTCGTGGCTGGGCTTGATAATTAAACGTTGCTCAATAGTTTACGAATGTGGTCAAGAGGCTCACCTGATGTTTACGAAAAATATTTTTGTTAAATAAAATAAAAATTTGTGCAAGGATTGTGCCGACATTCTTTTAAGATTATTACAGAGAAATATGAATGCGGCAGAAGCAGAGATTCCAAAACTGGCAGTAATCGGCACGGGAGCGCTTGGCAAAGAGCATGCGCGGATATGCGCTGAATTGTCAAAAGCCGGCGAAGCGATTTTCGTCGGTGTATACGATATCAATAAAGCGCTGGCTGATAAGATTGCGGCAAATTACGGTGTGAAAGTATTTGGCAGTGTGTCTGAGGCAATTGATGAATGCGATGCCGCGAATATAGTGACGCCGACAATTACACATTATGAAATTGCCGCTCAATTTTTGAAAAACAAGAGACACGTCTTTGTGGAAAAGCCGATGACCGATAGCGTTTCAAAAGCCATAGAAATGGTTCAGCTGGCACGAGAGAATAATTGCGTTTTGCAGGTGGGGCACGTTGAACGGTTTAACCCGGTTTATTCTTTTCTTCAAAAATATGTTAAAACTCCTAAATTTATAGAGGCGCACAGGCTTTCTCCATATCCGGCAAGAAGCACCGATATTGGCGTTGTTCTTGACCTGATGATTCACGACCTTGATGTAGTGCTTGCCTTTGTGAATTCTGAAATTGAAAGTTTTGACGCTGTCGGAATACCGGTATTGAGCGCCCGCGAGGATATTGCAAACGTGCGGATAAGGTTTAAAAATGGTTGTATAGCAAATCTTACGGCAAGCAGGATCAGTCCAGAGCGAATGCGCAAAATCCGCGTTTTTAGCGGCGGAGAAACTCCCTGTTACGTCTCGCTTGACTACCGGGCGCAGGAGGGATTTTTATACAGACTTGCCAGAGAAAACGAACCCGCTTCTTCCATAATAGAAAAAATCTTTAGTTCAAAAAGCGGGACAATTGTGAGCGAATTTGCAGGCAAGCGAATCGTTCGCGAGCCAGTGCCTATAGAAAAAGGCGAACCGCTTAAACTTGAGCTAATGCACTTTATCCATTGTGTAAAGGAGAAGCAGAAACCGATTGTAAGCGGAGAATCAGCCCTACAGACTCTTGAACTTGCGATTGAGATTACAAAAAAGATAAACACCAATTTTGCCGCTGAATAAAAATTCCAAAAACCCGCGCGGGAAGTTTTCATATAAGTTGGAATGCTGGATAATTAGAATTTAATCGTTTGTTAAACCTAATCTTTAGCGGTATCAAAATTCTGGTTTTAACGAGCGGTTGAATATGACGATGCAGAGGCTTTATAGACTTCAAAAAATCCAATCTTGATGACTGCCGCTATTTCATTTAATTTGCCGCGCATTTATTTTGTATTTAGAATAATTCTAAATTTGACACATGATAAAATGTGAGTAAATTTTAACCACAATGCGAACGGCGGAAAAAGCGGATAAAAAGAGCAAACTTGACGAGAAGTTAAAGACCCGCGGGCTAAAGTTAACCCGCCAGCGCAAACTTGTTTATGATGTGCTTGTCGAGAAAAAAGACCATCCGACCGCCGACGCTGTATTTTTTAGAGCAAGAAAAAAGCAGCCCGATATTTCAATGGCAACGGTTTACAATTGCCTTGACGCCCTTGTTAAATGCGGGCTTGTCCGGCAGGTTAAAGTTGATAAAAATGCCGTTAGATATTGCGCAAACCTAAAAAAACACGTTCATTTTGTATGCGAGATATGCGGCGCGGTGTTAGATGTAGAATTGAACGGGTCTGAAACACTTGAAAACATAGGGATAAAACTTCCAAAAGGATTCAAGATAAAAGATTATGAAATAGCCCTTCGCGGCGTTTGTTGTGGATGCAAATTATAGGGTAAGAGATGAACGAGAAAACCGATACAATTGAGAGCCTTGTAAAAAAGGAATACAAATACGGGTTCTACACAGAAGTAGAGACCGACACAGTGCCACCGGGTCTCAATGAGGAGATCATTCGCCTCATTTCTTATAAAAAACAGGAGCCTGACTGGCTGCTTGAATGGAGGCTAAAAGCCTATCGCCATTGGCTTACTATGAAACTGCCTACCTGGGCAAAGGTTAAATATCCGCCGGTAGATTTTCAAAGCATAGTTTATTACGCCGCTCCGAAGAAGAAGAAAGAAGGACCTAAAAGTCTGGACGAGGTTGACCCCAAGTTGCTTGAGACCTACGAAAAATTGGGTATTCCTTTAAAAGAACGGGAACGGCTTGCCGGTGTGGCTGTAGACGCGGTATTTGATAGCGTTTCTGTTGCTACAACGTTTAAGGAAAAACTTGCGGAAAAAGGAATTATATTTTGCGCCTTTTCAGAGGCGGTTCGCCAACACCCTGAACTTGTCAGAAAATATTTAGGAAGCGTTGTTCCGTACACCGATAATTTTTACGCTGCGTTAAATTCCGCGGTGTTTAGCGACGGCTCATTCTGCTACATACCGAAGGGCGTTCGCTGTCCTATGGAGTTATCAACTTATTTCAGAATAAACGCTTCAAATACCGGACAGTTTGAAAGAACATTGATAATAGCCGAAGAGGGCGCTTATGTTAGTTATCTTGAAGGGTGCACGGCGCCAATGCGCGATGAAAATCAATTGCACGCGGCGGTGGTTGAGCTTATCGCCCTTGAAAACGCGCAGATAAAATATTCAACTGTTCAAAACTGGTATCCCGGTGATGAATATGGACGCGGCGGCATCTACAATTTTGTTACTAAACGGGGAATCTGCAAGGGCAGGAACTCAAAAATTTCTTGGACACAGGTTGAAACAGGTTCGGCGATTACCTGGAAATATCCAGGCGTTATCTTGCAGGGAGACAATTCTATCGGAGAGTTTTATTCTGTTGCGGTTACAAACAATTATCAGCAGGCTGATACTGGGACAAAGATGATCCACATCGGCAAAAACACTCGCAGCACAATTATTTCAAAAGGCATTTCAGCCGGTCACGGTCAGAACAGTTATCGCGGGCTGGTTAAGATTGCGAAAACAGCCGAAAACGCAAGAAACTTTTCCCAGTGCGATTCATTGTTAATCGGCAGCAAATGCGGGGCGCATACATTCCCATATATTGAGGTGCGAAATCCGACCGCAAGCGTTGAGCACGAGGCGACAACATCAAAGATAGGCGAAGACCAGATTTTTTATTGCAACCAGCGCGGCATATCAACTCAGGACGCAGTAAATATGATTGTGAATGGTTTTTGTAAAGAAGTCTTCAGAGAATTGCCGATGGAATTTGCCGTGGAGGCGCAGAAATTGCTCGGCGTTAGCCTCGAAGGCAGCGTTGGATAAAGTTAATTTCAGATACAGTCGCGTTTTTAAACTGGAATAGAGAGAGAAAACTAATGAACAACGGAAAGACAACATTGCTTGAAATAAAAAACCTTCACGCCGGAGTTGAAGGGAAGAAGATATTGAAAGGGTTAAACCTCGTTATTAAACCAGGCGAAGTCCATGCCATAATGGGACCAAATGGCAGCGGCAAAAGCACACTTTCAGCAGTGCTTGCCGGAAAGCCTGAATATGAGGTGTATGATGGCGAGGTAATTTATCTCGGCAAGAACCTGCTTGATATGGCGCCTGAAGACCGCGCAAAAGAAGGCATCTTTCTCGCGTTTCAATACCCGGTTGAAATCCCGGGCGTAAACAGCGCTTATTTTTTAAAATCCGCGCTTAATGAAGTGCGTAAATATCGCGGACTGTCTGAACTGGACGCAATTGAATTTTTAAATCTAATCAGAGATAAGATGAAACTGCTGGAATTGCCTGAAGACTTTTTGAAACGTTCGGTAAATGAAGGCTTTTCAGGGGGAGAAAAGAAGAAGAACGAGATATTTCAGATGATTGTGTTAGAACCGACGCTTGCGATTCTTGATGAAACCGATTCCGGGCTTGATATTGACGCGTTGCGAATCGTCGCCGATGGAATTAACAGGATGCGAAGTCCAGAACGGGCTCAACTTGTGATCACACACTACCAGCGGTTGTTGAACTACATTGTTCCTGATTTTGTTCACGTGCTGGCAAACGGTCAGATTGTAAAATCCGGAGGCAAAGAACTGGCTCTTGAACTTGAAGAGCGCGGTTATGATTGGTTAACAAACGAATTAACGGCAAAGATTTAAAAAGAGAATGACGACTAACAGCACAACCGTTGTTCAAGCCACCGTGAAAGAAATCAACCAGTTCGTAGAACATTTTAAACAGAACGTTGAACCGAATGAGTCGGACCAACCGCAGTGGCTATTTAACCTTCGCAGACACGCGCTTGAACAATTCGTTGACACCGGGTTTCCCGACCAGACCGACGAAGACTGGCGTTTTACCAATATTTCGCCTCTGACAAAACTCCGTTATAAATATCCGATAAAACCCGCTGCGGAAGATTTGCCGTCCGATATTTTGAATAATTTGCCTCTGGCAAAAATCCCCGCAAACCTGCTCGTGTTTGTGAATGGTTATTTTATAAATGAACTTTCAAATATTATAGAGCAACCTGCTAATGGCGGCTATATCGGAAGTCTTGAAAATTTTATTGCCAGAGACTCCGATATATTAAAATCCATTTTTGATGCGTCGGGTGTAGAATTGAACGACGCCTTTTCTGCGTTGAACACCGCGCTTTTTAAAGACGGCGCATTGATTTATATCCCGCGCGGGACAACGCTGGCGCATCCGATTCATATTGCGAATATTCTATTTGCAAAAGAATCAGCAATTGTGGCAACTCCACACCATATTATCACTGTTGGCGAGCGGTCTGCTGCGACAATTTACGAAACCTATTCCAGTTATTATCCAGACACAAGCGCTTTCACAAACGCCTTTACAAGAGTATATGCCGGCGAGGATAGCGTCGTTGAACAGATTAGATGCCAGATTGAAAATACGGGCTCATTTAATATCGGCTCAACAATAACCCAGATTAGCGCAAGGGCAAACTTCTCTTCTCATTCAATTGCGCTCGGTTCAAAAATATCGCGCCACACAATAAAATCAAAACTTAACGGCGAGGGGATTGAATCTATATTCAACGGCGTATATGTTGCATCGGATTCCCAGCTTAACGATCATCACCTTGTTGTTGAACATTTAAAACCGCGCTGCGCGAGTCATGAATATTTCAACGGCATCTTGTCCGATAAGGCAAGAGGCGTGTTTCACGGGAAAATATATGTATACCCGGATGCGATAAAAACCGATGCCAAGCAGACAAACAAAAACCTGCTGCTTTCGGATAATGCGATTGTTAATTCCGAACCGCAACTTGAGATTTACGCCGATGATGTAAAATGCACACACGGGGCAACCGTCGGCAGGCTTGACGAAAACGCTATTTTTTACCTTCGCTCGCGAGCCATTCCCGCTCATAAAGCAAGACAGATGTTGATCTACGCATTTGCCTCTGAAAATCTTGAGTTTATAAAAGATACCGTTGCAAAAAACGAGATTGAACAAATTCTGAATAACTGGTTGCAGAATCATCTGGTTAATTTGTAGTCGGTTTGACCTGTGTCAAAACGCGCTTATATCATACTTTGACCGGGGCGGTGATTCTGTTAGATTATAATGATATGCTTGACGAACTTTCAGATTTATATCAGCAGGTGATTTTAGACCATTGCAAACACCCGAGAAATTTTCACACGCTCGGGCAGCCAACCTGCTCGGTTCAGGGAAACAATCCGCTTTGCGGCGACCAGTTGACGCTTTTCTTGCTTACCGATGGGGACAAAATTGTAGACGTCAGTTTTGTCGGTTCTGGATGTTGCATTTCAAAGGCGTCCGCTTCGCTTTTAACAGAGGCTCTTAAAGGCAAGACAAAACAGGAGGCGCGAGAACTTTTTAATAAAGTTCACGATATGATCACAACAGGAAATGTGGATTCAACCGTTGGCAAACTCGCCGTTTTTGCTGGCGTTCATAACTACCCGTCGCGGGTAAAATGCGCCATTTTACCCTGGCACGCCCTAATTGCCGCGCTTGATGGAAAAGGACAAACTGTAACCACGGAAAATGAACATTCTTAACTTGATTGCAGTTTATGAGTGAAATGAAAACAACAGTTTTACAGCGCGATGTAGAGGCAACAAGAGTCCCTACCGGAGAGCAGGTTGTTCTGGCTAAAGGCGAGGAGGCAAAGATATTTCAAGACCTCGGCTACAACTATACCGTCATTGTTCAGGGAAATACATTTATGATTGATGGTAAGAACGCAGACGCCTTAGGGATTGAAAGAACTAATCCTGATTCCTCTTCCGCGCCAGCGCAGAAAAAACCAGCAGAACAACTTACCCGGGAAGAGATTGAAAAACAGGTTTGGGAGGCTTTGAAAAATTGTTATGACCCTGAAATTCCTGTCAATATTGTTGATCTTGGGCTTATTTACGATTGCAAGGTTGAATCGCTTAAAGATGGGGGATACAAAGTTGACATTAAAATGACACTGACGGCTCCAGGGTGTGGTATGGGACCGATGATTGCGCAGGATGTTCAGAATAAAATTATTTCAATTGAATCGGTTCAGGAGGCAAATGTGGAACTTGTCTGGGAACCGCCGTGGAGCCAGGAAATGATGACCGAAGCGGCAAAATTGCAATTAGGGCTTTTATGATCTATTTCCAAACAGATTACTTAACAAATCCTATCAAAAATGAACGCTACGGATAAAAATCAATTTAAAACGAAAAATGCTGTTTCAAATCCCGTTTTGCCTTCAAGTGAAACATTGACAGGGCAGGGTAAATTGCCTGATTTTAAGGCGCTCCGCAACGATTTTCCAATCCTCAACCAGACCGTTCATGGACATCCATTGATATATTTTGATAACGCCGCAACAAGCCAAAAACCGGTTTGTGTGATTGAAGCAATTCGTAATTATTATCTAAAAGACAACGCAAATGTGCATCGCGGGATACACGAGTTGAGCACACGCGCAACGATTGCTTATGAAAACTCGCGCGAACGGGCAGCAAAATTTATAAACGCAAATTCGCCCGATGAAATAGTTTTCACGCGCGGCACTACAGAAGGGATAAACCTTGTCGCCAATTCATTCGGGTTAGCAAATCTAAAACCGGGGGATAAAATCCTCCTTACAGAAATGGAGCACCACAGCAATATTGTCCCCTGGCAGATGGTTGCCGAACGCGTGGGCGCGGAAATAGTCTATGTTCCTATCACGGGCGACGACGGTTATCTTGATCTTGACGCATTTGAAAAACTGCTTACTCCGCAGGTTAAAATCTTTTCATTTGTCCACATCTCAAACTCACTCGGGACGATAAACCCTGTCAAAGAACTCTGCCAGAAGGCAAGAGAACGGGGAATAGTGACGCTGGTGGATGCCGCTCAAAGCGCCGGACATTGCCTGATTGACGTTAAAGAAATCGGATGCGATTTCCTTGCGTTTTCAGGTCACAAAATCTGCGGACCTACAGGCATAGGCGTCTTATATGGGCGCTATGAACTGCTTGAAAAAATGAGACCGTATCAATGCGGCGGCGAAATGATTTTATCTGTTGATTATTATAAAACGACATTCAAGAAACCGCCTCATAGATTTGAAGCCGGTACCCCGGATATATCAGGACCGATCGGCTTGAGCGCCGCTATGGATTATTTAGATTCTATTGGACGCGACCACATTTTTAATCACGACCAGCAACTCGCCCGATACGCATACGATAGATTGAAAGAACTGCCGGGCATACGATTGTTTGGACCGCCGGTTAACCGCGGTGGGCTCGTCAGTTTTGCGTTAAAAGATGTTCACGCCCACGATGTCGTTACTGTGGCTGACCAATTTGGCGTTGCATTAAGAGGCGGCCACCACTGCACCCAGCCGCTGATGAAAAAACTCGGTGTAGAATCAACCGCCCGCGCGAGTTTTTATTTCTACAACACCCGCGAAGAAGTGGATAAATTTATTGAGGTAATAAAAGAAATCCAGCGGTTTTTCTCTGAATAAACAGGTTAATTTTTCAAATCAACTTCGTTTTGCCCGGGATATAGACAGGATAAGTTCCGTCAGGACCGGGTTTTACCGGTGGCTCCATATCGTCGCGGCAATCCTCAGGTTTTGGCGGATAAAAGAAATCGGAGTTGTTGATTTCCTCCCAGGTGATTGCTTTTCCTGTATAGCAGGAAATCTGTCCCATAATGGCGATCAACGTGCTTTTGACCATATAATCGCCGTTATTAATCGGGTTACCAGACCTGATGGCGGCAAATAGTTTGTTATGTTCAATCTGGTAAGGGTCGCCGTTTGCTTGCGAGCGCCAGTTTGTTTCTCCCCAGATTCTACAACTCATTATGGACGCCTTGCCTTTTGTGCCGTGAACGATGCTTGAATATTCATCATAACAGCCGGTGGTTGTCCTGCAAAAGGCAAACATTTTTATCCCGTTTGAGTATTCGTAAATCACTGCGTGGTGGTCAAAAACGTTGCCGTAAATCTGGTCAACCATTGATGAGCGACCGCCCATTCCGTAGCACCTTGCGGGGTTTAAACCGTTTAACGCCCAAGTTGCGCGATCAACATTGTGAACAAGAGATTGAACAACGTCGTCGCCGCTTAACCAGTTAAAATGATATTGCGTGCTCAATTGCCACTGAAGTTCTGAAAGCGCCGGGTTACGCGGAATTATGACATAAGGCGAGCGCAAAAATTTTTCTTCTATTGTTACGATGTCGCCTATTGCGCCATCGTGGATTTTCTGAACTGTCTCTTCATAACCGGGGTGATGACGGCTATGGAGCCCGGAGACAACACACAATTTCTTCTCCTTTGCAAGTTCGCAAGCCTTTTGAATTAATTTTACGCCTGCCGGGTCAATGCCATGCGGTTTTTCAACAAACACGTGTTTGCCTGCCTGAATTGCCGCCAAAGTATGAAGTGGATGAAACTTTGCCGCGTTTGCAATTAACACCACATCGCTGCTCTCAATCACCCTTTTATAAGATTCCAGTCCAACAAAGCAGTGGTCATCGTCAACATTGACCTGTTCCGGACATTGTTTCTTTATCTCTTCCCGTTTCGCTTTGACTCTATCCATAAAAATATCGCACATTGCGACAAGGCGCGCGCCTGGGTCTGCTTTTAAAGCCTGCACAGCGGCGCCGGAATTCCGTCCGCCGCATCCAATCATCCCTACGCGAATTATATCGTTTCCGGCAGCGTGGGCGAATCGCTCAACATCAAGGCTTGCAATTGCCATAGCAGAAATTGCTGCGGTAGTTGTTTTTAAAAAAGAGCGACGGTCTGTTCCTTCTCCAGCGGAGTTGATTTTAGCGGTATTTTTCATACCGCAAATTATACTGTTAATGAAACTCTCATCAATAGTATATTTGAATTGCTCGCCGGTGATTTTTTACTCAAGATTCTAAAACGATTAACCGCATAAAATTGAGTTGTTGATAGATGTTATGATTCTTTATTTCGTTGCGAACTGGGTTGTTTTATATTTTCTCTTCAATTTTCTTTATTTATCATTTTGGCTGAATTAAACTCGCTGGTAAGGTTTTCATTGATGTGATTATAAATGCGAGTTTAATCCGGGTTGCGAAATGATATAGATTGAATAATTTTATGAGAGACTTGTTCTCAAAAATAATGAGAATAATTTTGGTAATTATAGCGGCTATTGTGTTAAGCGGATGTTACCCATCCGAAGACGACCAGCTGAACGAGCAGCGCGACCCTCATTTTCTTGCAGGCAAGGCGTATTTAAACACATTCAATTACCGCGCTGCGGCTGAAGAATTTGAAAAAGCCCTTGAATCAAATCCACGTTCAGCATCGGCGCATTTTGAACTCGGTCTTTTGTATGAACAAAAACTTGCTGTTGAAAATGCCCCTGCGATAGCAATTTATCATTTTGACAGGTTTCTCCAACTTCGTCCGAACTCTGAATATTCGCAAATTGTTCGTCAAAAAATTCTTGCTTGCAAAAGGGAGATAGCAAAACCGTTTGCCGTTGACCCTGGGGCTCAATCTTACCTGCGGGAATATGAACGGTTAAAGGCTGAAAACGCCCAGTTAAAAAGCCAGATTGAATTGTGGCAGGTGTATTACTCTAATTTAATGGCAAAGGCGCAATCAGTGATTGTTGCCCAGCCGCAAACGGCGCAGCCTGCCGTACAAAAGGAGGCATCAACAGTTTCTACTGGCGTTCCTAAAATCCCGCCGCCTCCAGCAATAGCTCAGCAGGGAGCAAAACCCAGTGAATCAATGGCAACATATACCGTAAAGGCAGGCGATACTATGGCTGCTATTGCAAAACGGCACGGCATTAGTCTTAACGCCTTAACATCTGCAAATCCTGGGGTTGATCCACGCCGCTTAAAAGTAGGTCAAACAATAAATATCCCTGTCAAAGATAAAACCTCCAGATGACAAATAGGTTGTTATTTGTTTTCGTTTGCCTGTTCTGGCTAACGATGAACGTCCTGCTTTATAAATACGAAAGCGGGAATAAAAACCAGTATTACTCGCCTGTCCCGGTTGAAACTGTCTGGAAAAAGGTATTAATGTCACCTGATCCATCGACTCTTGAGATTTATTATCGTGGCAAAAGGATTGGAAACTGCCGCTGGATTGCAGGCGCGGGTGAAGAGCAGATGCGCAAGTTTTTGCAAACTGAGGAGGGCGAGCCAACAAAAAACAGTATTCAAAAACCTGCATCCTATACAATAGACCTTGACGGCACTTTGATGGTGAAAGATTTAAAAGGCAGCATCCGGTTCTATTTCCATTCGTTGCTTCAGAATGAAAACACTTGGAGCAATATGTCGCTGAGAATTAGTATGGAAAAAATGACTGTAAATTTAAACGCCTCTGCCGCTAACGAATCTATAATCTTGCGGATTGAATCGCCCGAACAAACATTTTCTAAACGGTTTACATTTGCTGACTTGATGAATCCATCGGCGGTTTTGCAATCATTAGGCGGACCGTTTTTATCATTCCTGTTGCCTGAATTACCAGCCATTGGCTCAACTACAAACCAGAGCGGAACAAATATCAGAGTGGAACCCCGAGCTTATAGTTACAACCTAACTGTTGGCAAAAGCACACTGAAAACTTACCGGGTTGAAGTTAAGTTTATGGAGCATTTTAAAGCAACCGCCACAATCAGCAGGGCGGGGGAGATATTAAAAGTTGAATTGCCAGACAACATTCTCCTTATTAACGAAGCATTGGTAAGTCTTTAAAAATGATTGAATTGATACATTTGACAAAGAAGTTCGGCGATTTTACAGCCGTTGACGATATCAGCGTTACTATTCCAAAAGGCGAGTTTTTTGCAGTGCTTGGTCCAAACGCAGCCGGCAAAACCACTACTATAAAAATGATGACCGGAATGCTTAAACCAACTGCGGGAACAGCGAAAATCGCAGGCTTTGACATACAACTTCAACCGATTGAAGCCCGCAAAAAAATGGCGTACGTCCCGGATTTTCCTTTTTTATACGACAAACTCACCGTCTGGGAATTTATTAAATTTACAGGCCAGATTTTCAATATGGATGAATCCGATATTATCAAACACGGCGCAGAATTAATTGAACTATTTACATTGCAGGAATTTATAAATAATCCGATTGAAAGCCTTTCCCACGGAACCCGTCAGAGGGTAGTATTAGTCTCGGCTCTGTTGCATAACCCGGAGGTGTTCATCATAGACGAGCCGATGGTTGGTCTTGACCCGCACCACGCCCGAACATTAAAAGATATTTTAAAAGAGCGTTCAAAAAACGGTATGACTGTATTTTTCTCAACGCATCAGGTAGAAATAGCGGAGGAACTTGCCGATAGAATAGGAATCATAAACAACGGAAGGTTGATCGCAGTCGGAACAGCAGACCAGTTGCGCCAGCAAAGCAGGGTGGAGGGTTCGCTTGAGTCTGTCTTTATCGCATTGACGAATAATAATTTTAACCATAGTTATAAAATTTCCACGTCTCAATCGCTTGATAGAAATTAAAACTGCGCTTAATCAATGGAGACCATCAAGGACATTGCGCCAATAAAATCAGGGGGCGGAATTACCCTTCCTCCAAGGATTAACGCGCTGGGCGTTGGTATTTCTGTTCTCAACCTGCAAAGCGCGCTGAACCTTATTTCTTTTGCTTTAAACAATAAATTAAAAGGATACATCACTGTTACAGGGGTTCACGGAGTCTCTGAAGCGCAAAACGACCCGCAATTTAAACGAATCCTTAATAGAAGTTTTTTGTGCACACCGGATGGAATGCCATTAGTTTGGCTCGGACGCTATTACTATAAATACAAGGAAATGGATAGAGTTTATGGTCCTGACTTGATGAAGCTGGTGTGTGAATGGAGCAAACAGAGAGAGTATTCGCACTTTTTATACGGCGGCTTGCCCGGGGTTGCAGAATCGCTTAAACAAAAGTTACAGACCGATTATCAAGGAATAAAGATTGTCGGCTGCTTCACGCCCCCATTCAGACCGCTGAATTTATCAGAAGAACAGGATTTTATAAAACTGATTCACAATACAAAACCTGATATTATCTGGGTAGGGCTCAGCACTCCGAAGCAGGAGCGGTTTATGGCTCAATATATAGATAAACTTGATACAACATTGATGATCGGAGTTGGAGCGGCTTTTGATTTTTTGACCGGCAGGGTAAAACAAGCCCCGCACTGGATGCGCAGAGCCGGTTTAGAATGGTTGTATAGAATGGCGTCCGAACCAAAAAGGTTAATCCCCCGTTATCTGAAAAATAATCCCTTTTTTCTTTTTAGAATCGCATTGCAAATTAGCGGTTTAAAAAAATACAGCCTTGAAGATTGATCAACTTGAATTTACCATTATAGAAACAAAACCATTCCTCCCGCAACGGACTCTAATTTATCAACTAAAAGTCCTTTTGTTTTATCATAAGACGGAAATGAAATTTTATATTGGCTTGGTAAAAATCTTAAAAGCAAAAATTCATCCTTGATTTTTTTCTTAGCGCGCCGATAATTAATTTAGTGGCAGGCAAAGAAATATTTTAACATTTACCCTGAATCGGTTTAGTAGTAGGAGAATTATTAAAGTGCAGTTGTGTAAATCAATGCATCGCAATAAATCTGCGGGTCAAATGCCTGCATCAGGCAAGTACAATAATTGCAAGATATTTAAGATATTCTTTTTGTTCTTCCAAATTTTTATACTTCATTTGCATTTTTCAATAGCGCAGGAGTTTTTAAATGAAACGGAAAGACAATGGCTCAATGAGCGCAAGGTTATCCGTTATTCTCCGGACCCGAATTTTAAACCATTTGAGTATGTCGCGCCAGATGGCTCTGTGCGGGGCATTACGCCGGATATTTTAAACGCTATTGGACGGCGGCTGAATATTGAATTTACAAACGTAGTTTACAAGTCCTGGAACGAAGTGTTGGAGGCGATCAAACGGGGCGAGGTTGATCTTTTAGGGACGATTACAAAAACAGAGGAGAGAATGGCTTATCTTGAATTTTCTCAACCTTATCTTAACGTCCCGGTGGTTCTATTTGTTCATAAGCATAACCCGCATTTTGCAAACCTGAATAATTTAAAAGGACACAGGGTTGGCGTCGTAAGAAATTACGGAGCGGAAAGCTGGTTAAAGACGAACCATCCGGAATTGCAGATTGTTACGGTTTCAACGACATCAGAGGGATTGTTAAAGGTTGCACTGAAAGACCTTGACGCCTTTGTTGAAGTTTTGCCGGTTGGATTAGAAGTGGCAACGGAACATTCATTAACATCCATTGTCCATAGCAAAGAGCCGCTCTATGTCGTGCCTCAACATTTCGCGGTTACAAAGGATAATAAAGTTTTACTAAGCATTATTCAAAAGGGGATTAATGCGTTGCCGGATTCAGAAAAAATAGCGATTTTTAATGAATGGTCAAAACAAAGACCGGTTGAGCCAGAAAATCTTCCCTATTATGTAAAGGTTATTCTAATATGCCTTTTTGCGGGAATAATACTGGCAATATTTCTATTGTTCTCATTGAAAAAGATAATTGACCAGAGAACCGCAAAATTAAGACAGAGCGAGCAGATGTTTAAAAACATTTTTCATAATAATCCCCTTGTTGCTGTGATTACAACGCCACGCGAAGGAAGGATCATTGAGGTAAATAAAAAATTTGAAGAAATATCCGGATATAAAAGAGATGAATTAATAGGGCGGACAACTCTTGAGTTCGGATTCTGGGTTGATTTGAAACAGCGGACTGAATTGATTGAGAGGGTAAAAAAAGACGGGGTTGTTTATAATTACGAGGCTAAGATAAAGGTAAAAGGCGGGCGCATATTGACAATGTTATTCAGCGTTCAATTGTTCAAAGAAGATAGCGAAGAGTTATTGTTATGGCTCATCAGTGATATTACGGAAATGGTAAAAACCCGCCAGAGGGAAAAGATGCTTGCTGGAATAGTTGAGGCAACTAATGTGTTGATTGCCACCGCTGACCCTGAGTTAAACCTCTTTTATATAAATAAAGCCGGGGTGAAAATGCTCGGATTAAAAAATGATGCTGACGCGTTGGTTAAAAAGATTACGGATATATTGCCTGAAACAAATATTTTAGAGTCGGCAATTCCAGAGGCAATTAAGGATGGAATCTGGACTGGCGAGGCAGAATTAGCAGGTGAAAATGGCAGATTAATACCTGTGTTGCTCACTATTATCACACATAAAAGAGAGGATGGAACTATTGAATATTTAAGTATAATTGCCAGCGATATATCTGAAATAAAAGAGGTTCAAGAAAAGTTAAGAAAGAGCGAAGAGAGGATACGGCAGATAATAGAACATAGCACCCAGTTGTTTTATATTCAGGACAATGAGAATAGAATCGTTTATGTAAGTCCGCAGGTGCGGGAGTTTTTTGGCGTTGAACCCGAAGAATGTATTGGAAAGAATTGGATAGATTTTTTGAGTGATAATCCTGTTAACCAAATCGGTATTGAAGTTACCGAACTTGCTATTAGGACCGGTGAGCGGCAGAGACCTTATGAACTGGAGTTTATTGGAAAAAACGGGAGACGGGTATGGGTTGAGGTAAATGAGTCGCCGCTGGTCGTAAATGGAAAAGTTGTTGCCATTGTAGGTTCACTGAGCGATATAACCGAACGGAAGAAAGTTGAGGAGAAATTAAAAGAAAGGGAGACTTTTATTGAGGCAGTCGCTAAAAATTCCCCGGACTATATAATCGTTTTTGATATTCAAAAACAGGAAGCCATTTATACAAATAAGAGTCCTATGCCGGCGCTGGGATATGATAAATCCGGGAATTTTACCTGTAGCGAGTTTCTATCGCTTATTCATCCCGATGATATTCAAAAGATTGAAAAACATCGTGAAGAATTAAAGAACGCCCCGGATGGCTGTGTGATAAAGTATGAATACCGTGTAAAGAAAAAATCGGGGGATTATGCAACATTTCTGTCGCGAGACACAGTCTTCCAAAGGGATGTAGCGGGGAATGCGCGTTTGATTTTGAGCATACAACAGGATATAACTGAGATAAAAAAGGCGGAGGCTGAAAGGCAAAAGATTGAGAATCAGTTAAGACAGTCCCAGAAGATGGAGGCAATAGGCAAACTTGCCGGTGGAATTGCTCACGATTTTAATAATATTCTTACTGTAATAAACGGGTGTGTTGAAATGCTAAGTTTAGACAAATCAATTGATACTGAATCGCAGTCGCTTGTGCAGGATATTGCGAAGTCGGCAAGGAGGGCTAGCGATTTAACGAAACAACTCCTTATGTTTAGCCGACAGCAGGTTATGGAACCCAAACCGCTGGATATTAATCAGGTTATTAGAGAATTGACAAAGATGTTAAAGAGATTAATCGGAGAACATATCTCTGTAGTCTTAGATTTACAGGAAGGATTGCCTTTGATTAGCGCAGACCGCAGTATGATTGAAACTGCGTTAACGAACCTGTCTGTAAACGCGCGCGATGCAATGCCCAACGGCGGCGCTATAACCATATCCACAACATTAAAACAGATAGAAACAGAATTCATAAGCAAAAATCCAGAGGCTTATAAAGGCAAATTCATTGTGGTTTCATTTGCGGATACTGGAATGGGGATGGGTAAAGAAATTATAGAAAAAATATTTGAGCCATTTTTTACGACCAAAGAGATCGGAAAGGGAACCGGGCTTGGATTGTCGGTAGTTTACAGTGTAATAAAACAACACGGTGGCTGGGTTGATGTGGAGAGCGAACCCGGGAAGGGCGCAGTTTTCAAACTCTACTTCCCAATTCCTGAAAAAATTGTTAAAACTGAAACTGAAAAAGAATATACGGACAAATGCGGAAATCTTTACGGCAATGAAACTATCCTTGTAGCAGAGGATGACGATCAGGTGCGCCAGATTGCTGTAATGACGCTTCGTAGATTTGGATATAATGTTATTGAGGCTAGAAATGGCGTGGCGGCATTAAAATTATGTGAAGAGGTTGGTAATAAAATTGACCTTCTATTTACCGATGTAATTATGCCGGGCGGAGTTAGTGGATTTGAACTTGCCGATAAAGTTCGTCAGTTTTGCCCTGATATAAAAATAATCTTTTCAAGCGGCTACACCGCAGAATACCTTCAACTTCAAGCAGACCTCTCCCAACTCGGTCTTTTTTTGAAAAAACCGTACGATACAATTGCGCTCGCAAAGATGATTCGGAAGTGCCTTGATTCATCAAAGTAAAAATTAAGCCCGCAGCCATTAACCTCTATGGTTGCTCAGACTGCGCTACAAGCGATGAAACACTATCTCCCGCTGATTTTGCGACGCAGAGTAATGATACCTTAAAGTCTCCTTGATAATTTTGGTTTTGCTTAACGCTACAATGTTTCTTATTTTGCTAATGATGCTGGTTTTAATTAAAATTATTTGAACAATATTAATTTATGGAAAACAGCAATATCAATGCAAGCAACCTTGCGGCACTGCATCCGAGCGAAATCGCGCTAATACTAAAAGAAAAGAGAATAGATGAAATACCTGCTATTATTAATCTTCTTCCCGAAGAAAAAGCGGCTGCGGCATTGATTGAAATGTCAGATTTAATGTCAAAAGTTATCGATAAATTATCAGACGATTCATTGATTAAAATTGTTTCAAAGGTTTCAGCCGAGACCGCAGCGGATTTACTTGGCAGTTTAGACAAAGAGCGAAGATCGGCGCTACTCTCCAGACTTCCCTTAGAAACAGCCGAACCAATAGTTGCTTTGCTAAAATATCCGCCAAATACCGCAGGCGGAATAATGAGTGGACGGTTTATAAAACTCAATATTAACGAAACAATCGGTGAGAGCCTTGAACGGATTCGCGCAAATAAACAATGGACACCCTCTGATGTTGCTTATCTTTATGTGACTGATGAACAGGGGATATTAGTTGGAGTTGTTCAAGTTCATAATATTTTATTCGGCGATCCAAATATTCCTGTAAAGGATATCGTGAAGAGAGATGTTAAGTATTTAAAGACAGATTCAACAATAGAGGAGATTGAGTTTATGTTTTCCCATTACAAATATTTAGGACTGCCTGTTGTTGATGAATTGGGCAGGCTCGTAGGGATTGTTAAGTCTGGGGATATAGTCAATTTGGTTGAGAAAGAAGCCACGAGGGATATGCAATTAATGGTCGGTTTGAGCGGTATAGAGAGATTGAAAACTCCCTGGAATATTTCAATTAAACAACGTCTTCCCTGGTTATATTTTAACCTTGCCACTTCTTTTATTGCGGCAATTGCGCTTGGGCTTTTTGAAAATACGCTCGGTAAATGGATTGCACTGGCAGTGTTTTTGCCTGTCATATTAAGTCAAGGGGCAAACGCTGGATTGCAGACATTAACAATTATCGTTAGAGAACTTGCCATTGGAGAGATGTTAAAGGGCGATGAGTTAAAAGCCCTTCGCAAAGAGTTGATTCTTGGCGCTCTGTGCGGTGTTGCAATTGGTATAATTGTTGGAATAACAGGTTATTTATGGAAAGGGAGTTTAACGGTTGGTTTAGTGGCTGGGAGCGCAATTATATTAACTCAAATAGTGGCCGGTGTTAGCGGCGTTTTGATCCCATTACTACTAAAGGCATTTAAAATTGACCCCGCTCTTGCCGCAAGCATTATTTTGACAACAATTACAGACGTTGCCGGGATTATTATCTTTCTCGGTATTGCCACAATCATTGCAAGAATTACAGGGTTAATTTAGATATTAGAACGGTCCTCGCCGTTGAGTGAATTTAAATATTTCAGGACACGGAAAAACTCTGTGGCAGACCATGCTTGTGCGTCGCAACCGCGTTGAATATGCGGCGCGTCTCCGTCAACAAGTTCTGGAAGATGACCAAGACAACCTTCATCCATTAAAAGTTTTGCGCTCTGAATATATGATAATGCCGCGTTTATCGCTTCTTTATCAAAGTCATAAGCCTTCACGAGCGCTTCGCAAAAATATGGAAATGTATAGACCCATCCGGTTCCATTGTGATAAGCCGGTTTTCTACAAGTGTCCTCATCGCCTTCGTATTTTCCCCAATAGGGGAATTGTGGATTGTTCAACACGCGTCCGTCAGCGGAGCGAATGATTAGCGGCGGATCGGCTTTAAGAGGCGCCAGAGAACGAAGCGCCGCAGGAAGAAGTAAATATTTTCTCACAGACTCAACGCATCTTCTCGCGCAAATCCCGCTTGCGATGTCCAGACAAATTGGCAAAAGAGAATTACTGCGCAACAATTTGTCTTGTATAGCCTCTCTGGCTGGCATATTGGGCGGGCAACTCAAAACATCGCAATACCATCCTTCATTTTCCAGCCAGAATAATTCGTTAAACAACTGCAGTGAACGGTGAAAAAGAGAATTCCACTTTTCTGCAACAGGTTCGGCTCCGATTGAGTGCAAGTGTTTTAACATCCGTATCCACAACGCCTGTATTTCAATCGGGTATCCTTCGCGGGGCGTGCAAGCTGGATGATTGGTATCCATCCAGGTAAAGTGCGATGGACTAAAGATTAAACCGCTGTGCGGATCCATCTTTATTCCATTTGGAGTCCCATAAATGTAATTTTTGGCAATAGAAATAAGAACATCAAGCAGAGTGCGTTTTTTATCAATTGCAACCTGATAAATTGAAGCGCGACTTTGATTTTTTCCGCCAGTTTCGTATTTTGCAAGTTCCTCACAGACGAGCGCAAACCATAACGGCGCGTCTGATGTGTCGCGATTTTGTGTGTTATCTCCAAAAATGGCATTTGGCAGGGTGCCGCGGTCTTCATATTTCGCAAAGGTAATGATTATCTGTTTGACCGTGTCAATCATACCGGCGGCGAGCAGACCGCGGGCGCAGATAAGTGTATCGCGTCCCCAGTCTAAAAACCAGGGGTATCCCGCGATGACTGTTTTTCCTTCGCCTCGACGGACGATGAAAGCGTTTATTGCCGTTTTTAATCTATCCTCAAGTTTTGGCGAAAGCGATATTTCTTTTGGAGTGGAAAGCCAATCTTTTATAAAAAATGGTTGACTTGTTTCTGCGATTGCTATGAGGTAGGCCTCTTTTTCTTTATACAGTGGTATTTCAAACCACCCCGGGCTATAAGCGTCTCCGCTTGCAATCATACCGCGAGTGGCTTCCAGCGGGTGCGGGATATTTATAGACCATTCCGGTGAGGGATGATAAACCCCGCAGTCTGCAAAAACCCGCAGTTGCCTCTCTTTATCGGGGGTAAATTCAAACCCGGTATATTTTTTATTGTCTAAAGTTAATTCAAATTCCCTGATGTTTGACTTAAAATGATAATCTGCGGCATCGCAATATTTTGTTTCCGTATGGTAATTTCTGTCTTCAATATCAAAGCGGACAGTTAGCCGCACATCGCTATCTTCAGGCAGTTCTTTTCCAATTGATGGACGGTGAGGCGAACGGCAGACGCGGAAAACGACCGCATTTTTCCCTTCTATCATCCATACAGACAGGCATACTTCAACAGCCCTGCCATCGCCTGCATTTGCTATAAATCGCCATTTTGCAGGAGAAGAGGGGATGAAGCCCGCAAGGTTTTCGTAATTCAGCGGGCTCAAGAATCCATCGGCATTTATCCAGAGTCGGATTCGTTTAATAAAAATATGCCTGTCAACAGGATATTCGGGATGAAGGTTTGCGCCCAGCACGCAATCGTATTTGGAAATTATATTGCCTAAATCAACGCAGATGCGCGCCATAGCGCCTGAGCGATTTGTTAAAAGAATAATTGATGAACGGGATGGAATAATATCGCCGGTATCAAACTCAACTGACTGGCTCAAAAACTTGAGTTTGCCTTCCACCCGATTTGGTTCGCCGGCATAACGTTCAATTGTAATTGTTCCATCCATTAAAATATCTTGCGGTGGAATCGCGCAGACCTGCCCGATAGAGGTTTCAACTGAGGCTAAATTATATACATTGTTTTCTCCAATTTTTACATTTGCCCTGAAAGGCGAGGCGTCCCGTATTAATACCCAGTGAGCGCGCGGAACAACAAACACGCGGCTTGCGTCTGTTAACTGCCACTCAACAACCTGCGGATAGAATTTTTCTTTTGGAAAATTTTCCGAATTATTTTGACTAATCGCTTTGATGTTTCGAGTTATTCTTGCGAGAAATAGGAATGGGTCTTTATAAACTTCAGCGGCGAGATGTTGCCAGTTATAAACTCCAATATTTTCTGGAGGAACTAACCTGCTCATTGATTGAAATGCAAACGCGGCGCAGGCGCGGAGCCTTCTATATCTGTCGCCGGAGATTCCGCGCGGCATCACAGTATCGGAAAGACAAAACGCCGAGCCGGGCTGCAAAGTAAACTTGATATTCTCATCGGGTTGAAACTCAATTTTAGGAATATCTTTACCTATTAAGTTTTTCGGGTCTGAAATAATGCCTTTAATGAAATGGTTTCTATTTTCCGGACTGTTCTTTAATGAAATAACGAGTTCGCGTGTGGAATGAAGGTCGGTATTTATCAGGACAAGCGCGGCGTCTTTTTCCTCTGCCGAGATTCTTAACAGAGCAAACACAAATGAATCTGACGGACTTAATCTATATAATTTTGCGCCATCAAAAAAGCACGGGTGTTGATTCAGCAGATTATTTAAGGCTGTTAACTCCTGAACGATGTTGTCGGCAGAACCCCATCTAAGTCCGGCGGTGTGGTGAACATCAATTTTTTCAGTCGCGAGCCATTCAACCCCGCAGGTGAAACCGAATCCGCCGCAAATTGAGGTCAACCCGCAGATATAATTTCGCAACAGCGACCAGTCCCGTCCTTTTACGGCGAGGCGGTTATTGTCGTGGGTTTCGCTGTAATGGATGAGCGTTCCGACGCGCGCGCTTTGTCTGATGCTGTGGTCAAGATAGCCTGAAATATCAGTTGGCGAATAATTCTGGAATAGTTCTGAATAAGCCCATTGCATTCCACCTTCAGTCAGCAGTTCTTCTGTTGCCTCCCAAGCCCCGCCGAGCCCTTCAAGCAAAAACACTGTATCAGGAAACTCTTCCTGCACTCGCGCAATAATGTATTGCCAGACGTTTGTGGGAATTTTGTAGCCTGCGTCGCAGCGAAAGCCATCAACGCCTCGTCTGCACCAAGTTAGAAAAGCTTCAGCGAAGTGCTCCCATAGTTGCGGATATTTTTGATCCAGTTCAACAAGGTCTGCCCAGATATTTCCCCAGGCGCCCGGGCTTTCAAACGTTCCGTCGCTGCGCCGTTTGTACCAGTGTGGAAAATTTTCCTGCAAAAACGCGCCCCATCCAGTATGATTAACAACGATATCAAGAAAAAGAAGTCCGCCGAGTTTATGCGTTTCGTAGGCAAGTTCTTTGAACTGGTCTACGGCTGTGGTCTTTTTATCAAATTCAACAAGCGCCGGGTCTATTGCTGTGAGGTCAAGCGCGGCATAAGGGCTGCCAAAACGTCCAAACCGCGCGTAGGTTGTAGGAACCGGATTTACCGGAAGCAGATGCAAGATTTTGCAACCGAGTCTGCTTATAATATGCGGGAGTTCGCGCTTTAGGTCTCGCAGTTTTCCTGAATGCGGAATCACCGTATATCCAATTTTATCAAGCGAACGGAGCGCTTCTTCGTTGTTTTCGTCCCGCGCTTTCTCAAGCGCCTTAGTATCGCTAAAAAGCCTTGTAAAAGCGCAGTAAATTATGTTTCCAGTTCTGCATAAGTTCGGATGAACATTTATGCCGAAATCCGGTCCCTCCGGCCAGTGTTGCCAGCCGCGCGGGTCTCTTAAATACGCTTTTGCTTTAAAATAACCGACCTCTGTAAGCGGAATTTTTGCCACCCATTCATTGCCTTCCAGAGTCATCGGAATATCGTGCCACGAGGCTCCAAAAAGCGGCACTTTTTTAAAATAAGCGTTAATGATTTCGCGACGTCTTATAGCCGCGCGTCCAAGATTAGTCCTTACAAACGCCCGCCAGCCCGGGTCTCGGGAAACTGCGTTATCGGCTTTTAAACGAAAAGTGATATAGTCGCCGACAAATCCAACCCGTCGTTCGCCGGGCGCTGGTTCCATTATGAGTTTGTTCATTGCCCGAGTATGGTTCCCTGATGAAGCCGCTGATTCATCTATTTACCCATTGCCATTTATATTAAAACTACCATACTGGCAGACTAAATCAAACCGAACACAACCGCGCCACTTCTTTTAAATAACGCGGCACGGCTGCCCAGGGGTCTTCTGCTGCCTCGTATTCAAGCGCGACAAAGCCCTGATAATTTGCCTTTTTCAATATATTAAATACCCGCTCTAAATCTGCAGGCTCGGCTTGTTTTTGATTTTTACGACGCACTTCAACCTTAATCTGCACATTTACGGCGTATGGGGCGCATTTTTCAATGTCTTTATACGGGTCTTCGGTTACAAAATTTCCAGTGTCAAGGTTAATTCCAATCCAGTCAGACTTAACAGCATTAACGATTTCAATCAACGGCTCCGGTTCGGCAACTATTCCTCCATGATTTTCAATACCGAGAAACACCCCCTTTTTCCCCGCGTAATCGCCGCACTCGTTTAACGCCTCAATGCAATATTTCTTCGCCTCTTGAACCGGCAGGTTTCCAGCGCTTCCGGCAAAAACTCGAATATGCGGCGCCCCCATAATCGCAGCGTAATCAATCCATTTTTTAACCTTCTCAATCTCCCGTTTTCTGGCATCGCCCGATGGAAGCGTAAAACTGTTTCCAACAGATGTTCCACTTATAGCAATGCCATTGAGAAATGCGTGCCTTTTAATCTTTAATAAATAATCCTCGTTAACATCAGGCGGAAAATAATAACTCGTCAGTTCAGTTCCAACGCATCCGTTTTGAGCGCAAAAATCTATGAATTGAAAAAGGTCAATCCGTTTTTCCTGCGGCAGCGGTTTTTTTGAGCCGCCGTATATAAAATAATCCCGAAAAGAATATGCCGCCAGACTCGGTAATAAGCGGCTCTTCCCTTTGCGATTAAACGGTTCAAAAGAAGAGAGCGTGCTTTTTGAAAAATTAAAAATGCCGGCTGAAATAACAGTCGTTGAAAGAATAAAACTTCTTCGCGATAAGGCTTTCGTTTTCATAATTCTATCTAACCATTAAAACCGATTTCGTAAAATAAAAATATATCAATAGATTTTTGAAAAACAGGTTTTTCCGGTAAAAGGTTGCCGTAATGAGAAAAATTCCGCTTCTGATCAAGTCATTGGATTAGCCGCGCTATTTTAATGAATTTGCAAACAATTTAATTGAAAATTGGACAAAATCTGATAATTATAAAACAGACGGCGGAAGGGTGGCTCGAGTGGTTTAAGGCACCTGACTCGAAATCAGGAGTAGGCGTATAGCCTACCGCAGGTTCGAATCCTGTCCCTTCCGCCAGAAGTTTTTTCAGGAAAAGTCGGATTGGGTTTTGTAAACATTGTGTTCGCCAATTTATCCAGTTGTTTTTGACGCAAATTCCGCTGACTGATTTATTTAGAATCCGTTTTTTTCATAAAAAGTCTTGATATGTAAATTTAATTTGACAATAATGACGGCAAACTTAACTCAAATGTTATTTATGGCTGCAATCGGAAGATTTCAAAAAGGTGACGAGATTTTTTATGCAAAAGTTGTTGACGGCGAATTGTATCGTCTGCGCGGCGATGTGTTTGGCTCGCCATCATTTGATAAAAAACCGATGAATCTCAAAGGGATTCGGGTGTTGACGCCGGTTCAGCCATCAAAAATTATTGCGGTCGGGCTCAATTACGCCGACCACGCCAGAGAGACAGGAAAACAGGTGCCTAAAACGCCGATTATCTGGTTCAAGGCGCCATCCTCATTGTTGCCTGATGGCGGCAAGATTGAAATTCCGTTTCAAGACCATCGCGTAGATTATGAGGCTGAGCTTGCGATTGTAATCGGCAGACGAGTTAGAAACGTAACCCCTGCCGCCGCCTCCCGTTATATCTTTGGCTACACAGCGGCTCAGGATATTAGCGACCGCACAATTCAAGCGGCAGAACAGCAGTGGTGCCGATGCAAATCCTTTGACACATTCACCCCGCTCGGTCCTTATATTGAAACAAAAATTGATCCGCACGACCTTACAATTCAACTTTATCAGAACGGACAGTTGCGTCAGAACTCCAACACCAACCAGATGGTCTTTAATTGTTTTGAACTTGTCAGCTTCATTTCTACAAATATGACTCTTATGCCCGGTGATGTTATCCTGACCGGTACGCCCGCAGGCATCGGACCGATTTGCTCGGGAGATAAGCTTGAAGTCCGTATTCAAGGGCTTGCGCCGTTAGTGAATACGGTAAAATAAGCCATAGTGAATTTCTTATATAGATTCTGGCATTAAAGATTGTTGTTCGGAATTCTTGGAATAAGTGAACTTGTTTGTGCCCACTTTTCAAAAATAAAACCAGTTTTCAGGGCTGATGCGCTAGCTGTCTGAATAGAAACCCTTTCTACTGGAAAAAAATTTAAGCCATCTATGTTCAAAATAATTGGCTGCCCGACATGGATTTGAACCATGACAAACAGATCCAGAGTCTGCTGTGCTACCGTTACACCATCGGGCAGCCCTACCAAAATAATATTTAATCCAATCTTTTCGTCAAGTTATTTAAGTTTATATTTTGCGGTTGTCTTAAAAATGACAATTGGGCAATCAATCTCCATTGAATTATCTGCCTTTTAAAAAGATGAAGTTATTTGAGACGCGGCTGTCGGAGCGATTTAATAGATGCCGGCTCTTCTATCCATACTGGGATGCTGAAATTTTCTACAATATCGTCGTTCGCGCCGTTATCGTTTATTCCATCTGGTCCGTTGCTCCAGATTGTAAAAAAGTAATACATAACAGCCTCGCCGGCTTCGGGTATATGTTTTTGTCTTACGAGGATATTTAATTCGTTGTTCCAGCGGTCAACAATATTTTCAGCCGCCTTCCAGTGAAATGGCGGGTCAACCATTTCAAGATTGTTCATCTGGCTTTTAAATAAAACCGGATAAATCCCTTTTGCGCTTACAAGAAATTCTTCATCCTTGAGCGGCTTAAATGGAAGTTTGTTTTTGTCTTCAACATAGATGCGAATTGCTTCGGCGGCAAGGTCAATATCCTTCATCGTATTTGAGACGGCATAGGCTTCTATCTTTTTCTTTGTGAAATAAGCAGAAGACAACCAGTAGGTAGCCAGAGCGAGAATTGAACCCGCGATGATAATAAAAAGGATTCGTAATTTCACAGCCTCGCCAATCTTTGGTTTTCCATCTGTTTTCTCGCCTGTCATATTCACTAAACCAGTTTCAAAATTTTATATTTCTATATAAATCGCAAGCAATAAAATTAGCATTTATAAATTAAAAACCTGAATTAAGAGAAAGTTTCAAAATATGTTAGGGCGATTCGCGTTCAGTAATTCATTTTATAAATCTCTTCTAATGACTGAACCTTTACATTGATGACCCTTTTTTCTTTGCTGGTTGGCGACAGGACTTCCAGCGCAATCGTCTCGTCTTTGTTGATGTTTCTTAAAATAGACATAAATTCATCCCGTTTTTGCACAGCAACTCCGTTCAATGTCAGGATTAGGTCGTCTTTTTTTAAACCCGCTTTTTCCGAAATTCCGTCTTTAACAATCTTTGCCACAACAACACCTCTGGAGCCCTGTGGGAAGTTTTTTATAAGGTCAGGCGGTTGTTCCCAGAGTTCTTCAACCGCGCATTGTATGGACGCTGTGCAGGCAGATTTTTTTCGCGCAATGATATTTTTAATTGCATCCGGCGGCGATGCGTAAGCGATGCCCTGAGCAGCATTGCCAAGAGTCATCATACCCGACTGCACGCCAACGACCCTCCCGTTGCCATCTATCCAGCAACCCCCGGACGACCCCGGTGGCGTGCTTGCGGCGATATGATAAACGCGGGTGTAGTCTTCAAATATTGGCGAAAATTCATAAGTAAGTCCGCTTCTTGCGACCCAGCCGGGGAGCATCACATTGTGCCTAAATAGAGCCGAACCGACAAGGTGGATCATTGCGCCGGGCGGCGGCAATTTCTCAGCAGGTTCAAAATAATATCTCACATACAGGTTTGATACTGGCTGTAAAAGGGCAATATCGTTTCCAATATCGGCTGCAATAGGTTTAATCGGAAATCGGAATCCTGAGGAATCTATCGCCTCTATATATCCGCTCGGCTTAATAACGTGCGCGGCAGTTATGATATCGCCGGTTTGACTTGCAAACCATCCAGAGCCTTGAATCCGTCCATCAACAAGTATCTCAACTGTGGCTTTTAGAAATTTTTTATATCTTAAGTCTGATAAATGATTAGTGGTAACGCAACCGCACATCATCAAAACCGCAAGGAGCGATATAAGATATGTTGTTGAATACTTTACGGGATTCATACGGAGAATTGTTTTGATCATAAAGCTGGATTAATCTTCTGCGATTAAATACGGGTTGATGTAAAAATGCTGGCTTGTTTCGCTTGAGTTGTGAGCCTCTATCGCGAGAACGTTTATTCCTTTTTTAAGATATTTGTTAAAATCTCGCAGTGATACGTAGTATGGGTCGCCGGCATAATGTTGTTTTACGCCCTGAACGTGTCTGCCGCTTCCGCGGTCTATATTTTTTCTTCCAACCTCGTGACCGTTTAGATACACGATAAATCCGTCGTCGCAATCTGCTACGAGCGCAAGGTCAGTTATCTTATCAGGACGTTCAATTATGAACTCTTTTCGCAGATAGATGACCGTAGATTTTTCATTTGAAGGGAGTTGGGTTTTAATATCTGGATAGCCGCGACCAAACGGCGCGCCGCCGACTTTCCATCCTGCCGCGTTATAGTCATTCCACACCCAATCTATACCTTTTGGATGTTTGCCATAAAGATATGTCCACTGAGAGTTTTGCGGGATTATTTTGGTATATTTCAAAGGAAGCATTACTGGAAATCCATCTTCATTTGGTTCGGCAAATCGTTTGAACTCCTGTGGTTGCCAGGGGCTCGGACGACCTGAAACTAAAACTTTGTCTTTCTTTTCAATACAGAACCTATCAAGCAGGCTTCCGTATGCGTCAATCATTGTAACCGTAAGCAGGTTATTTGATATATCAACTATTGTAGAGCCGTGTCCGATGTAAGTGAATTTTGCATACGGCAAAGTTCCTTTTCTGCCTAACGTAGTACCGCCGTGTCCGGTTACAATGTGGATATGTCCCTGATTCGGGTTTATTCCTCTGGCTTTTATATAAGCGCCATCGCCATCGGGGTTGCCATCGCCATCATCAATGATTTTATATGCCATTGTGTAATTTGTATCGTAGGCGCCTTGAATGAGCATAGTGCGTTCATAAGTGTGAGAATGCCCTGCAAAAACGACGTCAACGCCGCCCTCTTCAAGGATTGGCATAATATAACGGCGCATCTCAAGCATCTCTTTTTCTTTAACTCCATCGTGTGAACCCATTGTGTAAGCCGGATGATGAAAGAACGCGATTAACCAATTTGATTTGCCCTCCTTTTTAGTTTTTTCAAGGTCTTTTCTGAGCCATTGAGCCATTGGCGCGTTGGTTTTTCTACTGAGGTCAAAACTGTCAAGACAGATAAAATGAACCCTTCCCCAGTCAAACGAGTAATAGGCTTCTGTGCCTGAGGGAACGCCGCCAGCCTCGCCTTTTGTCGGCAGAATATGCGCGTCATAATACGGCCCTATCCCTTTATCCGATTTACAGGAGTAACCTTCATGGTTTCCCAGTGTAGTCCAGCAGACAAGATTTCTCAACGCGTCGGCATACATATTAAAATGGCGGGTTTGAAACTCCATATCTTTGCCGTTCATATAAGCGATGTCGCCGACGTGCAAAATAAAGTCAAACATCCGTCCCTCTTTTTGCGCCTGTCTAAAAGCGGCTTTATAGACAAGATATTGCATTTTTCTTGCGGTGCCGGAGTCGCCTACGACCCAGAACCGCAACGGCTTTTCCTCACCGTACAGCGGGGCTGTTTTAAAAGAATAACTCTCATCTTCGGGCGTCAATCGTTCATCGCCATCATAAACCGCGTAATAATATTTTGTGTCGGGCTCAAGACCTGTGATTTTTGCTTCATACTGGAAGGTGCCTCCGACGGTGTTTGTATGAAGACGCGGGAGTTTTAAATTTTCTTTTGTGTATAGTTGAAGCACCTTTTGTGGCTGGATATTTGAATTGCCGGGGGAAAATTTTATTATTGCGTTTTTCAGGTCTGTTGAATAATCAAGTTTTGTTAATTCTTTGCCATAACGGACGACCGGAATAATCCGTTTGCAATCCGTTCGCCATACAACCCAGATTGAGTTTGTTGTTACGAGTTGCAAATATGGTCCGCGCGTAATCGCAATTTGAGGAGCGGCGCAAAGCGCCGTATAAAACTGAGCTTGCAATATCAGTATCAAAATCGCGCAGATACAAAACACGGCAATTAATGATCTGTTTTGAGCCTTCATTTTAACTGTTAAATTACTTTAATTGCAATGATAAGAGAAGTTCAATTATAAAAATCAAACCTCCGGAAGAGTCCATGGTTTTCTTCTCGGTCTATCTAACATCTGGTTTGCAGTTTCATCATTGACAAATTTTTCTTCAATCGGGTTCCATTTTAATTTTCTGCCAAGCATCATTGCAATATTTCCGATGTGGGCGATCGTGATAGTTCTATGGCCTATCTCAGCCGGGGCATAACATTGTTTTCGCGATTTAACGCAATCAAGAAAGTTGCGGTGTTCGTCCGGTGCCGTATAGAGATGAATTTCCTCTTCACCAATTTGAGAATCCAAAATTGACGCAGGTTCAGCCTGCGGTTTTGCAGCCCATCCAGCGTTGCCGATCCAGCCGTCGGTTCCTTCAAATCTGATTCCGGGTCTATTTGAAACTATATTTAGTTCCACGCCATTTGCGTATTTACAAGTAATGTTAAATGTCTTTGCGGCGTTGTATAATTCTGATTTTGGAGGAAAGTCGCCTTTTCCCTCAATTTCCACAGGACCGGTCAATTCGGTATCGTTGCCCCATTGAGCGATATCAATCAAGTGAGCGCCCCAATCTGTCAGCATTCCGCCGGAATAATCAAGATTCCAGCGGAAATTCCAGTGGCATCTGGCTTCGCAATATGGCGCAAACGGCGCTTGACCGAGCCACATATCATAGTCAAATCCCTCAGGCGGATTTGTAAATTCTTTTGCAGCCGGTCTAATAGAATAACCTGTCGGCAATTCAACTAATATCCGTTTAAGTTTTCCTATTCTGCCGTTCCTTACCAGTTCAACGATTCTGTGATAATGCTTAATTTCTTGCGAACGGTTCTCAGATGATGTCTGGAATATCCGGTTATATTTTTTTACCGCATTGCTCAATACCCTGCCTTCATTAACTGTCAATGTAAGCGGCTTTTCACAAATAACATCTTTTCCCGCCTTTACCGCCATAATTGCTGGTATCACGTGCCAGTGGTCGGGTGTGGATATCATCACTGCGTCAATATCCTTCCTGTTAATGATTTCTCTGAAATCGCTGTAAGCGTCACACCCTTTATATTGCGCGTCCTTCAATTGTTGAGAATAACGGTCTTCAACAAATTTTTTTGCCTGTTCGCGACGACTTTTGTCAACGTCGCATACTGCTACAATCATAGCGTCTTTATGGCGGATAAAACCGTTTATGTTTCTATTTATGCCGTGGTCGCCAGTGCCGATAAAGCCAAGCGTTATCCGATTTGACGGCGATACCTCTCCATTAGCGCCGAGAACCGATGGACTTACTATTTGCGGAAGCGCTCCCGCGCTTAAACAAATCCCGAGCGCTCGTTTCAAAAAACCGCGTCTATTCGTATGGGAAATCATAGACTCATCATAATATGAAGAATAATATTGTAAAATATTTTCATAGAGATTTGTGTTGTTTCGGAATGATTATCTAATTTGTTAAACTCCTATTGTTTCCTGTTTTATTCACAATTCAGGAAATAATAAACTTTTAATCAAAATCCATTTAAATAGAATGAACATAGTATTTTTAAAAATTGTCTATTTTTCAAAACGATGAAAACAGGTATTACGGAAATAAATAACGAGGTAGCGAGGGTTGGCGCTTTTATAAAGCCGTTGTTCAACGAAGTGGGCAAGGTAATTGTCGGTCAAACATATTTGATCGAGCGGCTTGTAATAGGATTGCTGGCAAACGGGCATATCCTGCTGGAAGGTGTGCCCGGGCTTGCCAAAACATTGTCGGTAAAAACGCTCTCATCCTGCGTCAATGCAAGATTCTCAAGAATACAGTTTACACCGGATATGCTACCGGCTGATGTTATCGGCACGCAGGTTTATAATCCGCACTCTGGACAATTTACAACACGGAAAGGGCCGATCTTTGCGAATTTTGTCCTTGCAGATGAAATTAATCGCGCCCCGGCAAAGGTTCAAAGCGCGTTGCTTGAAGCGATGCAGGAAAAACAGGTTACAATCGGCGAGAACACATACAAACTTGACGAACCGTTTCTTGTCCTTGCAACGCAAAATCCAATTGAACAGGAGGGAACTTATCCATTGCCAGAGGCGCAGGTTGACCGGTTTATGCTGAAGTTGAAGATTTCGTATCCAAGCCGCGAAGAAGAACGGCAGATACTTGACCTTATGGCTGTCACTACACAGCCGCCATCGGCTGAGCCTGTGATTGAACCATCGCAAATACTTGAGGCTCGGCGGTTGATTAACGACATCTATATAGACGATAAGGTAAAAGATTACATTGTTGATATCGTTTGCGCTACCCGCGAGCCGGAAAAATACAAACTTCAGTTGCAGGGAATGATTCAACTTGGTGCTTCACCGCGCGCAACAATTGGATTGACGCTTGCGGCAAAGGCTCACGCGTTTATCAAGGGCAGGGGATATGTAACGCCGCAGGATGTCAAGAGCATCGGTATGGATGTATTGCGGCACAGGGTAACGGTCACCTACGAGGCTGAAGCAGAAGAAAAAACAAGCGAAACAATTATCAAAAAGATTTTTGATGAACTGCCTGTCCCGTAAAAATTAATCTTGTATGGAGAAAGTTATACCGCCAGAAATTTTAAAGAAGATCAGGAGGATTGAACTCCGGACAAACCGTCTGGTTACCGAAACGTTGTCCGGTCAATACCACAGCGTTTTTAAAGGACAGGGGATGAATTTTGACGAAGTGCGCGAGTATCAGCCTGGCGACGACGTGAGGTTAATTGACTGGAACGTTACCGCCAGAATGAATCACCCGTTCATTAAAAAATTTGTTGAGGAACGAGAACTAACAGTCATTTTGATCGTGGATTTGAGCGCCTCCGGCGTCTTTGGTTCCACCGCTCAAAGCAAGCGCGACATCGCAGGGGAGGTCGCCTCCGTCCTTGCTTTTTCGGCAATTCGCAACAATGATAAAGTCGGATTAATCCTCTTCACGGGCGATGTTGAAAAATACATAGCGCCAAGAAAAGGCAAACGTCACGTTTTACGCGTAATAAGAGACATCCTCTTTTATGAACCGCAGCGCAAAGAGACAAATCTAAACGCAGCTCTTGAATTTTTGCTCAGGATTATGCGACGGCGCGCAATAGTCGTCGTAGTTAGCGATTTTTTGTTCAATTTAGACCAGACCCTGTTGCGGCAGGTAAATAGAAAACACGACCTCGTCGCTATTCAGATTGTTGACCCTCGCGAACTTGAACTGCCTGATATTGGCAGAGTCGCGCTGGAAGACGCCGAGACTGGAGAAATTATGGAAATAAATACCGGCAGTATTCATATCCGCGGCGCTTTTGCCCGCCGAAGAGAATTTTGGCTTGATGAATTAAATAAAACATTCCGTTCGTTAAGAATAGATTTAATACGAATTATGACAGACAAACCTTATGCGGCAGAACTTGAAAGGTTTTTTAAACAACGCGAAAAACGACGGCTGCGCGGATGATGAAACGCTATAGGGCTTTAACAAATGCCACTGACTAAAAATACAAACATAGTTGTCGTTCCTGCAAAAAAAACGCAGGATACAAATGATATCAAGCCGCTCAGTTGGGAACTTGAAAAACCAACGTTATTTGAGCGGCTGGTACACTATTCAGATTGGTCTGTTGTATTCTGGCTTTTAGGCGCTGTAGTAGTTTTATTAAGCGGTTTTATTATTTACAGAAAATTTTTTAAAAAATCTAAACCGCCAGTCGTTGCCTTTGTTCCTCCGCATATACGGGCAAGACAACGAATTGAATTGGCAAAGAAATATCTCGGAGACCCGCGCCAGTTTTGCTTTGAAATATCGTCAGCCTTGCGAATTTATCTTGAAGAACGGTTTTTCCTGCGAGCGCCAGAACGAACAACCGAAGAATTCTTGGGAGATTTGAGCTCAACGCCTCTCCTAACAAATAACCAGAAGGCAATCCTTGCCGATTTTTTAAATCGTTGCGATCTTGTGAAATTTGCTAAGTATGAACCCTCAGAAGAGGATTTAATTGGATTGCTTGAAGTGGCATTGAAACTGGTGGATGAAACCGCGCCTTACGGAGAGAGTATTGAAAATGTGAATGTGCGGCAACCAGCGCCTGTATGATTGACAGAATATTACATATACTTGGCTTTTCAAGGATTCCATCGTTTGAATTCGGGAATCCATGGATGCTGTTGTTGATTTTATTAATACCCATACTGGCGTGGTTGAAAGGGCGCAGCGGCGGCGCGGCCGCTATTATATATTCATCCCTCAGTTTGATTCAGTCCTGGCATAACAAAGTGAGATCAAACGCCGGTATGTTTATCTATAACTTGCGCTGGTTTACCCTTTTTTTAGCACTGTTTGCCCTTGCGCAACCCAGATTTACTGAATCCGAGACCGCTGTGAGCGCCAGCGGAATTGACATTGTTATTGCCCTTGATATGTCCGGGAGTATGGAGGCTATGGACTTTAGATTGCGCGGCAACGACGTCAGCAGATTTGATATGGCAAAAGAGGTTTTAAAACAGTTCATATCAAAACGCCCCAGCGACCGTATAGGGCTCGTTGCATTTGGCGGAAAACCGTATCTTGTATCCCCGTTAACACTTGATCACGATTTTTTATTCCAGAACATAGACCGGCTTGAACTAGGAACTGTAAAGGAACAAAACACGGCTATCGGCTCGGCTATAATGTCCGCTCTTGCAAGACTCAAAGATATAAACGCAAAGAGCAAAATAATAATCTTAATGACGGACGGACAAAACAACGCCGGCAAGATTATGCCACTGACAGCGGCGGAAGCGGCAAAGGCGCTCGGAGTTAAAATTTATACAATCGGCATCGGTAAACGGGGCGATTCTTACGTTCTTCGTCGCGATTTCTTCGGCAGAATAGTCAAGGTGCCGCAGGCGGTGGATATTGATGAAGATACACTGCGCAAGGTTGCCGATTTAACCGGCGGGCGCTACTACCGCGCCGATGATACCGAACGATTCCGCTCTATCTATAATGAAATAGATAAAATGGAAAAAACAGAAGTCGTGACCAAAAAATTTGTTCGTCATTATGAGTTGTTCAAATGGTTTATTCTTGCTTCGGCATATTGTTTATTGACCGAGGTTATAGTCAGCCAGACGATTTATAGAAAATTGCCATAATTAATATGAGATTTGGATCGCCAGAAATTTTGTGGTTGCTTGCCATTGCGCCGGCAATGGTCTGGTTTTATTTTACTGCATGGCAAAAAAACAGAGAGTTAATACATCGATTCATCCACCCGAACCTTTTAGCCACATTGACCGAATCTGTCTGGTTTAAAATGAAGAAATGGAAAATGGCGGCGATAATCTGCGCCTTTGTGTTTCTTATAATTGCCAGCGCGCAACCGCAATGGGGATTCAAATGGGAAGAGGTCAAACAAAAAGGACTTGATATAATTGTTGCGATTGACACCTCGCGAAGTATGCTTGCAGAAGATATCAAACCTAATCGCCTCGCCCGCGCAAAACTCGCCGCCATAGATTTAATGACGATTTCTAAAAGCGACCGACTCGGTCTTGTGACTTTTGCCGGAACAGCGTTTTTGCAATGTCCGCTGACCCTTGATGAAGAGGCGTTTAGACAGAGCGTGAATGTGCTTGACGTTGACATTATGCCGCAGGGCGGCACAGCAATTGCAGAGGCTATCAAAGTCGCCTCCGACGCATTCAAAGAAGGCACCGAAAACCATAGAATCATTGTCCTTTTTACTGATGGCGAAGACCAAGAAGAAGGCGCCTTAGATGCCGCAGAAGATGCTGCAAAAAGAGGAATTAAAATTTTCACAGTCGGCATAGGCACGACAGAAGGCGAAACTCTCCGTATAAGAAGTCCTAACGGGAGAATAGAAACAATTACAGACGAAACAGGCAAACCCGTCGTTTCCCGTCTTAATCAATCTCTCCTTCAACAAATAGCGGCAAAAACAGGCGGTTTTTATCTGCAACTCACCGGCGCAAAAACTATAGAAACCCTCTACGAACGCGGCATCGCCCCGTTGCCAAAAGGCGAACAATCCTCGCGCCTGGTGAAAAAATATAATGAACGATTTTATATCCCGTTATTAATCGCCATTGTTCTCTTAATTATAGAAGTCTTCCTGCCAGAAAGAAAAACTTCCGCGCAATTTAAATTTTCAGGAAAACTTGGGTTAATTTTGATAATCGCGTTTTTAAACAGCGCGCTCAATGTTGAGGCGTCAATCAGCTCGGCAATTAAAAATTTCAAAGAAGGCAGATACAAAACTGCATTGCAGGAGTTTGAACAGTTATTGAAAAAATATCCAAACGACCCAAAACTCACTTTTAATGCCGGTGTTACGGCTTATCAGTTAGAAAGATATGACGTGGCGACTAATTATTTCTCAAAAGCCATAGACGCCCCAAAAGACCAGAACTTGCAGAAAAGGGCATATTACAATTTAGGCAATTCATATTATAAACTTGGCGAAAAAGAAGATGATCTTTTTAAAAAGTATGAACTCTGGACAAAAGCGCTAAACAGTTATGAGACAACTTTGAAATACGACCCTGCGGATGAAAATGCGAAATTCAATCGCGATTTTGTAAAAAAGAAACTTGAGGAACTGGAAAAAATGCTGCCCAAACAACCTCAACAACAGGAACAAAACGACCAGCAAAAAAACAAGCAGAATAATAAAGGCGACAAAAAAGACCAGCAGCAAAACCAACAGAACAAGCGGCAGCAGAATCAGCAACAACAGAAAGGAGACGGAGAAAAACAACAATCCAATGAGCAACAACTCGCCCAGCAAAAACAACAGATGCAGCAACAACAGATGCAACAGGCTCAACAGGGTAATAAAAACGGTCAAACAAACAATCAGTCATCTGCCGAAGCGTCTGTGGTTTATATGACCCCGGAACAGGCTAAGCAATTGCTTGAGGCTCAAAAATCAGAAGACAAAATATTAATCTTCCAACCCCCTCAACAAGAGAACCCACCAAAGCAATTGGAAAGAAATATCAGAAATTGGTAAAAATTATACTAATTACATTAGTGTAATTTTATCAAATCAAGGACGAATATATTTTAGGTAAAATATGACTTGATAGAAATTTTATAGTATTAGGCTTTATAAAGCGCCACTTAGTGGCCAGATTCTCAGCGGGATGCATTTATACACATAAATCAAATCAGATTTGCCAGCTATTAAGATTATAGTATCATTTTTACTCTGAATCGTATTCCGTACTAGAAAATATAAAATTATTTCCTTTATTCTTTGACATTATTTTTCGCCTTAACTTGTCCAGCGGTAATTGAAATGTAGCAAGATAAAGTAAAGATTTAACGACCCCATTATTACGACTAAATACCAGCGAATCCAGCGCAGCCCAGGCTTGTCAAGCATAACCGCCATTGCAATAAATATCGGAAACGCCATCATCATCATTCGCGGATATGACCAGAAAAAATGCGACATCGCAGGTATAACACCCACTAATGCCGAATACGCAAAAAGTCGCTTATCAAGCATCCAGACCAGTATTAAAGCCTGAATGACTATGATAAAATGAAACCTGTCTAATGCCGAGTTTATTGAACTATGAAAAGAGGTAACATTGAATATGCTAACTATAAATTTATTAAGATTTAATATATTAGTTATAGATGGCTGGTTTGGGTAGTTATTCTGAGCAACAAATCCTTCAAATGGATTTCCCGTATAGTATGCCATTATGCAGAAATAAAATGCATAACCGAGCAGCGGATATCCAAGCGCAAGATACTCGCGAAGCGGCCGCCGCTCGCTCCATAACCAAATAAATAATGGAATTATTATAAATATACCAACCGCCCTCGTCATAGGCATAAAAAACGCCATCAGAGCGGCATAATGCAGTTTTTCCTTAAATAAATAACGAAAGAATGATACGGCGAAAAATAAAAATAGACTCTCCGTGTATATTAGTTGAAAGAATATTGCCGATGGAAAAACAAGCAAGAATATTAGCGTCCATTTCGCCGCCTTTTTACCATAATTTTCATTTACAAACATATACAGTTGATAAAATGCAAATAACGAAAATAAGTTCGTTATTATCATCCCGCTCATAAAATAACGGATGCCGGTAAGTTTTGAAAATAACCAGATCAATCCGGGCAAAAGCGGATAAAACGCGCATATTCCATCATCGGGTTTATATCCTGATTCAACAATTGATAAATAATTCTTCGCATCAAGCGCGCAAAATGGCGCTTCTGTCGCAGATATATTA
>JBMFQZ010000011.1:0-129116 GCA_049968335.1 Verrucomicrobiia bacterium
CGATAAAAACGGCAACCTGCTTGAACCTATTGAAAAGATATTCCTTGAAATCCCTAAAGATTTTATGGGACCGGTGCTTGAAAACCTCGCCACACGCAAGGCGGAAATAACATTTATGAACCACCACGGCGACCAGATCAGCGTTGAAGCGCTAATCCCGACCCGCGGACTAATAGGATTTGAAACCGACCTTGTAAACCAGACGCGCGGGCTGGGCGTAATGAGCCACCTGTTTTATGAATATGGTCAATACCGCGGCGAAATCCCGGCGCGCAAAAACGGTTCGCTCGTGAGTATTGAAGACGGAGTTGCAACAGCATACGCCCTTGACCAGTTGCAGGAACGGGGACGTCTCTTCATCGGTCCAGGGGAAAAGGTCTATCAAGGGATGATTATCGGCGAAAATTCCCGCGAAAACGATATCCCCGTAAACCCGACAAAGTCAAAGCACCTTACAAATATGCGTTCCAAAGGCGAGGGCGTCGGTATCCAATTAGAGCCGCCATTCAAAATGTCGCTTGAACGCGCGCTGGAATATATCGGACCGGACGAATATGTCGAAGCAACGCCGAAAAATCTTCGCCTGAGAAAGAAAATCCTTGATGAAACCAAACGCAAACGCGCCGCATTGCAATCCAAAGTAGCCTGACTAAAAGACCATCAGGACACCGGTTTTATACCGATTGAAACTAACATATCTCCAACAATGCGTTGCTAACGAAAAAACAATTTGTTAAACAACCTTGCGAAGCGACGCCAAGAGACATCGCATTTGACACTCGCAGCGACAGCCGCTCTCTGCTAACAATGCTAATGACCCAAAACATCCTGAATCATTGGCTTTTCAGTAGAAAGGGCATTGGGGACGAGATAACATTCGAAGGAATCCTTTTAGAATGTGTTCACAAATAACCGTTTTCCCCGATGCCGCAGTTAGCGCCGATTTTACAGAACGGTTTTAACTTTTTTTAAGTTCTAAATTTATCTCTTTGATCAACTGTTCAAGTCGTTTGCCGTATTCAACATAACTGTTGAACATTGCCTGTTCGGAGGATTTGACCGATGCGTCGTGAAACACAACCGCAATGTGCGGCTCAATTGAAATCCCTTTGTTATAACCGCGCGAAAACGCATCTTTTAATATCTGGCGGACGCAACCCTGCCCCTCCCCGGGCCAGTTATAATCCGCATCGTTTTTAGATGCATTCCACGTTGCGTCTTTTATATGGATATGTTCAACAAAATCCCTGACGGCAGTCCAGAATTCCCAGGCATTTTGCCTTGGCCAGGGACGGGGTTTAGACCTGTCCGGGTTAAACACAGGGTTTGCAGTGTCAAAGACCCATTTTAATCCGGACACTTTATCAAGCAATTCAAGCGCGTGCGACGGGCTCATACCGCCATAGTTCATACAATTCTCATGAAGCGGTTGCAGTCCTTCATCCAAAAACATATTCGTGACTTCTTTAACCTTTTCAAAAACCTTTGGCGGTATTGTGTATTCGTCATCCGCAGGTTTAAAACTCATTATACGGATATACTTTGCGCCGAGCCGTTTCATTCTCGGAATAGCCCGTTTTACCTCGTCAACGGTAAATTTCCACGGATCGTTTAATTTTTTTGCCCAGTTCATTATTGTTGAACCAAAGCAATAGACCCCGACGCCTGATTCATTGAGTTTTCTATAAACGATTTCAAACGCGGCGTCCGGAATGTCGTGGAGGTTTGCCTTTTCATAGCCTTCAACCTGCACGTTGCGCATCTCAATAAACCTCCAGCCGAGCGTCGTGGTCGCTTTTATCTGCGTGTCAATGCCGGCGCCGGCTTCATCAGCAATACCCATCAAAACCATAAGCCATTCCTCCTTACAATTTTATTTATTAAACGATTTTGTAAAATCATCGGTAGCCACTTTAACCACTTTCTTCTGATGTTTGGATTCAGCGATTAATTGCTGAAGCTTTTTCTCCCAGGCTAAACCGTCCATCGGGAGTTTAATCGGTTGATTTAACAGCGATGAAAACACAAACGCGTTTGCAAGTTCCACCGAACCGATTCCCTCCTCGCCCGGCGCGATCAACGGAACGCCGTCAAGAATCGCATCAACAAAGTTTTGCATTAAAATGCTGTGGGTATTGGGTATGGTTTCAAACGGGATTTCCACATTCCAAACATCAGGCTTTGCGAACGGACTTTTTGAGGTTTTGATAAATTCTATCATATCAGTTTCAAGCCTGATGAATGTGAGGCGATTGTTTTCAAGGACAACTTTTCCGTGCGTGCCGCAAATTTCAAGTCTATTAGTGCCGGGCGCCTCGCCTGTGGATGAGATAAAGACGCCGGTAACATCTTTGTCCCATTCCATATAACAGGTAACATCATCTTCAACTTCAATATCATGGTAGCGTCCGAGTTTGCAGAAACCGCGCGCCATTGACGGCATACCGCATAACCATTGTAAAATATCTAACTGGTGCAAACACTGGTTTAACAACACGCCGCCGCCCTCGCCTTTCCAGGTTGCGCGCCAATCGCTGCTTGCGTAGTAGGCTTCCGTCCGCAACCAATCGGTAATAACCCAGTTTATTCTTACAAGTCTGCCAAGGTCTCCGTTTTGAATCAGTTTCTTAAGTTTCACATAACGCGGCTCAACCCGGAGTTGAAACATTCCGGCAAAAACCTGTTTCGGATGTTTTTTAGCCACCGCGATTAATCGTTCGGCGTCTGCCTTATGAGCGGAAATCGGTTTCTCAACCATCACGTGCAGACCGTTTTCAAGCGCGTCAATGCCAATCGTGGTATGCAGATAATGCGGCGTTGCAATTACCAGCGCGTCTATAAGCCCGCTGCGAATGAGGTCCTCGCTTTTCTCAAAGGTTTTAAGATGCTTGTATTTTTCAAGGTTCGGAGTAAATGCGTCAGCAACAGCGACAAGTTCGCACCGCGACACCTTTCCGCCCTGCAAATATTCAGCGTGGTAACGTCCAATATTTCCAAGCCCGACAATTCCTATTCTGACTTTGTTCATAGTTCTGTGTTATACATAATAATAATCAGCCAACAATTAGTTCAAGTGCAAGAAAATAAGAATAACTTTTCCCCGATTAAGCATTGCCACACGCCAGCATCCGTCCATCTTTTGTAACTCTATACTTCTTGCCGCGCCATTCAATAGTGTCGCCGGCAAAAGCTAAAATCCAGATGAGAAAATGAATTAAATCTTTTATCGGAGGCATTATAATTTGATAAAACTTTAACGGCGATTTAGTTAACTTTTTCTGATAAATAGCGGCGGTTGAACAACGGGTCAAAATCGCCAGAACAAAGAAACCAATGCCTGAAAGAGCGGGATTAGTGATTAAACAGAGCGTTGCCCATAACGTCAGGTTTGATAAGATTGAAAAGAAATAGGAAACTGGCTCGCAAACCCGTATGGTTCTACCCCAGCGCAACTGATGCGCAAAGGTATCGCGCCAGTTTGTCGGTGGATGAAAGCATTCAACAACAACCGGGCTCAATTCAACGCGGTAGCCATTCTCATATATTAACCGTCCTAACCAGTAATCATCCGCCAGCTTATCCACAACTGATTTAAATCCGCCTATCTTTTCAAGCGCCGTTCTCTCTATCATCATCACCGCACCGAGCGCAAAATTAATCGGCTTGAGACTTTTCGCCTGCAAAACCTGAGACCAAAAGTCCGCATTGATCGCTATCGCCTCCCATTTCATTGCAAAAGTTTGCGGATTAGCAAGCGTGTAAAAACAGCAGACAAGACCGGTATTATCTTTTTCAAACAACGCGATTGAACCCGAGATTAAATCTGACGGCGCAACAACATCGGCGTCGCTTACAACCACTATCTGGTTTTTTATCAGCGGCGTTATTTCAACCAGTTTTGAAACCTTTGCGTTTGAACCATACCGCCCGGCACAAACAACTATCCGAGCGTCAGCTTCTGGAAACTCCTTTAATAATTCCGAGCATACTTTAAAAGCCGGGTCTTCTTTTGAATCTACAGCAAAGATGACCTCCATTTTCCCTTTGTAATCCTGAGTGAACCAACTTTTTAAACATCTGGCAGTAAACTCATCTGCCCCTTTCACAGGCTTTATGATTGTCAGCGATGGGAGAAAACCGGCTTTTCCAGATAAGCGCCGGTGCAAAGGAAAACCGAGCGCAACCCTGAACTGCCAGAGCGTTATTATAAAACTCAGTATACCGATTATTGCAAAAATGAGTCCCATCGCTTTAAAAAACCGCATTTTATCAATACAATAATGAATTTTTATAAAATAAATCAGCCCCTCATTGCGGACAACAAAAATTCAAGGTTGATTACCCCCTACACATCAATAAATCCATCGTCGTTATTGTTGTTTCTCTGGTTGCGGCGGATTTTGATTGATGAGGAAGAAAAGCCTGTCAGGTGGTTCAGTAAGATTGTCACAAGGCTTATTACAAGCGCGCCCCAAAAAGCAGACCAGAACCCGTCAACGTGAAATCCCTTTACCAGTTCGCTAACTATCAATAGCAGAATTGCGTTTATAATAAGTGTAAAGAGTCCTAAGGTGAAGATTAACAGCGGCAGCGATAATAGCATCAACAACGGTTTTATAAAATTATTGAGTAGTCCTAAAAGCAGGGTTGCGACAAATAGGTCAACCCAGCCGTCGTAATGTATCCCCGCGACAATATGCTCGGCAACCAGCACCGCCGCCGTGCATATCAGCCAGCGAAGGATAAACTCTTTTAGCCTTTCAGAGCCCATAAAAAGAATGTTACTCCTTTAAATTAACACCATTCTTATAAACATAAAATTAAAATGCCTGGATATGCAAAAATTCTGTCTGTTTTTGGGCAGTGAATGAAACCTGTTTTACCACCGCAGGTATAAGACAGAATTGACCGCAATTAAGTTCAACCGATAGATTCTCATAAGAAACGCCCAGCGTCCCCTTTAACACTCCGATGATATGAACCGTATCGCTTGATAGTTTAAATCTTGCGCCGCGCCTGACCTTGCAGCCATTGACGCGAAATAATCTGTCATCAACAAGGTAGCGGATTTTAAACGTCTGGCTCTGGGAATATTTTGTCTGGATTAGATTAGCCGAGTAATCCTGAAAATCAATAGATTTGAGCGCCTGATCAATATGGAGCTGACGCGGTTTGCCATCAAGCCCGACTCTGTTCCAGTCATACACGCGATAGGTAGTATCGGAATTTTGCTGGATTTCAAACAATACAATCCCCTTTCCAAGCCCGTGAACCCGCCCGCTCGGGATGAATATTGCATCCCCCTGTTTAACTTCAAACCGCTTTAAACACTCCTGCAATGTTCCTTCTTTGAGTTTTTTTTCAAAATCGCTTCTGCCAATACCCGGGTTCAAACCTGCGTAAAGCGCAGAACCCGGCTCTGCGTAAGTTACATACCACATCTCGGTTTTAGGCTCGCCCCCCAGTTGCGCCGCTACTGCGGCAGGCGGATGCACCTGCAACGACAAATCCTCCCCAGCATCTAAAATCTTTACTAACAACGGAAACCTGCCATTCTGCGACGGCTTTGCGTCGCCAAGCAAATCTTTTTCAAAATTTTCCATCAACCAGCGGATTGATTTCCCGCTAAATTCGCCATTGGCTATGATACTTTCATCTCCCGGTCGGTCTGAAATTTCCCACGATTCCCCGATAATCGCGCCCGATGGAAGCGGCTTTTTATATAACGTTTCAAGCCTTCTTCCACCCCAGACCCGTTCTTTAAAAATAGGATGAAAAACCAGTGGATATAACTTGCTCATTATTCCCCGCTATTTCAGGTTCATCTGAAATATCAAAACGATGGTTTCTAATAACCGGCTCAACAGTTTATTTCTCCGGAGCAATAGCCTGTTCCGATGAATCGGCCGTCTCTGCCCGGCCTGTATTCGCGCCGTTATTTTTGCCGGTTTTAATCTGGTTTAATTCCGTCGTTTTTTTGCCTTCTATAAAATGACCAAACGAGCGAAACTTTTTATACCGTTTTTGAAGTCTCTCGGCGGAATTCATTTTTAACAACTCAGTAAGATGTCGCAAAAGGGCGCTTTTTAATTGAGCGGCAGTGGCTGCCGGGTCTGTATGCGCGCCGCCAAGCGGTTCGGGAATCACTTCATCAACCAGTCCAAATTTCAATAAATCTTTTGCGGTTATTTTAAGCGCTTCAGCCGCCTTTTCAGAGGCAGACCTGTCCTTCCAGAGAATAGCGGCGCAACCTTCCGGACTTATCACAGAGTAATAAGCGTTTTCAAGAATTAACACCCTGTCGGCAACGCCAATTCCCAGCGCCCCGCCAGAACCGCCTTCACCTATAACAATGCTAATTATCGGCACCTCAAGCAACATCATCTCCCGTAAATTAACCGCTATCGCCTCGGCAATATGACGCTGTTCCGCCCCGACGCCCGGATACGCCCCCGCTGTGTCAATGATGGTTATCACCGGCAGGAGAAATTTATTCGCCAGTTGCATCAACCTTAGCGCCTTTCTATATCCCTCAGGATGCGCGCAACCGAAATTGCGCTTGATATTTTCCTTTGTATCGCGCCCTTTCTGGGTGCCAATTACCATCACCTTGTAATCATCAAGCCGCGCAAAACCGCCAACCATTGCGTAGTCCTCGGCATAAAGACGGTCGCCGTGCAACTCGCTGAAATCCGAGAATGCCAGCTTCACATAATCCAGAGTGTATGGTCTCTGTGGATGCCTGGCAAGTTGCACGCGCTGCCACGCGGTAAGATTCTTAAAAATCCGTTCCCGTTCCTGAGCAATCTTCTTTTCAAGGTTCTCTATGTCGTCCCTGAATTTATCTATCCCTAATTTTTTAGCCTGTTCATTCAGTTCATCTAACTTCTTTTGCAGCTCAAGAATCGGTTTCTCAAATTCAAGGATATGTTTCATCTTTGATTTTAAAATTATAAATGAGAAATCCCGATATTGCAATTATGAATAAAATTAATATTGCAATATCCTTGTTATAAACGAGTTATATCTTTGAATGCTATTTTTCCCGCGGGTTTTCCACTTTAATGTCTGGCTAATGCAGGTTTTATTTCTTCTCTTTAAATACAAGCGACGCGGAATTTACACAGTAACGTTTTCCGGTCGGCGGCGGACCGTCATCAAAAACGTGCCCCAGATGAGCGTCGCAGCGGACGCATAATATTTCTGTCCTGACCATACCGTGGCTAAAATCGGTTTGAGTCTTTATATTCTCGTTTGCGACCGGTTTAAAGAAACTTGGCCAACCTGTGCCGGAGTTAAACTTTGCCTCCGAAGAAAACAACGGCAACTGACAGCAAACGCAATAGTAGACTCCCTCTTTTTTATTATCGTAAAACAGCCCGCAAAACGGCGGCTCAGTCCCTTTGCCGCGCGCGATTTTATACTGTTCAGGGGTTAATAACTTTTGCCACTCGGCGTCTGTTTTAACAACTTTTTGGACTTTTATAGGTTCTGATAATCTTCCCTGTTCGTCCAGTAACCTGACAGTGACAAAATTCGGGTCTTCTTTACTTTTATTGTTTGCCATAACAATCGCAGCCGTAGCAACAGCCGCCAGAACAAGGCAGATGTACAAAACTTTTTTCATATTTCGCCGGCGCAAACCGAATCCGCATCAGGCGCCTATATGACGTTTTATCGCGTCACAAATCAATTTAGACCATTTTTGCAGAATTTCCATATTGTCGCCTTCAAGCAACAGACGCGCCTTTGGCTCGGTTCCGCTGTAGCGAAGGAGAATCCTGCCTCCGGAGGGTTTAATTTCATCTTCTGCCATTTTTAATAAATCCATCACGCCATCTAATTCTTCAAATGGACGCTTTTCAACGACCCTGACATTTGTGACCAACTGCGGGAATCGCGTCCAGCAGCGGGCAAGTTCTGAGAGCGGTTTATCTTTCTTTTTCATTATAGAGAGCACCTGCAAGGCGGCAACGAGTCCATCTCCTGTTGTGACGTGGTCTCTGAATATGATATGTCCGCTCTGTTCGCCACCGAGGTTGTAACCGTTGGTAAGCATTGTATCAATTACATATTTATCGCCGACCTGAGTTCTGACCACACGCCCCCCGGCGCCTTGAATTGCCCTGTCCAGACCGGCGTTGCTCATAACCGTTGCAATCAGAGTATTCTCTCTTAACGTCCCGCTCTGAATCATATCCAGCGCCGCAATCGCCATTATATCGTCGCCATCAATTATGTTGCCATATTCATCGCACATCAAAACCCGATCGGCGTCGCCATCGTGCGCAATTCCAACATCGGCTTTATGTTCAACAGTTTTTTTGCGGAAAAATTCTGGATACATTGACCCGCAATCCTTATTGATGTTTGTGCCATCGGGTTGATTTCCGTAAACTATGGTCTCTGCGCCGAGTTCTCGTAGCGCGCAAGGTGTAGATTTATAAGCTGCGCCGTTGGCGCAATCAACCACTATCCGCATACCGTCAAGCGTTAAACCGCGCGAGACCGACGCCTTTGCGTATTCAATATATCTGCCCAGAGCATCGTCAATTCTCACTGCCTTGCCTATCTGGGTAGCCGTTGGACGAATATTGTCAATCTCGCCGCTAAAAACCAGGTTCTCAATCTGCATCTCAACCCTATCGTCCAATTTATAACCGTCCGGACCAAAGAATTTTATTCCGTTATCTGCGTAAGGGTTATGCGAAGCGGTTATTACGATCCCTGCGTCTGCGCGCAAACTTCGGGTTATATAAGCGACGCCCGGGGTGGGAAGCGGACCGATTAGCAACACATCCACGCCCATTGAAAGAATCCCCGATGTTATCGCGGTTTCAAGCATATAACCCGAAAGACGGGTATCCTTGCCAACGACAATCTTGTGGCGTCCGTGCCCGCGCGCCTCCATCTGTTTAAAAATATGCGCGGCGGCGCGTCCAAGTTTTAACGCAGTCTCCGCCGTCACAGGTTCAATATTTGCTATCCCCCTTACTCCATCGGTGCCGAATATTCTCTTCTCAACGCAACTATTCATCTAATACCTCCTTATCTTAATCTGCTTTTTCAACTGTAACAAATGGTGGATTTACATTGACTACTGTGACGCCTTCTGGCACAAAAATCAAGACCTTTTTCCTGAGTCGAACAACGTCCACAACATCGGTCAAATTAATATATACTTCAATGTCTTTTTCAGTCAAAGAATTCAAGATATTCGCAGGTCCTCTTAAAATAACTTCAACCTCGCTCGGATTAACACGGTATCCGTGCGAATCTAACGCGGCTTTCATAACCGTTATTGGATGATTATGAAATGTCTTTGTAACAAGATTATGATTTCTGCTCAAACGGACGTCGTGCTGGAGCGAATAAATCGCAAACCAGATAAAAACCGCTATTAAAAACGAGATTATCTTTCGCGCTAAATTTTTTGTCACTATTTCCGGAAAACTCATATTGCCGATACTTTTAATTATCGCCTTTCATTTTGATTTTTTTCCTAATCCAAGCGAATGTTTTATCTTAATTCTCAACCAGCGTAAAATCTTGTTTGTTTCGTGCGGCTTAACAAAATGCGTTGTCAAAAAGTCGCGCAACTGTTCTATGGAGATATTTCTCACAAGTTCGCCTTTATAGGCGTAAGAGATATTGCCGGTCTCTTCAGATACGACAATTACAACGGCGTCAGTTTCTTCGCTCAGCCCGATTGCCGCTCGATGTCTTGTTCCCAACGATTTTGCAAGGTCTTCGCGTCGCGTCAGCGGCAAAATGCAGGCCGCGTACAAAATCCGGTCGCCCTTTACGATTACCGCGCCGTCGTGGATAACATTGTTCGGGAAAAATATTGACTCCAGCATCTCGGTTGTTATCAGACAATCAACTTGAACCGGATTTTGCACATATTCCACGAGAGAAACCGAGTTTTCAATAGCGATTAACGCCCCTATGCGGGCAGAGGACATATTTTCCACAGCGTCAACAATCTCTTCAATATTCTGCCGTTGTTCGCGGGCGTTTGTAATCATCGGCAAACTGCCGATCTCGGCAAGAAGACGGCGCAATTCCGGCTGCAAAATCACCACAAGCGCAAAGGCTGATATGGCGAAAAACGTTCTGAACAACCAGTTCAAAACCTCAAACTGAAATACCGTGGCAAGAATAGTTAAAACCAGCAACACACAGTAGCCGACAACCACAGGCAGCGCCCGCGTTTTGCTCAAAAAACCGATTAAATTGTAAATAACCACCGTCAGGATGATTATTTCAATCACCGGCTTATAGAGATTTAGCGCTAAATCAATCATCGCCCCTGTCATTCCCCTTCCAGCATAATTGCCTCTATCATTTTAACAACCTGAACAGTCTCGCTGACATCGTGGACGCGTATGATCTTCACCCCGTTCATTACCGCCCACGCGGCGCAAGCAAGACTTCCCGACAATCTAAATTTTACATCCAGATTTAATACCTTGCCAATAAATGATTTTCTTGAAGCCCCGATCATCACAGGTCTTCCCCATTTTGCGAACGCTCTAATATTTCTTAATATTTTTAAATTATGTTCTACCGTCTTTCCAAAGCCAAGCCCAGGGTCAAGAATAACCTTCTCCTCATTAACACCGGCAGATTTTAACCGCCGCAGCCTCTCTTCAAAATATTCATTAACCTCTTTAACAACATCAGAATAGACCGGGTTCAATTGCATCGTTTGCGGAGTCCCCTTTATATGATTAACAATATAGCCGACGCCTGTCTCGGCAACGATTTTCCACATCTCTGGCTCTTCTCTGTTAGCCATTACATCGTTAATAATACTTGCCCCGGCAGCAACCGCCCGCCGAGCAACCCCGGGCTTCACCGTGTCTATTGAAATAGGTATATTAACCTTGTCCGCAACCCGTTCTATAACGGGAATAACCCGTTTCAACTCTTCACTCTCCTCCACAGGTTGCGCCCCAGGACGCGTGCTTTCTCCGCCAATATCAAGAATATCAGCCCCTTGCTCGACAAGTTCAAAAGCCCGCTCAACAGCGCTTTCTGTGTCAAAATAACATCCGCCATTATAAAATGAATCTGGCGTAACGTTGATTATTCCCATCACAAGCGCTGTTCGCGGAAAGTCGTATGTAAATCTGCCCGCTTTAAATCGCATCGTTATCTAGCACGGTGATATCTATTTCTAATAGAATTCAATCTATTTGAATGACCGAAATGAAGTCACTCGCAATTATTTTAAATTAAACTGCTCAATAATCAATCCTGATAAAAATTATTTTCCGAAAAATTATTAAATCCTGAAACGCCCAGGCTTCAGGTTATGCGCGGGTATAAATCTTAACCTATCTGGTTTAATCAATTAACGAGGCGATTTGTTCGCCGATTGCTAATGACGCGGTCGCCGCCGGGCTCGGGGCGTTTAAGATATGGAGCGATCTTTCCCCTTTTATTATACAAAAGTCCTGAACAAGCCCCCCATCCATAGCAAGAGCCTGAGCCCTTACGCCGCTTTCGCCTTTTAACAGGTCGCGTTCTTCAATATCCGGCACAAGTCTTTTTAACTGTCTGCAGAAATAACTCTTGCTTAATGAAATTTTTAATTCGCGCTTTACCATCTCGGGATGTCCGATTAAAAATCTCCAGAATCCTTTGAAACTGAGCGAATCAAACAGGTCGGTTAGATTAATCTTCCAGAGGTCATAACCTTCTCTTGAAAAGGCAAGAACGGCATTGGGACCTGCTTCAAGCCCGCCGTGAATCAAACGGGTAAAATGCACTCCTAAAAACGGGAATTTCGGGTCGGGAACGGGATAGACAAGATTTCTTACAATGTCCTCTTTTTCTTTTCTTATTTTGTAATACTCTCCTCTGAAAGGAACAATCTTCACGGTTGGCTTTTCTCCAGACATAGCGGCAACTCTGTCGCAGTGCAGTCCAGCGCAATTGATAATCAAGTCAACTACGTATTCGGCGCCGTTTTGGGTTTTTATTTCCCATACGCTGTTTTTATACCTCAAAGCGGTTACTTTATGATTAAGTTTAATTTCGCTCCCACTTTCCTGAATCAATTTTGCAAGGCGATCGCAAACCGCCGGGTAATCAACGATGCCTTCTTCAGGGACAAAAATCGCCCCGATACCGCTGACGTTAGGCTCGTATTTGCGTATTTCATCACGCTCAAGCAATTTGAGCCCGGTCAATCCATTGGCAATCCCTTGCTGAAATAGGTTCTTAAGCCTCACAATTTCGTCATCTGCGGTGGCAACGACAAGTTTTCCGCAAATCTGATGAGGTATCTCCTGTTCCTTGCAAAAGGCGACCATCTGCTTAATTCCTTTGACAGCGAGTTTAGCCTTTTCGGAACCCGGTTTGTAATAAAGTCCTGCATGCAAAACGCCGCTATTGTGGCTGCTTTGATGAGCGCCGACGCGGTCTTCTTTTTCAAACAACGTTACCTTAACCCCGCTACCTCTCTGAAGCAGACGAAACGCGGTGGCAAGCCCCACAATCCCTCCCCCGATTATCCCGATTTTTTTAGCAACCATTTTTATTTATCAATTTTGGTAAAATTAATGACGATTATTCATAATAAAACAAGGAAGAAATAATGACTCTTCTGTATCTAAGTAATAGTGAAATCATTATTATCAAAGGCTGTTATTGAATCCATCTTTCTTTATCGGATAAGAAAAGTTGTTCGGGGAAGAAACCTGTCGGAGCCTTTTGCAATGGAAAACCTGTTGGGACTTCTCGTTTTAGCAACAGGTCAAGGATAAACATACCCCAGCCTTCGTATTCGCCGCGCACCCAGTCTGAAAGAAATCTGCCATCAAGCGTCCGCGACGTAAGATAAAGCCCTTGAATCTGCCTGCGCGCGTTGATTGTTTCGTAGTCTTGCGCTGAATTAAGCGTTAACCAGATGCAATCCCTGTCTCCATACCATGCGACAGCCCACGGTATATCGCTCATCAAAAATTCGTTTTTTTCCATCCAGTTGCCAACCTCATAAATGCGAGGCGGATAATAGGGCGGATAAGCGATTGGGTGCAGCGGTTTGAACAGCAATGTTATGAGCAACGGCGCGCTCATCAACAATGCGAACCCGCCGATAAAAATTGAACGGAGTTCAGGAATGTTTGCGCGCAGTTGTTCAAGCAACATATAGAAAAACCCGCACCCGATCATAAAAACCAGCGGCGAGAGCAAAACCATCAGGTTCTCGGAATTAACATCGGGCGAATCAACGCTCAAAGCGGTCTTACCGAGCGCTTGAACTATTGCAAAGCAGAGGATTGACAAAATTGCAAACTGACGCAGCCTTTTCAAAGCCGTCCGCTTGAATGGAATGAGCAATCCCGCAAGAAAAAACGCGCCTATGAAACTTCCGCCGAAAAACGGCAAGTTGGTCTCAAGAATCTCTTTTACATTTGTCCAGAGTTTATCGGGAATATCTGAAGCCTGGACTTTGTTAAAATCCGGAACAAGCGATCGCTCTAGAGTTGAGCCGGGGAAACTGGGTGTGCCGCTATAAATTGAATAGCCGGCGGCGCCGAACGGCGAACCGGTCAATTCATATTCGCGATAAAACCAGGGGGCTGTGACTATTAAAAATCCAATAATTGCAAGAACGGACAATAGACCGCGTCTTAGCCCGGAATAAAGACCGATGAAAAACAGGGTTGGAACAAGGGTTATTGCAAACCTATATTTTGTAAGTGTTCCGATTCCGATTATAACTCCGGCAATTATAGCGAGAAAAACCATACGGACAGGATTCCACAAACCCTCTTCAGCCCCTTTTTCAATAAAGTAGAGTGTCCAAACCAGGGAGAGAAAAATCACTAAAAGCAACATAGTTTGAAGACCTGATGCGCTAAAACGCCAGAGCAGTTCTGAACCGAGCAATGCAACCACTGTGAGCCAGCCCACCGCCTCCTCAAACAGCCGCGAAGCCAGCGCAAAAGCCATCCATACGGCTATAAAGAAAAGCAACTGATTAAAAATTGTTATAATAAGTTCTGGCTGGTGCCGCAAAAATTTTGTCTCTGTGTCAATAGTGTAATCAAACGGAAGGGCGCGCATTAGCCACGATAGAACAACAGGATAGACCGGAGGATTATAAATATCGGGGTGCGGCGCGTTGAGACTTGTTGAATCAAGAATTTTTCTTACTTTTTCCTGCTGCTCAATCGTCCAGAGGGCGCGGTTTTGGGGCAATGTATTTAGATAATCCTCTAATTTTTGATTTGCCTGGCGGTTAATAAGATATATGCTGAAAGGTCTGATAAATCGGGTTGTGTAACCTCTATCTTGAGCGAGGTTGCGCGCAAGCTGCGCCATATCCATTGATTCCTGATTGTTAAAATTTTTGTATCCGCGCAGATCAAACCAGACCGTAATTGCAACAACAGCAAGAAACAGAAGAAAAACTCGCATAACCCGCGCGGCTTTCCCGGCTACAACACTGTAAATAATATCCTGCAAAGTCGGCATAATTAATTCTCCGTCCTGAACATATTTTTAGAAGAATAAAATTATTAAATAAAAAAAGCAAAACAAACGATTGGTTTTAAATCCTGAATCGTCATTGCCCTGAGGAATTGAACGTGAAACCAAACGAAATTAAATGTTGTTTTTGAGAGGGCTGCTTATTCTGGCTTTGCTATTAAATCGTAATCGGAATGGCCTATGATTTTGACCTTAACAAATTCGCCAATGCGAACCTTGCCTGCGATATAGACCCTGCCGTCAATATCCGGCGCGTCATATTGACTGCGCGCAACATACAACTGCCTTTTACTCTTTATTAGGTCGGGCAATTCATTGATCTGTCTGGTAAAACCGTGTTCTGAAGAAAATGTCATTCCGACGTTTATCAATTCTTGTGGTTCAACGGCAGATTCAACAAGCACCTTCATAGTCTTGCCTATCTGAGCGGCGCAAAGTTCGCGCGAAATTTTTCTCTGTTCAGCCATTAGAATATCCCTGCGCTGTTGCTTGATTTCGTCCGGTATCTGGTGCGACATCAAAGCGGCTCGCGTCCCTTCCTCTCGCGAGTAGGTGAAAATACCGAGACGGTCAAACTTTACCTCTTTGATAAATTCAAGCAACGCCTCAAACCGCGCCTCTGTTTCCCCTGGAAAACCGACTATGAATGTTGTTCTTAACGCTATTGACGGGATTTGGGTACGGATTCTTTTCAAAAGTTCAACAATATAGTCGCGGTTAGTTTCCCGCCTCATCCTTTCAAGCATCACATCGTGAATATGCTGAAGCGGCATATCCACATAGCGAGCCACTTTTTCGCATTCTGCGATAGTATCAATAAGTTCCTGCGTCCAGTGCGCCGGGTGTGTATATAGCAGCCGTATCCAAAAATCGCCCTCGATTTTATTGAGTTCCCTTAAAAGAACGGCAAGCGTCGGAACTTCATCCCCGCCGCCGCTAACAACATCAAGTTTTGCCGCAGGATATAATAAACGTCTGCGCGCCGGAGGCAAAAAATCTCTGCCATAATAAGTTGAGTCCTGCGAGATGAGATTAATTTCTTTTACCCCCTCTTTAACCAGAATTTCGGCTTCTTTAACTATATCTTCCAGTTGCCTGCTGCGATACGGTCCGCGAATTTTAGGAATAACGCAAAAACTGCAAGGATGATTGCAACCCTCCGCAATTTTTAAATATGCAAAGTGTTTTGGCGTTAGACGATAACGGGGAATTTGATAATCGGGTATAAATTCTGCGCGGCGATTGATTTCCACAATCTGCGGCGAGGCGACTTCCCGCTTTATTGTCCTCGCGGCGTGGCTTGAACTGCATACAGATATTTTGTCGCTGTTTAAACATTCTAAATTCCGCTTCTTCTCGTATGCCTCAAGGACAATTTTGTGAGCCTGAGCGATCTGGTCAACCCCGAAAAAGGCGTCAACCTCTGGCAGGAGTTTGGGCAATTGTTGCTGATAAAGTTGCGGCAGACATCCTGCAACCACAAGGCACTGGTCAGGTCTCCGGGTTTTGCTCTGCTGCGCCATTTCAAGTATGGTGTCAACGCTCTCTTCTTTTGCGGAATCAATGAACGAACAGGTGTTTATTATTAAAACATCCGCCTCTTCGGCAATGGCAGTAATTTCCATCCCGTTGCTTGCCAGATTGCCCAGAATGATCTCGCTGTCAACAAGGTTTTTCGCACAACCCAGCGAAATCAGCCCGACTTTTATCTTTCTATTTTCTTTTTTACATTCGCTCACAGTTTTCTAATCTATAACATAAGAACTCATTTTACAAATTGCAGTGGCTGATTTTTCAATTAAAACCTTGATCATTGAACTCAGTGTTGAATTTTTACCATAGAGAACATAGAGGAATATAAACAAAGACAATTTTGTTTGAGCCCTTAAAGGTCTTCTTATCAGTTTTGCAAGAAAATATATTTTTAAATGCCAAATCTCGAAAAATTTGCTTTTTAATCCAGAACCAATTTTCTTTCTTAGTTCTGGTTTTGTTTCGCTGATTTTGTGTTGTCCAACCTCACAAAGCGGTGTCGCTGCTTCCCGCAAGCGGGAGGTCTTGCCACCGCCGTCCAAAAAATGGTTGCCCATTCGCGGTTTTTCTAACCAGCGCGTTGTTGGTACTAAAAAACTTTGACAGATTTAATTTCGTCTGAAAAATTCGCTTTTTATTAAAATACAAACGATTAATCTTTATAACAATAAATTATTTATAAAATGTATTAAATAAGAATATATTATTGACTTTGTGTTAATGAATGTTAGCGTTGTGCCGATGTTATAAGTGTTAAGGGTATATGACGGGGTTTAAGAGGTAACAATGCATCCGGATTTATTAAGAAAAGACAGGAGCCGACAAGCAGAGACTCCTATCACTGCAACCGGTGATAAGCGATACAAGATATTGGAGACCACGATGAAACGCGTCCTTTACAAGCAGGACGCGCTGATAGAAGTCCTTCATAGCGCTCAGGGATTATTCGGTTATCTTGATGATAATTTGCTGAGGTTTATAGCAACCGGATTAAAATTGCCATTGAGCAAAGTTTACGGGGTTGCGACTTTTTATCATTTTTTTACACTTAAACCCAGAGGCAAGCATACATGCGTTGTTTGTATGGGAACAGCCTGTTATGTTAAAGGCGCCAACAATATTTTGAAAACGCTTGAAGAACAAGCGGGGATAAAAGCAGGCGAAACTACCGCTGATGAGAAAGTGTCTATTTTGACGGCGCGGTGTATCGGGGCTTGCGGACTGGCGCCGGCGGTTGTTTACGATGGCGTGGTTGCTGGCAAACAAACTCCTGAATCTGCTGTTGAAAAACTGAAAAAATGGCTGAAAGATGATTCTACAGGAACTAATTGAAATCGCTGAGAAAGAACGCAGTAGCCGGAAACGTTTTCTGATTCGCTGTTGTTTGGCTGCTGGCTGTATGTCCTCTGCTGGCAAAGAGGTAAAAGAGGCAATTGAATCGGCTGTCAAAGAACTGGGAATGGAGCAGGAGGTTGAAGTCAGAGGCGTTGGGTGTTTAGGCTTGTGCGGGGAAGGTCCGCTGGTTTGCATTGACCCGGAAAAGATTTTGTATGAAAGAGTAAAGCCAGAAGATGCCAGAGAGATTGTCGCCGCTCTAAAGACCGGCAAGCCTGCAGATAAAATTAAACAGGGAAATCTAAACGATCCGTTTTTCACAAAGCAGGTGCCGATAGTTCTGGAAAACAGCGGCATTGTTGATCCTGAAAGAATCCAGTCCTATATCGCTTATGACGGGTATTTAGCGCTGCGGCACGTTTTAAGAGAGATGACGCCTGCTCAGGTTATTGAAACTATTTCAAAAAGCGGATTGCGTGGACGCGGCGGCGCCGGTTATCCAACCGGGTTGAAATGGGCAACAGTTGCAAAGACTGCCGGCAATCAAAAATATGTTGTTTGCAACGCCGACGAGGGCGACCCTGGCGCGTTTATGGACAGGAGCGTTTTGGAAAGCGATCCGCATCGTGTTCTTGAAGGAATGGCAATCGCCGCTTACGCCGTTGGCGCAAATCAAGGCTTTATATATGTTAGGGCAGAGTATCCACTGGCGATTTCCCGTTTGCAGACCGCTATCAAACAGTCAAAACAATACGGTCTGTTAGGGACTGGCATTTTTGAAACGCCGTTCAATTTCTCCATAGAACTCAGAATAGGAGCAGGGGCTTTTGTGTGCGGAGAAGAAACAGCGCTTATCGCCTCTGTAGAAGGAAAACGGGGGACACCAAGACCGCGCCCGCCTTTTCCTGCTGAAAAAGGCTTATGGGGATGCCCCACATTGATTAATAATGTTGAAACTTTTGCCAACGTCCCGCCGATTATTAGAAAAGGCGTAGAATGGTTCACCTCTTTTGGAACTCAAAAAAGCAAAGGAACTAAGGTATTCGCCCTTGCCGGGAAAATTAAAAACACTGGATTGATAGAAGTCCCGATGGGCACGCCGTTAAGGGTGATTGTTGAAGAAATGGGCGGCGGCGTGCCTGATGGCGGCAAGGTTAAAGCGGTCCAAACCGGAGGTCCTTCCGGAGGCTGCATCCCGGCAAGTTATCTTGATATACCTGTGGATTATGAATCTATGGTCTCAGTCGGCTCAATTATGGGCTCAGGCGGTATGATCGTGATGGACGATAAAACCAATATGGTTGACGTGGCAAAGTTCTTTATTGAATTTTGCAAAGACGAATCTTGCGGAAAATGCATACCTTGCAGAGCCGGCACAGTTCAATTGCATAATTATCTTGAAAAATTCCTCAACGGCGAGGCAACAGAAGAAGACTTAAAAAATCTGGAGGAATTATGTCTGCTTTTAAAAGAGACAAGCCTGTGCGGTCTAGGTCAAACCGCTCCGAATCCAATTCTAAGCACACTAAAACATTTTAAAGAGGAGTATTTGAACTTAATAAAAAAGCCGGGCTGTAATAACGTTAAATAATTTTATATGATTGCCAGGACTTTAACAATAGACGGACAGATGATCAGCGCCAGCGAGGGGCAGACAGTTCTTGAAGCCGCCCGCGAAGCAGGCATTTATATACCAGCCTTATGCTATATTGAAGGTCTATCCAGCATCGGCGCGTGCAGACTTTGTCTTGTTGAAGTGGCGGGAAGCCAGAAACTTCAGCCGGCGTGCGTTTTAAAAGTTGCCGAAGGAATGGTTGTTTACACCGACTCCGAGCGATTGCAAAAATACAGAAAAATGATCCTTGAACTGCTGTTCTCGGAACGCAACCACATCTGCTCGGTCTGCGTTTCAAACGGGCATTGCGAACTACAACGGCTTTTTTCAAAATACGGCATTGACCATTCGCGATACCCCGCCCGTAATAACCGTTTTTCCGTAGATATAACGCATTCGCTCTTTGGAATTGACCACAATAGATGCATTCTCTGCACGCGATGTTTGAGGGTTTGCGATGAGGTTGAAGGGGCGCATACGTGGGATGTTTCCGGTCGGGGCGAGACGTCAAAGATGATAATAGACCTGAATCAATTGTGGGGAGAGTCTAAAAGTTGCACATCGTGCGGAAAATGCGTTGAAGTCTGTCCTACCGGGGCGTTGTTCCGCAAGAAGTCCGCTGTTGGCGAAATGGAACACAACAAAGATAAAATTGAGTTCATTGTTACGGCACGGGAGAAGAGTCAATGGATCGCTTAAAAATCGCAACTATCTGGTTAACCGGATGCTCGGGCTGCCATATGTCATTTCTTGATCTTGACGAATGGCTATTTGAGTTAACATCGCTCGCCGATATTGTTTACACCCCTTTAATGGATATTAAAACATTTCCTGAAGCCGTTGATGTCACGCTTGTAGAAGGGGCAGTCGGCAACCGGGACAACTTGCATTTAATCAAACTTGTTCGAGAAAAGAGCAAAAAGGTGATAGCGTTTGGCGATTGCGCTGTCACCGGAAATGTTTCTGCTATGAGAAACCTGATTTGTTGTCCCAAACGAGCGCTTGAAACCGCGTATTTAGAATTAACAGATAAACAAAATGCAAAAATTCCAGAATGTGATGAAGCGCTTCCTCCATTGCTTAATACTGTTGTTCCGATTCATCAGATAATTAAAGTTGACGGCTTCATCCCAGGATGTCCGCCGCCAACAGAAAGAATCAAGTTAGCCCTTCAGCTAATCATTGAAGGGAAACCTCTTGTTTTGCCAGAACAAGAACTTAAATTTGGTTAATTTGCCCTGATTTATGCCATCTAAAATAATAATTGATCCGGTATCGCGAATTGAAGGTCACGCAAAGATTACTATTTTGCTTAATGACGACGGGAATGTGGCAAGCGCGCATTTCCACGTAACCGAATTTCGCGGTTTTGAAGAGTTTTGCAAGGGACGTCCGCTCTGGGAAATGCCCGGAATAACAGCGAGAATTTGCGGAATATGCCCGGTGAGCCATCTGCTTGCCTCAGCAAAAGCTGGCGATCAAATACTTTCAGTTCAAATACCAGAGCCAGCATTAAAATTGCGCAAAATAATGAACCTTGCCCAGTTCATTCAATCCCACGCCTTGAGTTTTTTCTACTTAAGCAGCCCCGACCTATTCTACGGCTTTGACGCCCCGGATGAACAACGAAACATTTTTTACCTCATAAAAAACAATCCCGATCTGGCAAAAGATGGCATAGAACTGCGCAAGTTTGGACAAACCATAATCCAGATGCTCGGCGGGGCAAGAATACACCCATCGTGGGCGGTCCCGGGCGGTGTCAGGTCCTGTTTCTCAAATGAAGAAATAGATCAAATACGACAGATGCTTCCGCGCGCAAAACAAATTTCAATAAACGCGCTTAACCTATTTAAAAAACTTGAAAACAATTTCTCGCAAGAAATACCGTTCTTCGGAAATTTTCCCACTTTGTTCCTCGGGCTTGTTAATAAAGACGGCTCATGGGAACATCACGATGGCGTGCTTCGTATTTGCGATAGCGACGGCAACGTAATTATGGACGACCTTGACGCGCAGTCGTATCAGGAGTTTATCGCGGAAGCCGTTAAACCGGACTCGTATCTCAAATCTCCTTATTATAAACCAGCCGGAATCAAAGACGGCATTTATAGAGTTGGACCGCTTGCCCGTTTAAATATCTGTTCAAAAATCGGAACCCCTCTTGCAGACGCTGAACTGGCTGAATTCCGCCAGCGCGGCAACGGCGCCGTCAACTCTTCGTTCTATTATCACTATGCCAGATTGATTGAAATTCTGGCTTGCGTTGAAAAAATAGAATACTCTCTTGACGACCCAGACCTAACTTCAACCCGGCTGAAAGCAGACGCCGGTATTAACAAACAGGAAGGCGTCGGCGTAAGCGAAGCCCCGCGCGGCACACTATTCCACCATTACAAAGTTGACCAGCACGGCTTGATTGAATCTGTTAACCTGATAATTGCCACCGGACAAAACAACCTCGCAATGGAAAAAACTGTTTCGCAACTGGCAAAACATTTTATCAAAGACGGCAAAATCTCAAGCAGCATCTTTAACAGAATAGAAGCAGGCATCAGGGCTTACGACCCCTGTTTAAGTTGCTCAACACACACAATTGGAACCCGCGCATTCCAGATTCAAATACTGGATTCTCAAGGCAAAACCGTCGCATCAAATGTTTAACCTGATTCACCAGATTTGAATGCAACGATTGCAGATTTAGCCGCGCAAAATTAGATAAAATAAAACTTGTATAAATCCCTGTTCTTAAAATAATGATTAAAAGTCTGATTTTTGAGGATTAAGTTATGTTTTCATTACAAAAATTGTTAGGACATGATAAAAGGTTTTTTGAACTCTTTGAGGAGAGCCTTGAAGAGGCAAAACAGAGTGTGGAGATTTTGAAAAAGATGATCAACAACGGGTCAACGAAAGAGGATGTTGATCGGTTGACGGCTATTCGTCAGAAGAACAAACAAATTGCCGTAGAGACAAAGACCCTGTTGTGCAGGACTTTTGTTACCGGTTTTGACCGCGAAGACCTTGAAGACCTTGCAAACGCAATCTACAAAATTCCCAAGACAATAGAAAAGTTTGCCGAACGGTTCAACGGGATACGGAGTTCTGTAAAGGAGATAGATTTTACCCGCCATGCTGCGTTGATAGAGGAAGAACTTAATATACTTTCAGAGATGTTGGAGGCGTTGCGTAAAGAAGAGGCGCCCAAGGTGATGGAATTAAACCAGAAATTGCACAAGGTGGAGGTAAAGGGGGATGAATTGTTAAATGAACTGGTTTGCGGACTTTATTCGGGCAAATACGAGCCGTTGCAGGTTATTATACTAAAAGACTTGTTTGAAATGCTCGAAAAAGTCATAGACCGGTGCCGAACCACAGGCAATGTTATATACAGAATTATCCTGAAAAACTCGTAACAATAAATCAATATGACACTTGTTCTTACCGTAATTGTAATCGCTCTTGTTTTTGAATATATCAACGGGTTCCACGACACGGCAAACGCGGTTGCAACTTCTGTTGCCACGCGGGTAATGACGCCCGCTCAGGCGATAGCGCTTTCGGCAGTAATGAATCTTGTGGGCGCTATGGCTGGTGTTGCCGTGGCAAAAACAATCGGTCAGGGGCTTGTAGAAACGCAATATATAAACTCTATGGTGATGATTTGCGCTCTTTTGGGCGCAATTTTCTGGAACTTGTTGACCTGGTGGCTCGGTCTTCCATCAAGTTCAAGTCACGCGCTTATCGGGGGATTGTGCGGAGCGGCGCTTGGCGCCGCCCACGGAAGTCTATCAGCAATTAAATGGGCAGGGACTAAAGTCAGTACACATCTTGTGCTTGTTCCTGCTCCAAAAGAGGTTCTGGATTCTATCTCAAATGTTGCTCTTCAACCTGGAACAAACACGGTTACACTTGGGACTAATGTTGTGAATCTGGTTCTCCCGGCTTCAAGCGCAGGCAAAATAATGATGCTTGCCCCGCATACTACTGTTGAACATACCGGTCTTTTGTATAAAGTCGTCCTTCCGATGTTCATTGCGCCGACAATGGGGATAGTTATAGGTTTTGTTATTATGGGTCTATTGCTGGTGATCTTTAGAAATTCACCCCCCTATTTTGTGAACAGGACTTTCGGCAAATTCCAGTGGTTAAGCGCGGCGTGGATGAGTTTTGAACACGGTCACAACGACGCGCAAAAGACTATGGGGATAATCACACTAACCCTGTTCACAGCCACGCAATCAGGCGTATTTAAAGACATTCCATCAGCATTTGAATTTTTAAAAACGCCTACGTTTGAAATTGCATTCTGGGTCAAACTAATATGCGCGATTGCGATTGCCGCAGGAACAGCGGGCGGCGGATGGCGAATAATCAAAACGATGGGCAAGCATGTCTTTAAAATGATGCCGATTCACGGATTTGCCGCTCAGACAACAGCGGCGACTGTGATAGGGATTGCCTCTGCGAGCGGTATTCCGCTTTCAACTACCCACGTAATCGCTGGCTCAATTATGGGCGTCGGGGCAACAAAGAGACTAAACGCAGTTAAATGGACTGTTGCCGAGCAGATGGTCTGGGCGTGGGTTTTGACGTTGCCTGCCTCAGGCGGCGTTGCCTATCTATGCACTTTAATTGCTCGCGCTCTCAATTTTATGTGAAATAAAAGGATTATCGGGCAAACGGCGCCACTTCATTATCTCATCAAATGGCATTGGGCGGGCAATATAATACCCCTGCAACCTGCTGACGCCGATTTTAACGAGCCTCTCATATTCGTCTCTATCTTCAACCCCCTCGCCCACAGTATCAAGTCCGAGTATCCGCGCCAGTTCTACAATAGCCTGAACAATTAGCGTCCCTTTTTCGGTCTTAATATTGCGGACAAATTTCATATCTATTTTCAATTCATCCACTGCCATATCCTGCAGCGAGGACAACGACGAATATCCCTGACCAAAATCATCAATGGAAAGACGGAAGCCTGCCTTTGCGGCTTCTTCAATCGGATTGCCGCGTTTCAAACTGCTGACAAGCGCCTGGCTCTCAGTAATCTCCAATGTTATCGAGCCCGGCTCAATGCCTCTTTTTTTAACCGCATCAACTAATTTCCCTATAAAATCGCCGGAATAGAGCTGTTTTATAGAGACGTTCAGGTTAACGGTAATGTCAAAATTGTTTTCTCTCCATTTTTTTAAATCATCTATAGCCTTTATTGCTATCTTTTCGCCGAGGCTTTCTATTAAACCGGCTTCTTCCGCCATTGGAATAAATGTTGATGGTGGGACCCATCCTAATTCAGGTTCAAACCATCTGGCAAGCGCCTCAACGGCTACTATTTTTCCGCTGTTTGACTCAATTATTGGCTGGTAATGCGGGATAATCTTTGTGTCTTCAATCGCCTTTTCCAGCAAATTTCCGAGATGCACCTTCTGCTGAAAGGTTTTGACGTAATCGGTGTCGGAAAAGAAAATGACCATATTTCTGCCCCTCTGCTTTGCCACATACAGGGCTGTATCTGCTTGTTGTTCAAGGGTCTCTCCGTTCTGAGAATCATCCGGACAGATGGCAACGCCCATACTCAACGTAACCGGAATTACGGATTTATCTGACTTCATTTTTTCCTGAACATCGCGGCGAATACGTTCGCAAACAAATCGCGCTTCTTGCATATTGTGAAGCCCGGTTAAAAGCAAGATCATTTCATCGCCGCCCCACCGCGCCACCGTATCAGTTTTTCTAACAGATTCGCTCAGATATTGAGCGATCTTTACAAGAACCTGATCGCCAATCTTGTGTCCGTAGGTATCATTTACCCGTTTAAAATTATCCACGTCAATAAACACAAGAGCCGTTCTTGTTCCATTTCGCAAACTCTGTCCGATAGCCAGTTGCAACCTGTCTTCAAGCAAAATTCTGTTTGGCAACTCTGTCAACGCGTCGTGCAGAGCCATCTCCTGAGCTTGATTCTTTAATCTCGTCAGTTCCCATTCAACCTCCTTTAACCGCGTAATATCGTGTCCATAAATATAGACATAATCCGCGTCTTTTATCGGGGTTACTGTAAATGAAAATACCCGTTCCTGACTTTGAACTTCAATATCCCGTTTTTCTTCGGCTTTGATAGTTTCGCTGATAAAATCTTTCAAAAACGGCGGCAGTTGTTCGCCGATATTGCAGCCCCACTCTTTTAAAAGCGGCATACTTGCAAGATTTGCGTATAACAACGTCCCGTCGGTCCTGACGCGCAGGACCGGATTTGGATTTTCGGATGAAAATCGTCCTAATACCCTTAACTCCTCTTGAATTTTGTTGCGCTGCTCAATCATTACCATGCGCCGCTCGGCAACGCGACTGACTACTTCGGCAAGGTCCTTGAAATTGAATGGCTTTAGTATATAATCAAAAGCCCCGTTGCGCAGACATTTAATCGCAGTTTGAACATCGTGGTTGCCGGTCATTATAATTGTGGCAATATCCGGGGCGCGCGGGACTAACTCGTTTAACAACTTTATACCGTCATTCTCCTCCTCAAGCGTAAGGTCTGTAAGAACAATCTCTATGGGATTTGATTCAATGATTTCGCGAGCGTCGCCGGTCTTTTGAGCAGTCCAGATGCTATGCCCGTGCCGTTGCAGGGCAATCGTCGCCATTTCAAGCAGCGGATATTCATCCTCCACAACAAGCACATTTGCCCGCATCGTTTTGCCATTGCCAGTATGAACTTGCTGCGCGTCCATTATGATTCAACAATCTTAATTAAATTCATACTTATTGCAATGTTTTTACTCTCCGGCAGATTGGTCACTCTGAATTTTAGGAAAAAACGCGCTTTTTTCTGAAATGACCAGGATTCAGGTTGGCTAATTTTAGGGATTAGCAATTTGACAATTATCTATTTCAAATCTATTTTCTAACTTATTATGTTCCCGAGAAACATATTAGAAAAAATTGGTACTCTGCGAGTGCGGGCTTGCACGGCAGGGATTTTATTCTTCTGGTTTTTGTCTTTTGCCAGCGGCATAGAGTATCCAATTTCCAAAGGACCGTATTTGCAAGCGCCAGGTTCAAATACGATGACAATAATGTGGGAATCGCCGGTTAATCTGCCCGCAAAGGTATATTACGGGACCAACTCGTTTCAGGAGTTAACTCTAAAAGGTGGAAAACGATGCCAGAGTTCGCTTGGGACGCTCCTTTCAAGCACAAATTATTACATCTATCAGGCAACCTTAAAAGGGTTACAACCAAATACGGCTTATTCTTATTATGTTCAGATAGATAATGCGAAATCTGCTGTAAAAAAGTTTCACACATTTCCCGCAAAAACCGATAAGGTCGGGTTTATTGTGTATGGTGATACGCGGTCAAATCCCGATATTCATAAGAAAATAGCGAGTCATTTTAAATCTTTTTCTCCAGAATTTATTCTTCACACTGGCGACCTTGTTTCAAAGGGCTCCCGGTATCAAGTGTGGGATAGAGAATTTTTCACTCCAATGTCAAATGTCATAGATGAAATACCGCTTTTCCCGATACTGGGGAATCACGAGGAAAAATCAGACAATTATTTCAACTATTTTATACTGCCGGATAGTAAGAATTATTATGCATTTGAATCCGGTCCTGTGTTTATTCTTGCGCTTGATTATCATTATCAGAAAAACAGCGATGCCCAGTATAAATTTGCTCAACAGGCGCTGGAATCCACAAAAGCGCCTTGGAAAATTGTTATGGTTCACGATCCGATGTTTAATTTAGGCGGACATTTTTCGGGCTGGGGGCATAAGTATTATCTGCCCTTATTTCATAAAACCGGGGTTGATCTTGTAATTGCGGGACATTCGCATATTTACGAGCGCTTTTATCCAATTGCCCCTAAAAACAATCCCACATCCCTTATCACGCATATCACAACAGGCGGCGGTGGAGCCCCACTTGCGACTTCACTTTCGCACCCGTCTCTTGCGGCGCACGCGCGAACAAACCACTTCCTTTACGTTGAAGCAACATCGTCAAATCTCATCGGCAAATGTTTTAATATCTCCGGACAAGAGATTGACAGGTTTGAAATTAAGAAAATAAATGGCAGATATGATAACGGATATCTCAATCAAGTTTACCCGGAAGAAATGGCGCGGCTCTCCATTGAATCTATGACAAACCTTGTCGCTCGCGCGGTAGGCTTGCCTACAAGCACAAAACCGCTACTAGTGATGTTCAAGATTTATCCGCTGACCACCGTTTCTTCAACAGTCCGGATGCAATTTAAACTCGCGCCCGAATCGGAAAAATTTTATACAATCCTGGGCAACATCCCTTCTGTAACCACACCTCCGGAAGGGACAAGTGAAAAGATTCTGTGGATAAAACTCGCGCCAAAACCTGGGGTTACGGTTAAAGAACGCGGAAACCGCGAGTTAAATCCGCCGCTGGTTTTTCAGTCCACAGTCAAAGCTGGCGATACAGAAACAACAGTAACTGGAAAACCTGCCTACATTTCCAACACAGCGATAAATGAAGCAAAAAAGGCAAATTTTATTGACTGATTTTTATTGCTGACTATGTTGGTCTTATGCGTATTAGCCTTTTTAGATTTATTTTTTGCTTTGTTTTTGCCGCAAATTTATCGCTATTTTCAGCGCAGCAACAGAAGCCAAATATCTTATTGATAATGGCTGATGACCTTGGATTTTCAGATATCGGCTGTTACGGAGGGGAAATCCAGACGCCAAATCTTGACCGTCTTGCCCGTGAAGGGCTGCGGTTTACTCAATTTTACAACACGACGAGGTGCTGGCCCTCGCGAGCGGCGATTTTGAGCGGTTATTACGCTCAGCAAATAAGAAGAGACACAGTGCCGGGGATACCCTCTGGCGGCAATGGTAAACGCCCGAACTGGGCTATTTTGTTGCCTGAAATGTTAAAGAATTACGGTTACCGTTCTTATCATTCCGGTAAATGGCATATAGATGGACCGGTGCTTGAAGCCGGGTTTGACCGTTCTTACGCCCTTTATGACCACGATAGAAAGTTTTATCCGAAAAACCATACCCTTGATGACCAGAAATTGCCCCCGGTAAAAGAAACCGATGGATACTACACATCAACGGCCGTGGCAAACTATGCAATAGACTTTTTATCAGAACATCAGACAAATCATAACGATAAACCGTTCTTTTTATTCCTTGCATTTACGGAGCCGCACTTTCCGTTGCAAGCATTGCCGCAAGATATTGAAATTTATAAAGACCGATATCTCTCAGGCTGGGATGTGTTGCGGCAGGAACGTTATAAACGGATTAAAAAACTCGGACTTGCAAATTGCGGATTGCCGGGCCTTGATTCTAATATCTTCCCTGCATGGAATCTGCCGGAGAAAAAGATGATAGAAATTTTTGGCAATGGCGAATGCGGCAGGGCAATCCCGTGGAAAGAATTAACTCCAGAACAAAAGGCATACCAACCGATAAAAATGGCGGTTCACGCCGCAATGGTTCACAGGATGGATATTGAAATTGGACGGGTTCTTGAAAAAGTCAGGTCAATGGGTGTATTTGACAACACAGTAATATTTTTCTTATCCGACAACGGCGCGAGCGCCGAAATGATTGTTCGCGGAGACGGGCACGATACCAATGCCGCTCCGGGGTCTGCGAAAACGTTTCTATCTTTAGGTCCGGGGTGGTCAAGCGCGGCAAACACGCCGTTTAGACTTCACAAATCGTGGGTGCACGAAGGCGGCATATCAACGCCGTTTATCATTCGCTGGGGTGATAAAATAACTTTAGAGCGCGGCAAAATAAGAACAAATCCAGCGCATATAATTGACTTTGTGCCAACGGTGCTTGATATCGTCAGCGGCAATCCCGAGCCGCCGATTAAACGTCCCGACGCACCGCCATTGCCGGGTAAAAGCCTTGTGCCGGTTCTTGCGCACGATAATTCTGTCTCTCATAATTATCTATGGTGGTTTCATGAAAAGAGCAAGGCAATACGGGTTGGCGACTGGAAACTTGTTTGCGACCGCACAAACGGGTGGGAACTCTACAATATAAAAAAGGATAGAGCTGAATCTAAAAACCTTGCTTCAAAATATCCTGAAAAGGTGACGGAACTGAACGACAAATGGGAATCAATCCTGAACCAATTCATAGCCGACGCCTCAAAGGATTTAAAAGGGAGAAATAAAAAATAGTTTTTGAGTCCGAGCGATTAGCATTGAATTCTGGTTTCGGGTTTTATGCTGCTTTGATAAATTAAGGTTGAGTTGAATAAATGAAAAACGGGGGTAGATTAATCAATAGATTAAAAGTGAATGATTTTTCATTTTTAGCGTCTAAATGAATAGAGAGGCGATGAGCCTTGATATATGAAACGGTTAATAAATTTGATCGCTGTTGCGATGCTGGCGATGCCAGCGGGCGCGCAATTGTTTTCAAATGAGTCATTAACAGGCGCTTTATTAGGAGGAGTTGTTGGAGGGATTATCGGGAATAACCATCATCATCAGACTGGGGAAGGGATAGCGATTGGCGCCGCAAGCGGGCTTGTGCTCGGGTCGATTGTGCATAATGAACGGGAACGCGCCCGTTATGAGGCAACTCAGGTTCCTGTCCCAGCCACAGTATCAACAGTTTATACTCCAGCACAGGGCGTTGTTTATGCCCCGGCATATTCAACCACAACATACGTAACGCAGCCTGCGCGACCAAATTATGCTGTTGGCGGGGCAATACTTGGCGGGATAGTTGGTGGGGTGATCGGACACAATCATCATCGCCAGACTGCCGAGGGAATAGCGATTGGCGCCGCAAGCGGGCTTGTGCTTGGCGCAATTGCAGAACAAAACGCCCGTTTAAAAGAAAAACGAACGGTCGTTGTCCAGCCGACTACCACAGTCTATTATCCTGTTGCCCAACAGGTTCAACAACCGGCGCCGCAACCGCAATCAGGGCAAACAACTTCGCAACCGATTTCGCAATCACAGCCATACTATCAACCCCCTTCATCAAGCCCGATGGCGCCTGCTAATAGTTTGTTTGGAAGATAATTTTTGCTACAATACAGCGAGTGGTTAACTTTTAAAAACGAGGATTTTATGAAAAAGAACGGAACAATTTTAAATTTAGGAATTATTGTTGGAACTATTTTGATAGGAGTCGGTTGCGCGAGCACGGTGAAAAATCCCTCCGGCGTTCCTGTAACCGTTATGAGACCTGACGAACAGGGATTTGTTGCCGGCACCGGGATTGAATCGCAAGATTTAGTTGCCGTAACTGACAAGATGGCACGCGGCATTTTGTCCTGTCCGGAGATTATGCGCGCTCAGGGAACGCCGCGAATAGTTCTTGATCCTATTATTAATGAAACCCGTTTCCCGATTAACAAGGATATTTTCCTTGAAAGAATCCGCGCCCAGTTAAATGAAAAAGCCGCTGGGAAGGTAAGGTTTTTGGCGCGCGATAGGATGAACACATTGCAAAAAGAGCGAGCACTCAAGCAGACAGGTCAGGTTACATCAAGTTCAGACCCGAACGTGGTTGAATTTAAAGGGGCTGACTTCTTTTTAACCGGCAAACTCTCAAGCCTCACGACAAGAACCGCTCAAGGCACCAGCGATTATGTGCTTTACACATTCCAGTTAATTGATGCCCGCACAAGCGAAATAGTCTGGGAAGGTTCAGCCGAGATAAAGAAACAAGGGCTTGAGGATGCTTCGTATAGATAATGCTCAACGATGTTTTCTAAAATGGCGAGCAAATGTAAATGTGGCGAAAGATTAATCTATATTTATTGATTATCGGGACTGCGTTGGTCTTTAGCGGGTGCGAGACAACTCCAAAGCAGATTCATCCGCAGCCCTCACCGGCAGCAAGTTCAGACCCGGTAGCGGCGGGAATGGAGATGGTTCAAAAGGCGCCGCTTAAAGACAAAGCGCTCTGGCAGTATAGGACGGCGCTAACGGCAATGCGATACTGCAGATTCACAGAGGCAAAACAGTTGCTTGATGACGCATTGTTAACGCTAAACGCTATGATGAGCCCGGATAAAAACGCAAGAAAGGCGCGCGGAATTTTTGGAAAGGAAGAACAGAAAATTTTTATCGGTGAACCTTACGAGCGGGCTATGGCATTTTATTACAGAGGAATCTTATACTGGATGGATGGAGAGCCGGATAATGCCAGAGCCTGTTTTAAAAGCGCCCAGTTGATGGATAGCGATACGGAGAATAAAACTTACGCAAACGACTGGGTTTTGTTTGATTATCTTGACGGACTTGCAACGGTAAAACTTGGCGGCGACGGTTCAGATGCCTTAAAACGGGCGCGGCAGTCGGCAAAAAACTTTACGCCGCCGGATTATGATCCGCAGGCGAATGTGCTGTTCTTTGTTGAATTTGGACCCGGACCGACAAAATATGCCACGGGACAATATCGCGAACAATTGCGGTTTAGAACTTATCAATCGCCGGTAAAATCGGCTGTTATAAAGATAGCAGACGCAACAATTAGAATTTATCCTTATGATGATCTGAACTACCAGGCGACAACGCGCGGGGGCAGGGTGATGGATCATATTCTGGCAAACAAAGCGGTTTTTAAAGAGACGACTGACAATGTTGGCAATGTTGCGATAATTGGCGGCGCAGTCCTTGCTTCAAGGAGACAGACTCAAGAAGCCGGACTTGCTACGTTAGGAGTTGGTTTGCTGAGCAAGGTGATTTCAGCGGCCACAACCCCAGCCGCAGATACGAGAGACTGGAATAATCTGCCGCAATATCTTGCATTTGCAACCGCGCGAATGCAACCGGGCAGATACAGCATCAATGTTGAATTTTATAACCAGAACTCGGCGCCAGACGGGCGTTTTAATAAAACAATAAGTTTTACCGTTTATCCGCCGCCACGGGACACAGTGGTTTTTATCAGCGATCAATCAATAACTCCAATGAACTTATGAAAAACAAAATTGCAATTATTTCAATGTGCGCGCTTGGCTTGAGCCTTGTGTTGCAAACCGGTTGCGAAACTGGCGCTTATCCGCCAAAAAACACTCGTCAATTTGACATTGAAAACCGCGAACCGTTCGTGCTGCTGGATAAGGCTGCTCAGAACTCGGTAACCTGTTCGGGAATCCAGCAGCGAACGCTTGAAGACGGCAGATTAGAAGTAACTGCCAATGTCCGCAACAGAATCCACAAACGAATCCAAGTCCAGATAAACTGCGTATTTAAAGATGAACAGGGATTCTCCACCGGCGATGAAACGCCGTGGATAAACCTGATTCTTGATGAAAACGCGCAGGAAAGCGTCAAGTTTGTTTCTATGAACGACAAGGCGAAAAAGTTTACCATCCGCGTCCGCCAGGCGCGGTGAATTAACTATTTTGCCTGACGTCTAATGATTGAGAGGAGATATGAAAACGATAAAAATAATTTTGATTGCCGGTCTTGCGACACCGTTGCTGGCAGACTTAATACCGGCTCCGCAGAGCAAGCCGCAACCGCCACCGCCCATTTATTTCGCCACAGATAAAAAGCAGGAAAAGAAGGAATTAACGGCAGGGGGAAACGTCTATGATCAGAAGCCTGCGCCGCCGCCGCCGATGTTGATAACGGCAGAACAGGCAAAAGGCGTGATTGACAGGTTTAAAGAAGGATACCCTAAATTGGGCAGTCCGAGGTTCTTAATTTATATTAACCGCGAGTTGATTGATACCCGTTCAGGCGTTGTTGCCTCTGTGGCATCGGCAAAAACCGAACGCGCTACGACTCAGATAGACTCTACTGTCAAGGATTCAAAAGCAGCCGCCGCGGCATTGGGGGTTACAAACGGCGCGGGTTTGCAACCGGGAAAATACACCAAACAAACCGAAAATGTAATAATAAACCAAACTCTTAAACAAAAGGATAAACCTGAACTTTCATTAGCCGACCGCCAGACAGCGCGGGATATTGAACGGCTCTTTGGCAGACCGCTGCGGGCTGCCGGGGCGACGCTGGCTGACCAATCAATTGCAGTCCAGATGATTGAAGGGAAGCCTGTTAAAGACTTTCTGGTTTCATCCGAAGGCGATGTGGCAAGAAAAGAACGGGAGGCTATTAAAAAGATTGCCGATGTGGTTATTGAAGTGCTCGTCTCTTCAAAGCAGGTTACATTGCCTGGACTGACAGGAGATATTACTTATAATGTTCCGGACATTCAGGCGACGGCGGTGCGTTTGAGCGATTCAAAAATTATAGGTCAGGCTGCCTCAGCGGATATAATTTCGCGGTCTCAAAGACCGATTCAATATTTGAATGTTTATGAGGTTGCCGAGGCAACCGCGCTTGTGTTGATGGAGGATATGTTGTTAAGCGTGAAGTAGGATTACGTCGTAGGTCCGTATCTTGGACCGAGTGTTTGAGCAAGTTCTTTTCCAAACGCAAGCAAGTTATTCCTTTCTTCATCGGTTAACGGACGGTAATTGCGGGCAAATTCAACATTCTGGATTGCCTGTTCAAACGTAAACGGACCGACGTTTGCAACGCAGACCCCTTTCAGATCAAGGGCGTAATACATTGCCTGTTTTAGCCTGTCAGGCGGCGTTGCGCAACCAACCCAGCCTTTTTTATGATTTGGAAACCCTCCCTTAATCCCGGCGTAAACCTTCATAGCAACAACGCCAACATTTTGTTTTATGCATTCAGGAATAACTTTGCCTTCAAAATCATAGATGTTCCTGTCCGCATAATTCATCACCGCCATCACAACATCTATTTTTCCTGTCTCAAGGATTTTCAAAAAATTTGACGGCCGGGCATGTCCTGAAACGCCAATAAACCGCAGTTTTCCGGCTTCTTTTTGTTTTAATAGATATGGAAGAACACCGTCATCAGCCAGCACTTTATCAAGGTTTTTTCCGCCGATATGATGGATGTGAACAAGGTCAACGTAATCAACTTTAAGCCGTTGCAACGATTCGGATAGCGATTTTTCTGCCGCCGCCGCAGTTTCAGTCCAGACCTTTGTAACTAAAAAGAGTTTATCGCGCCTTTGCGGCACGAGCCGTCCTAAAATCTCTTCTGCATGTCCGTAGATGCGGGCTGTGTCAACATAGTTAACCCCGCGGTCAAGCACTTCGCCGAAAATTCTCTCCGCTTCTTTAGGCTCAACAAAAGCCTCGCCAATCGGGGCGGTGCCAAGACCGAGAATTGTGACTTTTGCATTAGTCCTGCCGAGTATTCTGGTCGGGATTTCTTTTTTTGTCTCTGCTCCAAAAAGCCGGCTAATAGCAAGGGTTGAAGTTGCAACGGCGAATTGTTTGATAAAACCGCGACGGCTCTGATTTGAGCTTAAAAACCGCATACTGGTTTTACCGTTAGCAAAGATGGCTTGGCGATTTCTTATATTCATAAATGGGATAATTTTAAAGGTTATTAACCGACAAACTCTAAATATATTTGACGTCTTTGATCTAACGAGGTTTCAAAATAAATTCGCGATTGAGCGTTTCTATTAATTCTTGCGCGGTGGTCAGCGGCTGAAGGCAGCGGTCGCCTATGCAAAGATAGGCGGCGGATTTGTCGTTTGAATACTGGGGCTGTGATTGTTCTGGCAGGACGCCGCAAATCGTTAATCCGGGAAAACAGCAACTGTATAAACTTTTTACAAAGTTTACTTTTTCCTCCTCGTTTCCAGTTATAACCGCGCGCGCCCGCTGAGTTGAATAAAGAGTTAACGCCGAAAGCATCTCAGGCATTGATAGAGGAATGCTCTCTAACTGGTTGAAAAAGTACGAAAAGATATTTTCAGCCGATTTTAAATATGCGCTGTTTCCTGTTATATCATAAAGTTGCAACAGAAGTTTTGCCGCGAGTGAATTTCCCGATGGCATCACTCCGTCCTGTCCATCTTTGAGGTTTAAAATCAAGCGGTTAATTTCCGGGTCAGTTTGCCAGAACCCGCCCGATTTTTTATCTTCAAATTTATGAATCATTGCGGTCGCAACATCGGTCGCAAACTGAAAATAGGTTTCATCAAGGGTTGCTTGATAATAGTCAAGCGCCGCAAGCGCAACTGCGGCATAGTCTTCTTGCAACAGAGTTTTATTTAATTCACCATCGCAAAACGAATGGGCAAGTGAGGAATCTTGAGAATTCCATAATCTGTTTTTAATAAAATCAAGGCAATCTTTTGCGTGTATCAACCAGTCGTCGTGGTTAAAAATTCTGGATGATCTTGATAAAGCGGCGGCGAGCAACCCGTTCCAGCTGGCAAGGATTTTATTATCGCGGGCTGGTCTTGTTCGGGATTTTCTGTAATCGTAGAGTTTTTTCAAAATAGAATCAATTAGACCTGATTCATGAGCGGACGGCTCATTTGCAAAATAGATAATGTTTAAGCCGCGCTGTTCAGGATGCGCCGGGTCAACAAAATTCCCATCTGCGGATAAATTAAAGAGGCGAGTCGCAAGATCAAGTTCTTCCTTGTTAAGGACAGAAGCAATTTCATCCAATGTCCATAAATAGAACTTTCCTTCAACGCCTTCGCTATCGGCGTCTTCAGCAGAATAAAAAGCCCCCTGAGGCGAACGGAGGTCGCGAGTAAGATAATCTACAATATTTTTCGCCACTTTATAAAAACGGATGTCTTTACTGACCTGATAGGCTTCGGCATAGAGTTGTAGCAATAATGAGTTGTCGTAGAGCATCTTTTCAAAGTGCGGCAATATCCAACGTTCATCCACCGAGTAGCGATGAAATCCGCCTCCAATATGGTCACAGATGCCGCCTCTGGCAATTGCATTGCAACTAAATAATACCATCTCAATCAATTCGTGGTCATTTTGGAGCAAACCTTGATGCAACAAAAATCGCAACAAAGGCGGTTGCGGAAATTTTGGAGCGCTTCCAAAACCGCCAAATTGTCTGTCAAAAGCAGACTTTGCCATTTCTATGGCTTTTTGAACAAGCGGCGCAGCATTGAGCGAATTAGCCTTATTATCTTCAGGATTTTCAAACCAGAGTTTGAATTTGCGGTTTAACTCTTCTGCAGAGTTTATTATTTCCACCCCGCGTTCAACCCAGAGCCGCGCAATTTCTCTTAATATGTCAAGAAACCCGGGACGGTTAAACTTCCTAAACGGCGGGAAATAGGTTCCGCCAAAGAACGGCAAGCCATCCGGTGTCAAAAACAGACTCAATGGCCAGCCCCCCTGTCCAGTCGTTGCTTGAACAAAAGTCATATAAATCCTGTCAATATCCGGACGCTCTTCACGGTCAACTTTGATAGAGACAAAATGTTGATTGAGATATTTTGCGATTTCGTCGTTTTCAAAAGATTCCTTTTCCATAACATGACACCAGTGGCAGGTGGAATATCCGATGCTCAAGAAAATTGGTTTATTCTCTTCTTTAGCTTTATTGAACGCCTCGTCTCCCCACGGAAACCAATCAACCGGATTATACTGGTGTTGTTTTAGATAAGGAGATTTTTCTCTCCCGAGTCTATTTTGTTTCGGCATTAAAGATTCAGATTCTATCATTTGATATAATAATAGTTAATATAAATATAATTTATATTTGCATTATGTAAAACAAAATGGGAAAAATCCATTTATTAAAAAATATTATGTTGACAATATTTTAAATTAGATTAAAAGATTTATAAATCCTTATGAAAAAAAGAGACAAAGCGGTCTCGGCTGCGTCTGTTTTCAGACTTGAACTCTCTGATATTGAAAGATTGTTTTCGTTTCTTGAGAAGAATGGTTATGAAGTATGCGCCCCGGTCGTGAAAGATGGAGCTGTTGTTTACAAGCGCGGCGCATTGTTTTCTGAACTGCCTTTTGGATGGAAAGATTATCAAGAGAAGGGGGATTACCGGATTGAGAAGACCGACGGGAAGGCGATTTTTAACTACACAGTGGCGGCGAATAGCTGGAAGCAGTTTTTGTTTAAACCTGTAGAGAAATTATTTGCGATAAATCGGAATGGATGGCAAACGACAGCAGTTGATAAAGACAATAATAGACCGCTTGCTTTTTTTGGAGTAAGGCCGTGTGAATTAGCGGCGATATCTATTCTGGACAAAGTCTTTGATGAAAGACGATGTTTTATACCGGAGTATAAAAAACGGCGCGAGATTTTGTTTATCATTGCGGTCAATTGCACGCGGGCTGGAAACACCTGTTTTTGCAGTTCAATGGGGACAGGACCTAAGGCTAAATCGGTTTATGACATAGTTCTTACCGAGATGATTGGAGATGGCGGGCATTATTTTATTTGCGAAACAGGCACAGAACGCGGGAAGGAGATAATTTCAGAGTTAAAATGTCAGAGCGCAAGCGCCGCTGAGGTGTCGGAGGCGGATTCTGCTATTGAACGGGCTGCGAGTTCAATGGGACGTATTGTTAAGACGGCGGGGGTTAATGAGTTGTTGTATGAGAAATTTGAAAGTCAGATATGGGATGAGATTGCCGAGCGGTGTTTAACCTGCGGCAATTGCACGATGGTCTGTCCGACCTGTTTTTGCAATCAGGTAGAAGATGGTTCTTCTTTTGACGGGAAGATTGCTTGGAGATATAGAAAATGGGATTCCTGTTTTTCGCTTGAATTCTCTTACATTCACGGCGGGAGCGTTCGCGCGAGCGCAAAGTCGCGCTATAGACAATGGCTGGTCCATAAATTTGCGGCGTGGTATGAACAATTTGGATTGTTTGGCTGCGTTGGATGCGGAAGGTGTATCACGTGGTGTCCATCCGGGATTGATATTACTGAAGAGATCAAAATATTCCAGACAGAGACGCAAAGTTAAAATGCGACTGTATAAAACTAATCAGGCATTATTATGAAAACCATAACCTCAATATTAAAAGAGATGTCATTCTTCAAAGGTATGGATGATAAACATCTGGCGGCGCTTGCAAGTTGCGCTAGGAATGCGCAGTTTAAAACAGGGGAGATAATCTTTAAAGAAGGTGACCGGTCCAGCTGGTTTTACGTTTTAAAGAGCGGCAGGGTTGCCATTGAAGTGAATATAGTCGGCAAGGGGACAATGATTATTCAGACAATTAGCGATGGGGATGTATTGAGCTGGTCGTGGATGGTGCCGCCTTTTAAAAAACATTTTGGCGCGCGAGCGATGCAACTAACTCGCGCAATAGCGTTTGATGGCGAATGCGTGAGAAAAAAATGCGAAGAAGACCATTCGCTCGGTTATGAATTGTTCAAACGGTTTTCGGTGATTATATCGCAGCGGCTTGACGCAACGCGACTTCAACTCATTGATATGTATGGCGGGAAAAAATGAAATATTAGAGGCGACTGCTCCGGACAATCTGCTATTGTTGCCAGAGCCATTTGTCGTTCAAAACCTGATTACCGAGACAGATGATACGTTCACGATAGAAATCACTCCGCGAGGTGAACGACGTAATCTCGGTTTTTTGCCGGGTCAATTTAATATGCTTTATGTGTTTGGCATAGGTGAAGTGCCGATTTCAATAAGCGGCGACCCTATGAACACAAAAGTCTGGATGCATACGACTCGCGAGGTCGGTGTAGTTACCCGGGCGATTAAAAGGCTTAAAAAAGGCGAAGTAATTGGCGTTCGCGGACCGTACGGGACCAGCTGGCCTGTTCGGGAGAGCGAGGGGAATGATATTGTGATTGTTTCAGGCGGGATTGGACTTGCCCCGCTCAGACCAGCGCTTTATACACTGCTTTCTAATCGCGACAGATATGGGAGGATTGTTCTGCTTTATGGGGCGCGAACCCCGGCTGATATTCTGTATAAAAAAGAATTAGAACGGTGGCGAGCCCGGTTTGACCTTGAAGTTTATGCCACAGTTGACCGCGCGATGAGCGGCTGGCACGGAAATGTTGGCGTTGTAACCACGCTTATTCCCAGAGCTCCCTTTGATCCAATGTCAACAATCGCTATGGTATGCGGTCCGGAAATAATGATGCGTTATACCATTCAAGAGTTGCAAAAACGCGGTTTGCCAGACCATTCAATATATCTCTCTATGGAGCGCAATATGAAATGCGGCGTCGGTTTTTGCGGACATTGCCAGATGGGCGGAAAATTTGTTTGCAAAGACGGTCCGGTGTTCAGATATGACACAATAAAAAATTGGTTGTTCAGGTGGGAGGTTTAATATGGGAAAAACTATAAAACCAAAACTTGCTGTCTGGAAATTTGCCTCGTGCGATGGGTGCCAGCTCTCACTGCTTGATTGCGAAGAAGAATTGCTATCGGTGGCGGAAGAAGTTGAGATAGCGAATTTTCCTGAAGCCTCACGCCAGGTAGTAAAAGGTCCGTATGAATTGTCTCTTGTTGAAGGGTCAATAACCACGCCACACGATGCCGAGCGGATTCATCAGGTTAGGCGGGCATCAAAGTTCTTAGTGACAATCGGCGCGTGCGCTACGGCAGGCGGAATTCAAGCGCTTCGGAACTTCAAAGAGATTAAAGAATTTGTTGCGCAGGTATATCCAACGCCCGCTTACATAGACGCATTAAGCAAATCCACTCCAATATCGGACCACGTGTTTGTAGATTTTGAGTTGCGCGGTTGTCCAATAAATAAAAATCAGTTGCTTGAAGTTGTTAGCGCGTTTTTAAACGGACGCAAACCGAATATCCCGTCATATAGCCTATGTATGGAGTGTAAGCGCAATGGCGTGGTTTGCGTTATGGTGGCAAAGAGACTGCCCTGTCTTGGACCTGTAACACAGGCTGGCTGCGGCGCAATTTGCCCGAGTTTTAATCGCGGCTGTTACGGATGTTTTGGTCCAAAAGAGACGCCAAACACTGCGATGTTGAGCCGGATTTGGAAAGAAAAGATTGGGGTTGGTTCTGCGGATGTTGTGCGGGCATTTCGCAGTTTTAACGCAGGCGCTGAACCGTTCCGTCGGGAGAGTATTGCCAATGAAGCCAGATAAGAAAAAAAATAATAAAACCGCCAGAACTATAAAGGTGGATTACCTTGCCCGGGTTGAAGGCGAAGGCGGCTTGTATATTAGGATAAAAAACGGAAAACTTGCCGATGTGCGGGTAAACATATTTGAACCGCCGCGTTTTTTTGAGGCGTTTTTGCGCGGCAGAAAATATTACGAGGCTCCTGACATAACCGCAAGAATCTGCGGCATCTGTCCTGTTGCATATCAGATGAGTTCAGCGCATGCAATGGAATGGGCGTTCGGGACAAAGGTGGAGGGAGAGTTGCGGGAGTTAAGACGATTAATTTACTGCGGAGAATGGATTGAAAGCCACGTTTTGCACGCCTTTTTCCTTCATACCCCCGATTTTCTCGGCTATCCCAGCGCTATAGAGATGGCAAGGGATTTTAAGCCTGTCGTTGAAATGGCTTTAAGATTAAAAAAGATAGGCAATGAGATCGTTACTGTAGTAGGCGGACGCGAAATACACCCGGTAAATCCTAAAGTTGGCGGGTTTCATAAAGCGCCTTCAAAGGAGGAATTAAACAGACTTGTTGAGCCTTTGAAAAGGGCGCTGGATGATGCGATTGAAGGGACAAAAGTAGTTGCTGGATTTGATTTCCCGGAGTTTGAGCAGGACTATGAGTTTGTTGCTTTGAGACACCCCGATGAATATCCATTCAATGAAGGACATATAGTTTCAAACTATGGACTTGATATCCCGGTGAATGAATATGAGAACAATTTCATTGAGGAACACGTCAAGCATTCAACGGCGCTGCATTCAATTAGAAAGGGAAGGGGAAACTATTTTGTAGGTCCGCTGGCGCGGTTTAATCTCAATTATGACAGATTATCCCCTGCGGCGCGAGAGGCTGCAAGGCTCGCAAACCTAAAGCCGGTCTGCAAAAATCCGTTTAAAAGCGTTGTCGTCAGGGCTATTGAAACCGTTTATGCGATTGAAGAGGCGCTTAGAATTATAAAGCAATACGAGCCGCCGGAAAAACCGTGTGTGGAGATAGCTCCGAAAGCAGGCGTGGGTTATGGCTGCACAGAGGCGCCTCGCGGAATTTTGTATCACAGATACAGAATTAACAGCGATGGCATTATATTAGATGCCCGGATTGTGCCGCCCACCGCGCAGAATTTAAAAACTATGGAATCGGATTTGCGCGCCTTTGTACCGCCGAGGCTAAAACTTTCAGACGAGCGGCTCGGTTATTTATGCGAGCAGGCGATTAGAAATTATGACCCCTGCATATCCTGCTCAGCCCATTTTTTAAAACTCAAAATTGAAAGAGAATAAATACTGTTTGCCCGAATAACCTTAAAACATCCCTTTCAAATATTCTCTTTATTAAAATGAATGCCGATTTTTATTCCCTTATTTATTAGTGTCAGATTGTTGATTTGATGAGTCGGTCTGGTTCTGCGGATTTCTGTTTTTCTTTTTATTGACCTTCAACTGGTCTTTGCTTATAACGCCGGCTTTGATGTCCTGGCGAAGTTTTTGCAGTTCGGTTTTGTCCAGAACGCCATCTTTATTGGTGTCATATTTCTCCATTATCTCGGGCGGATAGGTGTGTTGCCGTTTTTGTTGACGGGCAGATTTGTCCGCGCCAATCAACATTAAACTACTCGCCGCAAATAATGCCGTTATTAATAATGTTGTCTTTTTCATACCCATCCACCTCTTTCATTTATTTTTGACATTCAAATCCAAAGTTATGTTCAAGTCGATAACGGCAGACCAATTGTAGTAGGCTTGTAACGGATTTATTTTGGAAATAGTATTTAAAAAAATAACGCTGCGATATGGCTGATGTTATACTATTTAAAAAATTAGTGCGAAAATAGAGGTGAGCGGCAGGGAGCAAGTATTAATAATATAGAATAGAAACACCCCGAATGCGTTGATTATGCCTTCGGGGTGTTGCGTTAGAATATTTGCTGGTTATTCCAGTTCAACCTCGCCGCAGAGGTGTGTTTCAATTCCTAATCCCGCGAGCGCGGCGGCTTTTATTCTGCAAGCGCGATGAGCCTCTTTTTTATTAGGCGCGTAAACGACCTGGATATGGTTAGCCTTGTGGCGCGCCATCATCTGGTTGCGTGTTATCCCTTTTAACACCGCGTGCATAATTGGCCATTGCGGTGTGGTTTCCTTCCATCGTCGTTCGGTTTCTTCTTGCGGCAATTTTACGACTTCGGCTACTCCGATGTCGCAATGGAGCCGATTATCCATTACGAAGATTCTGCTCCAGACAATCCAGCCCGGTTTTGAAATTCCTTTTATAGTTCCGCCGCCGAGCCTGAAATACATTGCTGGCTGGCGTTCGCTGACTGCCCCTTTATATCCTCCGATTAAATGGGCAGGCGGCACTGCGCCTGAGATCAAAAACACCCAGACATAATCGTCAATCCCGTTTCCTTTATAATGTTCGCCCCAGCGCACGTCGTGGAGTGTATTTTCAGGAGAGAATCCAAGTTTGCGCCAGAGTTTATAAGTAATCAAACCGTCAAGTCCGGCGCATTCGTCAACCTCATTAAAATGTGGCAAAGCCTCGTTTTCATACAAGACCTTCCCGTGCTCGTTTTTAACCGGAGGTCTGTCAACATTATTCAACAATCCTTCCACAAGGTCGCTTGCCGGGGATAAATCTTTTAGCCCCTGTTGATATTGGATGCCGATTGCGGAGCAACCAAATTCATCGGCAATCCGCAACGCCGCTATGTACATCTTGCATTGCTGAAGTGTTTGATTTTCGGTTAATTCGGTCTCTTCGTCTTTGCCCCAGTTAAATTTCATTCCTTTTTTCAACAGCCAGTCAAGAGTTGCGCGCGCCTCTTCATCTTTGACTGTCAAGGTTCTTGCGTACAGGGTTGATTGACTTAATCTCTCTTTGAAAACGCCGGTCTGATGCAATAATTCATCGGGAATTATCGCGTTGTACATCCCCATACATCCCTCATCAAATATCCCCATAATTGATTTCTGGCTCTTGAACTCTTGCGCAAACTCGCGTCCTATTCTTTCATCTTCAACTGGCAGTTTTAATAAATTCAAATCTTTGACGTGGCTCTGGTCGTGAGTAACGATGCCATCTTTTAACCATTGCCGAAGTCCGTTTAAAAAATATTCGTCTTTAAAATTTTCGCTCCACAACGTGCTGTAACGAATACCGGCTTTAGTCATTGAAGCATTGAGATTCAGCATTCCAACAAGTCCGGGCCAGGTGCCGCTCCAGTTCGCAACAGTCAAAATTGGACCGCGATGAGTCCAGAGCCCAGATAATACGTGATGGCTATACTGCCAGACGCTCTCGGCTACAATCAACGGGGCGTTCGGGTCAATTGATTGAAACACTTCAATCCCCATTTTTTGAGAATCTATGAACCCGTGTTTTTTCTTTTTGTCATACGGATGCGCGCGGACGATTTCATACCCCTCCTTTTTCAAGGCAGCGCCAAGCGCCGCTTCCATCTTTTCCTGTTCAGCCCAGCATTGCTGGTTTGCCGCTAAACGCAAATCTCCACTTGCAACCAAATAAACCTGATTCGGCTTTAATTTCTTTATTGCTTTCATATCAGATAAAAATTTAACTTCATTATATCTCTCAATACAACAAAAATTGATTTTTCTTTGAATTCGGATTTTTATTTTTTTCTTGGAAAATTCAGATTTTCATTATAAATTAAATTATACTAATGAAGAAGATTACCCGCGCTTTTTGTTTAGTATTCGTTTTGTTTGCCAGTTATGTCTCGCAGGCGCAAAATCAGGGAGATAAATTCGCGCTCGGCGTTGAATATCTTGTCCCGGGGCTTGCGGAGGTTTACGCAAAAACGGGAGTTATTTGGGCAAAGGCAATGGGCTCGGGCTTCGGCTGGGGAGATATTGAACCAGACCCGCCTGTCAATGGAAAACATACCTATAAATGGAATTATCCCGACCGCTTAATCCTTGAATATCAGAAAGCCGGATTTCGCAATTTTCACCTTTATATAAGATGTATGAACCCGTGGGCTTCGGGCAAACCTATTAAACTTACTGAACGAGGCAGTTATCCGCCAAAACCGGAGCATCTCAAAGATTATACAGATTATTTGCGCGCAATCGTTCAACGTTACAATATAAATCATCCTGACCATTGCCCGGGATTGATTTACTCCGTAGAATATTTTGAAATTGAAGCGGAGTGGGGCACTGGTTTCTGGCGCGGCACAATTACTGAATATTTAGATTTATTAAAAGTGGCGCATTCAACCATTAAGTCGGCAAACCCGAACGCGAAAGTGATTTTAATCGGCTTTTTCCTTGCAGGCTTGTTTGAAGGGAATCCGGATATTGACGCAATCCCGACCGCCATTGCGAAAATGCCGCCACAGAGACGGAAAGTTACAGAACAATATCTTGCCGAGATGAAAACCTTGCTCTCGCATCCTGAATTATTTGACGTTGTTGAATTTCATTCGCTTAGCGACTGGAGCGAGATAAGCGGTATGACGCGATTTATCCGCCGGGTGATGCGGCAAAACGGATACGAAAAACCGATATGGGTTGGCGATGTGAATTATACAGCCTCTCCATTGATGTTCTGGGGAATGCCAGTGCCACCTTATACCGATAGTCAAAAATCAGCAATCCAATCCACTCTGACAGCCCTTGCGAACGCAAAAAATCCCCGTCACAAAGAAGCGATGGAGTGGTTCAGAGCAGAGCAATCAAAATGTCTGATTAAAAAAGTTGTTCTTGCTATGGCAGAGGGCGCCGCCGGGATTAATATCGGAAATTTAGAAGACTGGCAGATATTCTCATTTGTCCCGACAATCACGGGAACAGCGGCGTTTCAGGGACTTATTGAGACAAAAGGAATTCCGCCTAAACCCGCAGAACTTCGTCCAGCATACCACGCGCTCTGTCTTGTTTCAAAAAAGTTAAGCCAGTTTTCATCGGTTAAACAGATGCAGATTGGAAAAGGGATTTTTGCATATCAATTTGAAGTTGCCGCGCGTCCGGTTTATGTCTTCTGGTATGACGATGGCAAGCGGTATCTGCCCGGCGATATTGAACCATCTGTTATCGTAAAAATTCCGCTGCCGTCAGGAACCTATACACTAACTGAAACGCCGCTCAAGGGCGAGGATATGATTTCGCGAAAAATTGAGTCGGTGGCGGGTTTCTTTGAGACTAAACTATCTACTGTTCCGATTTTTATTGAGTCGGCGAAATAAATTATAAAGGCATATAACACCAATTATATTTTTTAATGCGCGGTAGCCAAATACTCTACTTGTCAAATTGGAAAATCAACGTAGTTCAAATAAAAAATAGCAAATATGTGATTAAATCGCATTCATTATTTCGATATTATCCTGCAAATTTTGCGCTATCTAAACACACAAAGCGGTGTTGCGATCTCTTGCATATGGGACACCGCAGTCCCAAAAATGTTTGCCGCTTTCGGACTCTATTCAGCCAGTTATTAAATAATTTTGATAAATCTTATTTCATCTAAAAATTGTGATTCCCTGAAATTCAGGATTCAGACGCATTTTTTAAAACCTCTTTAAACCTAACTTAAATTTTTATATAATTTTTAATAATGAAGGGTTTGCGTATAACTTTTTCGTTAGCGGAGCAGTGTTTTGACGCCACTCGCTCTATAGGCTTGTTGAATTTATCAATAGGTATGCTTGAATCGCTCTGTCGCAGACCCGAGGTTGAACGGCTCACTCTCTTTAGCAATGATTCATTTAAGAATCTTGACCTGCCTGAATATGTAAAAGTAGAGATTCACAACGAGGCAAATGGACGGGGATTGCGCAGAATAATCTGGGACCAGTATGGGGTTTACCGCGCTGCCCTGCGCGCCGGCAACGACTGGCTTTTTATACCGAAAGGTTTTGTCTCATTTCTTAGAAAATGTCCGTTAAAACTTGCCGCTTATGTACCGGATGTTATTCATAGTTTTTATGAGCAGGTCTATCCCGGGGAATTCAACTGGCTTGAATGCAAATATCTGCAAGCAATGTTGAGAGCGACGTTGCGTCAGGCAAAAGTAATTTTTACCTGTAGCGAATTTACATCGTCAGAACTCGCGGCGCTATCAAAAAAATGGGGAATTAATCCGCCTCCGCTTGTTGCAATCGGAACCGGATTTGAACCACGGGAAAAATATCAAGGCGAAAAGCCAAACCGTTTGCTTGTTCTTGTTAGCCCGTGGAAACATAAACGAACTGACCTTGCGATTGATTATTTAAAGAGATGGATTGACCATAGCGGTTTTAACGGCGAGATAGACCTGGTTGGAGGACTCCCAAAAGGAATGAAGTTACCCGAAGGAAAATGGATTCTGCACCGCCGCGTTCCAGAGAATGAATACCGTAAAATGATGACGCGCTCTCGGGCTGTTATCATATTTTCTGAATATGAGGGTTTCGGTATGCCGCCGGTAGAGGCAATACTCAGCGGCGCTTGTTCGGTTTATTCAGATATTCCAGCATCGCGCGAGGTTATGGCAGGAATGGGGGCGCCGTTTGACAATAGTTCTTACGAGAGTTTTGCTAAGGCAATGGATTTTGCGTTAAAAATCTCCGCCAACCAGCTTGACCTCTGGGCAAAAGCGTTGCTTGAAAGACATAACTGGAAAAAAGGGGCTGAAAAAATCGTAAACGCTATGCTTAAAGCGGAATCTCAATCAATTCAAATTGATCAAGGGCAACTTAAACATACATCTTAACCTAAACCGTGATGAGCCAGGAAAATTCCAAATACTTTTCTATTCAGCAACTGTTGAAAAATCGGTTTCTACATTCGGTGTTTTGCGGTATTTTATGGGCTTTAGCATTTCCAGATTTTGAAATTTCCGGTCTTGCCTACGTTGCGCCGGCATACCTTTTCTTCATAATAACGAACCAAAAACCAGCAGATGCCTTTAGATATGGCTATTTAGCAGGGCTGGTTCAATCCCTAATTTCGCTGTGCTGGCTGTTGTATATTCCGGTAAAAATTGCTCCGATAGCCGGTTGGCTTGCTTTAGCCGCCTATCTTGCGGCTTATCCGGCATTATGGTGCTGGCTTTGCAATAGAGTATATTCAACGGAAAAAATAGCGAACAAACCTTGCATCAAGAACTGGTTCTTTCCGCTTCTTGCAGGGATAATCTGGGTTGGGCTTGAAATGATTCGCGCCCGATTTTTAACCGGTTTCCCGTGGAATCCGCTCGGAGCGTCGCAATACAGGATCTTGCCGATTATTCAAATATCCGCAATCACCGGTGTTTACGGCGTCTCATTTTTAATCGTCTGGTTATCTGTTGCGCTGGCAATTGCAGTAAATCTGTTGATTAAAAATCCATTGAACCGATGGATGTGGCTCAAGCCGCTGGTATTGCCGGTGATATTTTTTGCGCTCGCATCAATTTATGGCATTTGCTTTTTACTCTCCCGTTCTAATGATAAAAAATCGCCACATATCCGCGTTGCGCTTGTTCAACCATCAATCCCGCAGACAATGATCTGGGACAAAAATGAAAATTCATACCGATTTCGCAAATTGCTTGAATTAAGCCGTCTGGCTCTTGCCGCAAAACCTGATATCTTGATTTTGCCAGAAGCGGCGGTGCCGGGGCTGTTTAGATATGATGAAGAGATTTATCGCTCTATTACAACGCTCGCGCAGGAGAACAACGTATGGATGATAATTGGCGCCGATGACGCTGAATTATCTGCATCTAATACAAACAAAGTCCTCTTTTACAACTGCAGTTTTCTCATCTCCCCTCGCGGATTTATTGAAGGTCGTTATGCGAAACAACACCTTGTCATATTTGGCGAATACGTCCCTCTTTCACGATTTTTGCCGTTTTTAAAATATCTGACACCGATTGGCGACGACGAATTTACTCCGGGAGAAAAACCGGTAAAATTCCGTATTACTCTAAACAAACAATCCGCTGTTATTAGAGTGAACACATCAACAGTAATTTGCTTTGAAGATGTGATTCCGCATCTGGTCAGAAATCATATATTCGATGACCTTGATTTTCTTGTTAACCTGACAAACGACGGCTGGTTCAAACAAAGTTCAGCCCAACGCCAGCATGCCGCAAATGCGGTCTTTCGTTCGGTGGAAAACCGCGTCCCGTTAATCCGCTGCACCAACAACGGTTTAACCTGCTGGATTGATGAAGCTGGTATGATTCACGACGAGTATTTTGGAGAGTCAAAAGATATCTATGGTCAGGGATTTAAGATTGTCTCAGTCCCGCTTCGGGGCAAAATTGAACCGACGGTTTATACTAAATATGGAGATTGGTTTGGCTATTCCTGTTTAATTATTTCAATCCTCATAATTCTCGCCACAAAAACGAAAAAAAATATTTAAAATATTTTGGCATATGACAATCTTTGTCCTACCCACTATGATATTCTTTAATCAAAATATGAATTTTATGAATATTTTCAAAAATAGACTTTAACGCCAAGGAAATACGGTGGGATACACGGTGGGTCAAGACGCCGGCGCCTGTTATTCCCTCCAGACAGGCGCCGGTTTTCATTTTTGATTTTAACTTCTCGGGACGATTTCCACTGCGGCGCGATTTTTAGCCACCATTCCAGAAGGCAGCGCGCCGCGCCAGTTTACACAGGGATAGATCACCGCATTCCTACCGATAATGCTGCCCGGGTTCAACACCGCATTGCAACCGATCTGGGCGTTGTCCCCGATCAAAGCGCCGAATTTTCTCAATCCGGTGTCAATCTTCTTTCCGTCAATTTCAATAATGATATTTCCTTTGACAAGTTTCAGGTTTGAAATTTTGACACCCGCGCCAAGGTGCGCTTTGTAGCCAAGGATTGAATCCCCCACATAATTAAAGTGCGGCACTTCGCATCCGTTAAACAACAGCGAGTTTTTTAACTCGCATGAATTGCCAATTACGCAGTTATCGCCGATTATAACATTCTCCCGAATATAGGCATTATGACGAATATGGCAATTGCAACCGATGATTGCCGGACCTTTAATCATTGCGCCGTCTTCAACAATCGTCCCATTTCCGATAAAAACCCTTTCGCCAATATAGGCGACACCATCGCACCTGTTATGAAGTTCAGGCTTAACGCGGGCTGATATGTAATCGCCAATCTTTTTAAGAACTTCCCACGGAAATTCACAGCCCTCAAAAATTGAGCCGTGCTCGGTCTCTTTTAAATCAAACAAATCCTCGGTTTTTAACATACATTCAATTTAAATAACGGAGTAGAAAAGAAAAAGAAAAAATTGCGGCGGGGAATTTTCCTCCTGAATAATTATGATTTTAGGAAAAAGCGCATTTTTCCTGAAATGCGCCGAGTTCAGAATTTAATACGGATTGCTTTGCACGGTATTGAGACGATGCGAACACAAATTAGTCTTGTTGAATGGTCGGTTTGTGATAATTTTAAAACCGATGGTTAAACAGGTTTTATTATTATTAGCGCTGACGGTTGCTTGCGGCGCGGCAGAGAAACAATTTGACTTTGCGAGCCTTTCTGAAGGCGAAACGCCTGCTGGTTTTAGCAGTTTGCTGGTCGGACAGGGCGAGCCTGGGGTTTGGAAAATCATTATGGATGAGGTGCCGCCTGCTTTAAAACCGTTTTCAACCCGCGCTGTAGTTTCATCTAAACGCCCGGTTTTAGCGCAGGTCTCTAAAGACAAAACCGATGAACGTTTTCCTGTCTTTGTATATAACGATGAAATTTTTGACGATTTTACCTTTACGGTCAGGTTTAAGATTGTTGATGGCGTTGCGGAGCAGATGGCTGGCGTCGTATTTCGTTTTCAGGACACAAACAATTTTTATGTTGCCAGGGCAAACGCAAAAGATGGGAACTTCCGTTTTTACAAAGTTGTCAATGGACTCCGCGGCACAATTATCGGTCCATCAATGGAGATTAAAAAAGGAGAATGGTATGAACTTACCGTTGATTGCAAGGGAAACAAAATCCATATTCTGCTGAATGGAAAAGAGGTTATGCCGGCGCTGACAGATAATAGTTTTTCAAAAGGCAAGATAGGGTTCTGGACTAAATCCGATTCAGTAGCGGCATTCTCCGAGGCGAAAATTGTCTTTACCCCGCGAGTTCCTTACTCTCAATCTTTAATTTCCGATACTATTAGGAAATACCCGCGTCTTTTAGGTCTTAAAATTTACGCGCCAAATCCGCAGGATAAACAGATTAAAATAATCGGCAGCACCGATAAAACAGACATCGGAAAACCCGGCGAAAAAGCCGAACAGGATGTCTTATCGCGCGGGGTTGTCTATACTTTAAAAGGGAAAAAGACTTATGAAGTCTGGATGCCGCTACACGATCGCAACGGCGACATTGTCGCCTGCGCCCGCGTTGTTTTGAGCACATTTCCAGGGCAAACCGAGCAAAACGCAATTGTTCGCGCTATGCCTATTGTTAAATATCTTGAATCAAAAATAAAATCCGCTTCAGACCTCTTTGAATAAAAGGATGTTTGCCATATCTGCAGTAAATCAAAGCATAGAAACAGGGGAAAACTGGATGCTCAGATAAATTGAATTTTAGAATGACATTCAAAACGGCTCGATTTGAAACACAATTTTTATAAACCTGTCGTTAGCCCGACGAACTTTAAGCGGCGATACAATTAATTCATAGAATTTTAATCAACTCCGGATAAGGGCATAAAAAAACCAGATTAGCCAAAAGCCAAATGGCTAATCTGGTTTACAGTTATTAAATATTAGGAAGCGATTGATTCGCCTACCTGGAATCTGACAAAACGTTTTACAACAATCGTATCGCCAAGTTGTTTAGCGATGCCATTGATGTAATCCTTGACGCTAATGTCGCCATTTTGTCTGACAAAACCTTGATCAAGCAGGCAATAAGATTGATAAAATTTTTCAAGTTTGCCAGCCACGATTTTTTCGACTACCTGCGGCGGTTTATTTTTAACCTGTTCGGCTGCAATTTCCCGTTCTTTTGCAAGAACATCAGCAGGAACATTTTCCCTTGAAACCGCAAACGGATTAGCCGCCGCTATTTGAAGGGTGATATCTTTGACAAGGTTTTTAAACAGATCATTGTGAACGGTTTCGGCTTTGCCTGCTCCAACTTCCACAAGCACGCCAACCTTGCTACCGGTATGGATATACGCGGCAAGTAGTCCGTTGCCTTCAACCTCGTAGCGAGTGAACCGGGAAACCTTGATATTCTCTCTCAAACGATTGAATGTATCAAGTTTCTCCGTCTCGTAATCGGCATTCGGATTTTCAGCCAGTTTTTTCGCAACCAGTTCAGCGAATGCTTTAAAAACTTCGTTGCGAGCGACAAAATCTGTCTCGCAATTGACTTCAACAAGCACGCCGACCCTTGCCCCCGGCGCAATATATTGCGCTATAACTCCTTCGCGCGCCTCGCGTCCGGCTTTTTTCGCCGCCGACGCAATACCTTTTTTACGTAAAATTTCCACTGCGAGATTGATATCGCCTTTGGCTTCAACGAGCGCTTTTTTGCACTCCATCATCCCAACGTTTGTCATCTCGCGCAACTTTGCCACATCACTTGCAGTAATTTCAGCCATAATAAATCTACTCCTCTGGTTTAATTTTAAAATTGAATCAAATTATTAAGCCCCAGGTTGCGTTGTTTCTGTTGCCGCCGGTTGTTGAGCAGTCGGGGCAGATCGGTCGGCGGTTTGGTCTGTTGAGCCTTCAGCCGCAGGGGCTGGTTTTACCTCTGCCGCCTCAACATCTTCTCTGACTCGCCTGCGAATCTTGCCAGATTCAAATTCAGCCCGCGCCTCGGTAATTGTTTGAACTATCGGATTTACAATCGCCTTGATAGAACGGATAGCGTCGTCGTTCCCAACTATCGGGTAGGTAATCGGATCGGGGTCGCAATTGGTATCAACTATCGCAACAATCGGAATCCGTAGACGATTAGCCTCGGCAACCGCGTTGTGTTCCCGTTTCACATCTATTATAAATAGCGCGGCAGGCAGCCTATCCATATTGCGGATACCTTCAAAATATTTTATCAAGCGGTCTAATTCTCTTCTGAGCATCGCCTGCTCTTTTTTTCCGTAATTGTTAATAGTTCCATCATTCATCATCTTTTCCAGATGATTCATCCGCTTGATTGAATTGCGAATAGTGACAAAATTCGTCAACGTTCCGCCAAGCCATCGCTCGGTAACATAGTGCTGACCGCAGGTTTTTGCCGCTTCTTTTACAGTCTCCTGCGCCTGCTTTTTAGTGCCTACAAACAGAATCTGACCGCCGTTGCGGATTGTTGATCTTAAAAAATCACAAGCGGTCTGCAATTGAACCAGAGTCTTGCTCAGGTCAATAATATGAATCCCGTTTCTTGCTTCAAATATGTAACTCTTCATTTTGGGATTCCACCGTCTTGTTTCGTGCCCAAAATGAACGCCAGCATCCAGTAGTTCTTTTATTCCAATTTCCTGCATATTTGCCTTTACCAGCCCGAGACGCGCGGCATTCCACCGCCACTGCCCGAGCCATCCCGTGATACACGGGATTTATGTTAGTTGTTGTTGTGGTCCCCGACGCCGCCACAGCATCGGCTTTTTAAGACCGTTCTCTACGCTCGTTATAGCGTAAAAACTTTATAATATGCCATTTTTATTCTTTTTCAACAATTAATTTTTATTCTGAAGACGATCTGAATCTGTATATTTTACAGATAAGAGTTGCTTTGAGATTGGCCATAACAGGAACAAAACAGCTAGCCAAAATTTATTTTTCACTTAAGACCTTTTATCCTGCTTTTTGCGTATTCAATAGCCTGTTCTGGCGTGGTAATTTCGTCAAGTAGTTGTTTTTCGCGAATCTCCTTCAAGACCCGACCAAGTTCAACGCCTTCGGTAAAACCGAGTTGTTTTAAATCTTCGCCGCTTATTAGCGTCGGCGGCAACGCCTTTTCTTCCGGGTATTCGTTTTGTTTCTGTTTTAAAAATTCGTAAATATCAAGTTTTCTGTGTGAAGCAAGGCAATCAAGCCGGTGCAGTTCTATTTCTATGCCAATCGTCGGACGCGCCAGCATCTTGCGAAGAGTAGATTTATTCATTTTCGGGGCATCTTTTAACTGCATATGATGACGGATACAGGCAACAATTGCCTCAATTTTATCAGATGGGAACTTTAACCGTTCAAGAATTTCTTTAGCCATATCGGCGCCGACTCTATCGTGGTCGTAAAATGTTCGTCGTTCGTCGTTTTTGTTCTGCTTAGCAACACGCGGTTTGCCAACATCGTGCAGCAGAGCCGCCCATACGAGTGTTTCATCGGCATCCTGCGGCAAATTCTCTAAAGTCTTTAAAGTATGTGTGTAGACGCAACCCTCCGGATGATAATCTGGCGATTGCTCTACCCCTATCATATCCGCAACTTCAGGTAACACCGCTCGCAATAATCCGCTCTCTCTTAACAATTCCAGACCGCGCGCCGCGTGCGGTGGCAAAAATAATTTCACCAGTTCATCGCGAATCCTTTCGGCGCTGATAAGCCTGATTTTTTCAGCATTCTTTTTAACCGCGGCAAATGTTGATTCTTCAATATCAAAGCCCAGTTGGGCGGCAAACCTGATTGCGCGCAACATCCGGAGGTAATCCTCGTTAAAACGTTCATCGGCTGAACCGATGGCGCGAACCAACCGTCGTTCTAGGTCCTCTCTGCCATTAACATAATCTATGACATCGTTTTTAATAGGGTCGTAAAACAACCCGTTTATTGTGAAATCTCTCCTTTTAGCGTCGCTGACGGGGTCTCCAAAGGTTATCCTCTCGGGATGCCGCCCGTCTCTGTAATCCGATTCGCTTCGAAATGTTGCCACTTGAAAAGTGTCATCGCCAATTACAACGAGTATGACGCCGAATTGTTTTCCAACAGCGACCGTTTTCTCAAACATCTGTTCCACGACCCCGGGGGTGGCGTTTGTTGCAATATCATAATCGTAAGGTTGTTTGCCAAGCAGCATATCCCTCACACAACCGCCCACCCAATAGGCAATAAAACCGGCTTTTTTAAGCCGTTTAACAATTTCTAACGCCTTTGCCGCTTTTTCGTTCAATTCCATTTATACTAATTATCTAAGTTTGCTCTGTCGATTTTTCCGGCTTTGCTATTTCGCGCAGGTGATGTTTTTCTCTAAAAGTAATATAAACAATCCCGCCTAACAGACTCCAGAACAGGCTGCCGGCGAGCGCCAGCAGAGATAACGAGAGAGCGGGAGTTGGACTCACATTAAATCCCGGCGCCGCAAGCATAATAACAAACAGATTTTCCCTTACTCCGAGCCCGCTCGGCGTTATTGGAAGCGCCGCAATAGAGATAATCATTGGCACAATGCCAAACAGCGCTATTGCAGCGGTATTTATCCCGAGCCCCCGCGCCAGAACTAAAAATTGCAGAACACAGACGATGTTCAAAACCATTGAGATAATAAACGCCCCAAGCAACTGACGCGGATTTTTGCCAATCTCGCGGCAGGAGTCCAGACTCTTTTCCAACATCTCGCCCATCGGAAGATGTCTGAACAATTCGCGCGCCTTTGGAAAATATTTAGAGACTCCGCCGCGAAAGGCGAGAAAAACAAGGGCGCCGCAACCTAAAAACATCAGCAACACCGTGTATGCTGTGATTTTTGCCGGCGAGTTGTTTAAAATCCAGTCTTTATTCGGGATCATCATCAACGCCGCAAATAAAAGCATTGAAAACAGACCGATCAACCTGTCGGCAAAAACTGTAACGGCGGCTTCGGTCTTGCGGTGATGTGTTTCGCGGGCTGCATAATAAGCCTTGATAAGGTCTCCGCCGGTTGAACCTAAAAGGAATGCATTGAAAAATTGAGCTACTAACGAAATCTCCGCCGCTCTTAAAAATGGCAGTTCAAAATTTTGAATTTTTAAAACCATTTGCCAGCGCAAAATTCCGAGCAAAACAGTTCCGCCAACCAGCAAAACCGAAATAGCCATAGACTGCTGATCAATCGTAACAAGATTCTTCCACAACTCAGGCGGTCCGTACTTCCAGGAAATTTCCAGCCTTTGTCTCCTTGTTAATTGTTCCCAGGAAGGTTTTGAACCGTTCTGCTCGTAAGCCCGTTTGCCTTCATCCCAGAAGATCGCCTGTATAATCCATACGGTTAATATGGCGCAAATTCCAAACTTTATTAAGGTTTTTAACAACCGTTTTGCCATTTTCCCTATATCAGTTTTACTCGTTGTCCCATAACGATTTTAAATGTGATACACCGACTTTGACCAGGTCGGTATCAAGCGCCGGGCTCAATTCAAAGACCTTTAAATGCTCGGGTTTCACAAACGGGCGCAAACCGGCAAAATCAATTTCACCCATACCAGGCGGCGTATGGTCAACATCGGGATATTTTACATCATGAATATGGAATCCTAAAAGCCGATTTTGCATACCTTCAAGATGAATCCTGTGGTGTATGAAGCCGAGATTTTCCTTTATCTGCGCGTGGCCTGTATCATGCCAGTAGCCGAGTGTTGAATCGTTAAACTCTCTGAAAAAGAGATCAAAATCTGTCTCAAAAGGAATTTCTTCAAGAGCTTCGCGATTTTCAATTCCGAGTTTAATCCCGTTCTTTCGGGCTTCTTCCGTAATTTGATGAAGGATACTAAAAACATTGTCAATATGATGCCTTTTAAATTTTTCCCTTTTCAACAACGCCTCGCTGCACAACTTTTTATACTGTTCAGAATTGCCCTTGCCCTCCCTTGCCATCTTCCTGAGTCTATCGGTGTAATCTGGCATATCAACCGAGCCAAGATGCAGAACCACAACCTTTGCCCCCACCCTTGCCGCAGTCTCAATTGTCCTTAACGTATGACGCAAAGCGCTCTGCCTTTCGCTGGAACGCAGAGCGCTGAACTGAAATATGTTCGGCGCCGCGTGATTGACCCCTAAAGGAAGGGGACAAAAATTGTGCAAACTTGAAATCTTTATTTCATTACGATCAACAGCCTCAAAAATACCTTGCAACAAACTTACCCGAATCCCGTGGCTCAATTCCGCATATTCAAACCCGAGTTCCCGTATCTCATTCAGCATCTTTCTACCGTCAGTATGACGGTGTGAATTCCAGCATGTAGAAAGCGAATACATATTCCTTACCCTCTATTCGTAAGTATCCCCATCAGTCTCAATAATCTTAATCTACCTTCCTGCGTATAAACAATATCAAACTTAAATAATAAAACAGAGTTCAGACAAAAACAAATCAGAAACCATAAAAGCCCTAAACGTTGAAGTCGGGAATTGACTTTCAAACCGGGTGAAATTCAAGGATATTTCCCGGCAATGTTTGCCCCCTTCGGTCTTTTCTCAAACCAATACTAAATAATTTTGACAAATTTTATTTCAACTAAAAATGCGCTTTTACTGAAATGCTAATGAATTTCAGTTTTCTCAAATCTAATCAATCTGGTTTGATGTTAAAGAGAGTATGTGCAATTATATTTCATTTAAGATTGTTGAAACAGGACGATTTTGCGCCCTACGCTATCTGCTTGTATCTGTTGGAAAATTTATGGACGAGAATGACAAAACAAAGATTGTCATAACAAAGAACCTGACAAAAGTTTACGCCCAAGGCGAGATTAATGTAACCGCACTTGACAATATAAATATTGAGATTGATGAGGGGGAGTTTTTGGTTTTAATGGGACCGAGCGGTTCTGGAAAATCTACCTTGCTCCATATAATCGCCGGCATAGATAGACCCACAAGCGGTTCCTGCATTGTTCAAGGAATTGAGTTGCAGAATCTTGACGAATCAGAACTCGCAGACTGGCGAAATCAGAACATCGGTTTTGTCTTCCAGACGTTTAATTTAATCCCTGTCTTGACAGCCTTTGAAAATGTTGAACTGCCGCTTTTATTGAGTGGAATGGGCAGAAGAAAACGGCGGCAGCAGGTTGAACTTGCGCTTGAACTGGTCGGGCTTGCGGATAGAAAAAACCACTTGCCGCGTCAACTTTCCGGTGGACAGGAACAACGGGTGGCTATAGCGCGGGCGATTGTTACCGACCCAACATTGATCGTCGCCGATGAACCGACTGGCAATCTTGATTCCCATTCAGCAAACGAAGTGTTGACCATTTTGCAGCAGCTCAACAGACAACTTGGCAAAACAGTCGTAATGGTAACCCACGATCCAAAAGCCGCGGCGTTCGGTTCGCGGATTGTTCATCTTGAAAAAGGCGAGTTGGTAAATTGATTAATTTTAGTAGCGAAAAATGACCATTGGCGGATTTATATTAAAGAATGCGCTGCGCAACAAGCGGCGGGCTCTGCTCTGTATTTTGAGCGTAGCGGCAAGCCTTTTTCTCTTTGTTATGTTGCTTGTCACACTGCGCGAGTTGACTATACCGCCAGAAGAGGTTGAAGCCGCGCTCCGCATCGCGGTGCGAAATAAGGTCTCAATAGCAAATCCGTTGCCGGCGCGTCAGCGTCAGATTATAGAAAAAATCCCGGACGTTCAGGCTGTAGCGCCGTTTACTTGGTTTGGGGGAAAATACAAAAACGAAGAGAGTTTAAGTTTTGCCCAGTTTGCAACTGAACCTTCAAAGTTAAGACAAATCTGGGCGGAATTGTCGCTTTCTGACGAAGAGTACAAAAACTGGCTCTCGGATATGCGCGCCTGCATAGTTGGCAAACTTACTGCGGAAAAATACGGCATAAAAGTTGGCGACCGCTTGCCGCTTACCAGCACGGTTTATCCGATTGATATTGAATTAAAAGTAGCGGGTATTTATTCCGGCACCATTGACGACCGCAATGTTCTATTTCATCAGAAATACCTTGATGAGATGCTCGGCAATCCGGGCACAGTCGGTATGTGGTGGGTGAAGGTTAAAGATGTTGAATCTATGCCGCGCGTTATTGAGGCAATAAATAAGGCATTTGCCAATACAAGCGCAGAGGTGCGGGCTGAAACGGAACGGACATTTCAATTAAGTTTTGTTTCAATGTGGGGCGATATAAAGACGCTGATTCATTCTATCTGCTCGGTCGTCGTCTTTACTCTGGTTCTTGTCTCTGCAAGCACAATGAGTATGGCTATAAGGGAGAGATTGAGAGAACTTGCCGTGCTCAAAGCGCTCGGATTTCGCAGACGGGAACTTTTCGCCCTCATACTTGCGGAGAGTTTTGGACTATCGCTTTTTGGCGCTATTATCGGCGTTGGAGGCGCCTGGCTTGTATTTAGCCATACTCAAATAATGAAGTATGCCACGCACGGAATATTTATCACATTTGAAGTAACGCCGCGAATTGTCGCGCAGGGATGTCTTGTTGCGGTTGCGCTTGGGATCGTTTCGGCAATTGCCCCCTCCATTGCCGTTGCAAAAATGAGCGTTGTAGAGGGAATAAAGTCGCTTGATTAGTATGAATTTGCCATTACGGTATAACATTAGAAACCTGTTCGTTCGCTGGCGCGCCACGATAGCCACTATTGCTGGCATAGCGCTTGTGGTCGCGGTTTATGTTCTTTTGCAGGCGCTTGCGGTTGGTTTGGAAAAATCAAGTCGCAATACCGGCGAGCCGCTGAATGTTATGATCTTGAGAAAGGGTTCAACCGCTGAGTCCAGCAGCCAGATTAGCCGTGAACAGTTCAGATTAATAAAATACCTGCCGCAAATTGCCAGAGACGGCGATGGAATGCCGCTTGTCTCGGCTGACGTTGTGGTTCTAATAAATCTTGCGCGAAAAAATGGAGACGGCGAGGCGCATGTGCTTGTTCGCGGAATTGGTACAAACGGGAGGTTTTTAAGACCGCAGGTAAATCTTGTCGCAGGACGCTGGTTTAATCCCGGAAAACGGGAGGCTGTTGTAAGCAGAAAACTTGCCGCGCGGTTTGCGAATTTTAATATTGGCGATAATTTCAAAACTGCCGGTGTTGAACTGACTGTTGTTGGCTGGATGGACGGTCAATACAGCGCGTTTGATTCAGAGGTCTGGATGGATGCTGATGAGGCGCGCTCAATTTTTGACCGCGAAAACTATTCAAGCATTATCGTCCGCGCCATTGATGAACAGAACCTTGCGGCGTTGACCAATAGAATTGAATCAGACAAACGGCTGCCCTTGCGCGCTGCGCGCGAGACCGAATATTACGCGGCGCAGACAAAAACCGCAGTTCCGTTGCGAATACTGGGAAATTTTCTCGCAACGGCAATGTCTATCGGCGCGGTGTTTGCGGCAATGAACACGATGTACGCAAGCGTTGGCTCGCGGACCCGCGAGATTGGAACATTGCGCGTTCTCGGGTTCAGACGACGGACAATAATGTTCGCCTTCATCCTTGAAGGGGCTCTACTTGCGCTTATTGGCGGCATTCTTGGCTGCCTTATTGCGCTGCCAATGCACGGTTACTCCACCGGCACTGTTAGTTTTGACACATTTAGCGAAGTCGTGTTCCAGTTCCGTCTAACACCGCAATTGCTGGTTAAAGGGCTGGTCTTTGCTCTGATTGTCGGCGTCTTGGGAAGCCTCTTGCCAGCTTTGCGAGCCGCTAAACTGCCGGTTATTAGCGCGTTAAAATCAGTTTAATGTTGGATTGAATATTAAACGGACTACTAAAATAGAGGGAAATAAATGGAATCAGATAAAATACAACAGTTGAAAATTGACCGCTCGCAAAAGCGGAGGTCAAGACGCTTTGTCTGGATAATATTGTTTGCCGTGCTGATAATCGCGGCGGCGGTTCTTTTCTACGCAATCCCGCGCGAGTCGGATTTAATCAGAATAAATCCCAATGCAAAAATCGGTAAAACAAACCTTTCCGGTTCCACAACGGTTTTAACAAACACGGCGCAATTATCTTCTCAAAAATCAAACAACAACGACGCAGTGCTTACGGTCAGCGGCTATATCGTGGCAAGAGAACGGATTGAATTAAGCCCGAGATTTCTCGGGCTTGTAAAATGGATCGGTGTTAAAAAAGGCGACACAGTTACAAACGGTCAGGTCATCGTTTTGCTGGATGATTCTGAATATGTGGCAAAATTAAGAGAAGCCGAGGCGCGGCTTGAGTCGGCAAAAGTGGAATTGCAAAAGGCGCAAATAGATTACGATAGGACTGAACGACTCGTAAAAGCGGGGGCTGAAATTCAAAAGGTTGAAGACGACGCCAGACTCCAGCTCCTTGCGGCAAAAGCCACAGTAAAAGAAGTAGAAAAACAGATTGAACTGATCAAAACCTATTTAGACTGGACTGTCATTCGCTCTCCGATAAACGGGGTTGTCCTTGAACGGCTCGTTGACCCGGATGAATTGGTTACACCGCAAAGTTTTGGCGGAACCCGCGGTCCAAGCACTGCAATCGTCGCCCTTGCCGATTTAAACGACCTGCAGATAGAAATTGACCTGAATGAAACCGACCTTGCAAAAGTTTACCTCAACCAGAAATGCAAGATAAGTCCTGAAGCTTACCTTGATAAAGTTTACGACGGCTATGTTGCCGAAATAGCTCCGGAAGCAAATCGCCAGAAAGGCACGCTTCAAGTCAAGGTGCAGGTCTTGAAACCGGACAAATTTTTGATCCCCGAATTAAGCGCAAAAGTGGATTTCTTAAAGTAAACCAGTTTTGCGGCTTTAATTAATAAATTTCATTATGAGGTTTTACGATGCCCATTGCCACCTGCAGGATAAGCGGTTAATGCCGTATTTAGATGAGATTTTAAACTCAATCCCGTCGGCAAACATAGCCTTTGTCTCAATTTGCGGTTCAAGACCAAAAGACTGGGAAGATGTTAAGAATCTTTCAGTTAAACACCGCTGGATTATCCCTTCTTATGGCGTTCACCCCTGGTATGCAGGCAAACTGTCGGATGATTGGTTTGAAACTTTTCTAAACTATATCGGCAGCCAGCCCTGCGGCGTCGGAGAAATAGGACTTGATACCTGGATTAAAGGGCACAATCTGCAATTGCAGCAAGAAATCTTCGTCCGCCAGTTGCACGTCGCCGCAGAAAAAAATCTCCCCGTCAGTATCCACTGCGTAAAAGCGTTTGAACCATTGTTAGATATATTAAAGAAAAACCCTCTTCCACAATGCGGCTTTTTAATCCATTCATACGGCGGTCTAAGAGAATTTATTAAGCCACTTGCCGAATTGGGCGCATATTTCTCTTTCTCGGGCTACTTTGCAAGAGAGACAAAACGGGCTCAACTTGAAAATTTTAAAGAAATTCCGATAGACCGACTGCTAATTGAAACCGATGCCCCTGACCAACTTCCACCAGATTCCTTAATTCGCTATCCAATTTTTGATGCAGAGACAAAGCGTCCTTTAAACCATCCGTTAAACCTTATCCCGTTCTACGAATTCCTTTCAGAATATTTAAACATTCCGCTTGAAAATTTATGCAAAATAACAGGGCAAAATTTTCTAAAACTATTCGGCGGATTGATTTCAGCATAAGATACGAGAAGGTATTTTGCAAGTTGATCGGTTGCCACGCGCTTGCGTAGTTTTTCAGGGATTTATACAAATAACATATCGCGGAAGGCGTTGAGTTTTTCCTTCCGCGATATAGATTCAATTCAACTTATCAGTAGGCAGATAACGCGAAACTATTTCTACTGGACTTTTACCCGATAGAATTTAGCAGGAGCGGTTGCTGAACTGTCTGTGAGCGTGATTTCCTGTCCAGTGCCCGGAACCGGCGTCCCGACCTCCTGCCAGTTTGGTTCGTTCAAAGATTCGCTTGCTTCAAGAACATAATTCTTTCCGGTTACTGACTGAACTTTGACCGAGAACTGACCATCTTTGAATTCCGGCGATACGATAACAACTTCTGTTGGCGGGAGCAGTGTGACCGAGAAGTCTCTGAACTCGGCAAACACGCTATTTGTCAATGCGCTCTGGTTGTGCGAGGTTGCCGCCATACCGATGAGGACGGTGTCTGGATACGGCCCGCCGAACAACGCAGTGTCGCGGTTTGTGTACATATTCCAGTCAACGCCGTTTGTGCTCCAGTAGCAGTTAACTACCGAATCAACTCTTTGCAGTCTGAGCCATTGATTTGGAAACGCCGGATTAACAACCGGACCGCCGTTTCCGCCGTGGATGCTGCCGCAACCGCCGCCGTCACTGTCTCTCCATTGGACGGCGATCATATTTACGCCATTGGTTGGTGTTGCGTAAATGCCGATAAATCGGCTGTTTGCGTTGGTCGTCGGACGAATCATTAACCCCGCCTTTGCCCATGTGTCAGGCATTGTCATACTTTGGACGCGGACGACAGCGTCAAAATTGCCGGTGACTTCCTTAAACACGTAGTGGAACCCATCCAGCGTGTTCCAGATGTCCCATCCGTTTGCAGAAACATCAAATACGCCGTTGCTGTAATGATAAGTATAGCCCGGATATGCCAGATTCAGCGTCGGACCTGTCGCTGAGAATCCGCCAGTTCCCGGGACACCGATATCCATCGCTGTAAGGCGCGAGACTGCTCCGGTAACAACGATTGGAATTTCGACGGTGTTTGTCGCCGCGGCAATATCAGAAACGCCGGTTACGATTAATGTGTATTCGTCTTCCATCAATGGCATAAGCGGGTCAATGATCAACTGCAGCAGACGGTCATCGCGCAGGAATTTAACCTCAACCACATTATAAACTCCGCCGCCGCTTTCTATGGTGTAGTTGTATGGATCGGAGCCTGTTTGATAACCAATCGCTTCGTCAAACATCACAAACACCGATGTACCGTCAAGGCTTGCTGTTGAGAGAATGGTTGGCGGTTCGGTGTCTGGTGTTACTTCAAGTTGAGCGGTTGCGCTTGTTATAGAACCGGCAAAATTGGTTACAACGACGTAATATGAGCCGGCTTGTTCAAGAGATGGTCTTGGTATTGAAAGCAGAGCGTTTGTGGCGCCGTCAATAGGAGCGCCATTGAAATACCATTGATACCAGATCGGTTCTGTGCCGCCGGAGATACCGACGGTGAATGCAACTGCGCGGTTTTCAAGCACTGATGCTGATTGCGGTTGTTGAACAATAGCCGGCAATTCCGGAGTCATAGAGTAAATATCTACAAAGTCTATCTTGTTGTTTCTCGCATCCGGACCGCTGTTAATCGTGAGTCTGCCATCGGTTACTGGCACAACCATCTTGAAATCGCCCCACCAGGCGCCTGAAACAGGCGTATAACTCTTTGTCAAATACCCTTCAACATTGAATTGGAATACGCTGTCTGTGGCTGTCGGGTCTCCGGCGACAATGTGAACAAGGTAAAATCCCGGCGGCAGTTCAATCTCCCAGAAAGCGCTTTGAGAGGGATCGCTGACGTTAACTTTCATCAAGTGGACAAGTGTATCGTATCGCAGATCAGGCGAGTTCACATTGTTTCTCAACCTTGTATCGGCGGAGATGTCGCGATTCCATCCGTAATAATACCCGTTGCCTCTATCAGCAATCACAAGACCGGTATCTTGCAAATATCCCGGCGGAATCGCCGCTGCCGCAGTAGCAAAATTGACATTTACACCAATCGCCGGCGTTTTTGCCGAAACTATAACAGAATACGGAGATTCGCCCCCGTTGTTAACGGCTTTCACTCTATAATAATAGGTTGTATTCAGAGCCAGACCGCTGTTTGTATAGCCGCGATAGTTTGATGGTGGTGTTGCAATCTGAGTGAAATTATTTCCATCGGTTGATTGTTCAACTACAAAACCGGTTATAACCTGGTTCGTCACAACCCATGCAACTCTGATTGTCGTCGCCGCATACAATTCTGCGGTTATAGATGGCGCCGATGGCGGTGTGGTTGCCATTGCTTCATTGGAAATACCGGTTTTTTCGCCACCAGATAGGTCTGCATAAACAACATAATAATAAGTTTTACCCGGCTGCACATCTGTGTCTATATATTGTGTGGAGGTTAGACCGCTTGCGACTTCGGTGTATGGTCCGCCGGTAGTTGTCGCCCTTTGAACGCTGTAACTCAATGCCTGACCGAAAACGTTCCAAGTTATAGTTACCTGTCCTTGCTGTGGAGTTGCCTGAACGCCGCTAACAGAAAGACTCGGCTTGCCCACAACCTCAATAGAATTCGGGCTCTCGCCTGCGGCGTTAGTCGCAGTTATCACGTAGAAATAAGTTTGTCCATTAACAAGGTTAATATCCGTGTAATTCGTTGTTGCAACAGCGGCAATAATAGAGTAAGGTCCGCCGCTTACATCCGACCTTTTAATAAAATACCCATCAGCCCCAACTGATGAGAGCCAGCTTAACCTTACCTGTTTGTCGCTGTTTATAGCTGTAACCCCTGTTGGCGCAGCAGGTGGATTCAACGGCGTTGGCGGATAAATGCCAGGTTTATACGCGTAAAAATCAACATCAAACGCGCCAACTGTTGCGGAATTGTTTAGCCCCATTGCAATGTAGTTTACCCAGTTAGGTGTAATCGTTGTATCAGTATCGCTTCCTGTGCCTGCGGTAACATTAAAACTGGTCCCTACAACCGAGCCATCCACATAAATCGTGACTGTGTGTGTGCCATTGCCGGGCGTTGCGTCGTTTGCCTGAATTGTAATCCAGAATTCATGCCATTGAGTTGGGTCAACCGGAAAAATTGGATTCACGTTCGCATCGCTTGAACTGTTAACAGCGCCGCTGCCTGATGGCGCGTCGCCATTTAACCTGTTAAATGTTAATCCGGCGCCCCGGAAGTTTAAAGATGATGTCGGAGTAGAATCCTCGGTCTGCAAAACTAAACTAAATGATATGAGAGAGGATGGACTACTCTGTCTAATCCCGAACATTCCCTTACCGTCGCTAAATATTCCGTATCCGTTAGGCAAGGTAATTTCTTCCTTGCCGTCTGGCGGAGTAAGACGCGCCCGGAAGGAAATTGTAACGCCGCTATCAAGAAGGTTGTTAACAGTCACACCGTCCTGTACGATGTCGTGGATAAAATAAATCTTCCTGTTATTATTAGTGCCGCTTGTAGTCGTTTCGGCGTCTTCAATAGTTAAGACGCCATTATTACTTTCCACTCCGCCTTTTGGCGGGTTCGCCGGTCCGCGCAGATCGCCATTCCATTCAGACGAACTGACTTCATGTCGCCACGTTCCATCCAGAGCAAATTGGTTTTGATATCTTGGCGCTCCTGCCGCAGAATCGCCGGTATAAATATACGTCCAGCCACCGGGTGGCGGTCCGTATGCAATTCCTCCTTTAACAACATTACTGCCGGTCAGCAAAATTGCTACCAATCCAATAACTATATTTGTTTTCATAGGGCTTTTAATTAGTATGCGTAATATTGATGATTATGTCAAAAATATTTTAAAAAAATAATCGGAAATCTGAGTAATACCGAGCAAAATAAATACGGATGTGTTGATTGGTGAAATTAGATTCGTCAAAATTATTTAGAAACAACCAAGGTAATTTGTTGAATGGACATTAAGGGGGCAAAACATTTTTTCGGACTGCGGTAGTCCCGCGTCGCGGGACGACGGTGTTGATACACACATTTTTCACTATCGCGTTCCTCTAAAAAATATCGTTCTATTTCAACCTGTTTCAAAATCAAACAGCAATCTCAATGATAATGATTGAGGTAATTCTTAAAATAAGCAACATTAATTTGTATATTGAAATTGTTGTGATATGTTAATAATTGTATGAATAATGTTTCAAATAACCCGGGCAAAGAAGATCAAGAATTCAAGACAAACGTCGAAGCGCTTAATATCGAGGTTCCACGTCCTACTCACGAAGAGATAGCGACGATGGCGTATTATATCTGGTTGAGCGAGGGATGTCCGGAAGGTTGCGCCGAGCGGCACTGGTTTGAGGCAGAGGCGCAACTTATAAGAACGCGGCAGGCAGAGGCTATGGAAAAGTTAAAAAAGAGATCAAAATCAGCCGTAGAATCTGAACAAACGATTGCAACTGCGCGGTCGTCAGGCGCAGAATTGGCAGGCGTGCAGCAGATATCAGAATCAGGGGTAAAAAAGAAAAAGACTAAAAAAACCGCAACAACAGCGCGAGCGCGTTCAAACAAAATCACGAGAAGCGAGTCTGAACAATCGCTGTGATTTTTTTCACTGGTAGTTTTAACAAGACCGGCAATAAAAAATTCTAAGGCAGAGGATTAAGGGACTCGTATTTTACTTTCCAGAGACCATTTTTCGGGAAGCCAGGGGCGTTTGTTGAAGGCGCGCCTTCCCATCCGGCAGACATCATTGCTATTGCCGCAAGCAGTCCCCCGTTGCCGGGCAAATAGATCGGTAGGTTCGGTCTTTGATAATTATGTCCGTTTTTACCAAACTGATTTTTAGCGGTATTCATCAATAATGCTTCAATGGCAAGGTCTGGTTTTCCGAGCCTTGCGGCGCACATAGCCACAAGCGGGTAGTCCCATCCCCAGGTCTCCTTCCAGTTCCAGTTTTTCCATATCCAGAGAAATGTATTGTCCATAATATTTTTATCTATTCCTACACCGGGCAAGAATCCGTAAGCGGCAAGTACTGCTGGATGGTCTGTTCTGTAACGTGGATTTGTATAAGAATCGGGGGCGCTTTCGGCAAAGAGGTAAAGAGCATTTGAAACTGCTGGCAATGAGAGATTTTTAATTACCTCTTCCCAGTTTGTATCTAATGGAAATCCGAGCCTCTCTCTCCATTTTTGCGCCGTGATTAGTCCCCAGCGCCAGTAAGTTAATTCAAATGTCGGGTTAAAAGTTGTCTCCTTCGGAAATCGCTCCTGGGCGCACTGGAGCGGCGGTCCGAGAAGATATCGTTTTGAAGAATCATCTCGCGTTGCATAAGAAGCCATAAAATCCGCAGTCTCTTTAACGATATTGTAATATTTTTCCAGAGTTTTGCGCGACGGATTATGTTGGTATAGCAATTCTGCGTAATAGATTGGATGCGGCTGTTGCCAGATAAGAAAAGGACCTACAGGCGAGGGCGATTCAATGCCGGAGGGCGATGTCATCTTTGGAAATCGCGCCCCTAAATAGCCCTGTCGTTTAGCTATCTGGCGGGCTTGCGGCAAAATTTTATTATACCATTCAAAACTCCGTTCAAACAGTTCGGCGCGGTTCCATAAAATAAAATGGGCTGAATGCCACCAGTGCATTTCAAGGTGGAACTTTCCCGCCCAGCTGTTGAAGGTCAATCCGCTTTCTGCCGGGGGATAAATTCCTGAACATTGAATTGCCGTCAGATATTCTGATAAAACAATTCTTCTTTCAAGTTCCTTCCAGCGGCTGTCTTTGCTTTCCGAAAGGTCTATTGCGCCGCCGCTCATCCAGAATTTATTCCAGTATCGCTCAGTCTCTTCTTTCGCCTGTTCATAAGAGGGTTGATCTGACGATGCGCCATCTTGACCAAACTCAATTAAAACCTGATAGGTATTGGTTTTTACAACTGGTTTTAGAATGAAATGGTGTTTCTTTTTTAGAGGCAATGCAAGAGACTGGGGGGTTGAAGTTGTCGCCACTTGATATTGCTCTTCATCAACCCTGCGGAAGAATTTAATTACATTTGCGGTATTGGTATCTAAAAAAGTGATGTGGGCGTCCGGTTTTGTCCAATCTGCGGTTTTAAAATCCGCTGTTCCGTAAGGAAAAGCAATTAAAATTCCTTGCCTCTCCAATGGCGGCTCCGAATGGATTTTCACGCAGATCATATCCCTTTGCGGATGACAAAAAGTTTCAACTTCAATCACTGAGTTTGAATAGGTAAATCTGCTATGAATAATTCCGCTCCACAAATTAAGGGTTTGGCGAATCTCTTTTAAATCGTTAGATGAAATCTCTTCGTCATTATCCGCGAATGTTAAGCCAATTCTTCCAAGATGAAGTCTGTGCGGATTGTCTCGCAAATAGTTAATCTCTGGCGTCCGAATATTGTTCGGAACATCTGGGTATTCAACTTTTCTTCCGTGTGAATCAAAAGCAGTAAATTTAAATGTTGACATAGACCAGTTGTTCGGATTTGGAAACGAATGCCAGCCCCATTGCGAAAGTGTGCCAAGAGGAATTGTCTTTTCATACAAAGAAGGGAATGTCTGAAGCCCGGTAACATCCACAGTAAATGAAAAATTCCCGTTCCCGACTGTCAATGGCGATTCAGTGTCAAAGTTTGTAATAACAATGTTGTGCCTCTGCGCGAGCGCGCGTCTGTCTATCTCTGCGTCGCATTTGAATAAAGGGCAATGATTCAACGCCACTGTTATCAAAACGATTATTGCCTTTGACAATTTCATAATCTGTTTGAAGCCTATTTTTAACATTTTTACCGGAAAGAAAACGATTTAATTCTGCGGCGATTTTAATGCTTTAAGTTTATCTCCCAAAATCGTCTTTTGTTCTGGTTAATTTCCGTTTATTAATTAATCACTGATGAGCGGCTATTTTAAAACAAGCGGCTATTTTAAAAGGCGTATAAAACAACCGCCTGAAGAAATATTTTTACGGTGCGGCTATTTAGGGGTTGCGCCCACAAAATGGTTGCTTGTCGTTTACACAGCGACTCAGAAAATGGAGCTGTTTGTTAAAGAAAATTTCAAACGACCTAAACATAGCAATCCGGTTAAATCATTTTTTCCGCAGAGGAATTTGTATAAATTAGTGAAAACGATGTTGATATCCACATCTCGTTTTGGGACAGGTCAGGTTGAAGGCTCGTATAAAACGCCGCTCGGGTTGCATAGGATTGCAAAAAAAATCGGCGCCGGTTTTCCTCCGGGAACAGTGTTTAAGGCGCGCGAACCGATTGGTTATGTATGGAAAGGATTTCCGGATGCAACAATCGTTCATCGTATAATGTGGCTTGAAGGGCTAGAACCGGGGTTTAATCGCGGCGATAATGTGGACAGTTTTAAAAGGTATATTTATATACACGGTTTTTCTGACGAGACAACGTTAGGCAGAACGATGTCGTTTGGCTGTATTCATATTGGTTCGGATGATCTTTTGCCATTATTTGATGTTCTGCCCGAAGGAACTCTGGTATTTATAACTGAAAAATGTAAGAGTATATGAAAAACCTGCACAGATATCGCGCTTTTTTAACTTGTTTTGTTTTAACGGCTGCCGCGGTTGCGTTGGGGGCTGAAAGACAACAACCGCTCTGGGTATTTCCAGTCGGCGCAACTGTGCAGTCTTCTCCGGCAATCGGGTCTGACGGGACGATTTATTTTGGCGCGGATAACGGGATTTTTTACGCGCTCACCCCTGCGGGAAAAAAGAAGTGGGAATTTGTTACAAGCGGCGCCATAGTAACAACACCAGCGATTGCCTCGGACGGCACGGTCTATGTCGCTTCAATAGACAGGATCGTTTACGCTTTGAACCCCGATGGCACAGAAAAGTGGCGGCTTATGCCCGGCAGCGGTCTGGTTTCATCGCCGGCAATCGCGCCTGACGGCACAATTTATGTCGGTTCTGTCTTTAACAAGTTTTTCGCTATTAGCCCGGACGGTTTTCGCAAATGGGATTTTCCCGCCACCGGAAACATCATCTCATCGCCTGCTGTTGACGCAACGGGCAATGTCTATTTTGGTTGTATGGATACCAACTTCTACGCTGTTAATACAAACGGCGCCGCTATCTGGGTTTTTAAATCCGCAGACAGAATAAACTCCTCGCCCGCAATAGACAGCGATGGAAATATTTATTTTGGCGGTTTTGACCGCTCCGTTTACGCGCTTTCTAAGGACGGGAAATTATTATGGGAGTTTAAAACAGAGGGCGCGGTTCGTTCTTCTCCGATAATTGATAATGACGGCACGATATATATCGGTTGCGACGATGGAAAATTGTACGCAATAGACCGAAGCGGAAAGAAAAAATGGGAATTCGCAACAAAAGACTGGGTCCGGTCAACGCCCGCCCTATCGGCAAACGGGGTAATTTATTTTGGTTCTTACGATGGCGGCTTTTACGCCGTTAAGACAAACGGCGATTTACTCTGGAATTATCAAACCGACGGTCCGGTCTCCTCATCTCCAATCATAAGCCAACAAGGCGTGGTTTATTTTGGATCATGGGATAAAAATTTTTATGCCTTTAAAAGCGATGCTCCACTTGCCGAGACGCCCTGGGCGGCATTCAGGAAAAATTTGCGCCGCACCGGTTGCGTTGTTCAGGATGCAAAACTGGCTGTTAAACCTGAAAAAGAAACAGCAGCCGTTCAGCCTGTTGCGGAGATAAAATTCAAACCAAAACAAAACATAGAAGAACCTGCCGTCGTTGAACCTAAACCGGCTGTGCCAGCGGCGACAATTGCAAAGCAGCAACCCGTTTTACCAAAACCGTCTGAGGAAAAACCGCAGAAGCAAACTGCTCGCAAGACTGAAAAACCGATTCTAAAAATAACCTCTCCCAAAAACGGGACGCGATTTGAAGACCCTAAGGTTGTCGTTGAAGGTTCAGCCCGACACCCCGATGGATTGAAAGTCGTGGAATATCGGTTGAATTCAGGGACAATTTTTCAAGCAAAAGGGCTCGGAAAATGGAGCGCCGAAATCAGATTGAATGAAGGCGATAATTTATTTGAAGTGCGCGCAACAAGCGCAACCGGGGAGCAATCAGATTGGGAAAGGCTCATTTTGCGCTACTCGCCTGCCTGCCAGATATTCCTTCAAGTAAATGGCAAGGGCAAGGTCTCCCCCTCCGTCGCTGGAAAGAAATATGAGTCAGGACAAAAAATTGTCATTACGGCAGAACCACAGCGCGGATTCGCATTCAGCGGATGGAGCGGTTCTTTTACAGAAACATCGCCAAAACTGGAATTTACTATAACCTCAAATATTATCCTTCAAGCCAACTTTGCTCCTGTGGAAAAGCCTGAACAGACGGTTAAAGAACAGCCTGTGAAAAAGCCAGCAGAAAAAGCAAAACCGAGCACTCCGGCAGAGGCGGTTCTGAATATTGAAATTAAAGGCAAAGGAACCGTCTCGCCATACTCCGGGAAAACCATATTAAAATCAGATAAGGTTTATAAACTTGTTGCTAAACCGGAAAGCGGATTTATTTTTGCGGGATGGAATGGCGATGTTGAATCAATGGAAAATGAAATTGAAATCAATTTGAAAACAAACATCGCTATCGTTGCAAACTTTATTCCTTCTCCGTTCTATTCAAAGGCAGGCAATTACTCGGGGCTTATCAGCGAAAGACCAGATGAAAACGCGGCGAGCGGACTCGTCCAGATAACCGTATCAGACAAAGGATTGTGGCGAGCAAGGTTAAACTTTTCCAGCGAGAGTTTGAGTTGCGAAGGAAAGTTTGATGAAAAAGGCGATTCTTATGCGGCAATCAAACGGGGGAAAAAACCGCCACTGGCGATTGTGATGAAGTTGACAGATGAATCGGCGGTTCCAGCGATTCACGGACGGATAACCGGCAACGGGTCTGAAACAATGTTTCTGGCTAAATTAACCGCCGCTGACAGCAAGATGTCAATCAATGACGGCTATTACACGGCGGTATTTATATGCGAAACAAATCAACGATCTTCTGTCGGCGACGGATTCGCTCAGATTAGAGTTGATAAATCCGGCAATATATATATTGAAGGAAAACTTGGCGACGGAACTCCTATCACGGCAACCGCGTCTTTGCTCGCCGATAAATTTGCGCCGGTCTTTGTCTCGGCTCGCAATGTAACGCTTGACGGCTGGCTTGTATTCACAAATTCGCAAACTGCGGATTTGCTCGGACAATTGCGCTGGATAAGAGCGGAAAAAAACGCTAATGAAAAACTATCGCTCCGCGTCATTGGCAGCGCTTATATAAAACCGCAAAAAACGCAAATGGTTCTTAGCGCGACAAATCTTGTGGTTGCATTCAGCAATGGCGGACTTGATTCCACAATCGGAAACTACGCAAGGCTTGATGCGGGAAATAAAATTTCTATTCTCTTTAGCGATGTGAACCTCTCTCTCTCAATAGACCCGGACACCGGACTTTTTAAGGGAAGTTTTGTAAACCCGGTAAATAAAAAACAGACTAAATACGAGGGCATTATTCTGCAAAAACGGGGCTGGGGCTCGGGTTGTTTTAGTTGCGAAGGCAAAAGCGGACTTGTATTTATCGCGCCGGAATTGACGGGAAAAGAATCCAGTAACGGCAGATAAACAGGAGGATCATCGGCAGAGAACGAGCCGCCGTTCTTCATCTGACAATACCTTCCATTTGCCCTGCTCCAGACCGCCAAGTGAAAACCGACCGATTCTAACCCGTATAAGCCGCAATGTCGGATGCCCGATCGCGGCTGTCATTCGCCTTACCTGACGGTTTTTCCCCTCAATCAACTCTATAGACAACCAGCAGTCCGGCACAGATTTTCTAAACCTTACCGGTGGGGTTCTCGGGGGAATGTCAGGCGACTCTATCATTTTTACAATAGCAGGCAAGGTTTTATAACCGCCGATTATGACGCCGTTTTTTAGCCTATTCAACTCCGCATCCGTCGGTATCCTTTCAACCTGCGCCCAGTATTCCCTCGGGTGCGCGTTTTTCGGATTTAACAAATATTGATTCAACTCCCCTTCATCGGTTAGCAGCAACAAACCCTCTGAATCCAGATCAAGACGCCCGATAGGATAGACATTTGGAGGAAAACCAAACTCGGCTAACGTCCGGTGCGACGGATGCTCGCGCCTGAACTGACTTATCACGCCATAGGGTTTGTTAAACGCAATCAACATCGCCTACACATTAATTCTTAATCTTATGCCTTACAATAAATTGATTGAATCTCTTCATTCCTGTTCAAAAACAAACAAACCCAAATTAGTTAGAAATGGTTCGGAATATAGCTATTTAAAATTTTAATTTGAATTCAAAATCTCCTTGAAACGTCATTATGTAAATATGAACACAGAAAACAAAAACCTTCCGGGTGACGGATTGTCCCGTCGTGATTTTATTAAAACCAGCGGAAAGATTGCCGCCGCGAGCGCGCTTGCGGGAATAAGTTTGCCGTATGTGCATGCGGCTGGGTCGGACTTGATTCAGGTTGCCTTGATTGGCTGCGGAGGTCGCGGCACGGGGGCGGCGTCGCAAGCCCTTTCCACAAAGGGCGGTCCGATAAAACTTGTGGCGATGGCAGATGTGTTTGAAGATAAGTTGACAAAGAGTTATGAGAATCTTGTCCAGAGACACAAAGACCAGATGGAGGTTCCGCAGGAGAGAAGGTTTTTAGGGTTTGACGCATATAAGAAGGCAATGGATTGTTTAAAACCGGGAGATGTTGCCATTTTTACAACACCGCCAGCGTTTCGCTGGGTTCATTTTACTTACGCGTTGCAAAAGGGGCTGAATGTGTTTATGGAAAAACCGATAACGGTAGATGGACCTACAAGCAAACGGATGTTGCAGCTGGCTGACGAGGCGGTTAAAAAGAACCTGAAGGTTGGCGTCGGTCTTATGGTTCGGCATTGCCGAGGTCGTCAGGAATTGTTAAAGCGGATTCAGGACGGTCAGATAGGCGATATTATTTGTTTGAGGGCATATCGTATGCAGAGCGGCGGCGGCGCCACAGGTCCAAAACCTGCGGATATGACAGAGGTTATGTATCAAGTGCGAAGATTTCACTCGTTCCTCTGGTCAAGCGGCGGAATTTATAGCGATAATTATATTCACCAGATTGATGAATGCTGCTGGATGAAAGGAGCCTGGCCTATTCAGGCTCAAGCGTTGGGCGCCAGACATTACCGCGGAAACAGCGTTGACCAGAACTTTGATGTTTATGCTGTGGAATATGTTTTCCCTGATGGAACACGATTGTTTTATGACGGCCGCCACATCGCCGGCTGCCATAATGAATTTGCAAGTTACGCCCACGGCACAAAAGGCTCGGCGATAATTTCCACTTCCGCGCACACCCCTGGACGCGTCAGAATTTTCAAAAGCCATATTATGAATTCCGCAAATCTGGTCTGGGCGTTTCCGCAACCGGAACCAAACCCGTATCAACTTGAGTGGGATGACTTAATTGACGCCATTCGCAATGACAAACCGTATAACGAGTTGCGTCGCGGCGTTGAGGCAAGCCTTGTTACTTCTATGGGCAGAATGGCTGCCCATACAGGACAGATTATCACGTATGAGCAGATGCTAAATTGTCCGCATGAATTTGCTCCGAATGTGGATAAATTGACACCGGACTCTCCTGCTCCAATTCAGGCTGATAAAGACGGAAAATATCCGGTGCCGATGCCGGGCGTTAAAAAAGACAGGGAATATTGATTAAATTGAGCCGCTTGCGGCGCAAGTGGTGAAATATCTTGATGAAAATCGCCTCGCAACGCGAGGCGATTAATTTGATATAATCTCTGGGAAACGGAATTTAGCGGCTGACTGCCGATAAGTTTTATTTGATTTTTGAACCTGATTTGAGCTGAAGCCAGAGATTAAAATAATAAAACGCAGCTACAACGAGGGAGTGGCGGATTTTTCCGCCTGCTATCAATCCGGGTATATCTTCAATCGCGCAGAGTTTTGTTTCAACATCCTCAGTCGGATCAAAATCAGTCGGGTGAATCTTTTTGCAATTTTCAACAAGCACGGTATAACAGGCGTTGCACATAAAAGCGGGGTTTGGAAGGACACGTCCGATTATCCTCGCCTCCTCTCCCTCGTAGCCTGTCTCCTCGCGCAATTCTCGTATCCCTGCCTCAATCGGGTCTCTGTCTTTAGGATCAATAATCCCGCCAGGAATTTCAACTTCAACAGTATCTGACCCCTGTCTAAACTGTTCAACAAGTATTATCTGGTTATCCTCTGTCAGCGCGATAACATTGACCCAGTCAGGACATTTAAGCAGGGTAAAATCGTGTTCTTTCCCGGTATTAGGCGAAACCCTGCGCAGAAGGTGCAAGCTAAAAATCTTATAATCTCCGAGCAGTGTTTCGCCGATCAGTTTCCACGGTTTAATCATTTAACTGAATCGCGCGAGACAATTTTAACGCTGATTATCTCAACCCGTTCAAGCGGCTTTGAATTTTCACCCGTACGGCTCGGTCCAACCGGTGTATTTGCTATCTTATCCAGAACATCATCCCCTTTAATCAACTTTCCAAAGGCGGTATATTTGCCGTCAAGAAACGGCGCGTCGCCGTGACAGATAAAGAACTGACTGCCGGCTGAATCCGGATGCGCCGCCCGAGCCATAGAGATGACGCCGCGCTGGTGTTTGCGGTTATTGAATTCAGCCTTTATCTGATATCCGGGTCCGCCTGTGCCATAAAGGTCTTCCTTTGTTTTATCCTTAGTAAGCGGGTCGCCGCCTTGAATCATAAAGCCTTTTATGATCCGATGGAACGCTGTCCCGTCGTAAAAACCAGAGCGCGCCAGCTTTTTAAAATTCTCCACCGTGTTCGGCGCAACATCTTGCCAGAATTCTATCACCATATCACCTTTAGTGGTATGGATTACCGCAACTTCATTCGTGGTTTCCACTTTTTGTGTTTCCGCTTTCTGTTTTTGATTCTCTTGTGCCTTTTCCTGAGCGTAACAAATCGCCGAACAAATACCAAGCCCGACTACCAGTGTTAAAATCGCTCTCTTCATAGTTATATATTTTTAGACTAAAAATACTACCGTTAGATTTAATTTATTTAATTAAAAATTGCAATTCTAAAAGAATAATGCTCATTCCTGAAATGCTTATAGTTCGGGATGTTATCATTCCCGGCGTTTTTTTATTGACAATTTTAGTTTTTAGATATAAAAAAACCTTATGATTCTAAAATATTCTTCAAGGTTTTTAATGTTCCTGCAATTTGTTCTGAGCGGTATGATTATCGCATTAGGATTTCAACTATATGCGCGGGATGTCGCCTATCTTGTCAAAAATCAGATGTTGCTCCAGTCCTCTGCTACATCAGTTACTTCACAGGGCTGGTCTGGATTCCTTGATTACGAGGTCATCGGAATTAGCAAAACAACAAATGTGACAATGACCTTGCCAAATAATTATGTTGTTACCGCAGATTGGGATGGATATAATAGTTTTTCTACAGAAAGCAATCCCTATCTGACTCAAGCAGCGCTGGACGCTGATATCCCAAACGGCGCCTATACGGTTAAGACTTATGGCGTGGGATTCAATGTGGTTTCTACAGTTCTCACGGTGACCGGCAACAATTATCCTGCAGACCCGAGGTTTTCAAACTTCACCGCCGCTCAGAGCGTTAATCCTTCCGCCGACTTTACACTGAGCTGGAATTATCTCGGACTTTCCACAAACGATTTTGTTCAAGTCACAATTTATGACTGCAACGATGATGAAAGAGTATTTAAAACCCCTGAACCAATGCAACCGGGAGCGCTTAACGGACTGGCAACCTCGGTTGTCATACCTGCGTATACATTATATCCCGGGTTGCAGTACACTGTGGAACTTGTCGCGGCAAAAATAGGGACGGTTGTAACAAATCACAGTTCCGACGGCAACGAGATAGTTATAATGCCAGCTTATGCAAAAATATTGCGAATGCCGCTAAAAACGACTGGCACCGCTATAACTTGTTTCACCTATCAAAAGCCAAACTTTGTATTTAACTTCCCGAATGGGACGATTCAGGGAACGAACGCCCAGTACACAACTCCTGTGTCTGTTACTCAATACAACCTTGTTTTTTCTGTCAGAGATGCAAATCCGCCTTCTACTGTTACGTTTACAGGACCTTCTGGCTCTGGGTTTAATAATACACCGAGTAGTTGGTCAGGAACAGGCGATTGGTCATCATTTGGCTCGCCGACAATCAATTTGACAAATGTCAATGTGATTACAGGGGGCGTCTACACGGTGAATTATAAGGGTGTAAACTTAAAATTCAATCTTCAAAATCCGCAAATCTCCCAGCGCCAGATAATTCTTGTTCCTGTGTTTATTGTAGATAATTCAGGAATATTGCGCCAGATCAACTGGTCATATAGGAATCAAGACGGACAAGTCATTCCGCCTCAAGAATTTATGAAGAACGTCCAGATCAGCGTTAGACCTCGCTACGGAGGAGAATTCTTCTCTATGTGGAATCTTCGTCCTGCCTTTACAAATTATGCCGTTACAAATACCGTTGTAAACTGGAACGATGTTTATAGCGTTCAGATTGGTTTTATTAATGAGTATAACGACAATTACATCATAACGTATTCAAAGTCTTCTGCTCCGCCGCAGTTAGCAATTGTCTCCGATGCCTTTTCAGCAACGCAGGGACAACAATGTTCATTTAATTTACTTGCCACAGGCGGAATGTTTCCATACAGCTGGAGGATTGAGATGGGGTTTTTGCCGAGCGGACTTGCGCTTGATGAATTGAGCGGGGTTATTCAAGGGGTGCCGGGCGAATATGGCAGGTTCAAGTTGAACGTCTCCGTCACGGACGCGCTTCAATCATCTGTGAGCAAAGATATTTACATTGACGTAGCGCGCGGTTCATACACTGAACGAATTGCGTTTACAAACATTGCCCGCATAGATGGTAGACCGGGCTTTCAGGCAATATTAACCCCGCAACAGTCCTATTCATTAGAGGTTTCTACGAACCTGCAAACCTGGGAAAAAGTGCATTTCTTTACCGCAAATAGTTCATTGTCGGAGATGATGATAGCGCCGCCAGATTTTGTTAGACAATATGACCGAGCGTTTTTCAGATTAAAACTCGGGCATACATTTGACACAGATTTATGGATAACCTATTCCGTTAATGCAGGCTCAATAAATCCAAATTCTCCATACATTGTTTCTGTAATTTACCCGGCAACAAACCTCAATTATAAAGCTACTTTTACCGTCCAGTTTGACCCAGACTACGGGTTAATTGACGCGGTGCAGTTTAAAATCCCGAATTACGGCGCCTTTTATCCCGACCAATTAAGAAAGCGAGCCGATAATAATGACCCGGGAACACTTGCTTATGATAGTCCTATGTTTAGCGGGGTAGCGCCGAGCGGCAACTGGCAGGTTGTCTATAAAGGGACTAATTTTAACTTTTCTATAAACACTGCAACGGCTCTTCAAAACCTTGCAATACCGGCGCCAGTTTTCACAGTCTCAAACGGTAATCTTACAAAAATTGCCTGGAGTTATAGAAATCCAGTTACGGGAACTGTTTATACGACAACGCCTGGATTTATATCCACAATTTCCATCGGGATAAATGACATTCAGAGCAACAGGATTTATCACTCGGACGACATTGAACCATCGGTTACCTCACATAACATTCAAGGAACTATAAGCTGGAATAATCTGCAGACGGTTTACATAGATTACGAGGATATTCTTGGATTTCACTATGTGATATCGTTCCAGAAATAACGGAAATCAGAATAATTAAAATTCCAGTAAAAACGCGGTTGAACTAAATCTGGCAAAAACTGCTGAGACTTTACAATATTGCGCCATTCTGTAAATCTCGCGCTATTTAACTCGATTTCAAACTCAATCCCGGACTTCAATGCTCAGTGTTCGGTTAAATCCGCAAAGTCCCTCTATTTCAATTGACATTTATCAGGTTATATTTTTACTTATTGAGAGAATATGAATCACATCTGGAAAACGGCGATTGTTTTTTGTTGTGTTTTTTTAGTAGCCGGCTGTCAAAACAAAGATAAGTATTCAGAGATTAATAGAACCCGGTTGCCAGCGGGGAAAATTGCGGAAAATCGCTATTACACCCCCGCAAACCAGATATTAACACCGAGCGGAATTCAGGTGGAACTGCCGGGAATGCGTCCGCAGGCGCTCGCTCTTAGCCCGGATGGAAAAATCCTTGTTACATCCGGCAAAACCCACGACCTTGTTGTTATAAATCCACAGACTGGCGCGATTTTGAAAAAAGTCCCGCTTCCGTCAGAAAAAGACCTCAAACCGCCAGAATCCATTTCCACACACATTCTTTCGCCCGATAAAGAGGGACAATTAAGTTTTACAGGATTGATTTTTTCTCCGGATGGCAAGCGGATTTACCTTGCAAACGTAAATGGAAGCATAAAGGTTTTTGAGGTGGTCAGGGACTCAAATGGCGTTGTGGATGTTCAGCCATCGTTTTCCATACTTCTTCCGCCATTTTCAGCCGGAAAAAGGAAATCCGACATCCCTGCCGGTCTGGCGATTTCAAGCGATGGCAGGCGACTCTATGTTGCGCTTAATCTGTCTAACCGACTCAGCGAGATGGATGCGGCGACAGGCAAAATATTGCGTATTTGGGATGTTGGAGTCGCGCCGCACGATGTTGTGTTAAAAGGGGATAAGGTTTACGTTTCAAATCGCGGCGGCAGACAACCGGAGTGGGATGACCTGAGCAGTTCAGCCGGTCTGGGGATAAATGTTAGAGTTGACCCCGTAAGGTATATTGCCAGCGAAGGCTCTATCAGCGTAATTAATTTGAACAATGACAGGGCTATTAAAGAGATTTTAACCGCGCCGCATCCAGCCGGTATGGCGTTATCACCTGATGGCAAATATTTAGCCGTCGCAAGTTCGGGCGGCGACTTAATTTACATTGTTGATACCGCAACAGATAATGTTGTGGAAAAAATTTGCGCGCGTCAAAAACCGTCCGATCTTTTCGGCGCTCAACCAAACGCCGTTGCGTTTGATAAATCGGGCAAACGGCTCTATGTATGCAATGGAACGCAAAACGCCGTTGCGGTTATAAATTTTGAAGCAGGCAGGTCGCAACTTGTCGGATTGATACCGGTCGGATGGTTTCCCGGCGCGGTTATTTGCGATTCAATAAAAAACCGTCTTTACGTTGCAAATATCAAGGGCATCGGTTCAACTCAAAAATATAAGCCGGGCGAAAAGGTGAAATATAATTCTCGGCAATATTATGGAACGCTCTCTATTATAAAAATCCCATCTGGTCCGGAGTTAAAACAGATGACCGATAAGGCTTTATACAACATTCGTTATCCGCTAATTAAACAGGCGTTTTTACCGGCGCGAACGAACGTTCCGCCCCGTGCGGTGCCGGAGCGGGTTGGCGAGCCGTGCGTCTTTAAACACGTGGTTTATATAATAAAAGAAAATCGCACTTATGACCAGATTCTCGGCGATATGAAAGAGGGCAATGGAGACCCGTCGCTCTGTGTTTTTGGCGAAAACGTTACTCCAAATCACCATAAATTAGCGCGCGAATTTGCTCTGTTAGATAATACTTACTGCTCGGGAATATTAAGCGCCGACGGGCATCAATGGGCAGATAGCGCTATTGCAAATGAGTATCTGGAACGTTCATTCGCAGGTTTTCCGCGCAGTTACCCCGATGGTATGGAAGACGATGATATTGACGCCCTTGCCTATTCATCTGCCGGATTCATCTGGGATATGGCTATTGTCTGGAAAAAGAGCCTCCGCATTTATGGCGAGTTCGCAATCACAGACAAATTCTGGCGCGATCCTACCCAAAAAGGAAAACCGAAATTCACCGACGTCTATAAAGAATTTATCAACGGAACATCAAACATAGTCATATCCAGTCATCCTGCCATTGAATCTATTAGACCATATCTTTGCACCAACACAGTTGGATGGGATATGGATATCCCAGACCAATTCCGCGCCGCGCAGTTTATAAAAGAATTAAACGAATTTGAAAAGAAAGACGAATTTCCGAACCTCTCAATAATCTGTCTGCCAAATGACCACACCAGCGGCACAAAACCGGGTTCGCCAACTCCCGCCGCGCACGTTGCCGACAACGACCTCGCGCTGGGCAAAATCGTTGAGGCAATCTCGCATAGCCGATTCTGGAAAGAAACCTGCATTTTTGTAATTGAAGATGACCCGCAAAACGGCTGGGACCACGTCAGCGGATATAGAACCGTCGCATTTGTCATAAGTCCATACACAAAACGTAGGACGGTTGTGAGCACTCAATATAACCAGACAAGCGTCCTCAGAACTATTGAACTAATACTCGGCTTGCCGCCGATGAATCAAATGGACGCCTCTGCAACGCCAATGTTTGATTGTTTTACCGATAAACCAGATTTTACACCATATAAAGCAGTTCCCAACAATATCCCGCTGGATAAATTGAATCCGGAAATCAAAAAAATCTCCAACCCGTTTTTGCAACGGCTTGCGCGACAATCCGAAAAATTGCCGCTTGATAAAGTTGATCAATGTCCAGAAGAGGTTCTAAACAGGATTATCTGGCATTCAGTAAAAGGACCGGACGCGCCGTTTCCCTCTTACGCCGTGAAAGCGGTTATTGATGATGATTAACTACGCAACGGCGTTATAAGAACAACGTTGGATACAACGCGAGCATTAGAAACTCCGGTTTATCCGCGCTAAAAAATCATCTCATAGCCAGGATTTGATATATCTTGATCCATATTATTTTAGAGAAATATTAATGAAGACTAAAAAGGTTATAGCAATTTTATCCTCTATCTACTTCTTATCGTCGTTCTGTCTCTCAAGGGTAATTTCAAGATCATCAAAAGCATCCTCTACGTTGTTTAGAACAAAATCTTGAAGTTTTGAAGTCTCCGCCGTTAATATCACGTCTGGATAATCTTTATCGTGAACAAGTATATGCGGAATTATGTTCGGATTCTGTTCTACAGTTTTCTTGAGCCAATCAAGGCTAAAAACTCTTAATTTAGTCTCATCTTTTTCTATAGACTCCACTCGCATAAAAGAATGTGCCGGTATCAAATGCAAAAGACCAAAGCTGTTCAATTTTTTACCAAGGTCCTTGTCAAATTCTTTAAGATAAAAATCAAGAAAGCGATATTTGCCCAATTTAAGAAGGTGAACTTCAAATTCAGCCTTTTTTCCTTCGTTATCTATTTGCGTTAATAAATATCCATTACCTTGTTTTGAGAATTTCCATACATCTAATTTAACCTTCCATTCACCAAGAAGTTTCTCATCAAAGATCAAATTTTTTTCGGTATAAAGTGGATTTATTGAACGAACAAGACAACCTGTGATAAAAAGAAGCGCTATGATTAAGCCGAGAAAGTGGATTGTTCTTTTCATAAATAAGAATTAGCACAAAATCGGTTTAGCGTCAAATAAGTGTTTCCTGTTCTATTCGCGCCAACGGTAACGTTGTTCGCGCCGGGTTTGTAAAAACGATTTACAGGCTGCCTGTATGAATAATCGGCGGCGACTCATATTTAAATATTGCCGCCGGTTAATTTTTTAACAGACGTTCAAGTGTTTCCCCAACGATGGCAGGATTCGCTTTGCCTCTGGAGAGTTTCATCACCTGTCCTTTCAAAAAATTAAGCGCTGCGGCTTTGCCGGCTTTATAATCGGCAACGGGACCGGGATTTGCTTCAATCGCCTGTTTGCAGAATTGTTCAATTGCCGAGGTGTCGCTTAATTGAACGAGTCCCTTTTTCTCAACGATTTTTGAAGGAGACTCTCCGCTGTCAAACATCTGCGCAAAAACTTCCTGCGCAATGCGAGAACTTATCTTGCCGGAATCAACAAGATTTACAAGGTCAAGCAGATGCTCGGGCGGGAATTTAAGCGATTGGAGCCCGGCGCCGGATTCTGACATTTTTGCACGCAAATTATTAATAACCCAGTTTGCGATTGCTTTTGGATTCTTCGCTTTTGCCGCTATTTTTTCAAAGTATTCGCTTAACTGCGGGTCTGATTTAAACACCTCGGCGTCTGAAGCCGGTATCTGGTATTGTCGTATAAGCCGCTGTTTTCGCGCCAGCGGCAGTTCAATCATTCTTGACTTGACCTCAGCCAGCCATTGTTCGGTGGGGGCAAAAGGCATAAGATCAGGGTCTGGAAAATAGCGGTAATCGTGGGCTTCTTCTTTAGTCCGCATCTCTTCGGTGATTCCGGCGACATCGTCCCAACGTCTTGTGGATTGAATAAGAGAGCCGCCGCTTTTCAAAACTTCAATCTGACGTTCAATTTCATATTCAAGCGCACGCCGCACGCCGCTGAAACTGTTCATATTTTTGATCTCAATCTTTGAACCGAGTGTTGTTGTGCCGCGCGGTCTAATGCTTACATTCACATCGCAGCGCACCATCCCTTTTTCCATATCGCAATCGCTAACGCCGCCTTGAACAAGTATCTCTTTTAGCGCGTTTAAATAGGCATAAGCCATATCAGGACTTGTGATGTCCGGTTCACTAACAATCTCAAGCAATGGAACACCGGCTCTATTAAAGTCAACCCCGCTGCAATTTTCAAAGTGAAAACTCTTTCCGACATCCTCTTCAAGATGCGCCCGCGTTATTCTGACCCTGCAAATTGAATCGTTAAATTCAAATTCTACCCAGCCATTTTTTGTTGAGGGGAGTTGGTACTGGCTGATCTGATAATTTTTTGGCATATCCGGGTAGAAATAATTTTTCCGATCAAACCTCGCAACAGAGGCAATCTCGCAATTAAGCAGATACCCTGCAAGCGCGGTTAATCTTAACGCCTCCTCGTTTGCCACTGGCAAAGACCCAGGCAGACCCAGACAAACTGGACAGACGTTTGTATTCGGCGGCGCGCCAAATTCATTCCGGCAGGCGCACCACATCTTTGATTTTGTCTTTAATTGAACGTGTGTTTCCAGCCCGATTACAGCCTCGTATTCCATAATTAATTTTCTATGTTTGCTTAACAGTTATCCCGCAACAAGAGTCCCAACGGTTTCTCCCAGCACTATCCGTTTCAAATTGTGCGGCTTGAATATGTCAAATACAATTATCGGCATCTTATTATCTTGACACATAGCGAACGCGGTGGCATCCATAACTTTGAGCCGTTTTTGCAGCGCCTCGCTGTATGAGACCCGCTCAAATCTCTTTGCGTTGGGGTCTTTCTTCGGATCGCTGTCGTAAACCCCATCAACCTTTGTCCCTTTAAGGATCACTTCGGCTCCAATCTCGTTTGCCCGAAGTGCAGCCGCTGTGTCGGTAGAAAAATAGGGATTCCCTGTGCCGCCGGCAAATATCACCACACGCCCTTTTTCAAGGTGTCGCAAGGCGCGTCTTCTTATAAACGGCTCGCAAACCTGCGTTGCCGCAACCGCGCTTTGAACCCGCGTCTGGATGCCAAGTTTTTCAAGAGCATCCTGCAAAGCTAAAGAATTAATAATCGTTGCAAGCATCCCCATATAATCCCCGGTGGTTCTATCAATCCCTTGCTGGCTGCCCTGTTCGCCTCTGAATATATTTCCGCCGCCTATCACTATCGCAACATCTACCCCGAGTTCTCGAACCTCCTGCACCTGCTTTGCCATATTTTGAAGGGCAGACGGCGATATACCGTGCCCGGACTCTCCCGCAAGCGCCTCGCCTGACAATTTTATCAAAATCCGTTTATATTTCGTTTTCTCTTTCATTGACCATTTATAATGACTGGATAATTTGAAAAGGTCAAAAAAACTTTATCGCACTATCTCCTTAACAATGCATTTTGCGCATTAAGATTGGGGCTAAATGTTCTTGGTTTGGAAATTACATTATCCTGCAATTGCCGCTTTTATAATTTGAAAAATTTGTTATAAACAGAACGGATTGCGGCGCGGCAATTCTTTACCTCTTCTCTGAATTGCTCCGGGCTGTTGTAGCCGCAACGGACAGAGACCCTGTAAAAAGGGGCTGGCTCGTCTGGCAGCATAACCTCGCCTTCATAACTCCAGCGGCGCAATATTCCTTCAATGCGGCGCAGTTTTACATAATTTTCTATCAGCGCGTCAATATCCGGTTGCGAAATAGCGTGTTCAGACTTTGCCCGAAGTAGGGCTTTCAATGTATTCGGTTCATACCAGCCCTGTTCAAGACAGAGCGTCTGGGCGATGAACTCGGCGTCCATCAATCCTCCCGTGCCTGTTTTTATCGCGACTTCATTTTTCCCCGACGGCGTTCGTTCTTTTTCTATCCGCTGACGCATCCGGATAATTTCTTTTTTCCAATCTTCCTTATAAGCCGCGAGCGGTAGTGAGAGATTTTTAAAATTTGCGATTCTGTTTGCAAGCCGGAGAAACGCATTTCCGGTTTGAACATCTCCTGCCACAGGGCGGGCGCGCGTCAAAGTCTGTATCTCCCAGAGTTGCGCCCGTTTGCGGTAATAATTTTCGTAAGCGTCTATGGTGTTTACAAGAAGTCCTTTTTCACCATCCGGGCGCAATCTGGCGTCAATTTTAAAAACGACTCCTTCTGCGGTTTGTCTGTTGAGGATGTCCATTATACCGGCGGCGATCGGCTGAAGTTTATGAATCTCGCACTCTTTTTCAGAAGCCACAAAAACCACATCAAGGTCTGAACCGTAATCTATCTCCCGTCCGCCTAATTTGCCCATACCGATTATAGCAAAAGGGGGGTCTTCAAGATTTTGTTTTTTACAAACGACCTTACAGGCATACTGGAGGCAGGCTTCAGCTAAAGATGAGAGTTCATCAAGGCATTGATCAAAATCGGCAAGCCCGAGTATATCTCTCAAACCGATGCGCATCCGTTCGGCTTCATGATATTTTCTAATCCAGAGATACTGGTCGGGGTCGTTGAAACCGAGCATCATCTCTTCAAGAATATCTTCAACCGTCTTGCTTCTTTTCAATCTACCCCCGAGCACAAGGTCTTCAAACAGATCAGGGGTGCGTATTGCGGTTTCGGCAAGAAATTCAGAACGGTCAAACAATAATAGAACAAGTTCAAAAAATGACGGGTGCGCTTCCCATACTTCATAGAGCGTAGAGCGGGCGCCATATGCGGAGACAAAATTGTCCAGCCGCGCAACCACGCGGTCGGGGTCGGAAAGAATAGGCTTTTTTACAGGTCCGGGCACATTCTCAAGGCGGCGGATTTTAATATCCGAACCCTCATCCTCTTCTTCCCCCGGGCAGAACCGAAGCAATTTCTCTATCAACCCAAACGCCACCTCTACGGTCCTTCGCGAGATGTGAATATAACCCGGACCAAGCGCAAATTCTCTTAAAAGTTTCAACGCCCGTTCCGGGTCTCTAAATCTTTTGCGGGTTAAAATCTCAAGCCATTCTTTTTCTTTCCCATCAAATGAGTCAGGCAACGTCAACTTGCTCTTCCGCCTTTTTACATAAAAATATTTGCGGTAGATTTTTCTCACCGTTGATGTGTGCTGACGCAATGTTGATGCGAAACTTTTAACATCGTCAAATCCCATCAACCTCGCCAGTCGCGCCCGCTCTTCTTTTGAATTGGGAATTGTGTGGGTCTGTTGCTCCTGTTCCATCTGAAGGCGGTGCTCTAATTTTCTCAAAAATTTATAAGCCTCTTCAAGCGCAGCTGTTTCTTCCTTTGGAAGCACTTGATAAGCAGCCAGTTTTTTTAAACAGGCAAGCGTGTTCGCCTCCTGAATAAACGGCATTTTTCCGCCGTAAATAAGTTGATGAAGCTGAACAATAAATTCAATCTCGCGAATCCCGCCCCGTCCAAGTTTTATATTTCTATCAAGTTCTCCGCTCTTTACCACCTCGTTCTCAATCCTCTCTTTCATTTCGGAAATATCGTCCAGCACCCGCTCGCTTACCGAACGGGGAAATCTAAATGGCTGGACTGTTTCAATAAACTCGCTTGCCAGCCGCTCATCTCCAGCCACCCCGCGCGCCTTTATCAACATCAACCGTTCCCAAGTTTGACCGTACTGCGCGTAAAAATTTTCGTAACTTTCAAGCGACCGGACAAGCGGTCCGCTCTTGCCTTCAGGACGGAGCCGCAGGTCAATCCTGTATAGCCGTCCCTCCGGCGCTGGGTTGCCAATTTCAAAAATAAACGTCTCGGCAAGACGGGTAAAAAACTGATGATTGCTCATCCCTTTTCCAGGTTCGCTTTCAGATTGCGGCGCCTCACGCCACACACAACCCTCATCCGAATAAACAAATACCACGTCGATGTCCGAACTGTAATTCAACTCACGCCCGCCGAGTTTTCCAAGTCCTATAACTGAAAACGCCGTCTTAACCCAATTGCCGGAAAACGGGTCTTTATGATATGGAACTCCGAACTTGTTTGTAAGTTGCGACCATATAATATTCAAAACAGAATCAAGACAGACATCGGCAAGGTTGGATATCTCTTCAAGCGTCTCTTCAATCGGCGCAATCCCAGAGAGGTCTCTCGCGGCAATACGGGCTGTCTGTTTTTGCTTGAAAATTCGCGTTACCGCGAGCGCCCTGCTATAATCTTGAACTTGAATCAGCTGCCCAACTTCCCCCTTAATCTTATACTCATACCACTCCTTTGAAGCCTTTGAATTTAGTTTTTCCAGAATCCCCTCGATCCAGTCCGGATTCGCAACCAGCCTTTCAGCCATTATCTCTGAACCGCTGATAAGAGCGCACAAAACCTTTGCCTCTTCATTGCTGATTTTTTTGATCCACTCCCCGCCAGCCGTTGCTTCAAGCAGTTCAATGTAACGCGCAACACGCTGCGGATTTGCGGAATTTTCAATAATCAATTCTAACTCATTTCTCTCCATTAAATTATTAAATAAAAATTCTCTCCCTCAGACCAAATCGCGTTTTGATAAGAAAAGGTTAAACACCGAATACTTTCCGCACAAACTCTCTGCTCCTGCGGTGGTTCTCAACAACCGAACGCGTTATTTTTGTTCCGCCTTCAATGGCAAGCTCAACCGTATAAAGTTGCGAAAGTTTATGTTCCTTTGCATAACGCGCCACCTCTTCATAATCAATGTCGCCGCTATCAAGGTCTTCCCACCAGATATTATTGCGGCTCTGACGCAGATGCCAGTTAACCACGCGGTTTCCGTACAGCTTCAGCGCATCCATCGGCATTATTCCCCCCTTCCAAACCCAATGCACATCATAACAAAATCCAACAAGTTCAGGGTCAGTATGGTCAAAATTGTAATGAAACTCCCGCGCCTTGTTTGCCATTTCAGGCAGATGATTGTGAATCGCAAGCCGCATGCCTAATTCCTTTAACCCCGCTCCAAATTTTTGAAGCGCCGCCGCTTGAGTCTTTAATTCATCATCGGTCTTATCCCTGCCGATAGGATCAGGATTGCAACTAATAATTTTAAACCCCGCCTTTGCGCAAACCTTGCAAGCGGAAAGAATCTTGGCCACAACTTCATCAGCCCTCCCAGCCTCGTGCAACCGCGCCCCGGTATACAGACTTACCGGCTTTAACCCCCGCGCCTTTAACTGTTCCGCAAACGCGGCGTTGTTATCCGGATTATTCACATCCATAAAATTCTCAAGATAATCGTACCCGCAATCCCGCAGCGCCTGGATTACCTCGCCAACATCCAATTTCCTCTTCTCCCTCTGCGCGTACTGTCCCCAACCGTAGATATTTGAACCGACAAGCGCCTTAGCCTCGCCCGCTTCAGCGCCCACCGATCTACTACAACTCAACGCAACCAATCCGCTAAGCGCGGCAGCATTCAAAAATAAAAATTCGCGTCGGTTAATCTTGCCGGAAATCTTTGACATATTTTTCATAATCTTATTTATACAAACTCTTATTTCATTTGCGATAAAAAAATAAATAGCGCGGTCTTGAATGGAGCAAATGCTTTTTGGACTGTGGTGACAAGACCGCGGGAGGTCGCGGCACCGCTTTAATAATTTCAAAAATTTAATCTCGCTCAAAAATTACGATTTTTTTTACTGTTAACAATTAAGGATAAAGATTTTCCCTTTCTCTCAAATAACTTGCAACAGTTCTTATAATCAAATAAAAAGGATTTATGGGCATATCAAAAAAATCCGCTTGTAAGGCAAGTTTTGATTTGAATCAATATTTTGAAGAACGAACGGCGCTTGTAAATCGCGCGCTGGATAAGTATCTTCCGCCTGAAGAAGCCAAACCGCCAACAATTCACAAGGCAATGAGATATTCGCTTTTTAGCGGCGGCAAACGGATACGTCCAGTTCTCTGTCTTGCCGCAGCGGAGGCGTGCGGCGGGTCAATTGAAGCAGCGTTGCCACTTGCCTGCGCGGTTGAATGCATACACACTTATTCGCTCATCCACGACGACCTTCCTGCTATGGATAACGACGATTTTCGCCGCGGCAGACCGACCAATCACAAGGTGTTCGGCGAGGCAATTGCCATACTTGCAGGCGACGCCTTGTTGACGATTGCCTTTGAAATAGCGGCGCAATTCAATCCCACAAAACGTTATTCAACTAATGCTATCATTAAAGAACTCGCCTACGCGGCAGGCTCTAAAAAACTCATTGCCGGTCAGGTGTGCGACATTGAAGCCGAGGGCAAAAAGGTTTCGGCAGACCATTTGCAATATATCCACGAGTGCAAGACTGCGGCATTGCTGCAGTGTTCTTTGCGGGTTGGCGGTATGAGCGCAAATTGCACCCCGCGCCAACTCAAAGCGCTCTCGGATTTTGGATACTACGTCGGGCTGGCATTTCAAGTCATTGACGATATCCTTGATGTAACTCAATCAACCGAAGTGCTGGGAAAAACAGCTGGCAAAGACCAGAAAAGCGGCAAAGCCACTTATCCATCTATAATCGGTCTTGAACAATCATACAAGATTGCCGAACAACTCACAAACAAAGCCTTTGATTCTATCAAACCATTAAAAAGCAAAGCCGCTGTATTGCAGGCAATTGGCGAATTTATGCTTAAAAGGAATAAATAACCAGCGCATATTCGGAGCAGAAAATTCAAGATGGCGGAAAAAGGCGATTTTGTTTGCTCCATTTCGGAGTCGCATTTATCAGGGACAGACAGGTTAGAATAAAATTACGAAATCCAGAACAAATTCGTTTTTTAGTTTTGGTATTATTCCTTTGCCCTTATGTTATCCAAACTCGCAAATCGATGTCGCGACCACTCCCGCATAGGAGACTGCAGTTTAAAAAATGTTTGACCACTTCGGGCACAGGCAGGTTATTTTGCAATCTTTGTCCCCCTATTTCATAGGAGGTATTTTTATTAAAGTTCCAGCACCTCAATCAACACCTCTTTTAATTCATCAACGCTGTATGGTTTTTGAATTACGCCCGCAAAGCCGTATTCTTTGTAATTTGCCATAATCGGGTCAAACGAGTAGCCGCTTGAAACGATAGCCTTTACCTTTGGATTATGTTTCTTTAATTCAACAAGGACATCTTTTCCACCAATGCCTCCCTGAATTGTGAGGTCTAAAATTACAAGGTCGTATGGCGCGCCGGCGCGGATTGCCGATATATATTTGCGGATTGTGTCCTCGCCATTCAGCGCCGTGTCAACAATCATTCCGAATCTTTCAAGAATTGCCTTTACGAGGATACAAATATTCTCTTCATCATCCATTATCAAAATATGTTTTCCGCGAAACTCCGGCGGGGCCCCCTTTATATTTTTTGGTTTATCCGGCTGTTTATCTGTGGCGGGTAAATAGATTGTAAAAGTGGTGCCTTTTTTGACGATTGAGTAAACTTTAACCCGCCCGTTATGTTTGCGTATTATTGATTCAGCCGCTGCGAGCCCTACACCACTGCCCGGTCCAACGTGGGCATAATAAGGCTCAAAAAATCTCGCCAGTTGCTCTTTTGGAATTCCCTCACCGTGGTCTTGCAGAACAATCTTTACGTATTTTCCCGGTTCAAGTTTATCTGAATTCTGTTCGTCCAGAACAACGGTTTCGGCGCTTACAAAAATTGAACCGCCTGATGGCATTGTTTGGACCGAGAAAGTGGCAAGGTGTGTAAACGCCTGTCCAAGCTGGCTATCATCGGCTTCAACAAGCGGCAATTCATCTTTAATATCGTATTTTACAGTAACACTGCTGCTGTATACCGCCATTTCAACTGCCTGTCGCAACAAAGGAGTTATTTCAATCGTTTTTTTGACCGGACTGCCGCTCTTTGTAAAGGTCAAGAGTTGACGGGTCAAATTTTTTGCCCTAACGCAGGAGCGTTCGGCGCTATCAAGGAGATGAAACGCCTGGTCTGAACTATCAAACATCATCTTGACCAACGAGATGTTTCCCATTATCGCGGTCAGGATGTTGTTGAAATCGTGGGCAAGCCCGCCGGCAAATCTCTCAATCGTTTCCAGCCGCGCTGAGTTTATCCGTTCCTGTTCATAACGGTGTTTATCCGTTACGTCTCTGAAGACCAGCACAACTCCGATAATCTTCCCGGACGAGTCTTTTATTGGCGCCGCGCTATCGGCTATGATCCGTTCAACATTGTCCTTCGAAATCAGCATTGTATTATTCGCAAGCCCGCAAATCTTTCCTGTTTTTATAACCTTTTCCACCGGGTCTTCAACAGGCTGGCGGGTTTGTTCGTTCACAATTACAAACACCTCTTTTAACGGTTTTCCCTGAGCGTCTTTAGAATTCCACCCCGTCAGCCTTTCGGCGATCGGATTCATAATAACAACCCTGCCTTCCGCGTCCGTGCTTATCACGCCATCTCCGATAGAATTTAACGTTAGCGCGAGCCTTTCCCGTTCTTCATTAAGTTTATCCTGAATCTGTTTTACCTCTGTTATATCTTTGCTTATTCCGAATGTGCCGATAATCTTGCCGTCCTTATCCCGATAAGGCATTTTGGTCGTTATTGCATAAGTAATCTTCCCGTCTTTCCAGGTCTCTTTTTCAATCTTTCCGATTATCGGTTTGCCGGTGCGGATTATCTCCTGCTCATCTTCAAAAGCCGCCCGGGCGTGCTCTTCGGTAAACAGGTCAAAATCGGTTTTGCCAACTGCCTCTTCTTGCGATATCCCTAATTTTTCAACTGCATTTTTGCTAAATTTTATAAACCGGGAATTTATATCTTTGAAATAGACCGCGTCGGGGATATTTTCCAGCAACTCATCAAATAAATGCCGTTCAAATTCAATCTGTTTTAACAATTCATTTTTTTCTTGAATCTCCTTTTCCAGTTGCTCATTGGCTTTAGTCAGTTTAGAATGAGAAACTTCCAGTTCCTTAGCCAGTTCCTGCGCTTCTTTGCGCGCGCGAATCTGAAAGGCTACAACAAGCGCCAGTATAATGCCAATAGCCGTCCCTACAACTGCAATCCTGATCGGCAATATCCTGTTTATAGCCCCTTCATAATCCGGTGTGGAAGTAAATCTTATACTGAACGTTCTCCCTGCAATCTTACCGCTCTCAATGAACTCAAATAACGGTTTATTAGCAATACCCTCCGGACGCGTTTTAAAAAGCAAATTGTCATCAGTGAATTGTTTGCCGTCAAAAATTTCTACATAAAAAGTATTTTCTTTGAACGGTTGTATAAGACCCGGGAAAAACTGCTCTGCCAGTATTGAACAGGATAGTACGCCAACGACAGATTCTTGAACATTCGTCTTTGACCCGGAACCTTTAAAAACCGGCGTATAAATCGCTATCCCTGCGGAATAATTTGTCCCTGACGGAAATGTGAATTTTAACTTGCCTGTCGCTCTCTGCTCGCCATTTTTTATTGCCTCATCAATTACCGCGCGTCTTTCTGGAACTGTGTAATAATCAAAACCGATAAACTGGTCTGTCTCGGTAAAGGAGGATAAATAATAAACAGGAAAATAGAGGCTGCGAGCCCCCGGCGGATATATTTTATATTCAGGATTTACCTCCTTACGGGCGGTTTCTAAAAACCGGTTTAAATCGCTGGACTTGACCGCTGGCAAAAAGGCGATTGACCTTATTCCGTTATATCGCTGGCTTCTTTTAATGAAATCAATGTACGTTGTCCATTCTTCCGGAGTAACATCTTCACTTGCCAGAAAAAACGCGCTTATCCCTTGAAGCATTGTGAGATAATGAGAAAGTTCGCTAGAAACATTTTCTGACGCGTCTCTTGCAATAGCTTTAAACTCTTCTTCTGAATCCCGTTTAATGCCTCTATATGTAATATAAGAGGTTAAAAAGGTGCATATCGCCACAAGCAAAAAAACAAATATTGCCGCACGATAATCAAAATGACGCTTTTTACTGCTTTCCATATTATAATGGACAATATTTTTTATTGATTATATCAATTAAAAATCCAAAAACAAATTTAAATATAATTAATTAAACCTAAATTTTGAAACTTGAATAATAATAAATATACTGAAATTTGCGCAAGTTCAATTTTTATGAAAATATGACTTGAACGCTGAGCATTTTTGGGAAAAGCGCATTTTAAGGTGAAATTAAATTTGTGAAATTATTTTATAAACAACAGCTCACTGGTTTGAAAGACCCCGAAGAGGTCTAACATCTTTTTGGAGTGCGGTGTCCCGCATGCGGGAGCAGTCGCGACACCGCTTTGTGAGGTTGGATAACAAAACTGCAGAATATAAATCAACCCCAATAGGGTTGAGGGAGTGTTGATGGATGTATATAAGATAGGTATTAACTTTCCACCTGTTTTACAGGTGGCTACTAATATTCAACCTCGTTGGGGTTGAGAGCGGTTATTATGAGCCCTTTGGATTCATAATCTTAAATAGCGTTGTATTTTAATCCTTATTAAAATCAAACACCAAGTTCAATGCTAATGATTCAGGTATGGTTTCAATGAATGCTCCCTGTTCGGGGCTGGTTTAAAAATGCGCTTCACTTTTCAGTTCAAATGTGAATTAATCTAAATTGTATGAATGATTTATTTAGTTTAAGAGATGAAGTGGCGGTCGTTATTGGGGCGGGCGGAGTGCTCGCCGGGGCGATTGCTGAGGGTTTTGCAGAATTTGGCGCAAAAGTCGCCGTTCTTGATTTTAAACCTGAAGCCGGCGAGGCGCGGGCTAAACAGATTGTCTCAAAAGGCGGCATTGCAAAGTATTTCTTTGTCAATGCTATGGAGAAAGAAAGCCTTGCTACAGCCCATAAGCAAGTTGTTGAAAATCTTGGCGAGCCAACAATTCTTTTGAATGCCGCTGGCGGAAATGACCCGCGCACCACGGTTACTCCAGATAACCCGTTTGAAAACATCGCTTTGGAAAACTGGAGAAAAAATTTTGAGTTAAACCTTGTCGCTGGGGCTCTGTTGCCGTGTCAGGAGTTTGGACCGGGAATGGTCAGACGGAAAAAAGGGAGCATAATTAATATCGCCAGCGTTTCGGCTCATATACCGCTCTCGCGTGTTGTTGCCTATTCCGCAGCAAAGGCGGCAGTATTGAGTCTTACCCGATTTCTGGCTCGCGAATGGGCGCCGTATAATGTTCGCGTCAATTCAATAACTCCTGGCTTTTTCCCTGCCGAGCAGAACCGCCAGTTGCTCTTTAATCCAGATGGAACGCCAACCGAGCGGACAAAACAAATCTGGGGCCACACACCAATGGGCAGGTTTGGCGAAGCGAGCGAACTTGTTGGCGCTGCGATCTTCCTTGCAAGTCAAAAGGCGAGCAGTTTTGTAACCGGCGCAGATATCCGCGTTGACGGCGGCTTTCTTGCGCAGACAATTTAACCGCCGCTCTAACATTCAGGCTATTGGGCGGTTTGTCCGTCGCCTGAAACCAAATATAAAATTAACGGGCGAGCCTTTGCTCGCCCATTTTGTTTACTATTAACGCAGTTTAACAAACGTCCGAGTGATTGAACGTCAGTTTTTAAATACAACTATTGATTTATTAATATTCTCTTGTCTTTTTAAGACCCGGCTCCGGCACTGGATATCTGCCATTAGCATCCGGCTGCAGCGGAGCAGGAGAGTTTTCGGTCAGTGTATCAAGTCCGGGCGCGAATTCATGGTCGCAGTTGAGAATCTGGTCATAAGTGATTAGCTGACCTGTATGAGCCGCCATTCTGCCCATTGAAGTTACAAGGCTTGCCTCAACGCCGCGCCGCGCTTCATTATACGGTTTGTTATTGCGAATAGCGTCAATCAAATCGTTCCATTCATTTTGATACGGGTCGGTTTCATCTGGTTTTACTTTTGACTCCCATAACATATCTTTGCGCGATGGATTCTGTCCTTTGAACGTGCGTGAAGGCATACCTATATCGCCATTGGATGAAACTATTGCCAACCCCTTTGTGCCGTGGCAATAACTTGCGTAGATATCGTTGCACCCGGTCATACAACGTCCGTCAAAGAACATCTTCGCCCCATCGGCAAATGTGTATTCAACGGCATAGACGTCAAAGTTCTGGTCAACATACGGCTTGCCGTCTGGGCTTACTTTATAATGGCGTCCGCCGAGCGCTTGCGCGCTTACAGGCCAGGCATTTTTCATCCAGCAAAGATGGTCAATAATATGGATGTAAAAATCGCTGTAGTTCCCGCCGCTTGCCCAGAGAAAACTGTGGAAACGTTGCACCTGATACAGCAATTCGCTTATCCCGGGCGGTTTGGCAACCGAAGCAAAATAAGCCACCGGTCCGTGCATACGATAACCGCGCATATACATAATGTCGCCAATCTCGCCATCCTGAATCCGCTGATACAACTCCTGCATAGCGCGGCTGTGTCGGGACATCAAACCGACGCCGACCTTTATATTCTTCGCAACCGATTCATCGGCGAGTTTTAACATCCGTTTGCTCGTCGGTCCATCAACCGTGACCGGTTTTTCCATAAACACATTTAGACCTTTCTGCAACGCGTAGGTGAAATGCACCCAGCGGAAGGCAGGCGGAGTGGTAAGAATTACCACATCACCGGGCTTTAAGCAATCCATTGCCTTTTTATAAGCGTCAAAACCGATAAATTGACGCTCCTGCGGAACATCAACAAGGTCTTGTTTTTGATTTTTTAGATTGCTGTAACTATCTTTAAGTTTATTCGGAAAAATATCAGCCATTGCAACAAGTTTAATTGGACCAAGTTTATTGGTTCCAAGCGCGTTTGCCGCAGCGCCCGTTCCGCGACCTCCGCATCCAACTAATGCAACCTGAATCAAATCGCTCGTTGCAGCGTGAACATACGGTATGCTCACGCCCGCAAGCGCCGAAACAGCAGCGATTTTTCCAGTGGTTTTTATAAACTCACGACGTGTGGTGACCGATTTTTCGTTGGTATTCATAATCTCTATCTTATTATTTTAACTTTATCTTTTCAATGCATTAATTTTTGTAATAAGCGCAATTTATTTCAATATTGACGAACTATGGTGAAACATTATTCAGATACTTCTTCAATAATTGCGGAAGAGTCGCCGCCGCCTTTTCCGGATTTTACCTCAAATAAGAGCATAAGACTTGCTAAAACAATCATACCAACGCAGATATAGCCCAGTGTTTTTAATGGAACATTTGCGGCTGCAAGTTGAAAGGCAACTATTGGGGCAACAACACCGCGAATGCCGGTAAAAAAGGTATGAACCGACATATAATCAGCAACGTGTTCAGAAGGCGCAAACTTCGTAACCCATAAACTCCACGCAACATCCCCGCCAGCGTTTGAAACGCCAAAAATAATCGCCGCTATCAAAAGTCCGTCAAAACTATCGCTGGTATAAAATGATAAAATCCCGAACGCGAATCCAAGGTTTAAAATCACCCGCAACGCGAAAAAGTTCAGATGGTCAAACATCCATCCCCATAACGGACTCATTATTAGCCGCACAAGATTCGGTATCACACCGATTAACAGCGCGATCGTTTTAACATCAAGAGATTGGTTGTATTTAGGATTAGCTAAATATTCAACCCGCAATGGCAACATCATCAAATTCGCAAACCCCATCAACATCCAGCAGATCAGCGTGTATCTAAAAACGTTGTCATTTTTAACAAACCGCATAGCCCGGAGCGGGTTTGAACCGCCGCTGTCTTTTAAGCGATTAGAAGGTATGCGCGAAAGGCAGTAATAGGCAATCCCGAACGCCGCCGCAAACACAATTAACAACCATCGGAAGCCGTTAAAATATGCCAGCCCGCGTCCAGCAAGTTCGCTGAATATCGCCGCCGTGCCGATCCTTATCATTACGGAGCGCGAAAAGAGTTGCCCCCGCTTTGCCTCTGGATAATTCTCCTGATAAACCTGAGTTAAAAGCGGTATCATTGACGAGGCGCAAGCCATTGTGATAACACTGCCCGCTACATATACCGGCAGATAAGGAAACAGCGCCATTGCCATAAATGTTATTGAACCAGCCAGCGCAAGTTTAGCCGCCGCGCCGGTTGAGTTTAGCCCGTTTCTGCTTACCCACCAGACAACAAATGGCGACAATATCAAACCCGCGCTGCCGCCCCCGGCAATCAGCGCTTTGCCAATCGCCCCCGCCTTAAGCCATCGAACCGCTATCAACAGCAGGAACGTGCTCCCCGCCATCTCAAGCATTCCGTTTGCCACAGCGCGAATCCGCTCGTAACGATATGTTACCGACGTTTTATCAATCCCATTCACTTACCATTAAAATCCCGTCAAAATGCCCGAAGGCTGATTCTACCCGCAATTTGAAATTCTCAAAACATTTTACATCTACAAACCACTCTGATATAGACGAATATTTTTGCAAATGAATTTATTTCTGCCAAACCCGCCTCCAGAACCACACAAAACGCAATCAATCTGCGATTATCCCGGATTGCAAGAATTAATATTATTAATCTCAATGCGCAAGGTTTGAAAGGCTAATGATTAAGGTTTCAGAAGAGAATATATAGCCTCATTTGCGACGCTCTATCACAATTAGACTCGCGTTGCGAAGAAGCGCCGCTCCGTTTGTGAACAATCCGGTTTTAATTGCAAAGCGCCGCTATTTTCGCTGGTATGTTCCCATCAATTCTGCTTGAGCAAGTATATGCCCTTGCATTGCGCGCAACAATTCCTGTTTAGAGGCGCGCGGTTTTAGATTTAAAACGGTGTCAAGGGCATAGAGTTTGAAAAAATAACGGTGCGGTTTTCCGGGCGGCGGCATCGGTCCGCCATAACCAATGTTGCCAAAATCGTTTATTCCCTGTTTTGCGCCGTTTGGCAGTGTTTCCTTTGGTGGAACGTTCTCGTCAAGTTTTGTGATGTTTGCCGGTATATCATAAATCACCCAGTGAACCCACGTTCCAACAGGGGCATCGGGATCATCGCTTATTATGGCAAAACTTTTCGCGCCTGCTGGGGCGTCGCTCCACTCAAGCGGCGGAGAAACATCTCTGCCCTGACCGGTGTATTTGACAGGAATCGGCTGTCCGTTCCCGAACGCGCTGCTTTTTAGTTGCATAATCTTTCCTCCTTTTTCCGCGCTTAAAAGGTTTAATCCTGAATATACCAGATACAAAAACGCTAAAACCTTACAGCAAGGTTTTATAAGTCGCTTCATAAAACCAATTTTCAACCAAATCGGTATTTAGTCAATAGACTTATTTAAATGCTGAACACTGGCACATAGAGTGTTAATTAATTTTTATTCTCAAATTGCGCGAATTAGGTTTAATTTTATGTTATATATAAGCCGTGGTGATATTTTAGATTTAGTTAATCCTTTGAAAATATCCTTAAAAAATATTTTGCGAGAATTATCTGAAGAAGCGCGAGGAAGGATATTTGCAACTGTATTCGGCGCGGCTTCTGCGGGATTGCTTGGCGTAGGGCTGTTGCACCCGTCTAATCCGCTTCTTATCGGAGAAACACTTATTCACACCAGTTACGATCTGTTGTTTCAGTTTAAAAAACCGTATAGACCGTACGAGGTTATAATGGTTTATATGGACGAGGAGTCGCATCGGGAGTTAAACCAGCCTTACGATATCGGCTGGGACAGGGCGGTTCATTCCCGGTTGTTAAATAAATTGACCGACGACGGCGTCAGGGCTGTTGCATACGACATTGTTTTTAGCGGGGCGCATCCTAAAAATCCTCAAGGAGATTATGAGTTTGCAAATGCAATAAAGCGGAACGGCAAAGTGGTTCTCGGGGCTGAATTTATGGTTGACTCCGTCAGCGGTGGACCGACTTTTAGCCGCGCTTACGACCCGCTGTATGATGCCGCCGCCTGCCCGCTGGGGATTGTTCAGGTTTACGCCGATCAGGATTTTATGGTTCGGCGGCATCTTCACGTTCCGCCGTCAAGCGAAGAAGTTGATCAATCAAGCCTGAGCTGGGAGACCGCAAAAATCGCCGGAGTTGCCATTGCGACTAATTTGAATGAACGTTATAAAGAACGTTGGGTTAATTATTACGGACCGCCTGAGACTATCCCTTGGATTTCATTCCATTTGGCATTGAACGCCCCGCGCGGATACTTTTCAAATAAAGTGGTCTTTATAGGGGCGTTTTTAAAAACCTATTATAGCGGTCAGAGAAAAGATGAATATATAACTCCATATGCTGGCAAGGGACGGTTTGCGCCGGGCGTGGATATACAGGCAACTCAATTTTTAAACCTTTACCGCGGCGATTGGCTTATAAGACCGCCAAAAAAAGTTGAAACTTTCCTGTTTATGTTATTTGGATTTGCGCTTGGAGTGTATCTTATTCAACTGCGTCCGTTTAACGCAATAGTTACCGGTTTTCTTGTTTCGGCTATTGTGACGGCTGTTGCGGTTTATCTGTTTTTGTATCAGAGAATATGGTTTCCGTGGTTAATTATAGCAGCGGCGCAGGTGCCTGTGGCAACATTATGGTCGTGGGGATATAACTCATTCAGACTATATGTTCAAAACCGCTTGCTTGAACAATCGCTTTCCGCATACGTATCGCCAGCGCGGGTAAAACAATTGCTTAAACATCCTGACATTTTACACCCCGGCGCCGACAAACAGGTCCTGAGTATACTCTTCAGCGACATAGAAAACTTTACGCATATTTCTGAGGGTATGGATTCAGATGAACTGGCGCGGGTGATGAACGAGTATTTTGAAAGCGCCGTCGCAAAGATTCACGAAACCGACGGCACGGTGATTAAATTTATCGGCGACGCAATATTCGCCGTCTGGAACGCGCCGCTTCCGCAACAAGACCACGCTATCCGCGCCGCAAGAGCGGCAATACTTCTTTCGCAGGCGATTGATACTTATATTAAATCAGGACGCGGACCGAAATTGCGCACGCGCATCGGACTTCATACAGGTGTTGCGAACGTCGGAAACTTTGGCAGCGAAAAGCGCTTTGATTACACCGCAATTGGCGAGAACATTAACCTCGCCTCACGTATGGAAGGACTTAATAAATTTTTAGGCACAACAGTCCTTGCCACAAAAGAACTACGCCAGCAGACCGATGACCGCTTTGTCTGGCGCTATGCTGGACGTTTTATCCTGAAAGGCTTTGAGAAAAGCGTTGAGGTTTATGAACTGCTGGGTGAAAATGGAAAAGTTGATCTCTCTTCTGACTGGGTTCGGATTTTTGAAACCGCCCTTAAAAATTTTCAGTCAGGCAATTTTGAACAGGCGCAATCGGGTTTTAACTCAGTTTTAAAAATCATCCCCTCTGACCCTCCGTCTTTGTTTTATCTTAAAGAGATTGATGAATTGAGAATCAAACCCGCTACAGTGAACTGGAACGGTGAAATAGAGATTAAGGAGAAATGAGACGGGTTTCATCAAAATAATTTGAAATAATCGCTCACCGTCAATATTATCGGAAACAAATTGCATAGATGAATGAGAATTTTGAAAAGTATTTAAGACATCTACCGGTGGTCGTTGCGGTACTGGCTGCTTTTGCTATTGGAATCTGGGTGGGAACAAACAGAAAACCGCAACTGACGCTGCGCGAGCCGGGCGCAGATAGACCCCCGGGGGAAACAAACAGCCTTAATGCAAAAGACCCGCTTAAATCGGTTGAATTAATCAAAGGAAACGGGGCGCCAGCAAATATTCGCGGCGAGTGGAGTATGTTCAGAGGGAATAACCGCGACGGCATATCAACGAATTACTCAAAGTTAATCCGTTCTTTCCCCACAAGCGGTCCAAAGCAATTGTGGAAGATTGAAGTTGGAGAAGGTTACGCAGGCCCTGCAGTAAAGAACGGACGAGTCTATTTAATGGACTATGACCGCGAACATAAAAAGGACGCCCTGCGGTGTTTGTCTCTTGAAGACGGCAAAGAGATATGGCGGTTAACCTATCCAGTTGTCATAAAACGAAACCACGGCTTAACAAGAACTGTTCCCGCTTTAAGTGAAAAATATGTCGTTGCAATGGGACCAAAGTGCCACGTTGTCTGCGCCGATCAAATTAGCGGCGAATTTAGATGGGGGATTGACCTGGTAAAAGAATATGGAACAACAATTCCGCAGTGGTACGCAGGACAATGTCCGCTAATTGACGGAAATAGCGTCATACTTGCCCCGGGCGGCAAAGATGCCTTGCTGATGGCTGTGGATTTAGACACAGGAAAGGTGAAGTGGAAGACGCCGAACCCGAACGGCTGGAAGATGACTCACTCATCAATTGTTCCGATGGAGTTTGCCGGGAAAAAGATGTATGTCTATTGCGCAAGCCTCGGGGTAGTCGGGGTTTCTGCCGAAGATGGGGCGATCTTGTGGGAAACTCCCGACTGGAAGATCAGCATTGCCACAGTTCCGTCTCCTCTGCCAATCGGTGATGGGAAAATATTTTTAACCGGCGGTTACGGAGCCGGCAGCCTTATGATTCAATTAAAAAAGGAAAACGGGAAATTCACCGTTCAAAAACTTTTTAAACTTGAGCCTGCGGTTTTTGGAGCAACGCAACACACGCCGATTTTTTATAAAAACCACATTTTTGGTGTGCGGGCAGACGGTCAGTTTGTTTGTTTGACAACAGAGGGCAAGGTAGTATGGGCGAGCACGCCTAAAAACCAATACGGGCTCGGTCCGTTTTTGCTTGCCGACGACCTGTTTTATGTCCTTGCCGATACGGGAAAACTCTCGCTTATAGCCGCTGATCCGAGTGAATTCAAACTTCTCTCTCAGATAAAAGTCCTTGACGGAGATGAGGCATGGGCGCCGATGGCGCTTGTTGCCGACAGATTGTTGTTAAGAGATTACACTACGATTGTCTGTCTGCAGGTTGGCGAGCCTTAACTTGATCAAGCGCTTTTTCAACCGCTTCCCGAATAGTCGCCATCTGAAACGGTTTTGACAAATAAATATTCCCTGTGGAATTTAAAAAATTCTGCGTCTCTTCATTCACCGTGTCACCTGTAAGAAAGACGATTCTTTTTACATATTCTGGTTTTTGAAGTTTTAAACGTTCATAAAACTGTTTCCCATCCATCTCGGGCATACGGATATCGGTTAGAATAACATCAAATTCCTTTTCTTCCAATATTGCGAGCGCTTCAGTGGCTGAATTGCATTTTGAAGGGATATATCCAATTAACTGAAGAATCTCACCTATCATATCCGCAACTGATATTTCATCATCAACTACGAGAACATTTGCCGGGAAACTCGCCAGTTTAAAATCAGACTCATTTTTGCTTTGTGTCTGGACGCTCGTGATTTCTGACTGTGTCAAAGGAATTTCAAAAATGAAACACGCCCCGCCTTCTGGCGGGCGTTTGTGATAAATCTTTCCCTTGTGTTCGGAAATTATGCTATGCGCGATTGAAAGCCCAAGCCCCGTTCCCGCACCTACCCCTTTGGTCGTAAAGAATGGTTCAAAAATTTTTTCTTCAAGGTTTGGCGCTACGCCAGGTCCGTTGTCCTGTACCTCTACTTTTACCATATTGTCTACAACGGCAGACCTTATAGTCAACAGGTGTGGGGGCGGGCACTTTTCCATCGCCTGCAATGCATTGTTTACAAGAATAACAATTATCTGTTTAATTTGTTCCGGGTCTGCCAGGGTAGATGGAAGGTCTGGTGAGAGTTCGTATTTTATATCAACTTTCGCAATCCGCGCGGTAAACTTGCGCAAATCCATTACTTCTTTGATTATTTCATTTACATTAATTTTTTCGCGCTGCGCTGCCCGTTCTCTGGCAAAGGTTAAGAAATTTTTAACGAGATTTGCCGCCCTGTTGCTTTCTTTTGCAACTTTTTCCAGATCGGCGCGGGTTTGTGGATTTAAATCGTGGCTTTGTAAAATGACTTCTATATACCCTTTTATTACCGAGAGCGGGTTGTTAAGCTCGTGAGCAACGCCGCTTATCATCTGCCCGAGCGCCGCAAGCTTCTCTGCCCGCCGCAATTGTTGTTCAAGTTTAGCCCGTTCGGTAAGTTCTCTTATAAAAAGTTGATAGGCGGTTTTGTTACCGAATTCAACACGGGAACAATCAACTTCAACGGCAATTATGCCACCGTTTTTCTGTCTTAAATAAAGCGGTCGTTGAGAACAGAGATAGGTTATCCAGTCTTCGCCAGTTTTAAATGATTCAGCCTGCTTTTCATCAATATAACAAAATTCGGTTAAATGATAATTTTTGGCTTCTGTCTTTGACTGAAGGTCTAAAATATTTCCAGCGGCTTTATTCAAATCAATGATTTGTAATGTATCGGTATCAGTAATAACTATTGCTTCGGCAGCTTGTTCAAATAAAGCGCGGTATCGCGCCTCTGTTGATTCAATGGCCATTTTAAGAAAATTAGTCTCATCCTGCTTTTCAAATACCTGATTTACCATCCTGTTTCTTATATTTCTGCCTTCTTCAAGCACCAGCACTATCATTGATACCGCGATAAAAAGTTGAACCACTGCCGAGCTAACATAACTAACGCTTTGCATCTCATTAATTTGTTGCATTACCGGATAAAGTATATTAGAGATTGCCCATAAAAAGAATCCAAACGAGAGTAGTCCGGCGCCAATATATGGATGGTGGCGGCGATATGCTAAAAAACACCAGCTGATGCGAAGGCTTGCAAGGCAGATCAAAAGATAAATCGGTATTCTGACCTGCCAATAATTATCAAGATAATATGCTCCGAAATAACTCCAGGTAATTAGAAATAAGACAAACAACCCAACAAGTCGCTGATTCAAATGATGTCCTAAAAACCGGGCGCTTCCCCAGAAAAAAAGCGATGCTGTGGCGCTTATACACCACAAGCGCAACATTAGCATTAACTCATTTTCACCCCATTCCTGAACATAATAACTTAATATTATCCAGATAGAATAAAAGAGCCATCCTGCAGCCCAGATTGTAAAATAACGGCGGCGAGTGTAGTAATTGAGATAAAAAAATATCCCGATAAGAACCCACACGCTGAAAAACGAAACCAGCAAAGCCACTTTTAATGATTGCGGCGGCAATACAAAAATAAAATTGCTGATAGCGTCCATCTTTCTAAAAATATTAATATTTAAAACAAATTACAAGGACACAATATATCCCGATGGATTTTAAAATATTTGTATTCACAAAAGTTTAAACCATATTATTGTTTAATATTAAATTTTTTATTAATGGTAAAATGGGAATTGAAGTTATATTTTTGGGCACCGGAACATCGCAGGGTGTGCCAATGATTGGAAAGGAATATCCGCCTGAATTCCTTGCGAACCCGAAGAATCATCGCACCCGTCCATCTATTTATGTGGCAACTGATAAAGTAAAGTTTGTCATTGATACAACGCCCGAATTTAGAATCCAGATGTTGCGGGAGAATATCAAATGGCTGGATGCCGTTTTGTTCACGCATGGACACGCCGACCACATAATGGGACTAGATGATTGCCGCAGGTTTTGCGATATCAGCGGCTGCGCCATGCCCGTCTATGCAAGCGAAAGCACAATGGCAGATTTAAAACGGGTATTCGTTTACGCATTCCATTCAGGCCCGCATCCAAAAGGTTATTTTGTCCCGGACCCGCGGATTGTTAACGGACATTTTGAACTGGGTGACCTTTCTGTCAGTCCTGTCAAACTCCCTCACGGCAGCATAATCAGCACGGGCTATGTCTTTTCACAGAACGGTTCAAAGAAACTCGCCTATCTTACTGATTGCAAAATTGTTCCAGATAAAGCCATTGAAAAAGCCAAAGGGGTAAAGGTCTTGATTATTGACGCGCTACGGTATAGACCGCACTGGACGCATTTAAGCAGGGACGAGGCGATTGAAGTGGCAAAACAGATCGGCGCCGAAACAACCTATTTCACACATCTTACCCACGACTATGACCACGATCGCGCCCAGGCTGAACTGCCGCCCAATATTTTTCTGGCTTACGACGGGTTAAAAATAAAAATTGACTGAACTTATTAACAACAATTTAGGTGAATAAATGAAAACAAAATATTTGAATTGCGGATCGCTGGCTTTCGTCCTGGTATCGCTTCTTTCCGCAATACAGGTTATTGCCGATGATGGGTCATCGGTTGTTGTCGTCTATAATTCACAATTAAAAGAGTCCAGAGATGTTGCCCTCTATTATTCAAAGTTAAGAAATGTTCCGTCAAATCAGATTTTCGGTTTTGAACTGCCAGCCGAGGAAACCATTACAAGAAAAGATTATCAGTTAAAACTTGAAGTGCCGCTGTTAAAGAAATTATTTGAATCTAAATTATTTGAATCCTACACCAATCAAGCCGGTAGGGTTATGCTTCCTCCATCAAAGTCAAAAATCCGTTACGCTGTGTTGTGCTACGGGGTGCCGGTGAAGATTGTTGAAGATAAAAATATTGTTGAAAAAGATATTGATTATCTTCCTGTTGAATTAAGAAGAAACGAAGCCTCTGTTGACAGCGAACTTGCCTGTTTGCCGCGCGGTCCGTTTACCTATAAACTGGCAGGTCCGCTTTTAAATCACGTCTATATGACAACAAACAGCCTTTTTATTAATCCTACCAATGGAATTTTAATTGTAACGCGGATTGACGCGCCGACTCCGCAGATTGCGATGTCGTTGGTAGACAAGGCAATTGAAGCTGAAAAGAATGGACTCTGGGGACGCGCCTATTTTGATTTGCGCGGCATTACAAACGGAACGCTTGCCGAAGGGGATAAATGGTTCGCAGAGGCGGCTCTGTGGTGCAGCCGTTTAGGATTTGAAACCGTTGTTGATAAAAGTCCGGAAACATTTTCCCAGGACTTTCCAATGAGCCATATAGCCATCTATGGTGGCTGGTATGACGAAAATGTTTCAGGACCTTTTCTTAAAAACAGCGATGAGTTTATGCCCGGCGCCTTTGCCTATCATCTGCATTCATTTAGTTGCGAAAAACTCCGCACTTCTACCGAACGATGGGTAGGTCCATTGCTGGCAAAAGGGGCAACCATTACTATGGGAAGCGTGTATGAACCGGGACTTGGCGGAACTCCAAACATTGCAATGTTTCTTATCAATTTCTTGCTCAATGGTTTTACATTTGGCGAGGCTTTTGTCTCATCTCAACATTCCCTATCTTGGCAAAACGTAGCAGTCGGCGACCCTCTCTATCAACCATTTAAGAAAAACCTTGAACAATGGCAAAAGACGCTTGAACAAACAAATTCAAAAAATCTTGAATGGGTATATTTGCGCTGGGCTAATATAAATCTTTCGGCAGGACGCCCCGCGCTCTCGGTAATTGAATATTTAGAACAACAAAAATCCATCCTTCGCAAAAGTTCTGTTTTATTAGAAAAACTCGGCGACCTCTATCTTTCAGAGAAAAAATATGACGACGCGTTGAGTTATTATGAACTTGCGTTAAAAAACCAGACCTCGCTCAACCAAAGAATAAGAATTGCTATTAGTTATGCAGACCTTCTCTGTTCTATGGGAAGAGACGAAAAGGCTCTGGAGTTCTTAAAACAACTTAAAAGCCAGTCTCCTCAATGTTTTGATAACAGGGCGCTTAACGAAAAACTCCAGAGCCTTGAGAAAAAAGCAACAGGCAATAGCCGTTAATCTATCGGGATTATTTCAATCTTGTGATTAACCGGCTTAATCTGTTCTACGGCCGCTCGATGCAACTGTTGCTGTTTATTCATCAATTTAGTAGTAAGCGTGGTAAAAGCCTGAGCAACTTCCGGGTCCTCCTTTTCTCTTGCGAAATGGCGGAAATTAGTAATCAGGTTCTTGATCAATAACGTTTCAAAATTCTGTTTAGCGCCTATCGCCCGAATGACATTTTGAAATTGCTCATCAAACGGAGTCTGCTGAAATTCAGCGGCAAGATTAACACCTGATTGGAGTTGTTCTTTGGTGAATTCCTTTGTCTGCTCGCCCCATTTAACGCGAGCCCGCGGTTTTGATAGATTGGTCACTTTAAGTGTAAAGCGATTCAAATCCTGATTAAACGGACAAAACGGCAGGATGCTTCTTGTGCTGGAGGATGAAGCCGGGTCGGGGTCAAAGCAGAACGGATATCTCTGGCTCTGAATTTCAACGCTACCGTTTTTAGCAGAGACAACCTTGTGCCCGTTTGCGGCGCTGGCGTTTCCGTTTAAATCAACAGTTATCTCGCCAATATTGCCGTCAAAACCCATCGCCTTTAAAAATGCGTAAGCCATCACAAGGTGCCCATTAGGACCGGGATGAATGCCGTCTCTGCCGCAAACATCATAATCATCGCCATACCTTGCCTTTGCCCCCTTCATTGCGTCAATGAGCGGTTGATGAACATCGGCAAACGGCTGACCATACTCCTGCGCCAGTTTTTTGCAAATATCTCTCAACTTTGCCAGATTCTGGTTATAACCATCGGCTCCAGAGAGCGGAGCGAAATTGTTGCGGACAAAATATCTCGTATCCACAGCCCCGGGCGAACCGATTATGATCGTCTTGACACCTATCTTTTTAAGCCCTTCAATAACGCGGCGCATATTTGCCTCGTAATTTTTGCCAATATCGTCTGTGTAAGGACGGTATGAACCGTCATTCATTCCGTAGCAAAGGGTCGCAACCGTCGGTTTAAACCCAGCAAGGTCATTTTCAAGCCTGCCAGCAAAACCGGCGGCAGTTTCTCCGCCCCACCCATACTGAAAGACCCGCACCTCTTCAACTCCAGAACATGCAAGAAGATACGCCTCTATATATTTTGAATAGAGTTTCTGCTCGGTAATTGAATCGCCAATTATGGCTACCCGCGCGCCGCGTTCAATAACGCTGGCAGCAATAATGTTTTGAGCCTGAAAGGCAACCGCAATAGCCAGACCTACTCCGAGAAAAATTGATTTAGTATTTATTTTCATAGACCCGATTAAAATACTCATCCAGAATTATTTCAAGAATTTATTTAAAACCAGAACCCAACATAATCCGGGTAATAATGGATATAGATGAAATTGGATTTTTCAAAAACGATGTTCTATTACGGTCTGTCTGATAATCAATCTATGCGCGCTGCGACGATTGCTTTAAAAAATTAGCAGATTAATTTTGTCTCTTGCCAAAAGTAATGATTTTTTGGTTAACTTCAAATCGTGCTGCAACAACAGACGATAAAAGAAGCGGTTAGTTACTCCGGTGTCGGCTTACACAGCGGCAACCGGGTAAATATGAGATTATTGCCTGCTCCTCCGAATTACGGAGTGAAGTTCAGGCGGATTGACCTTGATGGCAAGCCAGAGATAGAGGCGCGGATTGAAAACGTGTCCGAAACCACACGCTCCACCACGCTATCAAAAGGCAATGCCAAAATTCATACCGTTGAACACCTGATGTCCGCATTTGCAGGTTTAAACATTGATAATGTCATTGTTGAACTGGATGCCAACGAGCCCCCAATTTGCGACGGCAGCGCCCGGATATACTCCCAGTTGATTGAACAAGCCGGCATTGTTCAACAGCCTGAAGCCGCCCAGCCCTGGGTTGTTCAAACCCCGCTGGAAATGCAATTAGGCGATACTTTAATGACAGTCTTCCCGAGCGATAAATTAAAAATCACCTGCACAAGTTCGGATAAACAGGGAAAATTCACGCAGTTTTATAGTTTAGAGATAACCCCGGAGTCGTGGGAAAAAGAGATAGCCCACGCGCGGACATTCTGTTTTTACGATGAAATTGAGCATTTGATAAAAAACGGCTTGATAAAGGGGGGCAGTCTTGAAAACGCGATTGTTATAAGGGACGATGCCGTATTGACCACCGAGCCGCTCAGGTATCCAGAGGAATTCGTCCGTCATAAAATTCTGGATATTATCGGCGATTTAGCGCTAATTGGGCGAAGATTGCAGGCGCATATTGTCGCCGTTCGTCCAAGCCACACATCCAATTGCGAACTTGCGCGACGTATTGTATCTCAAATCTCCAAATCGCAAGCCGCCGTTCAAACCTTTACGCCCCCGCCTCAACCGGAACCCAAACGGGCTGAAGCCCCGCCGCCAGAACAACCGGCGGCAGTCAAAATTGAAGACGGCATCACTCTGGACAATATCGCGGTAATGAACATACTCCCGCACAGATACCCATTTTTAATGATTGATAAGGTTGTTCAAATAAAGGGCAACACTATACGGGCGATAAAAAATGTTACTATAAATGAGCCTTTCTTTCAGGGACATTTCCCAAATCATCCAATTATGCCCGGGGTTTTACAGCTTGAAGCAATAGCGCAGGTGGCTGGAATTTTGATGCTGCGTCAGGCTGAATACGCCGGCAAGATAGCCTACTTTATGTCGGCGGAAAATGTTAAATGGCGAAAACCGGTAAGACCTGGCGACACTCTTGTTATTGATATAGAATTGATAAAAGTCAGAGGCAAGATCGGCAGGGCTAAAGGCACCTGCAGCGTTGATGGCGAAGCCGTTAGCGAAGCCGAAGTTACTTTTATGCTAATTGACCGCTAATTTTTGATAAAAAGAATAGAAGAGATGATTCATCCAACCGCAAAGATTCATCCGACGGCAATTGTTCATCCCGAAGCCACTATCGGCGAGGGATGCGAAATCGGCCCTTACTGTATTATTGGGAAAGAGGTCATTCTTGGGAAAAACTGCAGATTGCATTCTCATATAGTAATTGACGGCGTTACAACGCTTGGAGAAGGAAATGAGATTTTTCCATTTGCCTCTATCGGGCTTAAAACACAGGACCTGAAATATAAAGGCGGAATAACAAAAACTATTATCGGAAATTTCAACACATTTAGAGAATACGTAACAATTCACAGCGCCACAGGCGACGGAGAGGCTACTATTGTTGGCTCTTATAACCATATACTTGCTTATTGCCACATTGCCCATAACGTGGTTCTTGGAAACCACATTATAATGTCTAACGTCGCAACTTTAGCCGGACATGTAATTGTTCAAGACTATGCCGTTATAGGAGGACTTGCGGCTGTGCATCAGTTTTGCAGGATTGGCAAAATGGCGATTATCGGCGGATGCTCAAAAGTCGTCCAGGACGTACCCCCTTATATGCTTGGCGATGGCAATCCAGCCGCAACAAGGACGATAAATAAGGTTGGTATGGAACGGAACGGGGTTTCAGAAGAGGCTCAATCCGCTCTTAAACAAGCCTATAAAATATTATTCAGAGAAGGATTAAACACATCCGACGCTGTTAACAAAATAAAATCTGAATTGCCTCAAATCCCAGAGATACAAGAACTGGTAGAATTTATCCAGACAACCGAAAGAGGGATCGCCCGCTGAGCGCCCGTTATTCAAGGAATACTTTTATAACATACTCCTGCTTTGTTTTTAAAAGGTTGGACTTTTCCATTTCAACAACGGTCTGTCGCCCTAATAATTCCATTAACACCGCTACTCGCTTGCTGCCGGGCATAGGTCTTAAAACCACAACCGAAAGCCCTTTAAACGGACCGTCTCCAACAACAACCTCTTCGCCTTCTTTAAATTCATCTTCAATAACACGGAGTTGCTCCGGTCCCACAAGCTGACGCAATTCGCATATTGTTTCTTCAGGAATCTGTGGATAAAACTCGCCAAAATGAACTATGCCGGCAACTCCGTTTGCGTATCTTACAAGATTTTTAAATGTGAAAAAATCAAACTTTGCAAAAATATAAGAGGGAAACAGCGGTTCATTAAACCAGACCGTTCCACGTTGTGTGGAACGTTTGAACCGCAGACGTGGGAGAAAAACTTCAAAGCCGAATTCTTTCTCCAGCGTGGCTGACGCAAAATGTTCTCGCTTTGGTTGCGTCTTAATGCAATACCACGCAGGATACCCCTCCGGCAATTTTCCCCACATTTCCGCCCTTGTAGTACTCATAGCTCTTATATTTATTAATAAACACGTAAGAATTTTTCAAGTTCTTTTTTATTTTTTTTAATGCATAGGCTCTGAGTTATGTTAAATGAATAGATTTTTATCAAAAACATTGTCAATTTACTGCTTGGACAAGCGGGGTTTATACTCAATTAAATTATTCTGGGTTTGTTGAGGATTGATTTGATTCTGTTTGTTGCGATTGAGGATTTTCGCTCTCTGACTGGCTGCCATCAGATGATTGAAAACTGTTAAAATCTGTCTGCGGCGTTTGGACAGATTCAACTACAACTGCCCGGTAAATCTCAATTTCGCCAAAATCTTCTGTCTGGCAGGCAACCACCTGTTTCAGCCTTATAAGCTCAAGCAAAGCGAGAAATGTTGCTATTATTTCGGCGCGCGAGGCGCTAGTCTGAAAAAGCGTAGAAAATTTTACCGATTCGGTTTCGCCTATAACCTTCAATATGTATTCAATTTTATCGCTAACAGTGAATTTCTCCTCTTCAATCTCTCCGATTGCAACTGTTGCGTTCAGCCGTTTGATAACATTGTTAAGCGCGGTGAGAAGGTCAAAGATTGATGCCTCCTGTCGTTTTAACGGCGCTGCTTCAATCTCGGCGCGAATGCCTAATCTTGGATAAATATTTTCCTGTTCAATCTCAAGCCGCTGCAATCTGGCGGCTGCATCTTTAAATTTTTTATATTCAATTAATTGTTTGATAAGTTCCCAGCGCGGATCATCGTCATCTTCTTCTTGGTCTGCCTTGACCTGCTGGTCTTTTGGCAAAAGTTCCTTGCTTTTTATATACATCAACGTTGCCGCCATCACGATGAACTCGCCGGCAATGTCAATGTCCAGCATCTTCATCAATTGCAAATATTCTATGAATTGTGTGGCGAGTTTGGTCAAATTGACCTCATAAATATCAACCTCCTCTTTCTTTATCAGATAAAGCAAGAGGTCAAGCGGACCTTCAAAAACTTCAAATTTTACTTTATATTCCATTGCTAGACAAAACCAGCGCCCTTACCGTCGCTATCCTATACACTACATATAAAACAGAACAGCGCGACAATGCAATAAATAAGGGATGTTATTGGTTGATTTGTCCTGAAAACTTATACGGTTTAGAGTTCCTTCCGCGCTATAAATCCGTATCAAAAATATAGAGGCGCAAAATTGTTATTTTAGCTGAATGACATAAATATGTATCCAATCAGACGTCCGTATTTTCTGGCAGGTAATTAAAACTATTAACCCGTGAACCGTTTGAGCGCGACGCAAGCGTTGTGTCCGCCAAAACCGAACGAATTGTTTAAAACCGCGTTAATCTTCATTTCGCGCGGTTGATTCGGGACATAATCTAAATCGCACTCGGGATCGGGATTATCAAGGTTAATAGTAGGGGGAGCGATGTTGTTTTCTATTGCTTTTGCGCAGATTATTAATTCCACAGCGCCGGCGGCTCCAAGCATATGACCGGTGGCGCCTTTTGTAGAGCTGACGGCGAGTTTTTTACTATGTTCCTTAAAAAGCGATTTTATAGCCTTTGTTTCGGCAATATCGCCTAACGGAGTGCTTGTTCCGTGGGCGTTGATGTAATCCACATCCTGCGGATTTAATCCTGAATGTCTCAAAGCCATTGCCATACAACGGGCGGCGCCATTGCCTTCTGGGTCAGGCGCGGTCATATGATTTGCGTCGCCGGTGTTGCCATAGCCTGAGACTTCGGCATAGATTTTTGCGCCTCTGGCAAGGGCATGTTCAAGTTCTTCAAGGATTACAATTCCTGCGCCCTCAGCCATTACAAAGCCGTCTCTATCGCGGTCAAACGGACGCGAAGCCCGCTTTGGCTCGTTGTTCCTTGTGCTAAGCGCCTTCATAGCGCAGAAGCCACCCATACCGAAAGGAGTAATTGTGGCTTCGGATCCGCCAGCGACCATTACTGTTGCGTCGCCCATCTTTATAGTCCTCCACGCCTCGCCAATCGCGTGCGAAGAGGTTGCGCAAGCAGTGCAGGTCGCCATATTTGGACCGCGCAGTTTATAATACATTGAGACAAGTCCCGACGCCATATTCAAGATAAGCATCGGGATCACAAACGGCGACATTCTCCCCGGCCCTTTTTGGAGAAGAACCGTATGCTGCTCCTCAGTGGTGGCAAGACCGCCTATTCCTGAACCGATGAATACGCCTATCTCGTTTAAATTTTCTTTCCCCAGGTCAAGCCCGCTGTCCTGAATTGCCTGATAAGCGGCGTAAATTGCAAACTGAGCAAAACGGTCTGTCCGTCGCAATTCCTTTGGATTAGAAAATGCGGGAGCCGGGTTAAAATTCTTTACTTCACCCGCAATCTGCGAATCGTAGCCCGTGGGGTCCCACGCGCTAATGCGGTCAATTCCGCATTTGCACTGAAGCAGACTATCCCAGAGTTCTTTAACGGAATTGCCCAGCGGAGTAACCGCGCCAATGCCGGTTATAACAACTCGTCTGTCGTTCCAGGAATCAGGCATAATTTAAAAAGGGCAGCTTAGCGAATTGTCCAGTTAACGCCAGAGCTGCCCGACGTATTTTTTGTATGGCGTTATTTCTGGATTACTTTTTGCAATTTTCTTCAATGTATTTGATAACGTCGCCGACGCTTTGGAGTTTTTCGGCTTCTTCATCAGGAATTTCGCTGCCAAATTCTTCCTCAAGCGCCATCACCAATTCAACAGTATCAAGAGAATCGGCGCCAAGGTCTTCAATAAATTTAGCCTCTGGCGTAACCTGTTCAGGTTTGACACCCAATTGTTCAACTATGATTTCCTTTACTCTCTGTTCAATAGTTTTTTCTGCCATATTTTCTCCGTTTTCTTTATTTTAATTGCTTTGCGTGTTTTAATGCCACTTTTTTAAAATCCGTCAAGACATTATTTTAATTTTTTCCCTGCATCTTGCGGGCAAAAAATATTTATACACGATTTTAAATCCGTCAATGGTATATTTTAAAAATTTTTACATAGCCATTCCGCCGTCAACGGCAAGCACCTGCCCTGTTACATATTTTGCGAGCGGGCTTGCGAAAAACAGCGCCGCGCTGGCGACGTCCTCCGGCTGACCCAGCGTGCCGAGCGGAATTTGTTTCATCAATTGCTGACGGATTTCCTCTCCTAAACTTGCTGTCATTGCTGTTTCAATGAACCCGGGCGCTATCGCATTGGCGGTTATGCCGCGGGAGGCGAGCTCGCGAGCAACGCATTTTGTGAACCCGATTACGCCCGCCTTGCTTGCGCCGTAGTTGGCTTGCCCGGCATTGCCCATCAGTCCAATCACAGAGGCAATGTTAATAATCCTGCCGGAACGTTGCTTTAAAAACGAGCGGCAGAACGCCTTTGTAAATAGAAAAGTCCCTTTAAGATTGGTATCCAGCACAGCGTCCCAATCGGCTTCGCTCATTCTCATCAACAGGTTGTCCCGCGTAATACCGGCGTTGTTTACAAGGATGTCCACCCGCCCGGTCTCTTTTAAAATCTTCTCTGCGGTTTGTTCAACCGCCGCCGCGTCGGCGACATTGCATTCAAATATCCAGGCGCGACGCCCGAGTTCTTTTACCTTTTGAGCCGTTTGCTCGGCAAACTCGGTCTTCAATTCTATGCATACAATATCGGCGCCCTCGGAAGCAAACTTGACAGCAATAGCCTGTCCTATGCCGCGTCCAGAGCCAGTAATCACCGCTATCTGGTCTTTTAATAAACTCATAAGTTTTAATTTATCTCCACTTTAATTCAGCAATTGTCAATAAAAGATTTTGCAAATTTTAAGAAAATACAATCTTTATTTTTTGCATAATTAATGGTTTTTAACCCTTTTAACTCACAATTTGCGTTATTTTCAATAAGAATTAAATTTACAAAAATAAGAAAGTAGTCAATAACTCTTTTAACCAGTGATGAGTATGAAGACCAGAGTTTTAACCGTATTGTTTCCGGGCTTTGAAGAAATAGAATTTGTTGCGCCTGTGGATATAATGCGCAGGGCGGAAATTGAAGTTAAGATAGTTTCTATAACAAACAGTAAAATTGTCTTAGGACGTTCCAATATTGCGATTCAAGCCGACGAACTTTTTAATGAAACCCGGATTAGCCCGCAAGATTTTAGCCTTCTATTTATCCCCGGCGGACCCGGGGTTAAAGAGGCAAGGAAAAATGAACAGTTGATTCAACTTGTAGCAGATTTTGGCAAAGCGGGGAAATATGTTGCCGCAATATGCGCTGCGCCAACGATTTTATCCGATGCCGGGCTTCTAAAAAACCGCAAGTTCACCGCCCATTATAGTGTTCAGAATGAACTTGCGACGGCATTGTTTGATGAAAAAGTGGTTTGCGATGGCAACGTAATAACTTCAAGAGGCGCCGGCACTGCTGTTGATCTTGGCTTATTTATAGTAAAAACATTGCGCGGCGAACAAAAGTCTGCTGAAATCGCCCGCGCGATAATGGTTTAATAAAGAGGAAAAAAAGATGCGATTTATAGGAACAATATTAGAAAAACTGCAGCGGCATCCAAAACGGATCGTCTTCCCAGAGGGAACCGAGCCGCGCGTTATTCAAGCCGCTCGCCAGTTTCATTCATTAAGACTTGGCGCGCCGATACTGCTTGGAAACCGAACGAAGATAAAAGAACTTTCAATGGAGCTGAACATCTCCCTTGAAGGAATCAGAATAATCAATCCGGCAGAGAGCGAGGATTTAGAAAACTTTGCTAAAAGGTTTGAAATATTGCGCCGTTCAAAAGGGATGCGGCTTGAAGAGGCTTATCAGGCAATGTTGAACCCAAATTATTTTGGCGCAATGATGGTGGCTATGCATCAAGCCGACGGCATCGTCTCTGGCGTTAGAGAAGCCGCTTCGGGCGTGTTGAGACCGTTTTTTCAAATAATAAAACCGGCGCCCGGGATAACCACGGCTTCAAGTTGTATGATTATGGAAGTTCCAGATTCGCAATATGGCGAGCAAGGGGTATTTTTTCTTGCCGATTGCGATGTAATACCGCAGCCGACTGTTGAACAACTCGCTAACACTGCCGTTCTAACGGCTCAACTGGCTCACAGACTGCTCGGGAAGAAACCAAAAGTGGCGTTTTTATCGTTTTCAACAAAGGGAAGTTCATCACATCCGGAAACCGTAAAAGTTCAAGCCGCCGCCGCTCTTGCGCGGCAAAAGGCAAAGGAAAAAAATTTTGACGCCGATTTTGAAGGAGAATTGCAGGCAGACATTGCCATTGTTCCCGAGATTGGCAGCAGAGAATTGCCTCACAATCCCGTTGCAGGCAAGGCGAATGTTTTAATCTTTCCTGACCTCAATTCCGCAAGCATCGCAAGCAGGCTTATTCAGCATATTGCTAAGGCGAATGCTTACGGTCAAATTTTGCTCGGATTAGACAGACCTGCCGCAGATGTTGCGCGCGGCGCAAACGCGCATGAAGTATTTGGAGTTGCCGCAATTGTGGGTGTTCAAGCGATTGAATACAAATACCTGTTTCCTGAAGCAGGACAGAAAATACCCGGCGAAAACAACAGCAACTTCCACCTGTAGAATACGATTAAAAGAACACGGTTATTGCAAGCGCCCCGTAGTCCGAAGTGCGCCGCTGAAAGTCAAATTCACGACCATTCACAACATACGACGCGGTAACCTGAATTGCTTTATAATATACTGACATACCAATTTCGCCCGAAAGAACAAAATTCCGTATGCTAACCCCGGGACTGTCCCTGAATGTATTTCCTTCAAGTTGCAAATCTCGCCCGACTGCCCTGAAACCGCCTCCGCCGAATAAGTAAAATCCAGCCCTGTTGTATTTGCCCGTCTCCTTGTATTTCGGCAGGGTTAAATTACCCATCCCGCGTAAAAGCGTTGTGCCAAAATCATCGGGAATATGCCAGCCAATCCGGCTTTGCAAACCAAGTTGTCCCTGACAAAGAATATTCCCCGCCATTACACCAGCAACCGGGATTAATTCAGATGAATACCCTGATTCTGTATCAAATAACTTATATTTATGCCTGTATTCATAAACAAAGTTAAAAATCGGCTCGTTGCGCAATTGATGATGCCACCCCATCGGTCTGTGCGAACCAATAATTCTATGAAACCAGATTTGCGTCTCTTTTGCCAGCGAAGCCGGTCCCACAACACCGGTCACAAACTTCAAACCGTGAAAGTCATTGCCTTTTCTAATCTGCGTTGCAAGACCTAAGTAGAGCAAGCCTGAATACGGTCTGTCGTTCGGGTCCGGGTCTGTGCGAGTAGTATCAGAGGGCGTGTTCATTATTTGGCCCGCTTCGTAACTGTGAAAATACTCGGCATCTTCTACCCCGAACAAATCCCATACCCTTCCAAAAAGTCCACGACCGCGGCGGACAAGAGAAAGCGATATGCCGTTTGAATAGTTTTCATCAGTGCCGCCGATGACGTCATTTTCCCAGCGCAAAGTTAGCGCGTTTTTAGGGTTGGAATCTTCAGAATTGCTTAGGGCATTTGTCACAACTCCGTCAACGCCCGCTGCCGACCAGAGCCCCGCGAATAGAAATAAACCAGCAACTTTTATATATTGTTTGAGAGACCGCAACATTGCTATTATTCTATATTGCTATTTTGTATCTGCAAACAATTTGATTCTTATTACTTTAGAGACTTCTCTCCATTAAAAGTTACATCTGAATCTTGACTCACAATTCTTCTAATTTGATATCAGAAATCTTTTCTTTAACTATATGAGCAGATTTTAACTCTGATACGGGAAATGTATGCGCAACGGCAACACACCTCGCCCCCGCGGCTAAAGCCGCCTGAACTCCGCTCACAGAATCCTCAATAACAACCGCTTCGTACGGTTTTACACACAACCTCTCAATTGATTTTAAGAACAAATCCGGCGACGGTTTTTTCTTTTCAACATCTTCAGCGCTTACCACTGCGTCCCAGTAAGAAAACGGCAAACCGATTTTCTCTAAATTCGCCCTGATTTTTATAATGTCGGCGCTTGAAGCTAATGAGATTTTTAGCCCGCTCTCTTTGCATTTTAGTACAAATTCAACTGCTCCGGGAAATGCCCGCAGATGCGTCGGAACAAGTTCAAGATAAATTTCATAAACCCGTTTCTTGGCTGCCTTTAAGTCAATAGGAAATTTGTATTTCTCAGCAACGCCGCCGATATATCGCTCTTCGCCGGTGCCGATAAACGGGATAAAATCTTCAGGGTTAACCTTTAGCCCAAGCTCAGAATACATCCGCACGGCTGCCATATTTATAAGTGGCTCGGAGTCGGTCAACACCCCGTCCATATCAAAAATCACTGCCCTTGTTTTGCCAGATTTCATCTTGTCAGGTTTTATCAGAAAATAACTAAAACAGGCTAATTATTTATATAGTTATTAGCAAGAAAAAACAGGAAGCGTGAATCCAATCAATACATTTAATGCCCGAGCCTTTTTGCTTGATATTTTTAAAACCGGAATTTATAAATAATCTTTAATGAGCGACAAACCAGACAAAGATTTTGAAAAGATTAATCCCGAAGATTTAAGCCTTTTTGAGGAATTTATCCAGATGTTAAAACATAACAAGAAATACTGGATGATTCCCATCCTTCTGATGTTGTTAGGGTTCGGGGTTTTGTTGATTCTCGGCTCAACCGGAGCCGCCCCGTTCATCTATACACTCTTCTAACCATTGCTCTATTTGAAAGCTATTGTGGAAAGACAAATCAGGATTAAACATTTAGATATTGATAAAAGGCAGGATGTTCTGCGGTTTTTAAAATTTGCCTATAAAATCTATCAGAATGACCCTAACTGGGTTGCCCCTCTTCTGATGGATGTGGCAAAGGTTTTTTCTAAACAAAATCCGCTGTTTGAACACGCAAAAATGCAACTCTGGATTGCGGAGGAAAACGGACAGGAGCTGGGACGGATTGCAGGGATAATTGATCGGACTCACCAGAAAATTCATCAGGATGACGCTGCGTTTTTCGGATTTTATGAATGCATAAATGATCCTGCAGCAAGCGAGCAACTATTTAAAACAGTGGAAAACTGGGCAAAAACAAACGGCGCAAAACGGCTGCTCGGTCCAATGAATCCGACAACCAATGATGAATGCGGATTGCTTATTGCAGGGTTTGATTCACCGCCTGTGTTTATGATGACTTATAATCCCCCGTATTACATAAACCAGATTGAAAACTCCGGATTCACAAAGGCGCGCGACCTCCTTGCCTATTTCGTTGATGTTGAAAAGTGCCCGCTTGATCGCCTTTCAAAACTTGCAGAAAGAGTAAAACAACGACATCCAGAACTCGCTTTTAGACCAGTCAAACGCGCCACTTTAAACAGCGATCTGGCAAAGATAAAAAAGGTTTACAACGAAGCCTGGGAAAAAAATTGGGGCTTTGTGCCAATGACTGAAGCCGAGATGGACTTTATGGCAAGCCGATTAAAACCGCTCTTTTGCGAGGGGCTTGTTTGGCTGGCAGAAGCGAACAATGAACCGGTCGGTTTTCTACTCGCCCTCCCAGATTATAACCAAGCCTTCATAAAATTGCGCGGACAACTTTTTACACCCCGAATATTCAGTTTCCTGCCATATTTGTTAAAATGGAAACATCCTGATGGTTGCAGAGTTATAACGCTTGGCGTGATTGAAAAATACCGAAATAAAGGACTTGAAGCGGCAATGCTTAACGAAGGCTTTAAAGTGGGAATCAGCCTCGGAATAAAAAAAGCCGAGGCTTCCTGGATTCTTGAAGACAACGTTCAGATGCGCCGCGTAATGGAATATTTCGGCGGAGTTGTCTATAAAAAATACAGAATTTATCAAAAAGAACTTTAAAACTAAATTCACCATCAACCCATCGCGCTTCTCTATCCAAAATAAAACTCGCTTTTGGATGAAATGGAATTCGAAACCAATATTAAAGTTCTTGTCTTGCCGCGCAAATAAACGCGGCAAAATTGCATCTTATCATTTTTGCTTATTTAATCCGCTTAAACACAATTTCATAATCGCTCAGCAGCGGAACTCCGATGCATTTTTCGCAGTAGTCAAAGGCATTCAAATCGGGCATTGCGGCAATCAAACCGTAATCGGTCTCGTTGATTCTGTTGTATCTGAATTCTTTTCCATCAAAAAGAGAAACAGGCGCGGATGAGAGATAAGAGGGACTTAATTTTGTCAGGTTATCCGGCAGTTTGCCATTTGCGAGCCTGTAGCGTTCAATCGCGCAGGCAACATTGCACAGTTCAACCGCGGTCTGTGAAATGCCAGTCCTGTAAATAACTTTCTCAGTAGCCAGCAGAAAATTAGCAAAAATAGTGTAAGGATTTTTGCCCGGTTTTTTCGTTAGTTTTTCAAAATGCGCGGACATCGGCGAGTTCCGTCTGCCCTTTATAATCTGGTCAAGAATCTCTCTTCTTTCCTCTGTAATATCGCAGAAAGTTACCGCATTTTGATAAAACCAGCCAGCAGGGATTAGCCAGAAAGTCGGCGCAGTAAAGTTATTCCGAGAATTATCGCAACAGGTGGCGCAACCCGGCTCTAAGTATTTGATGAAGTATTCCCTGTTTTGCAAGAGCATCAGCATCTTTGCCCCGAACGCCTCTTCTGTAGCCAATCTGCCGCGCAAATCTTTTAACAGATCAATCACGGACAGATGCTTCTGGAATTCAGTAATCTGCGCGTCCGTCCAAATCCCCCTTGCGATCCCTTCGCGGATATTTTCCAGAGTTATATTTAACATACTTGCGCGAACTAATAACGAGATCAAAAACGGTTCATCTTTTATGGAATTGGCGAGTTTAAGTCCAAACCTAACATCTTCAAACGCCGCTTCCACTCTATTCAATCCTATATAACATACCGAGCGAATCTGAATTAGCTGCGACATTCTTTTTAGATACGAATAATGCGGCAATAATATCTCTGCCGGGTTCTTTGTCTCATAGTCTATCGGGAACCTGAATAATTCCCGCTGTTTTGATTCAGAGATAAGCGCGTCCAGATACGGAGTTAATCCGCTCATTGCCTTTAAAACGCATTCGGCGTCGTTCGCAACAGCCCCGCAATCCTTGTAATTCTTTTTTCTGAAAGCCCCCGCTAAGGTTTTTAAATCAAAATAATTTGTATCTAAAATTGAAACCGAGGTCTTAAAATTCTTTTTGCTTATTTCACTGCAAATTGAAAAAAACTCATTAAACTTATTGTTAAATTCCACCAACTCGTTGTTTGCGTTAGTATTGCTTTTATTTGAGTAAGCCTCGGCTACCGTTTTAAAGATCCCGCTCATTGCGAGGTTTTTATCATCTGGAACATGCGGCGGAACGTAATGTTTGATGTCAAGCGCCACATCCTTATGCTGCGCCGTCCACTTTTCAAATGCGCGCCTGCCTCGTACATTCTCAACTATATGAAACACTATCAGCAGAATGACAATAACGCCCAGGAAAATTAAGATACCGGACGCGATTTTTTTAAACGGAATCCCAAATCCAATATGGATTTGTTTCTTCCACACACTTTTCTGATTTTGATTTTCCATACAATTTACCTTTCATATTAATAGACAACCCCGCCCTAACAACATCACACGGATTGTTTGAAATAACTACACCTGCAAATGTAGAGATTAAAAACGGCCTGCAATTTTGAAAGTAACCAGATTATACTCAAAAACAGAGTTTATTAACGGAAAAAGTAAAACTTTGTTTCTTTTTTCAAAAGAAATACAGAGAAATTTCAGAAAAACCAGCCCTTGAATTAGTGTTAATCCAAGAGTAAGTTAAGCCTAAAATTATGATAGAAAAGGCAATAACCTGTCATCCTTTATGGAAGAACCACGAGTAAACTCACCTCTAAGGTCCGCGATAATTCTTTGCGTTTTTCTGGTAGCAACGTTTTTTGTCGCAGGCGCAAGCGGATTGGTTACTGCGCCAGCGGTGCGGGATTGGTATCCATCGCTTGTAAAGCCTTCGTGGACACCGCCCTCGTGGGTATTTGGTCCGGTCTGGACATTGCTTTACGCGCTTATGGCAATTGCGGCATGGCTGGTCTGGCGGAAAGATGGTTGGAGCAGCGCATTGGGGCTATTTGCTATTCAATTGACGCTTAACGCTGCTTGGTCGCCCCTGTTTTTTGGATTGCGCCGAATAGATTTGGCATTGATAGACATCGTGGCATTATGGGTAGCGATAGTTGCAACCATTGTTGCGTTTGCTAAAAAATCTCCTCTTGCCGCCTGGCTTTTAACGCCATATTTGTTATGGACCAGTTTTGCATCAGCGCTAAATTTCACATTGTGGCGTCTGAACTCATAAATAAATTCTAAGCAATGATAAGAGGTTAATTTTTTAAAACTAAAAATGCGCTGATAAAGCTGACTATGAAAGAGTTAACATTTTGGACTGCGGCGGCAATATCGCGACGCGGTCTTCTTAAATTCACAGGCAAAGTCTCATCTGCCGCTCAATAAAATTATTACGGTTTAAACCATCATACGGCGTTATGTTTTTGCCCAGTCGGTATAGATAGATTTGAGATTTGCATCTTGCGGGGTACCTGAAAAGGCAATGAGGCGGTATTTGAATTTTAACGAATCGCCTTTGCGAATGCTGAGCGGTTTTTCAATGAAGTTGAGCGGAGTAGGTGATATAAAGCCATAGTCGCGGGTAAACCACCGCGTAGGAGCCCATGGATTTTTAGGATGGTCAAGCAGGGCGATTCCTTCTACACAGTCGCTATGTTTTCGTTTGCCATAAAATGCGCACCAGGGGGAGGTTTTCCCAAATGTATTTTTCTCGCCGCTATCGCCTTGGGAATTTTGGAGCGAACCACCTTCTGCTGGTGTTATGTCCGGGGCGGCGCGGAGCGCAAACAACGAATGGTTTGTCTTTTGAATTGTTACATCCACTTCGGCGTTTAATGTTATTTCCCAATCAAGAAAGTAAAATGATTCAGAGGGAAATATAAAATTGATTTTTCGCTCATCGCTCATCACAACTTCGTTTTTTGGCGAACGCCACAGACAGCGGTCAAAGATTTGAAGGTTTTGTTTAGAAAGCTCCACAACTTTGGGACCTGATGAGACAATTTTGCCTTTGTCAAGTTCTTGAGACCAGTAGTCGTCTCCGTTTACGCGGTCGCAGCCAAAGAAAATAGAACGGTGATGATACCAGGGAAGCGCTGACTCTGTTGTTAATGAAATTCCGCTTTTTGGACCTATTAGTGGATAAATGTATGGGTATTTCTGAGTCGGATGCGCGCGATAAGCGGCGATGAGTTCGTTCTCTTTTCTAATCCAGATATCATAACCTGCGGCATTGAATGTTAAACCTTTTGAATCGGATGTTGGCGGTGGAAGTGGAACGGATTTGATCGTATTAAACCCGGGCGTTGTTGATTGGGCAATGGCGAATTTGCTCGCGCAGAAGCAAAGCCCAACAACCGATAGGTTTTTTACAAAATCGCGTCTTGAATAGTTGTAAATATTTCCATTCATAGTTCAACTTTTTAACCAGCGCATTTCTATTTGTTCAAGCGTTTTCCCTTTTGTTTCAGGAACAAAAAAAATCATAACAGAAATCAGGACAAGGCACATAAAGGAATAAAGGTAAAAAGGAAAGGCGTGATGAAATTTTTCTACGAGCGCCGGGTTTGAGTCAATCATTGGATAGGTTTGCGTAACTAAAAAGTCGGCTGCCCATAGAAAGATTGTTGCTATGCCCATTGCCCGTCCGCGAAGACCTGTTGGAAAGATTTCCGACAAAATCACCCAGGTCACCGGTCCCACCGATAGGGCAAAACAGGCAATGTAGCCGAGTATAAACACCAGCATCCAGACCGGGTGTTGCTGGAGTTGAGCAAAAATTCCCATTGCGAGCAGAGAGATTCCCATCCCGGCTGAGCCGGCAATCATTAGCGGTTTGCGTCCTAATTTATCCACTGTCCAGATTGCGATTATTGTGAAGGCAACATTAACGGCGCCAACGATGATTGTCTGAAGCATTGCAACATCTGTTGTCGAACCGAGCTGTTTAAATATTTCTGGAGCAAAGTATAAAAAAACGTTTATTCCGGTAACCTGTTGCAAGATTGCAAGAACGATTCCAATAACAAGAACGCGAAATAGCCCCCGCGCAAATAGCGATTTTATAGAATCATTTTCTATGGCGATTGTGGATTTGATAGATTCAAGTTCTTGCCGGGCAAGCAGGAAGCCGTTGATTTTTGAAAGGATATTCAAAGCCTCATCTTCTCTTTTTCTTTTCACGAGCCAGCGGGGGCTTTCGGGCGATATGATGAGAAGCAGAAGCAAGATTAACGACGGTATGATTCCGATCGCAAACATATACCGCCAGCCGCTATGGACGTTCCATTCCATCGGTTTGCCGCGGGCTATAAAGTAGTTTGTAAAATAGGTGACCAGCATACCGCCGACGATTGCAAGCTGATTTACCGAGACCAGACGCCCGCGGATATGCGCCGGCGATACTTCAGCAATATAGAGAGGCGATGCAAGCGATGCTACTCCAACAGCCACGCCAGCCATAATTCTAAACAGGATAAAAACCGACAGTCTATCTGCGATTGCCGCGCCAAGCGACGAGACAAAAAACAGAACCCCGGCAAGAGCCAGAGCTCGTTTTCTGCCGAGCCTGTCGCTAAAAAATCCGGCTAATACCACGCCAAGCATACAGCCAATCAATATGCAAGAGGCAGCCCAGCCCTTCATTGTCGGGTCAAGATTGAATTTAACGGTTAAAAAGCCAATTGCATCCGCGATAACAGCCGTATCGTAGCCAAACAATAGTCCGCCAAGCGCGGCTATGCAGCAGATGAAAAAAATATAATATCTGTTCTGCCCGTCGGTATCAATGGAAGATGAAATCATAAATTTCCATCAAGACTGGCTAACCCATTTTTTCAAAGTCTCCTTACAATTAATCATTGTTTTTAAAAGCGCCTCTTTTGTCTTCGGGTTCCCTTTGCCCGCGAAGTCAAATTCTATATGGATAGAAAATGGCTCGCTGTAATTCATATTTTTTAGCAACCTAAAGAATCCGCTTTTCTCAAATTCTCCCTCGCCGAACGGGACAAAAGAGCGCGGTCGCCGCACATCTTTAACATAGGCGATTTTGAAGTGAGGCTTTATCAGGTCAAATTTTTTCCGCCATTCATCGCCGTGAACTATTATTGCGTGCGCAAGGTCAAAGGCTACGGCGATCTCGTTCGGGTCAAAATCTTTTACAAGGTAATGCATCTCATCAAGGTCGCCGCCAATAAAAGTCCTGTTGCCAGCTGGCGAATGGTTTTGAAACAACGCGGTTACTCCTATTTGACGGTTCAGTTTTGCGAGTTCTCTCAGTTGTTCCTTTTTTCGGTCAAGCTGTTTTTGTAGCGGTTCTTTGGCGTTATGATAATCCATCCCGAGCCTGTAATATTTGATTCCTAATTTTTTTGCGGTTTTAAGCACAGTTTCGGCGTGCGGCGAATCAACACCAAGAATGCCGCTGGTCAGGAGAAGGATTTTCTTGCCCCGTTTTGCCAGAGCCTCTGCGTATAGTGGCATATCCTCAGCAGCGCGCTTGGGTTCAATCTCCCCTTTTTCTCGCACCGGAGAATCCACTCCATCATAACCAGCATCGGCAGTCAGCCGGGCAGCATCATCAAAGTTCAATTTTAATTCCTGATAGATTTTGCTAAAGATTGCGATTTTAGATTCCGACGCAGTTTGAGCGACAGATTCTGGTTCATATCTAATGATTGCAAAAGTTGAAACGGCGAAAACCGTGTTTTTCAAAAATGCGCGACGCGATAATTCTATTCTGTGAGTCATAATGAGTAGTTTCTAATAATTTTATAATTTATCAAGAAAAAGAGACGCGCGAATTGTTGGCATTGAATTCAACGTTTGGTTTTTAAAGTTAATGAAATAGAATCCTATTTTTAGAGGGGCGTGATAACTATGAAATGTCAGATTCAATGCCGCCGTCCCGCAACGCAGGACTACCGCACACCAAAAGATATCTTTTTAATGTGCGTTAGAAAATTTTCGGGAGTGCGAGCGGCAACGCCGCCGCTTTGTGGATAATATTAGAAAACTAACCATTAGAATAAATGCCAAATTGGGGACTAAATCAAATCCATTGTTCTGCTTTTATTTTGCTGATTTTGTGCTATCCAAACTTTCAAATCAGTGTATTGACTACCCGCAAGCGGGAAGGTCTTGCCACTGCAGTCCATAATGTCTGCACCCTTGCGGGATTTGTTACAATTGTTGAACTAAGACCTCTCTTATGAATTCTTTAAAATAATTCTATATATTACGTTGCCCGCAGAACGGCATCTGTCCATAACCTTTTCAAGCATCTCAAACAGGTCTTTTAATATAATGACCTGCAACGGCTCGTATTTTCCTGAATAAAGTTCGCAAACCAGTTCATTTAACAACTCATCCCCCTTTACCTCCACCTTGTGCAATTTCTGGTTTAATTCCATCACCTTTTGCGCCTCTTCTTTACGCAACGCCTCCAACATCTCTGAAAGTATATTAAGCCCTTCTTCTATCAATGCGGCATGGCGGGTAAAATCTATGTTTTTAATTGCGCCGCGGGCGCCATTAAACTTCTCCGCAAACTTCTCTATTGTCTTGGGAATTTTGTAGATTGCGTTTGCAAGGTCTTCAAGGTCTTCGCGGTCAAAACCGGTAACAAAAGTCCTGCACAACAGGGTCTTTGTCTCTACGGCAATTTGTTTGTTCTTCTGACGAATAGCCGTCAACCGATCAACATCCTCTTTCGTCGCCCCGCTGTTGATCATCTTTTTCAAAATCTCCACACTCTGTTTTGCCTCTTCAAGGCTTTCCTCAAAGAGTTCAAAAAACCTTCCATCGTGTCCTAACAATTTTTGTAATGAAAACATAATTTAATCCTCACAACGACAACTTTAAGACATTATTATAACATAAAAATTTTATACAAGAATTATTTGTAAAAGAAATTATTAGAATGGCGCTCTTGAACTCCTGACCCTGAGCATTGCAAAAAATGCGCTTCTTCGGCTGAAATTAAATTTGCGAAAGTATTTTCGCGCCCTGTTCTATATTTTTATTCTGACATATACGGTTTTACTAAATTGCTAAGAAAGACCTCGAAGGGGTTTAACAAAATTGCCTTTCTCTGTGTGCCTCTGCGCCCTCTGTGGTGATAAAACAAGCCACAGAGAAATTTTAATTCCATCGTATCGCGCCTATTTTAAAAATGCCGTTATATTTCACTCGGTTTAAAATCAAACACCAAGTTTTATACTAATGATTCAGGTGATCTCATCTAAAAGTTACAGTTCGTTAGGTCGTTCAAAATTCAGATTGATTTAGATTTATTCATTCTTGACAGATTAGGGCGTATTTTTGGACTATCTTGAAAAACCCCGCTTTAGGGTAACGGTATTGCGTTTAAACAAAAAGAAGAATTATGTCGTTAATGAGCAGTCAAAACGGAATGGTAAAAAAGGGCGTTCTTCACGGCGTTACTTTTTATCACTGGTTGGTGGTCATTATAGCCTCCTGCGGATGGTTGTTTGATTGTATGGACCAGCGGATTTTCATCCTATCGCGCCAACCTGCTTTGAAAGAACTCGTATATAGAGAATACTTGCCTTCTGCCGCAAAAGGGAATCCAGAGAAGAGCGGCGTTGCTGCAAAACCGAATGATGAAACCGATTTAACGAAAAAAGAGCAAGCCGACGCGCTTGTAAAGAAATATATCGGATGGGCAACAACAATAATGATACTCGGCTGGGCGACTGGCGGGATTATCTTCGGGATGCTCAGCGATAAATGGGGACGCGTCAAAACAATGGTGGCAACATTGCTCGTGTATTCAGGATTCACCGGGCTCTCCGGACTTGCTCAAAATGTGGAGCAATTTATTATCTTCAGGTTTCTCGTCGGGCTGGGTGTAGGCGGAATGTTTGGCGCGGCAACAACGCTCGTAGCCGAGAGTGTGCCGGGTGATTTTCGCGCTGTAGCGCTCGGGGCGCTTCAGGCACTTTCTGCAACCGGCAATATTATGGGCTCGCTTATAAGTTTAAAAATCCCGCCCGGTATGGAGAATTTCTGGGCAGGCAACGCCGGATGGCGGGTTCTCTTTTTCGTCGGCATCCTGCCAGCGGTTTTGGCAATTCCAATCCTGTTAGTTCTAAAAGAACCTGAGGCTTGGAAACAGGCTAAAGAAGCCGCTACGCGCGGTGAGGTAAAAAAACGGATCGGTTCGCCTATAGAACTTTTCAAAGACAAACGGTGGCGTCGCAACTCAATTGTTGGACTTATGCTCGGCGTAGCTGGTATGATTGGCTTGTGGGGGATAGCCTTTTTCTCGCCAGAGTTAATTTCAGAAGCCCTTAAAGGGGCAGACCAGAAAACGATTGACACAGTGCGCGGATGGGGAACTGCAATGCAGGACGCCGGCGCTTTTTTAGGAATGCTCACCTTTACCTGGCTCGCAGCGGCGTTAACCAGAAGGCTCGCTTTTCTAATCTCCTTTATCCTCTGCGCAGGCACGGTGATTTTCGTGTTTAACTTTTTACATAAACCGACCGACGCCTACTGGATGCTGCCAATGATGGGCTTTGCCACACTATCGGTGTTTGCCGGTTATTCAATTTACTTTCCAGAACTCTTCCCAACCCGTCTGCGCGGCACTGGCGTCGGTTTTTGCTACAACACAGTCCGCTACCTCGCCGCCCCGGCGCCAACCCTTTTTGGCTACCTAAGCACCCTGATGCCGTTCAGAACTGTCGCCACGGTTATGTCGGCAATCTTCTTGCTCGGCATTATAGCGCTCATCTGGGCGCCTGAAACAAAAGGCAAACCGCTGCCAGAAGATTGACGCTCAAGAATTCAATCTAACTTGCTCAAGTTTAGAAATCCGCGCAAAAGGTTTAGATATTAAAGAAATCTACTAACTTATTATCAAATCAATAACAACACCTTTCCCACGCAAATTAAAATTATCAAAAATTATTTATTACCTAAATCATTAACATTGACCTTGGTATATGATTTTGAAACAGAGTGCAATAGAATGAAATTTTTCCAGGGACGCGATACTATATTTCTCTACGACTTCTATCAAAAAAATATGGCTCCAGAGACAGGACTCGAACCTGTAACCCGCCGGTTAACAGCCGGCTGCTCTACCATTGAGCTACTCTGGAACCAGAGCAATAAGAAACTAATTAATCTCGCGGG
>JBMFQZ010000012.1:0-110698 GCA_049968335.1 Verrucomicrobiia bacterium
TCTTCAAATTGACGTTCTACAGCCAGATTCGCCTCAATCCATACCCGAGGTATCTGTATATAATCTATTGTTGAAATACCGAGATATCCCGGTATCCACGGGCTATCTACAATCAACGCGACCGGGACTGTTTCACCGCTCTCTTCGCACAAGGCGCACTTCTTAATGATATTCCACTTTTCGGTTGTCATTGAAAAATAATGTTGACGAATTGTTTAATAAATTAAAGCATTAATGTGAAACAAAAAATTAGACTTATGAAAAAATTATTTACCACAATTACTATTTCTGCTGCAGTCGCTGCAGTAGCAGTAAATATTCTGGCGCAGGAAAATCCTGATCCGTATGCCAATGAGACAAAAGAGCAGCGCGATGCGCGTATGAAATGGTGGCGCGAGGCGAAGTTCGGGATGTTCATTCACTGGGGTGTTTATTCAGTTCCCGCAGGCACGTATAAAGGCAAGAGAATCGGCGGCATTGGCGAGTGGATTATGCACAATGCAAAGATTCCTGTGGCTGAATATCGCGCATTTGCAAAGCAGTTTAATCCAGTAAAATACAATCCGGACGACTGGGTTAAACTCGCCAAAGAAGCCGGGATGAAATACATTGTTATAACAAGCAAACACCACGATGGATTTGCATTGTTTGATTCAAAGGTAACCGAGTGGGATGTTGTTGACGCCACACCATATAAAAAAGACTTGCTAAAGCCGCTCTCTGAGGCATGCCAACGGCAGGGAATAAAACTTGGCTTCTACTACTCACAGGCGCAAGACTGGAATCACCCCGGCGGCGCAGCGGCGGGCGGACACTGGGACCCGGCTCAAGACGGCAGTATGGATGAGTATATTGATAAGATCGCTGTCCCGCAGGTGAGAGAAATCCTTTCAAACTACGGACCGATTGCAGTTCTCTGGTGGGACACGCCGGTCAATATGACCCCCGAGAGGGCGAAAAAACTTATTCCGCTTCTCAAGTTGCAGCCGGGAATCATCCACAATAACCGTCTTGGCGGCGGTTTTCACGGCGACACAGAAACACCCGAACAATATATACCAGCCACCGGTTTTCCCGGACGCGACTGGGAAGTTTGTATGACAATGAACGACACCTGGGGATATAAGAGTTACGATAACAACTGGAAATCCACGAAGATGCTAATCCGCAATCTTGTGGACATTGCGAGCAAAGGCGGAAATTATCTTTTGAACGTAGGTCCAACAAGCGAGGGTTTGATTCCAGAACCGAGCGTAGAAAGGCTAAAAGAAATCGGCAAATGGATGAAAGTAAATGGAGAGGCAATTTATACAACCACCGCAAGTCCTTTTAGAAAATTATCATGGGGACGTTGCACTAAAAAGATTAATGGAGACCAAACTACTCTTTATCTCCACGTTTTTGATTGGCCCACCGATGGCACCCTGCTTGTTCCGGGTTTAAAAAACAGTGTTATTTCTGCTTCATTGCTGGCGAATGGAAATAAGCTGACTGCCAAAAACACACCCGATGGTGTTGCTATCAGTGTGCCAAACACTGCTCCTGATGAGATTTCGTCAACTATAGTGCTAAAAATTAACGGCGTTCCAGATGTTGAACAGGTCATTTTAATAAAACAGGCTAATGATGGCTCGGTAAAATTACCCGCAACCGAGGCGATTATTCACGGAGAAAATCTTAAATACGAATCCGGTGGGGGAAAAGATAATCTCGGCTACTGGACAAATCCGAGCGATTATGCTGAATGGCAAATTGAAATTACAAAGCCGGGAACATTTAATGTTACCGCGCAGGTTGCAAGCCAGGGGTCTGCAAGTTTTGAAATTGCAACGGGTAATAATACAATTAAGGCAAAGTTTCCAAACACAGGCGACTATGTGAAATTCCAAACAATTGAAATTGGGACACTGGAACTACCGCAGGGCAAGCATACTCTGACGGTCAAACCTATTAAGGAAGGATGGACTCCTGTAAATCTTAAATCTATACAATTAAAGCCTGCGAAATAAAGAAACAAGCATCTCTAAACAGAAAGGGCTGGTCATCCGACCAGCCCTTTACCTATGAAAACTTCAAGCACAACTGCCCTTATCCGTCTCCACACACAACACACAAATTCAAATTCTGAGATTAATATAAGACTTTTTAAAAATCGCAACAGTCCCCATTTATGGGGACAAATCAGATACCCTCGCCACCTGTAAACGGAACATCATAAACAACCGCTACCTCTTCAGGCAATTCATTGCCTTCCTTTGATAAAACCCGATATTGTTTTATTTGAAATGAAACCATCTTCCCATCCTGTAAACCGAGCAATGTATATTCTTCCTTTGACATCCTTGCCTTGATGATAAGTCCGCTTGGCAGTTCAAGTTCAAGTCGCAGCATAACGCCAAGAAAATAAGTGTGCTTGAGAATCGCCTTATATTGATAGCGATTTACGTCGTTTGAAACCTGAACAGCATAGGGTCTAAAACCGATTCTTATCTTCTGTCCATCAGCCTGACCGTGATTTGGAAATTCAATCTCTCCAAGCCGCGCAATTCCATCGCGCACTTCAAGTTCCAGGACATTCATTACCCCTATAAATCGCGCTACAAATTCGTTCGCCGGCTTTTCATAAACATCTCTTGGACTGCCTATCTGTTCCAGATGTCCTTTTGAAAATATTGCAATTCTATTTGCAACCTCCATTGCCTCTTCCTGATCGTGGGTGACGAATATTGTAGTAACGTTAAGGTCTGAATGAAGATGAACAAGCCATTCGCGAAGTTCTTGCCTGATCTTTGCGTCCACAGCCCCAAACGGTTCATCCAGTAATAACACATTCGGTTTTGGAGCTAACGCTCGCGCGATTGCCACCCTCTGACGCTGCCCCCCTGATAATTGGTGTGGATAGCGCTCATCAAGGCCTTCAAGGTCAAGCAAGCATAGTAACTCCTTTACGCGATTTTCAATCTCTGAATTCCTCCACTTCTTAATCTTAAGTCCAAATGCAATATTCTCATAAACCGTCATACTTTTGAACAGTGCATAACTCTGAAAAACAAAACCGATGTTTCGTTGTTGCACGGGAACGTTGTTGACTTTTTTACCGCGAATGAAAATTTCACCCTCATCAGGGACTTCAAGACCAGCAATTAACCTGAGAACTGTTGTCTTGCCGCTTCCGCTCGGTCCTAAAAGGGCAATCAACTCCCCTTCATTTACAGAAAAATTCACGTTAAATACCGCAGGGTATTCACCGTAATATTTTGTAACATTTTTTAATTCTATGCTCATATTTCAAGCACAATCTAAGTTTTTACATTTTATCCAACCGGTTTTTTGACTTCTTTTTTATCTCTAAACTCGCGCCATTCAAGCCACGTCTTGACAAACAGAGTTAGCAAAGCAAGGAACGCTAATAGGCTTGATAATGAAAAAGCCGCCACGCTGTTAAAATCGTTATAAAATTTTTCAACCATAAGCGGCATTGTGTCGGTTCGCCCGGTAATATGACCCGAGACAACTGAAACGGCGCCAAATTCGCCCATAGCCCGGGCGTTGCAAAGAATAACTCCGTATAACAACCCCCATTTTACAGACGGTAGCGTAACGTGCCAGAATGTTTGCCAGCCGCTTGCGCCCAGAGTTAAAGCAGCATGTTCCTGTTCAACTCCGGCTGATTGCATTATGGGAATTAACTCTCTCGCCACAAATGGCAGAGTTACAAAAATTGTCACAAGCGCCATACCCGGAACATTGAAGATTATCTGAATATCTTTCTGGTCTAACCATTGTCCAAGATGCCCCTGCAAACCGTAAAGCAATACATACATTAACCCAACGACCACAGGCGAGATTGAAAATGGCAGATCAATAAATGTTAACAACAGCGTTTTTCCCGGAAACTTAAACTTTGTTATCGCCCAGGCAGCTGATATGCCGAACAGAATATTTAAAGGAACTGAAATGCCAACAATTATCAATGTCATTTTTATTGCCGAAACGCTTTCCGGCAAAGTCAATGATTTAAAGTATGCGGAAAATCCTTTGCTAAGAGCCTGCGCGAATACATTTAAAAGCGGCAGAAGCAAAAACGTTCCAAGAAAAACAAGTGAAATGATTATCAAAAACCATTTTATTACAGGTGAACCTTCAATTAACCGCCGCCTGGCTGCTATTTGCTTTGATTGATGTCTTGTAACTATTCCCGCCATATTTCTATCATTCCATAAATTTCTGAGACCAGCTTTGAAGCCAGTTAATCAACACCAGCAGCAAAAATGAAATTATCAGCAGAACGATTGCAATCGCAGTCGCCCCAGCATAGTTGTATTCTTCAAGTCTCATAACAATCAACACCGGAGCAATCTCGGTTTTGTACGGGATATTTCCAGAAATAAATACGATTGAACCGTATTCGCCGACAGCCCGTGCAAACGCAAGCGCAAAGCCGGTAATGACTGTTGGCAAAAGCATTGGAAAAATTACCGAGAAAAATGTTCTCGTTCTGCTTGCTCCAAGTATTGCGGCAGCCTCTTCAATTTCAACGTCTAAAGACTCAATCACCGGTTGAAGACTGCGAATCACAAATGGCATACCAACAAAGGTAAGCGCAATCACAACCCCTAATTGACTAAACACACCCTGCACACCTAAAGGCAGAAGAAATTTGCCCAGCCAACCCTTTGATGAAAAAAGTTCAGCCAGAGTTAATCCAGCAACAGCCGTCGGGAGTGCAAACGGAAAATCAACCAGAGCATCAAGCAATCTCCGCCCGAAAAAATCATATCTAACAAGCACCCACGCAGTCATAATTCCAAAGATAGAATTCAATAGCGCGGCGATAAATGAAGCGCCAAAAGTTAGTTTATACGCAGCCAGCGCCCTGTCGTTTGTCGTCCAATGCCAGAACTCTTCAAGACTTAATCCAGAAGCCCTAATTATAAGCGCGCAAAGCGGCAAAAGGACTATAACGGTCAAATACATTATCGTATAGCCCAGAGACAATCCAAAACCTGGCAATGGATTCTGTCGCTTCAACATTTATCGAGTCGTTTTCACATTCAATTTTTAAAACACATTCTCAATTATTTCATCTATCAAGGTCTGTGAATTCTGTCAAAAATTCCGTCCTCGCCAAAAAATTTTTTCTGCGCGTTTTTCCAATCCCCGGCAACTTCTTTAATTGTGAAAAGTCGTATTTGCGGAAATATTTGCGGATATTTCTTAAAGACTTCGGGATTTGATGGCCTGTAGTAATTTTTTGCGATTATTTCTTGAGCCGGTAGTGAGAATAAATAATTGATATATTCTTCTGCGGCGCGACGTGTCTCTTTTCCATTTCTATCAACATTTTTATCCACAACTGCAAGACAGGGCTCAGCCAAAATTGATACGGATGGATATACTATTTCAAGTTCGTTAGTCCCGTATTCCTTTAACGCGAGCCACGCCTCATTTTCCCAGCAGATATAAACATCGCCAATTTTTCTTTGAACAAAAGTTGTCGTAGCCCCCCTTGCCCCTGTATCCAGAACCGGCACATTTGCATAAAGCCTTCGTATAAAAAATTCTGCCCCGGAATCACTCGCGCCGCGAATAATTTTCATAAATCCCCACGCTGCTAAAAAGTTCCATCGCGCTCCCCCTGAGGTCTTTGGGTTTGGCGTTATTACCGCAACATCATTTCTTACAAGGTCGTCCCAATCTTTTATCTTTTTGGGATTGCCATTTCTAACCATAAATACAATTGTTGAATAAAATGGCGACGGTTTGCCCGATGCGCCGCCATACCAGCCATTTTTTATAAAACCGTGTTCGGCAATTATCATAACGTCATATTCAAGGGCAAGACTTACTATATGACCCCGTAGTCCATCTATGACTGCCCGGGCTTGTTTTCCTGAACCACCGTGGGATTGTAAAACGTTAACCTTAATTCCTGTATTTTTATAGTAATAATCGCTAAAAAGAACATTATACTGCTTGAATAATTCGCGAGTCGGGTCATAAGAAATATGCAGCAATTCAACCTCTTGCCCGTTGAGGCGCAAGGAGGCAAAAGTTATTAAAAACAAGTTAAATAAAACTATAATCAGGTTATTAACCCTCATAATTGGACAGTAATATAAACTTAATCATTAGTATGTCAATCATATTATTTATGTTTATTGATGTTCAATATGTTTTATCGGTTTTAATGTGATTTCGGTCTGGTTGTAATTATTTCTGTCAGGATTAAGTTCATAGCCTATTTTACTAATACTACAATAATGGAGTATTTGCCAAACCTAATAATAGAATATAAGAAAAAATGTTAGGCAGATTCCTGCTGGGCTTTTTTGAGTTCTTTTCTCTGCCAATACCAAGCTACGAAAGTGCTTATTTCGTACAACAGGTGCAAAGGCAGAGCCATAATTAGCATTGTGAATGGGTCGCCTGAAGGAGTTACGACTGCTGAAATGGTTAAATTTGCGACGAAAGCATAAGAGCGGAATTTTTTCAATTTTTCATAATCAAGAATGCCTATTTTTACAAGGAGGAGAATGATAACAGGCAATTGGAATGTAATCCCCATACCGAGCATAAATTTAATAACGAAGCTAATATAAGCGTCGGCGCGCCATTCGTCGGCTCCAAAGCCCAGCCACTGGGAGAACTGCACAGTAGCGCCAAGCGCGAATACCACAAGTATGAAATAACAAAACGCCACACCGAGCAAGAACAGACCGCCGCTGAATCCAACTGCTTTAAATAAAATCCTTTTTTCATTCACTTTCAGCGCGGGTAAAACAAACTGGCCTATGAAATACATTACAAACGGAAATGAAATGGTGATTCCGCCAAATAACGCCAGTTGTAATGCGACCATTATACCTTCAATCGGACTATAATTTTTTATAACGACTGCTTTATTCACCGGTGGTTTTTCGTTTAAGCCGGGTTGTAACGCGAGGATGGTGTTAGTGCCTATCTGCAATGGGATAATATGTAAAACGCCTGATGAATTGGTGCCGATAATTTGTTTTATACCCATCTCATCTGCATTACCTCGCGCGATTACATTTGTTCCCAGCATTACGACAACTTCATTTTTATTGGACAAAAGATATTTTTCGGCAGTTTCAAGAGGCCACATTAAAAACGCTACAAGATATTTCCCGGCTACAAGACAGATTAACATTCCTAAAATAATAGCAACTACGGATTTGACAAGCGTCCAGCGCAGGTCTTCAAGGTGCTCAAGAAATGGTTTCACCGGGCCCCCGCCCTCTTCCTCGTCGCCGCCGTCGCCGTTATCTGAATCTTCGGATGGAGGCTCACCCCCTTCGCCGCTGCCTGAATCGTTTGTATAGGGATTGTAATTATATTCCTCAGTCGTAGCATCGTAGTGGTTTTGCTCCGGCTTTGTTTCTGCTTCTGTGGTAGTTTGTTCCGGACTATAGTATGGATAGTCCGGATTGTATGTATAAGAGTTATCGTCTTTTTGAGTTTCGTTATCTGAACTCTCTTGTGATGGATTTGAATCTACTTTCTGCTCCTCTTGAGATTGGCGGTCAACCTGTTCAACAGATTTTTTTTCAACATTGTTTGAGTTGTTACTGGAAGATTCAAAGACAGAACTCTCCGGTTCTTCAGGACGAATTTGCTGATTCTCCTGCGATTCCTGTTTTTGCAGGCCGCTATTAGTAGAATCGTTTAAATTTAATTCGCCCTGTATCCTGGAGTCAGTTTGACGAGGAGCATCAGGTTCTCTCTCCATTAAATCGGAACAGTTTTAAATCAAGAGGCTTTATTCTCGCCTTGAGCGCTTTTTGCAGCAGCATTATTTTGCTGATTGCTGGCTACAGTTTTTTTGGGAGGTTCTGGTGGCGGTTCAGATTCAATTTCTCGCTGAATCTCGTCTTGAACCTCACGCGACGCCTTCTTGAATTCTTTGATTCCCTGACCGAGTCCCCTCATCAATTCAGGCACTTTCTTTGCTCCAAACAGGATCAATACAATTACAAGGATTGCCACTATTTCAGGCCATCCAAGCATTCCGAATGTCATTAATATTTTCATATATTTCTTTTATTCACTATACGACTATAAAAGCCTTTTTAAAAAAGTTACTTTTTATCCCTCAATAACAATACCACATTAGACTTAAGAGAGTTACAAATTGTTCAAAGAATATTTGTTACTTTTTAGGACGATATAAGACGAATTCGCATCTACGGTTTTTTGCCCAGGCTGCATCGTTATGACCTGGGTCGGCAGGTTTATCTTCCCCATAACTTATTGTATAAATACGCGCGCCTGAGACGCCAGCATTGATCAAATACTCTCTTGCTGCGAGAGCTCTGCGTTCGCCCAAGGCGCGATTATATTCTTCTGTCCCTCGTTCGTCGCAATGACCTTCTACTTGAATTTTTGTTTCGCTATTTTCCTTTAAATATTTTGCCACAAAATCAAGTTTTGACTTTTCACTATCTTTTATAGTTGACCTATCAAAATCAAAATAGACGATTTGGGCTTTAAAAAACTCTCTATCCGGTATCATATTTTCCAGCCCCTTTGCGTCCGGGAGGTCGGTTGAAGATTGCATTTTTGTCAAATCTGTCGCGGATGGCGTTCCGCCCGGCTGAATTGGAGGCGTGGTTTGTTCTATATTTGGAGACGTTGTTCCGGCTCCTGTTGTAGATGCGCCTTCAGGCAATTTAGTAACGGTTGGTTCCTTTTTAGAACTCTTGCAACTCGTTGTGGCTACTGCCAGTAATATGCATATCGCTAAAAATCCAATTTTCTTAATTGTCTTCATATTAATTCAACTTGCTTTATATTTTTACATTTTAATTACCAAAAACGTCAATTTAATTATTTCGGGAGCAGCAAAATAAACTCGGCGCGACGATTTTTTGCCCAAGCCGCTTCGTTGTGTCCTGGGTCTGCCGGTTTATCTTCACCATAACTGATAGTGAAAATTCTATCTCCGCTTATACCTAAATTAATCAAATACTCTCGCGCTGCAAGCGCTCTGCGTTCACCAAGGGCGCGGTTGTATTCTTCGGTGCCGCGTTCATCGCAATGCCCTTCAACCTGCACTTTTGTCTCGGGCTTCTGTTTTAAAACTGCGGCGACCGCCTCAATCTTGCTTTTCTCGGACGGGCGAATCGTAGAACGGTCAAAATCAAAATAGACCGTGTTTGCTTTAAAGGTATCTCTATCTGGTATCATACCCTCAATCAAATCTCTGTTGCCGAGAGGGACATTTTCGCTCGCTGTGGTTGGCGGTGGCAATGGGATAGCAGTCGTTGTTTCTGTCCCTACGCCTCCAACGCCCTCTTTTCCAAAGTTAGTGACCTCGTTTGTGATCGGTTTTGAAATCCCGGGAATATAAGTTAACGGTGGCTGTGGTTTTCGTTTGCATCCTGCTGCTACAACGATAACCGCTAATGCTACTAAAACAAATTCAGTATATTTTATCACTTTCATATTAGTATTTCATTTAATAAGTTATTTTGAATAAAAATAAAACAAAATTATTTTGCCCAACTGGGTTGGGAACAACTTCCGGTAACACGGTAGCAATCCTTTACCTTTTTTGTGTGAACGTCAAGTAAAGACAAACCGCGAGCCCCGCGAGCTGTATTACGGGTAAAGATAATCGTTCTTGAATTTGGCGCCCAGGACGGGTCTGCGCCTGAGGTAAGGATTTTGGCTTCTCCGCCAGTTGCCGGCACAATGCAAATCTGGAATCCCCCCATTTGCGCCGTAAAAGCAATCATTGTCCCATCTGGCGACCAGTCCGGTTCTGTGGCGTTAATAGCGCCAATGGTTTGCAATCTTTTCATCTGGCCTCCAGTGGAGGGGATTGTATAAAGGGCTGCCGCGCCCCCGGCGCGCGAGGCAAAGCAGATTGTTTTGCCATCTGGCGACCAGCAGGGGCTTGATTCCCCTTCCCTTGTTGAGGTGAGTCTTTGCAATCCGCTGCCATCTATATTTGCTACATAGAGATTCGGACTGCCTCCTTTACTTAAAATCATTGCAACGCGTTTGCCATCTGGCGAAACCGCTGGCGAAATATTTGAACCTGAATATCTGGCAATCACCTTTCTAACGCCTGTGTTAAGCTCGTGCGAATAGATATCGGGAAAACCCGATTTATAGGAATTATACACAAGCGCCATACTTCCCGGAATCCAGCAGGGCGCGGCAACAATTGAATTATCTTTTGTAACCTGAATTGCGTTATAACCATCAAAGTCTGATATGAAAATTTCGCTTGTTGAACCAAAATCCACCTTAAACGCAATCTTTGTCTGCGCTATTCCTTTTACACCTGTTAAAGCAAAGATTACATCGTCGGCAAGGGCGTGAGCCTGTGAACGAAGTGTCCCTCCGGAATAAGCCTTTCCCAACAACTGGTTTTTTGTTTTAGATATGAAGAGTCTGCCCTGAACGTTGCCTGCGTTGCTGCCTTCAAGGGTATAAGAAGCCGCTTCGGGACCAACAATTTTACAACCCATCACTTCAAGGTCAAATTTAAGCGTTGCGGCAACCTCGCCGGAAAATCCGCTTAACGAGATGGGAATCTCTTTTGACGGGTCTGCCCATTTTTCAATTACGATTTTATGCTCTTCATTCTGCGCAATCAAATTAAGATTGACGCACATCGTTGTTATAACCGCGGCTACAAACAACCTATTAAATAAACATTTCATCGTTTCATCCTCTAGCTAATTTTGATTTAAGATTAAATTGAATATTAAAAGTTCTTTCAAAATCCCTTGCTTCCGAAGGAAATGGCGGCACCGATTCAATTGAATCAAGCGCGCGCTGGACTGACGCGTCCATTGCGGCGTTGCCTGACCGCTTTGTTATCCTTGCCGAAACAACCTTTCCTGTTTTGTGAATGATAATGCGAACTTCTGTTATCAAGTTTTCATCGGTTATTTCAGATGGCGGAGTCCATGCTCTGTCAAAGAGGTTCATAATTAATTGCGTGTAATTAATCATCGCAGGGCCGCCCCCGCCAAAGCCAGGGATATCGTTTATATGTAATCCGCCGCTTGTCAACCCGGCGCTAATATTTTGAATTGCTGAATTAAATTGTTCATATACCTTGCTCGTTCCGCCTTTGGTTGAGGCTACAGAAGCGCTTGTCCCTTTTGTCCCGCTTGAACCTTTTCTCACCACGAGGTTTGTGCTGATTTTTATTCCCGAGCTTTTCTTTGGAGGCAATTTACCATCAACTGAAACATCGTCCTTGCTATCATCTGGTTCAACCGCGCGCGGTTTTTTCTGTGAACTTGCTGGCGGCGACGGCGGCTCAGGAGTAACAGGTTCAGGCGATTTTATTACCGGTTTTGGCATTTGGGCCGGTTGTGGGGTTGGCTGTGGTTGCTGGACAGGTTTAGGTTGAGGCGGGGTTACCACAGGAGGGAGAGTGCCGCTTCCGCCGCCTCTTGTTGGTCCGTCGGTAACCAGCACTTTATCAAGGTCAACAATTGTAATCTGTGTAAAAGTCTCATAATCCTGCGATTTTCTTGAAAAACCGGCAAACAAAGCGACGCTCGCCAACAATGCAGCGTGAAAGAAGAACGAACCAATCAAACATTTTTTTTGTATTTTATCCATATCTTTATGGCGTGGTTCATCGCTTTGGTTCTGGAAAAGTTTTTAAAGCAAATCTTGTTATGCCTCTGCGCTGGCAGGCGTCTAAAATAGCCGCCACATAACCGTAAGGCGCCCGTTCATCGGCTCGAATGGCAACAAGGGTATTGGGATTTGCCTGAAATGCGGCAACCAATTCCATCTCAATCTGCTGTACTGTCATACGACGCCCGCCGAGCCTGAATTCGCCCTGCGCGGTAATCTCAACAGTTTTCAAATCATTTTTGTTTGGTGAACGCATCGCTTCGCCCCCCTTTGGCAATTTAAGGGTTATGCTCTTTTCAAGCAAAGGGGTTGTTATAACGAATATGATCAACAACACAAACGCGAGGTCAAGCAATGGCGTGATGTTTATCTCGCTCAATGTGACCAACGAATTGCGTTGTGAATAACGTCTCATTTCAACCAGCTATTTTAGTTTTCTAAAACTATTCATCTTTAAGATACTCAGCTTCCATTTTGGAGGCGAGGTCTTGCGCAAAATTATCAAGCTCAACTGTCATTACTCTTAAATTATGAACGAGCCAGTTGTATCCAAACATTGATGGAATAGCCACGAGCAACCCGGCAACGGTAGTTATAAGAGCGGCAGCCACACCCGGTGCCATTGCTGTTAAAGTTGCTTCGCCAGCCATTCCCACGTGCGCGAATGTGCTCATAACCCCCCAAACAGTACCGAGCAACCCAAGAAAAGGAGCGCCGCTTACAGCAATCGCCAAGAAAATTAAACCGGATTCAAGTTTTAAAGCCTCCTGAGCCACTGCTGCCTCCAGCGCCCGCTTTACGTGCTCCATTGACTTTAACGAAATATATCCATTCCTTGAATGCGGATTAGATTTCAACCTTGAATCTAAAATTTGACATCCCTGACGGTAAACAGTATAGAGCGGACAGCCATCAACCTCAATATTATTATTATAAATCTGAAGCACGTTATTTTGTTTCTGGTATGCTTCCGAAAAAAGGCGGTTCAATTTCTTTCCTCGCTTCATCTGTATGGCTTTTGAAGCTATAATAGACCAGGCGAGCACTGAAAAACACACAAGGAAAATAATAATGGCTTTGGCTTCTGGTGTTGCTTGCCGCCAGATATAGCCAAGTTCCATTTCAGCAAATCCTACTATCAGTGTTGGCTCCACAGCTTTAAATTTACGGTTCCTAATATTTTATTGACACTATTTCCGACTCAATGCAAGAGAATTTAACATAATTTTAAAATAAAAATCAAAATATTTACGTAATCAATTAAATTTCTATAATGTAAACAGAGTGAAATTGAACTAAACATAATTAAAAATAATCGTGATTAAAATCTAAAAGTTGCCACATTTACAATATGATAAGAAAACTAATCGCAACATTATTTCTCTGGTACTGGATATCAATACTGACAGAAATTAACCTGTTCGGCGCTGTTTTAACCAATTTTACCCAGATAAAACAACCTTATAAAATGGCTGAGTATGCTCAGTTTGAATTACTCTCAACCTCTGTCGGTGTAGTAACAAATGAATTAAGAATTTCACCTCGTGGAAGCGTTGAAAGATTCAAACTCGTTAAAACCACAAATTATTATGACGGGTTAAAGATAAAATTCCCCATTAATTATTTTAGTTGGAATGAGTTTTGTATGCAGTTTGAGCCGCAATCTGACGGCGTGGTTAGCCTTGTTTTAAGCGCCCCTTATGAGGAAAACAGCAACGGAGTTTATTTCAGAGAAGAGAATTTATGGGATAAAATAGAGGTCACAGGGGCGGAAATTGTCAACGGCGGATTTGAAGAGGCAAAAGGAAATCAACCTGCTGGATGGATTTCAAGAGGCGGTGTTGCAAACTCCGGTCCAATGCCTCCGCTTGAAGGAAGGTATTACGCAAGAACATCGTTCAATAAAACCCTTGAAACAAATTTCAATGTCAAAAAAGGTTCTAAAATAACCCTGACAGTTCGAGCCAGGTCTCTGCCGTCTTTAGTAGATAATGTAATGAGACGAATAGTATCTAAAACTACGCCAGCCCATTCTTTTGCAAAAAAATTTATGCGCGGAGTTAATCTCACTCACTTTCTTGAATTAGAGCCAAAGCAAATCGCCAACGATCCATATATCCACACCGATTTTCAAATGATAAAATCCGAAGGTTTTGACCATATTCGCATCCCCGTTGCATTCCACTTTTACGCCGACCCTACGAATAATTACACATTGAATCCCGCAGTATTTAGCAAACTTGAAACCCTGATTACAAACGCGTTTCTGAATGATTTGAACGTTATTCTCTGCTGGTCTAACTTTGAGGAATTCCGGAAAGACCCATTAAAAACAACAAACACCTTTTTCACAGTCTGGAAACAGTTATCTGAATTCTATAATCTCTATCCTAGGAATCTTGCCTTTGAATTAATTGATTCGCCTGCCGCGTCAATTGATTCCAAATCGCTTAATCAAATTTACAACCAAACCATTAGCTTAATAAGAGAGTTAAACCACGAACGCGTTCTATTTATTGACCCGCCTGAATCTTCTGTGGATAATCTTGGAAAATTAGTTTTTCCTTATGAGGATGATAATCTGATTGCAGCGGTCAAAATTTTTGAACCGATTTATTTCACTCATCAGGGGCTATCAATCAACGGAATAGATTTAAAGAATGTGAGAGGACTTGTATTCCCTGCCCCGCCGAACAAACCAGCGGCAATCGCGCAAGATTTGCCATTCCAGATTAAGGAGTTTCTGACTGGATATAACAAACTCCCAGAAGCCATAAATCCGTGCTCAAAAATTTCATTCTCTTTTTTCATTAACATTGCAAAACAATGGTCAGATTATCTTGGCAGACCGGTTTATATTGCCGGATTCGGCGCATCTTCAATCACTGATGAAAATTCTCGGTCAAAATATTATTTTCAAGTTAGAAAAACAATTGAAGAAGCAAATATCGGCTGGTCAATTTATGATTGGAAATACGATTTCAGATATTTTGACCCGTTAAAAAATCAACCAATGCCAGGTTTGCATAACGCCCTATTTGGCAAAGAATAGAACGATCGTTTTTGCTTCTCTATGTTATGGCACGGTTGTAGTTATTTGACGATTTTTAAAAAGTCGACTAACCCGTCAATTAGTGCCTCTTTAGTATCATAATGAAGTAAACTACCCTGTTTAGACAACACTCCAAAACCTTTACCATAAGCAGGTCCGTTCATAACACAGGCATCGGTCTTATTTTCTTCAATCTGTCTTTTGGATATATCAATTAACGATACTTTTGGTCTGTCAACTTCATATTTCCAGCCGACTATAATGGCTTCTGGAAACCAGCCTCTCAGTTTTGAAATTATTTTCTCAGTTGGAACAAGTTCAACCAGCAATCTCCCCATAGATGTCTGATATTTGCCCGATTTTATTTCCAGCAAGTTCCCGTCATCATCTCTATCAAAGACTCTGCCAATCTTATAATCGCAAACAGCTGCAGCGTGAAATACGGCTTTATATCCACTATCGCTCAATTCGCGAAAAACGTTTTTTAACGATTCCGAAGTGGTAAATTCTCTCACATTTACTTGATGAGATACATTTCTATAGGTTGATTGTGAACCGAGTAGAAGCGTGACGTGATGACCGGCTGCTGTAAGGGCGTCGGCAAGTTTACAGCCAAGTTCGCCAGTTGAAAAATTTGTGATTCTGCGGACTTCGTCCAGTTTTTCGTAAGTTGGACCTGCCGTGACAATGCATCTCATATAAGTAATTCAAGAAATATAAACCAAAATTTTTTACCAGACAAATAATTAGAACATATTTGAAACTTCGATTTCTCATATAATCCCCGCCATTTTAATTAATACGTAAAACGGTTTAAAATCCGATTTAGTATTTACAAATCAAATCTGGATTACCATAATAGAGTTATGAAAATCGGGAAATTAATAAGTTCAAAATACATTCACCTAGATATTTTGTATTTCATCCTAATCTTATTTTTTAATCCGATATGTTCCTCTGTAAATGCGCAGAAATTGCCAATTGCGATAAACAATTTTTCAAATTCTGTCACCGAAGGCGAATTCTATATCCGTATCCAAGACGTAATTTACGGCAGAAAATACGGAACGGCGTTGACATTGGATGTTATAAAACCGAAGCAAAATTCAAACGGACTGGGTATAATCGCTATAATCAGCGGCGGTTATTTCAGCGCGCACGAAGCCATACGACCGGAATTCTATCGCCCGTTGGTTGAAAGAGGTTACACTGTATTCGCGGTTGTTCACGGCAGTCAGCCAAAATTTCAAATTCCAGAAATTTTTGAAGATGTAAAAAGGGCAGTTCGTTTTGTTAGATACAACGCAAAAGTCTTTGATATTAATCCATCAAAACTCGGCGCAACAGGCGGTTCAGCCGGTGGACATCTCTCACTACTTTTAGGCACAGCAGCCGACGATGCTGACCCGAACGCCAGAGACCCGATTGACCGTGTGTCGGCAAAAGTTCAAGCCATTGCCTGTTTCTTCCCGCCAACAGATTTTTTGAACTGGCTTGAAAATGGAAAACCAATTTTAAACGCAATGGATATCGGAAAGCCATTCAGACCAGCGTTTGATTATCACGAATTAAACACCGATTTAAATATGTGGCAACGAGTGACAAATGAAAATAAATTAATAGAAATTACAAAATCTATTTCGCCGATTTACCACGTAGATTCGACTGACGCGCCAACCCTGATTGTTCACGGCGATCAAGATAACCTCGTCCCGCTGCGACAATCTGAAACTATGATTGCTAAATTAAAAAACGCAGGCGTTGACGCCAAACTCATAGTCAAAAAAGGCGCCGGACACGGCTGGATGAATCAAACTGTCGATCTTGAAACGTTCGCCGACTGGTTTGACAAATGCTTAAAATCGTCAAAATAGCGCTAAATATATTTATTGCGCAAAATCTGTTCAGGTAGCGAGTAAAAACAACAATGTTATGAATATGAAGTTAAATAGTTTAAGAATATTTTCTCTAATTTCCGTAGTCTTAATTTCAGAAATTTCCTGTTTTTGCGGAATCCTTGATGATTTAGCAAAATTACAGGAAGGCAAGAGTATGCGCGCAACGTCAACTATGCGAGCCGGCGCTGATGAAAAATACGACCCTAATGCCCCGCCACGCGGAGATAAAGATGAACGAAGCAACTTTGATAATTTTCGTGTTGCGCCGGGCAAAACTCATACTTTGTTAGATGTAAAAGGTCCAGGAGTAATCACTCATATCTGGATAACATTTTTAGGACCAGAACCACAACACTGGGCTCCAAATGGCTCGGCAAATCATCAAGAAATGCTTTTGAAAATGTATTGGGACGACGATGATGAACCAGCAGTTGAAACTCCGCTCGGCGATTTCTTTGCTAATTGCTTCGGAAAACGAAGCGAAGTTATTAGCCTGCCGGTCATAGTTGAAGATGGCGATTCATACAACTGTTTCTGGCGAATGCCATTCAGAAAATCCGCTAAAATCCAAGTAGTCAATCAAAGCGATAAACCAATAAGCCTCCTTTACTACAATATTGACTGGATAAAATTAAAATCACTTCCAAAAAACACGCCTTATTTTTACGCAAGATACCGTCAGGAATACCCGGCGCAAAACGGCAAGGACTATGTCGTGCTTGAAACCTCAGGGAGAGGTCATTACGTCGGAACAGTCCTTGCGGTTAGAACCCGCAGCCCTGCATGGTTCGGCGAGGGGGATGAAAAGATTTATATAGATGGCGAAACAATTCCGTCCATCTGGGGAACTGGCACGGAGGATTATTTTCTTTCAGCCTGGGGGCTAAAAAAAACAAGCACACCGTATTTTGGCGTCCCATATTTTGACCAGTGGGGAATTGTCGGCGGACACACAAGCGCCTACCGCTGGCATATAAATGACCCGATAGTTTTCACAAAATCTATTAAAGTCTCTTTTGAACATTACGGCTGGGTTTCGCCCGATGAAAATCCAGATTACAAATCCACAAGCTGGAACGAACGCGAAGACGATATTTCAAGTGTCGCTTTCTGGTACCAAACAGGCAAACCAAGATTCAAAGAGCCAGTTCCGGATGCGAAAGCCAGACGCCTTCCAAACATTGATAAAATAATCGTTTATGCCAGAGATTATATAAGCCGCCACGGCTCCGGCGACGCAATTTCACAAAAATTAGACCTCTATGCCACACCACAACTGCTTTATAAACCATTATCGGCAGAAAATGCCTGGATTGAAATTCCTTTCACTATACATAAAAAAGAACCACTCCGCTTGTTGATTAACGGCACAACATCCTATGACTTCGGAAAATACCAACCATATCTAAACGGGGTAAAAATCGGCGGTGTATTAGACTTTTACTCCGACACAGTTCAAAATAGAGAATTCCACCTGCTTGATTGCTGGCTTGAGCCGGGAGAATATACTTTAAAACTTGAATGCGTAGGGAAAAATTCGCGTTCTGAAGGTTATTACCTCGGTGTTGAGTCGCTCAGGTTGCGCGAACGACGCCCGCGCGTCTACCAATACGGACACGACAAAGACAAAGACTGGCGCAAAACCCAAATCCTTTATAGATGATTGATAAAATCCTGTTCGGAAATTAGTTAGATTCCCGTATTTCTATGTGTCTTATTTTGCCGCCAAGATTCGCCGTGTAGCCCGTTAACCCGATAACAATCAGCGCAATTAAAGAGATAACCAGCGCAAATCCGGTTCTAAATTGGCGTTCTCCTCTAAATAGAATTGCAAAAATAATTGCAATAACTCCAAGAACAATTGAACCGCCTAATGCAATAGAAGCCATCTCTTCGTGCTGCTCTATCTCGTCAGATATATTTGTCAAAAAAGATTTTAAAACTTTTTCTGCACCCTGTCCTGAAAGATAAACCGGAACGGCAATCGCCGCAGAAACAATAAAAAACCAGAGCGAAGTTTTTTTTAATGTTTCATTTTTTAGGATAATGCCCGCAACAATCAGACAAAACCCTGAAACAATTCCCATTAACGGCGCGTGCGTTAACGCTATATGATAATGCGCAGCATTCATAACTTTTATAAACTTGGCTAATATAATACATTCACAATTCTAACGCAAGATAAATTTGGATTCTAACGACTGGAACATAATCAATGCGGATGATCAGTGTATTACTCAGGATATTTTGCTGTTTAATCGGTATAAATCGCTATACTTACTCATTAATACTGCTATCAGGATATTCTTCTTCGGTTTGCAGTTTTCTTGGGAGGTTGATGTAAAACGTGGTGCCTTTTTCAGGTGTGGACTCAAACCAGACTTTGCCTTGAAGATAGCCTTCGGTGAGCAATTTGACTGAATAAGTGCCGATACCTCTTCCATCGCCTTTTGTTGAAAAGGAGCGGTTGAAAATTTGTAGTTGCACCTTTTCGGGTATAAAAGTCTGATTATGCACAAAGACGTTAATAGAATCCTTTTCAGCGGTTGCACCAATCGTCACGGTTTTGCCGATCGTTATGGCTTCAAGGGCATTTTTTATAAGATTGTAAATTACCCGTTTGAGAATCGTGGGGTCGGTAAATATCAACTCATTTTGCGACTTTTCATTAATTTTGACAAATCTGTCTTTGGAAATTGAATGCGCTTTTAGTTGCGAGATTACCACCTGAAAGACATCGTGAATGTGGACCGGATATGGTGTGATTTTTAGTTCATTGTTCTCAGCCATTACCAGTTCCCGCTGCATTTTGACTTGCTCTAAAATATCGTGGGCAGCGGTAAGAGCGACCTCAATATCTTGTTGAAGAACTTCCGGCGCATCTTCCTTAACCTGTTCTAATAGAGAATGCAAACCGCTGGCGGAATTCATTATGTCATGGAAGAATAATTTTTCCAGCGCTCTGCGGCGTTGCAAATGACTTATATCAACAAACGATATTATGCAATATTTTTCGCCTTTATGTTTAAACGGAGATGAATAGACCAACAGGTCAAGGGCTTCGGGTCTGCTTGAGATAACCCTCGTGATTCTACATTCCTGCAAATCTTTGTATCCGGACAGCGAACTTAAAATAGCTTTTACCGCGCCGCATTCCGCGCAATATTTTGTTGTGCCGCAACCAGACTCTGTTCTTCTTGATTGGATGCAACCTAATGCCTCGCCCGGTCTTAATCCAATAATTTTTTTTAAATCTTTTTCAACGGTAAACTGGAGGAAATTTTCTGTGGCAAAAACAATCTGGCGATGTTCATTAAGGATAAGGACAAAATTGAGCATTGAATTAAGCAGATCAGGTATAAATGGATGTGTTACAATGGACTCTGACTGCTTATACACAATCTCTAATGGTATTCTCTCCGCGGGCGCAAATTCTGTATTTATGGAAATAGCATTCATCTCTCTTATATAAAATAGTCTAATTAATAATTGTTTTCAAATATTATTATCTATTGAAACAAAATTGGAATCTTATGTGTTTATATATTAGATTATGATGATTATGACCGCCAAACAACGAACAGGAAACTGTAAATCAAATTCTGATTTTTATGAATGTAAGTCCGCAGCGGCAGCGTTTACATTGATTGAACTGCTTGTTGTTATAGGAATTATAGCAATTCTGGCGTCGTTTTTAATGCCAGCGATTGCCCGCGCAAAAGAGAGTGGAAAGAGAATAGCCTGCGTTAACAATATGCGGCAACTCGGTCTTGCGGTTGTAATGTATGCGGATGAGAATGGAGGACAATTTCCGCCACGGGCAACGCCGTTGTGGATGACAAGATTGTTGCCGTTTTATCAAAATGTATCTATTTTGAAGTGCCCAACCGACACTGTTCAGGCAATGCAAACGAACGCCCTTACAGGTCAGTTGCTTACTCTGTTTGGGATGAGCGCCGCCGATTTTGCGCCAAGGAGTTATATTATTAACGGGTGGGACGACTGGTTTGAATCCAACTTAACTCCGCAAGAATATGCAATGTTTCAAAACCATCAATGGGAATATGGGATGAAGCAGGATGCAATCAAATATCCGAGCGATACAATCGTCTTCGGTGAAAAATTGACAGACTCTCCGCATGTTCATATGGATTTTTTTCAGGGGGTTGGAAACGACATAGACCAGATTGAACATAGTCGTCACAACAACGGTTCAAAGCCTGGGTCTGGTGGTTCAAATTTTACTTTTGCCGATGGCAGCGCCAGATTTCTTAAAGCGGGGCGTTCGGTTTATCCGTTGAACCTCTGGGCGGTAACAGATAAATACAGGACGAATTGGGCTTACATTCATTGAAAGCGAACTCGGATTATAATGAATGATTTTCAAATTATTTTTGAGGTAATTACTTTATACTCGTTTAGTTTTCTCTCCAGAGGGGAATTGGCAACAGAAACTTCAAGTTTTTCAAGCGCCTCGCCAACGAGGTAAAACGAGCCTGTTATTAAAATTGTCTGAAAATCCTTTGTTAATTCAAGAGCCGTATTTAAATCCTTGCATACTGTAACATTTGCATCTGGATTTATTTTAAGCCATTCGGATTTTATCTGTTCTGGATTTGCTGATCTTTCACTCGGTGTCCAAACAGCAAAAACGCGAGATGTAATCGGAGCGAGTTCCTTGCAGATTTCTGCAACGTCTTTATCGGCAAGAATACCGATTATCAATGCTGGCTGCTCTGCGTTGCTATAATTGCTTGATTGGAATGTTTGCCTGAGAATGCTGGCGCTTTGGGGATTATGGGCGCCGTCTAAAATGAAAATCTGTCCTGCCCTTCTAACCTCTTGAAAACGCCCGGACCATTGAACCGTTGAAAGTCCCTCTACAATTGCGGATTCAAAAACCGGCAATCTATTTTGAGAAACGTTAACGCAAGAAATTGCAAGCGCCGCGTTCAAACGCTGGTGGTCTCCTTTTAAGGGAATTTCAATCTCGTCAAGCGGCGGCAACATTGTGTCTTCTTTTGTTACAAGATAAATCGGCGCGCCTTTTTTCCATGCGGTTTCAATTATCACATCAAGAGCCTGTTCATCGTCAACGGCAGTTAGAATTGGAATTTGCGGCTTTATAATGCCGGCTTTTTCCCTTGCGATTTCAGCCGTGGTAGAACCGAGCCACTGTTTGTGGTCAAGTCCAATGCTTGTAATCACAGATGCGATTGGAGTTACGATATTTGTTGCGTCCAGCCTACCCCCCATCCCGGTTTCCCAGATCACAACGTCGCATTCGTGGAAGCAAAAATAACAAAGCGCCATTACAGTCGTGACTTCAAAAAATGTCGGCAGATGGTCAGATGGAAAATGCTTTAGCAACGACTGCATTAGTTTAACCAATTTAACGATTTCTTCTTCTGAAATCGGCTGGCGATTTATCTGAATTCTTTCCGAAAATGAAACAAGATGCGGAGATGTAAAAAGACCGGTTTTATAACCGGCGGCGCGATAAATACTTTCAAGCATTGCGCAAGTTGACCCCTTGCCATTTGTCCCCGCAACATGGATAAAATTCAGTTCATCCTGTGGATTTCCGCAGAGTTCAGCAAGCCTAAAAGTATTTTCCAGACCAAACTTAGCCCCAAAAAATCTTAGGTCATATAAAAATTTAACTGCTTCAGAATAGTTCATTTTATTAGATTAATCGCAGACAAATTTGCCACAATCAGTTTAAACGTTTTTACCGTAGAGTTTCGCGTGAGATGCCGCAATAAAACCTGTAAACAATGGGTGCGGCTTATGCGGTTTGCTGAGGAATTCCGGATGAAACTGGCAGGCGACATAGAATGGATGGTCTTGCAATTCAATTAATTCCACAAGTTCTCCATCTGGCGAAGTTCCGCTAAAGACCATTCCAGCTTCTTCAAACCGTTTGCGATAATCATTGTTAAACTCGTATCTGTGGCGATGTCGTTCTTGAATTATGAAAGAGCCGTAAAGTTTTTCGGCAATTGTTCCCTTTTTTAACTGGCAAGGCTGTTTTCCGAGTCTCATCGTCCCGCCAAGTTTAGTTATCTTTTTCTGCTCATCTAACAATGAAATCACCGGATGCGGTGTTTCTGGGTCAAACTCGGTTGAATGAGCGTTTTTCAGTCCTACAACATTTCTTGCAAACTCAATCACGGCAACCTGCATACCGAGGCATAGACCAAGATAGGGAATTTTGTTTTCCCGCGCAAACCGCGCAGCGCGGATTTTACCTTCAACACCCCGCGCGCCAAATCCGCCAGGGATAAGTATTCCACCAACTCCTGATAAAGCAGATTCAGAACCTTGCACTTCTAACTCCTCGGCATCTATTTTTACAATATCAACGCCGCAATCGTTTGCGATTCCCCCGTGGGTTACCGCTTCATAAACCGATTTATAGGCGTCCTGCAGTTCAATATATTTTCCAACAACCGCGATCCGTGTTTTATAACGTGGGGCGACTATTTTTCGTATTATCTCCTGCCAGTGCGAAAGGTTTGAAACCGGGGTTGAAAGATTCAGCAGTCTGCATACAAGTTCATCAAGATGTTCACGCTGCAACATCAACGGGACTTCATAAATTGTATGTTCAACGTCTCGTTCTTCAATAACTGCTTCAACAGGGACATTGCAAAACATTGATATCTTTTGACGCAACGTCTTATCAAGCGGTCTATCGCAACGGCAGACAAGAATATGCGGCGTTATACCAATTTCCCTGAGCTTTGCAACCGACTGTTGGGTCGGTTTTGTTTTCAGTTCGCCGGCAGTTTTTATATACGGAACGTAAGTGACGTGAATAAAGATTGCATTTGAGTAACCGACATCAAGCGCAAACTCGCGAATCGCTTCAAGAAATGGCAACCCCTCTATGTCGCCTGTCGTTCCACCTATTTCAGTTATTAATACATCCGCCTTTGACTGCTCTGCAACTGCTAAAATGCGGTTTTGAATCTCTCCCGTAACGTGTGGAATAACCTGAACTGTTTTTCCAAGATATTCCCCCCGTCGTTCCTTTTCCAGAACTGTTTGGTAAACCTGACCGCTCGTAAGATTGTTAAAACGGGAGAGGCGGGCATTTGTAAATCGCTCGTAATGACCAAGGTCAAGATCGGTCTCCGCCCCGTCATCAAGCACATAGACCTCGCCGTGCTGATACGGATTCATCGTCCCGGGGTCAACATTCAAATACGGGTCAAATTTCTGCAAACTAACCTTAAGCCCGCGCGCTTCAAGCAATGTGCCGAGCGACGCAGCTGTCAACCCTTTTCCAAGCGAACTAATTACCCCGCCAGTTACAAAAATGTATTTCATTTCTTAAAATAAAATTAGTCTAATACCTTTGCCAGAGTTTTTCAAAACAGAAATGGTTAAATTCTATTTGAAAGAATCTTTTCAACCCGCTTTGCATCTTCTGGAGTGTCAACACCAACATTTTGACAGGCAACTTTAACAACCGCAATTTTTATCCCCATCTCAAGCGCTCGTAACTGCTCAAGTCGTTCAGCCTTTTCAAGAGCCGAAACTGGTTGTCTAACCAGCTGCATCAATGTCTCTTTTCTATATCCGTAAATGCCGAGATGTTTCAAATAATTGAACATTTTTAGCCGCTCATCTGCGCTTTTTCCAACCGCATCGCGGAGGTAAGGTATAGTTGATCTTGAAAAATAGAGGGCAAATCCATCAGAATCAATAACCACTTTAACGACATTAGGATTATCAAGTTCCTCAACCTCTGTTATTGCTGTTGCCGCAGTGGACATACTGGCGTGAGACAAAGCCATAGCTACTGTATCAATCACGGATGGTTCAATAAGCGGCTCATCACCCTGAATATTGACAATGCAGTCACATTGAATTCTCTCGGCGACCTCTGCTATTCTGTCAGTTCCGCTTGGATGGTCTGAGCGAGTCATCTCAACCCTGCAAAATCGTTTTGCGACTTCTCTGATACGGTCATCGTCCGTTGCAACAATAACGTCGCTCAGCGAAACAGCCTTTCTAACCCGTTCAACAACCCATTCAATCAACGGTTTCCCGGCAATAATCGCAAGCGGTTTGCCAGGAAACCGGGTTGAACTATATCGTGCGGGTATAACGCCAATCGTCTTCACTGTTTATCCTTACTATTCAATAAATAAAATTCCGTTTTAATTAACTATTAGTTTTATTCTGAATAAAAATTTCCGTACCGTCGTCAGGCACAACATATTTAACATCCGGCAACATCTTTTCGGCAAGCATTAATATATCTTTAATCCCGGTGCTATATTTTCCGTCAAGGTGAACGAGTAAAAGCAACTTTAGATTTTCGCGAGCCAATAGTTCAAATAAATCTTCTGGCTTTATATGAGCCAGTTCGCAAACCAGAGTATCAACACCCTGCTTAATAAGTTTTTCAACATCCTTTATTGAACCGATGTCTGACGTGTGCGCTATTTTTAAATCGCCTTTTTGAATTATAAAACTGAAAGACTCATATTTGTATTCATATTTATCGCCCACCTGAGATTTAAAAGAATCATAGTGGGAGTTTAAAACTGGCGTTATTGCAACATCGCCGATATTGAATGACTCGCCATTGTGAATAGAAATAAACTCATAAGAAAAGGGGACTATCTCAGGCACAAACGATGCAGCGCGCAATAATTCTTCAATTGGTTTGATACCATCTTGTGGCAAATAAATCTTTAACGGGTTTTTGCGTCGTTCAAGCCAGAATCCCTGCAGCAACATAAATAGACCGCCGCAATGGTCAAAGTGCAGATGAGAGATGATGATCGCAGACGGCGCATTCCAGCTTATCCGATTGCGCCTAAAATTAGCGGACGCTGGTTCTCCGCAGTCAATTAAGAATTGGACACCATCTAAATCGTAGTAGTAGCAGGAGTGCCCCCTGCGAGATGAGGGATAACCGTTGCCGGTGCCGAGACATTTGATTGAACTGCCGTATGCGGTTTTGATGTAGTCTTCAAAGCGCAACATTTGAGATTTTTATATTTTACAACTTTATGTGTTTCAAACTCAGAAATTACTGATTCCTGTTCAAATGCAGATTCAAAAGGCGGGAAAAAAGTATCGCCTTCATAGACCCCTTTTACATAAGTTACATAAAGCGTTGAACAATACGGAAGAGCCAGTGAATAGACCTGAGCGCCGCCGCAGATAAATATCTCCCTCTGTGGAAATATTTCTATTATTTCTTCCAGCGATCTAACCACTATCACGCCCGGTATAGCAAATCCCGACCTGCTTAAAACAACATTGTCTCTTTGCGGCAGCGGTCTACCGATAGATTCAAATGTCTTGCGCCCCATTACAACGACGTTATTCAACGTTGTCTTCTTGAACCATTTTAAATCTTCAGAAAGATGCCATGGTATCCGCCCATCTTTTCCGATGACACGGTTCTCAGACATTGCAACAATGGCGTTAAAATTACTCATACGGCTACAGGGGCTTTTATCGGCGGATAAGGGTCATAACCGATAAGTTCAAAATCTTCATATTTAAAATCGTGGATATTTTTTATCGTCGGGTTTAACTTCATAATCGGCAATTTTTTTGGCTGCCGCGATAATTGAAGTTTTGCCTGCTCAATATGGTTTGAGTAAAGGTGTAAATCACCAAATGTATGGATAAAAACCCCAGGTTTTAAATCGCACACTTGAGCAATCATCATCGTTAATAACGAGTAGGACGCAATATTAAATGGAACGCCAAGGAAAATGTCGGCGCTCCTTTGATACATCTGGCAACTCAATCTGTCATCATCAACATAAAATTGAAATAAGATATGGCAAGGCGGAAGAGCCATTTTATCAAGTTCGCCTACATTCCACGCGCTCACGATTAACCTTCTGCTTGATGGATTCTTTTTAATCTCTTCAATAACCCAATCAATCTGGTTTATTGACCGTCCATCAGGCGTTCGCCAATCGCACCATTGCGCTCCGTAAATTCTGCCTAAATCGCCGTTCTCGTCAGCCCATTCATCCCAGATCGTAACGTTGTGTTCATGCAGGTATTTTACATTTGTGTCGCCGCGCAAAAACCATAGCAACTCATAAATAACAGATTTCAGATGCACCTTTTTGGTTGTCAGCAGAGGAAAACCCTCTTCAAGATTAAACCGAATCTGCGCACCAAAAATAGAATAAGTGCCAACGCCTGTCCTGTCTTTTCTAAATTTGCCGCTTTCTAAAACGTGTTTTAACAATTCAAGATACTGAACCATTTTAAATCTCAAAAATCTTTTAATATTATTTTCAACAAAACGCAACTAACTTATTATATTAATATCGTCTAATTTTATTATGAATAAGAACGAGAGAAACATAATTAATTTGGTCGCGTTTTTATCAACAATTCTCTGGTTATCTCTGAACCAGTCTAACGCCGAACCTCCGACAGAGACAAAAAACTGGCAAATGTTTCGCAATTCTCCTGACCTTCGCGGATTCACTCGCGCTGCGTTGCCAGAAAAACCAAAACTCCTCTGGAGTTTTAAAACTGAAGGGGCGATAAACTCTTCTCCGTCAGTGAGCAACGGCATTGTCTATTTTGGTTCAGACGACGGCAATATTTATGCGCTTAACGTTGCCAACGGGTCAAAACTATGGGCATATAAAACCGGCTCCCCGGTACAATCTTCTCCTTTAATCCTAAACGACTCTGTTTACATCGGCGCCGAGGATGGATACCTTTACGCCATACATTCAAAAACAGGTTCGTTGAAATGGAAATATAAGACCGATGGGAAAATAGCAGGCGCTCCAAATTTCTGGCAGGATTTTTCAAAGAAATCGACAAATATAATTTTTGGAAGTTATGACAATAAACTCCATTGCGTAAACAGTTCAAATGGTGAACAGGTCTGGAGTTTTGATACAGGGAATTATATCAACGGCGCTGCGGCAATTGATAAAAATGGGAATGCAATATTTGGCGGATGCGACGGAATATTGCACTTAATTGACATTAAAGAAGGCAAGGAGGTTAAGAAAATTGAAATGGGCGCCTACATAGCTTGCTCAGTAGCAATCGTTGATAATCTTGCTTATTTCGGAAATATGGAAAATGTTTTCCATTGCGTTGACATTGAAAAAGGGACAAACAAATGGACTTATAAAGACCGCCAGTTTCCGTATTACTCTTCGCCGGCAGTCAGCAATGACAGGGTTGTGTTTGGCGGACGCGACAAGCGGGTGCATTGCTTAAACCGCGCCGACGGCAAAGTGATCTGGACATTTTCAACTCGCGGCAAGGTTGATAGTTCGCCTGTTATTGCACAGGACAAAGTCGTGGTCGGCTCTGAAGACGGACGAGTCTATATCCTTAATATAAAAGATGGCAAAGAACTCTGGTCTTATGACACCGCCGCCCCGATATCAAGTTCACCAGCGGTAATTAATTTGAGGCTTTTTATCGGCTCCGACAATGGAACATTATATTGTTTTGGAGAACAGTAAATACTATACCTGATTTAATTAAGATAGGATGAATTAAAAAGGCTTAATTTTTGACCGGAACGGCTGGTTTTATAGGTCCGATATACTCAGTTGCGACTACGATATTGTCAAATAAAACGCTGTTTTTCTGCGGCGGATTTGAAACATTATTCTGGCGGTAGGCATTTTCGGTCACATAATGCAGGAGCCAGAAAAAGTTTATTTTTAGGTCATCGCTTTTGCGCCATTTAAATCCTTCAAAAGATTCGCCATTTTTATCCACTGCAGTAAAGCCCATACCGGTCCACTTTGTTATTGAAACGCCTTTTTTGATATACAGTTCTGGTTTGCCGTCAATCCATAAAGCAAGTTCGCCGTCCGGGGTGTTAGGCTCTGAGTTTAGTTTTAACATAACTTCAATGCATTGCCATTGATTTGGAACAATCTGCAACGGTTTTTCTGGCTTCAAAGAATTGCCCCAGAACCTGCCATCGGCTGAACCTTTCATCTCGTGCCAGTAACAATAAAAATTCCAGATACCCGGTGGAGGATACTTGCCATAACTGCCATAAGGCTCAATGCCGACGGTGATTCTCTCATCCCCGCGAGGACGTTCGCCGGCGCCGCCTTGCGGATATGAAGTTGATGGTCTATAACCGCCGATGGTTACAAAATGGTGAATATAGGCAGGGTCTAAGAACTTCACATAAAACCTTGCATAAACAGTATCTACTGCGCGCGGCAATCGTTTATATAAATGACCGCCAGTATTTTCGCCTAATGTCGCGGTCATCTTCAATGCTTGTTTGCCCCCGCTCCCTAACGGACTATCATTTACTAAAAACAGAACATTCCCATCTTTGTTGCTAACATCCTCCCAACGTTTTTTTAATCCGTTAATATCGCTATTTTCAAAATCTTCATACAATAAGACCGATGATGCAGACTTGATATCATTGTCTGTGGGATATTTTGAAGAGAGTCCAAATCCTGAAGGCAATTTGTTTATAGCCGCTCCCGAACAGGTTAAATAAAAAAACAAAATTATTAATACCGGTAAGAGTTTTTTAAATTTTGCTTGTGCGATAATCATATCTGATTAAAAACTTTTTTAAGGTACTGGATGCTGCGGGTTGCAATTTCGCGCGCGCCTTCGTCAAATTTGAAAACCTCAACTGAAACATAACCGTCATAGCCTACTTCTTTCAAAGCGCTTGCTATGGGATTAAAATCAACATCCCCAAAACCCGGTCCTTTTAAATTCTTATCATTGGCGTGAAAATGGGCTAAATATTCAGAAGATTCTCTGATTATCTGCGGGATTGGTTTTGTTTCCGAACACATTGCCTTAACATCCAGAATCAATCTAAACGCCGGATTATTGAATTGACTGATAAATTTAATTGCCTCCTCGGCTTTATTTATAAAGTTTGTTTCAGCCGGCGCAAGAGGTTCAAGACAGATAACGACTCCCCGCTCAAAGGCAAGTTCAATCGGATTTTTAAACACCTCAGTCGCCCATTGCCACGCCTGTTCATAACTAACGCCATCGATAACATTTCGCTGTTTTGGCGAACCAACCACTATAATTCTGCCGCCAAGATCGGCGCAAAAATCTACAAGGTCGCAAAAATATTCAGCGGTTCGGTTTCTCACCTCCTTATCCGGATGAGTCAGATACATCCCTTCTGCCTGAACAAGCACCCAGTGAATTCCAATAATTTCAATGCCGCATTTTTCAGCGGCTGTTCTAATCTTGACCCTATCAGCCTCAGAAACCTCATTCACATATTTTGCTATCGTGTAAGGCGCTAACTCTATGCCGTCGTAGCCAATTTCTCTGGCAAAAGTCATTGCATCTTCTAATTTCCACCCTTGAAAGATTTCGTTGCAGATTCCGAATTTCATATATTAAAAATCTCTTAATTTTATTCTTTTGGCAAGAATGAAAATCGGTGAGTCTGTGACAAAACTACTTATTTTCAGAAAGATTTCCAGACCGCTTCACTATGGACCTAAAGTCTCCATCGCTGACTATTGTTCTAATCAACTGACCATCCTCCACCGCGTTCACCGACTTGATCGCCTGCCCTGTTTTGCAATCTATGGTAATTGAATATCCCCTTTTTAAAATATTAGGTAGCGATAGTAGGTTTAGTTTGTCCGTCACCAATTTTAGTTGCTGTTCTTTAATTGTAAGCAGATGTTGAAACCTTGAAACCAATCGCCTCTGGTTTTCTTGAATATTTCGCGACAAAACTTTTAAGTTTTCGGCGGGACGAACCGCTTTAAATCTTGAAGAGAGGTAGTTAAATCTATCTTTGTCTTCTTTAACCTTTAATCTTATGGGTCTTATCAACTCATATTCAAGGTCATCAAGATATTGCCAGTATTCCTGGGTTCGTTTTTTTGGATGCAATAACAAAAGACGAGGAGTTAAATGTTGCAGGGTTTGCTTATTGTTTTCTATGCGAGACCTCAATGCCATTATTAACCTGTTTAACAGATTTTCTATCTGTTCTTTTGCAGCCACGTAATTCGCAGTCAAAATTTCAGCGGCAGCGCTCGGTGTTGCGGCGCGCAAATCGGCAACAAAATCGCAGATTGTAAAGTCTATCTCGTGTCCTACGGCTGATATTACCGGGATGGCGGAATTAAAGACCGCCCTCGCGACTATCTCCTCATTAAAAGCCCATAAATCTTCCAAACTTCCACCGCCACGTGTAACAAGTATTACATCAATTCCATTTCCTTCCGCGCAGCGAAGCGAATATTCATTTAGATATCTGATAGCCGTCGCGATTTCTTCTGCCGCGCCATCTCCCTGAACTCTACAAGGGGACAATATTAATTCAAGACCAGGATACCGTCTGCCTATAATATGAAGGACATCGCGCAACGCTGCTGCCGTTGGCGATGTAACTATGCCGATTCGTTTAGGAAATGGCGGGATTTTGCGTTTTCGCGCCTGTTCAAACAATCCTTCGGCTTGAAGTTTTCTCTTAAGTTTTTCAAAAGCGACCTGGAGCGCGCCTGCCCCTTGCAACTCAATTTTTCGTACAACGAGTTGATAATTACCGCGCTGTTCATAGACTGTGAGGTCACCCTTTACCAACACCCCGATACCATCGTTTAAAGATTCACGATCAACATTTTCTCCGCGAAAAAGAACACATTGAATCTGCGACCACTCGTCTTTTAATGTAAAATAAATATGCCCTGAGCTCTGAACTTTTAGCCCCGATATTTCGCCGCTTACCCAGATTAAGCCGATTCGCTCTTCCAGCAATCTTTTTATCTGTCTGGTAAGATCGCTTACGGAAAAAATCTGACGCCTCCCTTCATCGGGGAATAAACTGCCAAATTCCCATTGAGATGTTGTTTTTCTGGGCATAAGCGGGAGAATTACTTAACTTTTTGTTCTGTTTGTTTTTCAGGCACAGATTCGGAAACCCGTTTTATACTCAATGCCCTGCCGGTGTTATCGCAAACCTCAATTATCACCCCTTGAAGGATAACATTTCCTTTGGCAACCTCAAAGCGTTGCGGTTGATTTGTCAAAAACCGTTTAATAACCGGCTCCACTTCGCGTCCGATAACACTATCGTGGGCGCCGGTAAATCCGGCGTCGCAGATAAATGCCGTGCCATTTGGAAATATCTGTTCATCTGCTGTTTGAACGTGGGTATGAGTGCCAATAACAGCGCTTACCAATCCGTCAAGCATACGCCCCATTGCAATCTTTTCGGATGTGGCTTCGGCATGAATATCCACTAAAATAATATTTGTTTTTTCACGCAGTTTTGACACCTCTTTTTTTGCGCAGACAAATGGATTGTCAAGTTCAGGCATAAAGACCCTGCCTTGCAGATTTAAGACGCCAATTATCTTTCCGTTTTTAAACTCAAACACCGCGCAGCCGCTGCCTGGAGCGCCATCTGGATAATTATGCGGACGCAAAAAACGTTTTTCCGATTCAAGCAATTTCACCACCTCTTTCTGGTCCCACAAATGGTCTCCGCTCGTAATCGCATCAATGCCGGCCTCAAACAATTCATTCGCAGTCGCAACAGTTATACCGCACCCTCCTGCCGCATTTTCGCCATTTGCAATTGCAAAATCAATCTGTTCCCTTAATCGTAAAGGAGGCACAATCTCCTTCACAGCCCGCCTGCCGGGCTGTCCTACAACGTCGCCAATAAATAAAATCTTCACAATCAAAAAAATTAAACCATTAAAAATTCAAAGCAAGAAATCATTTGCCGCTCGCAACGTGAGCAGCATTATCATTGCAGGTCATAGAGCAAGAAAGAAATTGTTACTCAAGAAAACGACCTTTAAAAACCAGTAAACCCAACTTCACCCAAAGAATGCGCTTTCTGTAATGCTAATAATTCGGATTATATTGCAAATATAGTGAAGTTAACTTTCAATCTTTAATTGTTCATTCTTCCTGTAAACCATTCCTTGAAAGATTGCAATGAGTTCATCGTTCTCATTCTTTATTTCAACGGTATAGCAACCAAGTTTTGAATTTTTAGACAATTCCCTTGCGTACGCATACAGATAGCCTGTTGAATGAGCCTTTATATAAGAAATAGATACATTAATAGCGACAGCGACCGTACCGTGAGAATTTGAAGCGGAAGCGAACGCAAAATCCGCAAGTGTAAATATTGCTCCGCCGTGAGCAATATTAACCCCGTTGTGATGTCTCGGCTCCACCTTCATTCGGGCGACTGCCTTGCCCTCTTCAACGGAAAGCAGTTCTATGCCGCATTCACGCGCAAATTTATCATTCTCAGAAAAGAATTTTTTAACTTTTTCCATTGGCTTAATGTTAAGAGACTATTCCAGATTAATCAAACAAATCAATACTTTAAATTCCATTCTGGATTCTGATATTTTTCAACCGCAAGTCGCCTTATCTTATTGTAATCAATTTCCATATCACCGCCAGTTACAAGCCATTCCTTCTTAAACGATTCTTTAATCTGAGATGGCAATAAATTAATATTAATTAAAAATTCGCTGTGTTTTCTGTTCTGTCTGTAACAGGGCTGACGAGTCGGCATCTTCAAAAACCTTTCAATCATTGAAATATCCATATTGAGCAAAAAAGTGCCGTGGTATAAAACATAATCATTAAATCTCCTCTGGGCATTGCCGGAAAATTTTTTCCCTTCTAATGTTAAGTCTGTAACGCCTGAAACTTTGATCTCTTTTCCAATTAAAGTTTCAATAGCATTTTTATTACGATTCATAATGTAACGATTTGTGTCGGGAATTGTTGAAAGGTTTTTAATATTATTGTTGATCTTAAGCGCCAATGTATAGTTTAAGCATCCTGGACCCTGCAATACAGTGCCGCCGCCGCTGATTCGCCTTAAAATAGGAACGTTATGTCTTTTGCATTCGTCAGTAAAAACTTCTTCCTCTATTTTATTGCCATAACCGACGACAACAAAATAATATTCAGGTTCCCAAAACCTCAGGCACTCAATTTTGCCGTTTTTTTGACAAAATTCAACGAGCAATTCATCACAGGCGAGGTTTTCTGCCGGTGTCTCAAATGTTTTATCTAAAATCAACATCATTTGATATTACAAAAAAATGATGTAAAATTAAGATAGTTTGTGCAAGATTTTGCAACATATTTAATTACGGAGTCGCGGTAAAAACTAATTTGCATAATTGAATTAAAATGGAGTCATCGGATAATTTATATAAAAAACAGTTACGTCAATTAGAGGCGCTGGCTGAAACGTTGCTTGAAGGTGAAGAAACGGAACAATCAACGTTATTTATTAACAATCTTGTAGAAAAGTTACGCTCGGCAGGACGGAACGTTCCGCGTCTTGTTCAAACCCCTTATATCAATACAATTTCTCCTGAAGAAGAACCGCCATATCCCGGCGACCTCGCCACAGAAGTAAGAATAAAAAGTATTATCAGGTGGAACGCGATGGCCATGGTGGTAAACGCAAATAGGCAAAATGATGGCATAGGCGGACACATCTCAACTTATGCCTCCTGCGCCACGCTTTATGAGGTAGGATTCAATCATTTTTTCAAAGGTCCGGATGATGATGGTCCGGCAGATATGGTGTTTTTTCAGGGACACTCTACCCCGGGAATTTATGCAAGGGCATTTCTGGAAGGACGTTTAAGCGAACAGCATCTAAAAAACTTCCGCCGCGAATTGAGCGAAGGGGGCGGTCTTCCTTCATATCCGCATCCTCAATTAATGCCTGATTTCTGGGAGTTTCCAACAGTTTCAATGGGGCTCGGACCAATACTCTCAATCTATCAAGCGCGTTTTAATAGATATCTGCAAGCGCGGGGATTGGTAAAATGGAAACGGGAACCAAAAGTCTGGTGCTTTGTTGGAGACGGAGAGACCGATGAACCTGAAACGCTCGGTTCACTAACGCTTGCCGCGCGGGAGAATCTTGATAACTTAATCTGGGTAGTAAACTGCAATCTTCAACGGCTTGATGGTCCGGTTAGAGGAAATGGCAAAATAATTCAAGAATTAGAAGCAATATTTAGAGGAGCAGGATGGAATGTTATCAAAGTCATCTGGGGTTCTGAATGGGATGCGTTATTAAAAGCGGATAAAACCGGTCTTCTGTTAAAACGGATGGAAGAAGCAGTAGATGGAGATTTTCAAAAATATTCCGTTGAACCCGGGAGTTATATTAGAAAACATTTCTTCGGCAAATACCCAGAACTGCTTGACCTTGTCAATCATCTTACAGATGACCAGTTGCGAAAACTCAAACGCGGGGGGCATGACAGCAAAAAAGTCTACGCTGCCTACTATGCTGCTGTTAATCACAAGGGACAACCAACAGTTATTCTGGCAAAAACAGTAAAAGGATACGGACTGGGCGAAGCAGGCGAAGGACGCAATATTTCCCATCAACAGAAAAAACTTAATGAGAAAGAATTAAGAGAGTTTAGAACCCGATTTAAAATTCCTATCAGCGATGAAGATATCGCAAATGCGCCGTTCTACAAACCGCCAGAAGACAGCCCTGAAATTGTATACTTAAAAGAACGAAGAAAAGCGCTCGGTGGATTTATTCCCGCTCGTAAAATAATGGCTCAAAAACAAAAAATGCCAGCACTCTCTGAGTTTTCTGAGTTTTTCAAAGGTTCTTCCATCCCGGTTTCAACCACAATGGCATTCGTCAGGCTGCTATCAATATTATTGCGAAACAAGTCAATAGGAAAACAGATTGTTCCAATTATCCCGGATGAAGCGCGAACATTTGGACTTGACGCATTATTTCATCAGATTGGCATTTATTCTCATAAAGGTCAACTTTATGAGCCAGTTGATAGAAAATCGCTGCTATATTACAGGGAAGCGGCTGACGGGCAAATTCTTGAAGAAGGGATAACAGAGGCCGGGGCAATGGCGTCATTTATATCCGCCGGCACTGCTTATACCAAAACAGATAAATACCTCATCCCGTTTTTCATTTATTATTCAATGTTTGGATTCCAGAGAATTGGCGATCTTATGTGGCTTGCCGGCGATATAAAGGCTAAAGGATTTTTACTTGGAGCGACCGCTGGAAGAACCACATTAAGCGGCGAAGGGCTTCAACATCAGGACGGGCATAGCCACCTACTGGCTTCAACAATACCGACACTGCTCTGTTATGACCCGGCATTTGCCTATGAACTCGCCGTAATTATTCAGGATGGTATGCGACGGATGTATGAAGAAGGAGAGGATGTTTTTTATTATATAACTCTTTATAATGAGAATTATTCAATGCCGCCAATGCCAAAAGGTGTTGAAGAAGGCATTATTAAAGGATTGTATAGATTTAGACCAGGACCTGATAATAAAAAGTTAAAAGCCCACATATTCGCAAGCGGTCCTATTATTAATTGCGCAATAAAAGCGCAGGAAACTCTTGCTGAAAGGTATAATGTTTCTGCCGACATCTGGAGCGCGACAAATTATAAACAACTACGTTCAGAGGCGTTGCGGGCAAGGCGATGGAATATGTTGCATCCCGGAGAAAAACCGCAAAAATCATATATTGAAACTGTATTAGAAAAGGAAAAAGGCGCCTTTATCGCAGTGTCAGATAATATTAAAACTGTTCCAGACCAGATTGCCCAGTGGGTTCCCGGTGGATTGTTCACTCTCGGCACGGACGGTTTTGGAAGAAGCGACACCAGGGAAACCTTGAGAAGGTATTTTGAGATTGATCCAGAATTTATAACAATAGCGGTTTTATATAACCTTGCGAAACGGGGTGAAATCCAATTTTCTATTGTCTCTAAGGCAATAAACGATCTTAAGATTGACCCTGAAAAGGCTTTTGCATTTTGCGTTTGAAAATGCTCTAATCCAATCCAAAATCAAACTCTGTAATAGATAAAATATATGGAAATAAAACTTCCAAACCTTGGTGAAGGCGCCGATAGCGGCGTAGTTGTGAATATACTGGTTGCTGAAGGCGAGACTGTGAGTCCCGGTCAGCCTTTAATTGAAGTTGAAACAGGCAAGGCAGTCGCCGCAATCCCGGCTGAAAAATCCGGAAAAGTTTCAAAAATTCTTGTAAAAGTCGGAGATAAAATCAGCGTTGGCAAATCATTTATCATACTTGAAGTAGCCGGCGAACCTCACTCTATCCAGCAGACTGCGCCACGTCAGGTTGAACCAAAAAGTGAAAAAATACCCACCGCTAAACCTGCGGTTAAAAAAATTGAGATAAGAGATGTTGAACCCGATAAGGAAGAAGAGCGGATTGAGGAGCCATCCGATTATGTTCCTGCGGCATCGCCATCAATTCGCAAAATCGCCAGGGAATTGGGGATTGATCTTAGACAGGTGAAAGGCAGCGGTCCGGGCGGCAGAATTCAGATGTCAGATTTACGGGCATATATCAATAAACTGCAGAGACTTGCAGTACAGGCATTAAAACGAGAACCGGAAATAGCAATACAACAGCCAGCCAGCATAGACTTCGCGCAATGGGGTCCGGTTACAAAGCGTCCGATGTCTCAATTGAGAATGACTATTGCTAAAAGAATGGTTGAAAGCGCAACAACCATACCGCACGTTACGCAATTTGATGAGGTTGATATAACAAAACTTGAAGAGTTAAGAAAAAAATTCGCGCCTGCTTATGAGGCAAAAGGCGCTCGGTTAACATTCACTGTGTTTGTTTTAAAAGCCGTTGTGAACGCATTGAAAAAACATCCAATATTTAATTCAAGCCTTGATGAATCCACAAACGAAATCGTTTTAAAAAGTTACTACCATATTGGGATTGCTGTTGATACTGAAGCAGGACTACTTGTGCCGGTGGTACGCAATGTTGATCATAAAACAATGCTTGAACTGGCAATTGATTTGTTAAACATTGCAAAAAAGGCAAAAGAGAGAAAACTCACACTTGATGATATGCGCGGCGGCACCTTTACAATATCAAATCAGGGCGGAATCGGTGGCAGTCATTTCACGCCGATTATTAACAAACCAGAAGCCGCTATACTCGGTGTCGGAAAAAGCCAACAAAAACCTGTGATTGTGAATGGAAAAATTGAGCCGAGAATTATATTGCCTTTAGCGGTCTCTTATGACCATAGATTGATTGATGGCGGCTCGGCTGCCAGATTTATTACCGATTTGTGCAATGAATTTTTGCAAATCGGCGAAAACGATGTCAAAATCTCCTGATTTTTTAAAATATTTTCGCTATGGAAAAAATTAAAACTGAAATAATTGTTGTTGGAGCGGGACCGGGCGGTTATGCCGCGGCATTTTATGCCGCAGATATGGGGAAAAAAGTTATCCTTGTTGAACAAGACGAAAAACTTGGTGGGGTATGTCTCCATCGTGGTTGTATTCCATCAAAGGCGCTGTTGCATGCTACTAAACTAATCAGTGAAACTGCTGAATTCGCTAAAAACGGCATTCAATTTGGACCGCCTCAGATTGATTTAGATAAACTTCGAACATGGAAAACATCTATTCTTTCAAAATTGTCTCAAGGTGTTTCAATGCTCGCCCAACGAAGAAATGTTCAAGTTGTAAAAGGACGGGCATACTTTGAAGATTCTAAAACTGTCAGAGTAGAAACTTCAGAAGGGCAAAAGTTTTATACATTTGACAACGCCATTATTGCTGTTGGTTCTAAACCCGCAATGCCGAAGTTATTTGATTTATCTAATCCAAGAATAATGACATCAACAGAAGCCCTTGAGATTGAAGATATACCGGAAAACCTTCTTGTTATTGGCGGCGGTTATATCGGTATGGAATTAGGTACAGTTTATTCAATTCTTGGAAGCAAAGTAGTCTTAGCAGAAGCCCTGCCCTCTATACTTGCGGGGGCAGACCCGGACCTTGCCAAACCCGTCGCGGCGCGGGCTAAAAAGAACTTTCAGGAAATAAGAGTGAGCGCGAAAGTAAAAGAAATGTCAACAGCCGGTAAAAAGATTCGCGTCGTAATGGAATTTGATGGTCAAGTAAGAGAAGAACTCTATGACAAGGTATTGGTAGCGGTTGGGAGAGCGCCAAACTCTGAAAATCTTGGACTTGAAAATACGTTGGTGCAAGTTGACGAACGAGGCTTTATAAAAGTGAACGAACACCAACAGACTGACGACCCAAATATTTATGCCATAGGTGACATCGTGGGCGGAGCAATGCTTGCCCATAAAGCCACAAAGGAAGGCAGAATCGCAGTAGAGGTTATTTGCGGAGAACCGAGCGCCTTTGAAGATATAATCATACCTGCGGTCGTCTTTACAGAACCTGAACTTGCCTGGTGCGGAATTACTGAGAATGAAGCAAGAGAAAAAGGGATACAGGTTGAAATCTCAAAATTCCCTTGGGCAGCCTCCGGACGCGCCCTTACATTTGATAAAACCGACGGGCTAACAAAACTTATAGTTGAACCTGAAACCGAGCGAATACTTGGAATTGGAATCGTAGGGCACGGCGCAGGCGAGTTGATTGCAGAAGGCGTGGTCTTGATTGAAATGGGCGCCACAGTCCGCGACCTCGCAGAATGCGTCCATCCACATCCAACACTTTCAGAAACATTGATGGAGGCAGCCGAGGCGTTTTACGGTTATGCCACCCACATTTACTCCAGAACTAAAAAATCAAACGAATAAATGCGGTATTTTATTTAATTTTTTTTACCACGCCACTTGACTATCGTTTGAAACTAATGAATATTTTATAACTATTAAAATAATGATCATACTTGATTCAATTTTCTATGGTCAGGAATAAAAAATTTGATGCTACAATGGGGCAGAAGGAAAAAACATCGTCTAAAAAAGGCGACAAAAATGTTAAATCAGCCAAAGCGGCTAAAAAATCCGCATCCGCAAAAATGCGGAAGAAGGAGTTATCTTTAGCCGATGGAAAGGCTGTTGTAAGTCCGTCCTCTGGCGACAATCAGGTTGATGGAGCACAACAACAGGCGATCAATTCAGACCAATTTTATAAGGAGGATATAAATGAAAAGGTTAAGGAACTGATAAGGCTTGCCAAAGAACAGGGATATCTAACCTATTCCGATATTAACGATTCGCTCCCAGAGAAGCTGCTTTCTCCAGATGAATATGACGAAATTTTAACAAAACTTCGCAGCTTTGATATTGATATAGTTGATCAGGCAGAAGTTGACCAGGTCAAGCAGATTGAGCCATTAGATGATGAAGATAAAGAACATCTGGACATTCTTGACGACCCGGTGAGAATGTATCTCAAACAGATGGGACAGGTTCCACTCCTCACCCGCGAACAGGAAGTAGAAATTTCAAAACGTATTGAAGAGGCTGAAAACCGCGTTAAGAAAATAATCTATAGTTTTGGATTTACTGCTAAAGAACACATCGCTCTTGCGGAAAAACTTTTGTCTGAACCGCCAAAGGAACGTTTTGATAGAGTAATTGTTGATAAAAAAGTAGAAAGCCGCGATGAACATATTCACGACCTTCGCAAATTGATCAAAAAAGTTAAAGCCATTGACGATGAAGTCCAGAAAGTGTATACGGAAATGGTCTCGGCGACTAAGAAACAAAAACGCGAAGAACTTGAAAAAGAATTTCAAAAATTAGAGAATAAATTACAGGCTACCTTCCCGAAATTCTATTATAAACAAAAGGTTATTGAGGAAATTGCGCAGGTTGCTGAAAATGTTTATGACAGGTTGCAATTAAGCTTAAGGAAAATTGAAGAGATTAAAAAACAAAATCCGCCGAATAAAGACGCTTTAATCAAAGAAGAACAAAACAGCATAAAGCGGATTGAAGACTTTATCCGGATGCCATATCAGCAATACATAGAGGCGTTTAAAGAACTTAAAGACTATTCCAAAAAAGCCCTTCAAGCCAAGACCGAGATGGTTGAAGCAAATCTCCGCCTTGTTATATCAATCGCCAAAAAATACACCAACCGCGGTCTCTCGTTTTTAGACTTAATTCAAGAAGGGAATATGGGATTGATGAAGGCTGTAGAAAAATTTGAATATCGCCGCGGATACAAGTTTTCAACATACGCAACCTGGTGGATACGGCAGGCGATAACTCGATCAATCGCCGACCAGGCGAGAACAATAAGAATTCCTGTTCATATGATTGAAACCATCAATAAACTGATGCGTGTTCAAAAACAACTTGTTCAGGAATTCGGACGCGAACCCACTCCGGAAGAGATTGCCGATGAAATGCAACTGCCAGTGGAGCGTGTGAGGTCAATCTTAAAAATGGCGCAGCAGCCTATTTCGCTGCAGTCGCCGGTTGGCGATAGCGAAGACACTAACTTTGGCGATTTCATCGAGGATAAATCTGCTGAAAATCCATCAGAGATGACAAGTTACAGTCTGCTTAAAGACAAACTAAATGATGTTCTTTGCAGCCTGACTGAACGGGAACGGAAAGTGCTGGAACTGCGCTTTGGACTGGCTGACGGCTACTCAAGAACACTTGAAGAAGTAGGCAAACAGTTTAAAGTAACCCGTGAACGGATTCGCCAAATAGAGGCGAAAGCCTTGAGAAAAATGCGACATCCTACCCGTTTGCGGCAATTGCAAGGATTCTTAGAAATCTCTGCTCCGCTTGCTTAATATCAAACAATCAAAAACCGCCTTCTTTTATTAGAAGGCGGTTTTTATTTTTTCAATTCTAATTCAATCTATCTATCAGATGATTGGCGAGTATGCCCGGGGCTAAAATAATTTTGATCAATTATTTTTAAAACCTTCTCATTTCCCGAGTTGTGCAGGGGATAAGGTGAGCAAAAACTCAACATTTGAACGCGTTTTCTTGAGTTTGTTTAGCAATAATTCCATTGCCTCAACAGGCGGGACGCCAGTTAGCGCCCTTCGTAAAATCACAATTCGCTGGTATTCATCAGGATGATACAGGAGTTCTTCTTTTCTTGTGCCCGATAGTTCAATGTTCACTGATGGGAATATACGACGGTCAACGAGCTGTCGGTCAAGGTGAATTTCCATATTGCCGGTTCCTTTGAACTCTTCAAATATTACTTCGTCCATCCTTGAACCGGTATCAATTAATGCCGTTGCAATGATTGTTAAAGAACCACCTTCTTCAATATTTCTGGCTGCGCCGAAGAATCGTTTTGGCTTATGCAACGCATTTGCGTCAACACCGCCAGAAAGTATTTTGCCAGAATGCGGCTGAATCGTGTTATAAGCGCGTGCGAGCCTTGTTATAGAGTCAAGTAAAATAACTACATCCTTTTTGCGTTCAACCATTCTTTTGGCCTTTTCAATGACCATTTCTGCGACAGCAACATGCCGTTCAGGCGGTTCATCAAATGTTGAACTTATAACTTCTGCGCCCCGGCAGGTCCTTTCCATATCGGTTACCTCTTCGGGACGCTCGTCAATCAACAAAATAAATAGATAAACCTCTGGATTATTCTTCAAAATAGCATTTGCAATCTTTTGCAACAGCACTGTTTTGCCTGTCCTTGGGGGGGCAACGATCAAACCGCGCGTCCCCTTCCCTATTGGGCAAACAAGGTCAATAACCCGGGTAGACAACTCATCGGAGGCTGTTTCAAGAATAAACCTCTTATTTGGAAATAACGGCGTTAGATTATCAAAATGAGTTTTATCCTTTGCCTTTTCCGGGTCTTCGCCATCAACTGCCTCAACCTTTAACAATGCAAAAAACCGTTCCTTCTCTTTTGGAGGCCGTATTTGCCCTGCAATTACATTACCGGTTTGCAGGTCAAACCTTCTAATCTGTGAAGGCGAAACATAAATATCCTCCTGGCAAGGTAGATAATTGAAACTTCGAGACCTTAGAAATCCAAATCCTTCTGGCAAAACTTCCAAAACCCCCTCGGAGAACAACACACCGTTGCGCTCGGCGTTTTTACTTAAAATCTGATAGATAAGTTCGTGTTTGCGCATCGTGCCAAAGTTCTCAATTCCCATCTCGCGGGCTATTTGATTTAGTTCATTCATGCTCATAGCCTGCAACTGGGCGATATTCATCGGCTTTGGCGGAGGACCTTCTGGCTGCGGTTTTGGTTGTTCAACTCGTTGAGGCTGAACCTTATCTTTTTCCAGTTCTTCTACTGGAACCTGTTGTTCAGGTTTAACCTGTTCTGCAACTGCTTCTGTTTCAGAAACGGTCGTTTCAGTCTCATCTGGTTGTTCTTGAACATCCGTCGTTTTTTCAGAAGCCGTTTTAACATCTGCTTCTTTTATCAACTGCTGCTGCACGACAACAGGCTCTGGAGTTTGTTCTTGCGCTGTTTCAATTGCAGGTTCAGAAGTTTCTCCGGCTGTTTTCTTTGCCTTCTTGCGAGAGGCTTTTTTCTTTGCTTTGGCTTGTCTTTCTGAAGCCGCAGCGGAATCTGCTATTTCGGACGCTTGCGAAACGTCGCCGAAGCTTGATAGAGCATCGCCTTCTGATTGCGACGACAATTTTAGTCCATTCTGTTCAGATGAATCATTTTGATTCATTTCAACACCGTTCTTTGACTGTTCTTTTGCAGTCTTTGATTTTAAATTTTTTGATACACGAGGCATAAATACCTAAGGTTTGTAATTTAAATGTCTAAATTATATAGACTTTGTTGGATAAAATCAGCGTGACATAAACAACTATGTCAACGTACAGGCAAGCTTTAATCCACTACTGCCTTTTGCTTGAGGCATTATTTGTTGAATCAATACCTCACTAATTAATATGGCAGAGGAAATCTACTTGTCAACTCTTTAACACTTTCGCGCACTTTTTTAGCAATGTCAAGATTTTTAATATCCGAAAGCACTTCGGTTATCATATCGGCAATTAATATCATTTCTTGTTCTTTCATACCGCGCGTTGTTACAGCAGGCGTGCCTATTCTGATTCCACTTGCCTGGAAAGGCGAGCGGGTTTCAAACGGTATTGTGTTTTTATTAACTGTAATGCCTGCAGCGTCGAGAGCGATCTGGCAATCTTTTCCTGTTAATCCGCGAGCGCCGACATCAACCAGCATAAGGTGGTTATCTGTTCCACCGCTCACCAGACGGAAGCCATTTTCAACTAATCTGTTTGCCATTGTTTTCGCGTTTTTAATTATTTGTCCCTGATACGCTTTAAACTCAGGTTGCATTGCTTCATAAAGGCAAACGGCTTTTGCTGCGATAACGTGCATTAACGGTCCGCCCTGAATTCCGGGAAATGTCTGCGAGTCAATTTCTTTTGCATATTTTTCTTTGCATAGAATTAAGCCGCCGCGCGGTCCACGCAGAGTTTTATGTGTGGTCGTGGTAACGAAATCGGCATAGGGAACCGGGCTTGGATGAAGGCCAGCGACGACGAGCCCTGCGATATGAGCAATATCGGCGAGCAATAAAGCGCCGACTTCTTGAGCAATCTGAGCCATTCGTTCAAAATCTATGATTCTTGGATAGGCGCTTGCGCCGACTGTAATCATTTTTGGTTTATGCTCTCGAGCGAGTTTTGCCAGTTGATCATAATCAATCTGTTCAGTCTCTTTGCTTACGCCGTAGTGAACGACTTCAAAGAAACGTCCGGAAAAATTAACCTTATTTCCGTGTGTAAGATGTCCGCCGTGCGTTAAGTCCATTGTCAGCAGTCTATCGCCGGGCTTTAGCATAGCGAAATAAACCGCCATATTAGCGCTGCTTCCAGAATGCGGTTGAACATTAGCGTGCTCGGCTCCGAACAGTTGTTTTGCCCTGTCAATCGCCAGTTGTTCCACGACATCAACGTTTTCGCAGCCGCCATACCAGCGCTTTTTAGGATAACCTTCGGCATATTTATTTGTGAGAACAGACCCCTGTGCCTGCATCACTGCCGGGCTGGTAAAATTCTCGCTTGCTATTAATTCAATATTTTCCTGCTGTCGCTTGACTTCATTTTCAATCGCCTGCGCGATATCCGGGTCTACAAGTTCTAATGGTAAATCCATTTGTCCCTTTAAATCAGGGATTTTTTCTATCCTTCGCAAATGACGTCCCGCTTCAAAATTAGTGTTTAAAAAGGCATCAATAATTTTAATCGCCGTATCCGCGTCTGTATATTTTCCGGAAAGGCATAAAACATTGGCGTCGTTATGCGCCCTTGCCTTTGGGGCAATTTCTTCATTCCAAACAAGCGCTGCGCGAATACCCGGGACTTTATTTGCAGTAATGCTCATTCCGATTCCGGTCGTGCATACAAGAATACCAAAAGTATGTTCTTTTCTGCTTATGCTCCGCGACACCGCAAGCGCAATGTCGGGATAATCGCAAGACTCCCGGGAATTAGTCCCAAAATCAGCGGTTTCAATCCCCTTCGTCTGCAAATATGCTCTGATTTTTTCTTTTAATTCAAACCCGCCGTGGTCGGCGCCAATCGCTATTGTTATCTTTTGTGAATTATTAGTATTCATTTGTTCTTCAATTTTAACTTTAGATTGTTGTTCAATAAAATCTACTATTGATTTTACGCCCTTCATCAATCGGTTGCGGCAGTCTTCATAAACATCCAGAGACCCGCCAATCGGATCAGGGACATCCTGACCTTCGTCTTCAGTAAATTCCATTACTAAAAAGGTCTTTTCCGCTGCGTTCGGGTAAAGCGAGAGAACAGTCTCTAAATGCCCGCGAGTCATACAAAAAATATAATCGGCATTTTTAACAATCTCCTGCGTCAATTGTTGACTTCTAAACCTTGAAATATCAATGCCAATCTGACGCATTGCCTCAACTGCATTTTGACTCGCCCGCTCGCCATTTACAGCGCAAATTCCCGCCGATAAGCCTCTATAATCAATTCTGCCCTTTGCGAATTCATTAAATAGGGCTTCAGCCATCGGGCTTCTGCATACATTGCCCGTGCATACAAATAAAACTGTCTTCATTGAATTATAAAGACCGAGTCAAATTGTATTGTAAATTGAATCGTGTCAATTTATTTTTTTTACACTATTTATTGACATTTAATAAACTTATTAGTATCTAATAGACGTCAAATAGAACGTATGAAATATTTAAAAACAATATTTGCGGTAATTGCAATAGGAATAATAAACACACCGTCAGGGGTTAATGCGGCTCCATTTGTGTATGATCAGGAGAAAGAATTGATCGGGACTGGAGCAGACTTTGATGGAAATGGTTTGCAAGACCTTTTAATTGTGGATAAAGGCAGTGGCAAGTACCGGATAGCATATCAACTTAAACGCGGAGAATATAGCTGGGTCAATCACAGGGTGAGCGGGGTTAAAGATGTTTCAGGCGCGGGGATTGGAAAATTATTTTCTCCGGATAAAGATGGTATCGCTCTGACTGCGGCAGATGCAAATCAGATAGCGGTCGTCTCTGCAGAAAGCACAACCTCTGCGTCAACGCCAACACCGATTCCGCCACCGGTTCTTGGACCAAATGTGATTCTCCCGGTAAGCATCGGCGGAGAGGGCAAAAGCGCCCTTTATGATATATATCTTGGGAGTATTTATAACGATCCAGACCCTTATAAAGTAACACTTTTCCGCAATAAAAGCAGCGCAAAATTCCAAAAGATATTTGAAACAAAGGTTCCAGGCGCGCCTGCAAAACCAAACAGGATACAGATTAAAAAAGGCGACAAAGAATATGTGGCACTTTTATTGAGCGACGACAAAAACGACACATTCAGAATAGAAACTCTTGAATCAGGCAAACCTGTTGTTGTTGGAGAACTGGCAGGATTGAACACCGGGAGCGACTACACTGTCGGCTATTTTAGTGGCGGCAACCTTTGCGAGTTTATCTTTTATAATCCTGGCTCCGCTGCCATCAAATATGTTCAAATTGCTGATTTTCAGGGAGAAAAAGTCAAATTCTCAAATCCGGTCGTGTATCAACTGGATTCTCCTATTCAAAAAGTTTACACAATTCCCGCTGACAACTCCGAAAAATTATTGGTAGTATTTGGCAAAGGAGAAAAAGCCGCTGTTTATAATTTCAACGGGAAACAGGCGCCAAATCAGGTCGTTGCATTGACGCCGCCAGAAAAATTCTTTTATATGGGCGCGATTCCCTTTAGTGGCGGTTTTCAAATTTTACTTTCATCCGGCGTAGGCAAATTCTCGCTTGAATATAAAGATTACAGATTTGAAGGAGACAAACTCGCAGAGCCAAAATCCGGTCAACTTCCAAGTATGGATGATACCGATGAATTCACAATCCCGCTTATCTATAAGAGGATAATGGCTAATCTTAATGTAAAAAGCGAAACGGAAATGAAGCCCTATACCAACACAATTCCAGGCACAGCAGTTACCTATGTTATGGTTCCAATACCCGGAGGGGAATTTTTAATGGGGAGTCCGGAGACTGAAAAAGGGCGCAAACCGGATGAAGGACCGCAGCATCGTGTTAAAATTTCGCCGTTCTGGATGGGGAAATACGAAGTTACATGGAATGAATATGAGTTATTTATGTATCCTGACGACGAGAAAAAATTGCGCGCTCAATATCCGGGAGATCCGGAAGTTGATAAGTTGTCCGACGCGATTACCAGACCGTCAAAGCCTTATGTTGAAATGAGCTTTGGTATGGGCAAAGAGGGGTATCCGGCAATTGCTATGACACAACACGCGGCAAATAAATATTGCCAGTGGTTAAGCGCTAAAACAGGGCATTTCTACAGATTGCCAACTGAAGCGGAATGGGAATATGCTTGCCGGGCAGGAACTAAAACGGCTTACTTTTTCGGAGATGAACCAACGCAATTAGGAGAATACGCCTGGACAGGTCAGAACAGCGATTTTAAATATCATAAAGTAGGCGAAAAAAAACCAAATCCCTGGGGGCTTTACGATATGCTCGGAAATGTCCTTGAATTCTGTCTGGATCAATATGATCCGGATTATTACAAAACCTGCGGTGAATTTATAGTGGACCCGTGGAACAAAGCGACTAAACCTTATCCGCATTCTGTCAGAGGCGGCTCATGGGACGACGATGACCCTGCCCTGTTTAGAAGCGCGGCAAGACGCCATTCAGAGCGCGCATGGAAGGCTACCGACCCGCAATTGCCAAAGAGCATCTGGTATTTCTCGGATGTTCAGTGGTGCGGATTTAGAATTGTTCGCCCGCTCAAAGTTCCGCCACCTGAAGAACTCGCAAAATACTGGATTAGCGGAGTTGAAAAAGATTGATTAAATAGAATAAAATCGTCAAATGCGGGCATTTAATAAACTAAATAATGCCCGCATTTTTTATTTAATATGATGTTCAACAAAACAAAAATACAATTGGCAGGTCTGTTTGCTGCCTTTCTCACAACTGTGATTTTCTGCCTTGTCACTGGTTGCAAAACCACGATAGAGGAAAAGAATTTAAAAAGATTCGAATTCGGCGCTCCAAAAATGGGCACATGGTGGAGAATTGTTCTTTATGCAACCGATAAAGAACTTGCCGAAAAAGCAGCAAACGAGGCATTTAAAAAAATAGCTGAACTTGATGACAAATTTACAGATTACTACGCCGAAAGCCAGTTAATGCAGTTATGTTATAAATCAGGAAACGGGGAGGTAAAAGTTGATGATGAACTGTATGATATTATTTCAAAGGCAATCCAGATATCAGAAAAAACAGACGGCGCCTTTGATATCACAGCAGGACCTTCCATACAGTTATGGCGATGGTCAGGCCGTCATAATCAACTCGCATCAAAAGAAAAGATGGATGCCGCGCTAAAACTTGTCGGTTATAAAAAAATTAAATTAAATCCAAAAAATCGCTCTATAACCCTTACTGATGCGGGGATGCGCCTTGATCTTGGCGGGATTGCTAAAGGATACGGCGCCGACACGGCTCTTAAAATTTTAAAGAAATACGGCATATCGCGAGCTCTCGTAGCCGCGAGCGGAGATATTGCAGTCGGGGAACCTCCGCCTGGTAAAAAAGGATGGAAAATTGAGATTGGTTCAGGCGAAAACAAAACAAATACACTCGGTATTACACTGGTGTTAAAGAACAAAGGTGTTTCAACATCAGGCGATGTAGAGCAATTCATTGAAATAAACGGCATAAAATATTCTCACATATTAAATCCAAAAACCGGTCTTGGTTTGACAAATAGAATTCAGGTAACAGTTATTGCCGAGTGCGCCACAAAAAGCGACCCTCTTGCCACAGCCTGCTGTGTGCTTGGTTTAGAAAAGGGAATTCAATTAATAGAATCTGATAAAAATACCGCAGCGCTTTTCATAGCCGGCGATGGTACAAATAAAGTGATTAAACCCTCAACCCGCTTCAAGCAGTTTATTGATTCTTCTTTACGTTAATGATTTTAAAGTCTGCGCTTCAATTACGCAATCAATAGTGCTAAATTGTGGTAAAAGATATGCTAAATTATTGCCAGAACTGGCGGCGACGTTTTGCTATAATAGCATTAGCGATAACTATCCTTCTTCTTGTTGGGGGCCAAACTCTTTTTAGACCTTACCTAACTGGAAAATATTACATTGTTTACTGGCTTGTTTGTCTATTTTTCACAGTGCTTGCCATACTTTTTGCCCTTTCAGAGATTCGATTGATTAGCGAACAATCCAGAAAGGAATACAAGGAATTAATCTCAAAAACGATTGTAGATTTAGACCAAATAGTTGATTGCGGGAAAAACAAGGATGAGAAAACTAAATCATCAAACAGTGAAAAGAATTAAGTCAAAGAGGTTTCTGGTTAAGATCTTGAAAAAGAGATATCGTTAAATTACCATAATAGTTTAATATAAAGATTGGTTGTAATGAACGAGTGGAAAATACAATCGCGCTCTACCGTGTGTCAGGCTTGCGAAAGGCAATTTGCGAATAAGCAAGTCTATCATACTATTTTATATGAAGAAAAAAACGAACTGGTAAGGCTTGATGTTTGCGATGACTGCTGGAGATCGCAATACAGTCAGGGCGCATTAGAGAAAAGAGGCTTTGTCTCATATTGGCAGGGAATTTACGAAGCCCCTCCCCCTGCCCCGCCAGAACCTATTAAGAGAGAAACTGCAGAAACGTTACTCAGAAAGTTAATTGAGTTAAATGACCCAAAATATATAGCGCCTGCTTTCATTCTCGCCGTGATGTTAGAAAGAAAAAGAATTCTAAAAGTAAAGCAAGAATTAAATAACGACGGCAAGAGAACATTTGTTTATGAGCATTCAAAAACCGCAGAAGTTTTCAGCATAACAGACCCTAAAATAGACTCAAGCAAGATTGAGGAAATTCAGCATACCGTCTCTCAATTGCTTGAAACAGGCATTCGGGAGGATTCTAAAGCAGGTGAGAGTGAAAATCCGAACAATCCTGCGGTTAAAGTCGATGTCTCTGAACCTGCTGCACAAGCCGAAAAACCTTTAGTTGAATCCATAAAACAAGACCAGCAGTGAAAACTAATTTAGAAAATCTTCAACAGACGATCTGTTATAAATTTAAGTCCGTAGACATCCTGCGACTTGCGCTCACTCATCCATCTTCCTGTCAAACTCCGAACAGCGTGGAGAACAATCAGAGGTTGGAATTTCTCGGCGATGCCGTTCTTGGACTTGTAATGGCATCTGAGCTATATAAAAACTTTCCAAAAATGGACGAGGGCGGTTTGACCAAAGCCAGAGCAAGGTATGTGAACGGTCAAATCCTTGCCTGTTGCGCGCGAAAGATTAATTTAGGAAAACATCTCATTCTCTCTCCCTCTGATGAGCAAAATGGAGGTAGAGAACGGGAATCCACGCTTGCTGATGCATTTGAAGCATTGATCGGCGCGGTCTTTCTTGATGGGGGATTTGACGCGGCGAGAAAAGTCGCTCTGGATTGTTTTGCCAGAGCAGAAGTGGAATTAAGAAAAAATTACGTTGATAATCCGAAAGGTCATTTGCAGGAATTATTGCAGGCGGTATCTCACCACCCTCCGGAATACAAAGTGGTAAAAACTTCAGGACCAGACCATGCGAAATTATTTGAATGCGCGGTATTTCATCAGGGAAAACAATTGGGATACGGGACAGGAAACAGCAAAAAAGCCGCCGAGGTAAATGCCGCTATTAACGCTCTTCAAGGATTTGAAAAATCTCAGGATAATATTAATAAATCAGAGGATGAAATAGTAAATTTGGCGATTTTCCAAAAAGGAAAAGAAAAAAACAAAACAAGGTGAGCGAGCAGTTAAAATATAAATTATCACCCGATCAGACTGTTGCGCTGGTTAGCGCGATAGTGGCAATTCTTGATCAAATTACAAAACTCGCCGTCATCGAATTCCTTCCTCTCCGCGAAGATAAAAATATCATTGATGGATTTTTTAGGCTTGTATACTGGGGAAACACAGGAGCCGCTTGGAGTCTGTTTGTAGATAACAATGAACTATTAACTGTTATATCTCTAATAGCCCTGCTCTTTTTATTTTTGAATCGCAACAGGTTTGAAATAACAACAAGGTTTGGACAAATCGCAATGGGTATGATCTTTGGCGGAATTGTAGGAAATCTTGTTGACAGATTAACCAGAGGACACGTTGTTGACTTTCTCTATTTCTATGTGGTTCAACGGAGCGGAAATGAACTTGGTTTTCCGGCGTTTAATTTAGCCGACCTCTCTATCTGTCTGGGGGTGGGAATTATGCTTGTTTTGATTCTGACAAAAAAAGAGGAGCATATTCAGGAGATTATGGGTAATGAGGATAAATCGCACAAACTGGTTCCAAACAATGAAAAGATAATAAGAACCTCACAAGAAATTTCGCGTGATTCAACTTCTGATAAATGAAAGAAACAAAAACCGAAAAAATCATAGTTCAGGAGTCCTTGCCGCTTGAAAGATTGGATAAATACATTGCTTCACAAATCAGTGACGTATCGCGCGTGACCATTCAACGGTTAATAGAAGAGGGATGCATAAAAGTTAATGGTTCAACGGTAAAACCAACATATCATCCCAGAAAAGGAGATATTATAGAAATAACCTTCCCGGTTGTTCGCTCGCCGGACATTCTGCCTCAGGAAATCCCGCTAAAAATAATCTATGAAGACGATGATATTCTCGTGATAAACAAGCAACCCGGTATTGTTGTTCATCCCGGCGCTGGCGTGCAGGATAGCACATTGGTCAATGCCCTCTTATATCATTGCGGAAGCAGTCTGAGCGGAATTGGAGGTGTGGCGCGTCCCGGAATCGTCCATAGATTAGACCGCGATACAAGCGGTGTTATGATTGTGGCAAAAAATGATTTTGCCCATATTGCCCTTTCTGAACAGTTTGCTAAACGGAAAATTCACAAAGTCTATAACGCGATAATATGCGGCTGGTTAGATGTTAAGAGCGGCGAAATTAAAACCTATATTGCCAGAGACCCTACGCACCGTCATCGTATGGTCGTGGCAACAATAGCGCACAGCGGTGGTCGTCTGGCTCATACAGTTTATAATGTGGTTGAAGAAATGAACCAGACGTCGCTGGTAGAAGTCGTTATACACACCGGAAGGACTCACCAAATCCGCGTGCATTTTCAGCATATCGGGCATCCGGTTTTTGGAGACCCAATTTATGGAGTAAAAACAAATAAAAAAACTTATCAACTTACAGGTTACACCCCTCCAAGAGTTTTATTGCACGCAAAAAGAATCGACTTCATTCATCCAAGGAGACTTGAACTTGAATCTTTTGAAGCAGATCTTCCAAATGATTTTAGAGCCGCCCTGCGAGCGTTGCGCAAGAAAAATTCCGACGCAGAAAATACAGATCCATTATAGCCTACTGCGCCCGTCTTAATCTGAAAAAACGACAATCTATGTTTTTCTGCGAGGTATAATTATATATAAAGAAGTTGCCAGAATTTATTATAGTATTTGGATTAACCGGCAACCAGTTGGATTGTTCAGATAACGAATCTGTAGATTCAAGAACATAATTTGTAGCGCTTGATTTCCAGGACAAAATAACAGCATCGTTTCGCTTCTCATATTTAATGAAAATAGGTGGTTCGCCGAAAACCGGGATTAACCATGAGTTTGGTATAGGATTTAGCCCGAGCAAATAAGCAGCGATATTGGATGAATCTCCATTTCGCAACGGCTGGTACGGGTCATCGTATTTTACACGCGAGTGTTCAGGATCAAGACGATTAGAAAAATAATCGTAGAGATCGCTGCCCGGTCTTAAACCACCGCCCCAGACAAACAAAGGTATAGTGTAATTCAGTTCGTATTCAGGATAAACGTGAGTGTTATATGGCATACCGCCGCCGTGGTCTGCGGTTAATACTATAGCAGTGCTGCCTGCAAGTTCACTATCGCTTTCAATCAGGTTAAGAATCAGTCCAATATAATGGTCAACAATTACTAAATAGTAAAACCAGGTATCAGACCCCCAACCGTAATTATGTCCGTAGTAATCAAGTTCTCCAATGTGCAGAAAAACATAATTGAAATGATATTCAGACATTTTTTCCAGAAACGACTGAACGATCGGCGCTCCGTTAAGATATGCCACAGAGTTTATTTCAACATAATCTATCTTATTCCTACCATTGTCGTCTCCCACAACATCTTCAGCCCCGTTTAATTCATTATAACTATCTGTGATCACTAATAATTTTTCTTTAACCCCAAAAAATCCCGTAACCATACCGGCATCGTGGACGACATCAAATATGCTTGAAATGTATCCTTTGTTTGTATCTCCATAATTATGAATTGTAATGCCGGGAATATAATAATTAAAATTAATGCCATGCGCGCCAGATACAGGTATGTATGGCTTTTTTGAAACGGGTCTCGCGGTAATAACCGTCGTGATATTGGGTAAAGTTTCGGAATAATAATAATCGCATCGCGCGTTAAACGTTGTAGCGCCTTCATTAACGAACCTTTCAAAGTTCGGATAAAACCCAGGATAATTGCTCATTCCTTGCTTCAGATAGATTGCTGATAATCCATCCACAAGGATATGAATAACGTGCCTCACATTTGCGGCGCAATACCCCCCGTAGGCATTAAAAATTAATAAAGAAATTAACAAAATCTTTTTGGCTGTCATCGTTATCCTCTTATCAAAATTATTGCAAAAAACAAGATTAATATCTCCCTAGCGCGTCATTCACATCATTAGACTTGTAAAAGAAATTAAATTAGTAATAATGTTTGTATGTTCTCGCATATAGTAATTTTTTGGACTAAACCTGAGATTAAAAACGCCGCCGATTTGTTAATTGAAGGCGGAAATAAGTATTTGAAAAACGTCCCGGGTATTTTACATTTTCATATTGGGAAAATGGTTCCGAGCCATCGTTCAGTGGTAGATCAAACATACCAGGTTGGGCTTAACATTGTCTTTAAAGATAAAGAATCTCAGGACAGATATCAGGAGCATCCTTCGCATTTAGAATTTGTTGAAAAGGTATTTAAGCCCAATTGCCAGAAGGTGGTTGTTTACGATTTTCAGTAATAACAACCTGATTATTTAAATTCGTCCAGCAAAGCCAACTTTGCGGCGGCGACAAATTTCCTGATTTTTTCTTTATCTTTTTTCCCCGGAAATAACTCTACGCCGCTTGAGACATCAACTGCAATAGGTTTAACTTTTCTTATTGCTTCTGCGACATTTTCCGGTGTCAGCCCACCGGAAAGAACAATATTATGATTTAACCCCTTTGCTTTTAAAGCAATATCCCAGTTGAATGCCTTTCCTGTTCCCCCTTGAATATCTGGGCTATAAGTGTCCAGTAACCAGGTAAACCCCGGATAATTTTTACACATTTCAATTGAAGACTCATCTTTGATACGAAATGCCTTTATTACTTTTGTTTCAAATATCCTGCAAAACTCCGGCGACTCATTGCCATGAAATTGAATCATATCCAGACCAACTTCATCAATTGTTTGGCTTATCTCCTCATAAGACGCATCAACAAAAACGCCAACAGTAGTTATAAAAGGATTTAAGTTAACCTTAATGCGCGCCGCTTCAACGGCTGAAATGTAACGTTGGCTCTTTTTATAGAAGATAAAACCGATTGCGTCAGCTCCGCATTCAACCGCAGCCTTTGCATCCTGCAGATTGGTTATACCACAAATTTTTACTTTCACAAACATAATTCAATATTTGTTAGATTAACCATTAAACTTTTCAAGGATATCAAAAAATTGTTCAAACTCAGGTTTAATATTATAAAAATGCGGCGACAAACGAATATATCTATTTCCCGATCTGTCGCTCCTCAGAGAAGTAACCACACCGCAGTTTAAAAAATATTTATGCAGGGCAGCTGCATCAATATTATTTCCGTTAAAAGTGATGATTGCCGAGCAATATTGTTCGGGAGAATCCGCACATAAAATGTTAAACCCTCTGTTTTTCAATTCCTCTACTATTATTCTTCGTTTTTTTAATAAATCACGGTGAATAGACTCTACTCCGATTTCAATTACAAGTTTTAATGCCGATTCCAAACCAGCAAGTAAGGCTAAACTCATAGTTCCGGGCTCATATTTTCTGGCGTCCGGTGCAAAGACAATTTTCTCTTGCGGTATAAAATTAGGGCAACGGATATTATGCCAGCCAAATAGTAACGGGGAAAGTTGTTCTTGCAACTCGCGTCTAATGTAGAAGACACCTATTCCGCACGGTCCAAGCAACCACTTGTGCGCATCCGCCGCTAAAAAATCTACATACTTTACGTTTAATGGAAATGAGCCAAGAGTCTGGATTGCATCAAGACAGAATAATATTTTACGTTTTCTTAATTCTTTCCCTATCTCATCCACGTTAATTCGCCAGCCTGTTAAATAATGACAAGAAGAAAGGGCGACAAGTTTTGTGTCCCCATCAATCTGGCTTAAAACCTCTTCTGTCTCAATCCTGCCGGTAGATTTAGTGATCAATCTTTTAATCTTTACTCCCCTCTGCTCCAGGGCAAGCCAGGGATAGACATTTGATGGATAATCGTCAAAATAAATCAGGATATTGTCCCCGGAGTTAAATTTTAATCCACCTGCAACGAGGCTTAGTCCTAATGATGTCGGACCGATTAGCGCAATTTCTTCTTTTTGGGCGTTAATCAGTTCGGCAGCCAGTTCGCGAATAGTCCTGATTCTATTATTTCCAAACTCCGTTTCTTGATCTGATATCTGCGCCCTTGAAACGTAACCAATAATAGAGTCTGCAACCCTTTTAGGCAATGGTGAGACAGCTGCGTGGGCGAGGAAAATCTTTGAATCAACAACGGGGAATTCGCGCCTTCGCAACTGTTCGTCGGAATATAAGTTTTGAATTGTTAACTTTTGATCGCCAGTCAATGTTTGAAAAAGTTATAATCTTTTTGCGAGCTCCTGCGAACTTAACTCGTAAATTTCTTTGTGCAAAGAATTGCCTTTTGAATCCATTGTTACTACGACCGGAAAATCTTCTACTTCAAATTCCCATATCGCTTCTGGCGAACCAAATTTTTCCATTAAATAAACTCCATTTACTTTTTTAATGCATTCAGCCAGCACCTGCGCGGCGCCACCGACGGCGTGAAGATAAACACATCCAAATTCACGACAGGCTTGCAATGTTTTCTCGCCCATGCCGCCTTTTCCTATAATTCCACGCAGTCCAAATTTTTTAATGACTTCAGCCTCATACGGTTCTTCGCGAATTGATGTTGTTGGACCTGCCGCCATAACCTTCCATTCTCCACGTTCGTCTTTGATGACAACCGGACCGCAATGGTAAAGAATGCCGTCTTTAAAATTCACCTCCGGTGGCAACTCTCCGCCATCGTGCAGGTATTTGTGGACGGCGTCGCGTCCCGTGAAAAGATTTCCACTAATCAAAACCTCGTCGCCAACTTTTAGCGCGCGAATTTTTTCTTCTGTAAAAGGTGCAACAAGTTTAACCATATTAATATAACCACTGTTTAATTTTATAATTGTTATCCAACACAACCCCTTGCCTTCTAAATGCCCAGCACATATAACTTACGCTGACAAAATAAGATGCCGGCACCCTGTTAAGAGCGCAAATTTTAACTCCGAGCAGAGTTGTTTTGCCGCCGAACCCCATCGGTCCAATGCCTAATTCATTTGCTGTTTTGAGAATATCCTGTTCAAGAGCATCTAATTCTGGTACAGGGTTACGGTCATCAAGTTTGCGTAAAAACTGTCGTTTTGAAGCCTCGTAGCTTGTGGCTCTGTCTCCGCCGATACAAACCCCGAGAACCCCGGGACCGCATCCTTTGCCCTGCGCCTGTAATACCGCATCCAAAATCACTTTTCGGCAGCCTTTCAAGTCTCTATCTGCTTTTAATTTTTCGTATGGCAGAGAATATTGAACACCGACATTTTCGCAACCGCCGCCTTTAAGAGTCAGCCTTACGACTAAATCGGATGAACGGTGCTGGTGAAAATGCAGCACCGGCGAGCCGGGACCAACATTTGTCCCGCTGTTTTTTCCAGTGATTGAATCAACGGAGTTCTGACGCAAATACCCCTTTGCTGTGGCCTCTTTAACAGCCTCCTTTGCCATCTCTTCAAATTCAATCTGGTCTGTCCCTATTGGACAATCCACATAGAACAAAATGCTGCCGGTATCCTGACAAATTGGCTGCGATTTCTGCTTTGCAAGGGCAATATTTCGGTCAATTATTTTCAGCGCAGACTCTGCAATTGTTCCTTTTTTTTCGCGTTCAAGCGATTCAATAATCGCTTTATAGACATCATCGGGAATTTCCGCAGATGTCCTCCGGATCAACTCCAATAAAGATTCCTTTAACCCATTCATCCTTTTAATCTTCAACCAACTTTTAAAATTAGTCAATAGATCACTTCGTTAAAATATGAAAAGTATTTGTAAAACTATGGCAGAGGCATCTCTTTTCGTTTGCGAGATTCAAAAACAAAACAGGATGTATAGCCGCAACTTTTAGCCAGATCAATTGCTTCTCTAAAATTCATTCCAACCTCTTCAGGTGAATGAGCGTCTGAACCAAAGGTTATCCCGACCCGTTCTTCATTGGCAATCTTTAAAATTGATTTTGCAGGATATATCTCTTTGCATTCTTTTCTTAATCCGGCGGTATTAATTTCTATTAAACAATTATTTTCCCGTGCGCGCTTAAAAAATATTCGGAACAGATCAGAACAATCATTTTCCGGGAAATGCCCAAACTTTTTTGCAAGATCAATATGTCCGATTATGTCAAAAAAACCTGATTCTGCCGCCTCGGTAAGCCTGATAATATAATTTTCCCAGACTTGTGTAACACGCCGTTTTTTCCATTCGTCAATCTTTTTAGGGTTATCTATATCCCATTTACTATCAACATAATGGACGGAGCCAATCAGATAATCCCATTTATAAAGGGATGAAATTTTTTCAATCCAGTTTTCGTATCCGGGAATAAAGTCTATTTCTAAACCGAGCCGTATTGTTAATTGAGGAAAATCCTGCCGCGCTTTTAAGACAGAATTTACATAACTTTCAAGTTCGGAAAATTTCATTCGCCAGTCGTCAAAATCGTCTTGCGGCATTGGAGCGTGATCGGAGAAACCGATTTCATTTAATCCGATTTCAGCCGCGCGCTGCGCATATTGAAAAACCTCACCCACAGCGTGTTTGCACAGCGGCGTATGCATATGATAATCTGCCGGCAACCTCATAGTAAATAAATATCCAGCAGAAAATAAAAAAGGCAATTCAAAAGGAAAATAATTTAAAGCGATTCAATGCAATTGAGGGTAAATCAACGTAATTTGTTAAAGGATATTAGCCGCAAGTTCAGCTAGTTCAGACCGCTCGCCGCGTTGCAATTCTACGTGGGCTGCGATTGCCTCTTTTCTGAATTTTATAACAAGGTAGTTAAAACCGTTTGATGAAGAATCTACATAAGGATTATCAATTTGATATGGATCGCCTGTAAAAACAATTTTCGTTCCGTTCCCAACACGGGTAATTATTGTTTTTACTTCAAGCGGGGTAAGATTTTGCGCCTCGTCAATAATCATATACTGATTTGCGATACTTCTGCCTCTTATATAACTGAGCGCTTCTACGACAATTGTGCCTGAACGCATCAACTCTGCTGGACGCCGCAAATCGCTGCCCATATTCAGGTCAGCCAGCAATTCAAGGGCGTCGTGGATTGGTTGCATCCAGGGGTCAAGTTTTTCTTCAAGTGTTCCTGGTAAAAAGCCCAGTTCTCTGCCGACAGAAACAGTCGGTCTTGCCACAACAAGTCTCCTATATTGCCTGTCCTGAGCGGTGCATTTTAATCCTGCCGCCATTGCAAGCAAAGTTTTCCCTGTTCCTGCCTTGCCCATCAACGTGACCAGTTTAATTCTGTCATCCAACAAAGCATCTAAGGCAAATTGTTGTTCCCTGTTTTTCGGTTTAATCCCCCAGACCCCATCTTTGCAATCGTAGATTGGGATCAACTTCTTTGCCTTCTGGTCGACCCGCGCCAATGAGGTTCGCTTATGGTTTGTTTTATCTATTAAAGTGCAATACTCGTTTGGAAAATAATTTGATTCTTCCGGTAACTCTAATTCTCCGTAATTTCTAAAGGCGGTTAACTCTTGAGGATTTACTTCAAGTTCAAATGTTCCTGTATAGAGGTCTTGAATACGCACCCTGTCAGTTTCATAGTCTTCGGCTTCAATTCCCATTGCATCGGCTTTTATTCGCAAATTGATATCTTTTGAGACAATTATAGTAGGCATTTCTGGTTTTTCTTTTTTTAGTTGCAACGCGAGGGCAAGAATTCTGTTGTCTGCGTTTTCCCTTACCAGAGATGGAAAACCATTGTTTACGAAGACCACTCTTAAACAACCGTTGTTAGGCAGTTTAACTCCTTCGCTCAATCTGCCTTTTGAGCGCAATTCGTCCAGCGTTCGTGAAACTGTGCGGGCGTTCTGTCCTAAGTCAGTAGATTCCCGTTTGAATTTGTCAATCTCCTCAATCACCTCTATCGGTATCAGCACGTTGTTTTCCTGAAAACTCATCAACGAGTTTGGATCGTGCAATAATACGTTTGTATCAAGAATATAATTTTTCACGATACTATCTTTTTGATGCGAACTCATTATGTGAAATTTTGATTTCGTTGACACTGTTGAACCTCACTATTTTTATGAAGCGTTATTTGCTTTAGGCAACTCTACTTTCTCCATTCTATTATACCAAGCCGCCAACCTGTTGTGGGCGGCAGGCAATTTGTAATGACCTGAAAATAAAAGCGCGCTTAATATTCCGAATAAGTCAAAATCCACAAACAGCGGCTTTTCATCAAGCAAAAATTTTCGTTCTGAAAGCATCTGTTCATAAAACCATAGCCGTTTTTCTAATTCGGCAAGCAATGCCTCTTGTTGCAAACGCCATTGGTCTATACAACCACGCCCGAATTTCCTCTCCTTGTGTCTTAAATAAAGCAGCCGCTCCTTTTTCGGAACAAATTCCTCGTAGCAAATATCATTGAGTTTTGAACAAACATCCTCCACGTCGTTTTCTATATGTCTCCAGATTAGGTTTTGAACACCGGCAAATTTTTTTGGAAATAAGCCCAAATCGTATTTGGCATCAATGTATTTTGCGATTATCTGGGATTCTTCGTCTGTCTCAAAAATCACGCTTTTTCCGTCTTTTATAACAGGCACCTGATAATATCGGTTCCTTGTTATTTTCCAGACATAAGACCTATCTGTTGATGGTATATTTTTAATTTTGAATGGCTTGCCTGAATACTCAAGAATTTTTCTCTGCGCGATGCAATATCCACTCCACGGAAATTGAACAAGCACTATCATTTTTCTTTTTTAATTTAAACTTTTATAAGTATTAGCAATTCTCGGTTCAAAAACCAGATCAACGGTGTTTTAAAATCAAAACCTTTACATACCGTTTAGTTCTGTGTTCACTTGCTGAAAATAATTCATATAAAACATAATTATTTTTATTCCGATAGCAAGCGCTATCAAAACAAAAATCATTGTTCCTGTCCATTGCAATGCCGAACGCAATTTTCTTGCCGCTTCATCCCGGTAGTATGAATGCAGCCGAGTCAGAGCATCATCAAGGCTGCCGCTTACTTCTCCCGTAGCAAATTGAGACGCGAAAATATCGGGAAAATAACGACAATTGGAAATCTCTTCCGATGGGGTTGTTATTCCTGCGACGAGACGTTCATTCCACGATTTCACATTTTTTTTTAAAATTAACGACCCGCTTGCCGATGCTGCCAGTTCAAGCGCCTGTATGATTGTTATACCGGCGTTCAATAAGGCTTCTAACGCAAACGCAAACCTTGCTAAAACCGAGCTTCTATGCCCCGAACCGTAAAGCGGCAATTTCCCGATTATCTCCTCTACTCTTAGACGCCAAATTTCATTTCTGTTCGGTTGTAATGCATATATCAGCAGGAAAACAATGAGATATAGCGGAATTAATAATCCCAAAGTTTTGATTAAATAAACCGTTACATTGCCACTGGCAAAAAATTCCGCAAACGGGAATATAAAGACGGCAAAATGGAGCAAAAAAGCCGGGTAGGCAAGGTTACTAAGAAATTGACTGATGCTTTGAGCCCGTTGCTGATAATGGGCAGCTAACAACTTAAAACAACTTTCAAGCCTACCGCTTTTTTCTGCCGCTTCAATGAGAGCAAGGTCAAAGTCTGGTATAGTGCCGGCGCATTTTCTAAAGGCGTCTGCTAATGTGCTGCCCTGTTGAAGACTATCCTGAAGAGTATGCACTAACCGCTTTATTTGTGGATACCTTGCGCTTCGGGCTAAGTGTTGTAGCGCCACACCAGCAGTAACTCCAGCGCCAATTAACGCCCCCAATTGATAATAAAAATCAGCTAATCTTTTATAAAAGCCTGGTGTATTTATTAAGGGCATCTATTTTATAATTAACATAAATTGCGGCTGAGCATAGAAATTAATTACATAAGTTTATCAATCGCGGCTTTAATTGCGGACTTCGGTTTAACCCCGACACTTTGTCCCGCAACATTTCCATTCTTAAAGAATAACAATGTTGGAATTGAATTTATACCGTAGTTGTTCGCTACCTCGGGGAAATTATCTACATTAAGTTTCCCAATCTTTACCTTTCCAGCATATTCATCCGCAATTTCATCAAGCGTTGGCGCAAGCATTTTGCAAGGTCCGCACCATTCTGCCCAGAAATCAACAACTACAGGTATTTGCGATTTGATAACTTCGCTCTGGAAATTATCAGCAGTTAATTCAACGATATTTTTAGATGCCATAACTAAACCCTTTCTTTGTTTAAATAATTAATTTGAGATTAAAATTAAAGCAACCATATCGGCGGAATTTTATTGTCCTCCGCCTTTTAGCGCGTCCTGCAAAAGTGTAAAAAGATAAATAACCGTAAAAACAGCGGCGAGGCTTGTTACCATTGCAGCTATTGCAAGGGCTTTATCAAGAACTGATACAGTGGCAACTGCGCCTGGCTGTTTTGTTGGCGCTTTAGGCTGCTCTTTCTTTGCCGCAGGAGCAGGTTGTTCTGTTTTTGGACCGGGTGTTGAAGCCAATTTTGCCGCTCCTGCTCCCTGTGGTGGAGGCACAGGCTGAGCCCTTGAACCGATTGCGGCTGATGGTGTCGCCGCAGCCGGCGGCGGCGCTGCCGCTGGCGAAGGAACATTTGGTTTAGGCGGCGGCACAGTAGGAGTTGGAGCAGCTCCTGCCTGCGGCAATGTCGGCAACTTTATCGTCGGCGCAGATGTCGGTTTTGGCGGAAGTTGTATCCGAACAGTCTCTTTTTTCGGTTGCACCTTGCTCTGGTCAGGGCTTGGTGGAACCGCGCCTTGTGGCAAATTTGGTATATTATCAGCCATAATACTTTTTAAAACTTAAAATTTTATTTCCGCAATGTCAAATACTTAAAAACTTTTCCTGTTTCTTTTTAAAGATTTTATATGATATTTTAATATTAATCATTAATTTTATGAAAATAAATCTGGCATACGGTGAAAAAGGTCTTTTGATTGATTTACCAGATAATCTGACAACGGTAATTAGCCCGACTTATACTCCTGGTTTAGAAGATGAACAAGCCGCCCTATGGCATTCATTAAATAAACCAATTGACGCCCCGCCGTTAAGAAATTGGTTCAATAGCAAATCTAAAGTTTGCATCACTTTTACGGATATCACCCGCGCAACGCCAAATAATCGTCTAATTCCCTGGATATTAAAATATCTCTCATTTATTCCCGAAAAAAATATAACATTGTTAAATTCATTGGGGTCTCACAGACCAAACACGGATGAGGAATTAAAGAAGATGCTAACCACTGAGGTAGTTAAAAGGTACAAAATTGTTCATAATGAACCGGAAAATATAGAGTCCCACATTAAAGTGGGAAATTTAAAAGACGGGACACCTGCGTTTGTATCGCGGTATTTACTTGAATCCGATGTTCGTATAATCACCGGATTTATCGAACCCCACTTTTTTGCGGGTTTTAGCGGCGGACCAAAAGGGATTCTTCCGGGGGTAGCGTATATTGATACAATAATGGCAAATCACAGAGCCGAAAACATATCAAATCCAAATGCTACCTTCGGCATAACAGAAGGCAATCCAATTTGGGAAGAAATGCGGGATATCGCTTTGAAATCAGGGCCTTCATTTTTAATAAATGTAACTCTAAACGAAGATAAGAAGATAACAGGAATATTTGCTGGCGACATAATCGCCGCGCATCAAAAAGGCACGGAATTCGTAAAAAAACACGCTATGCAAAAGGTCAAAGAACGATTTGATATCGTTATAACCACAAATAGCGGTTATCCGCTTGATCTAAATCTTTATCAAGGGGTAAAAGGGATGAGCGCGGCTGCAAGAATAGTAAAACCGGGTGGCGTAATAATTCTCGCCTGCGAATGTCGCGACGGTGTGCCGTTCAACAGTTCTTATGAGAAATTGCTCCGTAGCGGCAAGACCGCGGATGAATTGTTGAAAATGATTATGAATTCCGGAAAAGTTGTACCTGATCAGTGGCAAGTTCAAATTCAAGCGCAAATTCAAAAACAGGCGACCGTTTACCTTTATAGTTCGCTTGAAGAAGATGTGGTAAAAGCCGCTCATTTAATTCCCTGCAAAGATATAGAAAAAACAGTGGCGGAAATTATATCTGCTCGCGGTAATGATGTAAAAATTGCGGTAATGCCATACGGTCCGTTAACCATACCTTACATTGAAGAATAATTTGATACGTCGGTTTGACCTTTAAAATAAATCTTATTAAACTCCGATTATGGGAAATACCTTTGGACATTTGTTCCGTGTAACCACGTGGGGTGAGTCTCACGGTGGGGCAGTTGGAGTTGTTGTTGACGGCTGTCCGCCGGGAGTAGCGCTTACGGAAGCGGATATTCAACCTGAACTTGACAGACGCCGTCCAGGTCAATCAAACATCGTAACACCGCGCAAGGAATCTGATACTGTTAAAATCCTATCTGGCACATTTGAAGGCAAAACGCTCGGCACGCCTATATGTATGATTGTAAAAAATGAAGACGCGCGTCCTGAAGCGTATTCTGAAATTGCGGAAAAATTTCGTCCCTCACACGCGGATTACACCTATTTTGCAAAATATGGTCTCTGGAACTGGCAGGGCGGCGGACGCAGCAGCGCGCGGGAAACTATTGGAAGAGTTGCCGCGGGGGCGATTGCGAAGAAAATCCTCAAAGAACGCTACGGAGTTGAAATACTCGCTTATGTTAAACAGGTTTACAACATTAAGGCTAATATAGATATTGATAAAGTTACATTAAAGGACGTTGAATCAAATCCTGTCCGTTGTCCTGATAATGATGCCGCAAAAAGAATGATAAGACTTATTGAGCGCGTTAGAAGTCAGGGAGATACTGTTGGAGGGATTGTTGAATGTATTGCTAGAAACGTCCCTGCAGGATGGGGCGATCCAGTATTTGACAAACTTGATGCAGACCTTGCCAAAGCGATGTTAAGTTTGCCGGCGGCGAAAGGTTTTGACATTGGTTCGGGTTTTAATTGCATAAATTTTAAAGGAAGCCAGCACAACGATCCGTTCAGAATGAAAAATGGGAAAGTGATAACAACAACAAATTATTCTGGCGGCATTCAGGGGGGAATCAGCAACGGACAACTTATCTACTTTAGAATAGCGTTTAAACCTGTTGCAACTATTATGCAAGAGCAAAACACTGTGGATATTCATTTCAAAAATACAACTTTAAAAGGTCGGGGCAGACACGACCCTTGTGTTTTGCCAAGGGCGGTTCCTATTGTTGAATCTATGACTGCGCTTGTTCTAATTGACCATGCGTTAAGACATAAGGCGCAATGCGAGTAATCCTGAGTTTTTAAATAGAGGGAAAACGGTTTAATAAAACCATAACTTTAACAACTCTTCGCCGTAGAAAAGCCAGATGATTGCTGCCAGGGAAATGAATGGTCCGTAAGGAATCCGGCTTGATCTTTCTTTTAACCCGACAATCGTCAAAACCAGACCAACAGCAGCGCCTATTATTGAACTCAGGCATAACGAAAATAAAACGCCTTTCCAACCGGTGAATGCGCCGATTGCTGCCATAAACTTAACATCGCCAAAACCCATCGCCTCGCGCGGCATTATGAGTTCATCCACAGTCGCCTCCATATAAACCACTGATTCAGGATTGAATTCCTCTTTTCCTATAATCAATTTTTCCGGAGATAACTTAACATCAACCTGCCAGTAACATCTATCTGGCAGTTCAAGCCTCTTTGCATAAAATTTTATTGTATCGGTTGTCCGACTGAAAATTTCGTAATATGGAATCTCCTGTTGAGGCAAAACAAGCGATTCTTCAGTGAAGAGGACTTTTGTATCTGCTCCAACTTTTACCTTATATTTCCCGAATATCAATTTTCCGCTCTGTAAAACAAGAAAAATCACCCCTGCTCCCACTGCAGCCCCGATCAGGCTATTTTTTACGGCTATCAAATGTCCTGAAACATTGTGAAGGGCTGGTAATAAAAACGACAGAATAATCCCGCAAACAATTCCGCCATAGGTTATTTCGTCCGGAATAATGTAATGTTCAAAATCAATAAATGAAGCCACAATAAGAGCAGCGATAAAGAGTGAAATGATTATAGCAACCCAGCTGTTTCGTTCTCCATACTTTAGCCAGCTTAATAGAAAAAATATTCCTGTAATAAACTCAACAATTATATATCTCGGCGAAATTCTTACGCCGCAGTTGTGACATTTACCACCAAGAAAAATATAGGAAATTAACGGGACATTGAAATACCACGGGATTTGATAATTACAGGAGGGACAGTGCGATGGCGGGCTCACTATGCTTTCTCTGCGCGGAAGTCTGTAAATGCAAACGTTCAAAAAACTCCCGACTATGCACCCGAACACAAAAAACACAGCCGCCCAATAGAAAAAAGAGGCGCTTCGTATTGGCTCTACAATCCCTTCTTTAATGATCTCCATAATAAATATTTTTTATCAAAGCGTCCCGCATTACCTCTTTTGGGGCTGGTTGGTTAATCCAGATTTCCAGCGCCTTCACTCCCTGCCACAAGAGCATACTTAAGCCATTGGCGATTTTGCAACCGGCTTGCTTTGCCATCCGTAAAAATGGGGTTTCTGCCGGTCTATAAATCATATCGTAAGCGAGCGCGGCACTATTAAAGTTGAACATTGATAAATCTAATGGCAGCGGGTCAGATGATTTTAATCCTAATGATGTAGCGTTTAAAACCAAATCTATTTTTTCTTCCGGATACCCCAGATCAACCAAAACATCTGGATATTTAGTTTTGATTTCCTCGGCAAGGGACATTGCCTTTTCTTGTGTGCGGTTCACAATATATATTTTTTTTACTCCGCAAGATGCCAGTTTCAAAGCGGCAACACGCCCTGCCCCGCCTGCGCCCAACAACAACATTTTTATACCATTTGGAACTAACCCAAAATCTTCATAAAGCGCCAGAGTAATTGCCTCAGCATCTGTGTTAAAACCGTGGCTGCGGATTTCTTCGGGCAGCTCATCTTCGAATTCTATGAGCGGTTTCCATTCTCCATTTTTATCTTTGGCTTCAAATCTTATGGTATTCACTGCCCCCCAATCCTTTGCTGAGGTGTCCAGAACATCAACTATCTCAAAGGCTAATAATTTATGCGGGACGGTTAAATTTAGACCGAGAAATTTCATCTCCTGAGCGCCGCGAACAGCCTCTTTCAACCTGTGCGGCAACACGTCAAACGCAAGATAAACGCAGTTTAAACCAAGATTTCTAAACGCAGCGTTATGCATAGCCGGCGAAGCAGAATGCGCTACCGGATGTCCATAAACCGCGCAACACCGCGTCCTCGCGTTTATCTGTAATGGATTTTGAAACACTTAAAACTATATACTGATAAGATTAAAGAAATTCAATGAGAACTTTATTTTAAAACCGGTCCTTTAATCTCTTTTAATCTTGTCCGAAGAATATCAGCGCGAACAACGTCGCGTTCTTCAGGTTCAGAGGTGTTAGGATATAACTTTTGCAAATGCGCTGGCTGACAGATTAGAAATAGTTCATTTGACAAGTCTGAAGTAACACCCGGGAAGAATCCGTAATCAACCCCAAGTCTGAACAATGAAAGCAAATTCATCGCCTCTTTTGAAGAGATGCTATATGCATTAGCAAGAATTCCGTATGCCCTGCCAATGTGGTTTAAAATCACTCGCTTCTGTTTTTCTAATAATAATGCGCGGGCGTTTTCCTCGTGTTCTATGATTTGCAGAACTACTTTTTCAAGCCGTTCCAAAATTCTTGCCTCTTCTTCGCCGAGTGTTTGTTGGTTTGAAACCTGAAAGATGTTTCCCAGCGCGTCTGTTCCCTCGCCGTAGAGTCCTCTTACCGCAAGCCCCAGTTTGTTTACCGCTTGAATGATCTGATTAATCTGCTCTGTCAAAACCAGACCGGGAATATGTAGCATTGCGCTAACCCGTATTGCCGTGCCTACGTTAGTCGGGCAGGCTGTTAAATAACCTAATTTTGGACTAAACGCGTACTCAAGTTGTTTTTCAAGCAAGTTGTCAACTTCATCAATTCTATTGTAAGCATCGGCAAGTTGAAATCCTGGCAGAATTGTTTGCATTCTCAGATGGTCTTCTTCATTAATCATCACGCTGTAGACTTCGCCTCTGCTAATTACCACAGCGCTACCGGCAGTCTTTGCCGCGTGTTCTCTGCTGATAAGATGTCGTTCTACAAGAAGTTGTTTGTCAAGAGAGTTCAACTCATCCATTGCGGTGGAAAACCCGGTTTCCATCTGCGGAATATTCTCCACAGCTGGTCGCATCAAATCCATCAGTCTGACTCTATCCTGCTTGGTTGCCCATCCCGGAAACGGGAATCCTTTCAAATTTCGGGCAAGCCGAACTCGGCTTGAAATTACAATAGTGCCGTGAGGACCGGAACGTTTAGCAAATTCTGACGGGGATGACAGGAATTCCATTAAATTCATAAAATCTTTTCAAATTCTATTTTTCTACCTGATTTAATTTCGCCCGGATTCGTTTGATTTCATCGCGCAACACAGCGGCTCGTTCAAAATCCTCAATCGCCACAGCGCGCTCAAGTTCTTCCTGAAGTTTTTTAATCTTCTCCGCGATAGTCTTTCCTGATTGCTGGGCGCGCGGGACTTTTCCAACGTGTCGCGAACCTTTGTGCATTGACTTAAGTATGCCTTCCAGTCCTTCGGCAAAGGTGTTATAGCATTCGGCGCATCCAAGTCTCCCGGTTTTCTTCAAATGCGATTGTGTATAGCCGCAAGCCGGGCACTTTAATTCCACGGTTTCTTCTGATTCAGAAGATGGAGACGTCTCGTCAAAACCAAATAGAAATTCGGTCACATCCAGCGCGCCTTCTGTCAAGCCTTGTTTTTTCGCGCAATCCTCGCACAGGTCGATTTTATGCATTTTATCGCCAATAATCTTGGTCAAATGCACCGTAGCCTGCTTTTGTTTGCATATACTACACAACATAAACCACCCTACTATTAATATATCGGCTCGCCCGATTCTTTAGTCAAGGCGCGAAATCTCTCCAACAATTTTTTGGTCACTGGTCCCGGAAGTCCGTCGCCAATGGTTCTACCATCAATTTTAGTCACTGGAACAAGTTCAGCCGCTGTGCCTGTTAAGAAACATTCATCGGCGTTAAACAGATCGTAGCGGGTTAGATTTGTTTCCACAACCCTTAAACCGATATCCGATGCAATGTCCATAACAACTAATCGTGTAATACCTCTTAACGCGCCGGCATAAAGAGGCGGCGTATATATGCTATTGTCTTTTATAACAAAGATGTTATCGCCAGTGCATTCGGCAACAAAACCTTCGTTATTAAGCATTATTGCTTCTTCAACTCCGGCGTTAATCGCCTCAATCTTTGCAAGTATGTTATTTAAATAATTAAGTGATTTAATTGCCGGGTTTAAGGCGTTGTGCAGATTCCTTGTGGTTGGCACGGTAATAATCTTCATCCCTTTCTCATAAACCTCTTGTGGATATAATTGTATCTTATCTGCAATTATAATCACGGACGGTTTTTTGCATCTATTAGGGTCTAATCCAAGAGTCCCGATCCCTCGAGTAACTACCAGTCTGATGTAACCATCCACAATTTTGTTTTCACGACAGGTTTCCACTACCGCCTTTGACATCTCGGAGTGCGTCATAGGGATGGTCAACATTATTGCCTTGGCAGAGTAATAAAGCCGCTCAATATGCTCTTTTAGTTTAAAGATTCGCTTGTTATAAGCGCGAATGCCCTCAAAAACGCCATCTCCGTATAATAAGCCGTGATCAAACACGGAGATTTTGGCGCTATTTTCGTCGTAATATTTTCCATCTATATATATTTTCATCGCTCGTAAATTAAAAATTCAACACTTTACCCACTTAAATCAACTTAAAACAATTATTACAATCACTAAAAAAAGGCAATTCTGCAACTATTTTTTATCCTGTACTTATAATTGTCGTCTCAGATTATTCCCCGAATGCCATTTAACCGGTTGGTTCTTGCAATCTAATATTTAGACAAAAATTTATTGCTTATTTAATAAAATAGAAACTATGATTGATTTAAAATCAGACAAATGAAAGCGATAAATAATTTTGTTCTGGATAAAAATTGGTTTAACCAGCTTATTATCAAGAATATTTTGAGGAATTTTGGAATGAGCAAACAGTTGATAAGTATACTCCTGACGATCGGGATATTAACAGGAATTGGAGTTCAGGCGCAAAATAGCAGTCAGACTGTCACGCAGATTGAAAAACTTCTCGGTGAATCAGCAAATTATCACTACGGCGAAAACCGCCAGAAATTATCCGAAATTGAAAATCTCCTTAAAAGCGCTCGCGATCCTGCTGAACGAATGGAGATTGAAAAAATATTTTCCCAAATGCTTCTCAAACCACAATCAACAGTTGAATTTAAGGAATTTATTTGCAGACAACTCTGGTATTTAGGAACAGCGCAATCGGTAAAGGCTGTTTCCACTCTGTTTACAAATGAAGAGACTCTATTATGGGCGTGCTACGCGCTTGTTAGAAATCCGAGCAAAGAGGCTGAAGAAGCGCTTTTAAACGCGCTAAAGGTTGTTCCGCAAAATGAAAAGTCCCGGTGCGCCGTGATTTACGCTCTCGGTCAAAGAAGGGCAGAGAGCGCTGTTAACACTTTATCTGAACTTTGCGCCGATAAAGACCCGCAAATTTCTGTTGCAGCAATTAAAGCGCTTGGAGAAGTGGGAAGCGAACAGGCGGCGAGCGTTCTTTTGAAACTATACGAAACAGCCAATCCGGAGATTAAATCAAAGGTCGCGCAGGCGCTGGTTGAATGCGCAGGGTGGTTAACAAAAGATGGAAATAAATCTGTTGCTCTAAAACTTTATGAAAATCTGTATGCATCAAATAATGAACTCCCTATAAGACAAGCCTCGCTTCGCGGCATCGTTCAAAATTCAGAATCTCAAGGTGTGGATTTAATAGTAAAGATACTAAAATCAGACGCATCCGAACTTCACACTGTGGCAATTGGTTCAATAAATTTATTGAATGAAAAATCATCTCTTAAGAGACTGCTAAACTCAATAAACGACTTTTCTACAGCTATTCAACCCTCTGTTATAAACCTGCTTGCGGAGAAAAAAGAAAAAAGTTTGCTGCCAGTAGCGCAAAAACTCGCCTTTAGTCAGGACCAGCAAACCCGCATAGCCGCAATAAAAGCGCTGGGCGCAATTGGCGATGAATCAGCCGTTCAAACACTTGTGAAAATAATCTCTTCAAATATACAACCGGATAGAGGGATAGCCATTACAAGTCTTAAAAATCTGACCGACAAAAGTTGCGATAGAGAAATATTGAACCTTTTAAGAAAATCTGATTCGTTAACAAAGATTGAATTAATAAATGTCGCAATGGAGAGAAATATTTTTGAAGCCTCTAATGAACTTTTGAATATTTGCAGATCAACAACAGATAAGAGCATACAGAGCGCCGCGTTCAAAGCATTGGGACAACTTGGCAAACCTGATATCATTCCAGATATCGTCACTCTAATTATAAATTCAAAAAATATTTCCGCCAGAGAAGAGGCAGAATCCGCAGTCATCGCGATTTCCACTAAAATAAAAGAAACAGATCCGCGTTCAAAACCAGTTTTAACTCAATGGAATAAAGCGGAAAATGAGACTGCTAAATCTTCGCTTTTAAGAATCATCGGAGGCATTGGAGATTTAGCGGCGCTGGAGTTTTTAGCTAAAATCGTTAACTCCCAAGACCAACCTGTCTTACAAGATGTTGCCATTAGAGAAATTGCGCAATGGCAAGATATTTCGGCGATTCCAATCCTTGAACGCATATATGAAACCAGTAAAAACCCGACACATCGGGCTCTCGCATTTAGAGGTTGCATACGGCTTCTTTCCACCTCATCGGCAAATTCAGAAAAAATCAACGAAACAATTAAACATTACGAACGGGCAATTAAAAATGCTCAAAATGCTGATGAACGAAAGTTAATTCTTGCCGCTATGCCAAATGCGCCTGATATAAAAACATTGCAACTTGTCTTGCCAATGCTTGAAGACAACGATGTTAAAGCCGAGGCGGCTCAGGCAATTTTTCAAATATCCTCTGCAATATGGGGAACGAATCCGTCAGAAGCAAAAAATGCTCTTAACAAGATAATCACGACCGCTTCAGATGATTCGCTGCGGAAACAGGCTCTCGCTTTAATAAAACAGATAGACAAATCAATTGCCTATATTACTGAATGGAATGTTGCCGGACCGTATTTTAAGGAAGGAATTAACTACGATGTTTTATTCAATACACCGTTTCCCCCTGAAGAAAACAACGCAAATGTAATATGGAAACCTATTCGCGCGGGAACAAATCCTAAACAGCCTTATGTAATTGATCTATTAAAATTCTTCGAAGGCGAACAACGGGTGGCTTATGCGCGGGTTTTTATCTATTCTCCTGCTGAACAGAATGCAAGACTTGAATTCGGTAGCGACGATGGCGCAAAAGTCTGGTTTAACGGGAAACTGATTTATTCAATAAATGTGGCAAGACCGATTACGCCCGATTCTGATAAAGTAAACGTTACACTTCAGAAAGGCTGGAATAGTCTTATGTTGAAAATAACCCAGAATAATCAGGGCTGGGAATTTTGTGTTAAATTAGTAAAACCAGACGGAACGCCAATTGATAACATTAAATATTCACTAAAACCAGAATAAAGCCAGTTTAAGCGAATCTCACCAATCCAGCAATTCTGCGCTCATAGAGGTGTGAAATTCTATGTGGTTATCAACAAAATAGACATTGCCAGCCGATATGGGGCGATGCCAGCCAGTAGGATTCTCATCAAAATAAACCACATTGTCGGCAAAAAGAACTGTCCTTGACGGATTCCTCACATAAGAAACTTTTTTACCGGCAAGCCCGCCATCGCGCAATTTTGGATGTCCATTTGCATTAAACGAATAGGAATTTCCAACATAATCAAACAATCTAAAAGGCACCGTGTCGTAGCGTCCGTGATCAACAGGACAGGTTACAATCTTTTCATTTAGTCCATAGTGATTTAGAGGTCTATCTATTCTATTAAAGAGATTTGATTGTCCTGTATAAATGTTATTGTTTGTTCTTCCCGCCCATACAAACCATTCCATTCCATCATAATTGATTGTCGGAGACTTCGGATCGCCCCAGAAAAACTGATCATCAAAATCCCCTAAGTACATTTGCATCGCCACACCACACTGTCGCAACTGAGAAACGCATTTTGCGTCAAGGGCGCGGGCTTTTGCCCTTGCAAGCGCAGGAAACAGCATAGCGGCGAGTATCCCGATTATCGCAATTACAACGAGAAGTTCAATTAACGTAAAAGCGCAATTTTTATAACCATTCTTCTTCATTTAAACCGGACATATTAGTTCACACAAATAATGACGAAAAATGAAGAGAAAATATTCACTTATAAAAATAACGGGGATATACAACAATTTTATCTCTCGTTCTATTGTCAGAGACAAACGAACGTAAGTTCAAGACCGTTCAATAATTTTATTCTTTCAGATATTACAGTTGCTGCCGGCTCTGGCTGGTCATTCTCTGGACATTAACCGCCTTTGGACCTTTTTCTCCCTCCACGAGTTCAAATCTAACTACCTCTCCTTCTTTCAGCGCTTTGAAACCGGCACCAACAATATCCGTGTGATGAACAAATATGTCGCGCCCTCCCTCTTGCTGGATAAAACCATACCCCTTGTGGGCGTCAAACCATTTTACTTTGCCACTCGCCATAATATTTCCTCCGCACTTAAGGTGGACAGTGTATCGGCTAACATCAACCCCTCCAGCACACACCCGGAATTAGCAAACCGCACACTAATTCTTTATTAAATTAAAAATAAAAACAGTCAAGAATTTATTTTTAAGCAATCCTAATGATTATTACGGACGCAAAATCAGTGATTCAATAAAATAAAAACGCCTCTTTGTCATTCACAATGTGGATATCAATATTTTACTGATCTTCTTTTTGATTATTCAAACAAAAACTAACTGATATTCTAAATTGACGCAGCGCCGATTATCCCAAATTTACGAACCACGATAAATGCGGCTGCTGTGGAGATTTGAGGCGATTAAAATAGAGTCGCACCAGCGTTAGTGTGAAACAGATTGAAAAAAACAATGCATCAATGAAATGATTGCGCTGTTTTTAATCTAAAAATCAATCAGCTAATAAATCAACAAATCGTATTTCATCGCCCGTTTTGGCATTCAGGAATATTGCGCCAAGTCCTACAGGTGGTGGTGAAGCGAGTTTTTGATAAAAAGTTGGAAATGTTTTTTTAACGCACTTTGGATTTTTAATTCTTATTCCGGGAATTTTTAATCCAAGAACAGTAAAAGCCATAGCCATTCTATGGTCATCGTATGTTTCTATTTCCGCTCCGTGAAGGCGTGAGGGCAAAATTTTTAAGCTGTTCCCTTCCTCTTTAATTTTTGCGCCGCATTTTTCTAATTCATCTTTAAGCGCTTTGACCCGTTCGCATTCTTGCAGGCGAAGTTGTTCAAGGTCTATAAACCAGACAGGCAAGGTAGCTAATGGCGATAATACTATCAAGGTCATTATTGAATCACCTAAATCTGTCTTTCTTGAGTAGACAAGCGGCGATTGATTGATAATTTTTTCATTATCACGCCACTCATCTCCACGCCAGCCGATCATATCCCTTTCTGTTACGTCACCGCCTCCTATAATAAATCCGGCAAAATCTCTGTATATAGCCTCAAATGCCTGGTCTATTTGCCAGCCGGACTTAGGCCAATTAACAACTTTGACCGATAAATCAAGCGGGTATTCAGGACTCTCACCGGAAGGTTTATATCTGCCGTAATCGTGCAAAGAATAATAAACATCGTCTAAGCCGTCGGGTTTTTTAAGCACTCCGGCGGCAATGAAATAACTGCCGCTTGAGGCATCGGCTTCTATAGCAAATTCACCTCCATTAGGTGGGAAAACTGAAATCATTTCCTGTGTCATCTTAACATAAGGCGCTTCCTCTGGGTTGTGTCCCTTTATTACAACATCCCATCCTGCGGTTTTTGCGCACATCAAAAGAGCCGAAGCGAACTGAGAACTTTCGCTTATATCAACCTCGCATTTACCCGATTTTTTCCCGCCGCCGTAGATCAACGCAGGCAATCTATCATTTGGAGATTCAATTTTGTATCCAAGTTGCCTCAATGCGTTGAATAATCCTGCCTGCGGGCGTTCATTCATTCTCGGCGTGCCGATCAAGCGGTAGACGCCGCTCTCTCCCATAGCGAGCATAGCAGTTAAAAATCGCGCGGCAGTTCCTGCATTTCCAACAAACAACTCAAGCGGTGAGTCCTTTGTTCCGCCTGCTGGGATATATCCCCCTTTGCCTTTTATCTTTATTGTTTTATTGCATTTTTCAACTTTATCTTCGCTCACAACCACATCAAATCCGATCTTTTTCAGGCATTCCACGAGAACTATCGTGTCGTCGCTCCATAAAGCGCCAACTAATGTGGTCTCCCCGTTTGCGAGCGCAGAAAGTATCAATGCCCTGTTGGTAACACTTTTTGAACCGGGTACGACAACGCGCGCTTCAACAGGTCTAAACAAAGGTCTGACTTCTATTAAATCTGGTAGTGGCATCTATAAAAAAATCAAACTGTTAGTCAGGCAGAGTAAGGATATTTCAGACAAATGTCAATGTTAAGATACCGATGGTTCAGATAACTGGAATAATTGTTTGGCAAGATTTTCAATTGTCGGTCGCATAGCAACCTTTGAAATCCATTCACCAGGTATATCTTCGGCTCCGTAAAAAGCGCCTGCAAGTTGACCGTAGATAGCGCAAGCCGCGCAGGCGTCGTCCCCCAGATTTGCCAGTAACAATGCTCCATCTTTAAAATTTGAACCTCTGTAAAATGCCCATAACGCTGCTTCTAATGAATCAACAACATAATCGGTTGTTTTAATTGTCGGTGGATAGCGTCTTTTAAAAGAACCAAGCGCAATAATCTCAATTGCAGGTTGCAATGGCTCTTTTTTCCAGAGCCCGTTTACCGGCGCAAATAATTCCGATAAAATTGCAGTTTTTTTGTATCCGCTTAAAGCGCCAATTAAAAGCCCGGTAAAATATTTGCAGGCATCTATTGCGGTTTTTGAACTATGAGTTGACTGACAATTCACAGCCGCAAACCGTATCGCGTCCTCTGGAGAATTTCTAAAAAGCATCGCAATCGGCGCCATTCTCACAAGCGAACTGTTGTTGGCAGAATGCTGGTCGTAGATATCAATTGCAGTCTTGCCGGTTTGTTGAAAATAATGAAGCGCCCGTGTAATTGAATATTTTATGCCAATACAAGAGCCTGTGCTTGACATATAACCTCTATCCCGCCAGTTAATCAATCGTAGTAACTGGTCCTGGATATTAAAACCTTTATTTTCGACTAAACTTGTTGCTATGCATAAAGCCATTGATGTATCATCTGTCCATTCACCCGGTTTTAGATTGTATTCTCCGCCTCCTAAAAGGTCGGTAACTGGTTTGAATCTACCTGGTGGGAGCGATTCAGTAGCAACTCCTAATGAGTCTCCAGTGGCAAGTCCAACTAAACAACCAATGTAGCGTTTAAGACGTGCCGACGGCTCTTCATTGGCTGGAATAAATTCTTCATCTGGCTCATCTTTTTCTTTCCAATTTTTGATAAAATATTGCTGTTCATAAGTACCCGGCGCTCTCGGGACAACATCGCCCGGCTCTACCTCTTCTAAAAAATGATGCAGAGCCTCCAGCGCCTGTTCGCCGCTCATTCCATGCCTAACTAAAAAGCAACCCGCAACAATCGCGGTTCTTCCAATTCCACCTCTACAGTGCACATAAACTAAACGATTATCAGACGCAGCCTTGTCAATAGCATCAAGAATCTTTATCATATATTCCCGCGTCGGTATGCCAACGTCTCTAATGGGTATCCTGATATACATTACATCAATTCCCATTTTTTTTGCCTCATCCTTCAGAACGTCTGAGTATGGATGCAACTCCCCTTCTTCAGTAAGGTCTATAAAACAGCTGAAACCGGCATTTAAAAACTCTCTCAATTTTTCCCTCGTATTTGCAAGGGCGCGGGAACTCGGATACTCCCCTACCATAACACGTCCGGGTTGTAGCCAGTAACAATTCCAAGTAGGTTTTTTCTCGACAGGCATATATTTTGTTTTGCTAACTGTTAATCGCTTTTTTGAAACCAACAATCACTATTTATTCAGGCGAATGTCCCTGTTCAATCCAGTCGTCTCTTAATTTTTTTGCGTTTTTGAAAAACTGCTCTATTTTTTCTGCGTCTTCTTTATCAAGCAACTCTTTGAACTTAATCAAACCATTTAAAAACTCCTCCAGAACAGTTGATAATTGTGTTCTATTTGCAAGGACAATGTCTCTCCACATTTCGGGAGAACTTGAAGCAATCCTTGTTGTGTCCCTAAAACCTGAGGAACATAATAACGCCTGTTCTTTAGGATATTCTGGATTTAATACATAACGCGCTAATTCAGCCGCTATAATATGCGGCAGATGACTTGAGCGGCTCACAAGTTCATCGTGCAGTTCGGGTGAGATTTTCAACACCCGTCCTCCAAGTTCTTTCCAAAACTCTGCAATCTTTTTAACGGCATTTTCATTAGAATTGTTTGTTGGAGTAATGACGCAAATTGAACCGATAAAAAGATTTGGCTTTGCCGCATCAACTCCGGTTTTTTCACTCCCAGCCATCGGATGACTTCCAACAAAATGCGCCCCCATATTTGCAATTAAAGGTTCAAGTTCTTTAACAACCTTTGCCTTTGCGCTGCCAACATCTGTGACAACAGAATCCCTTTGAATAAATGATTCCATTTTTTCCACAAGCGCCTTCATCTGCGCTAAAGGGGTGCACAATATGATAAGGTCGGCGCCAGAAACAACTTCTTTTAAATTACAACTGGCTTTATCTACTGCTCCGATGGACTCGCATTTTGAAATTGATTCTTCGCGGCGGACATATCCTTCCACTCTTTTGGCAACTTGCGTTTTCTTAACCGCTAGTCCAATAGACCCGCCAAGCAATCCAACGCCTATTATCGCAATTTTTTCCCAACGTTGCACAGTGTTTGATTTTCTTAACTTTTATTCTCCATTTCAAGAAAAGAATCGTTTATAATTAAACCATATACTCGTATGAAGAATGGCAAAACTAACGAAGATTCTATCCATCGCTTGTCGTGGTGCACAGAGCGCGATAATGCAATAATATTATCAATTAAGGTTCAACCAAGGGCATCAAAAAATTCTATAATATTACCGGTGGATAAATCAACCGAGTTCATTAAAATAACAATAACCGCGCCTCCTGTTGATTCGGAGGCAAATAATAAATTGGTTGAATTCTTATCAGATATTCTTGACCGTCCAAAAAGTTCAATTCAGATAATAAAAGGGCATACTTCAAAGATGAAAATAGTTGCTGTCTACAGTATTAAGACAGATGAATTTTTACAAAAAGTTCGTGACCAATAATCTATCTTTTTAGAAACAGCATAAATTATCACTTTCCCGCAATAATCAGATCAAGCCTATGGCTATGCTCTTCCAATGTGCAACTACCGCCTTCAATTGTCATCCAACCGTTATAACCGATTTTCTCAAGAGCCTTGCGGACAACAGGCCATCTGACACTTCCATCGCGAATATTTACAAAATTGCCACCGCCTGTTTGGTCAAGTTTAAAATCCTTAGCATGGAGTTTTGCCACTAAATTATTAAGCGTTAATATCCATTCTTCAGACGGAGCATATTTTACGTGGTTGCCAATATCAAAATAAGCCTTCACATACGGACTTTTAAATGAAGCCACAAAATCTCGGAATATTGCCGGACGCACCCACAAATTGTTCCAGACGTTTTCAAGCGCAATAATCACATTGCATTTTTCGGCAAGCGGAATCAGTTTTTTGACCATTTCACGTGAGCGATCAACTGCGTAGTTATGAGCCTTAATATATTCTTCATAAGGCGAATTATCCCCAACGGTTACCGTCTTGATATGACCGGTCTCTTTATCATAATCTATGAGAAACTCCCACGGTTCAGGCATCTTCATACCTCCGATTCTGCACGGCACTAATAATACCGCATCCGCTCCGTAAGCCTGAGCGGCAAGAATTGCGTCTTCGGTAACCTTGAAAGTTTGTTCTACCTTTGAATTATCCTGACTGTTAAACTCCGCCCAACCTCTAATTACCGAATGTATTTTTAACCCAACCTTGTCGGCAATAGCGCGGCATTTTTCGGCTTCGCTAACTGGTATAACACCGGCTTCCACTCCATCAAATCCGGCGTCTTTAATCTTTTTTAATTCATCTTCAGTTGGTTTTTGAACGATTACAGCCTTCTTGATTACTGTTTTAGCGGGGGAGGCTGCCTGAACAACAGCGCCCTTCTCGCTATATTTGTTTAAAAAAGTTGCGGCTATTGCAGCAGTTGAAACACCTATAAAGCTGCGCCTGTTGATTTTATTAACCGGTGACATATCTGTATATTTTTATTACAAAGTTGAGAATTGTTCCAGATTAATTTAATAATTTTTGGAACAATCAATCATTTCTTCATGAGCCAGGAGTAAATCAATACAACAGAGATGGCGAAATGAAATACATTTTGCCTGTCTGGATTTTTGGCGCTTCTAAACCTATGTCAATCTTGATGCTTTTCGCTTCAGATTTTCCGAACAATTTTAAGATATTAAAAATATCAAAAGGAATTTGATACTGGATTAAATTGGCATCGCCAGTTATGCCTGAGAGTTTTTTTGCCCTATTTACAGCGACTTCAAAATTGCCCAATTCATCCACAAAACCAAGTTCATAAGCCTGTTTGCCCGAGAGGATTCTGCCATCTGCGTAATCTGTCCAGTTTTTTACAAGTTTTCTGCCATCATCTTTATTTAATTCATTTGCATTCCCGCGTCCCTTTTTAACAACAGATTTGAAATGTTCAAATGTTTCGTCTATCAAATTTTGAACCATAAGCCGTTCTTCATTATAAATTTTTCGCTCATCCGACGACATATTTTCAATGTCTCGCTGTCCACTCAACATATCTTTGAATTTGCCGCTTTTAAAGACCTCCGGTTTGAGCCCAACTTTGTTCATCAATCCTCTGTAATTCCATGTGCTTAAAATCACGCCGATACTGCCTGTAATTGTTAACTCATTTGCCACAATCCACCTGCAGGGTGCCGCAATATAATAACCGCCGGAAGCCGCAATACTGCCCATTGATGCTATGACAGGTTTTTTGCTTTCTTCCTGAAACTTTTCTATAGCTTTATAAATTTCATCCGCCGCCAGAACCTCGCCTCCCGGAGAATCTATTTTTAAAATCACCGCCTTTACTTTTTTATCCGTAGCGGCTTTTTTTAATTGTTTGCTAATCATTTCATTGAGCGTTGTGCCCACACCATCTACTGGCGCATCGTAAATTATCCCGTTAACAGTGATTACCAGGATTTTATCCGATGCCGAATTGTCCTCAATGACAGTTTCCACAAATTTTGGTTCGCTGCTTAGGACAGGCTCGCCGGTACTCAAATAACCAACGCAACTGCTTAAAAAAATCCCACACCCGCCTATAAAGAGCGCCCCTATTATTAATAAAATCCAAGGCCATACTTTTGATTTCTTTTTAGGCTGCTGCTGTTGATAAATGATAGGCTTGATTATCGGGGGAGGTTCAGAAAAAGGTCTCCCTTCCTGTTGGGAACCCGATTCAGCGCCGCTTCCACTATTGACATTTTCCTGTTCAGAACCGCTATTTATATTGTTCTCATTATTTTCCATACGCTATTAAAACCTGTTAAATCTTGCAATAATTTAACCGTTTTGCCGTTTGTTTGAAATTTTATTTTTATCCATTCCCCTTGTTATTAAACTGTGTCTGTAAGATTTTCGGAGTTTTATATAACCTAAAATCCAGAGTCCAAATGCCGAAAAGGCAAAAACTATCGCTATTTTTAACAAATCATTAGAACCTTTTGCATCCGGTAATACTGCTATATTTTGAGTAATTGTTAATTCCGTTGGATTTGTTTCCCCTGCTCTTCCAGACATCGTGGCGATAGTCCCAGACCCGGTTAAATTTTTCGTAAGATTAGTTTTAACTAATGAAACAATATTTGTTTCAATTTTTACAATATTTGTAATTACACCCGCATTATTTGTGTTTTCATATTTATTTGATTCCAGTTTTTTCCCAGTTGAATTGCTTTGTGTTATCAAATTTTGACCACTATTTTCATTAGTTTTTATCTCAACATTGTTTTTAATTTGATTTGTTAATAAAAACGCTGTTTCTGGTGGATTGATAATCTGATTGTTTAGAGAATTTTGCGCGTTTGTGACTGAGTTTTTTGCTTCAACCTGTTTTTGTTCTGAGTCTTTTTTTATTGGCGGAGCAATATTAACAACGTTGCTTTTAACAACGTTGCTTACCGATTTAATTTCGCTCTGATTGGTGGCTATTTTAACCGATTCTCCTGATATGTTCGGTTTATCTTGTTTATTAGTTGACTGATTTGGATTTTTTTCCCCTCTAACGGTGACTGCTGGCTTAATACGGTTTGTTTCACTATTAATTAAGATATTTTGATTTGTCCCAACAACAACTGGTCTATTTGGTTTAACGGATTCGGTTCTTGCTGTTTCATTAATTTGCGCAACAACTATTGCGGCAGAGGAATTTTTCTGAATATCAGGTTTATCCATAACCTTATTTTCGCTTTTTTGTTCATTTAAGTTTTTTTCCGGACGATCTTCTGCGGTTGTCTTTTGTGGCTGCAAATCTTTTACAACCTTTGGCTCGTTTATTTCCGTCTCTTTTGATGTTGCGCTTATATTTCTTCTTTCTTCAACCTTGCGCGTCGGTTGGCTTCTGGCTATTGTCTTTACCGGAGATAACGGATAAGCCTCGCCGACAGCCCAGTCAATTATCTCATTATTTTCTATAAGAATTGCAATTACACACGGGATTTTATCGTTTTTCCATCTATTAAAATTTTGACTCAAGATTTTATTTAATTCAGTCTCAAACGGCAGCTCTTTTACTGGTTTTGCCCCATCTGTAACAATGTAAAGGTAAACCGGTGAACTATTTTTATTACTCAATATTTCTCGCAAATTATTAAATGATATATCATCTATTGTTTTTTTTGAATACCTCAGGTTTTTTAAAAACAAAAATACCAGATTGCTTATATCGCGCGGTTCTGTTGAGCGCCAAAACAGAGGTTTAAATTCTGTCGTTCTGATTTTCTCTCCGTAAGTCCAGATTTCAATGATATCTCCATCGTGCATTTTGCCGCTGACCCCTTTTTCCACCAGTCCAGCAACGGCAAGGCTTGTCGCAAGGCTTTTCTGGCTCATTGAACTTGACAGATCAACTACAAAAATAAACTTAGAATTAGGACTTTGAGCCTGCAAAAAACAGGAACAAAATAATTGCAGAGTTACTAAACAGGCAAAAAAAGTTCCTTTCTTATGGCGCCGGTTCATCTGTGCCACGCGATAATTTGACTTTGATTACTCCATTTTCATCAAACCACAACGGATCAATTGCAATAAATCTATCCCAGCCAATATTAGTGCTTGCCTTTTGGTGGTAAACCAACCACAAACGTCCATCCGGTCCGTCAATTACTGAATGATGTCCAGGTCCTAACACTCTGTCGTTTCTATGAGCAATCGGATTGCCTTTATATTTTTCAAAAGGTCCTAATGGCGATTTTGCGGTTGCATAGCCTATACCATAGTTTGGCGAGTCTGCTCCGGTTCCTGAATACATCAAATAATAAATCCCATTCCTTTTTAGCATAAACGGTCCTTCCGTGACCGCGCCGCTTATTTTCTCCCATTCCTCCGTCGGTCTTATAACCACAGTTGCATCTCCTTTCTTTTCCAGCGGATTTGCCATCGGCTGGACTTTTATCTTAAATCCACCGGTTAACTCAACGTAATATAGATAAAAAGCGCCGTCGTCATCCTGAAATAGATGAGCGTCAATAGAATCGCGAAATAAAATTCCTTTATCTTCAAATTGTCCTAATGGACTTGAACTCACAGCCACTCCAACCGCTTTGCCTGCGCGCTCGGGTGGGGGCTTCGCGTTTATCGTATAATAGAGATAAAATTTTGAATCGCCTTTTTTATTGTAGAAAACATCAGGAGCCCACGCCCCGCCATTTGGATGAGTGAATACCTTTGGTTTTTGCTCCCAGTGCACAAGGTCATCGGAAACAAATACGTCGTAACCCTTCCCATCTGTTGTTGGATAGAGATAATATTTGCCTTGATATTTTATTACATCCGGGTCTGCAGGACCAAGACGGTTGATGATTGGATTCCTGTATGTCTTTTTTTGCCCCTCACTGCCCTGCCCGAACATTGCACAATTACATCCAAAATATGCAATTATCAAAATAAGAATAGGAAGAAAGCGAACTAAAGCATTCATTTCTGGTTTTAAAACGGTATTTATTCTTTCTGATTTTCCCATAAAATTCTGACTTATTATACTACTATGAAATATTCCAATGCAAAGAGAATTAATATTGTTCTTGAACAATACAAATTTGTTGAAACGAAATAAATATATTTCAATCACTACCTAATTTATTGTCCACAACCTCATATTCTATGTATATTAATAAGTGACTAAAATATGGAATTAAAATCAGAGAATAACGATTATGATGCATTAGAGGTGATACGCCTATTGATGGGAATTTTCGTCACCCTGTTAGTCGTTTGGCTTGCAGTCAATCTGATTTTTCCCTCGGAATCAAAAAAAGTCGGCTCAGAACAAAGCCCGATTGTTTTTATTCTCAATACTTTCAGTTTTCAGGTAATTACGATTGTTTTTACTGCATTTTTTTTAAAACGAAACAATTTCCGCGCAGGTGAAATATTCGGTTTGGGGCGTTCATCTCCATTAAAAGTTTTTTTAACCGGATTAATTGGATTCATAGTTTTTGTTCCATTAGGGCTTGAGTTGCAACGGGTAACAATAATGTTAATCAATACGCTACTTGGAAAATCCGCGTCTTATGAGCCTCAAGTTGTAGTGCAAATACTGCAGCAAAAACCGCCAATGTTTTATACTATTTTAATCGGGATTAGCACTATCATCCTTGCGCCAATAGCAGAAGAGATTTTGTTTCGCGGACTTCTTTACACCTCTTTGAAAACTGCAGGTCATCCTTTAATAGCGATTTACGGTGTCTCATTTCTTTTTGGCGTTATACACAACAATTTAGTTGCCGCGTTGCCCCTTGCGTTTTTTGGAGTAATTCTCACGGTGATTTATGAAATTACCGGCAATCTTTTTGCGCCAATCATCGCCCATTCACTGTTTAACCTTATGAATTTTATTATTTTGATGTATAATTTAAATCCTGAAAATGTTGTAAAATAATCATCGGAAGACGATTAATGAATGAGTTAGAATTAATTGATAAAATAAAAAGAATTTTGCCGCAAGTCTCTGAACCTGTCATAACAGGGATCGGAGATGATTGCGCGGTGCTTGATTTTAAAACCGGCGAGGGTCTCATTCTTTTTAAAACAGATGCAATAGTTGAAGGAATACATTTTACTCCAAATACGCAGCCGGAAAAAGTCGGACATAAGGCTATAGGGCGATGTTTGAGCGATATTGCGGCAATGGGCGGAAAACCGTCAGCCGCATTAATAACTATTGCGCTGCCGAAAAATTTTTCGCCTGATTACGTTGAAAGGGTTTATATCGGGATGAAGGCGCTTGCAAGCCGATATTCGTTTTCAATTGCCGGAGGGGAAACCACGACAAACCCTGAACGTCTCTTAATATCAATAGCAATGCTCGGCACAGTTGAAAAAGACAAATGTGTCTTGAGAAACGGAGCAAAGCCGGGCGACGCAATATTCGTAACTGGAGAATTGGGCGGTTCAATTGAGGGGCGGCATCTTGATTTTGAACCGCGGGTCAATGAAGCCATCTGGCTCGTAAATAATTTTAAACCGACTGCTATGATAGATATAAGCGATGGTCTTGCGAGCGATTTGCGTCATATCACTGTTGAACAGGGACTCGGCGCTGAAATACTGGCTTCATCTATACCGATCAGCGAGGCGGCAAAAAAAAGAGCGCGAATAAATCCGACATCAAAACCTCCCTTAACCGCTGCGCTTACCGACGGCGAAGATTTTGAACTGCTTTTCACAATAAATCCAAAATCAGCAGTCCCTCTTATTGATGAATGGAAAAAGAAATTCCAGAATTTAAGATTAACCTGCATCGGAAAAGTTACCGATCTTGTCGGTTTCAAAATAAGAACCAAAAACGGAATTTTTGACGTCACAGAATATGGCTATATTCACTTCGCATAATGAGCAGGAAACTGTTGGGCTTGGAATGCAATGGGCAAAAGAGGCTCGTTGTGGAATGGTATTCGGTTTGATTGGCGAATTAGGTAGCGGAAAAACTCAACTGGCAAAGGGCATTGCAAAAGGTCTGGGAATTAATCAGGCAATTACCTCTCCAACATTCGCTATAATTAATGAATATAAAACATCCAGATGTCTATTTGTTCATATTGACCTGTATAGACTGGATGGGATTGACGATTTTCATAAAATAGGACTAACTGAATATCTTACTAAAAGGACAATTGTGGCAATTGAATGGGCTGAAAAATTGTTTGGCGTGTTAGATAAAAATTCTAACTTTCCCGATATTTTAAATGGTCTGGTATATCGTCAGGCTATAATAAGTTCCGTTGATACCTCAATACGAAAGATTGAATATGAAGATTTTAACCATTGAGTTTTCTTCAAAACACCGTAGCGTTGCGATTGGAGTGAATGGCGAAATTGCCGGATACAGCGAGGAGATTGATGATTGCGCGCTGTTTCCGTTTAAATTGATTGATTCAGCGTTGGAAAAAGCGAAGATTAAGCGTGAAGAAATTGAATGCGTAAGCGTTGGAATTGGACCCGGTTCTTATACCGGAATTAGAATCGCAATTTCAATAGCGCAGGGCTGGCAACTTGCCAGGAATATAAAATTGCTCGGAATAAGCAGTGTAGAAAGCATAGCAGAAAAAATCGCCTTTAATAAAATGAATGGAAAATATAGGATATTAATTGACGCACAGCGGGGTGAATATTATTGCGCAGATTACGATGTTGAATCTTCTCAGTATAAATGTGTTAATCCGATCAAGATTGTTAGTCATAATAATATCTGCAAAGATTCAGACAGAATAATAGCCGGATACGATTTTCCAGAAATCCACGCAGAAAAAATTAACATTGTTCCGGACGCAAAATCAATCTATCGCCTGAGTCTTAACAACCAATTATTTATCAACGGTGAAAAACTGGAACCGGTATATTTGCGTCCAATTTCATTTGTCAAGGCTCCACCGCCAAGAATACTGGATATCATTTGACTTAATAAAACAGAGTCCTCTAAATATATTCGTTAAATAGGAACCAGAGACGGTTTATGATATTTTGTAGAGGAATATAATATGCCAAAATTTTACAGATGTTGGGCAGAGGTAGACCTTGATGCCCTGCGGCAAAACCTGCTTTTTATAAGGCAGAAAGTTGGAAGAGATGTAAAGATTGCCACTGTGGTAAAAGCCGATGCCTACGGACACGGACTTAAACAAATTGCCGCGCTGTTAATGCAAAGCGGCACGGATGTCTTCGGCGTAGCAAATTTGACTGAAGCGGAGGCAATTCGTTCGGTGGCGAAAGGTTGGAACATTTTAATGCTCGGAGCCTGCCTGCCGGATGAAATTAAATATGCCGTAAGCGACAACATTATGCCAACAATCTCATCCGAATATGAAGTTGACCAGTTCTCTCAAGAGGCAAAACGACAAGGAAAAACAGTAAAAATTCATATTAAAATTGACACTGGAATGACCAGACTTGGAGTTAACTGGAACAATGCACTAAATCTTATTGAGTATGCCTTACGGCTTCCGCAGATAAAAATTGAGGGCATTTATACTCATTTCTCCTCGGCTGAAGATGACGCTGATTTCACAAAGCTTCAAAAAGACCGTTTCTCATCAGTAATCAAAGAAGTTAAAAAAAGAAATATCAAAATACCTTTTATACATTGTAACAATAGCGCCGGGATAATCCACGAGCCAAAAACAATTTTCAATATGGTGCGTCCCGGTCTGCTTGTTTATGGAATTGCGCCTGAAGGAAAAAGAAATATGGATCAAAAAATTAAAAAACATCTCAAGCCGGCGCTATCTTTTAAATGTAGGGTCAGTTTCGTTAAAGAGATACCTCCAAAAACACCTTTAAGTTACGGAAAAACATTTGTGAGCAAGCGAAAGATGAAAATCGCAACGATCACAGCCGGCTATGGCGATGGTTATATGCGCGCAGGCAGTAATAAGGCTCAAGTAATTATTCACGGGACCAGATGCAGCATTGTGGGAAAAGTTACAATGGACCAAATGCTCGCCGATGTTACTGAAGTTGAAGATGTTAAACCCGGTGACGAAGTGGTTTTAATTGGTTCTCAAGAAAATTCCGCAATTGACGCGCCTGAAGTCGCGCGGTGGTTTGGCACGATCCCGTATGAAGTCTTCACAAATATTACTTATAGAGTGCCAAGAATTTACAAGGGAGTTCACGCCGCGTGAAAAAAATTCAAAAACCGACGACCACAACTGCCATTCATAAATGGGATTGAACAAGTTTTTTCCTAATATTTTGAATATGTCTTTTGACATATTTTCCGTTATATTGATATAAAGTTTCGGAATTATTTTTAAATTATGGCGATAATAAAACCATTTAAAGCGGTAAGACCTAAATCTGAATTAGCGGGGCAAATATGCGAATTGCCTTACGATGTCCTTTCAACAGAAGAAGCGCGCAACCTTGCCGCAAATAATCCATACAGTTTCCTGCGTGTCAGCAAACCGGAAATAGAATTTCCGCAAACCACAAATCCGTATCTTCCAGAAGTTTATGCCAGAGCGAGGGAAAATTTTTTAAAAATGCTTGTAAAAGGCTGGTTAATTCAGGATGAGAAACCCTGTTTTTACATATATCGTCTAATCTGGAAAAATCATATTCAAACCGGGATAGCAGCCTTGGCAAGTTGCGAAGATTATTTAAACAACGTAATTAAAAAGCATGAGCTTACTCATCCGGATAAAGAAGAAGACCGTATGCGTCATATTGAAACCTTAAACGCCCAAACAGGTTTAGTCTTTCTTGTCTATAAAGCCGTTTCCTCTATTGATGAATTTATTTCTATGAAAATTCAGATGACACCGGAGGTAGACTTCACTTCGCCTGATGGGATTAGACATTCCGGCTGGGTAATAAAAAACGAAGCAGATATTCAATTTTTAAAGTCCGAATTTTCAAAAATTGATTCAATATATATTGCCGACGGTCATCATCGCGCAGCGGCAGCAGTCAGAGTCTATAAAAAACGTCAATTATCTGAAAACCAGAGCGGTATAATGTCTGTGCTATTTGCAGACCACCAGGTAAAAATTCTTCCTTATAATCGCGTTCTGTTAGACCTTAACGGGAACACAAAAGAGGGACTGATAAAACGTTTTAAAGAGGTGTGCGCCGTTGAACCATCAAACAATTCTATTCCGGATAAAAAGGGTGTTGTTTGTTTTTATATAGATAGACAATGGTATCGGATGGAATTTAAGGATGAGATATTGAAATTAAATGACCCTGTAGAGCGATTGGATGTGTCGCTTTTACAAACATTCATTCTAAAACCAGTATTTGGAATAAACGATCCAAGAACTGACAAACGTGTTCAGTATATTGGAGGCATAAGGGGAACAGAAGAACTTGAAAAGCTTGTCAACGAGGAGAGGGCAAAATGCGCCTTTTCAATGTATCCCACTACAATCAGCCAGCTTATGGCGGTTTCAGATTCCGGAAAGATTATGCCTCCAAAAAGCACCTGGTTTGAACCGAAATTGCGCGACGCGATGTTTATCTATCTTATATAAACAATGCTAAAAGAACGATTATACAGAAGCCTGAGGGCGACATTTTTTGGACTTGTAGTAAATTTGATTTTTGCGTGCGGAAAAATGCTTGCAGGAATTGTAGGGCATTCTCACGCGCTGGTTGCCGACGCAGTTGAATCTCTGGCTGATATTTTTAGTTCTTTAATAGTCTGGCGCGGCATTGTGGTTGCCTCCGCGCCCGCAGATGAAGACCATCCCTACGGACACGGAAAAGCCGAACCAATAGCCGCCGCAATAGTGGCTACAATGCTTTTAATCGCCGCGGCGGGAATAGCAATAAAGTCGGTTCAAGAAATAATGAGTCCGCACCAATCTCCAGCCCCATTCACACTTCTTGTTTTAATAGCAGTCGTGGCGATTAAAGAAGGCTTATACAGATTCGTAAAAAGCGAAGGAGATGCTACGAATAACCGCGCTGTTCAATCTGACGCGTGGCATCATAGAAGCGACGCAATAACCTCTTTTGCCGCATTCATCGGCATCAGTATTGCGCTTATCGGCGGCAAAGGTTATGAAGGCTCAGACGATGTCGCTGCCCTTGTAGCCTCCGGAATAATCGCTTACAACGGCTGGAGACTCTTAAAACCCGCGCTTAACGAATTAATGGATACAAGCCCAGACCCAGTTATAGTTTCAAGGATTAGAAATATAGCCGAAAGCGTTGATGGGGTTGAATGCATTGAAAAATGTTTTGTCAGAAAAATGGGATATCAACTCTATGTTGATATGCATGTTCAGGTTGACGGTTCAATGACAGTTGATGCGGCGCATAAAATTGCTCATAATGTTAAAGACAAAATTAAAGAACAGATGTTTGAGGTAAATGATGTTCTTATCCATATTGAACCTTCTCTTCATAAAAAGAGTAAAGTTGATTAAAATTTCATATTAATTCAAAAAAACTAACTGGTTAAAAACAGTTAAATAAATTTTTCCAGTATGCAATTTAAGTTTATTTACATAATCAGCGCGACAAATTCAGGTTATAAAATAAAATTAATAACAAATTCCGCTTGTCGTTAGCGGTAATTATTGTCATTTTAAATATATGTTTACTGGAATTGTAGAGGAAACAGGAGTAGTAGAAAGCGTAAGAAAAACCGATAAATCAATTGAACTGGTTGTTCGGGCGCAAATCTGCGGCAAGGGCACAAAGGTTGGCTCCAGCGTTGCGGTAAATGGTTGTTGTTTAACAGTAGTAAAGGCTCGTCAAAAGGGAAAATACAAACTCCTTCAATTTGATTTATTAATGGAAACCTGGAATAGAACAAATCTCAAATATGCGGAGCCGGGAAAGCTCGTAAATCTTGAAAGACCAGTTTCAGCAACGGGACAATTTGGCGGACATTTTGTAACCGGTCATATAGATGGGACAGGAAAAATTATTCGCTGGGAGAGGATGGGACAGGACCACGTGCTTGATATCGCCGCACCAGATGAAGTGATGAAATATGTTGTCTTCAAAGGCTCAATTGCGGTTGATGGGATAAGTCTTACTGTTGCGGATGTTTTGCCGGATAAAAAAGGTTTTAGAATCTGGATAATTCCGCATACTTATGAAGTTACTGCGCTGCATTCACAGAAAGTCGGAGACGAGGTGAACCTTGAAGCAGATTTATTAGGGAAATATGTTGAACAATTTCTGACAAGGTTTACCGAGGAAAGATTTAAAGTTCCCTCTAAAATGTAATGGTTTAAACAGAGGTTAAAAATTATTTAAAATTTATGCCGCTTGAACCTCCTGACACATCCTATTTTTTAGCCGCTATTGGATGGATTGAACTTGGCAACCCGCGAGAAGCCCTTGAGGAGTTAAAGAACATTTCAAAAAATGGTTTAGACGAACCAGATGTTATTGAATTGCGCGTTCAAATCTATTCTGAACTTAAAGAATGGGAACTTGTGATTGAATATTCAGAACGACTTATTGCTGCCGCACCGGAAAGACCTTCCGGATGGATTAACCGTTCTTACGCTTTGCATGAACTTAAACAAACCAAGCGCGCCTATAAACTGCTTCTGCCTGCGCTTGAAAAATTTCCTGCGGTCTCAACAATCCCGTATAATTTAGCCTGTTATAGTTGCCAGTTAGGAAATACACAAGAAGCAATAGAGTGGTTTAAAAAAGCGTTAAACATCACAGACAATCAGGAAGAACTGAAATCTATGGCGCTTTCTGACAAAGACCTTGAACCTATACGGGATACCATAAGAAACTTTTAAATTGCCAGTAAATTGAACCGAAAAGGAAATAATAGCGCTTCATCATCTAATAAGAATGGTCTGCCCGAGTTAATATCGGGTTTGATTGAAAATGTTATTTTTCATAATGAAGAAAACGGATTCACTGTTTTAAAGGCAAAAATTAAGGGACGACGCGACCTTGTCCCTATAGTATGCGCGCTCGCGTCTGTAAATGTTGGAGAATGGATAACCGCCGAGGGCTACTGGGAACGGGACAAAACTCACGGTCTACAATTTAAAGCAACTCTTGCAAAAACCACTTCACCCACCACTCTTGAAGGAATAGAAAAATATTTAGGCAGCGGACTAATAAAAGGCATCGGTCCTGTTTATGCAAAAAAAATGGTGGAAAAATTTGGCGAGCGCGTACTCCAGATTATTGAAAATCAATCCGCAAAACTTGAAGAGATTGACGGGATCGGACCTAAACGGCGGAAAGCAATCAAAGCAGCATGGGAATCTCAAAAAACAATTCGCGATATAATGCTCTTTCTTCACTCTCATAAAGTTGGCACATCAAGAGCAATTCGCATCTATAAAACTTATGGTGAAAACGCCATTAATATTATCCGTGAAAATCCTTATCGGCTTGCAATTGACATATCGGGAATAGGTTTTAAAAATGCCGATCAAATAGCTCGCAACATCGGAATACCGTCAGATTCAATCCTGCGCGCCTGCGCTTGTTTAAACCATATTTTACTTGAAGCCACATCAGACGGGCATTGCGCCTTACCAGAATCAATTTTAAAAGATAAAGCGATTCAAATGTTAGAAATACAAGAATCAATTGTTGGCGAAGCAGTAGAAAAATCTATTATTCAAAAGCAAATTATAAGGGAAGAGATTAACGGCGAAAAATTCATCTATTTACCCTATTTAAAAATCGCTGAAGAAATTGTCGCAAAATCAATCTGCAGATTAATCAAAGGAAAACCATCATATCCGAAAATTGATTTCAAAAAAGCTATTGAATGGTATGAAAAACAATCGGGAAAAATCCTTGGTGAAGAACAAAAGGATGCTGTTAAAAAGGCATTAGAAAATCGCCTCCTTATAATCACAGGTGGTCCCGGTGTAGGGAAAACGACGATCGTTCACAGCATTATTTCAATATTAACAGCAAAAAAGGTTAAATGCCTGCTTTGCGCCCCAACAGGACGAGCCGCAAAAAGGCTTTCCGAAGCCACAGGAGTTGAAGCAAAAACAATTCACAGACTGCTGGAAATATTGCCACAAACAAATTCATTCCTTCACAATGAAAAGCAGCCGCTTGAGTGCGACCTCCTTATAGTGGATGAAACATCTATGGTTGATATTCCGTTAATGAGTTATCTATTACGCGCGCTACCGCCAAATGCCTCGCTTATACTTGTAGGCGATGCGGATCAACTCCCGTCAGTGGGCCCTGGAAATCTTTTGAAAGACCTGATTAATTCATCCGCAATCCCTGTTGTCCGATTAACCACAATATACCGTCAATCTGTTCAAAGCAGAATCGTAACTGTGGCTCATCAAATTAATCAGGGAATCATTCCACAACTACAGTTGAAAGATGAATTATCGGATTTTTATTTTATTCAACGCGACGACCCGCAGAAGGCAACAGGTCTATTGATTGACCTCGTTTCAAAGAGAATCCCTGAAAAATTTGGTTACGATCCAATCCGTGATATTCAAGTGCTTTGCCCGATGCATCGCGGAAGTCTTGGAATTCAAGAATTAAATAAAATATTGCAGGAAACCTTGAACCCTCTTGAGCCTAACGACCCGGCGATAGAAAAATATGGATGGCAGTTTAGATTGCGAGATAAGGTAATGCAGATAGAAAATAATTATGATAAGGGCGTTTTTAATGGAGATATCGGTCAAGTGGCGCAGATTGATCTTGTTGAAAAAGAAGTTGTAGTCAGATTTGAGAACAGGGAGGTAGTTTACGATTTTGACGAATTAGATGAGATAGTTCCCGCTTATGCAACAACCATACACAAAGCGCAAGGGTGCGAATTTCCTGTTGTAATAATTCCTATTGCAATGCAGCAATATGTATTGCTCCAAAGAAATCTAATTTATACCGCTATAACGCGCGGAAAGAAACTTGTAATCGCGCTCGGGCAACAGAAGGCTTTTTATTTTGCGATTAAAAACAACAAAACTATAGAAAGATTTTCCGGACTTCTGAGTAAAATTTTCAACTATATGAAGAGCAATTGAAAAATCAAAAAAGGTTTCAATCGTGCCCAGTTGTTGCTTCAAGCATTAGACTATGCTCGTTTACTTCAGCCGCAGATTTTGCCTCCCCTAAATATCCCCTGCACATAACTGCAATCCTATCGCAAATCCCGAGCAACTCAGGCAAATAGCTGCTAACCAGCAGGATTGCGCGTGGTTTTCCACCGAATTCACCGGTTGCAAGCTGGTCTATTAATTTATAAATAGCCGCTTTTGCGGCAACATCAATGCCGCGGGTTGGTTCGTCAAGTAAAAGCAAATCCACATCGTGATTTAACAGCCGCGCCAGAGCCACCTTTTGCTGCGTTCCGCCGCTTAATTCTATCACTGGTTGCCAGGGATCCGCGCAACGAATCTTTAAATTCTCTATCCAATTTTTTACTGATTCACTCTGACGTCTCAAAGATAAAAATCCAAACCGTTTGTATTTGTTTAATCTGGTAAGCGTAATATTTTCCACAATGCTCATTGAGAGAGCGAGCCCCTCCTGTTTTCTATCTTCGCTTAAAAACCCGACACCCTGCGCCCATCTCCGGGCTGGAGATGCAGGACCAATATGAAGACCGACCTTGATTTCGCCGGACTTTATTTTATCAAGACCGAAGATGCATCTTAACAACTCAGTCCGCCCTGCCCCCATTAGACCGGCTATCCCGACGACCTCTCCTCTATGAATATTTATTGTAGCGCGCGATGGTTTTACAACTCCCGCAAGGTCATTAATTTCGAGCAAAACCTCTCCTCTTTTTCTAGTTGACCTTGGATAAAGGTCTTCAATCTGGCGTCCAACCATCAGGGATACTATTTGTTTTACATCCATTTGACCGGTAATTCCCTCACCCGCAATCTTGCCGTCTCTTAACACAGTAATTCTATCTGATACCGCTTTTACCTCTTCAATGAAATGAGAAATATAAATAACCGCAAGCCCTTGAGATTTTAATTTGCGAATTAGTTCAAAAAGTCTTTCAACATCGCGCGCTGTAAGGCTGCTGGTTGGTTCATCAAGGACAAGAATGCGGCAACCGACTGCGAGCGCCCTTGCAATCTCAATAAGTTGTTGAGATGCGGGCGAAAGATTTGCAACTTTTATTTCAGGAGTAATCTCTGGGTGATTAAAAAACTCTAAAGCCTGCAGCGCTTTTTCCCTTATCTGCCGCCAGTTTATGATACCGTATTTTGATGGCTCCATTCCGAGAAGAATATTTTCCTCTACTGTTAAATGTGGCGCGAGCGATAGTTCCTGATATATCATTGCGATGCCGGCTCTTCTGGATTGGATGGGATTTTCGGGTTTAAAATCAGAGCCGTTAAGCAGCATCCTGCCAGAGTCAGGTTGATGAACTCCGGATAATATCTTCATTAATGTGCTTTTGCCGGCGCCATTTTCTCCAATAAGCGCCAAAACCTCTCCTCCTTTAACAGATAAACTTACATCATCCAGAGCAACCGTAGCGCCGAATCGTTTGCCGATGTTTTTCATCAGCAATTCAGGCAATTGAACGTTGCTATTTACGGATTGAAATTGCATTACTATTCTGTCATCTTATTTTATTCTTTTAACCACTTTTTATAATCCGGATTTAATAATTCGCTAATTCTCGTTTCGTTCATATTTTCCGGTGTTGCAACAGTTGAACCGGTATCAATTCTTTTTTCAACTTTACCACCCTTTATATGTTCAACAACGGTTTTTACACCTAAATAGCCCATATTTATCGGGTCTTGTAAAACCAATCCGTGCAATTCCCCTTTTTTCATTGCATTGACGAGCATTTCAGAACTATCAAACCCGATAAATTTAACCTTTCCTGCATAACCTCCGTCTTGTAAAGCCCGCAACATAGCAAACGTGGTAAATTCATTTGGACAGAATATCCCATCAATTGAAAGTGAACCGTCGGTCTTCTTAAAAGTCGCAAGAAGATTCTCGCTGTTTTGATAAGCTATTTCCGCTGTGCTGCCGCTGCGCTGGTTTGAACTGGCAATTTCAATCCCTTTAAAATTCTTAATTCCGTCAAGAAATCCTTTAACTCTTTCTTCGGTGCTCGCTGAGCCTTCAAGAAACCTAAATACAATTACCCTGCCCTTTTCATTTAAAAGTTTTGCCAGATATTCAGCCGCTTTTTTGCCCCCAGCATAGTTGTCTGTAGCGATGTAACTCACGTAATTTTGTCCGTCAAGGGCCGAATCAATTATCACGACCGGTATTCCGCTCCGCATCGCGTTGTTAACCGGAGCGCGCAAAGCAACATTATCCAGCGGCGCAAGCACAATTCCGTCCACACCAGCGGCGACAAAATCCTCAACGACCTTTATCTGAGACTCTCTGTCGTCTTCTTTCAAAGGACCTTTCCAGATAACTTCAACACCGAGTTCCTCAGCCGCTTTTACGGCGCCCGCATGAACGGATTTCCAATAAATCTGGTTTAACCCCTTTGGTATTACTGCAATCCTTAACTTTTTCTGACCTTTTGTAGATTCATTTTCCTTTTTACCGCATCCAATTATACCGGCAAATACCAAACCGATGATTATGATAACCGGCAAATACTTAAACATCTTTTTAAAATAAATTTTCATAGTCTTTGCTTGTAGATTATATCTTGTTTTCTGAACTTTTGGTAAAATAATTTCGTTGCCTCTCGCTGATTGGTATTCCTAACTTTTCCATAACTTTTAACATATCATACCAGACCTCTCTCTTTACAGCCAGACTCTGATTCCGTAATAAATAAGCCGGATGATAGGTCGGCATAACAGGAATTCCGCGATATTCTTTCCAGTTGCCGCGAACCTTAGTAATCCCCAGTCTTTCACCAAGCAACCCTTCAACCGCTGTTGCGCCTAATGCCACAATCACTTTTGGACGGATTATATCAATCTGTTCTATTAAATACGGAATGCAGACGCGCATCTCATCTGCGGTTGGCGCGCGATTCCCAGTTGGCAAAGGCGTGTCCGGTCTGCATTTAAGAATGTTTGCGATATAAACCTGCTGCCGTGTTAATCCCATAGCGGTAATTATCTTTGTTAGCAACTGCCCCGCCTTCCCAACAAATGGCTCGCCTTGCAAGTCTTCATCAGCCCCTGGCGCTTCACCCACAAACATTATAGATGCATTGCTATTGCCAACACCAAACACAATATGAGTGCGAAATGAAACAAGATTCGGGCATTTTTTGCATTTTAAAACCTTTTCCTTTAAAGCCGAAAGAGCCACTGTTTTCTGTTCTGGCGTGAGTTCCGGTTTTGCCCATAATTGATTCAAAGCGGATTCAACAGATACTACAGGTTTTATCTTTTTATCCACCACCTCTTCAGGTAATCCCGTTTGTTTTCTTTCCCTTCGCGGCGGCATAGGTTTTGAAATGTTTTCAAGCGTTTCAGATTCAACATAGAAATATTTGACCCCTCTGGCTTTTAACTCTTGAATATAGCCAATGGCGGAATCCAAAATATTTTTATAACTATCGTTCATCAAAATCAAATTATGGATAACAATTATTATTTGCCAATACAGAACTGACTGAAAATAATATCAAGCAAATCTTCTGTGGCAGTTTGTCCTGTAATTTCGCCAATTGAATTGACAGCAATGCGCAAATCCAGCGCCACGAATTCAAGACTTTCATTTTCAAGCAGCGCTTTTAGCGCTGTTTCAAGGGATTTTTGAGCCTTTAATAACGCCTCTTTATGCCGAAGATTTATTGCCACATTAGAACTATCCCCAATTGTTTTTCCACTTAATACAACGTCTCTTATTCTATCTTTTAACTTTTCTATTCCCTCTCCCGTCAGACAGGAAACATCAACCACAGGAATTTTGGATTCAGACGGCAATTCAAGTCTGATAGGCAAATCAATTTTATTGCGAACAATTATAGCCTTTTTACCGCTAATTAGTTCTAGATTTTCTCTATATTCTTCTTTAAAAGGCTCGCCAGCATCCATAACCAGCAGCAATAACTCAGATTGTTCAATAGCGCGTCTTGTTCGTTTTATACCTTCTGCTTCAACAATATCATCAGAACTTCGTAACCCTGCTGTGTCTGTAAACACTACTGGGATACCGCGAATATTCGCGGTTTCTTCAATTGTATCACGTGTGGTGCCGGGTATTGGAGAAACTATTGCCCGATCGTAATCCAGTAATTTATTTAACAGACTTGATTTTCCAGAGTTAGGTTTGCCAATGATAGCCACTTTAATTCCCTGGCGTAAAATCCGTCCTTCATCGGATGTTTGCAGGAGATTAACAATGACATCAATAGCCTCTTTAATTTGAATTGAAAGACTCTCCCGCGTATCGGGTTCAATGTCTTCTTCCGGAAAATCAATATGAGCCTCTATATGAGCAAGAACGCGCATTAATCTGTTTCTAATCTCTTCAATTTTAGCCGAGAGTTTGCCCTCAAGCTGGCGCTGCGCCATTTTCATCGCAAGTTCAGTTCGCGAGTGAATAATATCAATCACTGCTTCAGCCTGGGTTAAATCAATTCGTCCATTTAAAAAAGCGCGCTTTGTGAACTCGCCCGGTTGCGCCAACCTTGCCCCGTGTTCAATCAAGGTTTCAAGAACCATTTTCGCCGGCAAAGTCCCGCCGTGGCAGGATATTTCCAGCATATCTTCCCTCGTATAGGTTCTTGGTTTTCTTAAAACCGCAAGCATCACCTCATCTATTATCTCTCCATTCCGTACAATATAACCGTAATGTATTGTGTGCGAAGGAACAGCGCTCGGAATCACATTTTTTGCAGACGGTTTAAAACAGATGTCCGCAATCCGTAAGGAATCCGGACCAGACACACGAACAATCGCAATCCCGCCTTCTCCTACCGGCGTGCTAATTGCTGCGATTGTGTCATTAATCAAATTCATAAATTACTTTAATTATAACCATTCGGATCCCAATCTTCCAATCGTTTCAACTATAATAATTTGAATCTTTTAAAGATTTAATCGTCAAAATTTTATAGTTGTAAATCGGTTAAAAATGAATTAAACAGGTTTTTAAAATATGAAAAAACAAATCATAGCCACAATCATAATCGGCATAGTCGGTTATTTAAATATAATCTTTGCGCAAGATGTTGAACCCGGTTTCATACCGCTTTTTAATGGAAAAGACCTACAAGGATGGGATGGCAATCCCCAGATATGGTCGGTAAAAGATGGCGCGATAACTGGCGTTACAACACCAGAAACAAAACTAACTCATAATACCTTTCTTGTTTATACAAATAAAGAATTCAGCGATTTTGAATTAAGGCTTTCCTATAAAATGATTGGCGGAAATTCAGGCGTTCAGTATCGGAGCAAAGTAATGCAACGGGGAAACTTTGGTCCAATTGTTGGCGGTTATCAGGCGGATATTGAAGCAGGGAAAACTTACAGCGGAATATTGTATGAAGAACGGGGACGCGGCATTCTTGCTACACGCGGACAAAAAGTGGTCGTAAAAACCGACCCGGAAAACAAATCAAAATTCAAAATCGAAAAAGTCGGTGAATTAGGGAAATCTGAGGATATTCAGGCAAAGATTAAAAACGAAGATTGGAATGATTATGTTATAATTGCCAAGGGAAATCATCTACAGCAATTTATAAACGGAGTTCAAACCGTTGATGTTGTGGATGAAGATGCTCCGCGTGCTGCAAAAACCGGGATTATTGCCCTGCAGATTCACGTCGGTCCCCCAATGACAGTTCAATTCAAAAACATCAGGATTAAACCATTAAATTAAAAGATAATTTATGAAAAACTTATTTTTATCTTTATTTTTAGTGGGGACTGTGAGCCTTTATGGCGCTGACAAAAAGATTGTTCTGATAGCCGGACGCCCAAGCCACGGACCCGGCGATCATGAACATCGCGCAGGTTGTCTTTTATTTCAGAAATGTTTAAACTCAGTACCCGGGATAACCTCTGTCGTCTATAGCAACGGATGGCCTACTGATCCAGACGCATTCAACGGGGCGGCTGCTATTGTTATCTACTCTGATGGCGGCGGCGGGCATCCTGCAATTCAGGGAGATCGCCTCAAGATACTCGGTGATTTAATGAAAAAAGGAGTTGGTCTTGGTTGCATCCATTACGCTGTAGAAGTGCCAAAGGAAAAGGGAGGCAAGGAGTTTCTTGACTGGATTGGCGGCTATTTTGAAACCGACTGGTCGGTAAATCCATTCTGGGATGCAGAGTTTTCCACTCTTCCAAATCACCCGGTTACTCGCGGAGTAAAGCCATTTAAAATGAGAGATGAATGGTATTATCATATGCGTTTTAGAGATAAGATGGAAGGTGTAACTCCGATATTAACAGCGCTTCCGCCTGCAAGCACACTTAATCGTCGCGACGGTCCACACGAGAATAATCCTTATGTTCGTGAAGCCGTGCTTACTAATAAAGAGCCACAACATCTGATGTGGGTTTATGAACGCCCTGATGGCGGAAGAGGATTTGGTTTCACAGGCGGACATTCTCATAAAGAATGGGGCAATGAGAATTTTAGAAAGGTCGTGCTTAATGCTATTCTCTGGATTGCAAAAGTTGAAGTCCCGCAAAATGGGGTGGAATGTCAATTGACAGAAGACGATCTAACAGCAAATCTTGATCCAAAAGGTCAACCAAGACCGTCTCAAAAGCCGTCGCAACCACAACAGGGCAAGTGATGCTTGATTTCAACCGGCAAAAAACCGAAGAACAACTAATAAATCTTGATTTTTTGTCTGCGGCGCCTTTGCTGCCCGAAGTAATAGAGGCAATGCTGCCATATTTAGCAAAGTATTATGGCAATCCTTCATCGCTTCATAGATACGGTCTTTATGCAAGGGACGCCATTGAAACTGCGCGTCAAAATATCGCTCGTTTTATAAATGCGAAAAACCCAGAACAAATTTACTTTACAAGCGATGCCACAGAGGCTTCAAACTGGGCAATAAAAGGTTCTGCTGAAGCCCTTAAACGTTTCGGAAACCATATCATAACCAGCGCGATTGAACATCCACCAGTTTTTGAATCTTTACAATGGCTTGAAAACCAAGGGTACAAAATCGCAAGAATTCCTGTTGACCCCACAGGCAAGGTAAATCCTGAATTAATAAAATCCCAAATAACCAACCAGACGATATTAATCGCTATCCAGATTGCAAATGCAGACATTGGAATAATCCAGGATATTGATAAAATTGACGCAATTGCAGCTGAAGCCGGTGTTCAACTCTATATTGATGCTGATGCAGCTGCCGGATGGTTGTCGATTGATGTTAAAAAATTTAATTCTAACGCGCTGGTTTCATTTTCAACACAACGGTTCTACGGACCAAAAGGTTGCGGTATTCTTTACCGTTCGCAGAAGGCAATGCTTGCGAATTTTATCCACGGCGGCAGTCAGCAGTCAGGAAAACGACCGGGCATTGAAAACGTTCCGATAATCGTTGGAGCTGGCAAAGCAGCGGAAATTGCGAGCGCAAAACTAAGTGAAAGAATAGAAAAGACTTTTGAAATACAAAAGTTACTGTGGGAACAGTTGAAAAAACAAGTCCCACATATCAAATTAAACGGTCCACCACCGGGATTAGAAAGACTTCCAAATTCATTAAATATCAGCTTTGAGTTTATTGAGGGCGAAGGGCTTGTTCTTTTGTGCGATATGAAGAACCTCTTATTATCAAGCGGAACTGCCTGCTCAAGCCGCGCAACAAAAATCCCAATTTCATTACAAGCAATCGGACTGGATTATTCACTTGCCGTTGGCAGCGCGCTTTTATCCTGGGGCGAAGAAATTAATAAAGAGGATATATCAAAAGCCGTTGATATTTTGACGACTTCGGTTGAAAAACTGCGCTCATTGTCTGCTGGATGGCAGGCATATAAAAGCGGCAAAATTTCACCACTCACCCCTGAGTTTGCAGATTAGCAATTTATTTTGCAGTCTATTTTAGGAAATCAGTTGCCTTAAACCATTATTCTCCGAGCACAACAATCCTGTAGAACCGTTGGCTGTTTCCATTTACAATAGAATCGGTGAATGTCCATACCGGGTCTACAGGGACAACTGGGTTTCCTACTGGCGTCCATGATGTCTCTGAAAGACTGGTTTTGTACTCAATCCGGTAGGATTTACCCGGCAAAGATTGAATCGTTATTCTAACCTGACCGTTAGCTACCGCTATACCACCAGGCACCAACTTAGGCGGTAAACCAACTATAACTTTAAATGTAACCGTTGCGCTTGCAGGTGGATTACCGCTATCAGTTACCCGCACAGTGATAACATTCGTAGATGCTGCCTGCTGTTGTGATGGCGTCCAGACGAATTCACCTGAATTATTAACTTGAGCGCCTTGTGGAATTGTCCCTTCTAATGAATAAGTCAAGGTCTGGGCTGGAAAATCGTAATCGCTCGCATTTATAGTAAATCTTAATGTTTGTCCGAGGACAATAAATTTATCAGAAACCGGTTGGATTACTGGAGGCGTATTTGTTTCAACTCCAGAAATCTTATTTGGAGTCCCGGGTGTCGGCATGCTAAGTTGCGTAATAAATGCCGCGCCATCAGGATAACGACCTTCAGTCGCGTCACTCGTCTGAACGCCAAATGTTACCATATCAATCAACCAACCATCTGGCGTAAACAATGCAATATCAGACCCATTCTTTGATAAACGGAAATTGACGTGCAGTTCGTTTAATTCAGGTCTATTTAATGACGGGGTATTATCAGCCCATATTACAAGGAACCCTTTAGCCGGAACATAATATCCGTTCGGAATACGATATTTGAACTTATTCGTTGCGTCATCTGTAAGATAATACCCTGATAAGTCTACTGCTGAATTTCCCGGATTATAAAGTTCAAACCAGTCATCAAATGCGCCAGTTACAGGATTTGCAATAGTGCGCGTGTTGCTTGCCATCCATTCATTTATGAAAACAACCACAGGTTCTTTTGCCGGATTATTCGTAATTGACGGTGTGGCATAATAAAAACTCTGTCTATAGAATGGCTGTCCATCCGGATAGTCGCCGTAACTATATCCATCTTGTAAATCTGAATAATTAAGATAATCAAGAACTGACGGAATAGAGTTTATAGGCATTATAAGCGCTATTGAGCCGGTTCCCTGTGGAATTGAAAAATTAGCATGCAGCTGTGATGCTGAATTCAGTTCAGTATGTCCATCAAGCCATACGAACAAGAATTCTTTTGATCCAATAACCGTTCCCTCCGGGAATTTCCATTGTGTTATATTGGTATAATTATTTGCAAGATAGTAGTTGCTAAGGTCTATTGGTGAATCTCCAGAATTGTAGAGTTCAACCCATCCGGCTGGCTCGCCAAGTTCGTTTGTCAACCCTTTAGTTCCCGCCGGTTGCACTTCATTCAACCAAACCAATGGTAATTGTGGCAGAGACGAAGCAACAGAATTTGTCTGTCCCGGTGTAAATGGAGTTGGAGGTTGAACAGGGATGGCGCCTCTAAATGTGCCGCTTATTCTCCATTGCAAATTGCCGGTATTAGTTCCCGTTTTATACCAGAAACTGAATGTGCAAACATTAGTCACATTGGCTGCCGCAAAATCATAGTAGATGTAGGATGAAGGACCGCCGGCAGGATTGAATGTTAATCTTAGTGAACCATTGCCGCTTCGTTTTACATCGGTGGATATATCGCTCTTTACGCCATTTGTCCCTTGAAACTTCCAGAAATTCGTTAACGGACCACTTTCAAAATCGCCATTCTTGATCATATTGGTGCCATTAACAATCAGGGATAAATCGTCTATATAAATTGTATTCGCAGAATCTAAATAGAAAATTAATCTGTAGCCGTTTGGCTGTCCTGTTATAGTGAACAATCTCCAGCCACCGCTTGGATCAGACCAGTTGCACACCCTTGAATTATCTCGGGTTGCATCGATCACCTGTAAAGACGCGCCGTTTCCATTTGCCATTTGCGGCCAGGGTAGATTGTTGTCATATCTAACACGGTTTACAATTATCTCTTCCCCATTATTGCCCGGTCGCACCAGAGTTAATGTTTCTCCGTTTTTCTGTAAATTACCTGTGAATACGTCAAATACAGGTATTAAAGCCCCGTAATAATTTGCGAATGCGGTCCTGCTTCTCGCGAGGACAATAAACCCATTCGGTTTAATCCATGAACCTGATGGGAAGGTATATCCGAGTCCGTTGATTCGCCATCCAGACATATCAAATGCGGTTGTTGAAGATGTGTTATAAATCTCAACGAATTCAAGTTCCGGAGCAGGCGGATTATACATTATTTCATTGATAATAACTTTATTTTCAGGCGCATCTTGCTGTTGAAGTAAATTGACCACAGTTAATTGTTGTGTTGACGCGCCTACGACATTCCCGTTTCTGTCAATTCCGACAATGGAATAAACATTTGTCCCGGGTTTATTCGGGAAGGAGAGATTAAACGTTACAGTATTATTCCAGGTTACTGGTCTTATCGCGCCATCAACTAATATAGATTCCACTTCCAGCGGAGCAACACCAGTAACTGTAACCACGCTTGACGTTGTGGTAATAGTGTTAGTGCTTAAAGCAAATGATTGAGTGTCTCTGGCAGCGACCTGCGACGCTATGCTTGAGCGCGCCGATGAAATCCATGTTTTAATCACATCAGGTGAATCAGCAACAATTTTGTTTGCAAGAAATGCCGCATACTTTGCATCAAGTATCGGGTCAATTACTTCATTCTTTAATCCTGTTTTTGTCAATTCTTTAAGAGCAGCCCAATATTTTCTTCTGAACTTTGGATTTCCGTTTGGACCGTAAATTCGCTGCCATGTAACATCGCCGCTATTAATAGTTTCAAGATTTGAACCGGGAGACCATGCAATTCTGTTGCCAAGAACTATGCTGAAGTCAAACATAAACAGTTTCCACCTCGTTTTGCTGCTAACATAGGCATAGACATTCTGTTCATTATTAACTCCCCAGCAATCCCAGTTGCCAGCCGCGTGATTTGCCGCTACAAGCCGTAGCCAATTATCCATATCCGCTACATTCTCCATCAACTCGGCATAGTTTGGCTGGTTATAATTTGTAGCAATAGTCATCAAAGTATAAAAATTAGTATAATTGTTCTGTGAATCTGGGGTTTGCCGCATTTGATAATTCCATCTATATCGTGAGAGTTTATAAGCGCCGCCTGTCGTCGTGTAAGGCATAAACAGACACCAGGATTTATTTTCCCATGGCCAGTAACCACCGGATTGCATCGCGGCGCCCCCTTCAAACCAGGGTTGTAATTTGAATAAAAAGCCATCTTTCTCGTTCGGGAAATAAGCATCCGGAACACTTACGCTCGGACGAAGCGCGTCTTCCATCAATTGCCCTCTTCTAACTCCATTTACATAAACGATGACATATCTTCTATAAATCCAGGGTAAACCCAGTGAACGGAGAAGTGTATTTGCCGCCTGTTCCCGTTGCAGAGTCGAATCATTGATATTTGCGTTGGCATTATCGTCTTGAATATCGTTGCCTATCCAATGGATTTTATTAAATGAAGTATGTCCAAGAAGTTTATCGTCTTTTGGCATAGACCAGTAATAATGGCAGGCGTTATTCCCATCAGGGGCGTCAAACGCCTGATGATAAGGACTACCGGCATAACGAGCGTCCATATTATAAATAATCCTGTTATTGTAAACAAGAGTTCCATCAATATTCTCATTGCTCAAGACTGGTAGGTTAATCCATCTTGTCCGATTTGACTGTGTCAACCACAAATGGTAAGCGCCGAATGCGCTCGGCGGGTTTGGTTCTCCAAATCTGACGACACATTCACGAACCGGCCCGTTATCGTCAAGTATTTCTGGAAATCTTGACGCAGCGCCATAATTATCGATGGCAGATACATAAAACGCTACTGTTGTTCCTGCAGATTGCCCCGGTATCAATGCAGTGTAAATGCCGTCGCCAGCAACAAGGTCGCCGCCTGTTCCATCGTCGACCATTTGAACTTGAGTATATGCAGCATTTGGATCAATCCTGTAATTTAAATACAACGATTGAACTCCATCAGAATCATCTGTCATAGCAAAAACACGACAATCTTCACCGGCCGATGGCAGCGCTGGATAATGTTTTACTGCGTATATCGCTGGCGGCGCATTTGTTACCGCCCTGCTGTTTGGCAAACCGGGTGTTCCAAGATTTTTCGGGACTTTCATCGGACCCGTGGCTTCAAACCAGGCTCCGTGCAATCGGAAAAGTATCTCCGGACAACCGCGCAGCCATCGTGCCTTCAACCGCATTGTCACTGTTTGCCCGGCTGATAAACTTGTATTTGTTAAACTACATTGCGCTGAGTTGGCTAATGTAAATATTCGGTCTCGGGTTCTTAATCTTAACGCGTTACTGCCGTTAATACCTTTGCCAGGCTCTAAATTAGAACGATTGAAGCAACCAAGCAGCGACCAGTTGACAAGTCCAGATTCAAATCCAGAATTTGCTACATAATTCTGGGTCGTTCCATAAGGTATAATCTCAAGATCGTCAACCAAACATTCGCCGGCTTCTAACAGACCTACTTGAGCAAATGAAATGGTTCCGCTTGCATAGTTTGCGCCATTGTCAAGGACGCCAGTTGCCTCAATGGTTGTCCATTCGGATTTTGATGTCTCATCACTGTTAGCCCAATTAAATGCTAAACGGTGATTTGAACGCGGGTCAATCAACTCAAGGCTACTACCTCCACCATCAGCCCATTCTCCCCATCTACCGCCATCCGCATAAGTCACCTCATCAACAACTGCATAGTTGATATTAGTTATAACACTCCCGTTTTGATTGGTAGAATAGGTATAAACCGGCCTCGCCAGCGCTACCCGTTCTCCTTTATGAGATAATGAGCCATTAAAATTACCTACCGTGTTTGAGGAATTTAGTTGAGTGTATTTTGACAACAAATTATTTACATTCTTAGCTACAACAAGATAACCATTCGGTGGAATCACCGTATTTTCAGGAAACACAAAATCAATCCCGTCAACAAATCTCCAACCACTCAGATTATAAGTATTTGTGCTCTGATTATAAAGTTCAACATACTGGTCATCATCATTTCCAGATATTGGATGATACATTATTTCATTAATAACAATATCCGATACATAAATTCCTGTATTTGGAGCGGCGGGAGTAAGTTCTTTCAAAACATAGAAATCATTAGCCCCATCGGGATATCTTCCATAAGAATATCCTTCTAATTGCGCGTCAAATCTTATTGTGTCAATGACGCGTTCTCCATCGGGCGACTTCAGATAAATGGTGTCGCCCCCTGCTTTTAATCCAAAACCTAATTGAGACTGATTAAATACAAGATAGCCTCTTGGCATAATTAACGTTCCCTGCGGAATAACAAATTTATTTGATGAAGGGTTATCAGTTAAAATGCATCCCGACAAATCGTTAGTAAAATTGCCATGGTTATAGAGTTCCACAAAATCTTCATTAACCGTGCCAACCGAGTGCGCAAGCAACTCATTTATCACAATATCCTGTAATGGCGAAGGACGTTGAATGTTAAAGCCGCCAGGTGTTCCTCCGACAACCTCGCTTAACCCCCACGCTCTCGGATCGCTTTCTCCATAACTCGGACGGGCAAGCACAATTGAATGTCCGGTACCATCGGCGCCCATTGGCCAGGGGTGTTTGTTTGAATATTTTACTTCCAATAAAATTGTGCCCTGTTCATCCTGCAATCTTATGGTTCCCGATGTTTTTAATGTATTTGTATAAGGACCATAAACTCCATGAATTCCGTATACTTCTTCAATTGCAGCCGGGTTTGCTGCGATAACGATAAAACTATTTCCACCAATCTTTGTTCCCGGCGGAAATGTGTAATCAATATCTCCTGAAATCTTATGTAAACCTATATCGTGGAACCAGGGGTTAGAATTGTAAATCTCTATAAACTCAAGGTTTTTACCGTCTGACCTCGGTTTTGGTCTGTACATTATTTCTGAAAATGTTAATCCTGTGCGTCTCGTTGACGGACCTGGAGGTTCGTAATTATCTTTCATTGTCCCTTCAAGATTGCTTATAGGAGTATTATAATCTGATACAGTTGTTGTTGAAATAACTCCGTTTGTGTGGCTTGTGATTACCAATCCAACATATAGCGGGTCATTCATTGGAATATCTTTTTGACCTAATTTAATCCATACATTGCCATCAAAGCTTGAATATCCGGTAAATGTTGTCCCCTGCCTCTTTAACCTTAACCAGCAATAAGGGTAATTTGGCGGAAGATTGCCGAGCAAAGCGGATGAGGTATTATTTGTTGCGCGATATTCAAAAGAAACGCCTACAACCGAAGGAGTCGCAATAACTGCTGCAAATTTGCTTCCCGGCAGCGTGGTCTCTCTTGCCATTAATCCAACTTTTGCCCATAGATCACCTGCAGAAATTCCATTCACTCTAATTTGAACATCAAAATCTCCGTTCTTTAATTCAAAGCTGCCTGAAAATTGGTCTGATGCTCCACCAAAACCTGAACCACCACCGCCAACTTTAAATCCACCAGGTTCAGCGACGACAAATCCGGAAGGTTGGGAACCATTTATGTCATAAACTGTAAATGCAGTCGCAATAAATGTAATGTTTGTTGTGGTTAAAGTATTCGCCGATGCCGCCAAGTCTCTTATACCTGAAACTGTAATAGTATAAGATGCGCCAGAAACAAGAGGTGTTGTAGCAATTGAAACTTGCGTCTTGTCCTGAGAAATCGTTATTCCCTGAATATTAATTGTACCGGATGAACCGACTATTGAGTAATTCGCATTATTTGTAGCGTCGGCTTCCTTTACAGGTTCAGAGAAAATAATTTTAATCCCGTTAGTTGAAATGCTCTGAGCAATTAAAACAGAAGGTGGAATGTTGTCAACAATCACGGTCAAAGTCGCATTGCTGCTTACAGAAGTAAAGACAACGTTTGTATATCTATTAGTTGCGACCGCATATATTGTAGCGCCATTATCCGTTGCGGAGGCTGTGAAAGAGAATGTTAGATTTGTAGCGCTGGGAACTGGATGGTCGTTTTTAAACCATTGAATCCACCAAGGTATTGAACCGTTAACATCAACTGAAAAACTCACCTGTTTTCCTTCATCAACAACTTGATTTGTGGGGTGTTGCACAAAGAATATCGGACCATTCATTGGCGGCATATCCGGACCATTTCTAAAATTGCGCAAAATTGTGCCTTCAGATAAAGCCTGATTATAAATTCTAAATTCATCTATCCGACCGTTAAAAAAGGCGTCTGCAGACCATTGAGACCGTCCAATCCAGTTGTTTAGAGTTGGTCCAATTGATGCGGGCGTTAATGTCATTGCATTGTTCTGACCAACAAGAACACCATTAACATACAATTTCCCGACTTTTGTATTGCCATCTGATGTCCATACAATATGCGCTTTTTCGCCAACAGCGGGGCGGCCACCCACCCATTCAACAATTTGCTCACCTGAACCACCACCGGTTATTGTATATGCCCCGCGCAAATTTCCATTTCCACTTGGAAGAGATAAAAACATATATTGTGTTCCCGTTCCTGCCGCTCCTTCACCTGCAGTGCTATTTCCGAAATCGTATATTCGCGCCCAGTTACCGCTTCCAAGGTCAGTAACCCACGCTTCAAATGTTACAGAAGTAAGATTGGTGAAAAGATTATTTGGCAAATCCAGATAGCCGCTCGTTCCATTCAAAACCAATTCACCGCCAGAAACAGTGGCTCCACCCATCAATGTTCCGTGAGCATTACCGACCAGGTCTTGAACCCCATTATTAAAAGAATACCGGTGAACAAGCGAATCGGCTACCGATTGCACATTTAAAACCACCACAGAACTCGTTACTGCATATGGAGCGCCTTGATAAAAATTACTCACAACGGCATAGAATTGCGCGCCATTGTCAGCCCAGAGGACTGACGGCAAAACTAAACTTGAGTTGGTTTCACCCGATAAAGGCATATTATTTTTGAACCACTGGTAATAAATTGGCTTTTCACCGGTTGCCTGAATATTGAATATTGCAGATGAAAACTCACTCACTGAGATACTCTGCGGTTGAGAAAGTATTTGAACAGGTCCTGTTTGAACCATTTTCACCGGACCGGCTAAATAATTTGAAGCGATCTGCTCGGGAGTCAATACTCCACCGTGAATTCTCACTGAGTTTATATAACCGCTTAAGAACAAGGTTAAACTATTGCCATCGGTTGAACGCTGCGCGGCAATATCTATCGGATAACCAGTAAACGTATTTAATACTCCACCAAGCGTTTTAGTAACTACAAGAACGCCGTCAACATAGACTTTTGCAGTTAAATTACCATCATAAGTATAAACAAAATAGTGCCACTGTCCTGTTTGAGGAATTGCGGCGCTGCTTGGCCAACCTATATCATCATCCCAGTGCGCCGCAGCGCCCCAGCTCAAACTACTACCGTAATTTACAACAAAGTTTTGACGGACTGATCCGCGTCTTGACCAAGCAACAAGCGTTTCTTCAGTAGCTAGAGACGGATTCAATGCCCAGACTTCAACCGACCTGTCGCTACCGCCTGTTAAATCAGCGGGTGGTTGTGGTCCCACATAAGCATCAGAACCGCTAAAATAAACTCCCGGTATTTCTGTCCCGAGAACATCTACAATAAATGTTGGATTACCGAATGATGTAAAATTACCTGTCAATGTCCCCCTGTTTTGCCAGACACCTGTACCACCTGAGAGGTCTGTCGCCCTTAAATCAACATACAACGTGCCTGCCGTTGCATATTGGGCATTTACTTTGAATACGCTGATTATTCCCAGCAGAAGTATTCCACAAACTCGCGGGAAACCCTTTAGAATTGACTGAACTTTCATTTTTACAACTTATATAAACCTTACACAATATTATTAAAAATCAATTTAAATATGCGGCGGCATTGCTGCCGCCGCTTTCGTCAATTTATCCTCTATTCTAACGCAACCTCACTGAACATTTATCGTGATCGTCGCTGTATCTGGCGAATCGCTCACCCCACCGTTCAATTGACCACCACCATCCTTCAACCCTATCGTCAATACCGCCGTACCAGCCGACTTCGCCTTGAATGTCAATACACCATTCTTGTCTATCTTAGGTTGCGTTATAAATATTCCAGGCGCGCTGTTCGCTACAGTAAAGGTCAATAACTGCTTCGACTCATCTGCAGGTCCTGCGCTCAACAGGCTCATCACATTAGCGCTAAATCCCTGCCCAACCACCGCGTTTATCACCGCATAATCAGGATTTAATGTAAACCGCGGCGCATCATTAACAGCCGTAACCCGCAACGACGCAGTCGTACTGGCGCTGTTCGTACCATCACTCACAGTAAAGGTCAGCAACGTAGAACCATT
>JBMFQZ010000013.1:0-106992 GCA_049968335.1 Verrucomicrobiia bacterium
AAAGATTGATTAATGAAAACGACCAATATTGAGTGGACAGAGAGGGTTTGGAACCCAAGCGTTGGTTGCGATAAGGTATCTGCAGGCTGCAAAAATTGTTATGCAGAAGTTTTCGCAAGACGTCTGCAGGCTGCAAGCTTAAAAGATTATGAATCTGGATTTTCATTCAAAATATTGCCACATCGATTATACGAACCGCTAAAAATTAAAAAACCATCAAAATTTTTTGTTAATTCAATGAGCGATTTGTTCCATGAAAAAATGCCTTATGATTTTCTTGATCAGGTCTTTGAGGTGATTAGAGCAACTCCGCATCATATCTATCAAATCCTTACTAAACGGAATGAAATAATGGTTGATTATTTTAAGAACAGGGCGATTCCGTCAAATGTATGGCTTGGAGTATCGGTTGAAAACGCTAACTACAAGCACCGGATAACATCGTTAAAATCTGTCCCCGCCACTATACGATTTGTCTCCTTTGAACCGTTGATCGGACCGTTGGGAGAAATAGATTTTGAAGGTATTCACTGGGCAATTATCGGGGGCGAATCGGGAAAGCGGGCTCGTCCGATTAAACAATCCTGGATTGAACAAATATTTGTCCAATGCAAACAACAACGAGTGGCATTTTTCTTCAAACAATGGGGGACCTGGGGCGCCGACGAAATTAAAAGAAGCAAGAAAGATAACGGCAGGATTTTTAAAGGAAAATTATGGGATGAGTATCCTGATGTCGTTTGTGTGAAATAATCAGATGTCAAAAGTGAATTGATAAGAAACCAAACAAGGTAAAACAGACGTCTTTAGCGTTTGAGTTATTTTCTATCTTTGCAATCATATTACCTCACGAGCCCCCTGATTTTGACACTTGTTGAAAATATCTTGTTGATTATCAATATGTTATAAATATTATCTCATTTTGTGCCACTACATTTTTAATACCTTAATCAGTGGAATTGAACTCAATATTTAATTTTGAAAATGAACGGAATAAAAGCGATTTTGTGGAGTTTGCAACAAAGAGGATTGGTTGGCGAAGCGTGAATCCTTCTTGTCTTTTCCGTTTCCCTCTTGTGTCCCTCTGCGCGCTCTGTGGTGAAAAGAATAAACCACAGAGAACTCAGAGAAACACAGAGAAAGGTAATTCTATTTTACTCCTTCGGGGTCATATTGATTTTTTGCATTTCCGAATCTTTCTATTTCATAGGGAGTTACTAATATTAGCCACCATCGAGGTTTTTTACAATCATTGCATTATTTGTTATCAAAGAACTTTCAAAAATCTTATTTCACCAGAAATGCTTTTTTCTGAAATGTTCGGGTTTTTTTAAAAAAAATTTCTTTTCTATTGGTAAAATCTCTAAACTTGAAATAATTTCCATTATTATATTTTTTTGGTAGATTAATTAACGCTAATGAATACGGAAATAAATCAAACGAAGATTAGCACGGGATTGGCCGGGTTAGACAATGTTTTAGGCGGTCTATTGCCGGGCGACAATGTTGTCTGGGAGATTGATGGAATCCACGATTATCTGCCAGTTCTTGGTCCCATATGCAATGAGGCTGGCAGGCTGGGGCGGCGGATGATCTACTTTAGATTTGCAAGGCATCCGCAATTGATAAACGAAGATTGCGGAGTGGAAATCCATTATCTTAACCCGGAAGAAGGCTTTGAACGGTTCGTAACGCAGATTCTTGATGTAATTGAATCTGCGGGCCGGGGCGCGTTTTATGTATTTGACTGTTTGTCCGACCTTGCTGCCGACTGGTTTAGCGACCGTATGCTTGGCAATTTTTTCAGAATAGTTTGTCCTTATCTTTATGAACTGGAGACAATTGCCTATTTTTCCCTGCAAAAGAATTTTCATTCATTTCACGCAACCGACAGCATAAGTTCAACGGCGCAGGTAATTATTGAGGTATTTAGAAAAGGGAACAAACTCTATATCCATCCGTTAAAAGTCTGGAAAAGGCACTCGCCGACATTGTATATGCTGCATAGCTGGGACTGCGAGAATTTTACGCCGGTCACCAGCAGCGCCGAAATAGCCGAGATACTCGCTTTGGTTCCAAAGCCGTGGACTGAATTCAGCATTCATCGCCCGGGTGTATGGATGAAAACTTTCCAGCGCGCCCAACAACTTCTTCTTGAAAGGAAACAGGATGTTAAAAACGACCCTGTCCTAAAAACCTATTTTACCGGTTTGATTAAAATGGTGATAACGCGCGACCAGCGGTTTATTGACCTTGTTGAAAAATATTTTGAATTAGAAGATGTGGTGGAAATAATGCAAAGGATGATCGGAACCGGGTTGATTGGAGGCAAATCGCTCGGTATGCTTCTTGCCCGCGCGATAATAAGCAAAGCAGATGCTGAACTAAATGAGATGTTAGAAACACACGATTCCTTCTACATCGGTTCGGATGTCTTTTATACCTATCTTGTTGAAAATGGTTGCTGGTGGTTGCGGCGTAAACAAAAGGATTTTAATGTAATGCTCAAAAACGCGGAAGAGGCGCGGCGCCGCATTTTGCAAGGTGTTTTCCCGGAATATATAAAACAGCAATTCGGGGAGATGCTGGAATATTTCGGTCAATCGCCGATAATCGTTCGTTCAAGCAGTCTGCTTGAAGACAACTATGGTAACGCATTCAGCGGCAAGTATGAAAGTGTTTTTTGCGCTAATCAGGGGAGCCCACAGGAGCGGCTTGAGGCATTTATGAACGCTGTAAGAACGGTCTATGCCTCAACAATGAGCGAGGAGAGTCTGAATTACAGAAAACATTATGGTCTGCTTGATAAGGATGAACAGATGGCGTTGCTTGTGCAGCGCGTATCGGGCGAGTTGATTGATACTGTATTCTTCCCGCACGTTGCAGGCGTTGCTTTTTCATTTAACCCGTTTGTCTGGAGCGAAAATATTGACCCGGAAGCAGGGGTGATGCGGCTTGTTTTTGGACTTGGAACAAGGGCAGTAAATAGAACCGAAGACGATTATACCCGGCTGGTTTCATTAAGCGCCCCCAGCCGCAGACCAGAAGCCCGAACTGACGATGCAAGACAATTCGCCCAGCGCAAAGTAGACCTGCTTGACTTGAAATCCAATAAATTTGTGACCAAAGATTTTGAAACCGTTAACAGCCTGCTGCCACCAGAATTAATCTCTTTATTTGCAACAAAAGACGAGGAATTCTCAAAAGGTCTGAGAGATAAAACCTGGCGCGAAACATTCTCGGGCGTCCTTACATTTGAAAGAATGTTAAATGAAACCAAATTCGTACCGGCGATGCAGCGGATTTTAAAAATCCTGCAAAAAGCCTACGACTATCCCGTGGATGTTGAGTTCACGGCAAATTTCAAACCAGATGGCGAGTTCAAAATAAACATAGTGCAATGCCGTCCGTTCCAGGTAAAGATTAAGGGCGATTATTCACGTCTTGTTCTGCCTGAAAATTTGAATGAACAGAATACAATTTTCAAATCAACCGGTCCTATCGTTGGCCATAGTGTGGCAACGGCAATTGACCTTTTTATTTATGTTGTTCCCTCGGCATATTCTCAGATGAATATGAGCGATCGCTATTCAGTGGCTCGCATAATCGGGCGGCTTGCCCATCTACACCCGGAAACCGAGAAGAAAATAATCCTTGCGATCGCCCCGGGACGCTGGGGAACATCAATGCCGTCGCTCGGCGTGCCGGTCTCTTTTGCCGAAATAAATACCCTCTCGGTCATTGCTGAACTTTCTCTTATGCATGAAGGTCTCATTCCGGACATATCTCTTGGAACGCACTTTTTTAACGACATAGTTGAAATGGATATGCTTTACCTTGCAATATCGCCCGGTAAAGACGGACATTTCCTTAACGAGCAGGCAATATTAAAATATCCAAATCAACTCGCCAGACTCCTTCCGTCGGCGGCGCGGTTTTCTAACGCTATTTACGTGATTGAACAGGACAAAAATGTTTCAAAAAAATTGATCCATCTCTATGTTGATTCTATGAAACAGCAGGCTATCTGCTATCTTGACTTGTAAAATTTTATTTCCCCGCGTATCTATAGAACAAATTTATTGCTGTAATTAATAGATAATGCGGGCGGATTTAAAAAATAACGATGCAAGCAAGCTAGGCAAAACCTCACAAGATTGGTTCACCCCGGGACGGTTTTTAATTCTATTAGCCATCTGTATTTTTGCCGCATTTCCGGAGGTTGTGACCGGTATTGCCACATTTGTTTATCGCGACTATGGAATTTTCTCCTATCCAAACGCCTATTACTTAAAACAATGTTTTTGGCGCGGAGAAATCCCGTTCTGGAATCCGCTAAATAACTGCGGCATACCGTTTCTTGCTCAATGGAATACGCAGACGCTCTATCCACCGGCGTTATTTTATCTACTGCTTCCGCTTGAATGGTCACTGCCGATTTTTAATTTAATTCATCTGTTTTTTGCTGGCATCGGAATGTATTTATTGCTTTATCTGATTGTTAAAAACAGGCTCGGCGCAGCCATTGGTTCAATAGCCTACTGTTTTAGCGGGATAGCGATAAACTCCGTTATGTGGCAATCAAATATCGCCGCAATGGGATGGGCGCCCTGGTTCATTGCGGCGGTTTACCAATATGTCTTAAAAGAGAATCATAAATTGCACACAATAATCATTACAGGCGCAATGCAGTTGCTTTCAGGTTCGCCCGAAATTACGGCATCCACCTATATCATTGCGGCGGCTATCGTATTGCCGGAATTATTCAAAAATAAATCTAAAATATTGCCGCTTGCCATATGCGCCGTTGTTATAGGACTTTTAACCGCCGCGCAGATGTTCCCGTTTCTTGACCTTGTAAAAGAATCAAATCGCGGCGGCAGGTTTGTCGGTTATGTCTGGAATATGCCAGTACACGGATGGGCGAACTTTTTTGTGCCATTGTTTCATTTTTATAATTCAGAAATGGGGGTTTTTCTACAATATAATCAATGCTGGACCTCCTCTTATTATTGCGGTTTGTTTATTTTCCTCATCTCTATATTCGCAGTGTTTCAGTCAAGGAAACTTTACACGCTGTTGCTCGCCGCATTGTTTCTATTAGCCGTTGCGCTCGCAATGGGGATGGAGGGAGTGTTGTATAAACCAGCCATCAGCTTGCTCCCGGCTCTAAAGATGATGCGTTATCCTGTTAAATTTCTTATCATTTCGGTAATGGCAACTCCGTTTCTTGCCGCAGAGGGAATTTCTTTGCTGTCTCAAGAGAATGGTCTGCGTCTGACAAATTATAAAAATCTCTTGCTTATTGTCTTTATTGGATTTGTCGCAAGCGGACTAATCCTTTTTGACAACCTGATTTTTCCTCTTGAAAGGGACAACTGGAACGCCATTGCCTACAACGCCCTTGAACGTTGGGTTCTTTGCGCAAGCGCAATGCTTGCAGTTTACGGCGTTATTAAAAATTTTAAATGCCATAGCCTTCTGCAACCGCTGTTGGCGATAGTAGTTTTTATTGACCTATTCACGCATAATCCAGTTCAAAACCCGACTATTCAACCCTGGGTTTACGAGCCTGATTTGACTAAAACCGAATGGAAAAAAGACCCTGCGCTTCTCCCTCTGCCGGAGCCGGGGGTCTCCCGCGTTTTTTTAAGACCAAAAGACGATGAGTTGTTCGGCCACGTCTATATGCGCGACTTTGTTGCCGATTACCTCGCAAGCCGTCTCTTCCTTTTCTGCAACTGCAATTTGCTTGAAAACATCCCGAAGGCAGACGGTTTCTTCCCGCTTGATATAAAGAGGTATTTTGATTTCTATTTTCTATTCAGGAAAAAGGACGGGAAGTTTGACCAAAGACTCCTTGATATAATGTCAATCTCGCATATAAACGAAGATGGAATGTTCTTCCATTTTTACCGGCGGGAAAACTTTTTCCCATTAGTAACAATCGGTTATAAACCACTATTTGCCGACCCGCCAGAGACATTTAAATTGTTAACCAGCAGCAATTTTAATCCGCGCGCAGAGGTCATTCTGCCATCGGACGCAAGAGAAAAAATAAAAAGCCAGCGCGATGAAAATTCGCAGGTCAGAATGATTTCCTTCTCATCGCATAAGATTGAATTTGAAACAGCTTGCCAGAAGCCAAGCATCGTATTTATATCGCAGGCGTTTTATAAGAACTGGAAGGCATATATTGGTAGGGAACAAATTTCTGTTTATCCGGCAGACTATGCCTTTACGGCAATTGAAGTTCCGGCTGGAAAACAGCGAGTTGTGGTGCGTTATATTGACAGCGCGTTTTTTACCGGCTTTGCGCTCTCGGTTTTTGCGCTGCTGGCTACATCGCTTCTGATTTTGTATCAGTGGAAAAAATCAATTGTGGTTAAAAACCCAAATCTGAGCAAGGCAGGATAAATTGCATTCAAAGTTAGTCAGACCCGCCAAAGCCTTCGCGATGCGTTTTTAACATCAAATCGTTGCCAGTTCTTTCATAGTAATCTTTTCGCCCGCCTGCTTTTCGGTATTGATTATTTCATCGTAATATTTTCGAATCACCGGGCGAATTGCGTCATTTACTGTTTCTACTTCGCGTCCGTTTGCCCGACGCATCGCCTGTATAACATCGTATAAACTGATTTCTTCCAGCGGCTTTTTAGGCACATACGCCGTCTCGCCATTTGGAATGGCGATGAGCAAATCTTCATTGACAAGTTGTGTCAATACCCGCGAGGCAAGTTGAGACGGGATGCCAAGCGCGTTTGTGAGCGAGCTGAGCTTCTGCGCACCGTAACCGTTTTTATAAGCCCGACATATCTGAGCCATTATTCTTAACGCGACAAATTCCCTGCCAGCCTGGTTGACCGATTCGCTCAATTTTTCCATAAGATAGGCTCGCCGGTTCTGATAAGCGTATGCAACCTGCGCCCCGAATAGCAGGATTAACCAGGAAAAATAAAGACCAATTAAAAACACGGGCAAAATACCTAAACTGCCATATATTTTGCTGTAAGTTACAACGCGATTAACATAAAGTGCGTTGAACATACTGTTCAATTGCCAGAGAGAGCCGCCGACCACGCCGCCGATAAGCGCCGCTTTCCATTGCACGCGCGTGTTTGGCATTAATTGGTAAAACAACGCAAAGGCAAAACTGAGGATTACAAACGGCAGCAAAAATACTATGATCCGTCCCGCAGTTCCGAGAGCAGATATAAAATCGCGCGTTTGTGAGAAATACGGGGAAGATGTTAATCCGATAGCCATAACAAAAATTATCGGTCCCAATGTTATCACCGCCCAATATTGAACAAAAGCCTGCAGGAAATTCCGCCCCCGCGCCACGCCCCAGATATCGTTGAATGTGGATTCAATAGTCCGCAGCATTGAAACCGCTATAAAGATCAAAGCCGCAACGCCAGTCGCCCCGAGCGCCCCGCTGTGTATATTTGAAACAAACTCGCTGATCTTCTCCACGACCTCCTTTCTCTTTGCGCTCATTTCAACCCCCTCTTTTTTTATCTCAAGGTCAAGCGCGGGCGCCACATACGCAACAAATTTATCCAGCATCTCCTGAATCGGTTTCTCCCCCTCTTTTTGCAAAAGACTTGTCGTAACACCAATTGCAACCGCAAGCAGCGGCACAAGCCCTAGAAGCGTCGTATACGCCAGAGCCGATGCCCTTGCCAAGCAGCGATTTCTGATAAAACTTTTTACCGCAAGGACAATAAAATTGATTATTTGACGCAGTGTCGCTCCTTTTTGCGTCTCGCCGCTGGACGTAGGCTCCTCAAGAAACTCCTTCGCCTGTTTTTTAATAGATTCTATCTTTGACTTCTCTTCCTGAGTTGGTTTTTCTTTATCCATAAAAACAATTTTATATAAATCTATATCTAACGCAAATCATTACCGTCGCAGGTCGGGGTTGAGATCAATCCCCGGGGGCAAGACAGGGGGTAGATTTAACTTTTTGAGCCTTGTAAAATTGAACTGGAGGCTTTTAAGATGAGAAAATGAAAACGGAAAGATTTAAAAACGCGATAATTGTTGTATTGTTTCTGATGTCAATTACTGGTTTATTCGGGATTGAAATTAATGTGGAGGGGCGAGCGCACGATCCTTCAACAATTGTCTGCGAGAACGGCAAGTTTTATTTCTTTTACACAGGCAGAGGCATACCTTCAAAAATATCGCTTGATCTGACAAATTGGCAGGAATACCGTCGGGTATTTGAGACGCCATTGCCGTGGTGGACGAATATTGTTGCAGATTTCAGGGGGTCGATCTGGGCGCCGGATATAGCAAAATTCAACAACCGCTGGCATCTCTACTATAGTGTCTCGTCGTGGGGACGCAACAGATCGGCTATCGGTCTTGCGGTGAACAAGACGCTTGATGATTCAAAACCGGATTACAGATGGGAAGACAGGGGCATTGTTGTTGAATCTCATAATAGTGATAACTATAACACAATTGACCCGGCGGTTTTCATTGATGGGGAAAAAGTCTGGCTTGTGTTCGGCTCATACTGGTCGGGTATAAAATTGATTGAACTTAATCCGGAAACAGGGAAACGGATTTCTCCGAATTCACCGATATATTCGCTTGCATCGTCGCAAACCCGCGATATTGAGGCGCCGTTTTTGTATAAACGCGGCGCGTATTATTATCTGTTTGTCAACTACGGTCAGTGCTGTCGCGGGGTAAATAGCACTTATAATATACGGGTCGGACGGAGCAAAAACGTTGCAGGTCCGTATATAGATAAGAGTGGACGAGATATGCGGGACGGGGGCGGCGAGATTTTTCTCCAGACAGATAAAGACAAGATCGGGCCCGGGCATTCGGGAATCTTTAAACTAAACAAGACAGAATATTTCTCCTATCACTTTTACAATGCTAATAACAACGGACGCCCATCAATTATGATCCGGCAACTGCAATGGGATACAAATGATTGGCCTGTTATTATAAAGGAATAAAGACCGGGTATTTGCTTCTGATATGGGGAGATGTTCTCATTCTCTGTTTTTATTGCAACTTTTCTTTCGCCAGATGTGTTATAATTCTGGAGAGCGAAAAAATCTCCAGCTTTGATGACGAACGAACAGCAACAATTTGAACAGTTTGTGAGCAGATATCAGAACAGTGTGTATTCTGCCGCTATGCGGGTTCTTGCAAACGCCGCGGATGCCGAGGATGTGGCGCAGGAGGTGTTCATCAGGGCATACAAAAGATTTCCGAATTTTGATGGCGTCCAGAACGTTGAACTCTGGTTGAAACGAATCGCAATAAATCTTTCTTTGAATTATATAACAAGGTATAGAAAAAGATGGCGTTTTTTTTCTGAAATATTTTCTGCCGGCGATAGCGACCGCGACCTGCCGGAGATTGAATACGCCGATTGTTCAAACAAAACCGCCGAGGAGATAGACTACTGCCATTTTATAGATAACCTGCTAAAAACATTGCCAGCCGCGCAACGGGTGCCGCTGGCTCTGTATCATTTTGAAGGTATGAGTTATGAGCAGATCGCTTCAAAATTAGGCGTCTCACTGAGCAAGGTTAAAACCGATATCCATAGAGGCAGACTTGAACTTCGCAAAAAGATAATTGAGCGATACGGAGAAGAAGATGGATTGACCGCAAAGGCGTCTGAAGAAAATAGCCGTTCAAAACGCGGCGCGCAGAGCGACGAGAAGAATATCTATATGAAATTAACCAGCATTTTTACATCTAAAAAATATTTGCCGTTATGAGAGATGTTAATTTAAACCCGAACCAGATTGAACTTGAGCGCTGGGCAAAAGCGCAGCTTGATAAACTTCCAAAAATCAAGGCGCCGCAAACGCTCTCAAAAAAAGTAATGCTGAGGATTGCAAAAGAAAATCAATCAGCCCAGTGGAAACGCCCATTCAATGAATGGAATATAATTTATCGTGTAACATTTGCGCTCTTTTCCACAGCGCTGGCAATTGCGCTCATCTGGATTATGGAATATGCTGGAAATTACTATAGGATAATGCCGCGCGAAATCATAAATCCTGATAGCCCGAATCTTATCTTTGTTCTTTATTCATTTGTTTCAACAATAGTTGCGACTTTGGAAATATTGATTGAGCAATATCAAACTCAATTGCTAATTTTACTCTTGATAGCCGGGGTCATTTACGGCCTATGCGTCGGGCTTGCCACATTCTGCTTTCACCTTTCAACAGTAAACAAAAAACAGACGAACCTTTACATAATAGAATAGTATGAAAAATAGGATAGTAAAAAACTCAATGATGCTGCCGGTAATCTCGTTCATTGCGTATTTAACAATAACAGCGGCGGCAAGCGCGCAATCGCAATATGCTCAGATAGCGTATGCAGATGATCCGAAGAGCGGAATTGTAAGGATAGGAACTAACGCCTTCATTGGTTCTGGAGAAACCGCAAAAGGGGTTTTTGTATTAAACGGCGACGCAGTGATTAACGGCAAGGTTGAAGAAAACGCGATGATAGTTCGCGGCAATGCAGAGATAAATGGTGAGGTTGGCAGGGATGTCATTTCCGTACTTGGCACTGTAAAAATCAGTTCAAATGCAAAGATTAAAGGGAATATATTTCTTTTAGGCAGCAAGGCAAATATATCTCCGGGCGCTGAGATCGGCGGAAACAAAATAGATGTGGATTTTGGAAAATTATTTCCTCCGGCGATAAGCGGGTTAATTGACTACATTCGCTACGGCGTTTTTATGTTAAGACCGCTACCGCCGCAGGTCAAAGCGGTCTGGGGATGGTTATTGATATCGTTGATATTCAGCATTGCCGTTGTTCTGGTCTTTCCGCGCGCTGTGTCAGCCTGCGCAGAGTCCATACAGAACCGTCCGATAACTTCATTTTTAATAGGGCTTGCCGCGCTCTGTCTATTTGCGCCATTTTTGATGATGCTGCTCGCGATCTCAATTGTTGGATTGTTAGCCATTCCATTTGTCATATTTGCGATGATAATCGCCTCCGCCTTCGGGATAATCACGATGTGCTGTATTGTTGGCTACAGGCTGGCAAAAATCCGCAACGGAGAAATTGCTCTCTCCTCACTTGTTGCGCTGTTAATCGGTTTTGTTCTATTAAGCCTGCTCGGTATGCTGCCGGTGATAGGGCTTATTGTTTCCTGCGTTGTTTCTACCATCGGGTTAGGCGGGGCGCTGATGACTGCAATAGACGCGATTTTTAAAGAAACCATTCATAGCGTTAGAAAAACCGCGCCGCCGCTGATGCCGCAAGAAGAGAAAATAGCGCAAGAAAAGAAACCGGTTGAGCCTTCTCCTGCCGCATTTGAGGCTTCAAGCAAAGCCGATTTATCATTACAACCGTCGCAGATTGAACAGCCTGCGCAACAAATTGCCGAAACCGCTGTTGCCGCCGGGCAAATTAGCAATACTGCGGAACAAGTTAGCCCTGCCGCACAAACGACGGCGGAACAGCAACCGCCTGTCATCCAAGAACAACTGCCGAAGGTTTCAGGAAAGCCGTCGATTGACTACTCAACCTTGCCGCGCGTCGGGTTCTGGCGCAGATTCGTTGCAACGTTGATTGACCTCTGCCTTTTTGCAATTCCATTTGCAATCTTTCACGGATTCGGATGGGCTTTATGGATGCTATATCATTTTCTGATGTGGGCGCTTAACGGCGCAACTGTGGGAGACATTGTTATGAAGATAAAAATAGTCCACGAAACCGGCGAGCCAATTGACTGGAAAATCTCGCTAATAAGAACGCTTGCCGCTCTGCTTTCTATTGTGCCGCTATTTATAGGATTTTTCTGGGCTGGCTGGTCTTCAGAGAAAAAGTCCTGGCACGATTATATAGCCGGAACAATTGTCGTGAAACTGCCTGAATCATTTGAAAAACGGATTTGATTTAGATTTGCGATAAATCGTTTTTCAGCAAACAGGCAAACGCAAACTCTTAGTGTTCCTACCTAAATCATTAGCATTGAGCTTGGTATTTGATTTTAAAACCGATCAGAATATAACGCTATTTAACCGTATGAATTCGATAGCCTAAAATCAATCTTTAACAACCCCAACAGGGTTGAACATTAATAGCCCCTCATAAATAAGTAGATTTAAAACCGCCAAATAACCTACCTGACTCCACAAGTGGTCAAACATTTTTTGGAGTGCGGTGGCAAGACTGCAACAGCAGTCGCGACACCGCTTTGTGAGCTTAGACAATGAAAAATCAATGGAATATTACCAGAATAACGAATGAGATTTAACCACACATTTGTTATTTCATCTCAAGGTTAGTTTCTTTTAGCATCCACATAGCGGCGGCGTTGCCGCGCGCACTCCATAAAAAATTCGCCACCGCATATCAACAGACATTTCTATTATGCGGCAGTCCAACGTCGCAGGACGGCGGCGTTCTCGTTCATTCTAACATTCTTAGCCAAACTAACCCAATCTGCTACTGGTTCGCCTCGCTTGTAGTCTTTTTGAATTTTTCAGAATAAAGCCCGTAGTGAAATTCCTCCGGCAGGCTATTAAGCCAAGGTGGGTCTGAATAAGCCCGCTGACATCCAAGTAGAAACAATGTCCGCATATAATCGGTATCAAACATTCGCTTTGATTCCTTATTAAAATCGCCCGGTATAAATTGCAGATAAAAATTCCCGCCGAGAGTTTTAACAAGGGTTGAGATTCTAAAAATATCCGCCGCGGCATCGTATTTTGTAATTGTGGTTGAAGAACGGGTGGCAATTTTTATAAGCGCTGGCTGAACAAGTTTTGGCTCCGGATGCAATCTTCCGTTTCTAATCACATAGACATTTAGTTCCCGATTGTCTCTGTCTATTCGTTTTTTAACCTCTTGAAGGTCAAGCACCCCGCCTGTAACAAAAATCTGGTTTGCAACGCCTCCATCTACATGCATCTCCGGAAATATCGGCATCGCCTTTTCAACCCCCGATTTTGAAGCATATATATTTGTTGAAAATGCCGTCTCTATATAAACAGGGGGAAAGAAAACAGGTATCGCCGCAGACGCAAGCATTATATTCCGTATGAGTTGAATTTTAGATTCCGATACCGCGTTTGAAATATTGCCCCCGACGGCGTTTGTTGCAATTGCGCCAATATCCCAGATAACAGGTCGCTGCGCGTCAAGGCTGGTAGTCTGAATATAAAGCCGTTTCCCTCTCTGATGTTCAATCGCGATTTTTCTCACAAGGTCTTCATCCACATATTTATCCAGCATCTTTTTAAGCGGCTTCGTCTGAGCCACTGAATCTGTGCGAAAAAGTTTGAATGGACTTTTAAATTTGAATATCTGCACAGGTTTGATAGTCGTATAAAGATTGCTTATTATCTCAAAACAATGTTCGTCTCCAACAAATGCGAACGGCGCAATCATTGCCCCGGTGCTGATGCCGGTAACAAGTTTAAAACGCGGCAATTTGTTCTGGTTTTTTAAACCGCACAGGAAACCCGCCCCGTAGGCGCCATCATCGCCGCCACCTGAGAGCGCAAGCACGTTGATCTCTTTTGTCATCCCTCCGCTTTGCGCCTCCTGATCAAACGAATCCATCATACTTTTTTGAAACACTTCGTTTTTTTGATTTCCCCACGCCCGAACCGCAGGGAGGTCTGGCGGATAGGCAACAAGGTCTGGAGAATGCAGAGCCGTTTCAAACTGTCTGGCAATAGATGTCCCGATGAGCGGACGATGCGCCGCGCAACCGCAAAACAGACAGGCTATTATCGGCAATAATATTAACAGCGATGGAAAACCTTTCCTTCCGCAGTAGTGAAACGTATAAACCTTTCGCGTTAAAACCAGAATTGGCAGGTTGTTGCTCTGGTTATAATTCATTTATCGCATAATAATTTTTTCAAAAAATAAGTCAAAACGATAATTTAAACTGACTGGATTTATGCCCCGCTTGATTCATCTTTGCTGAATAATTTTTTCTGCTCTCGTTTAAGCGCCTCAACTTCGAGTTTTAAAATAAGCGCTTTTTCCTTATGTTTTTCAATCTGAATCCGCAATTTGTTTTTGCGAATCTGTTCCTGAATATCATCGCCTTCGCTATTCTGCTGGCTATCGCTTCCATTATCTGTCGTCATATAATTAATTTAACAGCGGCTATATTTAAACATTAATTATCAAGCCAATAAAACCAAAAACTGCGGCAACCGCCCAGATTAACCCAACCGCCGCCTCACGGCTAAAACCTTTTCTCGTAAGTAGATGAGATATGTGATTTGTATCGCCGATATAGATTGGCTTTTTATTTAATATCCTCCGTATAACAACTTGAGTAATGTCAAACAATTGAACAGCTAAAACAATAAGCGGCGTGATTACCGCCCATTCAACTGGATGTTTTTTAGAATAAAAGTGCGGAAGAATAGCAATCACAGCCACAAGATAACCCGCAAGATGACTGCCGGCGTCTCCTAAAAACATCCTGGCTTTCGGATAATTAAAAGGCAGAAAACCAAAAAACGCCCCCGCTACAAGCCAGCAAAAAGATGATACAAGGTATTGTTCTCTAATAGCGGCAATAGACCCGAAAGTCGCCGCCGCTATAATCGTCAGACCGGCGCATAAGCCGTTCATATTATCAAGAAAATTCATCGCGTTCACTATCGTGAGAATCCATAAAACCGTGATTATGTAACTTATAATCTGGTTCTCAATAAACAATGTTATCCTGACCCCTGCAAATGCCGTCGCCAGCGCAATGACGATCTGACCGAGAAATTTCACTGACGGTTTTAACTCATTCTTATCATCAAGCCACCCGAGCGCAAGCATCGCAATAGAACCCCCACAAACAGCGCTCAACTGGTCAAACCGCTTCCCAAAACCATAAACGAACTTTTCAGCAGTTGATAAATCCGGGAAATTTACAAACAGCACAATATAAGAGCCGAGAATAGTCGCTAAAATTCCAGTCATAACACTCAACCCGCCTGCAAGCGCAATTGGTTCGGAATGAATCTTTCTATGTCCGGGCTGATCAATCAAACCGCTCTTTTCGCACCACCTTTTCCATACTGGCGCCACAATTACGGTTGCCAGCGCCGGTATGATGAAAGCCAGTAAATATAACATTCCAGATGAAAATCTCATTTATCAGAATTTTCAAGATAAACAGCGTAAAAATAAAGAACAAATTAAACGGCTGAATCTTGCGCGTTTCAGGAAATCATTATTTGAGGAAAATTAAATTTGCCATATGATTTGGGAATTACCATTACAACAACTGATCCCGAAGGCGCGTATTCCAACCGTTACGGGACACGGGGAAATATTAAATATCTTGAATATTTTATAAAAAAATGGTATCTAATTTAATGTGAATCTTAACTGGGGACAACGAGAGATATCAATCTTTGCTTTTTTAAAGTCAAGGCGGTGGGGGTTTACTTTAATTGAATTGCTCGTTGTTATCGGCATAATCGCCATTCTCGCGGGGCTATTATTGCCGGCGCTTGCGCGCGCAAAAGAAGCCGCGCGCCGGATTTCTTGCATAAACAACCTCAAACAACTCGGTCTTGCGCATCGCCTCTATATTGATGATAACGAAGGCAGATGCCATCCGCGAACTTTAAACCCCGCATGGATGACCGGGCTATACAAATATTATCAAGACGCCCGCTTGCTGCACTGTCCGAGCGATGTTCCAGAGCCCAATAGATACCGGAGCAGCCCGGAATTTCCGATTGATAACTCCCCCTACAGTTATCTTATAAACGCGTGGAACGATTATTTCCTTTCTGTTTTATCCGCCGATGAATTTAGGCTCTACCTCTCCTCGCGCACGAATATCTCAATGCCGGAAACCGCTATCCGTTATCCAACCGATACAATTCTTTTCGGCGAAAAAGAATCTTCATCCACACATATCTATATGGACTTTGCCCAGGGAAATGGAAATGACCTTGAAGAAATTGAACAAAGCCGCCACAACGCGCTTCGCCCCGGTTCAAACGGCGGCGGGTCTAACTTTGCCTTTTTCGACGGCAGCGCCCGCTACCTCCGTTGTTGGGGCTCAGTGATCCCGATCAATATGTGGGCAGTAACCGACCAGTGGCGAACAAACACCGTCGCAGTTCCAAAATAGTTCACACTAATCTCCGCGTCCCGATTATTCTCTCCGCTTTTCAATAAAATAATACACTGAATTCAATGCGCAAGGTTCGCGTTTCTATCTTTACCTATCTGAATGTAAATAAAATTACATTCCTCTTTTCAAACGCTCAATTCTCTCTTCAAGCGGCGGGTGCGTTGCGAATAACCGGAGAAAACCGCTCTGTTTGCCAGAAATTTTAAATGACTGAAACGCCGCATCATTGCCAGTTGCTGGCTGAGCCTCCAGATTTTTCTCATAAAACCTCCGCAACGCTTCAAGGGCGTTGATCATATTGTAACGCCCGGCAAGTTCAGCGCCGCCAGCGTCCGCCCTAAATTCGCGCCAGCGCGAAAACCAGCAAACAACTATTGCTCCGAACAAAGAAAACACAAACTGGAACAACATAACAAAAAGAAAATAAGCCAGCCCGCCGCCGCGATCATCATCCGAGCGACTCATCGCGCGCGTTACCACAAACGCAACCACCCGAGCTAAAAACATCACAAACGCGTTAATTACACCTTGAATTAAAGTCATCGTAACCATATCGCCGTTTGTGATATGCGACACCTCGTGCGCAATTACCCCTTCAATCTCATCCCGCCGCAAATTCTGCAACAACCCGGTTGAAACCGCCACAAGCGACCGCGACCGCGTCGGCCCAGTGGCAAAGGCATTGATTTCGTCGCTCTCATAAATCCCGACCTCAGGCATCGTTTCAAGCCCAGCCTTTCTGGCTGTTGAATGGACTATCTGGACAAGTTCCCGCAGCGCCGGGTCTCTGACATCTGGCGGTATAACGTGAACCCCCATCATCCACTTTGCCATTATCCGTGAAAGCGCAAGCGAGATAAACGCCCCTGCCATACCCCAGATAAGGCAGACAACAAGCAGCGACGAATACATCCCTTGCGGCAATTTGTTTTGTATGCCTAGCAGACCGAGCACAAGCCCGATCGTTGTCACCACAAGGATGTTTACCAATATGAAAAGCAATACTCGTTTCGCAATGTTGAATGTCTTCATAATCTTCTATCTTAAAAATATAATAATAAAAAATGCGTTATGAATGGCGAATTGTCAACTCAATCCAAGCCATCCCCGCCGCCGATTGCTGTCGCAAAATCTCCGCCAGATTATCTCTCCGCTATTCAATAAATCTTATAACTGGCTCGGGGCAAAACCTTCACGGCTTTAGACTCCGCTTTCTCCTTGTTTGAAATTTGCGCATCTCCGCTGATTGATTCGCCAATTTTGCTGCCAGATATTTCAAGCGCCCGATAAAAAATAGCATTCTCATTCTGATAAGTTATCGGAATAATCGCAGAACCGGTATTTGTAATTGTTATCTCGGCTACTACAGCCCAGTTTTGAGACAGACCTAAAACTGTTGTTGATTGAATCTGATACGTAGCATTATTTGCCCCGTAAAGAATCAAACGCCTTCCCCCATCTCCGCTCAATGTCGCTTCAAGAACCGGTTGCGCTCCGACTATGATAATCTTTCCAACAAGCGCGTAAGTATTCGCCACATACTGTCCATTTGTCTTGCTTGCCTGAATGCCGGAAATTACGGGAACTATAATCGTTGACGGCAAACCAGAGCCTACAAGAAAGTTAACCGCCGCAATGTTTTTCACCTCGCCATTTAAATTAAGCCCTGGCTTTAGAGGCAATTTCACTATCCAGTTGCCGTTTTGCGTAGCTATTGTCGCTGCGGCATCGTCAATCAACGGCGAGAGAGAACCGAGCGCAGGGTTCATCAACATCCCCTGCGGCAATTGAACTGTAACCTGCAAGTTCGTCACCGGCGCAGTGGTTTCAACTGAAATCTGGATACTGCCATTTTGGCCGGACCTGACAATCGCCTGACTTAACTCCACGGTAACCTGTTCATATCCTGTGCCAACCGTTAAACCGCTGACGGTTGCGACTGAAAAGCCGTTTGTAAAATCAAGCGCAAACTCCTGAACAACCGAATCGCCATCTCCTAAAACCGAGACAACAAATTGTTGCTCACCCTCCGGCGAAAAATTGCCGCCCGTTATCGCAAATAACTCGCCAAGATTAAACACAACATTATTGCTCGGGCATCCATCTCCAGCAACCGCTGCCAGCGGATAGGCGGCGTTTGTGTGTAAAAGCGTCAGAACCCTTCCCATCGCGTTTGTCCCGGGAATATTCACAACCAGCAGTCTTGAATCAAGCAGAAAACTATTCGTTTTCGCAGTCCTCACCGAAAGCAGTCCGTTCTGCGGATAAACAAGCGTCTGCCCGTTCGTCATTCTGGAAATAATGTTGAAATAGTAAGTCGTGTCCGGTTTGCAGTTCAACACACGAACTATGTAATATCCGGACTGTTCTATTCTCTGGCGAATCTGCGTTTTTGATTCTCTTCTAAAATAGGCATTAGCCGCCGAAGGAGAACCTGTATGCAGCGGAAAATATTCTATCCCCACCTCGCCTTGAAGATTTGCGCTCCCATTTTGATCGGCGTAAACATTTATCCCCGGCGCAGACTGCGGCGCCCGCCAGATAACCGTAAACATAGATGGGGTTACATTCGCCACAACCACATTTGTGATTGATTCCCCCCAAGCCGGCGCAATTGACCAGACCAGCATCATACTGCCAATCGCGGCTCTCATCATTCTATTTACCGGCCGTTTCATTATTTCTAAAATCGTTCGCATAGACTTTGCAATGGTTAATTGTTTTTGTCTGATTTCACAGGCGCTGTGAAGGTTGTTCCAGTCCGTTGCAACCCGGCTTTCCCCTGCCGTTCAAGTATCTTTTCGCCCCCGGCAAGGATTACAAACCGGCTTATTCCATTTGCCTTCAAAGTCCTTGCCATCTCCTGAGCCTTGCCGTCCCCATTGTCCACAATCACAAATAACGGCGTGTATTGCGCGGCTGAAAGCGATTTTTTATTTATCCCAGAAGCAAACGGCGATTTGACTATCTTTGCCTTTGGAAATTCAGATTGCAAATCGGTCAACGCCGGCGCTTGTTGTTTCCCCGCAAGCGACTTGTTTTCAACAACAGCCGTTCGCAAATCCACAATCACAGTGTCCGCGCTCTGCAACTTCTTCAGCGCGTCATAAGTTATATACGGCATCTCTTCCCTCGTCGCCCCGGATTGCTTCGTTGTCGTCCCGATAAATGTTTCCCACGCGGCAAAACCCCCTTCAAGTATCTCGGCTTGAACCTGATTTTTCTTTTTTAAACCATCTATCGCAGCCGCAGATTTGTTCTCATGCAAACCCTCGTCATAGACTACGACGAGTTTTGCCCCGGGCAACCGTTTCTGGTCGCATATCGCAAGCGGTATATTTATAGCGCCGGGAATATGCCCCTTTTGATATAAATCCGTTGGACGAACATCAACAATCGTTACATCCTCGCCAGCGTCAATTTTCTTCTTCAACTCCGCCGGCGTCATCCCGTTGACATCCAGCAGAATCATTCCAATTAAAAATATTCCAGTTACTTTTTTCATATAGTTTTATTGAGGTTTAAAGTTTGAAACAGGATTTGCCATTTCAATCAACAACACTGCCGCGTTCGGTATTGTAAAATCATTTCCCGAAATTGCGTTGTTCACAACCCGCGCTACAAGCCATTGTCCAGAGTCCGAATTAAGCATCCTGACCGCGCGCGCGTTTTGCAGCCCGAGCTGTTGTAACAATTTGTATGCCGAATAATTGTTTGGAAAACCTGCATAACTGAGCGCGTTCACTCCAGCAGGGAGATTGATTGAGGTTGCGTCATTCGCACCAAGGTCAAGAACCGCCTTTGAATCAAACCTCAACCACAACCACATCCCGGCAGTAAGGTCAAAATTATCTCCGCTTGGCGCCCCGTTTATCCATCTCACTCTCTTTGTCTCCACCTGCGGCAACAACGATGTGTAAACCGTTATCTCATCTATATTCGCCGCGCTATGCCACATTGATAACAACGTAAAGGCGTTGCTCGCAAGATTTGCAATCGTCTCCGTCACTACAACAGCGTTCTGATTTTCAAACACCGCCTGCAACGATGGCAACTTTGCCGTTTTTACAACCGAAAGATTATTCTGGCTTTCAGACCACGCAACAACGCCGTTTCCAATCGATGGCGACGACTTCTTGCTAATCGTTCGAGTAACAGGTATAACCCGGCGGCTCGGGGCGTGAATCAATCGCAGGTTTGAATTCTCAATCCCGAAAGAATATTCCTCGCAAACAACCCACTCGCCTTCAATCCTGGGACGAGCCTCATCCTCGCTCGTCTCTGTAAGACGAATCTCTTTTCCGCGCAACAGGTCGTAGCCATAAATATCAACCTCTCCGTTGCGGTTGTCCTGCCAGACAATCCAATTGTTATATATCGTCGGCTTGTATTGACCAAAAATATTCGTGGTTATCCTTATCAGATTTCCAGTCTCAAGGTTTTTATAATATATCTCGCCATAACCCGGGTCTCTGAAGTCCTGCCAGACAACCTGTCCGGTGTGAACATCCGGATCAAGTTCATCCTGCGTGGAGGGCGCAACAGTGAAATATTGTCCGCTCAACAAATTGACTGCCCGCAATTGATACGGCGCTCCGGGCGTAAGAATATTCTTTTCCTGATAAACAACCCACGGCCAGTCAATCGCCGGATTTATCTCATCAACATCGGGCGTTGAGGTCAATCTTCGCGGCGGTTCGCTTAAAACAAGGTTTTTGAAATAGATATCAAACGAACCATTCGGCAAACGTCCCTGCCAGACAACATAACGACCGTCTGTCTTTGGATTTTGTTGATTCAAAGTTCCTTCAGAAACGCGAACGGGCTGCTGATTGACGCCGTTTAAATCAAGCGCGTAAATCTGCCATGAACCATCGCTCTGGTCTTCCCATACAATCCAACCGCCTCTGGCAAATGCCCTGCCCGGCATACGTTCGGACGCCACTGTCTCTTTTGTCTCGCCGGTAAACTCCTCTATCTGGATGAGTCGTGTTATAAAATTTGTCCTCCCAAGTCCATCATACAGAGTGATCCTTGCAGTATACCAGCCCGGCGGCGCCGTCAAGTTGTTATCCTTTTTACCATCCCATTCAAACGCAATCAAACCGCTCCCGATATTTGTATAAGAAAAAGTCCGCGTCCTTTCCAACAGGCTTAAATCATATCCGTAAAGCGGATTCACCACCCATGATATCGTGGTCGGCGAGTTGGTCGGTTGCCATTCTCCATTGATCCGTCCTATTGCGGCAACGGTATTTTGTCCAGAAACAAGATCGGTTAAAACAATCGGTTGACCAATATCTGTCTCCGCCCTGTAATAGCCACTGTTGATTGTCCACCTATATTTATCAATGCTCGCTCCAGAAACCGCTAATTGCGCTGTTGCAGAACGCGACGGCGTCGTTATATTTCCAGATAGCTTTGTCACCGGCGCCCCGCTATCAACAATCCAACTCACTACAACAGCGTTGGACTCCGGTTGATAATCTCCCTGTCGCGCCCGTCCAAGCAAATATAAACTATGCCCGCCCTGCGCAAGATTTGTCAAAACAAGCTGCGCCTGCGCAGGCAATTCTACGCTCCATCCGCCGCCGTCAAGCCTGTACTTGTAATAATCCACATAATCTCCGCCAATATAAAATGTCCACTCAGTTGAACGAGTCGGCGATGAGGGTAAATTTGAAACAGTCAAAAAACCTATAACACCGGAAAATATCTCAACATTCGCATTCACCGGAGCAGGATTTGGCGACGCGCTGAAGAGAATAGACGCCTTGCCCGGTCTCAACGATACAGCGTCTCCAGAGATCACCAGAGACTTTGACGGCTGTTGAATATCCGCAAAATTCAAATCCCCCGTTGCGCCAACAACCACAACCGCGGTTTTATCGCTCTCTCGGTTCTGGCTGGTGTCAATCGCGTAATATTTTATCAAATATTCTCCCGGGTTGCGCAGTTTAAACGGCAGAGCCGGAATGAACGGCGAGTTCGTTATACTGTAATACATACTCACCGGGCTCTGGTCTTCGCTGATAAAGTAAATCTGGGTCTCCGGAGTTACATAATATTTGTTATCCGATTCATAAACAGGTCCGGCAAATTTGATCATTGTTGAAGGCGGCGTGGTGTCGTTCCCGGTTGAACCATACGTGATTGTGTAGCTGTAATTTCCAAGGTCAACAAGGTCAAGTATGTTCAAAAAATCCAACCTCACGTTGTTTACTTTCGTATATCGGGTATTTCTCCAGTAATTATTTGTGTTCAAGATTTTTCCGTCGCTTCTGACAATGCTTGCAATAGGCAGTTTGCCCTGCGCAGGGTCGTTTGCCCTCATATATCCCCAGCCGGCAATTTCAGCATTCAGGTTCAACGTCAATGTCGCGCCCGCCCCAGCCTCGCCCGCAAGCGTAAAATTAGTCAGCGTGTTAACAGGCAAAATGTTGCCGTTGTTCTCATAAATCGCGTCCGGCAACATATTTTCATCGCGGTCGGTATCCGCGAGAAAATCTTTTATATTATCGCGTCCAGGCAAATCCACGAGCACTTCATGAAGGATAAAATGAGCCTGCAACGATTTGATTATAGAGGTTTCTTCCCCGCCAAGTTCAGACGCATGAGTATAAGAGGCTTTAAATTCCACAAACTCGCCCGAGAGCGAAGTTATCATATCCCACGCCCCTTTGCGCGCATCGCCCGGCGGTATATCGCCAAGATTTACAAGCAGCGACGCGCTGCGCGGCGAATCCTGAACTCTCGCCCCGAGCAATTGCGCAATCAACAGCAGACTCTGTTTGTTCTCAACAATCTTTGGCTGTTGCGAATTTATCTTCACGCTCCGCGCCATTCCGTAACCGGCGTTTTTTACAATGACACCAAGCGTGAACGGTATCGGGCTCTCAATCTCAGGAGTAAACGGGTCGTCCCCTTGAACATCTCGCGGCTGGAAATAAGTTATTTCAAGCAATGGCTCCGGTTTCACCGTTATTGTATCCGGGATCGCGAACAATACATCAGACGGAATCGGCGCCCCGCGAATCTTTCCCGAGAGATTGCATCCAACGCGATAGACGACGCCGTTCGCATTAGTGCCGCCGGCTGAAGGTTTGGGAATAATAAACCATTTAACAACCGCCTTGCGCGTCGGTCCAATTATGCCAGCGCCATTTATATCATTGATATTCTCCAGTTCAGGAGCCCGCACAAAAAACAATGACGACGCGTCGGCAAGCCCGGGCGCTGTCGCCGTCGCAGGCCTCTCAAACGTCAGTGATGCCGAAAAGTCGGTAATCGGGTCTTCCCCATCGTTATTCACAACTTCAAGCGTCGCTTCAAACCCAATCCGTTCAATCGTCAATTCCTGCAATATCTCTATTTTTATCCTTGTGCATAATCCCTGAAATTGTTGTTGTCCAAAAACAAAACCGGACTGTAAAACCAGCATCAGCAACGCCAGCGCAACGCGGCATTTAATTGAATAGTGTTTCATAACCTTTTTAAAAGTGTTAAATTTTATTAATTTCTTCATCGTCCAGCGGTTTAAATTTTCACTTGTTAATGTAAAATGCCTTCACAAGTTCATCAGGCGAAAGTCCGCACCTGTCGCGAACAAGCACGCCGTTTGCAAAGAACGCCTGGTCCTCCTTCAACACAAGTGAATAGACTGTTTGTTTATCTTTCAATTTAGAAACAGACCTTATAACCGTGTGCTTACCATCAGGCTTCATTAACCAATCGCCTGCTGTCAATTGGCGCGCAAGCGTCCACCCCTTGCCATCAACCCAAAACGCGTGATCGCCAGTTGCAATGACACTCTTCTGTTCCGACCCTTCGCTGCCAAATTCAATCCTGTATAACTCATCGCTCGTTCGCTGGGTTACGAGTCTGACCTGCGCCTTTTCTTTCTCTGAATACCCTGTCCTCACCCAATCGCCTATCTTTACCATCTGTATCGGTTTGGTCTTTCCATCCGCCATCAATACCGATGTCCCTTCCACAAAACAGACGGGACTGTAGAAACCATAACCTGAACCAGTTGAATAACCGCCACCGCCACTGCCACTACCTGGACCTGTCAACTGTTGCGCAAGACAAGTAACAAGTCCCATTGCAAAACTGATAGGCCATGGCACGCTCGGACAGGGCGACGGCAAGAAACCTAACGGACTGAACCCGGGCGAACAGAATAGCGAATAGACTACAACAAGTCCTGCCGCCGCTTTTAACGCTCCTCGTAAATCGGCGCACTGTCCATCCCCGCTAAACCTTGCGGCGATCGTCGCGATATCTTGCAAAAATTGGGCTAACCCGACAAGTCCACCGGTTACACAATCTGCATAGTCTTTCCCATCAAACTTTGGTTTTGCCCCGCTTTTTGCGGCTACGTTAATCCTTGCCTGATTTGTTCCACCGATATAGACCGTCTGCAACGGTACCTCAACCGATTCCTGCGGCAATAAGACAGGGATATAATCAATCAGCGGAACAAGTGTTGCATTGGGTAACTCAGTCCCTTCAATGATCACATCATTCAACTGCAATAATCCGGCGTTTTTAACTATCGCGATTATCGTTGCCTCAAACCCAGGCGGCACGTTTTCATACTTCACCATCGGCGGCGTTACAACAAGCACAGGAACCGGAACGTGCGTTTCAAATGTCTGTTCAATCTTTATCTCGTATTTATCAGTAAACGGCACCGGCTCAACGGTAAAATTGACAGTAACAAGATTTCTGGACAGCCTGACGCTCACAAGTTGCGTCTGGTCAGGTTCAACCGTAACAGTCCCGCTCATCGGACTATGCCCGGGCGCAGTAACAAGATATGACCAGTCGCCTTCCTGAAGGTTTGTAATCGTGGTATATCCGTTTGCGTCGGTCGTAGAGGACAACTCTTGATTCAAAACCAGATTCTTTATTCTCACAGTCGCGTTCGGCACTGGGTAAGTTAAAATATTATCAACAAAGAACCTTACGTTCCCGCTCTTGCTTGATGTTACAAGGGTAAAGATGTTTATCTTGAATGTCCCCGTAAGATTCGTTCCACCGATGACGAGTGAGTCCTCGTGATATTCAAGTGATGTATCTTGCGGCGGCGCAGCCACAACCACGAATGTATTTGACCCACCAACTGGGATATCTGGAAGGTGAATCAAACCATCCTGCGCAATCGGAAGGTTAACTCTGACCCACCCAGTATTCGTGGGCGGTATTATATATGCGCCAGATAAATCGTTCATCCCCCGATTTACCACCGTTATTGAGCGGCTCTTGAAATCGCCCCTGTTAACGCTCATCTCAACATAACCAACAGCAGGATCAACAACAGATAACACCGGGACTGCTGGCAATAACGTTACATTCCCAACAACAGTTGCCGATGCCCCTTCCCCAGACCTCACAATAAATTCAACTATTGCATTGTCCGGAGCATCCACCGCAGCGCCAAGGCTCATCTGTAGTGACCTCCTCTCCCTTGGACCCAAAACGAAATTCTCAGGTATCCCGACACTACCTGTTACAGTACTTATTGGCACACTATTGGTACCCTCCATCCTATAAGCCCTGAATTCATAACCGAAATTGGACATCTGTTCATCACCCGGATTGACCAGTGTAACTGAGAAGTCTATAGAACCATTCTTTGACATCCGTATGTCAAATTGCTGCGGTGTCACATAAATTCGGTAAACCTTTATCTCCACTTGATTCAATACATCAAATATATCCGGATGCGCAGCCCAGATTTTTATCGCTCCGCTTAACCCCCTCTGCGGCTCATAAATAAACTGATAGTTTCCACTCTCATCAGTTACTACATCCTTGTAGAAACGATAACCCTGCGTGAAGAATCCGATCTTCAACGGCGAATTCGGTTTTGGTTGCCCGGTAGCGCGGTCAATTGCTTGACCGGTGATGGTCACGTTCTCGTTGTTTGCATAGAACTGTTTATCGGTATTCGCAGTACCATAATAAGGTGTCTGAATAAGCGCGCTAACAAGCGAACCAGTTAACGGTCCGGAAATCGTCTCGTCGCTTACAGCAATCTTGTTGTAAATCTTCTCAACAACCGCCTCAATATACGCTGCATTTGTCCCAAGCGATGCCGGTATCAAAACATTGCTAACCGTTATCAATTTGAACGATTCTGACGGTATCCTAACAAACGCCCGTCCGTCCGGTGCCATCATAATTCCCGCAGGCATTCCACTGTATTGAACACGATTCACCTCCTGACCAAACATATTCTTAACCGATATATACAAATCGCCCGGGTCATTCCCCTGATTCCTTGATAACACAACGTCAATAGGAACATCAGAACGATTGTAAATCTTCACATCAAACGAAGCCAATCCACCACTAACCGGCTGTTCATTTGCAGACATCTCAATCATCACCCGCGATGGACGATAATTGTCAAAACTAAACGCTTTCTGGTATGTGACAGTTGTTGCAGGATCTGGTGTTGCTTGAACCACTTTTACTAAAAATGCCTGTCCATATTGTTCCCGTGCCGATGGAAATACTACAAACCGCTCTATTCCGGAATTTGTCTGCAATGTGATAGGCAAATTAATCTGTTTTGTATAACTCTCTTTTGTCGCAAGAGTGCGAAGCAGTTGGATATTATTAAGCGGCATTCCGGATTCATTCGCCAAGTTCGTAACCGATAACCTAAATTCATCAAAATATTTTGTTACAAGCGTGCTATTTGTTTGCCCGCGTCCAACCATCAAATTCACCGATATAGGATAAATTGTAACAGACCTTGGCGGTCCTTCGGCGTTCGTTGAGTTAAGCGCGCGAACTTCATAAATCACAGCCTGATTACCTATCGCAAATGGGTCAGTATAAACCCTACTTGTTAATGGTTGAGCGTTCTGTTTAATCCCGTTTCTGTAAATATTAAATGCGACAGCGGTCGGGTCTGATACCTCCCATCTTAATTGCGGCGCATTCTCAACTACCACATCAATTCTATCCACAGCGCCGACAAGTTGTTCAACCGTTACAACATCGCTAAGCGCTTCATTCCCCACGGCGTCAACAGCCGATACCGTGTATGAATTCAACCCGCGCGGTGGTCTATCTATAATGGTCGTTTCAGATGTAGTCGTCCGTATCAAACTATTGTTCCGATATATGCGGAATTCGCTTGGATTCTCGCCCACTACTTTTTCCCAGGTAATAACGACACCCTGCGCAGTTAATTGCGCTACCACATTTGTCGGCGCCGGCGGCGGCGTTCTGTCAGAAACTACAATCCTTACAGCCGATGGCGTGCTCTCCGCACCGCGTCTCAACGCTGTAACAACATACCGATAAGAACCATCGGCAGGCGGCAAGTCAACATAACTGTTCGTCGCAATACCATCGGCAACAATGACAGTTGGCGGAACAGCGTTTGAACCTACTTCTGAATAAATACGATAGCTCTCCGCGTTCGTGACACTATTCCAATTAAGTTGAATATAGCCACCGGGTTTTGCCACCGCCATTAGTCCGGTCGGCGCCGCTGGTGGAGTCGGCGTTTCAGTATTGTAAACCTCTAAAAACGCGCCAGATTCAATATATTGACCGACATTATCAAGCGCATCTCTTGCTTGCATTGTGAATGAGCCAAACCCGCTGCCCATTGACGGATCTAATCGCAAGATGCCGCTCCAATTTGTGCCCGAACCACTCAATGGGATAGTAACATTTGTCCCAATCGGTGGCTTGAATGCGAGCACCGGCGTTGTGTCCGGCTTCTGCGGTTCACTCAAAGTGAGGTTCACCGAGACATCAACCTGATTGGTTATCTGAACAGGCGCAGCCGGCGCGCACACAATTCTGCCCACTGGTGGCGTCACATCTACAATGAACGGCGCTCCTTGCGGTGTCCCTTCAAACGTATTCCCCGCTAAATCAATCCCCGCAACTCTAAATTCCGCTAATCCAGAGCGGGTGATTGGCGTTATATTCAAATCTGCAACAAAACTATTTAATCCCATCCCCGGAGCGAGAGTGATTGCAATTGGTTCGCCCCCAGCGTATTTGATGGTCAAATTCGGAACCCCTGTAAGCGGTTCAGAAGCCGTAACTGTTATTTGAACAGTTCCCACGCCTACCGGCGGCGTCTTGTTAAATGCGATGCTAAACTGCGGCGGCGTTGCATCATAATTATAAGTGATTAAGTCCGAAACCGCGCTCTCATTCCCTGCTTCATCATATCCAACAACCCCAAAATAATACCGACCGTCCGGTATCCCCTTCAGCGTATAATCCATCTTCGTCAATATACCGCTCTGTCCGCTTGCCTGTTGAGGCGTGGTAAATTGATTTGTATGCCATAACACTCTGAACCTCGTGGCTCTTTCACCTTCCGACTTATATCGCCAGCTTAAATACAATCCATCACGCTGACTATAAAACGGATCGTTCATTATAACCGCTGCAGGCGGTCCAGAATCAACAACCACAACGCAAGGAACACCGCTCGCGCTGCCAATCTCATCAAACGCGCTCGCAACAATGTTGTTTGCGCCTTCTATCAATGCGATATTCGTGAACGCAAACGAACCGTCTGCCGCTGCCTGTGTTAAACCTAACGTCGCGCCGCCCCTTGTTAAACTCACGCTAATGAATGGTTCTGCCGTACCGGTAAAATTCATCCTGTTGCTTGAAATTACAATCCCACTCTGAGGCGAAGTTATCACTGGCGCCGAAGGTGGTTCAACAGCGATAATTACATTCCGTTCAAGCACGGCAAAATTGGCAAAATTATCCCGCGCCACGAGTTTGACCCGATGAATTCCGTTTGGATAATTTCTAACATCAACCCGTTGAGAATAACTCCCACCAGCAACCGAACTTATCAAATTATTGTCTATGTAAAACTCAATCGCAGACATTCCAAGCGTCGCCGTAGCAGTGCCAGTCACAGTTAATGGACGCTTCAATATCATTCCTTCTGTCAGGTTAAACGATGTGATAACTGGACCAGCCGTGATGTAATTCACAGTGATACTGATAGGCGGATTTGTGTTTCCTGTAACACTACGAAATTGCGCGTAAATTGTCTTTTCCCCGCCCCCTTCGCTAAGCATGAACGAAGCAATCGGCTTAAATGGTTCAAACGGTGTCAACGGGAATAACCAGTTTTCGCTAAAGCGCATAGACTCTGCTGTCCGACAAGCCACTTCAATGTTAACACTCCGCGAACCAACCTGTGTCAAATTGTTCTGAATTCTAATCGCCGGCGTCAACAGTGGCTCGCCAGTCAGATATTCATTATAATTTACCGTGCCGGAAATGGTGTTTGTTATGTCTGTTAAGTCAGCGCTCCCCCACCAGTTCTTTGTTGCAGTAAATGCAGCCGCTCCTTGTTCAACCGCATTGGTAATGTTGTTCTTAATTACAGAATTGGTTATAAACATAGTTGCGCCTGCGCCTGCATAAATACCGACAGGATTATAAGCAATCAAACCATCCCTTGTGCTCAATGCAGCACTGCCTGAAACAGCCAAACCAGCAACGCTATTGTAAACAGTCGTCAATGCGTCAACCGTCGGAGAGCATCCATTTACAAACAATCCCTTGCCATATTTAATAAAGACGTGTCTTAAAGTTGAGCCGCCAGCGCCAGAATTTAATTCAACACCATCCCAATCGCCTGCTTGCGGCACGCCACCCTGAACATCGTTCACGGATGTTAAGACAATCGGATCAAGCGCGCTTCCATTTGCAACTAATGTCCCTTGTCCAACAACAATCTTCGTCCCGGGCATAAACCGTAATACCGTCCGCGGCGAAATCGTAACAGTCGCCCTGTTTGTTATTACAATTGTTTGATAAATGACTAATTCCTGCCCCGTTTCGCCTATGGTTAAATTATTAGTGACAACACCGGCGTATGGATCGCGCCAGACTACTGTGCCTACTGCTGGATTAAACTCCCCATTTACATTCACGCCCACAACTGCAAAGTAATAGGTTGCTAATCGGTTAAGATTTGAAACTACAACCGAACGGTCGTTTACACCCAACACCTGCCGCGCTGTCAATCCGCTTACATTTCCAAAATTATTTGTCTCGTAATAGAGCCTGAATCCGCCAAAACCGATTAACTCCGATGTTGAATAATTTTGCCACGAAATCCTCGCGGCATTCGCGCCAACAGGAGCAATTGTAATTGCTACCGGTGGCGGAAGCGCTGGTCTTAATATGAATGATAGCGGTGTAACCTCTTGAATAGCGTTCCCGGCAACATCAACAGCAACTACCGCAACATAATAAGTAGTATCAAGTTTTAAATTATAATAGGTATAACTCCTTGCCGAAGCAGATAACCATGCAACATTATTAAGTCCAGCAACCGAGTTGAAATTGTTCGTGCTGATATAAACTCTGAATCCAGCGAGGTCTTGTGGCGCTGCGTAACCCTGCCACGAAATCGTAGCGGAAACGCTATTTGAAGCGCTTAAGACAAGAGTTGGCGCAGACGGCGGTGTCGCATCAACTACGAATTTCAAAATGTTCGTAGTCTCAATCGTAAGTCCGTTTGTATCAGCCGCACCAGAAATATAAACATAGTTCGTTCCATCCGTCCCTGCTCCAAACACAATTCCCGGTAATACAAATGTATCATTGCTTCCTGTGCGATTAGTCCAATAACCAATCTGGCTAAAGATTGCCTGCGCTACCCCTACCGGATTCGTAACCACTATCAGTGGAGCAACGTTTGCATTCATCGTGCGGTCAAATTGAAGAGTCAGAACAAAATTGCTTGTCGCAGGCACTGGCGCCTGATGGCTTACTAATATGTTTGTAATCACCGGCAATATACTGTTTGCGTCATAATAAGCCACGTAATTCATATTTGACGGATCAAGCGTGCTGAAAGTCTTTGAAAATGCGTTTGAATTGTTCAGAAATACAACGTTGAGTTTGAATTCCTTAAACCTGTAAATATAAGGCGGATTTGTAATGCTCAACGGCGCCGATATTGTAGCAACCTGACCATTTGAGTATGTCCCGCTGCCAGTAACTGTGGCAAGCCCCTGCGGAACTGTTGCCGTTGTTACATAATGAACCGGATTCGCTTCATTGTAATTTGCCACTACAACCCGATTGCTCTTAACCACAACAACTAATTGTGTTGAAGTGCCAATTTGCGCCCCACTCTCACTCCAGTGGCTAAACAGATAGCCCTGCGATGGCACAGCCACTAATGTATTTGTTGATCCATAAACATATACACCCTGTCCTAACACGGTTCCTCCAGATGGCGGATTGTTTGAGGCGCTTAACTGATAACTCGGCAATCCAAAGTTCGCCACAAGATTCCTGCTGCGGATAATCGTAAACGTGTAATTTGTACTCGCGCTCTGAAATACTCCATTTTCAAGCCAGTTTACAAACCGATATGGCATAACATTTGTGTTCGCAATGGCGCTCACCGTAACCGATGACCCAGATGGATAAGACCCGCCACCGCTCACAAACCCCGCATCTGGCGGATTCACCGTTATATCAACATTATACATCTGTGTAATCGCAAAAGTCGTTGTGAACAAATTCTGCTCTGCGCTTGCGTGCCCGATCTGGTTAAATTCATAAATATCGTTCCGCGAGTCTGTGATAACTATGACTGAGAAATTCCCTGCCTCTGTTATTGCAACTGGAAGATTATTTGTCACGCCACCGTTTACTGGTAAACTCTCGCTAACCGTTCTTTCAAGATTGAGCAATACCGTGCCCAAAGTCTCATTCTTCACAATCACCCGCTCCTTGAATCCGCTGGCAGCAACCCCGGTTCCACGGTTAACCGTAATCCACTTAATATTATAAACAGAGCCAGATTGCGGTGTTATAACCTGCAAGCCTTCAACCACAATATCAGGATATGGCGCAAGATTGATCAAGAATGTGTTATCGCTTGCAAGCGTATTATCCCCTTCAAGCACAAACTCATTCACCGCGTTAAACGCGTCCGCTTGCACAATCAAGTAATAATTCCCAAAAACACCTTCGGGTATAAGAGCGCTATTTGTGACGCTATAACTTGAACCGTTGCCTACAATCCCTGTATGTGGAATAACGGCAAGCAAAATATCATCCGCATCGCCGTAAACTTTATTTAGAGAAATAACAACCCTGTCAGACCATGACGAAACATCGGTAGGCGAATTCCCTGCATTTACAACTTCGTAAGAGAATGTAATCGGACTGCCACTCATAGCCGCATTCGTCGGCGGATTAACACTCGTTACAACCAGATTGGCAAAATTAAATGCCCCGCTTGGCGCTACCTGAATGTCAATCACATATTCCTCCTGCAACCCAGCGTTCGGTGTATCTGAATTGACCTTGATATAGTAATTGCCAGTCTGTGTTATTCTAACCTCAGCAACCCCATCGTTCGGACGCGACTGCCCTGACTCTGCCATATAAACTCCAACCGCATTATAAACCCCGACAACAGGCGCAAACTTGCTCAACACTGGCTGCCGTACTGAAACATAAATCGTGTATCCGTTGCTGACTGTCCCAATATTATACCAGTCAACATCTCCAACCGTTCTGATATATCCCGCGACATTGCCAGAATAATTGCTGCCGTTTCTGACTAAACCTATTGCATTTGCCAACGCCAGCGAGTCGTTAGCTTCCTGTTCAATCTGTTGCGATTCGTCTGCAACTACCACTTTGATCCGATACTCTCCCTGATAACTGCTGTTTGCCGCAACCCTGATGTAATAAGTCCCATTACTTTGTATCGTCACAACCGCTGATTGACCAAGCCCGTTGTTGTCAGAATTGAATGAGGTTACTGTCCCGCCATCTACATTTTCCAAACGAATTGACAACGATGAACTGGATGGATTGCCCGGGTTTTCAGTACACACAACAACCTTCTGACCGGCTTGCGCGTCAAAACTCCAGTAGTCAATATCGTTGCCAGTTCCAATCGTTCCCCGACAGAATCCCGACTTCAATCCCGCAATTGATTCAATAAACGTCACCGGCGTCGCCACGCTGGCTAAATCGTTTGACCTATTTTCAATCGTAAATCCATCAAGATTGGTTATTACAAAATAACGGGTAACAGGAATAACCTGGTTCAAATATTTGTCCCTCAAAAGCGTAGTGGTCGTTAGCCTGTAATTTCCCGGCTGCAGCGGTCCGTCAACAACCGTTAGCGTCAAATTCGTCCCGCCACTATATTGCGCTGGCACTAAGTTGTAATACTCATCGTCTGCAGTATCAAAAACACCGTCCAATCCAGCAGATTGAACCTTGAATCCGTTAAATGGATCATTCGGATACGGATCAACCACATCAATAAAACCATCGCCATCAGAATCGCTCCCGCTAAATTCAATCACCCCATATAAAGAAGAGTTATATGATAAATCATTCCATAAACCTGATGCCAGCATTTGAGCATAATCCTCGCCGCCGCTGTTGTTCGGCTCGCCTGTGTTCCAGTTTAAATAAGTTACCGGCTCTCCGCTGACCCACCTGAACGTCCCTTCCTGCAACTCATCCGTCAATCCAATCCAGACCGCCGACGATTGCGCAAAATTGAGTCTCACAAACTCATTTTCAGCCGCGCTGTTTATTGTAACTAAATGCCCCCCGCGACTCATCGCATAATACTCAGCATCAACCCACCTCATCGCCGAATCTGTTAATATATAATTATGCCCGCCAAAGGTCTTTAACCGGCTCAAAATATTGAACTCCGGATTCAACTCCGAACTGAATCCTAATAAAATCCTGTCAACAACAGAGGTTGTCGCTAACCCGCCCGACGGCAACGAAGACGAAACAAGCGCCAGCGCCTGCGTCTTAACCAGTTCAATATTTAACAAATACTGCGCGGCTATACCGTTTGGCCTATTATTTGTAACCGTCGTGCCTGCCCACAACGCGCCATTCAAAATCGTTCCGTTCGCCCCCGTTGGACTTGCATCGGTGAGAACCCGCCCCGCCCCCTCGTCAAACCGCCAGTAACCAACAAGCCCAGACTCCGTCCCGTTGAGCCTGTTGGTCATTGTCGCCTGTATTTCTCCCGCGCTCCTTGCAACATTCCAAACCCGCACCTCATCAATATTTCCATACCAGTACTCACCATATCCGCTATATTGTCTGCCAATGCGGAATTCTGTCGTCTGAGACGGGTTCGGGATTGCCGACCCCTTCACCGCCGCCAGAATACCGTTTGTATATAAATAAGTATTGGAAGCAGTCTTAACTACTGCAATATGAACCCATTGATACATCGGGAATAGCGCGGGCGTCGTTCCCCAGCCATCGCCAGCGCGAATATACTTATTATAATCGTAACCTAAATAAAACGCGTTGCCGCCGCTCCCCTGTGAAATTACCTCTCTGTAATTAGAAGCGCTTTCCGCATACACCCATGCCTCTACCGTAAAATCGCCGCTTGAAGGTATAACACCGCTACCAAACGTCACATAATCATCAACCCCATCAAACCTTAATGAATATCCTGCCTGACCAGACAGGCTAATCGCCGGTACATTCCCTCCGTAGAACATCCTTATATAATAATTGCCATCCCCGCCTGCCGGCGCCGTCCAGCTCAAATTAGTTCTATCCAATGTATCAGAGGTCGCAATCAATGTCCCGCTTTGGTTATATAACTCAACTGCCCCGCCAAATCTCCCGTTAAACGGATATAACCAGTTCAAACTAATCGTTGTCCCAGATTCAACATTCGTTAATTTATAAAAATCGCTTGTCTCGTAACTGCCGATATAACCGTAAACCTTCCCATTCAATTTTTGAGTCCCTTGATATAACGCAACCACGTTGGCTTCGCCTGCGCTATTATTATTTTCCAATTCTACTTGAATATTAGATGGAATTAGAGATACTCTGATTCTATATTCGCCGTAATAGTTATAATATCTACTTACTCTAATCGCATATCTACCGCTTGAAGTTGCTGTTATCGTCGGTATCTGTCCAAAGCCAGAATAATCTGAATAATAATTATATATTACATTCCCTTCCGGGTTATATACCGAATAATATAGGCCGCTACTACCGATATTGTTAGGCGTCTCCATCGCAATTGAAATCTTGTCGCCACCGTTCGCGTAGAAACTCCAGAAATCTACATCAGATGAATCCGATAACTTGCCGCGCCCCATACTTACTCTAATTCCGCTACCCAATTGGTCTTCAGTTATTAATCCAGTTATATTTCCAAGCAATATCCGCAGATTATCTGTATAATAATCCGCTACCGCAATATCCATTGCGCCGTCATTATTAAAGTCTGCTACCGTTGCGGCTCTGCAATTCATTGAATAAGTCAAAATTGAGTTAAACTCGCCATTCCCAGTATTCTGCATAACTATTAATCTATTAACGCTATATTCTGGAACTATTATATCCTTTAATCCATCATTATTAACATCCGCAACTGTCAACCAGTATGTATTATTAAGTCCGGGCGAGTATGATTTCCTGGAACTAAATGTGCCGTCTCCCGCGCCTTTAAATATTTCAACAACACCATACTGCGTGCTTACAACAACAATGTCCTTTATATTATCATTATCTATATCGTCAACAACCGCATAAATAGGCGACCTTCCCACCGCAATAAATGAAGGTCCTCCAAATGTCCCATCGCCATTCCCCAATCTAACCGCAATATTATTTGCGCTTTGATTAACGCTAATTAAGTCCAACTTACCATCGTTGTTTATATCCTTAATCTCAACGCATCGTGTTCCGGTACCAGTTGTTATATCTCCTATTTTCAGGAATGTGCCATTCCCATTACCTTTAAACAGGCTAATATTTCCACCATTATAGTTTGCTGTAACTATGTCAAGCAGACCATCGTTATCAATGTCTCCAACCTTTACATCTAATGGAGACTGACCTGTTATATTAGTTGAATAAAAGTTAAATGTCCCATCTCCATTGCCTGTTAATATATATAATTTACTATCATTATAATTAATCGCGGCGATTTCTAACTTATTATCTAAATTAAAGTCAGCTACCGCGCAACTTTGCAATGAATAACCAATCGAGTAATTTGTAAATAGATTAAATGTTCCATCCCCATTTCCCTTAAACAGATTCATATTGCCAGAATAACACGGCATAATTACATCCATTTTGCCATCATTATTAAAATCGCCCTTGGCAATATAATTTGGCATATCGCTCGCTTGAATCACCCCGCCAAATGAGAATGATCCATCACCGTTAGTCCTCGCAATCAATCCAAGCGGCGAAGCAGAAATTAACAAATTATTATTTCTCGTTTCATTAACATATCCGGGAACGCCGCTAACTGTAAAATACCTGACATAGTTTGTCCCTAATGTGTTATTCCCTGTATCGGCGAGATTTGAACTGACGATAAATCGGTAATTACCCGGTTGGAGCGGACCGTCCACTATAGTATAGTTCGCTGTAAGTCCAGAAGTATAACCCGAATATACAGTATAAACCTCATCATCCGCTGTTCCGAACTGTAAATCCTGCCCAGCATTTCTTAATTCATAATTTCCCGAATTTGTAACCGTTACAGGACCCATATCTTCCGAATACGATACAGTAAATGAGTTTATAATATCGGTTGTCGTCCCGTTGTTAGTTGGAAAACTGTCCCCGGTTATATATGGCGGTATTAAATCCGCAGTTTCTACATTTAACAAATATGAAGCATAAATGCCTGGCGCTTTGTAATTTTGCGGCGCTAACGCAATCCAGTATATCGTTCCATTTATATTGCCATTGAATCCATTAGTGCTTGAATCTAAAACCGTATTACCGCTTGATTGATTCATACTATAGTACGCAACAAGACCATCTTCTACCCCAGCTAATGATTTAAACATATTTGACACTATTCCGTCTTGAGTTAATGACTTATTCCACAGCCTTACTTCAGCCATTAACCCGTTAAATGATGAGGCATAGTTGCCTCTTCCAATCCTTAATACTTCATTATTGTCCACGTTTGCCGCAGCTTCACTATTAGTATTAATCCCTGCTAAATTGCCATTAACATATAGATAGAATATTCCATTGCTTCTAACCCCCGCTATATGATACCAGTTACCCGGCGTAAGTAGTCCCGAAGTAACCGCTGAATTACCGGATATTGTGCTATAAAAATTCACTTTAAACAATGGCTGTATATCCCCATAAGTGTTTATTTCAAGCGCCCAACCTGGATAATTCTGATAATAGGATTTGCTAAGAATTACATTAGCGCTATTCCCGCCCAGCGCTAATGGCGGCACATAAACTAACGTCTCAACACTAAAGTCATTAGTCCCAAAGTTCAATTTGCTATTATTTGGCGTCGTTATTTGAGCGCCGTTGATGTTAATTCCATTCCTAAATGTATCAGTGAAACCATACTGTCCGCTCGCTACCCTCGCGTAAAATGTTGAATCTCCTCCGACAGGTATATTATAAACAATATTTGTTCCGGTAAGCGGTGAATTGGTCACAAGTTGTCCCGCCTGATTATATATTTCAAAGACTGATGGAAATCTATAATCTGCCGGCTGCAACAACTTCATCATAATAGATGAACCATACGATAGGTTGCCAATTCTATAATAATCACCCTCAGAATCATTGATATGTATAATTCCGCCAATATTTGCCACCCTCTTATTTCCGACTAAATTGAAATTAAGCGCGTTTGCCGAACTTATACTTCCATTATTCTCAGACTCAATCTGTATATTTGATCCGTATTTAATTAAATTAAATCTGTATTCGCCTCTATAACTATAATTATAAGACACCCGCACATAATATCTACCACTAACTGGTAACACTGTAGCCAACTGTCCATATCCCCTATAATCTGTGTAAAACGAACTTATCTCATTGCCACTTGGATTAAGAATACTATATCTTAATCCAGAATTATATGGAGAATTCGGATTTTCAGTTGCTATTATAACCTTTTCACCAGCAATTCCTTGGAAACTCCAGAAGTCTACATCATTGTTATCTACTAAATTGCCGCGCCCTATCACGCTTGAATATCCCGGTGCAATACTACCAATAAGTATTGATTTATTACCAAACAGTATTGTTACACTATTCCTATAATAATTTGCAGTAGCAATGTCTGGTATTCCATCAGAGTTAAAATCGCCTACGCAAACACTTATGTCATCCGGATCGTTCGGTATACTATACACACTCTTACCCTCAAAACCACCCCCTGCCTTCCCAAGCATCACCACCACACTATCATATTGATATGTCGGCACTACTATATCTAACCTCCCATCACCATTCAAATCCGTTAGCATAAACTGAAACGCATTGTGCAAACTATCCCCATAACTGTTCGCACCACTAAACCCTCCTAACCCGTCTCCATAAAATACCTTAATCGTCCAGTTGCTCGCATCCAGCGCCACTATATCTAACTTCCCATCCCCATTCACATCCCCTAACCTCACAAATATACAATTCCCACCTACACTCACACCCCCACCATCACTAAACCCGCCCACACCATCCCCTATCAATACCTTAACAGTCTGACTATAATACCCAGCAACCGCTAAATCCACCTTCCCATCACCGTTCACATCCCCATAAGCAACACTCTCTGCTCCATCATTGGCTCCTACATTAACCCTGTTCGTAAAATTACCATCACCAACCCCATACCATACCGTAACATTATCCCCATTATAATTCGCTGTCACTATATCTAACTTCCCATCCCCATTCACATCCACTATCTCCACCCAGTACGGATTATTGCCAACACTAAAATTCACAGCATTGCTAAATACCCCATCGCCTCCATTTATAAATACACTCACACTGTGCGAATAATAATTCGCCACCACTATGTCGTTCTTATTATCTCCATTCAAATCCGCTACCCCAACAGATACAGGCCCATCCCCAGCTGCATAGTTCGTCAATCCCCCAAACGCCCCATCCCCATTGCCAAATAATATGCTTATATTGTCAGAGGTATGATTTGCTGTTACTATGTCAAGATTAGTATCAGAATTAATCCTCGCCGTTGCTATTGATTGGGGCTTTGAACCAACACTAAACGTACCCCCTATCGTTAACGACCCATCACTAATGTTTGTAACAATGCCAAGTGGCGTCGCGCCAGTTGTAGAATCGTTATTCCTTGTTTCATTGACCATTCCCCCAATACCTATTATAGTGAAATATTTAACGTAGTTAGTTGATAATGGATTTAAGAACTTATCTTGAATATTTGTTTTTATTATAAATCTGTACTGTCCAGGCTGCAATGGTCCATCAGGAATTGAATAATTTACTGTTAATCCTGCTGTATATCCAAGTGGATTAACAGTGTAAATTTCATCATCAGATGTATCATATATTCCATCTACTCCTGGAGTGCGTAAATCATAGTTCGTAATATTATTTATTACTACAGAATTCATATCTTCAGAATAAGTAACTGAAAATAGCGATATAATATCCGACGAACTTGTTACTGGTAATGAATCGGTGATTATTTGTGGAGATTTGGAATCATTTATATCAACATTGATTATATATTGCGCAGTTAAACCGATAGCCTGAATACCATTAATCTCACGTATTCTGACTGGCGAACCATTAAAGGTTCCATTTTTAGCATTTATACTTGAGTCATAAGCAATACTACCTGCAATCTCATCAAACTTCCAGTAACCTATCAGTCCGTTCTCGTCCGCCGCTATTTGTGGTTCCCTATTTGTGGCATAATTCATTATCTCTGTATAACTCAAGACTCTATTCCACAATCTTACATTATCAATCGCTCCCGGGAATCTATTTTCCGAACAACATGGCTCTCCTCTAATCCAGAAATCATCATACGGCGTATAATTAACCTCAACCGGTCCTGCCGCTTTCAGAACGCCATTTATATATAAAAATGCGTTCGTGCCATCGCACATAGCTAATAAGTGTACCCATTCTCCGACGACCGCAGGAGCATCGTTTGTATAAGTTACTGAACACCCACCCGGAGGACGAACCATTACGCCGTAATAACCATCCTGCATCGTAATCCCCCAGTCTTTGCAATTCGCTGCGCTGCCCGCAATCGACTTTCTACCTGATGTCAGATAACTCGGTTTCGCCCAGGCTTCAACACTCCATTTACTCCCAACTGATACTGAACCGACACGAACATAACCATAATTATTATCAAAGTATAAGTACCCCCTCAATCCATCCACCTGCCCTGCTCTTACTCTCGCATAATAATAACCATTGCTTCCTTGCGGGATTGTGTAAGTTAAATTTGTAGCCCCATTAGTTGACGCGGCAACCAGTGTCCCGCTTGAATTATAAATTTCAAATACTCCGTTTAATAAACTAAAATCAGGCTTTGAATATAATAAATTGATGGTAGTTCCAGAATCCTGATACCCTAACTTATAAAAATCTCCGCTATCATCATAATAATGTATAAATCCTAAGATATTGCCCTTCAAATGTTGCAATGTTGGTTCAAGATAGATTGTATTCGCATTATTAATATCGTTATTAGCTTCTGATTCAATCGTAAGTGGCTGCCTTGCCAGTAAAACACTTATTCTATATTCGCCTCTATAATCGTAATTAGATGATACCCGCACATAATATGTTCCGCTTACAGTTATATTAATTGGACCTGATTGTCCCCATCCACGATAATCTGAATAAAAATAAGTTATCCTGTTACCGGCTGGATCATAGATTTGATAAAATAGTCCGCTATTTTCAGGATTATTTAACGTCTCAACAGCAACAATTACTACATCCCCCTGCTGCGCGCTAAAACTGTAGTAATCGTTATCATTGTTATCATATAAACGACCTCTGCCAAAATAACTTTTAACACCGCTCCCTTCTGGATTTTCCACGACATATTTTCTTGAATTACCAGTCAAAATCGTTACGCTATTTTTATAATAATTTGCAGTAGCAATGTCTGGTATTCCATCAGAGTTAAAATCGCCTACGCAAACACTTATGTCATCCGGATCGTTCGGTATACTATACACACTCTTGCCCTCAAATCCTCCCCCAGCCTTCCCAAGCATCACCACCACACTATCATAAGAATATGTCGGCACTACTATATCTAACCTCCCATCACCATTCAAATCCGTTAGCATAAACTGAAACGCATTGTGCAAACTATCCCCATAACTGTTCGCACCACTAAACCCTCCTAACCCGTCTCCATAAAATACCTTAATCGTCCAGTTGCTCGCATCCAGCGCCACTATATCTAACTTCCCATCCCCATTCACATCCCCTAACCTCACAAATATACAATTCCCACCTACACTCACACCCCCACCATCACTAAACCCGCCCACACCATCCCCTATCAATACCTTAACAGTCTGACTATAATACCCAGCAACCGCTAAATCCACCTTCCCATCACCGTTCACATCCCCATAAGCAACACTCTCTGCTCCATCATTGGCTCCTACATTAACCCTGTTCGTAAAATTACCATCACCAACCCCATACCATACCGTAACATTATCCCCATTATAATTCGCTGTCACTATATCTAACTTCCCATCCCCATTCACATCCACTATCTCCACCCAGTACGGATTATTGCCAACACTAAAATTCACAGCATTGCTAAATACCCCATCGCCTCCATTTATAAATACACTCACACTGTGCGAATAATAATTCGCCACCACTATGTCGTTCTTATTATCTCCATTCAAATCCGCTACCCCCACAGATACAGGCCCATCCCCAGCTGCATAGTTCGTCAATCCCCCAAACGCCCCATCCCCATTGCCAAATAATATGCTTATATTGTCAGAGGTATGATTTGCTGTTACTATGTCAAGATTAGTATCAGAATTAATCTTTGCCGCTACAATTGAGTACGGATTTGACCCAACAGCAAAAGTCCCTCCAGTAGTTAACGAACCATCAGCAATATTAGTAACAATACCCAACGGCGTCGCAGTAGAAAAGGCGCCATTATCTTCAAGTTCATTAACCCACCCTGCCCCTGCGAGCGAAACAACTGAAAAGTTCCTTGTAAAAATAGAACTCAATCTATTGCCAACAAGGTCTATTATGTTCGTGCCAATTTTAAAAACATACGCGGCAGGTTTTAGCGGACCGTTAATAATACCCAATGTAATATTTGTTCCTCCGGAAACACTTGCCACCTGTAAATTATAAATTCTGGAACCATCGACAGTTTGCAAAGCATAGTTCGCAAGATTAGTCAACTGACCCGTTTGAATCTGCTCTGAAAAAACAACAGTTATACTATAAATTAAATCCTGAGTTGAGCCCCCATCTGATGGGAGGGAAATTGATTTTACCACCGGCGGTGTAGCGTCGTTGATTGTGATATCAAGATGATATTGATTGCGAATCCCAATATTCGTTGAATTCACTCGTAAATAATAACCTCCATCGGACATCACTACATAATATAAATTGCCACTATAATTTGTTTCTACCGCAATACCACTATCCTTCTCTAATATCATTATAATATCATTCTTCGCCATCTCGCTCCCAGTCGGAACCGCAGCATTCACGCTAATTGAATTCCCAGAATTCAAAACAAACAACCGATAATAGTCGCCGGCTGTGTCATCCCTGCCTAAAACGCCCGCAACTTTTGCGCTATAATTTTGCGCTACATTCGTAAATGCAAGTTGAGTTGCTTGCCCCTGCGTGTTGTTCGGTTCAATCTCAAGTTGCGTTATCCTGCCAATGTCAAATCGTAAATAATATTGCGCCTTTCCGCCCGGGCTCCTTACCTTAACATAATAATCTCCAGTCTGAGTGATAGAATAATTCTGAATCGCGGCATAACCTGAATTGCCTGTTGCGGATGTAAGCGATTGATTGAGGGAATTTTGCAGCTCTATAGAGACCGAAACACTTGCCCCATATGGCAATGTATCAAGCCATAGCGTTAATCTGTCGCCAGCCTGCGCTGAAAAAAGCCAGTAATCAATATCATTCGTTGAACTAAACACGCCGATGCCTGTTGCGGTTAAAAATCCGCTCCCCGAAGGGCTTTCTGATGGCGTAACTACTGTGGCAAGGTTAGGACCATCATTGTTAAGCGCGTTTTCAAGTATCCCATTAACCGGATTTATAATATAGAAAGCGGTTTGAAACTCGGCTACAGGATTTGAGTTTGTATCAAGCAGGGTCGGTTTTGTTTTGAAGCGGTAATGTCCCGGTTGTAAAGGCGAAGGGGTGATATCAATGAAAATTCCGCGTGGCTGGAGCTGTATCGGCGACGGAGTAAGCGTGTAAACCACATCGTCCGAATCGCCAAAGATCCCATTTCCGCCATCGCTCCGTAGTTCAAAATTTGCCGGCTCCGCCGCAGACAATGCTAAAAACGAGTTATTTCCATAGAGATATATTGTGCTAATCGCAACGGCGTTTGTAGAATTTTGCGCTGGCAATGAAGAAGCGGCAATATAAGTCTGGGCGCTGGATTTAAAGACCGCAACATTATCAATCCCCCAGGACTCATTGTCAATTGATTCAAGGTTCTGTCCTTGAAAAGTAATTGTGGCTGAGTTAGTTAAGGCAGTAAATGAAACAGTAATGTATCTGTAAATTGCATCGTTGTATGAATTAAATCCAAAATTGCCAGTTTGAGTTGGTGTACCTGGAAATGTCTGGCTGCCGCCAAAATTGTTAAATGTGTAATGAAAGATTTGATTGCCATTAACATTAATGTTTAAATAATCGCTTGAGCCGCCATCCCACGAGTCAATGGCGTAAAAATCAAAGGCGATAGTGTAATTATCCCCGGCGGTGAGATTCGTCAATGCTAATGAAATAGCGTTATTGCCATTCCGGCCGGCGAACCTGGTGAATATGGCAGGATAACTACTATCAATAGATAGACCGCTCCATTCTTCAAATACGCCCGACTCAAAATCGGTGTAATAGGGAGTTGTTGACGGCGTTTGTTGGGCAGCAAATCCGAGCCAGGGGGTAAAAATTGCTGCCAATAGAAAGGCTGTGGTCTTGTTCATAAAATTGTCTGGGTTCTATGTCGGCAAATAGATTTGCGCTTAACACGATGCTCTGGAATCATTGCAATATTCACTTGCTGACTTTTATTTCATCTGCTCGTGTTAGTAAGCTTCTTGATTCCATTACCGAGTGTACAAATAATGAACAAAATGTCAAGAATATTTTAAAATAATTTTGCAATGCGCAGTATTTTGACATCGTTTTTTCAAGCGCGATATGATTAGCAATAAATTTGCCTTTATTTATTTGTCCCTATTATTAAAATCTAATAGATATAATGTGGATTTTTTAACTGTAATAATAATGGAGAAAACGCGTATGACAAGAGAACAACTATTCAAACGGTTTCAAACGTTTTATTTGCAAAATGATAGAATCGGTCTCAGTCTGGATGTTAGCCGGATGAATTTTTCTGATGAAGTATTGAGTAAAATTAATAGAAAAACCGAGCGGGCAATTAAATTTATGGCGCAACTTGAAAAAGGCGCCATCGCAAATCCCTCAGAAAATCGTATGGTAGGCCATTACTGGCTAAGAAATCCGCGCCTTGCGCCTGAGCGCGCTATCAGCGAAGAAATTCTCTCTACCATAGATAAAATTAAAAAGTTTACCGCTAAAATTCATAATGGTGAGATTTTGAGTTCAAACGGTAAAAAATTCACTAACATACTTATAATCGGTATCGGCGGCTCAATACTCGGACCGCAATTTGTTTCTCGCGCCCTTGGCAATCCATTAACCGATAAAATGAAGGTCTATTTTATTGACAATACTGATCCAGACGGTATTGACACTACTTTACAATATATTGATAATCAATTAGATACAACGCTATGCATCGTTATTTCTAAATCCGGAAAGACGATCGAAACCCGCAACGGAATGTTAGAAGTTGAACATCGCTTTAATTCAAAAAATATCCCGTTTCCGAAACACTCCGTCGCAATCACCCAGATGGTCGAGGAAAAAAGCAAACTGTATGAAAAGGCAAAGAACGAGGGATGGCTTGAGATATTCCCGATGTGGGACTGGGTTGGGGGAAGGACAAGCGAAACCTCGGCGGTTGGACTTTTACCAGCTGCATTGCAAGGTTTTGATATTGATAAACTGCTTGAAGGGGCAAGCCTCTGCGATGAATGGACCCGAACAAAAGAGGTGCGAAAAAATCCATCAGCGCTGCTCGCGATGATGTGGTGGTACGCAGGGAAGGGCAAAGGCGAGAAAAATATGGTTATTCTTCCATACAAAGACAGATTAGAACTATTCTCGCGATATTTGCAACAGCTTGTGATGGAATCACTTGGAAAAGAATTTGACCTGGATGGCAAACAAGTTAATCAGGGCATTACAGTCTACGGAAATAAAGGGTCAACCGACCAGCACGCCTATATTCAGCAACTGCGGGACGGCAGAAACGACTTCTTTGTAACCTTTATTGAAGTTCTTAAAGACAGAGAAGGCGAGGAATTTTTCGTTGAACCGGATGTCACAAGCGGCGATTATCTGCTCGGCTTCTATTTAGGAACCCGCCGCGCATTGTACGAAAAAGAGCGGGAGTCGATGACTATAACGTTAACGGAAGTCTCTCCACTTACAATTGGCGCCTTAATCGCCCTATTTGAACGCGCCGTTGGCTTATATGCGCATATCATTAACATAAACGCTTATGACCAACCGGGAGTTGAAGCAGGAAAAGTTGCCGCAGGTGAAATTATTGACTTACAAAAGCGGATCCTCAAATTCTTAACAGAGCATCCGGAAAAAGCTTACGCGCCAATTGAGATCGCGCAGAATATAATATCGCAAAAAGAGATTGAATCAGGATTAAAGCCAGAAGACCTGCAAGAAGATATATACAAGATTTGCGACCATCTTTCGGCAAATCCAAAACGCGGGATTGAAAAGATAGCCTCCGCAGTGTTGAATGCCACAGCATTCAGATATTTGCCGAGGATTGAATAGACTACTGTTTAAAAAAGTTTATTTTTAAATGAAGCGGTGGCGAAGACTGATGTAGCAGTCGCGGCACCGCTTTGTGATTTTAGTTATTATAAAAACGAATAAATAAAGCCAAAACTAAAAAATTGTCATTAGTTTTGACTTGGCATTTTTATTCTAAAACTATGTGGCATTGCTAAAATGATATAGACCCCGAAGGGGGCTGTTTTATGTTTAAAATAATCTCACAAATTCAATTTAAAATGCTAATGATTCGGGCAGAAACAGAGGTGAATTAAAACAGTAGACAGATAGGAATTTATTAGTATATTTACTGCTATTAATTAACGGTTGTTTGATGTTCATTTATCCAAAAAATTACGATGTTATTGTTGTAGGCGGCGGACACGCGGGGATTGAAGCGGCTGTAGCAGCGGCGCGGATTGGGTGTCAGACGTTGTTATTGACAATCAATCTGGACACCATCGGGCAGATGTCGTGCAACCCGTCTATCGGAGGGCTTGCCAAAGGTCATCTTGCCAGAGAGATTGACGCAATGGGCGGCGCAATGGGAATGGCTACCGATATGACCGGGCTGCATTTCAGGATGTTGAATACAAAGAAAGGTCCATCGGTCTGGGCTCCCCGGGCGCAATGCGACAAAAAGGCATATCAGTTTTATATGAAATGGCTGTTAGAACGGCAGCCAAATTTAGACCTCAAACAGGGTTTGGTAGAAACAATACTGGTTAAGAATGAAAAGGTTTACGGGGTTGAAACTAATCTCGGGATTCAATACCACGGGAAGACAGTAATTGTAACCACCGGGACATTTTTAAGGGGGTTGATCCACATTGGATTTAACCGCGTTGAAGGGGGCAGGGCAGGGGAGGCGGCGGCGGTCGGTTTATCCGGCTCATTGAAGAAGATAGGGCTTGAACTCGGGAGGTTAAAGACAGGAACGCCGCCAAGACTCTTGCGGAGCACGATTGATTTTAGCAAAACAACCGTTCAGCCAGGAGATGAGCCAGTCCCCTACTTTACTTACTGGAAGGATGATTTGTTCCACGTGGAACAAAATGGGTCAAATCCAAAGTTTCATAGTTGTTCAAATGGCAAATATCCCCCCGGCTCAATCCTTGACCGTATTAACGGTCAGGCAAACTGTTACATTACATATACAACTCAAAAAACAGCAGAGATTATCCGCTCCAACTTAGATAAATCGCCGCTCTATTCCGGTGTAATTCAAGGTGTTGGGCCAAGATATTGCCCGTCAATTGAAGATAAAATCGTCAAGTTCCCGCATAAAGAACGACAACAACTCTTCCTTGAACCAGAAGGCATTACCACTGAAGAAATCTATGTAAATGGATTCTCTACAAGCCTGCCTTATGAAGTGCAAATCCAGATGGTTCGCTCAATTGTCGGTTGTGAAAATGCCGAAATTATGCGACCGGCTTACGCCATTGAATACGATTTTGCCTATCCGACGCAACTTTACCCCTCGCTTGAAACCAAAGTCTGCGAAAATCTTTACCTTGCCGGGCAGATAAACGGCACCTCCGGCTACGAAGAAGCTGGCGCTCAAGGTATGATAGCAGCCATCAATGCCGCGCTCAAACTTAAAGGAAAAGAACCAATCCTCATTGGTAGAGACCAGGCATATATTGGCGTATTGATTGATGACCTCGTAACTAAAGGGACAATAGAACCATACCGTATGTTCACCTCTCGCGCCGAATATCGTCTCCTTCTGCGGCAAGACAACGCAGACCTCCGTCTCTCTGAAATCGGGTACAATGTCGGACTTCTCCCTTATCGACATTATCAAAAAGTAGTCCAAAAACGAGAGGCTATATCAAGAGAACTTGAACGGCTTAAAAAAACCCGTTACGGCACAGATACACTTGAACAAATCTTGCGACGCCCCGAAGTCAAATATTCAGACCTTCCTTACAAAGATGAGACTTTAGACCCGGAAGTTGTCAGGCAGGTTGAGATTGAGGTTAAATACGCAGGTTATATAGATAGGCTTGAAAATGAAATAGAACGTTTCAGATCGTTAGAGAATAAACAGATACCGGACAATTTTGATTATTCAAAAGTCCCGAGCCTGCGGAGCGAGGCGCGCCAGAAACTTTCAAAAATCAGACCAGCAACTATCGGCCAAGCATCCCGTATCTCCGGCGTCTCACCCGCCGATATAAGTATCCTACTCGTCTGGCTCCGTAAATCCGCCGAACAGGTATCCCAACCCTCAGATGTTGAAGACGATGCCTATGAAGCGGCTAAAGAAAACGACGATGAGGAATAGCCCCGATAGCGCTCTCCTTTTCTATTGTCTGCCATCGCGCAATGAAAATCTTGCTAACGAGTGAAGTTTCCACCCCTTGTTGGATTGCTTCAATCTGTCAAAAGCCGCGGCAAATCTTCCTGCCAGGTTACCTGAACAAACGATAGATACCATGTTTTCCCTCTGTCGTTGTTGCCTTGATAGAACAGGTAAGTTTTGCCATCAGAATCGGCAAAAATGAATGGATGCCCGGACTCGCTCGCATTCCAATTGTTGGGTTTGCCCGCAGGTAAAAATGGCTTATCAGAAAGCCTCTTGAAGTTCACCCCATCGTCGCTTGGTGCCACGCCAATCTGCTGTGGCTCGTTATTATAACCGCCGGCGTAGAACATAAAAAATCGCCCGTCTCTATAAATAACAGCCGGCGCCTCAATGCAATTTCTCTCCCAGTCAAGTTCAGGTTTAAGAATTGGCTTGTTGCAGAGTTGTTTCCAGCAATCGCGCGAGAAATCTGAATTAACATCCGCAGTTGCCACACCTAACATCTGAATTTTAAACGATGGGTCTCGCGTAGCAAAATAGAGAAATAACCTGTCGCTGCAACGGACAATATCCGCGTCAATAGCCCGTCCGCAATTCCAGTCCCCGCTCGGGCGGAAGACCGGGTTTGAAGGATTTTTGATGAAATTTACGCCGTCCTCAGACCACGCATAGCATATCGCGTCGTTCCTGCCATTGCCATAAGTCTGGTAAAAAATGTGGACGCGATTGCCAAGAACAATCGCGCCAAGCGCGCAAATCCCGTTTTTCTCGCATTCCTGTGTGGCATCAATCTCGCCAATTTTTTCCCATACAACCAGACGATCGCTCCTTGCAATCCCTATTCTCCATCCCTGTATATTCCTGCCTGGCGGTATTGAATAATACAAAAGATACTGATTTTTAAACCTGACAACAGCAGGGTCTTTTGCAAACGGACGGTTCAGCCGCGAGGTATCTCCGAACATCATTACCTTTTTTGATACAAACGATGAGACATTCGTATAGTCAATTCCTGAAAGGTCAAAAAATGCCACTCCTGTAACTAAACAAACAATATGGTAAAAATATTTCATAATTAAGAATACGAGATTTTGGCGATGATTGGTTTTAAAAATCAAGATGAAATGCTGTATATTTGTATCTTATTGATATCCAACTTCTTATATATTTATACACGCCGGTGTAAATATGATTTTGAAACCGGGTGAAATAGAATGCTATTATTTAACGGTCGCAATATTATAGAATTACGCTCACTTGTTGCCTCTCTATGTATCTCTGGGGTTTGGCTTTTTACCACAAAGGGCACAGAGAAAAGCAATTTTGATTGACCGCTTTGGAGTCACATAGATTTTACATTCTTCACTTTTTTGTTTTTTAACCTCACAAAGCGGTGTCGCGACCGCTCTCCGCGGTCTTGCCATCGCAGGCCAAAAAATGTTTGCTTCGTTGTTTGTGAACGATTAGGGGTTAATAAAACCAAAATCTTCCGTGACGCTCTTTCTGTCAAAATGTCTAATTAGTAAAGGAGAGTCCTAAGAAAACAACAGAAACACCGCAGAATGGCAAAAAGAGCCAATTAACGATCCTATTTAAGGCTATATTAATATTTGTTGTTTGCGTTGTTGCCTTGTGGGGAATTGCAACACTGATAGAAAATCACCGAGGGAATGTATCGGGGGCTATGAACTCAGGAGAATCTATCCGAATTTCAATCGCTTGCTGGAAATCTAAATCTGCTGGCGGATTTAGTGAAAACTTATCCAGCGAATTTTTCGTTAGTAATTAATATGGCAGAACAAGACCGTGTTAAAAACCCGGGTTTAATAGTTATGGCGTTAACATCAATGCCAGACCTTTACAGCCCTGCCGCGTTCTGTCCATCTTCCGCAGAAAACTTTGAGGTCTTTATCTTAAAAATCATCCCGCACGGCTGGTATTATAAAAACTATGTCAATTACTGTGATTATTTATATAAAGTGATGAGAGAAGGTTTTGACATTAAAAACAACCGTCTGTTTACATCAAAAATAACCTCTGTGACAGACCATCTAATGAGCGAGAAAATTCTTCTATTCAATCTGTTTCCCAAAATCTACAATCAGCGAAAAACCGTTTCCTCAATTGCCTTTCGCCAGACTCTTATTAATTGCTACAGAGTCGCCTGCGGTATTGAAAAATATCGTATTATAAACAAACATATTCCGGAGCAATTAGATAGCCTTGTTCCCGAATTCATTGACAGCATTCCGCTGGATATAATTGACGGAAAACCGCTTCGTTACAAGGCTGAGAAAACTGGGGATTATACAAATTTATTCTATTGGCTGAGATGAAAAAGACAACGGCGGCAAACCATCAAAACCTCCTTTAGACAAGAATTGTGACTGGAGGCTTGCGATAAGATGGCATTAGATTTTATCAGGGGCGATGAGAATGAACCTAATTCTTAACAAACTGGAGAAAATCGCGTCGCGAGGCAATACTGGTAAAAGAGACAAAACCCTAAGCATTGCCCTTCCTAAACAATTTCCGCAAATCTAATTGGACCCGAGAATTATCATTTTCTAAAACGCTAAAGTTTCAGGTTAAAGTTTAATTGGAGGGTTGTTTTCATTTATAATCCGAAATAGACGCGCTTGATAAAGTTATCAATTTCTGGATTTTGTGGTATATTTTTGTTAGTTGATGTTGTAAGGGTTACGATTCGACGCGGGCGGCGGGTGAATAAACCGCATGCCTGTTTAGTCAAATCTGTTGAGAACAGTTTCTGACGCTGATGAGAGAATGGCGGAGACCTGCGGAAGGTTTCCTAAAATGAAGGGTGGCTCACCGGCAGAAACATAACAAAAAAATATTATGAAAACGAGACCTTGGGGAGTATATAAAAAAGTTATAGTAGCAACTGCAACGTTGCTCGCGATTGCCTCAGGGCTGTTTGTATTTGCTTTTTACAATACCGCCCTTCAGGCTGACGAGAAAAAATCGGAGTCAGCGGCAAACTCTGGTAATTCTCAAAAAATGAATCTGCAGACCAATGCTGTTTCATTGTCAACTAATTTTGTTGATATATCAACAAATTCAAATTCTACCAATGCAGGGGCGGTGCTGTTTAAAGCGCCGCCGGATTTTAGCGCCTTGAATCTAAAGCCTGAACTTGAAGAGATCGTAAAGATGGCTCAATCTGGCATTGATGAAGAGGTTTTAAAACAATACGTTGTTCAGTCCAAGTATTCATACAAAGACTTGACGGCGCGCGACATAATAACCTTGAACGACCTCGGGGTGCCGGCGTCTGTGGTTTCGGAGATGCTCAAAAAGACAGGCAAGCCGGAACTTGAGCAACAGCCTGAAGAACAGAAAATGGTCGTTGCTTCTACAAATGAGACGATAACCGCGACAGCTGAAACTCAGATGGCTGGCGCTCAAACGGAGCAAAGAACCGAACAGGCGATTACAAATCAACAGCCGCCGCAGGCAACTCAAACCGCGCCCCCTGTTTATGTTCAAACTGTAACGCAGACTGTCTATGTCCCTGTTCAAACCGAACAACAGCCGCAGGTGATTGTCCAACAGCAACCGGTTGTTGTCCAGCAACCTGTTCCCGAGACAGTTGTTGTCTATTACTCGGCGCTGTCGCCTTATGGAAGCTGGTTATATGTTGATGGTTATGGTTATTGCTGGCAACCGCTGGTAGCGGTTACATATCCGGGCTGGCGTCCATATTATCACGGCGGCAGGTGGCTATGGACTGATTACGGCTGGTATTGGCTTTCTGATTATTCCTGGGGCTGGGCAACATTTCATTATGGCAGATGGAGTTATCTGCATCATCACGGCTGGGTCTGGTTTCCCGATAGAGTCTGGGGACCTGCGTGGGTGAGCTGGCGCGTGGGTCCAAGTTATTGCGGCTGGGCGCCACTGCCGCCGTATGCCCGTTACGATGTTGGCGTCGGTTTTGTCTATCACGGAAGCCATGTAAGTATAGGATTTGAATTCGGTCTGTCTGACTGGGATTACACATTTGTTGACTGGGGACATTTTCATCATAGATATCCATACAGATACGGAGTCCCTGGCAATCGCGCCCGCGATATTTACAACAATACAACAGTTATCAATAATTATATCACCGGAAATAACAACAATGTGGTCATTAATACTGGCGTCGGCACCGAGCACATTACCCGCCTAACCCGCGAAGAGATCAGAAAAGTCACTGTTCGGGACGCGCCAGTCGTTGTCGGCAACAGGACAACAATTTCTCCAGAAAGACTTGTTAAAGATGGAAATAATATTGTTCTTTATCGCCCGAACCCGCAGCAAACTCCACTGCTTGCAAAGGCTAATCCGCAACAGATAGCGCCGAAATTTGTTCCTGTGAGCAAATTGCAAGGAGAAGCGGCAGGCAAAACTGTCTTGCCGACAATTCCAAAACAGACGGTTTCATCAAATCTAAAATCTATACCATCAGCTGCGCCGCAAAAAGGCGATATTAAATCTTCTGGCGTTAAATCCGCATTGCCGGTAACCACTGCGCCGCTTCAAGTTGCCCCGCAACCGTCAGCAGGAAATATAGAGAGTATAAAAGGACGACAACCGATTTTAAACGAAAACAAGGGCGTTATATCGCAACCATCAAGAACTCAAACAGCGCCTGTTAAATCTCTGCCGGGCAATGTTGCCCCATCCGCGCCATCAGCAAAACCATTAGCCCCATCAAAGGAAGCGTTGCCTGCTCAAAAACCAGTTCCGCAAAAGATGGAAGTTGCTAAAACAGAACCGGCAAAACAGACGCAACCGCTCGTTACTCATCTATGGTCTCAGTCGGCTGATTCTTCAAAGGCAAGCGGCTCAAAACCAGACCCGATATTGAGCAAGCCAAATTACCCATCGTCAACGGTCAGTCCGATTATTAATTCTCCGAAACCCGCTACCGCGATAACGCCATCGCAATCAACAACGCCGCCTTTAGGCATTCGCTATCGTTCTCCGTCAACGCCTGCCGCGCCGAGCGTGCCTGTTAATCCGCATCTTGCGCCGGGTTCTTTAGATACATTAAACCAGGCTAGCAGACAAAGCAGCGCGAGAATTGCGCCATCAATCCCGGCTCAAGTAAATCCAGCGCCGTTGCCAGTTCAACAAACCCCTTCGTATATACCAACCCCGCGCGCAAATGTGACGCCGTTGCCGCAAGCGCAGCCAGCTCCAGTTCCGGCGCAAAGGAGTATCCCCTCTTACACACCGCCAGCGGCTGGCGGAACGAGGGTAACGCCGTTGCCATCTCCATCGCCGGCTTATACTCCGCCGCAAACGCCGTCATATCATTCTGCTCCAAGATATGAAGCGCCAAAATCAAGCGGCTATTCAGCGCCGCCATCAGGGGGAGCAGGTTATTCGCGTTCCTACGGACCATCGCCTTCGCCGGGATACTCCGCGCCATCTTCGCCCCGCGGTGGAGGTGAATTTGGAAGAAGCAGGTAAAATTTAAAGGAAACAATAATGCTAAGGCGGTTAATTTTAATCTTTATATTACAGGCGTTCTTTGCGCAAATTGCAAAGCCGCAACCGGACACTGTTCTGGTCTATTATACTGGTTTTGAATACGAAGAGGGATTTGATCCGCAATACACGTTGATAGGGCAGGGGGGCTGGGCTGGAGAAGGCAGCGCCTGGAACGGGTTAGTCTCCGATGAAAATTATTTTCCCGGCTTTGGACAACAGGCTTACATCGGCTACTCAAACTCTGCGCCTGTAACAGCGGCTTCTGTCGTCTGGCGTCCGCTCAACTACCAGATATTGACAAATTATCCGGCAATCCGCTTCTATGTAATTTTTCAGATCAAAGACTCGGTAAATCGTCAGTATGACGACTTTCGCTGGAGCGTCTATAATATCAACACCCAGCGGCTATTCTCGCTGGATTTTGACAACCAGACCCTTCAGATAAATTACTCTTTAGACACAGCAGGCGCATTTTATTTTACCGGCTATTCATTTTCTAATGACGGGGTTTACGAACTTGAAGTGGCGATGAATTTTGCTAAAAACCGCTGGATCGCTGTAATTAACAATACCCTTATTACACCTGAGCCACTGCCGATAACAACGCGGGGTTATGATCTTAATATTGGAGATATTGATGCGGCGATAGTTTTACACAATCCGCAGCAACCCGGCGACAATTATATGGTCTTTGATGAATTTACCGTAACGGCGCAAACTGTTGCCTATCCGCCAAAATTGACACCGATTATAACAACAAACCAGTATCAGATTTTGCAACTTTACGGCGAGCCAGCGGTGAAATATTTCATCCAGTTTTCTACAAATCTGTCAAATTGGGTTGACATTTCAACGAACAGTCCGACAACGTCTGGTTTAATCAACTTTACCAACGCATCCAATGTTAATCCGGTATTTTATCGCGCAAAGATGTGATTGAAATTAAACAGGATAGCGCGGCAAATCATATTTCTCTAATCTGCTGTTTACCATTCAATGCAGAGTAATGACACTGATTGGCGCGGCATAGAAAATTCAAGCGTGAGAGAACCGTTTTTTAGATCAACATTCCGCTCCGGGTGAAGAGGTGTTAAATCTGAAGCCCGTTTTAACAGATCAATCTGTTCCGGTGTCGGGTTTTGCGGGGAACCGAATTCTTTCCACAGGCTATAGGCATTGCTGTGACGCTCATCAATCCTGTAATGACGTAGCCGCGCCAGTTTAACTTCAGGATTCAATCCTTGAATCTTCAACTTAACCTTTTCCTCCTTTGCCGCAATTCCGTCGTCGTGATAATTCCAGACCAACACTGCAAGCCGATTTGGCCCGCGCGTTGCAAAGGCATCAACATCCGCCCGTTCTCCGCGAACGCCCTCTTTTAACAAAGTGTCCAACAACTCGCCTGCGGAATTTTGCGTTTGAACCTGTTCAGGCTCAAGCATAGAAAACATTCTAAAGGTGTTAAATACAGGCAGAGGAACGCCGCGCGTTGATAGCACGCGAAAACCGTCAAACCACGGCTGGTTTTCAAATTCAAAAGCCCACGTTACTGCCCCGATAAGATTTACGCCGTAGCGACGGGCAAGCGCAATTTTCCTCATAAAAGTCGCCGCTGTATAACTGGCATATTGAGATGTGTTCCGGTAATTGTTTTGCGGAAAAAATCGCGCCGAACAAGCCGCGCAGCCGTCCGGGTCGGATTCGCCTATGATGATTGGAATGTTTTTCAATTCCGGATACGAATTAACAATCTTAAAACCGTTTTCAATGATCCGCAGATGATTGCCGGCATTCATACGGACGTGTCCGTCTCTGAATTCCGTTCCGCCTTTTGCGTGAAAGGCTATAAAGTCAAGCGGAGTTCCCTTTTTCCCGCTAACATAATTAGTCCCGTAAAGGCAATGCTCAATAAAAGAACGCAAAAATTTTTCCGCGCCTCCCTGTGTGCCTGCGGTATGCGGGCCGCCAATCTTTGCCTGCGGCAATACGGTTTTAATCGCCGTTGCTGTGTAGTCGTAAAGTTTTTGATATTCAGCCGGAGAACCGCGCCAATAAGCAATATTTGGCTCGTTCCACAATTCCCAGAACCAACTTGCAACTTCATTTGCTCCGTAACGTTGCGATGAATGTTTCACCCATTCCTCAATCAGTTTCTGCCATTTATTGTAATCCTTTGGCGGATATGCCCATCCCCGGCCTACGGCGTCAACCGGCGGACCGTTTGTTACAACGGGGTTTGTGTATGGCTCTGGCTTTATTGAGAGCGCCTGCGGCATAAAGCCAATCTCAACAAACGGTTTTAACCCGCGCAGGATAAATGAATCAAAAATCTCGTCCAAAATATTCCAACTGTAAATTGGATTCCCCTGACTGTCTTCTTTATACGCGCCGGTGCTTCCCCATTTTAACCACGCTGTGCCGTCGCCGGTTGTCAAAAGATGATGCGTTCGGATGCAAACCGGCTGAGGTTTTAAACGGGAAATTTCGTCAAGCAATTGCTTCCCCTCCGGCATATAAGAATAATTCGGTTCGTCATAGCCAAAAAATCGCCAGATAGGTTGATACCTTCCAGCAGATTTATCCGCAAAGACGGTTATTTCAACACCGTCGCTGCTGGTTTGAGAAAAAACAGAAGCCGGTATCGTTAACAATATCCAGAGTAACTGGAGGCAAATTGTTTTCATAAACTACCACTCCCCCTCAGCGAGCAATGAAACGGTTTTTCTTGCAATATCTTCGGCAAGCAACGGCAGGGCTTGTCTTTCAGCCGAAGGGAGATCGCTGCCGACGCTTATAGTTGTTCTGCCTGTAACAGAGCGTTTTATTATAACCTTTCCGGTTGCGCGTTCAACCGCTGTTATCTCGGCTTTCATTTCAAGATAATAATCCCGAACGCTCGTAATATCGCGCGGCTGAAAACTCGCCGGCGCCCGGATAAAGTCAGTAATTACGCCATTTACAATTATATCGCCTGTTCCGCCGGTGTTCAGGCGATACGTGCCGTCTGTCTGAATCCGTTTTCTAACCGCGCTTGTTACCGCCTCGCCGAGGCGCGGCTCAATTGTTTGATTAATAAATGGATTAACCTGAACAGATTTTTCCCCCGCTTGAATCCCGGCAACCGGTCCCAGTTTATACCCGGCGCAGCCGCACAAAAGGATTAGCGAAAAAACCAGCGCCAGCATTATTTTATCCGCTTTAAAATTCATAAATTTCCAGCAATATTTAATCATACCAGTAGATTACTATAACGCAGATATCAAATGTATTATAAATATTGCATTCCTGTTAAACAATTAGATTTATAAAAATATTCATTCATAATGAAGCCTGAGCATTTAAGGAAAAGAGCATTTTTCGGTAAAATTAAGGTTTTTCAAAATTATTTTTAAATGGCTGAATAGACCCCGAAGTGGGCGAACTTTTTCCAGGCTGCGTGGTATTAAGTTATTGGCTGCAATTAATGCTAACGATAGTAGAATTCACTTCATCGGCAAAACTGCGCTACGGGAGGCAATTGAATCTGTCAATTTTGAAACCAGCGCATCAGCCGTTTCCGCAGTTATGAACAACGATTCTATGTCGCTTAACAAAAAGCCTTCGTCAGTCGCGTTTTTTATCAGGTCAATGAACGGGTCAAAGTAGCCGTTGACATTCAATATCCCGCTTGGTTTGGAGTGGAAGCCGAGTTGCTTTAATGTAATGACTTCAAATAGTTCATCATAAGTCCCGATACCGCCTGGCAGCGCTATAAAGCCGTTTGAAAGTTCAATCATCAGCGATTTTCTCTCTGACATTGTTCGGACGATGCGCATCCGGGTGACGGCTTTGTGGGCGAGTTCTTTCTCAACCATTGATTGCGGGATAACGCCGGTGACCGAGCCGCCGTATTTTAGCGCGGTGTCGGCAAGTATCCCCATCAGACCAATGTTGCCGCCGCCATAAATGATGCCGATACCGCGTTTGACTAATGAAACCGCCAGTTCTTCTGCGGCTTTTTTATAGACTGGATTTTTCCCGCAATTAGCGCCGCAAAATACGCAGATGTTCAAGTTCTCCCGGTTAAAATTTTCGCCGCTTGACTCACTCATCTTTTCTCTCCTTTGGCAAACTCATCACATATTTCTCCCAGTATTTAAATTCAACATACATCTCTAAAAAGAAGCGCGGACGCATCTCGTATAAACCGACCATCAGCCATTCCTTGTTTGATTTTTCGTCAAGTTCGGCGTTTACACCGGCGCCACATATAACAACCGGCGCGTAAGGGTCTTGCGGCAATTTGTCATACCAGCCAATATTTTCAAATGACCTCAAATACCACGGCAGGGGCCAGTAATTATGCTCCGGGACGATGACCTTTATAACCATCTTCTTCCCCTCCGGATGAACCTTGCTTATCCCTTCAACCACTTTTGTAAGCCGCAAAATGTCCGGGACAGTTTGCGAATAGACATAAGGATTTCGCCAATTCGCATAATGAACGTAATTTGCCAGATAGGATAAATGAGAAAGGTGCATTATGCCGCAGAGAAGCAATAAACCGGATACGATTTTTATCCAGAGTTTTTTGCTGGCGAAGATAATGCAGCCGGCGCCGGCGCCGGCGAGTATAATCATTCCGCTCCAGAACCCGAGCGCGCACCAAGGGGTTTTGTATGAAATTGCTGAATAAATTGTCATCAATATTGCGGTATAAAACGCGCTGAACCTTACAAACCCCCGATTTACTCCGCTCTTTTCCCCTCTGTTTGTAAAACCATACCAACAACCGATTATTGCGAAGATGAAAATCGCCAATTCGCTCCAGACGCAAACCGGACTTCGCGGCGGTTTAAACCAGAGCAGCCTTTCAAAATAGAAATACCACGGATGAATATGCGGCGAACCGCCGCCTGCCCGTTTAAGCCAGGGGAAATAAGTGCGAACCGAATCAATTATCCCCTGCCAGTTAGTAAATAACGAGGTGAAAAGCGGAATTGAAATCGCCAGCGCGGCAATGAATGCTATCAATAAATGCTTTTTATTAACCCTGCTGGATAACAAATTTAAGAATGGAAATTGTCTTGTTAAGGCGCAACACGGTTTTTCCCCGGGGCTATTCTGTTTTGATGAAGCGCCGATATAATAGGCATAAATAGATTCAAGAATAACAGCCCCAGCCAGCGCAAAAACGGCGAGAACAAATGTCTCTTTTGTGGCATACATCAAACCAAGCCCTATTCCAGTTAAGACCGCCCAGATTGTTTTCTGGCTCTTGAAATACCTCCATCCCGCTGCTATAACCAACGTGGTAAAACAGACAAGCAACATCTCGTGGATAAAATATCTGCTGTAAAAAACCATAATTGGCGATATGGCAAAGAATAGGCTTGCGAAAACAACGCCGGCTTTACCGATTGCGTCTTTTAAAAACCAGATCAATAAAATTGTGATTAGAGAAAAAATGAGAGGGGTTAATCTGACTGTTTTTTCGGAAAGTTGTGTTAAATCGCGCGCCTTGCTTATCCAGGCTAATGGCAATGTGAAATAATGAAGCGTTGGACCGTGATATTCATCCGGGTCGTATTTATAACTACCTTTCTGCCAGAGTTCGCCGAACTTAATCGCGTTAACCGCCTCATCATTGTGCATCGGGCGCAAGCCGAGTTGCGGCACTCGCCAGAGTACTGCCGCCGCAAAGACAAGCCCGAGCAATATGTAATAAACTCTGCCCATAAAACAAAAACGCAGACGAATGATTATTCTCAATCCGTCTGCGTTTTAAGCAATATTAAATTTTAAAAATTTGCTATTTATTTGGCTGGGGCATAGACTTCAATTTCTTGAATGCAGTTAAGAGCGCTCATATTGCTGCCTCTGGTGTATGAGCGGACGTAGCGACCTTTTACGCCTTTGCAATCAATTATTCTGCCTTCATGGGTTTCAAAATATTCCTTATCCTTACCAATCCCCAGACCTGACGAGTTGTCAACATCATTATTATAAACCGTTACAACATCTTTTGTAAAATCCGGGTCGTTAGAAATCTGGACTACAACGTCTCTGAAGACCTGAATCCATCTGTGGTCGTGCCAGATAGCAATTGCATAGATTTCATATTCCTGCCCGAGGTCAACCTGCACCCATTGAGTTCCCTTTCTCATTTCAACAACCTGATCATCAAAGGCTTCTTTCTGCCCATCTGTAACCATACTCAGGTCGCCGCTGATCGGGTTTTTATCGCTGCCGGTCACTGGTTTGCCCTTTGCAACGTTAACGCAACCTTTAGGAACAAAGAACGGAGGTCTTGGTTTGGTTGGCAACGGTTCAATGTTTGGACCAGACGGCAGATCGTCTGGCGTCCCTTTCAATGTCGGCATAGGCAACTTTAACTTTAAAGGCTCTTTATCTTGGTCTGCCGACCAGACAAGCGCCTGATTAAGAACCAATACCGCGCTTATGGTTGATACCAGCATCAACCGTCCCATTATGTTATTCAACTTTTTCATTTTCGTTCTATTATTGAAATACCGCTTTTATAAGGAATGGTTACAAAATACTAATCGTCTGAATTAACAGTTAACTTTATCTACACAATCAGGATGCCTGAATAAAAATTAACTGGATAATGGAAATAAAATCTATTATTCATATTTATAAATATTTTACTTATGAAAACAGTCATTAAAATCGTTGCGGTTCTTCTCATTTTCATTTCTGTATCGTTAACCTCTGTTTTCGCCGGGGAACGGCTATTTACAAAACCGTATCAACGGCTGGCTAAGATCAAATATGTCAATATTGTTACAAACGCAATCGCATATCCGGGAAAATACAATGTGGAGCGGATAATAGATGGCGATACGCGCACTGAATATTCATCGCGGGGCGACGGCACAAATACTTTTATTGAATTTGACTTTGGCAAGCCATTTAAAATCGCCGCGTTTAAACATATTGACAGAAACGACCCGGCAACAGTGGCAAAAAGCGAATTGATATTAAAAGACGAAAAGATGAATGAAGTCGCCCGATATGAAGTTGTTCATATAAACAAACGGGCAGGCGTAACGTTCTACGTCTTGCCATCCCCTATTGAAGCCAGATATGTCCGCTGGCAGGTTACAAAACTCGGTCCGCAAAATTTCGGCACGGTCGGCGGCGCTGAAATTGAGTTTTATGAGCCTACAATTGCTGAAGAAGCCCCGCTGGGGACAACAATCAACCCGGAAGTTGAACCAGTAGTGGTGTTAAAAGATGGGGCAAAGGTTAGAACTATCAAGGTTGGCATAAACCATCCATACGCAAAATCTGCCCCTGCATATCTGCGGGTTTACACCGTTGACACGCTTCAAAATAAAATCATTGAACTCAAACCCGGCAACTCCACTGTTGAAATTGATATTGAAGCCGGCTCAACAAAAACCGTAAAAGTGGCGCTTGAATCGGAGGGACTTCAAATAGACAAAAAAGAACTGAAAATTGAAGAACCGCAGATAAAGGAAATCTATATCCTGCCGCATTCGCACGTTGACATCGGTTATACAGCGCTCCAGACAGATGTTGAGATAAAACAGAGTAACAATATCGAAATAGCGATCAGTCTGATTAAACAAACCGCAAATTATCCCGAGGGCTCAAAGTTTATCTGGAACACCGAAGTCCTCTGGCCTGTTGAAAATTACCTGCGCGACGCCCCGCCAGAAAAACAGAAGGAGTTCATCAATTTTATAAAAGAAGGGAGGATCGGACTGGACGCCTTTTATGGAAATATTCTAACCGGATTATGCAGACCGGAAGAATTGTTGCAGATGATGCGATACGCCACGCGGCTTTCGGAAATGTTTGGAGTTAAAATTGAATCGGCAATGATAAGCGACGTCCCCGGTTATACATGGAGCACTGTAACGGCAATGTCGCAGGCAGGGGTAAAATATTTTTCTTTTGCGCCAAATTACTTTGACAGGATGGGCGGCACGATGGTTACCTGGCAGGACAAACCGTTCTACTGGATTAGCCCGGATGGTCAGAACAAGGTTTTATGCTGGTGCCCGACTCGCGGTTACGCGCTCGGTCATCTGATTGGACCTGGCGAGGCTCTGGCGCGATTTATTCCGCAATACCTGCGCGAGTTAAAAGAGAAAAAATATCCTTACGAAATCACCTATATCCGCTGGAACGTTCACGGCGACAACGGTTCACCGGACGAAAAACTCTCCGATGTCGTTCGCGACTGGAACGAACGGTATGCCTCGCCAAAACTTATAATTACAACAACGGCTGACGCCTTCCGCAGGTTTGAAAAACGTTACGGCAATTCACTGCCGCAATATCGCGGCGATTACACGCCATACTGGGAAGACGGCGCAGGCTCGTCAGCGTTTGAAACCGCAATGAACCGCGCCTCTGCGGAACGAATCGTTCAGGCTCAAGCCATCTGGGCAATCCGCAACCCGGCTCCATTTGACGAACTTATGTCGTATCAAGCCTGGCGTAACGTTCTCCTTTACAGCGAACATACCTGGGGCGCCCACAATAGCGTAAGCGAGCCAGATAAACAATTCGTCAAAGACCAGTGGCGGATAAAACGCGGCTTTGCCGTAGAAGCTGATATACTATCTAAAAAATTGCTTGAACAGGCGCTGTTTTCAGAATCAGAAACACCAGAACAGATAGATGTTTACAACACCGCCTCCTGGACGCGGAGCGATTTAGTCATTCTATCAAAAGAGATTTCCAAATCGTATGATTGCGTCTTTGATTTATCTGGAAAACCGCTCCCGTCGCAACGGCTCTCAACAGGAGAACTTGCGTTTATGGCTGAAGCCGTCCCGCCATTTGCGGCAAAAAGATTCAAACTCGGCGCCGGCTCGCCACCACGACCAAAAGGTTTAATCGTAAAACCGACAAAGATTGAACACCCGGACTTTATAATCGGCATCGACGAAAACACCGGCGCAATTGTTTCTCTAATAAACAAGAAAAATGGCGCCGAACTCGTTGATGCAACCGCTAAGACCGCTATCAACGATTATTTTTACCTCCCCGGCTCGGATGTTAAAAACCTCCAGCGCAATGCGAAACCGATCATCAGCGTGAAAGAAGCCGGACCGCTCGTTGGTTCTGTGATTATTGAATCCGAAGCCCCCGGATGCCGCAAACTTATCAGAGAGATTAGAGTGGTAAATGGAGACGATAAAATTCTGCTCGTAAACACGGTTGAAAAACTGCCGATACGAAAAAAAGAAGGGGTGCATTTTGGTTTTGGTTTCAACGTGCCGGACGCAACGGTAAGAATGGATGTCGGGTTCGCCACAGTTAGACCAAATGTTGACCAGATACCCGCAGCCTGCAAAAACTGGTTCAGCGTTCAACGTTGGGTTGACGTTTCTAACAAAAAATATGGGGTGTTGCTCGCCCCTGTGGACGCGCCGCTGGTTGAAGTCGGCGACCTGACTGCAAATCTGATCGGCTCGCAAACAAACCCGGATGTCTGGATAAAAGATTTGCCTCCGTCATCAATCATCTATTCTTGGGCTATGAACAACCACTGGCATACAAACTACCGCGCGGAACAGGATGACACGGTTAATTTTAAATATTTCCTCAAATTGCACAACGGATATAGCCCTCTTCAGGCGGCAAGGTTTGGAATTGAATCCTCCCAGCCGCTCATAGCAACCGCGGCAAAAGAACCGCTCCCGTCAAAACCGCGCGTGATTGTAAATTCAGAAGATGTAATTGCAACCACATTAAAACCATCCGATGACGGCAAGGCTTTGATTTTAAAACTATTCGGCGCAAGCGGAAAACCGACAAGGACGAAATTACTCTGGAATGCCCCGGTTCCAGCGGCTGTCTACATCAGCGATACAAGCGAAAAGCCGCTTAAAGAAATCTCAAACGACAATGTTGATGTCCCCGCCTGGGGCGTAGTCACTTTGAGAGCGGAATTAGAATAATGCCATTGTTATAATTGATTTTTGAATCAAGAGAAAACCACTCTCTACACCGACGGGGTTTATAAGACCATTAGATTCATACGGTTAAACGGCATTCTATTTCAATCACTTTATAATGCCGGGTTTAATTTTATTGATTCAGATTTTTACAACCGTTTAATTTAAAATGAAATCTTTATCAATTTTCTCCGTCTAAAATTAAGAATAGCGATTTTTGACAATTAAACATCTATTGACAAGAGTTAATAAAAATTAGATAAAGAAGCGGTATGAAACACAACAAAATCAGCAGACGCGAGTTTTTGCGTCAATCAAAAAAAATCACCATTGCCGTTGGCGCTGGTGTGGCATTGCCAAATATCTTCCTAAATAAAACTAAGGCTCAGACTGGAGAAAATCCGAGTGAATTTATCCGCGTCGGTTTTATCGGTGTCGGCGGTCAGGGCAAAAGCAATATGCGGGCATTGATTAAGAATGCCGTTGCTGTTTGCGATGTGGATAAAAATAATCTCAAGTCGGCTCACGATATGATTCTGAAGGCGATACCAGACCGCAAGGTAGCCACATTTGGAGATTATCGGAAAATGATTGAAGATAAATCAATTGATGCTGTATTGATCTCCACCCCAGACCACTGGCATGCTTTGGCGGCTGCCGACGCAATGGTTGCCGGGAAAGATGTCTATTGCGAAAAACCGCTGACGTTAACGATTCACGAGGGACAGGTTCTTGTAAAGATTGCGCGCAAATATAATCGAATTCTCCAAACAGGGAGTCAGCAACGTTCTGACCCGCGCTTTAGAAAGGCATGCGAATATGTTCGTTCTGGTCGGTTAGGAAAGATTCATACCGTCCGCGTCGGTTTACCGGGTGTTAACTGGACAAAAGAGCCGCTTGTTCCTGATAGCGCACCGCCACCGGAATTGGATTACGATATGTGGCTTGGTCCGGCTCCGTGGCGCCCGTACAACAAACACCGTGTCCATTACTATTTCAGGTTTTTCTGGGATTACTCCGGCGGACAGATGACGAACTGGGGGGCGCATCACATTGACATTGCGCAGTGGGGACTCGGAATGGACGAAAGCGGTCCGGTGGAGATCGAAGGCACAGCTTCTTTTGACCCGCAAAAACGTTATGAAGTGCCGGAAAAATTCACCGTCACATATAAATACGCAAACGGCGTAACTTTGTATTGCGAAAGTCCGGCGGCTAAAAATGGAACCACATTTATCGGTGAAAAAGGATCAATTTATGTTACGCGCGGCAATATTGAATCCGATCCGGAATCAATCCTTGAAGAGCCGCTCAAAGAGACCGATGTCCACCTTTACGAGAGCAAGAATCATCATCAAAACTGGCTGGACTGCATAAAGAGCAGAAAACTTCCAATCTGCGACGTAGCGATTGGGCACAGGTCGGCAACCATTTGCCATCTCGGCAATATCTCTATACGGACTCAAAAGAAAATAAAATGGGACCCGGCGAAAGAAGAGATCATTGGCGATGCCGAACTTGCCAAATGGGTCAGCAAACCATATCGCGCGCCGTGGAAATTGCCCGCAGTGTAAAAGTTGATAATTAAACAAATTTGACATCCGTCAAAACACCCGACGCCAGTTCGGTATATGTTGCTATTATGAATTTAATTTCAAAAACAATCAGGCGTCGGGTAATAAAAATTGATGAAGAGAAATGCGACGGTTGCGGGGAGTGTATTCCAAACTGTCCGGAAGGCGCCATCGCGATAGTCAACGGAAAAGCAAAATTGGTTAACGAACCTAATTGCGACGGACTGGGGGCGTGTATTGGACATTGCCCGCGCGGCGCTATTACAGTTGAAGAACGAGATGCCCCTGTTTATGATGAAATTGCGGTTTTAAAAGAGGTTATAAAACGGGGCGAAACAGCGGTGCGAGCCCACCTTGAGCATTTAAAACAGCATAATGAATTAGAACATCTGCGCGTGGCAACCGATTATCTTAAATCTGTTAATTACTATCCCTCTAACATCGCGTCAAAGACGACCGTCCGTTCGGGATGTCCGGGCTCAATGTCAATGAGTTTTCTACCGAAAAATAGAGTTGCTGAACCCGATAAATCTGCAACTCTGGAAGATTTGACCAGCGGCAATGAAATAAATCCGTCAAAATTAACTCACTGGCCTATCCAGCTTCACCTGATCAATTCGCTTTCCCCGCACTATCAGGAGTCCGATTTGTTGCTCGCCGCCGATTGCGTCCCGTTTGCCTTTGCAGATTTTCATAAACGATTTTTATCGGGAAAAACGCTCGCAATTGCCTGCCCGAAACTTGATACAAACCAGGATGTTTATCTGGATAAATTAGTCCGTCTGATAGACGATGCGCGGATTAAATCAATCACGGTTGTAATAATGCAAGTTCCGTGTTGTTTTGGACTTTTTAGACTTGCGCAGAAGGCGGTATCAAAAGCCACCAGACCTGTGGCGATTGAACTTGTGGTCGTTAGCTTGCAGGGAAAAATTTTAAAACATAGTTCCGCCAATGCCGGTTAAATTATAAATAATAACCTGAACGGTTAACGCTTTAGCGCCGAGCAATTGAATCTATGGATTTATTTTAAAACTGAATTGAATAAAGCGCTTTTTGAGAGAGGTATTAAGTCAAGGGACTAAATGCATATTTAATTTAGGTATAATATAAAAAGATTTTCCTTCCATATTAAACCATCGGTATAATATGGAAAAATTAATTCTGTATATTATAGTGTAGGTATAATATGGAAAAAACAGCAGAGCCGGCGTATATGTAAGGCAGCCAACAGGTTACAGCGCGTTTATCCCGAAACCTTTGCCGAATACGGACATTTAATCTTGTGATATTTAAACTCACAAAGCGGTGTTGCGTCTGCTCCAGCAGCATTGCAGTCCAAAAAAATTTTTCAAATTTAAATTTACCCAATATTTGATTTTTTTTGAAATGCTCAGCCTTCGTTGTTTTCTCCCTTAAATCTTTACTAATCTTTAAAACGTTGTAATTTTTAGGTATGAATAAGGCTTCAATCTGGCTGGGGATTATTGTTGTTGGGATAGTGTTGGTTATTGCTGGCGGGTGCGCCGGTTATAACAGGATGGTGAGGTTAGACCAGGCGGTGCAGGCTGCTTGGGCTCAGGTGCAGAACGATTACCAGAGGCGCGCAGACCTTGTGCCTAATCTGGTAAAAACAGTCTCCGGGGCGGCGAATTTTGAGCGAACGGTTTTGAACGAAGTGGTTGAGGCGCGAAGCCGCGTTGGTCAAATTCAGCTGTCAAACGCGCCGGATAACCCGGAAAAACTGAAGCAGTTTGATCAAGCTCAGTCGCAACTATCGTCTGCCTTATCGCGGTTGCTTGTGGTTGTTGAGCGGTATCCGGAGTTGAAGGCGAGCGCCAATTTTCGCGATCTGCAGGCTCAACTTGAAGGAACGGAAAACCGCATAGTCGTGGCGCGGCGCGATTTTAACGAAGCGGTTCGCGCCTACAATACGGCGATTAAGAGTGTGCCGTGGGTGTTTTTTGCAGGGGCTTTAGGATTCAATCCCAAACCGTATTTTGAAGCTACGCCCGGGGCTGAGAAACCGCCACAGGTCAATTTTGATTTTAATCAGAAGCCGTCATCTGCGTCGGGGACAAAATAAATGTTTGCTTGTGTTGTTAACTTCAATCTTTCGGCTGGCAGAGCAAGACGCGCGTTTTACTCTGTGGCGTTGGCGGTTTTATTCTGCGCAGGTCTGGTCTCTTTTGCGGCTCAACTGCCTCCCGCGCCGTCTCAATACATTGTTGACAAAGCCGGGGTTTTACGCCAGCAGGATATAGCCGATATAGATAAAATGCTTTCCGATATAGAAAGGCAGACATCTTGTCAGGTTGTAGTCGCGATATATGAATCTCTGCCTTCTGGCGAGGCGCTTGAGGATTACGCAAACCGTCTTTTCCGCGCCTGGGGGATAGGTAAAAAAGAGAAAAACAACGGGGTGCTGTTGCTGATTTTTATTAAGGACAGGAAGTTGCGGATTGAAGTCGGATATGGTTTGGAAGGGGTGATTCCGGACGCAATTGCCAAGCGGATTATAGATGAAAAGATCGCGCCGTTTTTCCGCTCGGGCAATTACAGCGGGGGGATAAAGAGCGGGATAAGCGCGATTAATTCCGCGATAAAAGGAGAGTATAAACCTGTTGCGAATTCCAGGGCGCCTGCGCTTCCGATTGCGGCAATTCCGTTTCTTGCTTTTATGATTTTCTGGTTGACGACGGTTATAGTTATCTCGCGGATGAGATATCAGTATACGGGCGCGGGCAGGACGCGGCGGTGGGGTCCATTTACTATTACTACTGGCGGCTACGGTTCTGGCGGCGGCTGGAGCGGAGGTGGCGGCGGCGGATTTAGTGGAGGTGGCGGCAGTTCAGGCGGCGGCGGCGCAAGCGGAAGCTGGTAAAGGAAATAAATGTTTATGAAGGCGCGTGATTTTGTAAAAAAACTTGATGATAAAAAGATCGCTGAGGCGATTGCCGGTGTTGAAAAAACGACATCAGGAGAAATTCGCGTCGTTGTTGATTCAAGGGATGCGCGCGACGCGCTTGAAGCCGCAAAGACAGAATTTTTTAAATTGGGAATGGACAAAACGCGCGACAGGAACGCCGTTTTAATCTATTTTGCGCCAAAAACTCGTCAGTTTGCTCTCTGGGGCGACGCGGCGGTTCATCAAAAATGCGGCGATGATTTCTGGAAAAAGATTGCCAGCGAGATGACCGATTTATTGCGTCAGGAAAAATTTACAGAGGCGATAGTACTGGCTGTAAATCGCGTGGGGGAGACGTTGACGCGGCATTTTCCGAAAATGCCGGATGACACCAATGAACTGCCCGACGATGTGGTTTTTCGCGAGCCGCCGCAATAACCAGGACAATTGGTAAAAGGAAGGAAGTTGGTTTTAAAATTAGGTCTGGCGGGGTTAAAGGCGGCTTATCCCGCGCAAAAGGGCTGTTCATAAAAATTGTTGCTTCGCGTGTTGGACTGGTTTCAAAGAGGGGGCTGTCTGTTTTTTCTTTGCAACTTGCCCGAATCTGTTTTGAGTTTAAATTATATAAATTATGACCTGTGTTGAATGCACGGATGAATTGAAGCAGAAGGTTTGGGATGGCGAGCGAATAAGCGCGGATGAAGCCCGCGCGCTTTATGACCTGCCGCTTGAAGAACTTGGCGCGCTTGCCGATAGACGCCGCAACATTGCAAAGGCAAAGGCGTATGGCGGCAACGGCAATAAAATTGTTACTTATATCGTTGATCGGAACATTAATTACAGCAATGTGTGCAATGTTTATTGCAAGTTTTGCGCCTTCTGGAGAAGAGAAAAGGCGGCTGACGCGTATGTGATTAGTTTTGATGAGATTGATAAAAAGATTGAAGAGACAATCGCGTTGGGGGGGACGCAAATTTTGTTGCAGGGGGGACATCATCCCGGGTTGCCGTTGCAGTGGTATCTTGACCTGTTAAGCCATATCAAATCTAAATTTCCTCAAATCAACATCCACGGGTTCAGTCCGAGCGAATTCATTCACTTTGAAAAAATATTTAATTTGCCGTTAGAAGATATTTTAAAGCAGTTCATACGCGCCGGGCTTGGTTCAATACCCGGCGGCGGGGCGGAGATACTCGTGGACAGGGTAAGGAAACAGATTTCGCCTCTTAAAGCCACGACCGGCGAGTGGTTGCGGGTGATGGATGTTGCGCACAGATTGGGATTAAAAACAAGCGCAACGATGATGTTCGGTCATATTGAGACGGTTGAAGAGAGGATTGAACATCTTGACAGGTTGCGGGTTCAGCAGGATAAAACCGGCGGATTTACCGCGTTTATCTGCTGGACATTTCAGCCGGAGAATACGCGGTTAAAACTGCCCCCGCTTGGCGCGCATCATTATCTAAAAACCCAGGCGCTGGCGCGGATATATCTTGATAATTTTGAGAATGTGCAGGCGTCATGGGTTACTCAAGGTCCGCAGATTGGTCAGATTGCGTTGAAGTTTGGAGCAAACGACCTTGGCAGCATAATGATTGAAGAAAATGTGGTGCGGCAGGCTGGCGCCTGTTACAGGATGGCGGTGAAAGATATGCGCCGCTTGATCAGAGACGCAGGTTACGAGCCTCACCAACGAGATAACTGGTACAGGCTGGTGAATTGAAATAAAATCCGCTGGCGCGTTTAAAGGCAGAATTATAATATTTATCAGTCATACTGTTTTAGAAAAATCCGCTTTTAAAAATCGGAATAAAGATGATGAGCAATAGTTTAAAATTAACAGGGTTAATATCAGTTGCGATGGTTGGTTCACTTTTCATAATGACTTCCTGCGCCCATAACAGGCATCGGTTAAATTATCCTGTAACTGCGCGTACAAATTACGTTGATTATTATCACGGTGTTGCGGTTAGCGATCCGTATAGGTGGCTTGAAGATTTGAATTCAGAGCAGGTTAAAAAATGGGTTGAGGAGCAGAACCGGGTTACATTTGATTTTCTTGGCAAAATACCCCAGCGAGAGGCGATAAAGCGGAGGCTCACAGAGTTGTGGAATTTTGAGCGATTCGGGGCGCCGTTTAAAAAAGGGAATCGTTATTTTTATTCACACAACAACGGATTGCAGAATCAGAATGTTATCTATACCGTTGAGAGTTTAGACGGCGCGCCAAAGGTGTTGATTGATCCGAATCTGTTTGCAAAAGACGGCACAGTTGCTTTGAGCGGGCTTGCGATAACTGAGGATGGAAAATATGCCGCCTACGGGATTGCCACCGCCGGTTCTGACTGGCAGGAATGGCGCGTTCGGAATGTGGAAACAGGCGAGGATTTGCCGGATAAAGTTGAATGGGTAAAATTTTCATCTGCGGTATGGACGGTGGATGGAAAAGGGTTTTTCTATAGCAGGTTTGACAAACCGTCTGATTCATCAAAACTGACGCAGGTTAATTATTATCACAAACTTTATTACCATAAGCTCGGTTCGCCGCAGGATGAAGATGTATTGATTTATCACAGACCAGACCAGAAAGAGTGGAATTTTAGCCCTGAAACCACGAGCGATGGCAGGTTTTTGATTATTTCAGTCTCTCAGGGAACAAGTCCTAAACGGAGAATATTTTATCTTGACCTTAAAGCGCCGCAGGCAAAGGTAACGCCGCTTTTGACCGATTTTGACGCCGCGTATGATTTTATTGACAATGATGGCGAGGTGTTCTGGTTCAGGACAGATTTGAACGCCCCGCGCGGCAGGATTATTGCGATTGATATCCGAAACCCGCAGCGGGAAAACTGGCGGGAACTGGTTGCTGAAGCTAAAGAAACAATGACTGGTGTAAACGTTGTTGGAAATAGATTTATTGTGACTTATTTAAAAGACGCGCGCAGTCAGGTAAAGATTTTCACGCTTGATGGGAAATTTGAATATGAACTTGAACTGCCGGGCATAGGCACTGTTTCGGGGTTTTACGGTAAAAAAGAAGATACCGAAACGTTTTTCACATTTAGCGGTTTTACAACGCCCGGAACGGTCTATCGTTTTGACTTAAAGAGCAGGAAAACCGCGTTGTTTAAAAAGCCAGAGGTGAAGTTTAATCCCGATGATTTTGAAACGCGTCAGGTCTTTTATAAAAGCAAAGACGGGACGACGGTGCCGATGTTTATTACTTTTAAAAAGGGGTTAAAATTAAACGGCAAAAATCCGACTCTGCTTTACGGATATGGCGGGTTCAATATATCAATAACGCCTGCGTTTTCGGTGCCAAATCTTGTCTGGATGGAGATGGGGGGCGTTTACGCAGTGGCGAATATTCGCGGCGGCGGCGAATATGGGGAGGAATGGCATCAAGCCGGGACAAAACTTAAAAAGCAGAATGTGTTTGATGATTTTATTGCTGCGGCAGAATATCTGATCATAAACCGTTATACCGAGCCGCGCAAATTAGCGATTGCCGGAGGCAGCAACGGCGGGTTGCTTGTTGGAGCGGTTTTAAACCAGAGACCTGATCTATTCGGCGCCGCGTTGCCTGCTGTCGGGGTTATGGATATGTTGCGATTTGACAAATTCACAATCGGCTGGGCGTGGGTCTCTGATTATGGTTCGCCGGACAATCCGGAAGAATTCAAGGCGCTTCTGGCATATTCGCCATATCACAATGTAAAAAAAGGAGTCAAATACCCGGCAACATTAATAACAACCGCAGACCACGACGATCGGGTTGTTCCCGCTCATAGTTTCAAATATGCGGCGGCGCTTCAGAACGCGCAGGGCGGCAGCGCGCCGATTTTAATAAGGATTGAAACCCGCGCCGGGCATGGCGCCGGCAAACCGACATCTCTACTTATAGAGGAATCTGCGGACAAACTCTCGTTTCTTGTTCACACGTTAAGAATAAAACCAGAATTGCCAGCAAGATAAATTATCCGACAATACAGGGCTAAACTGTATTGGCGTCGCCGCGGCGGCTCGCAAGCGGAGAACAACTCTGCTTTCGCCTTGCGGTGCAAGGCAAGTTTCACAGCAAAGACTATCTTTGCAAATCCGTTGTCATAAACGGGGTTTGTTTTCACTGGCAGGCGCAGACTGGATAACGGTCTCCGAACACATTGTCAACGCGTCCTACTGGAGTCCAGAATTTATAATCATATAGCCACTTTGCCGGGAATGCGGCGCGCTGGCGCGTGTATGGTTTGTCCCAGTTGTCGCTTGCGATTGTGTCTGCCGTGTGAGGTGCGTTTTTGAGCAGATTGTTAGATTTGTCTGCTGAGCCGGATTCTATTTCTGAGATTTCTTGATAGATGGAAATCATTGCCTCGCAAAAGCGGTCAAGCTCGGATTTGGGTTCGCTTTCTGTCGGCTCAACCATAATTGTTCCCGGCACAGGCCAGGAGATTGTTGGCGCGTGAAATCCGTAATCCATCAACCTTTTAGCAATATCTTCAACTGTGACATTTTTGAATTTTCGCATATCTAAAATGCACTCGTGAGCGACCATTCCGTTTTGTCCGCGATAAAGCACCGGGTAGTAAGGCTCAAGTTTTTTCGCAATATAGTTTGCGTTTAAGATTGCGACCTTTGAGGCTTGTTTTATTCCTTCAATTCCTAAAGAGGCGATGTAAGACCAGGAAATAGTAAGGATGAGAGCGCTGCCGTAAGGGGAGCCTGAGACAGCTCCGACGTGATATTTATCTGGCTGTTCAAGCGGGCGCGCTGGCAAGAATGGAACGAGATGTTTTGCGACACAGACTGGACCTGCGCCGGGTCCGCCGCCGCCGTGCGGGATTGCGAATGTTTTATGAAGATTAAGATGGCAAACATCGGCTCCGATGTCCACAGGACGGCAGAGCCCGGCGAGGGCGTTCATATTTGCGCCGTCCATATAGACCTGACCGCCGTTTTGATGTATGATTTTGCAGACCTCAATTATTGAATCTTCAAACACTCCATGGGTTGAAGGGTAGGTGACCATCAGAGCCGCAAGATGGTCTTTGTTCTGCAATGCTTTTTGTCTTAAATCTTCAACCTCAATGTTCCCGTTTTTATCGCAGGCTACGGTTACAACAGAGAGCCCTGCCATTGCCGCGCTTGCCGGATTTGTGCCGTGGGCTGATTGAGGAATCAGGCAGATATTCCGTTGCGACTGGTTTCTACTGTTATGATAAGCGCGAATGATTAACAGACCGGTATATTCGCCTTGCGAGCCAGCCGTTGGTTGAAAGCAGATTCCTGAAAATCCGGTAATTTGCAAAAGCCAATCGCCAAGTTCTTTAAGCAGTTCGGCATACCCGCGAGTTTGTTCTGCCGGGGCGTAGGGATGAAGGCGGTTGAACCCCTGCCAGGAGAGCGGCATCATAGCTGAAGCCGGATTCAATTTCATAGTGCAGGAACCAAGCGGTATCATTGACGCAGTAAGCGATAGGTCGCGCGATTCAAGTTTTCTCAAATACCGCAACATCGCAGTTTCTGAATGATAAGAATTGAAAACTGGATTTGTTAAATATTGACCTGTTCGTATCAACTGCGGCGGTATCGGAGAGAGTGTTGAATTTAGCAATTGCTCAAAAAATTGCGGTTCTTGATTCTGATTATAGATTTTGAGCAAAAGATGCGCGTCATCAACGGTTTTTGTTTCATCAAACGAGACCGCTGTGGTGTTCTGGTCTATGACTCTGATATTGACGCCGTTCTGTCTGGCAATTTTTTCGATTTGACTTGAACTTATTTTATCGGATTTTACGCAAACAGTATCAAAGAAACTTTCATAGGCGATGTTATATCCTAATTTTTTCGCTCCGTTAGCAAAGATTGCCGCGAGTTTGTTGATCCGATCGGCGATCTTTTTAAGACCGTCCGGACCGTGATAGACAGCATACATAGCCGACATAATTGCCGGCAGCGATTGGGCGGTGCAGATGTTGCTGGTTGCTTTTTCGCGGCGGATATGCTGTTCGCGGGTGCCCAGGGCAAGGCGATAAGCCGGTTTGCCGCGAGAATCTTTTGAAATTCCAACAAGTCTGCCCGGCATCTGCCGTTTAAAAGCCTCGCGCGTGGCGAGGAAACCGGCGTGCGGGCCGCCGTATCCCATTGGAATGCCAAATCTCTGGGCGCTGCCAACGGCGATATCAGCGCCGAGTTCTCCGGGCGATTTTATCAGAAGTAAAGCCATAAGGTCTGTAGCCACCGCGGCAAGGGCGCCATTGCTGTGAGCGGTTTGAACGAGCGATTCAATATCCCATATCTCTCCTTTAGTGGAAGGGTATTGAATGAGAATTCCAAATACGGTTTCATCTATTTTCGCTTCTGCAAGCGGCGTTACGATTAATTCAACTCCGATTGCGTCGCAATGGGTTTTAACCACAGAAATGTTTTGGTGGTGAGCGTCCGCGCTGATGATGAATTTGTTTGCGGCAAGATTTTTTCTTAGCCGGTGGCACATCCGCATAGCCTCCGCGCAGGCGGTTGCCTCGTCCAGGAGCGATGCGTTTGCGATTTCAAGCCCGGTAAGGTCGCGAATCATTGTTTGAAAAACAAGCAAGGCTTCAAGCCTGCCTTGCGAGATTTCAGCCTGGTATGGCGTATACTGGGTATACCAGCCGGGATTTTCAAGGATATTGCGCTGAATCACCGGCGGCGTAAAAGTGTCGTAATATCCCATTCCGATGAATGATTTGAAAACCTGATTTTTTGCTGCATAGTTTTGAAGCCTTTCAAGCGCGGCGTTTTCGCTGATCGGTTCGGGCAAATGAATGGTTTCTTTACAAATTATATGCGACGGCATTGCCCGAGATATAAGGTCGTCAAGGTCTTTTGCCCCGACTTCCATAGCCATCTGAGCAATCTCATCGCGCCGCGGTCCTATGTGTCTTGAAACAAAACTATCGGTATAAACAATTTTATTGTTATCAGATTTCATAAATTCAATTTGTTAAAAAATTATAAAATAATGAAGAATATCGTAATACAGCGCATCAAGATAATCAATTTGTAGTTAGATTTTAACAACGGCAGTCCAGAGGGTTGAGCCGAATTTATTTATGAATTTTTCGCGCAGCGATTCAGCAATCTCTTTTGAGTTTGCAATTGCAAATGTTGTTGAACCGCTGCCCGACATTAAAGAAACGACGGCGCCGCGCTCCAGTAGAAATTCTTTATAAATTCCGAGAATCGGATATTTTTTAAACACTGGAGTTTCAAAGCAGTTAAAAAATCCAGCGGCTGCTTCTTCAAGCGGTTTAGTTTGCAATGAATTTATAAGATGTTGAGCCGTCAGCGGAACGTTGAATAATTCAGGATATTCAGCCAGTTTTTTATATGCCCATTGCGTAGAGACGCCAAATCCCGGATAAGCCATTAATAAAAATTTCTCTTTAAGCGCTAAGAGCGGCTCAAGCAGTTGAAGTTTTTCTCCTCTGCCGGTGGCAATTGCAGGTTGCGGTTGAAGAAAGAACGGAACATCTGAGCCGATGGCTGCGGCGAGGGAAAAAAGTTGCTCCTGAGAAAACGGAAATCCGAACAATTCGTTTAGACTTAATAATGTATTTGCGGCATTTGAACTGCCGGCGCCGATGCCTGCCGCGATCGGTAGCCGTTTATCAAGATAGATTTCAACGCCCTCATTCTGGCTTCCTAATTTGTTTAAAAACGCGGCGGCGGCTTTATAGACAAGGTTGCGGGAGTCTGTTGGAAGGGCGGGATTGCTGCAGGTTAGACGAATTCCGACGCCTTTGCGCGAGAGTTTTAAATAGTCATACAAAGGGACAGGATAGAAGATTGTTTCAATGTCGTGAAAGCCGTCGGGTCTTTTTCTTAAAACCTTGAGAAATAGATTAACTTTACAACACGATTCCTTTGTAATCTCAGTCATCAAAAAAAGTTAAAATTGCCGCAAGAATTTTAATTATCAAAAATTCTGAATCTGCTTCCGGGCGCGAACGGGATGACGTCGCCGCCGGCAAATCCGAGCGAGGTGTCGGGGGCAAAGGTCTGGTCTTCAATGAGGTTTGGTTTATAACTATCAGGAAAGACCGGATTTGGAGAGAACTTATTGGTGAACATTGGCTCATAACTCGGGAGCGGGAATGTGACGATTTCATAGGCGCCCATCAAGGTGCGGGCAAGGCTGCGGTTAAATCCCCGTATGAAGCCGGTGGTATACGCGCTATCGGCTCCTTCCCAGAGCGCAGACTGTTCTACCGAACGACGAATCTCGCCCATTCTGACAAATTCAGTCACATTTGTTATGCCGCGACCAAGTTTCTTCTCCGGACCGGCGCATCCGCTAACAATCGCGACAAGACCAATGACGGCAAATAAAAACTTCAATTCGTTTCGCATACCTGACTCCACATTACACCTGTTTCTGATTTAGTAAAGCCAAATTATCCCAAATTAACTTTATAATTGCAAACCTTTTATATAAATTAAATCCAGCTGATGCTGGTGTATGAGAACATTGATAAAATATCTTGTTAATTCGGACAAACCGGTTGAATCCGCGCTTGTCCAAGGATGGATACGAACGCGCAGGGATTCTAAAGGTTTTTCATTTTTAGAGGTCAACGATGGCTCCTGTTTGACAAACCTGCAGGTGATTGTTGAATCTACGGTTGCCGGCTATGAAGAGATAAACCGCTACACTACCGGGGCGTCGGTGGAAATAACTGGCTCGCTTGTTGAATCACCGGCAAGCGGTCAAAAATGGGAGTTGAGGGCAAAGGAGATTAAATTAATCGGCATCGCCGACTCCACCTACCCGTTGCAGAAAAAGGGGCACACACTTGAATTTTTACGAACAATAGCCCACCTTCGCCCCCGTTCAAACCTCTTCGGCGCTGTCTTTAGAACCCGTAGCAGAATAGCGTTTGCTGTTCATAAATTCTTTCAAGAACGCGATTTTGTCTATGTCCATACACCTATAATCACCGCAAGCGATTGCGAAGGCGCCGGAGAAATGTTCAGAGTCACAACGTTAAAAGGCGATATTGACAAAAATCCTCAGGAAGATTTCTTTGGCAAGCCGACCTATCTTACCGTTAGCGGACAACTTGAAGGCGAGACGTTTGCCTGCGCGTTGTCAAATATTTATACCTTTGGTCCGACATTTCGCGCTGAAAATTCAAACACCGCCCGCCACGCGGCGGAGTTCTGGATGATTGAGCCGGAAATGGCGTTTTGCGACCTTGAAGGCGATATGAATTTAGCCGAAGAGTTTATCAAACAAATGGCTAAATATATGCTTAGTAACAGCGGCGACGATTTGCAGATATTTGAAAAGTTTGTTGATAAACAGTTGCGGCACCGGCTTGAATTTGTGGCAGATCGTCCGTTTGTGCGAATTCCGTACGATGAAGCTTTAAAGATATTAAAAGCATCGGGTAAAAAATTTGAATTTCCGATTGAATACGGGGCGAACCTTCAATCCGAACACGAACGGTATCTGACCGAAGAACACTTCAAATCTCCGGTTACGGTTTATAATTATCCGCGCGAGATCAAGCCGTTTTATATGAGGATAAATGAAGATGGGAAAACGGTTGCGGCAATGGATTTGCTTGTGCCGGGGATAGGCGAGGTCATTGGCGGCTCTCAGCGAGAAGAGCGGCTTGAACTTTTGCTTGAGAATATGAAATATCATAAACTCTCGGCGGAAGATTACTGGTGGTATGTTGATCTGCGACGGTATGGCTCTGTTCCACACGCCGGATTCGGCGTTGGATTTGAACGACTCTTGATGTTCTTAACCGGCGTCTCTAACATACGGGATGTTATTCCATATCCAAGGACACCGGGAAATGCTGAGTTCTAACTTAATCTGGTTTATCCGTTCATTGGTGTCCGGTTAAGACTGATTATTTAAAGATTAAACTATTCTGCCAAATTTTTTTGCCAGTTCTTTATAATTAATCTCTATGATGGTTGGTCTGCCGTGCGGGCAGGTATAGGGCATCTGGCATTGTTTCAGTTTTTCAATCAGTTCTATTAACTCGGTTTCAGTAAGCGGGTCGTTTGCCTTGACCGCGTGGCGGCAAACGGTTCTTGCGATGAGTTCTTCGTTTAGTTTTGACGGGCTTAATTCTTCAGACCGGATTTTTAATTCGTCAATCAGGTTTAACACGAATCTTTTCGGATTAGTTATTTTTAGAAATGTTGGCAGAGAATCAAGAAGGAATGTGCGTTCGCCGAATTCACTCAAGCCGACTCCGAGTTTGTTTAGGACGGCTAAATGTTTTCTTAAAATTTCCGATTCTTTGGCGCCGATATCAACGGTTTCGGGCAAAAGAAGTCTTTGAGAGGGGGCGTCGCTTCTGTCAAACCGCTCCATCATCTGTTCAAACAGGATTCGCTCATGCGCGGCATGCTGGTCAATTAAAACAAGTCCGCGGTCTGATTCCATAACGATATAGAGTCTTCCAATTACGCCTAAGTATCGGAGCGGGACTTTTAATAACGGCGTGGCGCCGCTACCGGGTTGAAAATTTTGATTAAATTCATTTTGAGACTGAACGGATGTTTGCGGCGGTTTGTTTAACTCCGCCTGCGGGCATTTGACCTCTTCAATTTCCCGCGATTCTGTTTGTCTTGTTGAAGGTGGATTTAGAGAATGGCTTATCAGCGGTTGAACTGCGATCTCTACAGGCAGTGAATTATCGGTTTGAAGGGGCAATTGAGACGGTTCAAACGTTCCGATTAATGGAACCGACGGCGCAGGTTGTTTTAGCGGTTGCGTTTGGGGTTGCGAGATAAACAGTGATTTTTCTGGCTCGTTCAGTTTGAACAGGACTGAGCGAATAGCGCCAGATACAAATTGACGGACAAGCCGTTCGTTTCGGAACTTGACCTCTCTTTTTGTCGGATGGATATTCACATCCACGGCGGCAGGGTCAATTTCAAGAAACAGAACGCAGACCGGGTAGCGTCCCTTCATCAATGCTGTGTGGTAGCCTTCAAGCAAGGCGTAGTTAAGTCCTTTGTTTTCAACTGGACGACGGTTTACAAAGATATGCTGGTCATCGCGCGTGGCTCTTGAAATTCCCGGGGCGCCGATGAAACCAGTCAGTTTTATCTTTACCCGTTCAATCACCGGAAAAGCCTCTTCGTTTTGATTAATTTCTGAAAAATCCTCTTTTAACTCCCCTTCAACATCAAGCGGGAGAAATTCCTGTTCCCATTTTTTTAGGGCGCGCAATCGTTCTTTGAGCGCGGTGAGGCGGACGGGGGATTTTATTGCCGGGAGTTGAAATATCAGGTGTCCATCGCGGATATACTCAAAGGCAACTTCGGGGTGGGCGATAGCGGCGAGGGTTAAGTAATGCTGGATATGCGCCTCTTCGGTTTGCTGGCTGCGGAGGAATTTGCGGCGCGCTGGGAGGTTGAAAAACAGCTGGCGAACTTCAACGGTTGTGCCTGCCGGGGCGCCTGCGGCTTTGACCGCCGCAATTTTGCCGCCGTGAACGATAATCTGCGTAGCCTCCTGAGTTGAATCGTTGTCCCGTTCGCGCGTTGTAAGGACAAATTTGCTAACGCTTGCGATGCTCGGCAGAGCCTCGCCGCGAAAACCCATCGTCGTGACAGAATGCAAATCTTCGGCTTTCTGGATTTTGCTTGTGGCGTGGCGTTCAAGCGCCAGCAGGGCGTCGTCGCGGTTCATACCGATTCCGTCGTCAGTAACCCGTATCAGGCTCCGTCCGCCGATGCTGATTTCAACGGTTATCTTTGTGGCGCTGGCGTCTAAAGAATTTTCAACCAATTCCTTTACAACAGACGCCGGTCGTTCAACAACCTCGCCTGCGGCTATTTGGTTTGCCACATAATCTGGCAGAAGACGGATTCTGTTCATCTTGCAATTTAATTTTACATTAGCTGGCAGGGAAGCGCGAATGAAAATATTGCGCCGCCTTTTTGCGGGTCGTTGCGCGCGGAAATTGATCCATTATGGTCTTCTATTATCCGTTTGCATATTGAAAGCCCGAGCCCTGTTCCGTGAGATTTGCCGTAAGTATAGAATGCTTCAAATAGGTGAGCGAAGACCTCATAAGGAATCCCGGCGCCGGTGTCCTGAATTTCAGTAACAACTTTGTCGCCTTGAAGCAAGAACCGTATAAAAATTTTTCCACCGTTTGGCATAGCGTCAATCGCATTGTGAACGAGGTTATAAAACACGCGGCTTAATCTCTGCGGCGCCATTTGAACCTTTACCATCGGCGGTTCATTTTCAAGAATTATCTGAACCTTTTTTAATTGCGCTTCCTGGCTCAACTCCTCAACCAGCGGCAACACAAATCGGGGATAATCCGCAAGTGTAAGAATAATAGAGGTATGAGCGCCCTGGGTGAATTCAAGGAGTTCATTGACCATATTTGAAATTCGGTCAATCTGGCGGCGAATGCGAGCGCGAGCCTCCGCGCGGGCTTGAGCCGTTGCGTTTTCCATAGCAGCCATATCCGCGGCGAATCCGATTATGTTTAGCGGATTCTTCAGGTCGTGAACAATTGAACGGGCAAACCTGCCGACTATCGCGAGCCGTTCAGCCTGCAAAACTTCGTAAATGTAATGTTTGTTAAACTCCCGCAACCTGCGGCTAATTTCGCGCAACATTGAAAGGGCAAACTTTGGCGAACGTTCAAGCACTTCAAGCACAATATCCCTCGGGATAAAATAGAGCTCGCTATCCTCAACCGCCTTTGCCGTGGCTGAACGTTTTTCGTTTTCAACAATCGCCATCTCTCCTAGAATATCTCCTTTTCCAAGCGTTGCGAATACCTTTTCCTCTCCTTTTCCAACATTGGAAAGAACCTGAATCTTTCCCGATTTAATCAGATATAGACCGTTGCCGGGGTCTCCCTCGTTAAAAACAATGCTTCCGGCTGGCGCATCCACGAGGCTTGCCGAATTTTTTAAATACAGCTTTTCTTCTGGCGAAAGTTCCGCAAACAGTTTGATTGATTCAATTTGCATAATTACCTGCTTTAAACCTCATCCTAATCACTTTTTAACCATAGTAAAGGTTTTACAATTAACGGCTGAATTAAAGGCACATATTTTTTGGACCGCGGTGGCGAGACTGCGGGATTCGTTATGACCTTGAGCGGGTCAAATAAATTGCCTTTCTCTGTGTTCCTCTGCGACCTCTGTGGACAAATAGAACGCGGAGACACAGAGAGAAATTGTAATTTCACAGTATCGCGATATTCTCAAAAACACCCTTCTATTTTACTCGGTCACAAAACCAAATACTGAATTTAGTGCTCAAGGTTTGAGGTTTCTTTTTAAATTTTTCTTTATATTTTCCCTGAATATGATTGACTGAATTTATGAGCGAAGCCATCAGAAAATCCCGAAAAGACCGTGTTTTGACCGCTATTGAGCACAAAGAGCCAGACCGCATTCCTGTTGATTTTTCAGGACATCGTTCATCGGGCATATCAGCAATCGCTTATGCAAAATTAAGAAAATATTTAGGTTTACCGGAGAAACCAATCCGCATTTACGACCCAATTCAGCAGATCGCCATTGTTGATGAGGATGTTCTTGATATCTTCGGGATTGATACTATTGAGATGGGGCGTGGTTTTGCGCTTGAAGATAAATACTGGAAGGAATGGAGGTTATCCGACGGTACGCCGTGCTATATGCCCGTGTGGGCGTATCCGGAAAGGGGGGAAAACGAATGGATTGTCAGGTCGCGCTCGGGAAGAGTCATCGCAAGGATGCCGGACGGATGCCTTTATTTTGAGCAGGCATATTATCCGTTTGCCGAAAAAGATGATATAGAGAATCTTGAAAAATACTTTGATGAAATAATGTGGTTCACGCTTGCGTCACCGCCCGGACCTATTGCGAGCGGACCAGACGGCGATAAAATCCTTGCCGAAGGCGCCGCGAAACTCCGGGCTTCAACAGACCGCGCTATAATTGCGCTCTTCGGCGGCAACTTGCTTGAGACAGGCCAGTTTTTCTATAGAAACGATAACTTTCTATTGCTATTAGCCGAAGACCCTGAGCGGGCTGAACGGTTTTTGGATAACCTTGTTGAAATACATCTTAAAAACCTTGAGAAATTCCTCGCAGCCGTAGGCCCATACATTGACATTATCCTGTTTGGCGACGATCTGGGGATGCAGAAAGGACCGCAAATCTCGCCGCAGATGTACAGGAGATTTTTTAAACCGCGTCACGCCAGAATGTGGAAACGGGTAAAAGAACTTGCGAACGTAAAAATTATGCTCCATTGCTGTGGCGGCGTTAGAGAACTTTTAAATGATCTAATTGAAGCCGGGCTTGATGCTATAAATCCAGTCCAGATTAGTTGCAAAGGGATGAACCCTGAGGAATTAAAACGGGAATTTGGAGACCGCCTGACTTTCTGGGGAGGCGGCTGCGATACGCAGACTGTGCTGCCTTACGCAAAGCCATCCGAGGTTTACGAGCACGTGAGCAGATTGGTTGAAATCTGGCATAAAGGCGGCGGATTTGTCTTCCAGCAGGTTCATAACATTCAGGCGTATGTTCCGCCCCAGAACATTGTGGCGATGTATAAGGCGGTAAACAGAGGATAGTACTGGTGATTTGTCTGAAACTTAGTTCAACGGTTCGGATTTGGTGGAAGGATTTTTTAAAGTTATGGATTGAATAATATTCTTGTTCTATAATGTGGAAAATTGTTTTTGAAAGATGAAAATCAACGGATTGATTTTATTAAATTTGGGTCTCTGTATGTGCGCTGCGCCGATTGGATTGAGCGATGAAGGGATGTGGCTGTTCAACAACCCGCCTCGCCAGTTGCTGAAAGAAAAATATGGATTTGAACCGACGGATGAATGGTTTGTCCATCTGCAACAATCCTCGGTGCGGTTCAACAGCGGCGGTTCAGGTTCGTTTGTCTCTGAAGACGGGCTTGTGATGTCAAATCACCACGTCGGGGCAGACGCTCTTCAAAAGATGAGCGATGAAAAACACAATTATCTTCGCGAAGGTTTTTACGCCCGAACGTATGAAGAAGAGAAACCGTGCCACGACCTTGAACTTAACGTGCTTGTCAGCATTGAAGATGTTACAGAGCGGGTAAATTCAGCCGTGCCAAAAGGGGCAACAGCCGAAGAAGCCTTTGCGGCGCGGCGTAAGATAATGGCTCAGATAGAAAAAGAGTCTTTTGAAAAAACCGGACTGCGCAGCGATGTTGTGACGCTCTATCAAGGCGGCGCCTATCATCTGTACCGGTTTAAACGCTACACAGATGTGCGGCTTGTTTTTGCGCCTGAACAGCAGATTGCCTTTTTCGGAGGCGACCCGGATAATTTTGAGTATCCCCGTTACTGCCTTGATATCTGCTTTTTCAGAGTTTATGAAAACGGAAAACCTGCAAAGATTCCTCACTGGTTAAGGTGGAATCAGAACGGAGTTACGGAAAACGAACTGGTCTTTGTTTCGGGGCATCCGGGGAGAACAGACCGATTATTGACAGTTTCTGAATTAGAGTTTTTGCGCGATAACGGTTATCCATACACACTTGAATTGTTGAACCGTCTTGAAGTTTTATTAATCGCTTACAGCCAGAGAAACGCTGAAAATGCCCGTCGCGCAATGGAAGATTTGTTTGGAGTTCAAAACAGCAGAAAGGCGCGCAAAGGCGGGCTTGCTGGGCTGTTAGACCCGCAATTTTTTGAAAAGAAAATAGCGCAGCAAAACCGTTTAAAACAGGAAGTGTCAAAACGTCCTGAATTGCGGGATTGCGCCGATGCCTGGGACAAGATCGCGCAGGCGCAAAAGGTGATTGAACAAAACTCGCTTGAATATCGGCTTTTAGAAAATGGGCACGGATTTCGCAGCGAATTGTTTAAAATCGCCCGAGACCTGCTGAGGGTCGCAATGGAAAACCAGAAACCAGACGGCGAAAGACTCCGCGAATACAGAGACTCGGCGCGCCCATCGCTTGAGTTAGCCCTTTTTAGTCCTAAACCAATTTACGAGGATTACGAAGAATTAAAACTGACAGATTCTCTAACATTTTTGGTCTCGAAATTAGGATGGTCAAACCCGCTCGTTCAAAAGATTTTAAACGGAAAATCGCCGTCAGAAAGGGCTTCTGAACTTGTCCGCGGCACAAAAGTCAAAGATATTGCCTTGAGGAAAAAACTATATAAAGAAGGACTCGCGGCAATAGATGAGTTGAAAGACCCGATGATTGAATTAGCAAGGCTTATAGACGAGCCATCCCGCAAGGTAAGAGAGATTATTGAAACTCAGGAAGAGATTAAAAAACAGGCGCACGCTAAAATTGCCCGGGCGCGTTTTGCGATTGAAGGGGCGAATTCATATCCCGATGCCACATTTACATTAAGGTTAGCCTTTGGCGCGGTAAAAGGTTATGAAGAAAATGGAAAGCAAATCCCCTATCAGACGACTTATCGCGGACTTTACGAACGCGCCGCTCAAATGAATTACAGACCGCCGTTTGACCTTCCCGAGCGCTGGCTAAAGGCAAAAAGCAAATTAGACCTCAATGTGCCATTGAACTTTGTTAGCACTGCTGACATAATCGGCGGAAACTCCGGCAGCCCGGTTGTAAATCGCGGTGGAGAACTTGTCGGCATTATCTTCGATGGCAATATCCAGTCGCTTGTGCTTGACTTTTACTATACAGACAGTCAGGCGCGGGCGCTTGCAGTCAGTTCAAAAGGTATCCTTGAAGCGTTGAGAAAAGTTTATAAAGCAAACAAACTGGCTGACGAATTAACTGGAAAATCCAGCGTCGGGAAACGTTAAAAAACAACGTGGATGGTTTTAGGTTTTTTAAAAGCGGTGTAATTTATATTAAGATTTCGAGATTACAGATTTAAAATGGATTACTGAATTCAGGAAGAGATGAAACAATTAACATTTTTAAAAAATAAAGAGAGCAATCTTGTAACCCTGAAGGAAGCAAGCGAGTGGGCGAGCAATTTTTTAGAACGCGCTGTAAGTGTTTCCAACATTTCTTACTTGATCCAGTACGGGAGAATTAAAAAATATAAGCAAAACGATACATTGCTTGTCGCCAACGATAAATATAACTTGTATCCCGCCATCGCGGAACTCGCTGGAATGAAAATAGTTAATAGACCGGTACTGCATAGAGTTGAAAAGATAGAAATAATCTATTTTCTGAAACAATATTTCAATTAAGGAAAAAATAAATGGCTCTTTCTGAATCAATAAAACAAGAGATTTTAAACATAATTATAAATTGCTTACGGAATAAATTCATTTCTTACAAGCCAGAGACAAATAGTATGCCGTTCCATTACAGGTTGCTTGGTCGTGACAGAATAGCATTGTTATCATTTATGCATTCGCTTAATAGGAGTTTTATTACATCCATTTTTGAACCGGTCGCGGAGACTCTTGCAAAGGCAAAATTTCCTTATTCCAAAAAACAATACGATATTGGCAATATAATTTCTGAAGAATCTCAAAGAGTTGTGCAAACTATTTTAGATGAACTATCCACAAGAATTAGAACGCCTGACAAGAAAAAGGAAATCGAAGAGATCAGAAAGGTTTGCAAAAATGGAAAAATGCATAAAGTAAAACCGACAAAAGTTGACCTGCTCCTTAAAGATAATAGCGGGAAGGTTTACCTATTTGACCTAAAAACTGCTAAGCCAAATATAAGCGAATTCAAGAGTTATAAGCGGACATTATTAGAATGGATTGCTATATATCTATATAAAGAGGAGGGCGCAAAAATAAATTCATACATCGCGATTCCATATAATCCGTATGAACCCCAGCCATATCAGCGATGGACATTGAAGGGTTTGTTTGATCTGGATAATGAAATTCTTGTTGGAAAAGAATTTTGGGATTTTCTTGGCGGCACGGGCGCTTATGAAGATTTATTAAATTGTTTTGAACAGGCTGGAATCATTCTTAGAGGAGAAATTGACGCCTATTTTTCAAAATTTCAAAATGATAAATAAGTTTTTGATCCCCTCATAAAATATTTTTTTACACAGACCGCTACACAGGATGAACAATAATATCCATCGGGCGGTCTGCCATTAGAAACATTGCCGCAATTTTGCGAATAATAAGAAATTAACCAATAATTCTTGCGCCTTCGCTTAGGAATATTCCTCGCAGGTTCATCTTCAAAGCTTCTGCGTTTGAAGCCTTAGTGAGGGCTTCTTCTTCGGTAACGATGCCGGCTTGAACAAGTTTTAACAAGTGCTGGTTGAATGTCTGCATACCCTCGTCGGTGCCGGTTTCAATCGCGACAGAAATTTTTTCAAGGCGATTTTCTTCAAGGAGTTTTCTCACGGTTGGCGTATTGAGAAGGATTTCAACGGCAGGGGTGACCGTGCCGCGAACTGTTGTTACCATACGTTGGCAGATGACGGCGCAAAGGGTGCCAGCAAGTTGGCGTCTTATCTGTTCGCGTTCGTCGGCAGGGAAAAAGTCAAGAATTCTCCCGATTGACTGCGCCGCGTTTGTAGTGTGAAGGGTAGATAAGACAAGGTGTCCGGTGTCTGCCGCGCTCATTGCCGCTTGAAAGCTTGTTGCGTCGCGCATTTCGCCAACCATAATAACATCGGGGTCTTGACGCAACATATTCTTTAAACCGGTTGCGAAACTCTGTGTGTCCAGACCAATTTCCCGTTGTTCAATGATTGACTGGTTGTCTTCAAAGACATATTCAATCGGGTCTTCAAGGGTGATGATATGTTTTTTAAAATTCTCGTTAATATGTTCAAGCATTGCGGCAAGGGTTGTTGATTTTCCCGAGCCTGTGGTTCCGGCAACGAGCACAATTCCGCGCGGTTCTTCGGCAATCTTTTTAATTGTATCGGGCAAGCCAAGCGTTTCAAAATTCGGCACTTTCATCTTCACATATCGCATTGCGATGGCGAATGTGCCGCGTTGCTGGTAAACATTGGTTCTAAACCGTCCTATGCCTGGAAGAAAATACGAGAAGTCAATTTCTCTATCAGCCTCTAATCTCGGGACAAAATGCGGCGGTATAATCTTTGAGACAACTTTATTTATCCATTCTTCATTCGGAGTAGGACATTCAATGGCGATTAATTGCCGGTTAATTCTGAATACGACCGGGGCGTCAACTTTTATATGAACATCTGACGCGCCGGCTTCAACGGCAGTTGATAATATTTTTGTAAATAATTCTAACTCTGGTTCCATAATCTCCACCAGTTAATACGAATTAACTCCTGTTTAATAAAAATTAGTGGGAGGTGAGCCTTGCAAAGTGGTCAAGTTGCGTCTGCGCGATGGAACTAACACCGGTAAATAACATCGCAATGTTGTATCCGAGATGTTTGTTGCCTGTGCAGGCGACAACGACGCCATCGCACCTGACCTTGCTCCCGTCTTTGGGGGACTCAATTTCAATGGACATTTCGGTATACTCTTCTATTTTGTGGGGGGAATAAAATTCTATACCGTTTTTGCGAATCCTTATTTTTTCTGGTGACAGCGACAATGAGGTCTGACGCGAGTGGACAACGACCGGTTTAAAAGCATTTGACCTATCTAATTTTCGTGCGCTCATAAGATTTTAATAAAACTTAACACAGTTTAAGGATTCGTCAACAATTAGAATAAAAATTACCACTCAATTATCGCCGCTGCCCAGGTGAGTCCGGCGCCAAAGGCAACCAGCAGCACATAATCGCCGCGCGCAATTTTGCCGCTTTGCACCGCTTCATCAAGGGCAATCGCCACCGAAGCCGCCGATGTGTTTCCATATTTGTCAAGGTTCACAAACATCTGGCTATCGGTTGCACCGAGCTTGTCTTTAACAGCGTCAATAATTCTGCGATTCGCCTGGTGCGGGATGATGCATTTTACCTGTGTTACATCAAGGTTGCATCTGTTCAGCGCCTCTGCTGCGGCTGTGTACATTGCGTTGACGGCGTTTTTGAAGGTTTCTTTTCCTTCCATTTTGAGATAATGCAGCCGGGTGTTGACCGTATCAATTGTTGCCGGGTTCATACTTCCGCCGCCGGGCATACTGATCAGATTTGATTTTCCGCCGTCAGCCCCCATACAGGCTGTAATGAGCCCGTGAGAGTTTTCCCGATGCTGCAATATCGCCGCGCCGGCTCCATCGCCAAAAAGAACGCAGGTGTTTCTATCTTTCCAGTCTACTATTGAAGAGAGTTTTTCAGCGCCGATCACAAGCACCGTATTGTAGGTGCGCGACATTATAAATTGTTGTCCGACTTCAAGCCCGTAAATGAACCCTGAACAAGCGGCTTCAAGGTCAAACGCCGCAGCCCGTTTTGCCCCTAATTTATTCTGCACAAGGCAAGCAGTAGCAGGGAATGGCATATCCGGGGTTATAGTTGCCACAATGATTAGGTCTATATCATCGGGTGAAACTTTCGCCCTCTCCATTGCTACCTTTGCGGCTTTTACAGCAAGGTCGGAAGTATGTTCGCCGTTTTCGGCAATATGGCGCTCTTTAATCCCGGTCCTTGTTATGATCCACTCGTCTGTGGTATCAACCATCCGCTCAAGATCGGCGTTTGTGAGAACCTTTTTCGGCACATAAGAACCGACCGAGATTATTGAACAGGGCCTTCCTTTATATCCAAACTCTTCTCTCGGGATTCTAATTTTTTTACTATCAGCCATATTATACCAGAGTCAGTTTCAAAAACAAAAGAACCACCCGCCATTACTATGTAATGGAATGCGGTTACTATATGCTTAAGAATAGCTCACAATTAAAATCAAAAACGGCAGATTATGAAAGTTCAGCCGTTTTTCTCCTGATTAATCAGGCTGTTTTAATTGTAAGGACCTGTCTGCCTTTGTAATACCCGCAAGAGGGGCAGACACGGTGGGGAATGTATGGTTCGGCGCACTGCGGGCAAACGCCAAGTTGCGGCGTTTTTAACACACTATTATACGCCCGACGCATTCTTCTGCGACTATGTGACGGTTTTCTTTTCGGTACACCCATAGAATTTTAATAACAGTTTTATTATTTCAATTTCAATTTATCCAGTTCAGCCCAAACGGGGTTGAATGGTTCCAATTTACCGGATTGCGCATTGCCTTTGTCGCTAGCAAGCAGTTCCGGCATCCCCGCGCACCCAGGTTCGCAAACAGGATGCAACGGAAAGTTTAACAAAATATCTTCTCTTATATAAGGCGTCAAGTCAACAATATCGTTTACAACCTGAACCCTCTCTTCGCCTTCAAGTTCAAGCATCAAAGCCCAATTATCTAACACGATGCTATAGACAAATTCTTTTAAACAACGAACACATTCGCAATCTAAATCAATAGAGAGACTTCCGCTCAATAGTATTTTTTTCTCAATTTTTTGAACGGTAAAGTCATAATTCAAATCGTGATTCGCGTGAATCACCCTGTCTAAACCATCAATTTCTAATTCTTTGACCGGAAGGGCGCCCTTAAAAAGGATTTCCTTCTTCTCAAGGTCATTAATATTTATCTTAATCGGCATACAAACCTCGCCAATCTAATAATAAACAATGTCTACAATTCTGCCGGCGAAGCCGGCTAACCGTTTAATTTAATCCGGTTTTAATTAAAAACCAAGTTTTTTCCTTAAAGCCGATTCAACCTGAGGCGGGACAAAAGGACTCACATCGCCGCCAAGCCTGGCAATTTCCTTTATCATTCTTGAACTTAAAAATGTATAGGTCTCGGTCGGCATCATAAATATTGTTTCAAACTTTTCATTCAACTTTCTGTTCATCAAAGCCAGTTGAAATTCAAATTCAAAGTCCGATACCGCCCTTAATCCGCGCAAAACCGCGCAACCGCCGCGTTGCTTAACGTAATCAACCAGAAGCCCGTCAAACCCTTCCACTTCAACCTGCGGAAGGTTTTTAACGCTTTCGGCTATCATTTTAATTCGTTCTTCCTGTGTAAAGAGCGGTTTTTTATCTTCGTTTTTTGCAACGGCAACGATAACCCGAGCAAATAAAACGACCGCTCTGTTTATTAAATCCAGATGCCCATTTGTTATCGGATCAAAAGTCCCCGGATATATAACCGTTCGCATAATATCAATTTATATTAATAATTGGCGCGCGTAAATGATATAAAATTTAACCGGTTGGTCTAGGGCGGTCTTTAGCTCAATAATAGTGAACGCGCGGAATTTGTGTCGATAGATTGACAAGTTTTACGGTAAATTCTGCTTATTTGAATTGCGATTAAAAAAACGGCGCCTGCCTTAGACTCTCTGGCAGGCACCGCTCTCCCCCACCACCTATGTAGAACTCAATATGGCGTGCGTTAACTTTTTGGCTGCATTCATCTATAACACGGTGGAGTATTCATTATTCTTTCAAAATTTTTTATTTTTTTAGGTCTTGTAATTGGAATAACCGATACCTTAATCTCCAACCGCTGGACCCGGTTGAGGTTTAAAACCGGTTATTCTACAAACAGCTTTTTGCTTGATATTACTTAAAATGATTTGGTTCTACCGGTGCTATCAAAATTAATGCTTGATTATTTTCAATTTTGAGACAGGTTATATTTTAAGCAGGGGTTTTAAGTTCTTTAGTAAAATTTTGTTAAAATTGGCATTCAGCAATCTGCTGGAATGGCGATTTTTTATTTAAAATTTCCCTTGCGTTTTACAGGAAATGTAATAACTTTTGACTTTACCTGAACTCCGCGGGTGCGGATGTTTCAGATAATAATGAGAAAAACAAAAATTAACAATCAACCCTCCGTGGTCACAGAAAGCCTAAAAGAAGTGGCGGCGGGGGCAAAGGACTTCAGCGGATAATGTCCATTGTCCGCAATCCTCGTTGTATTCGTGATTGTAGGAAAAATAAAATAAACTTATGTTAAGCATGAAGGAAGCCCTTGAGCAAAGCAAACTCAGCGTTGCTCCGGGGGAAATCGTAAAAGGCACAATAATAGAGATTCGTCCCAAAGAGGCGCTCGTTGATATCGGCTATAAAAGCGAAGGTGTTATACCTCTGGCAGAATTTGACGATCCATCCCAGTTAAAAGTTGGCGATGAGGTGGATGTGTTAGTGGAACGACTTGAGAACAAGGACGGGATGGTGGTGCTCTCGTATGAGAAGGCAAAATTCAAGAAAAACTGGGAAAGAATCCTTCAAATTGCCAATGAAGGGGCGAGAGTTACTGGCAAAGTAAAGAGCGTTGTCAAGGGCGGTTTGATAGTTGATATAGGCGTTGAGGCGTTTCTGCCTGCATCTCAAATAGACATTGTTCCGCCGAAGAATTTGAATGAACTGGTTGGCAGGACATTTGAATTTAAAGTTGTTAAGGTTAGCCCTGAGCGGCAAAATGTGGTTCTATCCCGCCGTGAATTGATTGAACAGGAACGGAACGAGCGCAAGGCGCAGTTGCTTGCCGAGATGCAGCCTGGCGATATCCGCAAAGGCATTGTCAAGAACATCACAGATTTTGGCGCCTTTATTGATTTGAACGGTTTAGACGGGTTGTTGCACATCACGGATATGACCTGGGGCAGGATAAACCATCCATCAGAGATTTTGCAGATAGGTCAGGAGATTGACGTGGTTGTGCTCGGTATTGATAAAGAAAAAGAACGGGTGAGTTTAGGCTTGAAGCAGAAGACGCCCAATCCGTGGGAAAGCATTGATGAGAAGTATAAGGTTGGTCAGAAGGTTAAAGGCAAAGTGGTTAACCTTGTTCCATACGGCGCTTTTGTGGAGCTGGAGCCGGGGGTTGAAGGCCTTGTCCACGTTACTGAATTGTCCTGGACAAAGCGAATTGCCAAGCCATCAGATGTGTTAAAGAAAGACCAGGAGATTGAAGCAGTTGTTCTTGCTATCAGCAAGGAAGAACAGAAGATTTCTCTCGGCATCCGCCAGCTTGAACCCAATCCGTGGGACAAAGTCAGCGAGAAATATCCTCCTGGAACAAGAGTTAAAGGCAAGATTCGCAACCTTACAAGTTACGGCGCGTTTATTGAACTTGAAGAAGGCATTGACGGTATGATCCACGTCAGCGATATCTCCTGGACGCGCAAGATTAACCACCCTAGCGAGGTGCTCAAGAAAGGCGAAGAGGTTGAAGGCGTGGTTCTGGAAGTTGATAAAGAGAACCAGAGAATATCCGTCGGCATTAAACAACTCAGCGAAGACCCGTGGGCAAACATTGATAAGTATTATAAAGTTGGCGACCTTGTTACCGGCAAGGTGACGAAGCTGGCGAGCTTCGGCGCGTTTGTCGGGTTGCAACACGATATTGACGGACTTGTCCATATCTCGCAGGTAAGCGAAGAGCGGGTGGAAAAGATCAAGAATGTGTTGAAGGTTGGTCAAGAAGTAACAGCCCGCGTTATCAAGATTGATAAACAAGAACGGAGAATCGGGCTATCTATCAAAGCGGCTAATTACACTCCTGAACAACTTCAGGCAGAGCAAAAACTGCTTGATTCGCTCAAGCCGGGCGAAGACCTTGTCGCGCTTGAACACGCGTTTGAACAAGCAAATCTGGAAAATAAAGAAGAACAAGAAGGCGGTTCTACAGAGGAAAAGTCTAACTGACGTTCCTCCTCCCACCCCGAAAAAGGGCGGACAACTTTGTCCGCCCTTTTTTTATTTCATCACAGATTTTGCGATTCAACGGTTAGAAATATTTTATATAAATCTAAAAACTTGGAGTGCGGTGGCAAGACGTCCCGCATGCGGGAAGTTGCGACACCGCTTTGTGATTTCAGATAACACAAAATCAGAAAAATAATACCTTAATTAAGAAATTAAACTTGTTTTGGATTAAGTAAGTAGATTTTTTATTGATTTGGTATTTCGTCTCAAGATTAGTTGTCCAATAGCATCCACATAGCGGCGGCGCAGTTGCTGCGCAACTTTGCCGCGCGCACTCCATATTTTTTTTTGACTCTGAATGGGTCAAACCTAGTTGCCTTTTTCTGTGCCGCTCTGTGCTCTCTGTGGTGAAAAAACAAACCATAGAGAACACAGAAATGCCCTGAGGAAAATTACTTCATCAACCAGCCCACAGTATCAAAATATTTCCAAAAATCTGCCTTTTATAATAGTCGGTCTCAAAATCAACCACTGAGTTCTATGCTAATTATGCGGGTTAATTTTTTCCGAATTGTTTCCAGTAGAGTTCTTTGAACGGATTTACGGGGGGCGGGACGACATCTTCGTTTTCAAGGCACGGAAGAATTTCCTCCCACCATTTATCGTAGGCTTTTCTCATTTCCGCGACCACTTCTGGGTATTTATCAATTACATTCTGAGTCTCGCCTGGGTCGCTTTGGATATCGTATAGTTCATTGTTGTTCACAAAACGGAAGCGGCCGTTCCTGACGGCGCAATTTTTGTATTTTGATTCTGCGGCTTTTCCTTTCTGCCATCTGCCAACATTGATGAAAAGGAATCTATCGTCCCACTGCGCTTGGGGATTTTTTAATAACGGGACAAGACTTCGACCGTCGAGATTAAGACCCTCGGGGATTTTTGCGCCTGCAATTTCGGCAAGCGTGGGAAAGATGTCAATGTGGGCTGTAAGCTTGTTAACGTCTACGCCTTCTGGCAAAACGTCTTTCCATCTGAAAAATGCGGGAACGCGCGTTCCGCCTTGATATGGCGTTCCTTTCATCCCGCGCATACCGGCATTATAAATGTCGCGGAATGGATGACCATTGTCTGTCATGAAGATTATCAGCGTGTTTTTATCGAGTCCCCACTGGCGGATTTTTTCAAGGAGTTTTCCTATGTTTTCGTCAATATTGCTAATCATTCCGTAGTATGCGACGACATTGCTGTTAAGTCCTAAACCTCTATACAATTGCGCGTATTTTTCTGGACAAACATACGGGGCGTGCGGGGCATTGGGTGTCAGATAGCAGAAAAACGGTTGCTTTCCGTTTTTGACTTGTTCAATCCATTTTGTCGCCTGTTCGAAAAACACGTCGGTGCAAAAGCCTTTGGTTTTTTCAAATTTGCCATTGTGCAAAATTGCTGGGTTAAAGTAGGTGTTGCCGGGGGCGTCTCCGCAACTGCCGGGGTAAGTCTGACCGATGCCGCCGCCGCCGTGTATAAATACCTCGTCGAATCCGCGTTTATCTGGCTGATACTGCGGTTCGTCGCCGAGGTGCCACTTGCCGAAGATGCCGGTTGTGTAACCGGCTGACTTTAGAACTTGCGCGATCGTTGTTGATTTTAAACTGAGCCGTTCGCGTTCATAAATTGTGTGGGTTACGCCAGAACGGAATTCGTGTTTGCCGGTCATTAAAGCTGCGCGCGTTGGCGAGCATGTTGGCGAAACATGAAAATCTGTAAACCGAACGCTTTGGGTGTAAAGCTTATCCAAATTCGGCGTTTTAATAACCTTATTGCTATGGCAGCCGAGCTCGCCGTATCCTTGGTCATCCGTCATTATCAAGATTATGTTTGGTTTCGAAGGAAAAGGCGTCTGTTGCGATAGTGCTTGTAAAAATGGAAGAACAATTAACAACGGCAATATCGATATTTTTAAAAAATGGGTTTTCATAAAAATAATGATGGCATTTGAAGATAATAAATCAATATCTGAATGGGTATTGCCTGAATAATTAACATTGAATTCGGTATTTGATTTTAAAACAGATTAAAATATGACGCTATTCAAACGGATAAATCCAATAGCCTAATGCCAATTGCCTTTAACCATGAAGTGGTTAAACATTTTTTGGAGTGCGGTGGCAAGACGTCCCGCATGGGGGAAGTCGCGACACCGCTTTGTGAGGTTGAACAACACAAAATCAGAAAAATAATACCTTAATTAAGAAATTAAACTTGTTTTGGATTAAGTAAGTAGATTTTTTATTGATTTAGTATTTCGTCTCAAGATTAGTTGTCCAATAACATCCACATAGCGGCGGCGCAGTTGCTGCGCAACTTTGCCGCGCGCACTCCATAAGAAATTCGCCACCGCATATCAACAGACATTTTCTATTGTGCGGTAGTCCCGCGTCGCGGGACGACGTTGCCGCGCGCGCTTCCAAAATTTTTGCAGTAATCCCATTTAGCAACAACGCTGCTTCCAATATTTATTCTGATTATTCAGGGTCTCAATAGCAATCCGCCCGCCTTTCTCTTTTTTTAAAAAAATCGTTCAAACTTCTCACCGTGAGAAAGATTTTTTCTTCGGGTTGCTTCATTTTACTTGTGTGAGAATGAATATGATTAAAAACATATTGGAAACTGCGGTCAAAGCGGTCCGCAGATATATAAATCAATCTCCTGCCCAAAAAGCCGGGTCGGTTCAAACCAACACCTCCTACTTCATTGCGCCAACCGAGCCGCCCCCGGCTTGTTCCTGCCAGAACAGTCCCGCCCAGCAATACGGCACCTGGGTATACGCCTGTGTTCAACGGATCGCGGAAGGCGTTGCCCAGGTGCCCTTCAAACTTTCACGTTATAAGCCAAAAAATGAAACGCTCGTTGAAAATGGCAGATTATATGAATTGTTGCAAACGCCGCATCCGTTGCTAACGCAGTTTGACTTTTTTGAACTGCTGGTTTGTTGGCTAATGATCCGCGGCAAAGCATTCATAATTCCTATGAATGAATATGGCAAGCCGGTGAATTTAAGCCTCAGAAATTTAGCAGAAGAGGAAGATATAAGTTACCTACAGATTGCGTCGCCGGATAATTTTAAACGGATAATGTCTGGTGGGACACTAATCGGATGGCGATACAAAACAGGCAGTTCAAAAGATGTTCATCTGCTACCCGAAGAGGTTATATACCTGCGCCTGCCGTTTATCAATGACTTTTACGACGGCTTTCCACCGCTTGCTGTTGCGGCTCTGGCGGCACAAGCGGACATCGCCTCGGCTCAATATATGAAAGCAATCCTTTCTAACAATGGCGAGAGCGGCTTAATCATAAAGACCGAACAGCCATTAACAGACGAGCAACGGGTTCAAATAATCAGCGCCCTGCAATCGCGCAAACGCGGCAACGGAGTCGCCGATAGACCGATTATACTTGAATCAGGGCTGGATATTGTATCGCCCTCGCTCACAGGCGCAGACCTGCAGTTTCTTGAAAACCGCAAGTTTAACCGTCAGGAAATTTGCGCCGTTTTTGGCGTTCCGCAAGAGATACTCGGCTTCACTGAAGACGCAAACCGCAGCGTGTCCGAAAGTTCACGATTGAACTTCTTTGAAAACCGCATTGCCCCGCTCTGCCGCAGAATTGAGGCGGCTCTAGAACCGCTACTCTCTTTTTACGGCAAACAGTACGTCGGTTGGTTTGACGTCGATTCAATGCCCGTTATGCAGCAACGACGGCTTAGTATGGTTGAAACCGCAGAACGGCTCTGGCGTATGGGCATTCCCTTTAATGATATAAACAGGTCTCTTGACCTCGGCTTCCCTAACTATAGATGGCACAGATTCGGATATATGCAGACAGGTTTTCGCCAGGTAAAAAACTACACAGATTACGATGATGATTTAGAATTAGAATAGCACATTAAAAGGAGGAAAAACTATGCGCGCTTCAGCAAATTATTTAGCCCGTCAAACTGACGTTAACGATAACTTTGAAAAATCTTTTATACAACTCTCCAATGGCTCGCGCGGTTTAAGAACAAGCTTAAAGGTAAAGCCTAATGCCGCGCCAGATGACATTCCAGTAGTTGAGTTCATTGCAAGCGATGAATCCATTGACAGAGCCGGCGAGGTCATCCGCGCAGGCGGATGGCTGCTTGAAAATTATCGCAAAAACCCGGTCTTTCAGAACAGCCACCAGTATGGCGATATTATCTTTACAATCGGAAAAACCGAGCAGATTGAAGTTAGAAACAGCGCCGTATCAGGCAACCACCTTTATCAGCGTGTCCGATTTGCTGTGGAAGAAAATCCGGTCGCAAAGATTGCGTATCAACTCTATAGAGGCGGATTTTTAAATGCCGTAAGCGTCGGATTTAAGCCAATTAAATGGATAGAAGGCGAAAAGGCTGCTCCGGCAAGAAGAATTTACACAGAACAAGAATTGATAGAGGTTTCGGCGGTATCAATCCCGGCTAACAGCAACGCCCTTGCCATCGCGGCTAAAAGCGGAGCCCTTAATATAAAGACGCTTGAAGAATCAATGGAGCAAATCGCCGCGCTAATCAGCGGATTTAAAGCAATAAGAAACAACCCGTCAATTGATGAGGAAAAACATTGCAACTGCGGATTTCGCAACAGTCCAGAACATCAATGTCGGAACTGCCATAGAGCTGGGATTGATGTTGAGCTGTTGCGGCTTCGCGCTCTCTCTTCCGCGTTGAGGGAGGCGATTGAAAAAATAAAAGAACAATGCGGGCAGAACAACAGGTTATGAACAACAATATTGAACAACATAATACCGGCGAGGCATTGAGCGATATATCTCAATCTGTCTCGGAATTACAGGCAACTGTGCTTGATCAGTACGATCGCCTTGACAGGAGGACAAAAGAGGCTCTGGAAGAGTTTACACGGCTCAAAAACAGAGTTGACGACCAGTCAGCCATTTTGAATTCGCTTAAAAAGGCTCAAATCGCCATTAGAAACGAACAACGGGCGGCTTCGGGAGACCCGATTAAGAAAATTCTGGCGGACGAGGAAAAAACACTGTTTATAAACGCCGCTGTTCGAAAACTCTGCGCAGCGCCCCTTTCCGATACCCATAGAAAGGCGCTCGGCGAGGATACATCGCCCGGCAGCGCATATATCCAGAACGACCTTGCAAGCGACGTCTATGACCTGCTTAGCAGTTATGGACAATGGTCAACATTAGGAGTTAAAAGGTTAGGAACAAAAACGACATCCCTGCCAATCAAAACAGCCAGACCAAACGCAATCTGGATTTCAACCGAAGGCAGCCAGATTCCAGAAGATAATTCAAAGGCAGGAACATCGTTAGAGTTAACGGTAAAGTTAATCGCTGTGCTTATAAATGTTAGCCGACAGCTCATTGAAGACTCCGATTTTGACATAACCGCCGATATCTTAGAGGACTTTGCAGAAGCCTGTTCGTTCCGACTTGATTACAGCGCCTTTACTGCAGATGGAACGAACGATGCAACAAACGGCGGTTTCACCGGAATATTTGTCGGCGGCGCCCCGGCGCAGGCTTCAACTGGACATACAAGTGTTGAGCAAATGACCTTTGAAGATGTGGCAAAATGTCTTACAACTGTTGCGCCTGAAGTCCTGCAACGAAAACCAAGATGGTGGATCCACCCGCATAACCTTGTAAAGATGCTTAGTATAAAAGACCAGAATGGGAGACCAATCTTTCTATCTGCGGTTGAAGCGCCATCACCGGGAGGCATTGGCACATTGCTCGGCTATCCGATTACGCTCTGCAATGTTGCACCATCCTCTACTGGCAATTCTGTGCCTGTTGCCGTGTTTGGAGACCCGCAGGGATGTGTGGTTGGAATAAGAAACGACTTTGAGTTTGCGTCCAGTGACCAGCACCACTGGGACTACTACCAACGCAGCTTCAGGGGAATAATTAGGGCTGGTGTAAAGATTAGAAGCGTGTCGGCATTTGCGGTATTAAAAACCGCTGCATCATAACGAAAGAGTTCGTCAACTGGGGCTGGTTTGACTACCAGCCCCTTTTGTTTATAAGTTTTCAAACTTTGTTAAAAACAGTTAACAACTACGAATAACCTTCAGTTATTGGAACTTATTAGTAGTTATTAAGACTTTGCTAACATTAAGATTTTTCAATTTCTTTAAGGCATTTTCTTGACATTGATAGTTATTTAAATTATTCACTATGTATAATAATACTAATTATTTGTTAGCGACAAAGAAAATATCAGCCGCAATGAATATAACAATAACAAAAGACCAAATCCAGGCAGGTTTGATGGTAGTTCAAAACGCGGTAAGTTCGCGTTCATCGCTTCCGATTTTATCAAATGTTCTCCTTAAAGCAGAGGGGGAACTCCTTGAATTAACCGCATCAGACCTTGATATGACAGTGACCTGTTCTGTGAAGGCTGTAGTGAATCAGCCCGGAGCTACAACATTGCCTGCTAAGCGGTTGTTTCAGATAATTAAGGAAATGCCAAACAGCGACCTGATTATAGAATCTGACAACGATGAGAGATGCAAAATAGAATGCGGCTCAATTAAGTTCACAATCTACGGTCTTTCGGCGGCTGATTATCCGAAGTTACAAACTATAAAGGACAATAGAAAAATTACGATAAAACAGGAAAAATTCAGAGAGCTTTTAAGACGGACGAGCTTTGCCGCGTCTCAGGAAGAAGGAAGACATCTTCTCAATAGTGTCTATGTTGAACTTGGCGAACACGATGTGACAGTGGTGGCAACTGACGGCAGGAGACTTGTACTTGCGCAAGAAGAGATGGATATACCAGAGCATTGCAGAGGCGGTATCATTCTTCCGATTAGGGTAGTTAACGAGATTAGCAGATTGTTAGGTGTAAAAGGGGATGTTGAACTAACCATTTTTGAGAACTTTGTCAGGTTTGTAATCAGAGACGATGGCGAATTGCCAAAGGTGCTATTTACAAAGTTAATTGAAGGGTCTTACCCAAACTACCGTCAGGTTGTTCCAAAGGAGTCAAAGTACAGGATTGAACTGCACAGGGAGGAGTTTTTATCCGCATTAAAGAGGGCAGAGATTGTAACAAGTGAGCGGCAGAGTTCTGTTAAACTGAGCTTCTCAGAGAATCTGATGACAGTGACTACAAACACTCCGGAGGTTGGCGATTTTACTGAAAACGTTGCGGTTAAATTTAACGGCGAAGAATTTTCAATAGCATTTAATCCGGTCTATCTGATTGAGCCGTTGAGTGTATTGACTGAAGATGTTGTTTATTTTGAACTTACCGACAATTTAAGCCCGGGAGTGTTAAAGGTAAACAATCCATTCCTCTATGTTGTAATGCCATTGCGTCTTCAAGAATAAGTAAGCGATGTAAAATATTGATGTCGGTACTGATAGCGTCAACGCTGATGCTTCGCGGGTTTTAAAGACTCGAAAATTGTGAAGAGATATCAAACCCAGAACCAACGAGCTTACTTAGTTCTGCTATAATTTTTCTGTTATTGTGCAATTTAACTTCACAAAGCAATGTCGCGACTGTTTGTATGCGGAAGGCCACAGTCCAAATTGAAGATACAGCAGAGCGATTTTAAGTCGGCTAATTATCGCATGTTCAGATTTATATCAATTCAATCTAATCAAGACCTTTCAATTTTTTGCTGCGGTTTTAAGAGCGCGGTAATTTTTGAGGATTTCACCAAGGTTGACGTGGTAGTAAGGTTCATCGCAAGCGGGTGTGCTTTTGCCGGCGTCTGCGAACCACATTTCAAGAGTTTGCGGGCTAAAGATCGCGTTATGCAGGTTTGATTTCATTGCGACCGGTCTTTTGATAATTTCAATCATCTTTTGCGGGTCAATGGAGCCGTAGTTTTCAATCAGCCTGCGACTCAATACCTTTGCCCGCTCATCACCCGATACAAGCACTGTGTCTTCCGGCACTTGAGGTAGTAGTGGATGTTGCTCGCCCGGTTTAAGGATCGTGATTTTATCCGGAAGGCAATGCATTGCGCGTATGTAGCCCGATTTATCGCTGACGACGTAATAATATTCGCAGGTTCTGGGCGTATTTTTTATTATTTGGACTGCTTCTTCGGCTGTTGAAGCCCGTTCCATAACATCTCGCAATAGCAGGCTCATAGGAACACCGTCCCAGCGTCCTTCGCCGCGTCCGCCCATCTCGCCGATTGCGACTCCTTTTTCGTTCATTGCGGTAACCGTGCCGATGAAGCCGGCGTAACCGAGCGTCATCCAGGCATTTTTCCCTTCTGGAATAAAGACGACAACAGCGGCATAGTTTTGAAGCCCGATGTCTCGCATATAATCAAGGACTCGCGCGTGGAGAATCTGACCGTTTAAGGAAGCCTTTCCCTTCACTGCGACCCCGCTGCAATGAAACCGTTCTGGAAACAGGTTTGCGTAAAGCGCGTCGCGCTGGTCGATTTTTGCGCTTTTAGCAAGCGAGTAGCACTCGTCAACGAATCGTTTTGGAACAAAGGGAGATGCTTTTTTATAAACCTCATCCATAACATCAATGAACCATTCGCCAGAGCGGAATGTATCGGCAATGCCGACTCCAAAGAGCACGCGGTTGACAAGCCGTTTAACCGGGTCTTTCAGCAACAAGCCGTGGGCTTCGCCCATCTGCTCTGGGGTTCCATCTACAACAAGGACTCGCTTGCTGCCAAGTGAATATAGGACTCCGTGGCCATTGCTCGCTTTGTCAACAATCTCCATCGGCGCTTCTTTTTTGCCGTTGTCTGCAGACCGCTCATCTGCCATCTCGCCTACAAAATCAAACAACGCCCCAATCATTTTGTTTAAATCAGTTTGGCAGACCTCCATCTTTGACTTTGATTCAGGCGGAGTAAAACAGTTATCTGGTAAAAAGATATTTTCTTTCCACAGGTAAACATTGAGCCTTCCTCGCAGGTCACCGAAATCAAATTCAAACGCTTCCGGCGACGCCCCATCTTTTGACAATCTAACTCTGATGTAGCCTTTTACGCGCGAAAGTTCAGCCGATTTTACAATTATTGAGTCTTTGCGGTCGTTTTCAAATTCTGCCGATAACCATTTTTTTGCAATATCCGGGACAAGCAGAATAGACATCACGGCGCCGGCGAAGGCTCGGGCGCGCATTAAGTAATAACTGTCCGTGTATGCGAAGCCGTTAGTATGATCAAACGGCGGTTTAGAGCCGATGAATAGTTTCTTCGGCGTAAACAGCCACGGATTTTTAGAATCAAAGCCTAACCCGCCGCTGCCAATGGCTGGAGCGTCTTTTAACATTAATGAAAATTTTCCACCGCTACCGACGATTAATTGAGCCGAGCCGCTTATCGGCGCGTTGTTTTTATTCGTTGCTAAAAGTTCAATGCTCAATATGTGGCATCTGGAGGTTTCTGGCTCTGTTATAAACATTGAAAGCAACTGGCGCGTCAGCCTTGCCACAATCTCAATCGGTTTCTCCTGTTTTTTTTGTTCCTGCTGCGGTTTTGAAGCCACAGACGCGGGGAGGTCTGCAGAGAAGAAATCGGCTAATATATTCAACGCCTTTGGCAATTCGGCAAGCGCTGTGTAATGTCCGAGCCCTTCAAACCAGATTATTTTATTCTGAATTCCATATCCGGCGGCGAGTTTTTCTGCGCAACGTCGCGGTATGACTTCGTCCTGAGCCGCGTTGAGCATCAGAACACGCCCTTTCGCCGCCCTGTCGCGGAGTTTTTCCGCGTTTGTTAATGGGTCAATTTGAGTAAATTTTTTTATAAGAACCGACTTCTGGTCTTCAGGAAGATTTTGAAGCGCCTTGCTTAATGAACGGGTTTCTTTAGCGTTGTTGATGATTTCAATTAAATCTCCCCCGCCAAGGAGTATTGCCACTTTATAGAACCTATCATCCATTGCCGCGGCTGAAGCCGATAATATGCCGCCAAGACTTATACCTGTGATGCCGATTTTTTCGGGATCAACTTCTTGCCTGCTCTGAAGGAGGTCTGCAGTCCTTTTAATATCCGCAAATGTCTGTTCAATAGATTGAATGAAAAGCGATGGGTCGGTCTCAATCTGCCTTCTGATCTCTTTATTTCCTCTTTCAAAATAGTAAGGCAGTGTGAACATAATCGCTGGTATTCCCCGCTTTGCAAGGAATGCGCAGACCATTGAGTTAAGGTTTTCATCCCCATTCAAAATTGGAAGAGAAATCACCGCAGGTCTTTTTTCTTCTTTAATATCAGCAGGCAGAAAATAGCGGGCTCTTATTTTGTTGTTTGGTTCAAATTGAGTTTTGACAGCGGATGGATATGAAAGATGAATGATTTTATAATCTGATTGCTGTTCAATATTATCAACGCGGTATTCAAACTGTTCTCCATTTTTCAGATTAACGATGAAGGATTGATTCTGCTGGATATTCTGGCAATTAACATTATCAGCCAGAAAAAGGAGATTCATTGCCAGAAAAAGATACAACGGCAGGAATAAAGACGATTTTTTCATATAATTTATATTGCCCCAATTTGGTAAAAGTTCAAGTATGGAAAACCAGACCGGTTAGCGTTCCTGAATTATTGGCATTTCAGGAAGATGCGTATTTTTTTATTGGGATACACAAGGTTCAGGTACAACGGGCTAATTTTCTTCAATTCTGTAAAGGGCGGTTTTTGTTCTTAAAATGAGGGCTTTGCCGGTAACTGCTGGGGATGCCATAAAACCGCTATCAAGTTGATTTACGGCGAGGATGTTAAATTTATTTGTCGCCTCAATTACTGTTGTTTTGCCCTCCTCGCTAAAGAAATAGATTCTGCCATCGGCGCAGATAGGCGAGGCGGAGTAGTTTCCGCCGATTCTTTCGCGCCAGAGTTCTTTGCCGCTCTTTGCGTCAAGGCAGCAAGCGATTCCTGAATCGTCAACAGTGAAAAGCATACCATTGAATAGAATCATACCCGGTTTTTTAGGAACATTCCGTTTTGAACTCCAGATGACTTTCAATTTTTTTCCGCTATTCACCGGATCTGTAGGCGGTTTATTGGCGTCAATGACTTCTCCTCTTTCGCCCGGGACAAATGCCAGTATTTGACCGGAAGACCAGCCTGTCTGGCAGTAGATGACGCCGTTTTCAAAAATCGGGCGATTGCTTGCTGAGAAATTAGACCGTTCTTCAACCCGCCACAATTCTTCGCCGGTTTCTGGAACGTAGGCATAGATTGCCTTTGAGCCCTGACTTAAAAGCACCGCTTTGCCATCAATGAAAGCGATTTGCGGTGTGGAAAAAGCTTTTCGGAAATCGCCTTCGCTTGCGGGTTTGCCGTTTGCGTCTAAATCTTTGTAGTCAATTGACCGGTCTTTTTTCCACACGGTTTGGCCGGTGTTTTTATTGAGAGCGACGATGTACTGGTAGTCGCTGCCGTCAAAATGGAGGATTAACAGGTCTTTATAAAGGATTGGCGAGGAGCCAGCGCCGCGGTAGTGGTTGCAGACAAAATCGCGACGTTCCCAGAGGACTTTTCCGTTTGAGGTGTCAATGCAGGCGGTGCCCGGGGAACCGAAAGTCACGTAAACGCGTCCTTTTTCAATTACCGGCGTCGGCGAGGCAGCGGAGTTAAACTGATGAATATACTGCGGCTTTTCAACATTAAACAGATTGATGTCATAGATTATTTTGCCGCTCTTTGCGTCAACGCAGATTGCGTAAAGTTTATGCCCGGCTTCGGTTCCTGTGGTTATCCAAATCTGTCCCTCATAAACAACTGGCGATGACCAGCCTTTATCGTGAATTGGGGTTTTCCAGACAACGTTTGTCTTTTCTCCCCATCTTAGGGGAAGGTTTTTATTGGTTGTTATCCCGTTTCCGTAAGTGCCACGAAATTGTTCCCAGTTTGTGTCAAATGCAAATGCCGTTGCAATAGCAAGGTTTAAAACAGCTGCGTATTTTATTAGCGATTTCATCAAGCCATATTTTTCAATTACGGGAAAAATTAACAATAAAAAAACGAGATTAGATTAATCAATTCTTGACAATAACAAATTTAGTAGGATTGATTTGAGTTGTGCAAAATTTTGAAGATATAAAAGGTTTATTTAAAGATTATGTAGTTCCGAGTTACAGCCGGTTTGAGGTTGCGTTTGAGCGCGGCGAAGGCTCGTATCTCTGGGACACTGAGGGCAAACGGTATCTTGATATGGGAGCCGGGATTGCGGTTTGCTGTTTAGGCCATTCGCACCCGGAGATGGCGCAGACGCTTGCCGAACAGAGCCGCGCGTTAATCCATATTTCAAACCTTTATTATCACAGGTGGCAGGGACTGCTTGCAAAAGAGCTGGCTGGGTTTGTCGGAAAAGGGAAGGTCTTTTTCGCCAACAGCGGCGCTGAGGCAAACGAAGGGCTGTATAAATTAGCCAGAAAATTCGGTCATAACGAAGGGCGATTTGAAATCCTCACTGCGTTGAATTCTTTTCACGGCAGAACGCTTGCCGGGATTTCAGCAACAGGCCAGGAGAAGGTTAAGAACGGGTTTGAACCGATGGTTGCCGGTTTCCGTCACATCCCGTTCAACGATATAAAGGCGATGGAAGAGGCGCTTTCTCCAGCCACAGTAGCGATTTTAATTGAAGGCGTGCAGGGCGAGGGGGGAATCACTCCCGCAACGGCAGACTACCTCACAGGATTGAGAAAACTCTGCGATGAAAAAGGTTTGCTTCTTTTGATGGACGAGGTGCAATGCGGCTATTTTAGAACCGGCAGATTCGCGAGTTTTCAAAGAATTCTTGAAGGGATTCAAGAAGCGACTGGCTTTTTACCCGACGGGATTTCTATGGCAAAATCGTTAGGCGGCGGCTTTCCGATCGGGGCGTTCTGGGTAAGAGAACCTTACGCGGATTTATTAAGCGCGGGAACACACGCTTCAACATTTGGCGGAACTCCGCTTGCCTGCGCTCTGGCTCTGAAAGTGATTGAAGTAATTAAACGGGATAAACTTGACGAAAACGCCCGCAATCTTGGCGAATACATAAAACAACGGTTGAATAAACTTGCCTCATCGCGCCCGGACGCAATAAAGGCTGTCAGAGGATTAGGATTGATGATCGGGATTGAATTTCAGGAAAAGGAGAAAATCCCGTCGCTGGCAGGGTCGCAAAAAACCGTATCCATTCAGATAACCGATATGCTGCAAAAACAGGGGTTGCTCGTCATACCATCAGGGGCTCAGGTAATCAGGCTTTTGCCGCCATTGAATATTTCAAAAGATGAAGTGGACGAGGGGTTGAGTATTATTGAAAAAGTGGTTTCCGCATTAGGATAGACCGTTATTTTTAATTTTTCTGAATTATTATCTAACGCCCCTGAATACTGAGTATTGAAACTCAGAGTTTAATTTTGAAACAGAGCGAAATAAAAGGCGATTTTAGGGCATTTGAGAGGATTGATTGATGAGGCGCGAATCCTTATTGTTTTTCCGTGTCCCTCTGCGCGGTCTGTGGTGAAAAGAATAAACCATAGAGAACATAGAGAAAGTCAACGATGTTTAACCCCTGCGGCGTCTATTAAGTCCAGTGCTAATTAATTTTGACAAATCTTATTTCACCAAAATTATTGTTTCCTGAAATGCTCAGGGTAGAGGAGAAAACTCAATTAGATTTTTTAAACTTTACATTTTTTAAAAAGTCAATTTATAATTAAAACCAGAGATACCAGGAAGGCTTGAAATGTTTTCCGCGTTTTAATGAAACAGACAAGAGAAAACAGAGAGACTACCCTGCAGGATGTTCTTGCTAAATCCGCCGCCGGCCGGTTTATCATTGAACTACTATCCGATCCCCGCAAGTTATGGATATCAGTCCTGATTTTTTATCTAATGCTTGTGGTTATTGCGGAACTTCCCAGGGGTCTTAATAGCGAACCGCACGGCGATATAAAACTCTACGAGCGGGTAATAAGAAATATTTACAACGGCCAGTTGCCGTATAAAGATTTTCAGTTAGAAT
>JBMFQZ010000014.1:0-90984 GCA_049968335.1 Verrucomicrobiia bacterium
CGTTCCTGATTGCCTCGCGGTTGCTCTGGAGAATTTCCTCGTATATCTCCTGCCTATGCACTGGCACGTTTGATGGCGCCTCAACCCCAACCTTCACTACCTCGCCATCCACCCGGACAATCTTTACAATGATGCGCCCGTCAATCACGATGCTCTCATTAACTTTTCTTGATAGTATCAACATAATTTTATGGGCGCTTAAAATTCCTGGTTAAAGTTCATTACTTTCATTGTTAAATTCATAACAACGGATGCTGCACCGAATAATCCATTGCGTTAATCGGCACAACCTGTTTACCGATAAGCGTATTGCGATTTATAACAATCGGTCCTTTCAAATTCACTGTGGCGCTCTGCTCTCCGCGAACCGTCACAATATTCAATACAACGGCATCTTCAGGCTTATTTAATCCGAGAAATCTTACATCCTCTTCGCTCAACTCCGGCTCATACCTTTCAAGAAATGTATTTGGCTGTATCACAACAAACGACTTACGCGGCTCATCTATCATCTGTAACCACATAAATGGAGCCTCATCAGGGTCTGCTATCAACATATACCTCTTGGTCTGCTCAAACCCTAATAACCCTAACGGCAGAGTTATTATCACAGCTTGCTCGGCTGACTTGTTCTGAGGCTCTATTGTTGTATCTATATTCATAACTTTTTAATTCCATTTTTCAGTGAAGCAATTGGCGTGCCAGCGTGAATTAAAGGTTTGTATAATTAATATAACACATTTATAATGAATATGTTATGAATTTATTGCAACAGTGATGAACTTTTTAACCCCTTTTTAAAATGCCAAAGTGGATGTTTTTTCCTATTCAAAAGAGAAAATTGTGCCGATTAGGACAAACAAAAACGTTTATCCCGCATTAATTCAGGATAAACGTTTCTATTTACTACGATAATTTTAAAATTAAAACCTGCGAGACTACATTGCCGCCTCAAGGTTCTTTGCCGCAAAATCCCAGTTGATTAATTTATCCAGCGACGCAACAACAAAATCCATCCTTCTGTTTTGATAATCTAAATAATAGGCGTGCTCCCAAACATCAATTGTCAACAACGGTTTCATCCCCTTTGTAATTGGCGCTTCGGCATTGCTGGTCTTTACTACTTTTAAATTTTTACCATCAAGAACTAACCATGCCCAACCGCTTCCAAACTGCGTGGTTGCCGCTGTGACCAGTTCTTTTTTACAGGCTTCAACGCTTCCAAACGATGCCTCAATTTTATCCTTCAACGGCTTTGGAGGCTCGCCACCCCCATTCGGCTTCATACTGCGCCAGTAAAATGTATGGTTCCAGGTTTGGGCGGCGTTATTGAAAATCGCAACCTTATCCGTAACCCCGGCAACATCCATAATTATTTTTTCCAGCGGCATATCGGCATACTGAGTGCCAGCAATCAATTTATTCAAATTATCCACATAACCTTTATGATGCTTCCCGTAATGAAAACTCAATGTGCGGGCTGATATTATCGGCTCAAGCGCGTTTTCCGGGTATGGCAATGGCGGAAGAGTATGCGCCTCAGCGCCCTTTAATAACGAAGGCGCCGCGCCTGCGGCAAGAATAAGTGTTGCCCCGCCGGAAACTGCAATAAAGTTCCGACGTGTCATTCCTGGAGTGTTGTTTTCATCTCTTTTCATAGGCATTATTATTATTTCTTTTTAATTACATTAGTATTATTTAATTTGCCTCACTTTCTGAATTTGTCAAAATCTCAAAAAGAGTTTTATCAATAAAACTTTTGATTTATAGAATTCATCAATCAGGTATAATTCGGCTTGGTTGGTTAATATGAATAAATACAAGGTTCTTGTAATTGATGACGAGCCGGATGTTTTAGAGTTGATTGAATATAATTTAACAGCAGCCGGTTTTAACGTCATTAAAGCCTCCGAAGGCAATGAAGCGATAAAAAAAGCGCGGGAACAGTCGCCAGACCTGATTGTCCTTGATATAATGCTTCCCGGAATAGATGGTTTTGAAATTTGCAAAATCTTGAAACGGGACAAGACAACCGCTTCTATCCCAATTATAATGTTAACTGCAAAGGCTGAGGAAGTTGACCGCATTGTTGGTCTTGAACTTGGGGCAGACGATTATATTACCAAACCGTTCAGTCCGCGTGAATTGACGTTAAGAATAAAAACATTGCTCAAACGAGTAAAAGGCGTTGCTGAACAATCGCAGTTAATCCAGCGAGGCGTTTTAAAAATAGACCCGCAAAGGCACGAAGTCTCTGTTAAAGGGAAAGAGATTGAACTCACCGCCACAGAATATAAATTATTGCTGACGCTCGCGAGCCAGCCCGGCAGAGTCTTCACCCGCGAACAACTGTTAGAAGATGTCTGGGAATATAATTCCTCTGTTGATACGCGCACGGTTGACACGCACGTTCGGCGGTTAAGAGAAAAACTCGGCGTCGCCGCAGATTACATTGAGACTATTCGCGGTTTTGGATATAAATTTTCTGACAGATGAGACCTCTATTATCATTAAATAACGAAATTATAGCCATTGTGTTCGCGCTCCTTTCGCTCTCTCTGATTATCCTGTTCTTTTATTTCAATAAATTAAAACAGAGGATTAAAGCCTTGCAAAACCAGTTAGACCAGACCAGAAAGATAATTGAAAATGAACAGATTAACAGCGTCAAACTGATTGACATAATTTTTAACAGTTTTGATGATGGCATTTTAATAATAAACCCGGAAGGAGTTATAATTCACCACAATCGCTCGTTAAATAAATGGTTTTCGCTTCCGGAGCAGATTAACAACAAAAAATTGTCAGAGGTTTTTAAAGAAGATGTTATGGCGGTTTTGAACAAACTGCTAAATGATAAATCGCCAGAATCAAGTGCTAATATAGAATTAAAACATCCACGAATATGCAATCTATATGTTGAACGCGCCATAATTAAGGATGAAAAAGGGAACCTTTACGGAACCGCCTTTGTATTTCACGACCATACCCGGCTTGCAATGCTTGAAAAAACCCGGAGGGAATTTGTCGCAAATGTGAGTCATGAATTAAGGACGCCGTTAACCTTAATAAAAGGTTGTGTGGAAACTCTGCTTGAAGGCGGCAAAGACGATCCAGAGGTTTCAACACGTTTTCTACAAACAATAAAAAAACATTCAGACAGACTGAATTTTTTAATTGAAGACCTGCTGACCATTTCAAACCTTGAGTCTGGCGAGACAAAATTAAACCTTGAAGAATTAGATCTTAGAAAAACTGTCCAGGAGGTGGTTGATGACCTGCGCAACCGGGCAGAGGCAAAAAGCATCGCTATATATAATAATATTGATGAATCGTTTTCTATAATGGCGTCGCCTGAAAGGCTAAGGCAGGTTTTTTATAATCTGATTGACAATGCAATCAAATACGGTCGTATTGGCGGCAACATCTGGATAACGGCGCAGAGTAATGAAGCAAATGTCACAATTGCGGTAAAAGATGATGGTCCGGGCATCCCGCCTGAAGCGCGCGAGCGGATATTTGAACGATTTTTCCGCGTAGACAAAGCCCGTTCGCGAGAACAAGGAGGAACCGGGCTCGGACTCTCAATAGTAAAACATATTGTTCAGGCTCACGGCGGAAAGGTCTGGGTAGAAAGCCAGTTCGGCAAAGGGGCAACATTTTATTTCACACTTCCGTCGCGTTCGCAAACCGATTTATCAGGAACAAAATAGCCTATTTTTCTTCAATCTTATCAAGAGCGTTTTGAGTGGCAGAAAGCAACGGTTTTACAGAAAGTCGCGAGCCGGTAGCGTTAATCATCCACATATCTGGAGTAAGATTCCCGTATGAAGTAATTCTTTCTATTTCACCGCCTAAATTCTTTGATTTTTGAATCTGTTCTTCAATCCCGAATGATACCAGATGACCGAGCGGATAATCAGATAAATATAGTGGCGTAAAAAACGGATGAGAATATACCGCAAGCAGAATAACATCGCTACTATTGAATGGTCTGGCATAATATTTGTTCCATACCTCTTTCGCAAATCGCAAGGTCGCCTCTTTTAATCGGGACGGAGTTGCCGAAGAATTTTTATATAACCAGTTCCAGACTTTCATCTCAACTAACGCAACCGCGGCGATTTCGCAGGTCATCCAGTAGGTTTGAACTGTTTTGTAATAATAAGTCTGCGGCGTTTCATCAGCCAATCCGAGTGTTTTTAAATCTCTCTCCTGAAAGACATAAGCAATAGCCTCCGTGCAGGCGCTATTTGGCACGCCGGCAAGCAGGGTATGGTCAACTCTGTTTAATGAAAAAACCTGCTCAACATTATGTCCAAATTCATGCATCGCTATGTTAAACCCCTTGTAATTCATCCCCTCTTTGCCGACCCGGGTTCTTAATCTTGCCGGAAATCCTCTCTTTGAATGCCCCATTGCGTGCCCTGTTCCGCGCGAGGGCTCTATCTCTATGTTATTCTTTAAAAATTCAGCCTGTTCACGACTGAAGCCGAGCCTTTGTAAAATATTCTCCATATCATTACGAAAAGCCTGCGCGTCCGGATATTTTTTTGAAATGATTTTATCCAGCTCAGACTCATTCTGTTTCCCCTGAGAGAATCCATTATACCAGATATCAAAAGGCTCAAGTCGGCGACCAAGCCGTTTTTCTATCAATCTCGCCGTCCTTTCCAAAAGCGGGGACGAAAGCAATTCATCGAGCATCTTTTCAACATCGTTCTCTGATATCTGCCGTTCTTCATTAAACTTCCGTTCAATAAAAGTGCGAGCATACGGGCAATACGGGTCGGATGCTTTTACCGCGTGAAAAATATTCAGCAGTTTCAAATATCTCGTGTCGGGTTCGGGCTTATTAAGATTGCGTAAATCAATATCTAATCTCATTTTGCCTTCATTTGTTTTTGACTCTGGCGAGATTGTTACCCTATTTGAATAAGGATTCCAATCAACCGAGGGATTGTTTATCACCGCCTGCGGTATCGTCTGGGTTATTATTCGTTCCATCACCTTTTGAATAATCCTCTGTTTTGTTAATCCATCCGGGTTTGCATATTGCGCCTTGATTTCGTCGCGCAGGTTCCAGTGCGAAACAAGGTTCATACCCTCGGGAAAATAACGTTCGCCCCGTTCGCCAACAAGATGATGCATCCAGATTTTATATTCAGATGTGTAAATTTCGCCTTCAGCAAAGGCTTTTGAAATATTCTGGTTAATCTCAGAGGGCACCCTCTTTGAAAACCTCTGGGCAAGCCTCACCTCCGCCCACTCCCTGCGAGTCCATTTAGATTCATTCTGAATTCGTTCCTGAAAAGTAGTAAGCGGAAAGTTTAATAAAATCACAAAGGCAAGTTTGTTCTTAAAAAAATCTTCATTAATATGCGCCGAAAGATCATAACCTCCAAACATTTCATCCACCGGCATCAATTCACCAACATCTAAATCCATCTCCTTGCGCATCTCGTAATTTATTTCAGCCAGATACCCGTCAATCGCCTCAAACTTGCCCTCAAACCGCTTAAAAAGCGCGTCAATCTTATCTTTGTCTACATATAAATTCTTCCTGACAAATTCTTCAAACTCCCTTGCGTCGCCATCCTCTTTTCGCCAGAACAGCGCCGCTTGATTTATCCCGCGAATAATCCTTTCGGATTTATCAACACCGTAGGTCTGAATTAATTCCTTTTGCAGTTTATCAACGCTTTTCTTTAAAAAATCAGGGATTGACGGCTCATCTTTGCCGTTAACCATAAAAGCTACAACGCACAAACAGAGCGCAAATATTTTCTTCATAACTCTGATCTCTGGTTCACTATGAAAAATTATAAAAACCAATCCAAAGTCTTTTAGCGATAATAATCATATTAATCTGTAAAAAACCATTAAAAAATCTTGTTAAATCAAAATAAACAGGTTTTATTTTTACTGCTTTTTGTAAGAGTATTGATAAATGATAATCTATAAAAAAATGAAAGCGGATATATCTGATAAAACACCGGTTGAAGAAGGATTTTATTTTCCCGCCGAATGGGAAAAACATAAGGCTACGTGGCTTGGCTGGCCTCATAATCCAACTGATTGGCCCGATAAACTTGACACAATCAGATGGGTTTACTGCGAAATCGTGCGGAAAATCTCCCCGGGCGAACGGGTTAGATTGTTCGTAAACAACAAGGCAATGGAAAACCATGCGCGAAAATATCTTCAACGCGCAGGTGCAAATCCCGGTCGCGTGGATTTTATCATTCATCCAACAAATCGTGGATGGACGCGCGACTCAGGACCGATTTTTGTAAAACGAATCAATAAAAATAAATCCGAAACCGCAATCGTCCATTTCCATTTCAATGGCTGGGCAAAATATGACGACTGGCAAAAAGATAGAAAAAATCCGGAAATAGCCGCAAAACTTTATAAAAAACGGCTCTTTATCGCAAAATGCAACGATAGACCGTTCATTCTTGAAGGCGGCGGTATTGATGTTAATGGCAGAGGAACATTAATTACAACTGAGGAATGCTACCTGCATCCAAAAATTCAGGTCAGAAACAAAGGCGTGGATAAAAAACTATTTGAAGAAACTTTAAAAAAATATTTAGGCGTTAAAAATATATTCTGGCTCGGCAACGGAATAAAAGGCGATGACACGCACGGACACGTTGACGACCTGTGCCGGTTCGTTAACCCTACAACGCTTGTAATGATAAAAGAGGACAATCCTAAAGACGCGAATTACAAACCGCTTTGCGAAAACTGGGAACGAATTAAAGACCTAAGACTTGAAGACGGCTCAAAACCAGAGGTGATACCCCTGCCTATGCCCTCTCCATTATATTTTGATGGATACCGTCTACCGGCAAGTTACGCAAACTTCTACATCTGCAACCACGCGGTCATCGTTCCAACATTCAACGATCCAAATGACCGAATTGCCCTCGGGATTTTAAGCGATTTATTTAAAGACAGAATCGTAGTCGGCATTCATGCTGTTGACCTTGTGCTCGGCTTTGGAACATTGCATTGTCTAACCCAGCAAGAGCCTGAATAAAATCTTACAAAATATTAAAAATAATTTTACAAAAAAATATTCGGATTAATTTAACTTATTGTTTTATTAAATATGTTTTACTATTTGACAATCTAATATAATCCTTTAGGATTATTTCTACAAAGCCAGATTGATTTATAGAAGAAATTGAATTAAAGATTTGAAACGGGAGTTTTAAAATATGACTGAGACTGTAGTAAAAAAGGAACCGCGCGGTCAGGTATTTATAACGGCTGAACGGTGCAAAGGCTGTGGATTTTGCATAGATTTTTGCCCGACAAAAGTTCTTGCGTTCTCCGATAAATACAACAGCAAGGGGTATCATTATCCTGAAGTTGTCTCTCCGGAAGCCTGTTCCGGCTGCGACCTGTGCGGAATGTATTGTCCGGACTTTGCTATCTATGGAGTTCGTATAGCAAAAAAGGCTGCGTAAGTTTTCAGTTTGAAGGAGAAGAATTATGAAGGCTGATCCAAAGGGAGTTTTGACTGGCGCGCATTTTATTGATGGCGATCACGCTTGCGGCGAAGGAGCGATTGCGGCTGGCTGCCGCTTTGTTGCCGGATATCCAATTACCCCGTCAACAGAAGTCGTGGAAAGAATTGCCGCGCGTTTTCCTTACTGCGGAGGGGTTTTTATCCAGATGGAAGATGAAATAGCATCGTCAATCGCAATACTTGGAGCGGTATGGGGCGGCGCAAAGGCAATGACTGTAACATCGGGTCCTGGATTTTCATTAATGATGGAACATATCGGTTTAGCCTGTATGACGGAAACGCCGGTGGTTTTTGTAAACGTTCAGAGAGGCGGTCCATCAACAGGGTTGCCGACATTGCCAGCGCAAGCCGATATGATGCAGGCGCGATGGGGCAGCCACGGCGATTATGAAATTATCGCCCTCTGTCCGAACTCCCCGCAGGAATGTTTTAACCTTACTATCCAAGCCTTTAACTTGTCCGAACAATATCGGGTGCCTGTTATGGTTATGATGGACGAATGCGTCGGACATATGACAGAGCGCGTCGTTATTCCGCCAGCAGATGAAATTGAAATCACTCAGAGACGCTGGGCAAAATCAAAACCCGGCGAATACCTTCCTTATCTGCCAGACCCGGACCTCGTCCCACCGATAGTAAAGGCAGGCGACGGCTATCGTATCCATATTACAGGGCTAACCCACGATGAACGCGGTTATCCTGTTATGAACGCAGATTGTCAGGAAAAATGCGTCCGCAGACTTGTTGATAAAATCAGACTTAACGCGGACAAGATTGTAAAATACGAGGAAGAAGAGATTGATGGAGCAGACGTTGTGATTGTTTCTTACGGTATAACATCGCGGGTAGCCTTGCGCGCAATTCAAAAGGCAAAAGAAAAAGGAATCAAAGTTGGACATTTCAGATTAATCACCGCCTGGCCATTTCCTGAAAAACGGATAAAACAGATAGCGGAAAAAGTAAAAGCGTTTGTTATTCCAGAGATTAATTACGGCCAGATGTTTTTTGAACTTGAACGGGTTGTCTGTGGCAAGGCAGATGTTCATCTCGTTCCGCATGGCGGCGGCACAGTTCATAACCCCGAAGTAATTTACCAGAAAATTTTGGAGGCAGCAAAATGAGCGAAAAAAATTTAGTAGAACAATATTTGAGAATGGACCGTATACCGCACATCTGGTGTCCGGGTTGCGGTTTAGGGACAACAGTTAACTGTTTTGTTCGCGCGCTTGCGCAATCAAACATCCCTCTGGATAACATCGCTATCGTATCGGGGATCGGCTGCACAGGACGTGTTGCGGGTTATTTAAAGTTAGACAGTTTCCACACAACTCACGGCCGTCCGATTCCATTTGCCACGGGGCTTAAACTGGCAAACCCGAAACTCAAGGTCGTAGTTTACAGCGGCGATGGCGACCTCGTTGCCATTGGCGGCAATCATTTCATCCACGCTGCAAGACGAAATATGGATATTGCCGTTATCTGCGTCAATAATTTTACCTATGGAATGACTGGCGGACAGGTAGGCCCAACAACGCCAACTGACGCAATTGCGACAACGTCGCCTTACGGCAACTTTGAAGAGCCGTTCAATCTCCCATATCTTGCAGACTGCGCCGGCGCCGTTTATGTGGCAAGATGGACCACATTCCATGTCAGACAACTGACGCGAGCAATGCAAGAAGTTTTACAGAAAAAAGGATTCACTTTTCTTGAAATCATTAGCCCCTGTCCCACCCTTTACGGCAGAAGAAACAGACTGGGAGACGGGCTTGAAATGATGCAATACTACAAGCAAAACAGCGAAATTCGCAACGGCGCAAATACAAAAGATGTCGCCATCGGGTTTAAAACTCCAATCATTTGCGGAAAATTTGTTGACCGCGAACAACCGACTTTTCTGGAAAATATGAATCAGAAACTTTCAGCTAAATTCCCAAATTACCAACCTTACACCGGCGTTGTATAATGGAGAGAAACTATATGAATAATCCAGTTGAAATTAAGATTGGCGGTTTTGGCGGACAGGGAGTTATTCTTGCTGGAATGATTATCGGCAAGGCTGCAAGCATTTACGATAATAAATACGCGACTTTGATTCAAAGTTTTGGACCCGAAGCCCGCGGCAGCGCTTGCAGCGCTCAACTGATTGTATCGCCTTCCAAAATCCTTTACCCTTACGTTACCCGCCCGAGCATTCTTATGGTTATGTCTCAGGAGGCGTTCACTAAATTTTCTCCTGAATTAGCCGATGACGGTCTTTTGCTTATTGAAGAAGACCTTGTAAATGCTACAAATTTAAAACCTGGTGTCAAACTCTACGGCATCCCGGCTACGCGATTTGCGGAGGAACTCGGAAGAAGACTGGTTTTGAATATTGTAATGGTCGGATTTTTCGCCGCAGTCACTAATCTGGTTTCCGTCGACGCATTTAGAAAAGCCGTTGCAGATTCAGTTCCAAAAGGAACTGAAAACCTTAATTTGCAAGCCTTTGAAAAAGGATACGTCTTCGGTCTCAACCTCAGTAAAACAGGTTCAACTGTTCAACAACAACCAGTAACATAATCCGGCTATATGCATAGTTATCCCAAAAAAGCGTTGCTCAAAAACAATACCGAAATTGTGATTAGACCGCTAGAGAAAAGCGATGCGTCAAAATTGCTTGCCTTCTTCAACGCGTTGCCAGAAGAAGACAGGCTATTTTTAAAAGACGATGTAACAAAAGAGGAGACTATTAAACGATGGATGGATGAAATGGATTTTTCAAGGGTCTTCCCTCTGGTCGCAATAGCCGAAGGTAAAATAATTGGCGACGCCACATTGCATTTTAGCAGAGTCGGATGGTCAAAACATCTTGCTGAATTAAGATGCGTTGTCTCGCGCGATTATCAAAAAATGGGACTCGGCACCCTTCTTATGCGAGAACTGGTGATTTACGCGCAACAAAAAGGGGTGGAAAAAATCGTGGCTCAAATGATGGATATTCAAATCGGCGCCCAGAAAGCCTTTGAAAGAATTGGATTTAAAAAAGAAGCCGAATTAAAAGGCTTTGTCGTAGACCTTCTCGGTAAAAAACACAATTTAATCATAATGCTTAACGACGTATCGGAACTCTGGAAAAAAATGGAAGACGTTCTGCTTGATTACGACATCAAAATCTCGGATTAAATAAATCGTCAATCGCGCGATTTCTCGGTTTATCTATTTGTTGTTTTATCTTTTCACTGCATAGGATAGAGAGGGAGAATTTTGTTTGAACCCTTCATTGTCTGCTCATCCCGTTACTGAGTAATTTTGACAAATCTTATTTCATGCAAAAATTATGATTTCCTGAAACGATCAGAATTCAGGAAAATGAAATCCTGTTTTAATATGCCTATTAAGGCAAGCAACAATGTTATAAATATTCGGGTGGTTAATTTTACAATTGCAATCGCTCATCATTCTTTAACATATCTTCAAGCAATTGCCATTTCGGGTCATTCATAGAATTAAAGGCGTGGAGATAAACCGCAACAAGTTCTTTTGGATATTTGGCAAGAAGCCCTTCAATGGCGGATTTTAATTTTTCATCTTCAACTGATTGCGGCAAATCATCAACCACGCCGTCCTTATGCGGTATTCCTAACGATTCCAGAAATTGAGCCAGCATTGCGGTGTGTTTTTTAAGCAACCAGGTTCTTAAAAGGTTCGCCGATGTTAATTCCATATTTGGTTTCATCAAAGTTGCAAGCACGGTCTGATGTCGCTGCGCGCGCGGCTGGCGTTCAAGAAAAACAGGACGCACCCTTTTAATATCCGCAACGGCTTTAAGAATAGATTTATAAAGTGGTTTATCGTTAGCGTAAGCCCACTCAATAATTTCATTTGCCATCTCTGATGGCATAAACCCAAAGAGCTCGTGTGATGCTATCATATTTTATAAATCAATTAATTCTCAATTCTATAGCAAATATCCTGCCAAAATTGAACAAAATAATCCTAAATATAAATCTCTGATATGCCACTATATTATAGAAAAAATTCAAGACAATTTTTCAAAAATCGCACGGGATTAAATTAGGTCATCATTCGCCATATACTCGCTACCGCAACGCATAATATAAATCCAATGACAAGCGGGATTATAGTTGACACAGCGACCCATTTCCAACTTCCTGTTTCCTTGTAAATTGTATAGAGGGTTGTTGAACAAGGATTGTGACACAGAGAAAATAGCATCAAACAGACAGCCGTCATCGTTGTCCAGCCGTTGCCAATTAAAATAGTTTTTACTGCCGATTCATTTGCCTCCATAAGCACGCCTGCCTGCGCGCCGCCCATAGAAACATTTCCAATCAACGAGGTAAGCATTAAGGTTGCGGGAAGGACAATTTCGTTTGCCGGAATCGCCACAATATAGGCGAGCAAAACAGCACCAGTTAAACCCATTATAGATGCCAGTGGATTTAAATACTTTATAATCCACCAAGCGATTGAATGTCCGTTTATATCAATATTAGAAACAGACCATATAACAATACCTGCCGGGAACGCAAAAACCACCGCCCGCCACAGAACAAATATTGTGCGGTCAATTAACGATGTATATAAAGTCCGCAGAATATTTGGCGGTCTGTAAGGAGGCAGTTCAAGGCTGAAACTGCTGCTCTCGCCTTTTAAAACAGTTCTGCTCAATCCCCACGAGACAAGAAAAGAAAATCCAAATCCGAGCAGAGCCACCCCCATAACGCACAGCGCCGAAACAATCCCTGACAATGCGCCCGGCACAAGAGCCCCAATGAACACCGAGGATATTAATATCTGCGTAGGCCAGCGTCCGTTGCAGAGCGAGAAATTATTCGTCACAATAGCGATTAATCGTTCGCGCGGCGAATCTATTATCCTTGTGGCAATAACTCCTGCAGCGTTGCACCCCAGCCCCATAGTCATTGTTAACGCCTGTTTTCCGTGAGCGCCAACCTTTTGAAATATTCTATCCATATTAAACGCAACGCGCGGCAGGTATCCAAAATCTTCAAGAATTGTAAATGCCGGAAAGAAGATTGCCATAGGCGGCAACATAACGCTAACGACCCACGCAGTGGCTAAATAAGCTCCGTCAATAAACATTCCCCTCGCCCACAACGGCAAACCAATTGTCGCCGCAAGGTTCTTAAGTTCTTTATACCCAGTATCAACCAGCAACTTTGATAATAATTCCGATGGATAGTTAGCCCCCACAACGGTAATCCATAAAACCAGGCAAAATAGCAAACCCATTATAGGAAAACCGGTGAGCGGACTTGTGAGAAGCCTGTCAAGTCTCTGCTGCCAGCGGACTCTGTAATTTTTATCATCCCTTATTACTGTTATAGAACATATCTTTCCAGATTCGGCGTATATGGCTTCAGTAACGCGGTCGTGAAAGTTGTATGGCAATCGCCAGCGAAAAGACTCTGCAATCTCTACCAGCCTTTCTGCATCCTCCTGCCTCGCGGTTGCGGATTTCTCATTTAAATTATTAGTTTGGGATTTAACCTCAGAGTTTTTAGCATCCACATCATCATAAATCATCCCTATTCTGCCAGTTACGACAGCGTCTGCAATCTGACGGTCTCCTTCAAGAAGTCTCAACGCGATCCATTCGGCGTTCGGCAGTTCAGGATAAATACGTCTCAATTCAGTTAAAAGCGTAGTTATCGCATCGTTTAACCCAGGAATTTTCAATTTCAATTTATAGGGCTTAAATTTTACGGCTCCGGTTGCCACAAGTTCAATTTCTTTTAATAACTCCGGGATTCCCTTTCCCTCTCTGCCAACACAGGGAACAACCGATACCCCTAATTCCCTTGAAAGTTGTCTCACATCAATTTTTATCCCGTGCGCATCTGCTTCATCCATTAAATTCAGGCAGACCACAACCTTATCGGTTATCTGAAGAATTTGAAGCACCAGATTGAGATTTCTTTCTAACGATGTGGCGTCTGCAACAACTACCGTAACATCCGGCTTGCCGAATAATAAAAAGTCGCGCGCGACCTCTTCGTCTGGCGAGACTGAAAGCAGCGAATAGGTTCCGGGGAGGTCAATAATTTTATATCTATGATCGCCATACGCAAACGCCCCTTCGGCTCGCAAAATAGTTTTACCAGGCCAGTTTCCTGTGTGCTGGCGAAGTCCGGTCAGACGGTTAAAAATTGTGCTTTTGCCAGTGTTAGGATTGCCGGCAAGGGCAACAACAAAATCAGCATCCTTTAACTGAACCCCTAATTGTTGCAGCCTTGTCTGCCGCGCCGGACACTTCTCACAGGATGGCGGAGTTTGAACTCTGATTGAACTATTTTCTTCACGGTTTGACATCGTCTGACTCTCTAACTACCAGAATGTTATCAGCCTGCTCGCGTCTTAGCGCAACCAGCGTTCCGCGCACAGAATAAGTAACCGGACTACCGAAAGGACTTGCGAACTCGTATCTAATTCGGCTTCCGTTTACTATTCCCATATCCAGAAGTCGCAACCGTTCAAGTCCCGTGCAGGATGGCATAAGTCCTTTTACAATCGCAGACTCGCCTTTTTTCAAATCTGAAAGTCTGATTACTCCAGTTTCTTCTTTGAGTTCTTCCGGCAACGGCGCGACAAGCACCTGAAACCCGTCCTCAATATTCAACCTAATCGGCTTCCCCTCTGCGAGAATATCAAGAAAAGCCTCCGTTTTTTTAAGGATTTTTAGCCGCACTCCTGCCATTATGCCAGCGGCAACTAACCGGTTATAAATCAGGTCTGGCTCATCTTCAATATGGAGAACTATCGCCTCTTTTCCGACCTCCCATTCTGCCAGTGGTATTCCGCTGATTGAAGGAATCTTGCCGTCGCGCGTTGGTATTGGGTCTCCGTGAGGGTCAAAACGGGGATGCCCCAATTTATCCGATAACTTATTGATTTCATCAAACGAAAGGCGGTGCTCCATTTCATGAGCCTGTTGATGCCATTCTTTTGGCGAAACACCGGTTTCTCTGGCAAGATAGGTTTCACAAATTCTATGCGCCCTGACGATCTCAAGTCCAAATTTGCGTCCAGCCTCGGTAAGGTAAAATAAATCGTAACTTCGCCTTACATATCCGATTTCAGTCAGATAGGTTATTAGTTTTATTACCGCGTCTTGATGAATGCCCAGCCTGCCCGCAATAGAGGGCAAGTCGGGGCTTTTACTATCATATTCAATCTGAAATAAAACTTTTAGCAGGTCTTCAGCGAGGATTCGCTCATCTTTAGATAGGTTTAGTTTTGCCCGTTCTTCGTCCATATTGAACGCGCGGATTATCTATTACTATTCATCAATTTAAATACAACTTATTTTTTCTGGTACTCTTCAAGCACTTTTTCAAATTCCTGTTTTTTATCTTTATCCTTGCACAAATCTACCGCGATTTTCTGGTATTTAACCGCATCCTCTTTCTGACCATTCTCAAACAATGCCCGCGCATAAACCTGAACGATATCCTCGTCTTTTGCGTCGGAGTTTTCATACGCGGATTTTGCGAGTTTCAGCGCAAGCGGTATATCGCGCTTTTTTAACTTTTCATTTGTCAAGATCGCCCACGAAATCTGGCTCAACAAGACCGAGTTTGTGCACTTGGTTTCGCTAACATTTTTTGCCAGCTTTGCGATTGTCTCATCATCGGCGCCGCCGGTCATTGCTTGAAAATAATCAATCGCGTTTTTCTGCAATTTAAGATTATTTTTTATCTCCTCAAAATTTACCTCTTTTGGAGTTAATTCAGCGGCTTTCTTTGCGATTTCATCTGCCTCGGCTTCCGGTTTGCCGCTCATAAGGGCGTTTCTGTATTCGCTCATAAGCATACTGAATTTAACTAACTTTCGCATTTCTTCTGTCTTAAATTCTTTGCCCTTGACCAGTCCGCCAACCTCTTTGTCAAGTTTTTCAAGTTCAGCCCCTATCTGGTTAATTTTATTCGTATCATCTTTTTCAACCGCATCAATAAAGTCTCTGAACTTTCTGTCCGCAAGATTCTTCTTAATCTCCTTTTCTATAGAAAAAGAGCCATTAACGACCGATTCCAGCGCCTCGTCAAACCCTTCAAGCGGATTCCCCTGCCATACAATCCTGCCGCTCTTATCAACGATGAAGGCGTGCGGAATTGTGTCAATCCCAAATGCCTCCATATACGCCTTTGAGGTCTTTCCGTTGTCATCTATTGCAACGGTATACTCCATATTAGTTCCCATCCTGGAGAGGAATTCCTTTACCGCTTTAGCATCTTCATCGGTAATACCGACAATAACAACATCTTTGCTGGCAAATTTTTTCTGGGTCTCGGTCAAGTGCGGAATTGTAACCTTACAAGGCGGACACCACGTTGCCCAGAATTCAACCACGAAAATCTTTTTTCCTTTCCCAGCGGCAATATCAACCGGCGAGCCCTTTACCCATTGAGCAATGCTCAGTGGCGGCGCTTGCATACCGATCTTGCCGCTAACTCCAGACGATTCAGCCTGTTTCTCCTCCTTTTTAGATTCTTCGGCTGGCTTTTTGCATCCACTAATCGCTCCAGCCGCTACGAGGCTCATCAATATAATGCCAGTTAATCTTACTATTTTATTCATTTCATAAACATACAATCAGACCAATTAAATGCAAACCGATTTTGTTCACAAAAAATCGTCATCTATCTTTCGCATTATTATCATTTACTCGCCTTTTCATCCTCGGGCAGCGGAGTTATACGATTATGACTACTGTCTGTTCCGGAGGATTTGTTGTTTTCTTCACCAGATGATGGTTTTGGAAAAATAAAACTTTTAATGGTTTTAAACGGTTGAAACGGAGCAAGCAAAATCTTTGGAATATAAACTGGTTCAAGCGCTGGTTCATCAATCGTGCCCGTAACCTTGTAAATAAATAATTTAGTGAGCGGTTTTAACAGAAATTTGATCGCGGTTCCAAAAAGCCAGATGTCGCTCAACACTTCGGCTTCAACCCTTGCATCCACCTTCTTATTAAAATCAACACTCCCCTTGTACTGCATTTTCAACGCGGTTCCGCGAATTTCTAAATCATCAGAATAGACAACCCCGTTAGTAACTATAAAAGAAGCAGAGGCATATTTAGCCCTTGAATTGCCAAGTCCGGGGGAAATCATATTCAAAATTGATGAAAAGACGCCAAACACTTTTATATCCCAGATTAAACCGTCTTCCAGAACGACATTTCCCCCGCCCGACCAGTTCTGGTAATCATCTATTACTGCAGACTTTATAGCCAGATTCCCAGATAATCTCCCTTCCACATTTTTCGGCTTATCAAGAATATCTTTTAGCATTGATCGGGCGTTGACGCTGTCCAGTTTAACATCAAAAAAGAGATTGCTTTTGTTCTGTTTATCAAAATCAACATACAGGGTCGCCTTCAGGTTGCCTCCATAAAAATCGGAATTGAAATTGGTAATCAGCATCGTTTCACCTTTCCAGAATATCGAACAAGAGGCTGATTTTGGATTAATCTTCCACCATTTGAATTCAGGGGCATATATGTCAAACCTAATATCTCCATTTGCCCCGTGCATTGGCACAGAGCCATTGGCAAGAACATTTGGCGGCGCTTTAAATATTACCGGTTTGAGCGCATTATTTACCTCCTCGCTGATAGCCTCTGTTAAATCCGACGGCGTAATATTTCCCCATACATTCTTTAAATAGACTCGTTTTTTATTAAAGTCCGCTATGATATAATCCCCAGTTGCTTGCTCATTTGTCCGAATCAGTTCAAATTTCGAAAATGTCAATACTCTATCTAACCACTCTATTCTGCTCCTAAATTCCATAATATTCTTTCCTTTAAAAACAATATTCGTTGCGGCAATAGTTGTATTGATTTTTATATCGTCCTTATTGGTGATTGAGCCGGATACTGCAGCATGAAATTCGACAGGTTGCTCAATCTTAATGATTTTATTTATTAAATCCTTTTTATCATTATAAATATCTATCAACAATTTGGGCTTCATTATGCCAGCAATTCTTGAATCGTATCTCTGATTTTTTTCATCAATTACTATACTTCCGTTTATCTTGTTCTCTCCTGAAACAATTTTTATCTCTTCAACCTTTATTATATTAGGCGTTATCTGGCATTTAATATCCGTCTCATTAATCTCTATTTCTTTAATTTTAATATCCCTTCCGTTTAATACCCCATTAATATTTAACGATCTTATAAAATCACCCCATCTATTTTCTCTGATATTGTTTATAATATTAGCTCTGTTTCTTGCATCAAATTTAATAGTAATCGGCTCTTTTAATTTAATTTGGTTTACAATATTAGAATACTTTAAATCAATATAACCGGTAAATTCTTCTGGATACACCTGAGCATCGATTGAACTCTCTAATTCCTCTGTACCCAGGTTATAAGATATTTTGCCTGACGCTGAACTCTTTTCTGTAAATATATTTATATTGCTTATGTGAATATTATGATTTGTTATACTGGCATTAATATGACCATTTTTTATTTTTAACAATTCCGAACCCTCAAAATCGGTTTTAAAATCTGCATTATAACTTACAATCCAGTCTATTATATTGTTACTGTTAACAACATTGCTTTTTTGTTTAATTCTGTCATAGGTATCAATTTCAATATTGTTGAACCGTATTTTGCCAATATCAACATTTTCAGCCTTTATTTTTGAATTTTCTAAATCAGGCAAATCCTTGCCGTTATACTTTATATTTCCGTTTATATTAAGGTTTTTTACTATCAACTTATCTTTTACAAAATTATTTATGTTTATATCGATCTGACCATCTAAAGAAGCCGTGTTCTTTAACTTAACTCTTCCCTTATATTTGCCTTTCAGTCCATTTATAATCTCCTCATTATGTTTTATAGAATTGCAATCAATTTTTAACTCTACAATATTATCATTATTAGAAATTGCGCTTAACGGCAGATTGCCTTCTATTGCTGCATCTTTAATCGTATAACCCTGGTTTTCATATCTATTTGCGCTCGCTTTAAATTCAAATCTATTTGTGGAATTTTTAAACGATTCTATTGGATCGCCATCATAATGAATGCTTCCTATAAAATGCTCAAATGTCCCGAATTCTCCAATTCCCGAACCTGCGCTAATCTTTTTCAAATTCAATTTCTTAATCAGACTATTTAAAAAGGCTATATCATAATTACAATCTATTTTATTAATTTTATTAGTTTTTAAATCTATTTCCTCTGCCTGTATCCTTCCTTGAACAATAATTACGTTATTTGTAATGTTTATTTGCGTGTCATAAGTATCGATATTATGTATTGTGAACTCTTTATTTGCTATATATTCCGCTCTCAATGATGGAGTTATCGAATAAATATTTGATCCAGCATCTTCATAAATATTTACTGCTATCTCCGTATTTGTTGAAAATCTCCAGTCATTTAATTTATATAAATAATTATGAACAGTTTCAAAAGTCTTGCTCAACGGATTTTGACTCTGATTTGTGTTTGAATCGCTTGCTATATTTTTCCCAGTATTATCTATTATCCAGTTTCCCCTTAGTTTAATATTCTTATATTTTGCGGTTAATCCATTTACACTCACAGAATTATTGTTTAATCTTGCAGTAAAATATATATTATTAATGATTTGATAATCGCTATTAGTTTTTGTTGAAAGCGTAATAGTGCCATCTTTAATTATTATCCTTTTTACTTTAATATCCTTTTTTAATAGATTTCTCAAAGATGGCATTATTTCCACAGAACTCGCATTAACTAATGGAATGACATTTTCAGGTTTAGCCAGCTCAATCTTAATATCTTCAACTACTATTCCTTTTAGCCAATCTATTCGTATGTCAGAAAAGGATAATTTTAAATTATCTGATTGTAACTGTTTAGCAATATAATCCTTTACTGATTTAGGCGTGTCGACATATTCAAGATAAACAAAACAACAGACAAAGAGAAAAAATAGAAACAAGACAAAAACCCTGAACAACCAGAATATTGTTTTTAATATTTTCCAGATTTTATTTGTTATGTTTGAGTTGCTTCCAGTCATTCAAAAACAATTTCTAAGGTCTGGCTACTGGCTACGCGGTATTACCTGTTGTGGCGGGGGCAAATTCTTTATCACTTCATCGGCGACAACCCACGGCAGTTCAAATATCCAGAGCAAGTTGTCAAGATAGACTGAGCCATAGAGCGACAACGATTTTGACTGCCCGCCTATTTCTAAAATATAGGTATTAAACTGATTATTTTCTTTTGTATTAATAGTTATTTTATAACCATCGGGTTCAAACCCAAAGGCTGCTATATTTTCATTGCCGCGAGCGACCCAGGAACTTGCCTGTAAGGAGCATAATCTGGCAACCGCCCGTTCTATTCCAACTTTATTAATAATCCCCTGCGAACCTGCGCCTAATGTCCAATCTTTTTCTCCTCTTCTTACAACCTGATACATTACCCCGCCTTTTGAAACAGTTACACTTGTTACATTCGTAAGATTAAAGTTCCAAATCTGGCGATTTCTTAATTGCCAGCCAGCCTCAGGCAATTTGTAGTAATCAAGTTCACTGATAGTGTAAACAGAATTCTCATCAGGTCGTTTAGCAAAGAATTTTCCGGCTCCATTTGTTCCAAAATCAAGTTGCGCAACGATTATATTTGTTATTATGCCTTGATTGGTAACCATTGATTTTATTACAACCTGCCGCAATGGTTGAGAAAGTCCGTAAGGCGCAAAATCGGTTACAACATCCTTTTCAAAATCTGTTGCCTGAATTGAAAGCAGGTCTGAAACAAATGCCGAAAGGAGTCCATTGTCAACCAGTATCTCCTGCGGTTCAACAATCTTCCAGATCTGATTGCTCTGGTATTTAATGGTAAATGCCCCTGCTCCTCTGACCGCAATTTCGCTTATTGTCTCGGGCGCAAAATTCATCAACCTCCGTTCACGCAATTCGGTGAACGGTATATGGAGGCTGTCAAATAAATCTTTTCCGACAAGAACGACATTTTTCTGTTCAACTATTCTGGCATAGACTTGAGTTGGATCGTTAGTTGGAGATATTCCAAACTGGATAGTAACCAGATCGTTCGTTCCGAGCCCGAGCGCAAGTTCAACCTCCGGCGAGGTTAAACCAAATCTATCCAGCTCTGCCGCAGGGTCATCGCTCACAAAATCCGAAATCCGACAGGAGAGTATTTTCATCAAAAGATGGTCAACTTTTGTTCTATCGGCGCGGGTTTGCAACGGTTTAATTATATGCCAGGTTTTGTTTGTTGGATTATGTTGAATGGAAAAACCGATGCCGCGCATAGGGCTTTTGACCTCCACTCTGTCAAAAGCGGTCTCTTTCTGGCTAAATATAAGGGCTCTGCTTCGCCAGTCGTTTAACTTGTCTGAAATCAATTGTTTCAATTCAACCGGCGCCACATAAACCGCGTCTCCGCCTGCTAATCTCACATAGACCCCCGCTGCGTCAGGCGTTATTTTGCCAATCTGCAATTCGCTCTGAAAATCCTTCTGTTTAATCAAAATGGCAACAGCGGGGTCTTCTAACCCAAAATCTTTTAAAGAGCGGGTTTCAATTTTATATTCACGAGTTATTCCATCAATCTGTTTAAGCAAATTATCAATCAATACCGGATGCGCCGGATATTTGATCGGGCTTGCAATCCACCAACCGTTTCCAGAGCGCTGGACTCTTAGAAAAAGTTTGCCTGCGGTAATCCGCAATTCTGTAACAAGGTCGGGTTTAAAATTCAAAAGCAGTTTCTGGTTAAGCCCCGCTTCGGACTGGTTTGCCGGTTTGTGCCACTCAAAGAAATATATATAGGCGAACAGCGCGATCGCCATAAAGACCCAAAGTATTGTCGTTTTTTTATTCATCTTTTAAAACTAACCACCAGCAAAACTATTTCCTTCTTACCATCCAGATTATAAACCCTATAAACAAGACCGAACCGGGCAAAACCAGAAGCAAGATAATCCGCAATGTATTTAACTGTTGTTGAGTTAGCAAAAGTTTGAATTCTTTTACAACACGCGGTCCGATGCCGCCCATCAGTTCTGTTCTGTCAATTAGCCAGTTCACCGTAAGGGTTGCAAAATCGCGATTGGCGGCTGTGTCAATCATCTGGTTTCCAAACAAGAATGAATCGCCAATAACGACAATTCTCGTTGATCCGCGGACAACGCCGCGAACGCTTCCCTTTTCTATCGCCGCTGCCACAGGAAAATAGCCGCGATAAATCCTCGCCGGATTCAGTTGGACCACACCATCCTTGATTTCATCGGCAACCATACCCTGTTCACTCGTGAAAACAAGTTCTGTCACTTTCGGCGAGTCGGGCTGTTTTGAAGCAGATTTAATAGCGCTCACAGACCGCGGCATCAAGATATGAATGGCGCTGTTGACCATCGGTTCGGTAATTGGATGAGGCGCAAAATTGTTTAGTGAAAGCGCCAGACCGCGAGAGCCTGGCAACTGACGTGTCATATCCAGAACGATATTATCGCCAACAATCACTCCCCAACCAACCAGCATCTTTTCTATACCGGTTACCTTTTTTACGGTATTGTTGTTTAACAATACCAACAACCTGCCGCCTTGATTCAAATAACGTTCAATTTTATCTACCTCATCGCTCGTGTATGGTTCCAGCGGCGCGGCTATTATTAAGAGACTGCAATCAGCTGGTATATCGGCGCTGCCAAGCAAAGATATCGGCTCAGGCTTCAATTTCATCTCGGATAATAAATCGGCAAATTTAGAGTACCCGACAATTTCGTCTCTGCTTGAAAGGTTATGCTCGCGATGGTCTTGAACATAATATACTTTTAACTGACGCGGCTGTGTTACCCATATCAAGGCAGAAGTAAAATAGGACTCGCCTTTAAAACCAATTATTTTTTTCCTGAACTCCCTCTGCGATGAATTTTCAACCGGTTCAAGTTCGTAATCTATTATCTCATTTGAATAAACAATCTTTGTCTGACCGTTACAATCAAAAATGACCGCATCTTTTCCTTCTGAACTGCCTAACCTGTAATTCTGCTTTATCCGCTCGGCATCGGCGGGATTTGTCGTCGGATTGACAACGTTCAATTTTATTTCGGGGCAAATCGCGGCGTATTCTTTGAGTAGAGACAAAGTCATATCATAAGCCGGATTATCTTTATCAAAATAGACGATTACTTTGATATCATTTGTTAAAGAATTTAAAAACCTGATCGTATAGGCAGAAAGTCTCCATTGTTTTGAAGCTGTAACATCAAACCTTTTGAAATGACGCGCGGAGAGATAATTTACCATTATTACAATAGAGAGAACGGCGAGCGCTGAAATAAAAAGCGCTATCACGGAACTTAAATCGCTCCAGAAAGTATTTGTGTTGTCCTGTATTTTCTCTTTATTCATTTTCCCGTTCTAATTTCATTTCCATCGCCGGCTCTCTACAGCCTTTAAAGTTAAATTCAAAAACAGAAAAGAAGTTGAAATATAAAACACAAGCGGGCGCGTATCAATAACGCCGCGAGCAAAGTCGCGGATATGATCAATCATATTAAGATAAGCAAGCGTCTTTGCGATAAAACCATACTGTTGAACAGAAGCCGAATATGAAACAAACGCAAGTGTGAAAAGGGCTATCACAAACGCGTATCCGGTGATGGCGGCGGAAATCTGATTTTTTGATAAAACCGAAGAAAAACAACCAATCGCAATAAATAGCGTTCCCAGAAGGAGAATGCCGGCAAAAGCGCTCAAAAGTTTTCCGTAATCGGTTTGAGTTTCTCCGGGCGCGTAGTATTGCGCAATCAACATACATATTAAGAGCGGAGACCAGATTATAACATAAAAGATAAACGCGCCTAAATATTTTGCCGCAACTATTTCAATATTCTTCACAGGGGCAGTCATCAAAGTCTCAATCGTTCCAGAAGACCTTTCTCTTGCAAAGGTGCGCATTGTTATTATTGGAACGACAATGATGAGAACTATCCAGAAATAATAACTATCAAAAAACAGTTCGGTAACCGATCGGGTGATTGGCTCGGAATTCACAGATTCTATTATTCCTACAAAACCTAACCCGAATAAAAACAAAACTATTGAAATAACAACATACCCGGTCCAGTTAACAAAATAAGAACCGAGTTCCCGTCTTAATAATATTAAACAACTTCGCATATCACTCCTCTTCTTCCTCTTTGCGGGTTAATTTAACAAAAATATCCTCAAGCCCGCAGCGCAGTCTGGTCAACTCCCTCAATCTCCAATTTGATGAAACAGCCTTTTCATAAATCTTTTCTCTCAAATCATCGCCGTTTTTCGGCAAAATAATGCATCTGTAATAATTGTCATCAACAGGAATTATTTCAAAACTTTCCACATTATTTGAATTTTTGAAAAATTCCCTTAACTGATCCGCCGGCGCCAGAACCTCCACGATTATTTGAGGACCTGTGGTGACAAGTTTTTGCAAATTTTCAGTTTTATCGGCAGCAAGCACCTTGCCCTCATTTAATATAATGACCCTGTTGCAGGTCATCTCAACCTCCGCGAGATTATGGGTTGAGATTAGAACTGTATGTTTTCCGGCGAGCGATTTTATCAAATTGCGAACCGACCTAACCTGATTCGGGTCAAGGCCAATCGTCGGCTCATCAAGAATCATAACCTCCGGATTATGCACAAGGGCGTCGGCAAGCCCGACTCGTTGCTGATAACCTTTTGAAAGTTGCCCGATTATCCTGCTTGCTACATCTTCAAGTCCGCACTGCGAAATCATCAAATCTACCCGTTTGCGGGACTCTTTCCATCCAAGCCCTTTTAAACGCGCCCTGAATTTTAGATATTCTCTTACCCGCATATCTTTATGCAGCGGATTATTCTCGGGCATATAACCGATCCGCCTCTTGACCTCATAAGGCTGTGATGAGACATCAAAACCCGCCACGCGCGCATAGCCTGATGTGGCTGGATAATAACAAGCCAGAATCCGCATAGTTGTTGACTTGCCCGCCCCGTTCGGACCAAGCAAACCTACAACCTCTCCCCGCGGGACCAAAAACGATATGTTGTTAATCGCCACCCGCCCGAGAAATCGTTTCGTCAATCCCGATACCTCTATAATTGTATCGCCTTCTCTATCCATCTTATAAATTATAATAAAAACTAACGATTAATAAATCTGACTATTTCATTTTGGAATTAATTCAACCTCAAATGTCCTCATCTCAACGAGGTAGCCCTGCCTGCGATGCGCAATAACTTTTAAAACAATCGGTTCGCCTCTCTTTTTGTAATAAACCAATCGCGCCACCTGCAAAATATCTGTCGCCGGTTGACCATCAATTGACGCTATTATTAGACCGCGAACTAAACCTGCTTTTTCAGCCGGACTATTCTTATCCACACCTCTGATTATCAATCCGCTTTGAGCGCCCAAACCAAGTTGAGCGGCAGTTTCATCGGTTAATTCCTCCACATTAATTCCCAACTTCTCCTCTATCAGTTTTTCATTAAAAAACGATTTTTCAGGTATTAACTTAACAGATATCGTCTTTTTAAAACCGCCTCTTTTTACAATTAATTGCGCTGTTGGGTTTTCTTCATTAGAAAGGGCAATCTCTTTAATCATACCGATATATGAATTAACTGGTTTGCCATTGACGCTGATTATAATATCGCCTTTCATCAAGCCTGCCTTTTGAGCCGGGCTGCTATCTTCTACCGAAAGGACTTCTTTAAGCCCAGCGCCCGCCTTTATCTTTGCGCCAAACCAGAGCGATTTTAAATTTTCTGGCGTAAAGGTTTCTGAAAGCGCTTCTGAAACCAGCCTTATCGGGATAGCAAAACCGATTCCCTGCCCCTCTCGGTAAACCGCCACATTTATTCCGATCACCTCGCCGTTTAAATTTATCAACGGACCGCCGCTGTTTCCCGGATTTATCGCAGCGTCTGTCTGCAACCAATCAGCAACATCAAGCGGTTCGTTTTCTCTTGGGGGGCGTCTGTTTTTTGAACTTAAAATCCCTTTTGTCACAGACCCGCCGAGACCGAACGGATTGCCAAGCGCAAGCACCGTTTCCCCGAGCAACAGGTCTTCATCTGCGGCAAATTTAGCCGCAACAAATTTCTCCCCCGCTTTACACCTGATTTTTAATAATGCGACATCGCTTCTTGACGAGCCGACGACACGGTCGCACTCGTATTCCCGCCCGTCATACAACTTTACCGCTATCCTCGTTGCGCTTCTAACAACGTGTTCATTGGTTATCAAATACCCATCCTCGTCAATTATTACGCCAGAACCCAAACTATATAACATATTTGGGGTTCTCCTCCGATAAAAAGGGTCGTAAAACTCCCGAATCAAATCTTCAAGCGGATGACGGCTATAAACCACAGTCTCGGTTGCGATATTCACGACACTCGGCATCACCTTCTCAACCGCAACTACTGCGGCATCGCGCCGAACATCTGTTTCCTGCCCGTATGCCGCAAAACTAAAAATCATTAAAATTACAATCTCTAACCAACAAATCATAACAAACCATTTATAAAGTATTACACTAAATCATTAAAGTAGTTTCCTATTAAATTCTAAATAATATGAATCCAGGGCGTTTTAAGAGAAAGTGTGTTCTTGTCTGAGTTGACATTGGTTCGAGCTATATAACTGCAAGAAAAACAAGGCGCAATATTGCTTTGATTTATAAAGCAATCGTCCGTATGGTATTTAAAGCGTCAGACCTTTCACTTTACGGTATATATACCTACCCTATTTAACGGATGATAAAACGAAAAATTCTAATAATATTTTGCTTGCAATTATTTTATAAATGAGTATAAATTTTAGACAATAGTCCAGGGGGCGATTGTTCCACTGAACAAAAGAAGGATAATAACCGACAATGAGGAAACAAAAATGAACAACAGATTGGCAATAGCCATAGTGATGATAGCCAGTCTTGGGGTTTGGTTGGTAGATGGGGCTGAAAAAAATGATTCAACCTCGCAAACGAGCGTGGAATCTACCACTGTTCAAACCGACACAAACAAGATTTATAAACTCTGTCCCAATGATTTAGTTGAAATCAATGTTTATCTTGAGCCAGACCTCGCGGCAAAAGGGGCAATAGACGAGAATGGCAATATAAATCTTCCACTGCTCGGGGCAGTTAAATTAGGCGGAAAGACACCGGCTGAAGCCGCCGCTTATATAAAACAACTATACGAGCAGGATTACCTTGTTCAAGCCAGTGTGAATGTCACTGTTACTGAATTCGCCAAAAGACAATTCACGGTTCTCGGACAGGTTCAAAAACCGGGCGTCTTTGATTATCCAACAATGAAAACCATTACAATACTTGAAGCCATCGGTCTGGCTGGCAGCTTTACCAGACTTGGAGACCAATCCAATGTTTCTGTCCAACGAAGGGAAAACGGAAATATCAAAATTTATAAAGTAGACGTCAAAAAAATGCTGAACAATCCAAAAGGACAGCAATTTTTTATTTATCCGGACGACGTTATAACAGTAGGAGAAACAACTTTCTAAAGGATTTAAACTATGCCGCCATCTCCAGAATTAAATTCATCGCTTGATTACCCCGATGTGCAGACAATGGAGCCGGGACAAGACCTGCGTTCTATTCTTCTGTTTATAAGGGAAAAGTCGTGGATAATTGCCCTATGCATTGCCATTTCAATAATTGGCGCCGCAATTTATCTTAAAAGCGCTCCGCGTATCTACGAGGCTACCGCAACCGTTCAGGTTGAACAGGAAGAGCAAAAAATTGTAAAGGTTGAACAGGTTATACAGGAAGACCTCAAAAGTCAGGAAGTCCTTAATACAATTGTACAAAAATTCAAAAGCAGACAACTTCTTGAAAGGGTTTTGGAATCCAACAAGATGTTCACGGCTGTCGGAACAATCCCGCCGGGCAGCGATAAACCAATCACCAGAGAAGATATTTTAAACAAATTTGCCGATAACGTTAAAACCACATTGCGGCGACAGACAAGGTTGATTGATATTTCCGTTCAGGACGAAGACCCTAAACTGGCGGCGCAACTTGCTAACTCGCTTGTAGACCAGTATGTTGAACTGGACGCCCAACTCCGTTCCTCCACTACTAAAGGCGCTTATGAATTTCTAAAGGATGAATCAGAACGGTTAAAAAATAAACTTGAAGAATCAGAGAAAAAACTTCAGGAATACCGCCAGCAGGTCGGTTCTGTCTCATTCCAGCAAAGTCAGGATATTGTGATTCCCCAGTTAAGGGACTTGAGCACAAGGCTTACACAGGCAAAAGCCGACACAATAAAGATGCGGGCGATTTATGAAGAAGCTAAAAGGCTTGGCTCAAATATAACGGCGTTACTTGCAGAACCCAATGTTTCAAGCGACCCGCAGGTTCAAGACGCAATCGCAAACCTTGTTAAATTACAAAATGAATTCACTCTGGCGCAGTTGCGATATAAAAGCAAACACCCCAAATACATTCAGTCTTCAAATTCGCTTGAGGAATTCAAAAGAGTATACACTAATGCGGTGTTGACAGCTGCGGCAAGATATCAAAAGTCCTGTCTTTTAGCTTATGAAAGCGCCAAAACAGTAGAAGACGGACTTGAACTTTTATTAAAGGAATCCGAAAGCAACGCCCTTCAACTTGCTGATCAGGCAATCCAGTTCAACCTGCTCTCGCGCGAGGTTGAAGCCGACAGGGCATTGTTTGACTCTGTTTTAAACCGTCTTAAAGAGACCTCAATTACGACCGAGATTACGCCAGAAAAAATCCGTCTTATTCAACCTGCGGTTCCGCCAGAATTGCCCGCCTCGCCAAAGGTTAAAATGGTGTTATTGCTCTCAGTACTGTTAGGTGGAATGCTTGGAATGTTCATTGGCTTCGGCATTGACGCGCTGGATGTCTCTGTCAAAACTGTTGAACAAGCGGAGACTAACTTCGGTCTGCCAGTGCTCGCGGCAGTGCCAAAAATTAAAGAGGCAAATAAAGTCTCTGGTCATATTGTTGCGACAGAAGGCGCCCCTTCAACCGGGGCTGAAACATTCAGAACATTGCGAACATCCGTATTGATGAGCGGCAAAGAGAATGAAAATAAAATTTTCCTTGTGACCAGCGCGTTGCCAGAAGAAGGAAAGACGTTCACGTCAATTAATTTTGCCGCAAGCCTTGCGCAACAGGGATTTAGAACATTGCTGATTGACGCCGACTTAAGAAGACCCTCGGTTACTGAATACATAATCGGTAGCAATGAAGAATTACCGGGTTTAACAGACTATCTGCTCGGAAAGAAATCGCTGTCAGAAGTCGCTATTAAACATAGTTCTGTTCAAAATTTTGAATGGATGCCAGATGGTTCTCACGTCCCTAATCCTACTGAATTGCTCGCGCAGGAAGACCTTATCCGCTTATTTGAAGAGGCAAGTCTTAAATACGATAAAATCGTCATAGACAGCGCCCCGGTTCACGTCGCAAGCGATACTTTATTGTTAGCAAATAAAGTTCATTCAACAATACTCGTTGTTAAAGGCGGCAAGACACCGGTGAAAGCAATCGCCCGTTCAATCCAAGCTCTGAAAAATGCCGGCGCGCGCATAAACGGCATCGTGCTCAATATGCTGCCAGTCCGCAGGGGCAAAGGCTATTATTACTACGATTATTACTACCACGGATACTACTCCGATTATTATAAAAAGGAGAAAAAAGGAAAAGAGACTAAGTCTGCTTAAAAACAGTTGCCTGAATCGCAAGCAAACTAATAGACCATACTTTCAGGCAAAATTGGATTTGTAAATATTAAAGGTTAAAAACCATAAGGATTGGCTTATGAACAGGTTGTTGTTGGCTTGTGTTCTGCTTTTTAATTTATTTACATTTTGCCTCTCCCTTTATCCCGCCACATTCTACGTAACAAATACAAACGCAGCCGGCGACGGCTCGTTATTGAAGGCAATAGCCGATGCTAATGGAAATCAGGGGTTTGATAAAATTCTATTTAATATTCCTGGCGATCCACCTTTCGCAATTACACCGACAAACAACCTGCCAGATTTATTGGAACCGGTAGAGATTGACGCCACAAGCCAACCCGGTTTTGAAAACAATCATAAACCTATAGTCGCGCTTGATGGAAGTATTGCCGGAACGAATGCAAGCGGTTTTGTCATATCGGCAAACAATTGTTCTATAAAAGGATTTGTTATTAAAAACTTTAAAAAAAGCGGCATTTTCATCAACGGGACGTCCTCAAACACAATTCAATGCAATTTCATCGGAACAGATATATCAGGCGAAACTGTCGCTACAAACGGTGAAGCGGGAATTTTTATCAATAATTCAAGTTACAATTTAATCGGCGGAACAGATTCATTTACCTATAATTTAATTTCAGGAAATCGTTATGGTGTCTTTATTAGCGGAACAAACGCTGTTGGCAATATTATCCGTGGAAATCTAATCGGCACTGATATTACAGGGACAAATGGACATGGAAACTCCCAACACGGTATTGTTATCTGGTCTGGTTCTTCAAATATTATTGGAGGAGATAAACCGAATATCATTTCAGGCAACAGAGAGACCGGAATCCTAATATACGGCAGCGGCGCAAATTATAACAAAATACTTGGAAACTATATCGGAACAGACATAAACGGTTCTCAGGTTGTTAGCAATCGTTTAGACGGTATTTATATTGCCGAAGGCTCATACAATCAAATCGGAGGAGAAAATCCGGGCGAGGGAAATATCATTTCTGGAAACGGACAAAATGGCGTTACGATCAACAATCCCCTCTGTGAGAAAAATATAATAACTGGAAACAGGATCGGCACCGATATAACCGGGATGTATAAACTCCCAAACAAAGGCAATGGAATAGCAATAATTGGCAGGTCAAACATAATCGGCAGCGCTACATTTCCAGCAAATATAATCTCAGGAAACGAACTGAACGCCATCTACATATACGGGACGAACAGTCAGGGCAATTTAATTCAAGGCAATATAATCGGCGTAAAAATTTCCGGAAACAGTTCTCTTAACAATGGTTTGTCTGGAATTCTTATAGAGGATTCTCCTTCAAATGTAATCAGCAATAATCTTATTTCAGGAAACAACCTGGGAAACGGCATATTTATCAGGGGAATAAATTCAACCAACAACCTCATAAAAAACAACCTGATCGGTGTTGGAATTACCGGGACAAACGCCATTCCCAATGGCAGCGGCATAGGAATTAGCAATGCTCCGTTAAACATAATCGGCGGAAAGGACTGTGGTAACGTTTTATCGGGCAATATATTTAACGGAATTTATATTCAGGGACAATATGCGTATGGAAATACAATCCTCGGAAATTACGTCGGATTAGACATATCAGGTAAAATTGTCGTTCCGAATAATAAAGATGGAATTTATATAATAGGGGCGCCTTCAAATATAATTGGCAGCGCTGGTATTGGAAACACGATATCAGGAAATAATTTTACTGGAATCGCATTAGACGGTTCAGCATCTTCTGGAAATATTATTCAGGGCAACAACATCGGTATGACATCGGATTACAGCAAAATCATCGGAAACGCAATTCACTGCATTGAAATTACCGGAAACGCCGCCAATACTTTAATTGGAGGCGTAAATAACGGCGATGGAAATATAATTTGCGGCGCAAGATCGACTGGATATGATGGCGTCAGGATTAGAGACGGTTCAACCGGAAACAGAATTCAACGAAACGCAATCTTCGCAAACGCCGGTTTAGGCATAGATTTGAGCGTTGACGGTGTAAGCGCGAATGATGTTGGAGACGCCGATTCGGGAGCAAATAATCTGCAAAATTTTCCTGTTCTTGCCTCCGCGAGAGGAAATTTTAAAATTGCAATCAGCGGCTCTCTTAATAGTCTCCCGTTTAATTCTTATATAATTGACTTTTATTACAATCCGACAAACGACCCGAGCGGATGCGGCGAGGGACAATATTGGCTCGGCTCAACAAACGTTTCAACCGATCAATCGGGCAACTGCTTCTTCAACGTAGTTTTTACAAACAAGGTATTGACCACAGGCTTTCTATCCGCAACAGCGACTGACATCAATGGCAATACATCTGAATTTTGTTCAAATATAGTTATCACAGCCAATTCTATCGTTGATTCTGATGGCGATAAAATGCCCGATGAATATGAACTTGCCTTTGGTTTTAATCCTTATTCTGCCGCAGATGGACTCATTGATAGTGATAACGACGGAATACCCAATTACAAAGAATATCTTGATGGAACAAATCCGTTAAATGCCAGTGACTTTTTCTCACTAAAAATCCTGAATGTAGATTTTGAAAAACGGTCCTTTACCATCCAATTTACGGCAGTTTCTGGCGTAAATTACAACGTAAGTTACGCAAACAAAATAATCGGTCCCTGGATATTATACTCAACTAATATCACAGGTCTTGGCAGAGAGATAACGCTCCCTCTGCCTATGGATGAAACAAATCGGTTTTATAAAGTTACTTCAACCCGCTAAACGTTTACCTGATTCGCGAAGCCCGTTTAGTCAATTCATCATTGATTTTGGCGTTGCGAATCGCAGCGGCAAGTTCGCGCGCAGTTGTTCTATCTGTCTTTGATAGCGCCTCTGCAACCGCTATCCCTGCCTGGGCAGCCTCCTGTTTAAATTTTTCATCGCCAATCAATGTCTTTAAAGTATTAGCAATCCTCTGTTCCGGAACCATAGCCATTGCCGATATTACAAGTTTTTTATCGCCGTCGCTCCGGGCGTTGTTAAATACGGCAATCAGCGCATCGGCTTTAGTCTTAACATCTCCATTTTCAGAATTCTTTACGATCTGCGTTACCGCCCGCAATGCTAAATTGTACTGGTTCTGCGGAACGGTTTGATCGGTTGCAACTGGCAATAAATAAGAGACTGCCGAAAGACTTTGCCACTGGCTCAACGCCTTTAACGCGGTCTCTTTTGCGCTAACATCGGCGCTTTTCAATAATCCTGAAATCGGTTTCAAACACTCATCGGTGCCAAGCGCAACGAGCACATTTATAAATGAAATCAGTTTTGCGCTGTCATTGCCAATTACATTGATAACCTTGTTCGCCGCGGCTGATTTGTCGCTAACCCTCTGCGCCAGCGATTCAAGAATTGCTATAGCGTCTTTTGATTGGTTTTGCGCGGCAATTTTTGCTATGGTTTCAAATTCATTATCCCCGCCAATCCGTCCAATCGCCTTCATAGCAGCCTTCTTTACCTCAGCATCATTATCACTAATCAATTTCATCAAAACAGGAACCGATGAAACCTGCCTGCGCGATGAAATTGAGTTAATAGCAACCACGCGCGACGCTGTTTCTCCGGAAAGCGCTGCTTTTTCAATCGCGGCATCAACACCGGTTCCTGAAATTGCCGCCAGCGCAGATTCCGCCGCCGATTTTTCCGGCTGCGAATCAGATGCCGCAATGCTAATTAAAACCGGCGCAGACGTCGCTCCGCCAATTTTTGAAAGCGAGTTTATCGCGGCAACTCTCACAGTTTGTTCAGTCTCTTTTGTCGCCTTGATAACATCGCCCTCAACGCTTTTGTCAACTATGCCAAGAATATGAATCTTTGCCTGGGGATTCAAAGCTGGAAACGACGCCATTAATCTCCTTGAATAATCTTTATAGCCTTCCTTAATTGCGATTATTGCCGCGCGCTGGAGCAGTTCATCTGAATTATTATTTAACGCTGCGCTAACGGTGCGAAACGAACCTTCAGGGTCAGCCTTTGCAAGCCCTACAAGCGCGGCGCCGCGCGTGATAGCTTCTTTTCCGTTATCATAGACTATCTGGTAAACAGACCTGGCTAACTTTGTGTTTCCTGCTAACAGATTCCTGTTTGCCGCTTCTATTAGCGCGTCGCCTGCTGTTGAAACTTTATTCAACGCCTTTGTCAAAGCGCCGATTGCCGGCTCTGTGGCAATTTTCCCTAACGCAAGCGCCGCAACCTGCGCGGTTTCAGGAGTATCTAAAAACTTTGCTATCTGCGCCACCGAATCTGCGTCTCTTTTTTCTCCAAGAGAATGTATCAGACCGATTCTAATATTTTTATCCTGCTCTGTAGCAAGCATTCCCCTGAGCGCTGTCAGCGCCGCCTTTGAAGGATTTTTCTCAAGAGCCCGTCTTGCGCATTCGCGCAGTTCGGGATCGTTTTCTTTCATTACTGACATCAATGTCTCAACGGACTCATCGCCGCCAATGTATTCAAGCATTCTCACCAACCAGACCCGTGCCGGTTGCGCAACAGTTTTATCCACAACCCGCTTGCATAGCGCTGTTGACATCTCCTTTCTCTCGGTCTCCGCTCCCGGGCGTCCAGTGTTTACAACAATCTTTTGCAATTGCATCTGCGCGCTATATCTATCCGGCACGTTTGCAGAACCGATTGTGGGCAAAAGACCGTCTATTGTTTTTAGAAAGTCCGCCTCAGCCCCGTCGCATAAAAAGCATACTAATCCTATTCCGATTACTGTTATTAGCCTTTTCATATTTTAAATTTTGTGGTTGAGTTTTAAAGATAAATTCATTTTTTTCCGAGATGTTTAGAACCTTGTCCAATTAAATATAGGTGTATGGCGCCCTGCGCGGTCTATCCAACCATTTGCTCGCCTCTGGATCGCCGATTATTTCTTCTTTAACAGGGTCCCATTTCAATGGACGTCCCAACCGTTCCGCTATCCCGTTTAAATGGCAGATAGTAGCGGTGCGATGCCCGATTTCAACAGTGCAAATCGGTTGCTGTCGCGTCTTTATACATTGAACCCAGTTCTCTTCGTGATTATTGGAGACATAGAGCCGAATGTCATTAGGACCAAACTCAACGTCTTTCAATTTTTCCGGCACGGTATCAAGTTTATTGCCTCGGCTGACAAGGACTTCGCCCTTTTCGCCGATAAACCTAATCATATGCCCTTTCATATCGGGATGATTCCGCAACACCTTTGTGCCATCTGCGTAAATATGGGTTTGATATGGATTGCCTTCATATCCCTTTGGAATAAACTCAACCGGTCCTGAATCATCCATTCCAAGAGCCCATTGGATTATATCGAAATGGTGAGCGCCCCAGTCCCCGTTTTTTCGCGAACCATAATCCCAGAAGCATCTCCAACCGCCGCCATAATTTCCTTCAACCCTTCGTCTATTATAAGGATACCAGGGTGTTGGTCCTAACCATCTATCATAGTCAAAACCGTCAGGGATAGGTTCTTCAGGCAAAGTTGACGGAGGCGGAAACTCGCCAAGGCTGGCATAAATAGTATGAACCTTGCCAATCAACCCATTTCTAACAATCTCGCAAGCCTTTCTAAAAGCGCGGTCGGAACGTTGTTGTGAACCAACTTGCAAAATCGCCCCATACTGTTTTGCCACGTTGCACATTATTCTTCCCTCGCGGAAGGTAAGCGTCATCGGCTTTTGAACATAGACATCTTTTCCTGAACGCATTGCCGCCACAGAGATTGGCGCGTGCCAGTGGTCTGGCGTGGCAATCACCACAGCATCAATATCCTTTCGCTCCATTATCCGTTCATACTCATTATAGGCGTCGCACCCTTTATAACTACCCTGACCCATCCTGTTTGCGTATGCGCGTTCAATTGAGGCTTTTGTTCGGTTTCGTTTTTCCCTATCAACATCGCATATTGCCACCACCTGAACATCATTTCTTGAAAGCATAAACCCCTGATGACTTCCCATCATAAGTCCCATCCCGATCAATGCCACATTGATCCTTTTGCTTGGCGCGTTCTGTCCGATCACTGATGATGGAATTATCGTTGGAAATCCTATCACTGCACCAAATAACGCAGCGTTTTTTATAAACTCACGACGGCTGATTTCTGTTTTTCTATTCATATCAACAAGGTTAATTCCCGATTTTTTAACATTCAAGAAGATTTTATGATTCCCACATCGCGCAGCAACAATACTGCTTAAATCGTAGGATGATGTTTGTAATTTCAAGATTTCTGTGATTTAAAAGGCGATAAAAAACTTTATTTAATCGGTAAACTGAAAATAAAATATTCTATCTTTAATAAGGAAGTCCTAAGAATTTCAATGGAATCTCATTAAAGAAATAATGGCATCCTACATCCTTTACGTATTCAAGAACATCCTCATATTTCTTCTGTTTAAACCAATCATTTAATAGATAAACAAATTCAACTTTTAAATTGAGATTCTTTACAAGTTTTTCATATTGTCTTTTTTTGAAATCGCAAGTTTGCAATTTTTCATCAACCGATCCCTGAACTTCTTGATATTTAATTTCAATAATAAAAATTTTACCGTTTATAATTATTAATAGCGCAGTATCAGGCAATAATTTTGTAGAAATTAATTCATTCCATTTAATGTTGTTTTCTTCTAAAAATTTATAAAATTCATGTTTCTTAAAACAACGGGCAACAATGCTGTCATTATAATAAATTTCTAATCCAGCCTTATCTGGATTTTGATTTATCTTATAATCCGGAATTCTCTCAAAAAATTTTGACAAATCACTTTTAATCTCAAAATTAAGCCCCGTTATTGTATTTCCACCACCTTCTCCCCCTTTTTTCATCAGGACACCTCCCCTAATTTTAATGAAGAAATTTTATCCTCTATTGCTTGATTGATCCTGTTAATCGCGATCTTCACATACAAATTATCCAATTCACAACCGACAAATTTTCTATTTAATTTCAACGCGGCAATGCCAGTAGTCCCGCTCCCCATAAACGGGTCAAAAATAAGATTATTTTGTAGTGTAGAGGCTAGAATAATTCTTTCTAATAATTTAACTGGCTTTTGAGTTGGATGTTTGCCAAACAATTTCTCGTCACCATTAGGCGCTGGAATTCTCCACACCGTCTTCATCTGTTTTCCGCCGTTTACTTGTTTCATAAGGTTATAGTTGAAAATGTGTTTAGATTTTTCATTCTTTGCAGCCCAGATAATTGTTTCAGTGGAATGTGTAAAATATCTACAAGAAAGATTTGGGGGCGGGTTTGGCTTTTCCCAGGTTATATCGTTTAAAATTTTCATCCCTAATTTCTGCAAAGCAAATCCGATAGAATAAATTATATGATGTGTCCCCGATATCCAGATTGTGCCATTCTTATTCAACAATTTTTGGCATCTTGAGAGCCATTCCATAACATATTTGTGGTTTTCTTCAACACCCCTTGAAACATCCCATTCACCTTTATTTACCTTTACCATTTTGCCAGCGTGGCAAGTTATCCCGCCATTTGATAAAAAATAAGGAGGATCAGCAAAAATCATATCAAAAACGCCGTTCGGGAATTTGGCTATCAATTTATCCATCAATACAATGCAATCGCAATTAAAAATCCATATTCCATTTCGCTCATCATCGAATAATGGTTCTGGTTTAATATCTTTAATAAATTCATTAAAATCATTGCTTACCATACATTTTTTCTCTGTAAACTTTTACATTAATATAGATATTTTTTCCATAAAAATCACTATTGCGCAACACACCTGAATCATAATCATTCATCTATTGAAACCTATTTCAACAAAAGCAGGTTTATTAAGAGCAAAAATGAATAGACTTTAACAGGATTTATATGGTATTCGTAAAATTTATCTGAAATAATTTTAATAATAATAATACTTATGGCTATGAATTTTGGAGAACAATTACTGGAAAGAGCGCGCGCTCTTAATAAAAAAGTGGTTTTACCGGAAACCGAAGACGAAAGAACATTGCAAGCCGCTTCAAGGCTTGTAAAAGAGAAAATCTGTCGCGTTGTTCTGGTTGGAGAGCCGGATAAAATAAACGCCGATGCCAAACGTTGGGGTATTGACATCAGCGGCTGCGAGATTATGTCGCCAAAAGACAAATCTATTTCTGAGCCGCTCGCTGAAAAATTGTATCAATACAGAAAAGAAAAAGGCGTTACCCCCGAAAAGGCGCGCGAGTTGATTCAGGATTATCTCTACTTTGGCACAATGCTGTTAAAGGAAGGGATAGTTGACGGCTATGTTGCTGGCGCGACTCATACCACTGCCGACAACCTCCGCCCGGCTCTGCAAATCATCAAGGCTTTACCTGGTTTAAAGACCGTTTCCTCATTCTTTATTATGATCCACCCCGATAAACGGTGGGGCGAGAATGGTGTTTTGATCTATTCAGATTGCGGTATGGTTGAAATGCCGACAGCCGAGCAACTCGCCGATATTGCTGTGGCATCGGCGCGCACCTGGCGACAGATCATCGGCACAGAACCGCGCGTTGCTATGCTTTCCTATTCTACTAAAGGCTCAGCAAAATCGCCAGACACCGAGAAGGTTGTAAAGGCGACAGAACTTGCAAAAAAACTCGCGCCGGACGTTTTAATTGATGGAGAGATGCAAGCCGATGCCGCACTAATTCCAAGTGTTGCCGAACGTAAATGCAAAGGCTCGCCAGTTGGCGGCAGGGCTAATGTGTTAATCTTCCCTGACCTTGACGCAGGAAATATCTGCTACAAAATCACCGAAAGACTTGGCGGCGCTCAAGCGCTCGGTCCGCTTGTTCAAGGTATGGCAAAACCTGCGCACGACCTTTCGCGCGGCTGTTCAGCCGATGATATTGTAAAAGTATCAGCAGTCGCGGCTATTATGTCGGTTCAATAAAATCTGAAAATTTCTCTTATATGGTAAATCGCCCCGCAACGCGGGGCGATTATATTAATGGGGCAATTACCTGTCTGCCGCCTGTATCTTTTTCAATTGCTAACGGCAAATATTTTAAAAAATTATTATAATGACCAAAATTCACTCATTGCTCAAATAATACCGGTTGATAATAAATCTTGTATCCACTCTCAATTGCTTTGATTACTATATTGGCGCAGGCTTTTGCGTCGGATTCCGGGTCGTGATGTTTAAGCTCAATATCCAATTCTTTGCAAACATTGTCCAGCCTTGCCGGCTTTATCTTGAAATGTTCTCTTGCGATTTTTACAGTGCAGATAAACTTCTTTATCGGAAAATCAATTCCATATCTTTTGCAACATTCTTTCAACACCGTCCGGTCAAATCTGGCGTTATGAGCAAATAACAACTTTGCCTCTTTTATCAATTTAGATAACTCATTCCAGACCTCGGGAAACTCTTGGGCATACTTAACATCTTCGTATGTTATTCCGTGAATGTGATAATAAGTAAAAAATTTGTAAGGCGGTCGGATTAATTTTGTCTTAACTTTAAAAATTTCTTTTTTATTAAACAGGGCAACGGAGACGGCGCAGGCGCTATCCATTTGTCCATTGGCAGTTTCAAAATCTATCGCCGCAAATGTTAATAGCTCATTGTTTGTCAGTACCATTTTCTCAATCTTATTTCAACTCCAATGTCTGTTCCAACAGACTGTCTAAATGTGTTAAAATCGGTTGCTGGAGTGCTCGGTGAATAATGAAATGGATAAACAATTTTTGGTTTGAACGCCCTTACGGCACTTGCAGCCTGCGCGGCATCCATTGTATAAGGTTTGTTCATTGCTAAAAACGCAACATCAATGTCTTTTAGCGATCGCATTTCAGGAATATCTTCAGTATCGCCGCTAATATAAAATCGTTTATTCCCCATTGTTAAAACATAACCGTTTCCGTCTCCTTTAGCGTGATAAGAAGAAGTTAAATTATACATAGGGATAGCCTCAATTTTTACTCCATTCAAATTGGTCGTCATACCATTGGTCATCACAATGGCGTATGGTTTGAGCATTGATGGCAATTGATTATAAACGGCGGCTGGAGTAATAATTATCGTGTAGTTCGTAATAACGTTCTGGATAGTTGAAGATGAATAATGGTCTGAATGCGAATGTGTGATAAACAAAAGGGTTGGTCTTGGCAGATGCGCGTATCTTGACGCAGCGCCTGTCGGGTCAAAATACAGAATGTTTGTCCCCCACTGCATAGCAAAGGTTGCGTGATTAATTGGCTGGATAACAACCTCGCCATCGTCGGTTTTAATATGGTCTCCCCAGATGTAGTTTGTATTCGGCATCTGAATAGCGCGATAGTATCTTTGTGGCAAATATGGCGCGGCGCCGTCGGTATAACTGCAAGTCCCTAAACTGACCGCAAAGGTGACGAGGTTTATCCAGTCTTGAAGATTTTCGGAAACTTGCAATCTATGCATCTTGCCCGAAGGCGCGTTAAGATTCAGTATCAAATCTGAATTTGTTGATCTTGCAACGGTCTGAAAACTTACCTGTTGAGCAACCGCGCTTAGAATCAGCGCGATAATTATAGCCGTCAACGCAGTTTTCTCCAAATTGTATACGTTTGTCATAGGCTTTTATAATTATACTATAAAATCAATCAGTGAAAATAGTCTATCAGATTTTCATTGTTGAGAAAATATTAGCCGCTAAAATTTAACAGGTTTAAATGAACATTTATTATTTTATAATTTTTTACTATAAGAAAATTCGTCCTAAAGCGACGCTATTTTTGCAGATATTGCTCTGCCTTCTTGAAATAACTGCCCGGTGTTCAGACTGGACAAGATGGGGCGGTCCAAACAATACAGGCAATATGTATTCAGCCGAGAAAAACACGCCTGTTGAATTTGACCCGGGAAAACTAAAACAAGGGAGCGACGAAATAGATTTTTCAACCACTAAAAATGTCAGATGGATTGCAAAATTAGGCTCACAAAGTTATGGAAATGTTGTCATCGCAAATGGAAAAGTTTTAATCGGAACAAACAATGAATTTCCAAGAGACACCCGTTACAAAGGGGATAAGAGCGTTCTTTTATGTCTTTCTGAAAAAACAGGCGAATTTTTGTGGCAACTGGTTATTCCAAAACACAAAGCGGGCAAAGCCATTGATTACGATAATCTCGGTCTGCTCTGCTCGCCTGCGATAATCGGCAATCGCGTCTATATTGTCTCCACTCGCGGCGAAGTCTTATGCCTTGATATTGAAGGTGTGAAAAACGGAAATGACCCGCCGTTTCTTGATGAAGCAAACTATGTTGTTCAAGACACAGACATTTCGCCTTCAGCCCCCGGAGAAAAAGACGCGGATATAATCTGGCGATTTAATATGTTAGATGATCTCGGAGCGCTTCCTCACAATGCCGTAAACGGTTCTCCTCTATTAATTGGCAACATCCTTTATGCAACAACATCAAACGGAGCGGATTTTAACCACAACTACGGCTATGTCCCATTCCCTTTCTCCCCGAATGTAATCGCCCTTGACGCAACGACTGGCAAATTAATCGCCGTAGACGACGCGCAAAACGGAATGAATATATTTCACGGTCAATGGAGTTCTCTTTCATCTGGCAGAGTCAACGATAATGACCTTATTTTTTACGGCGGGGGCGACGGCTGGTTATACGGCTTAAACGCCAAACCGATTACAAAATCAGATAAAAATCTTCTCCCGGTTGTCTGGAAAGCGGACTGTAATCCACCCGAGTATAAATCAAAAGAGGGCGTGAAAATAAAATATCCAGACCCGAACGGTCCAAGCGAAATTGTCAGCACTCCGGTATTTTTCAACAACAGAGTTTACGTCACAATTGGACAGGACCCGGAAAACGGCGAGGGAGTTGGCAGACTTCTCTGCTTTGATGCCACAAAGGCTGGCGATATAACCACAAACGGTTTAGTCTGGGACAATAAAGATATAAAACGCAGTCTTTCAACCGTTTCCATTGATCCAGAAACGGGATTGCTGTTTGTTGCAGATTTTTCAGGATTTGTCTATTGCTTTGACGCCGCAACCGGAAAACTTTTCTGGTCTTATGATATGAAGGGACATATCTGGGGCTCGACACTTGTCGCTGATGGTAAGGTATATGTCGGCAACGAAGAAGGAGATTTTGTAGTCCTGCCAGCAAAAAAGGAATTTAAAAAATCGGACAAGCCGCTATTTTCCACAAATTTTGGCGCTCCAATCTATTCAACACCGGTAATAGCAAATGGCGTCCTTTATGTATCAACACCGATGACGTTATACGCAATAACTAACAAAACAGATTAATCCACGGTCAGTTTTTTCAATGAACTCTCAAGATGCCTCCTAAAATATTCCCGCTCTTCATCTGATGAATTTGAAGGGACGTAAATCGGTTTTCCAAGAAAAACATCGCAGCGAGAAAACGGGAGCGGTACTATGAACCTGTCCCAACTTTTCAACCTAATTCTCCATCTAACCGAATAACTCACGGGTATAATAGGATAGCCAGTTATCTTTGATAAGTCTATGACTCCATACTGGACTTCATAGCGCGGTCCGCGCGGTCCGTCAGGCGTTATTGCAAGGTCAAAACCCTGTCGAGCCCGCGAAACCATCTCCTTTAACGCTTGATGACCGCGTCTGCTTGAAGACCCCCTCACCGGGGATACCCCGAACAATTCAAGTATATGCGTTAACAACGCCCCGTCCTTGCTCGCGCTCACCATTGCCGCAAGCCGCTTATTCGGAAAATACTTTTTTACAAACCTTTCAAACAATATCAACGATAGGGCTAAACGATTATGCCATATACAAAATATGAAATGCTGACTTTTCTCGCTTTCTTTAATACCGGAATAATCGTGCCATTTAAACCGTATCGTCAGAGAAATCAGTTTTATAATACAGTAGATCAAAAAACCAAACAATTGCGACCACCAGCGCGCTCTGTGCGGCTTTACTATCCCGCTTGTTCTTTTCCTTTTTGCAAAATTCTGTCTGTAATTTCTATGCTCTTCTCTCAATTGCATTATCGGTCAATACAAAATATATTATCTGGTATTCTTCAAACTTGTTCTTACGAGTTCTTCAACCGTGGCGTTTGAGCCTAATTGTTTGAACGCCTCCCTAACGGCTTTTTGCGCCTCGTCTCTGGTAAATTCAAGCGCCAGGAGAGCCAGTATTGCGTCGTTAATCTTCTGTTCTTCAGGACTCATTGAACGTCGCGCGCTCGCCGCCTCCGCCGCTCCAATTGTGCCTATCTTGTCTTTTAATTCAACTACTATTCTTTCTGCAGTCTTTTTGCCAATCCCGCTAATCCTTGACAACGCCCGAACATCGCCGCAGGCAACCGCCCCTCTAAAAGCCTCCGGGCTCATCCCGCTCAAAACATTCAATGCAATTCGCGGTCCAATCCCGCTCACGGTATTTATCAAAAGTCTGAACAATTCCCGCTCTTCATTGCTAACAAATCCATACAACGTGTGCGAATCTTCCCTAACTGAAAGATGCGTTAACAAAAAAACCTCTTCGCCAACCGCAGGGAGTTTGTCGTATGAAGAGAGCGGAATAAAGACTTCATATCCAACGCCGCAAACTTCAACTACTACCTGTGTCGGCAATGCCTCAACCAATTTACCGCGCAAATGGGATATCATAACCTTATTCTGACGGTGATTGCGGCGATGTTGCCCCCCGCCCGGAGCCTTGCGATTCGGGTCTGGATGTCGTTTCAATATCAGTCAAATTGTCGGACGAAGCCCCTTCGCCTTTAGACTGATCATCTGCAACCGCGTCTTTCCAGATATCCTTAACCGCGATAATTCCAAGAATCAGCAACGCAATCATCCATATCAATACTGCCCAGAATAATACTTTTTCCATCATACAATCCTCATTATAACATTATTTTATTGCCAGTTTGCTAAATTTTTTTAAGCGGACTTAATTTCAACCCGGCGCATTCCTGCGCAAAAGTTATAGCCAGCGCCAGCGCGTCTGCGGCGTCAGGCTCGGGTTGTTCGTTTAACCCCAGAATCCGCTGCACCATTTTAGCAACCGCCCTCTTCTGCGCCCCTCCGTAGCCTGTAATAGCCTTTTTTACCTTGCGCGGCGCAATCTCATAAACATCGATTCCGGATTCCGCCGCCGCAAACAGACTCGCCCCCCGCGCCTCGCCCATTACAAGCGCCGTCTTTATATTTTGCGCGTAAAACAGCCCTTCAACAACACACAGTTGAGGCTTATATTCCCTGATAACCTCTCTTAAAACCCTGCCAATCTCAAGCAGACATTTTGAATGTTCAAGGTCTTTTGGACATTTTATCGTTCCATAAGACAATGCCGCTACTCTCTTTTTATTTACACTTATAATACCGTAACCGGTCCCCCTCAATGACGGGTCTATCCCAATAATTACATTCACCCCGTCCATCAAATTCCGAGCCGGTTCGGAACCTTCCGACTTTTTTCTCCTGCTTAACAGCGCCTCGTATTCTCTTATGCTAATGCCCACATAGCCATTATATTCAAAATGCCGACGCTTTAAAATTAAAATTATCGCCAAAAATAATTTCCGAGACTAATTGGTATATATTTCGGGGTTTATCTTGATCTCTATTCAACTAGAATAATATTTTTAAGAGGAGCGCCATATTACAGTAACAGAGGGCAGAAAAAAAACATAATAAAACGCTACTCCGTATACCCTCTATGTGGGAATCCTGTTCAACCATCTGTTTGTCTGCCTGCGCTAAATGATTAGAAATATTTTTTATCCCTATTCTGCCGGCTTGAGCAGTATATAATCCAAGCCAAACATATAGGACTTGATCGCCTTTTCATTTGCGCCGACAACAGTAACCGCAAATTCATTTTCACCCTGCTTTAATTCAAAAACGCCTAAATCAATTTCATCGGTAGGTTTAACCTCTGGATTGTAAAAATCTATAGGCTCTCCAGCCTTTACGCCATTAATAGCGATTTGATGAATCCCGTAGTCTTTTGCGCGCAAAAATCGCGCAACGATATGGTATTTGCCCGCTTTTTCAACCGGGAATGAAAGAACGAGCGTATCGCCGGGCTTCATACCCGCGTGCCACCAAAGATGTTGTTCATTGCTAAGCCCCGCCCAGTTTTGCGGCTCTGCGGTTCCGATGACTTTCACCTTTTTCAACTCTTCGCCCTCCAGCGCCCCTTTTACTCGCGGTGGAGCATAAACAGGAACCGGCTTAACCACGGCATCTTCCGGTTTTATCGGACTGAAGCCATCGGTTGCCCCTTCTTTTGCATACCAATATGCTACAACCGCCATATTGACCTTGCACCTCTCGTTCCAATGCCACAATTCCATATCAAATTTAAAACTCTTATTAAACGGTATCCGGTCAATTATATGAAACCTGTTTACGCTTGTTCTTCCGTAATTGCCCGGGCCGTCGCATCGGGATTGAGAATGATAGGCGTGCGTAAACAACTCCGGACAGCACCACGCATAGCCGTAATAATCTTCTGTTCCGGTGCCAAAATGACTTGGAAATTTCTCTCCATCAACGTAGATTTTCTCATCCCCCTCGCCCCACCAATCTTTGACAGGATTATCAATGAAAAATGCCACCCCTCCAAAAACGCCTTTTCCATTAACTGTCAAATAATTCCAGTCAATCATTGGTCTGGTCGGTCTATCAAAATCAACCCGCCATTTTGAATAAAAATACATCGTATTATCCGTCCATTTATATGGAATGATGTTGAACTCCGCGTCTATCTGCGCTTCAATATTGCCAGAAGCGACAAACACCAGTTTCGCGCCAGTCTTAAACGGCATAATCCAGTTGCAATAAAGGGTGCCGTCTTTTTTCATCCCTAACGGCAGCGATTCAAAATAATTAATTCCCGGAGCGCTTCCGAAGAAATCGCCAAGCGGAGCTTCAATCGTTTGATTATTGTCAAAGTAACCTTTTAAAATAATCCCGCGCAACGCAGTTTGAACATCAGGAGAATTGATTCTCAGAGTTATAGAAGAAATAGCGCCCGGACCGGCAAACTCCGTTGAAAGTTCGCTTTTTGCGTTATCGCCAGCGCTTTTAATACTGCCGGCAAAATGCCTCACCACATTGCCGCCAACGCGCCCGCAGTCCCCCGGAGCAGAGAGACATTTTGCAAGGTTATCAATTTTTTCAGACAATGTTTTTAACTTATCAACTGTAAACGTCTCTACCTTTGTCTCCTGCGGATAAGTGCGGTAATTAACGTGATAATAAAATCCCCCCTTATCGCTGGTTATCTTGCAACTCTTTTGGTAAGTGATTGGAAAATATAGATTCCAACCTCTGCTGAATTCTCCTGCGATCGGACGCGGCAGACCGGGAAATTTTCCGCCTAAAATCTCGTTCATCGGCGATTCAATTGCAGGCTTTTCAGCGCCATCAAGATAAATCCTCAACACGCCAGCTGGATTAGCCGACCATATCCTCACCACTGCGCCGGGACCTTTTGCGTCCATCATCACATACTCTTTTCTCCCATCTACATCCTCTACTCGCAAAAAATGCCCCGCGTCGGCGTTTGCAAACCAGCCTTTCGGGTCATCAGGCGAAACCGATTTTCTGTCATAAGAAGAAAATTGTTTGCACGCAAACGGCGGATTAGGAAACTCTGACATCGTTCTCAAATCCGTCATCTCGCCAATCAGTTTCTCCACTGTGATGACATCCTCTCCTTTAACAAAGCTGGAACATAAGAAGAAAACCGCAATAAAGCCAAATATTCTTAATTTTTTCATAGGTGTTTTAATTTTACCAGTTAATCAAATTTGTTCAATAACCTTTTCCTGATGAAAAATTTGCATTTTATAAAATCATAATTATTTGGAGATTTGTCAAAATTAATTAGCAAAGGGCTGAATAGACTCTGAAGGGGGCAAATGAAATTTCTCTTCTCTGTGTTACTCTGCATCCTCTGTGGTAAAAAGATGAAACCGCTGAAATAATGATTTGCTCTTGAATATTATTGTGATTTATTTTGACTCTTTTCCAACGTATTTCCGTTCTGCGGTATCAACACGGATTAATTCGTCCTTATCAATAAACAGCGGAACCATTATTTCAAGACCTGTTTCAAGTTTTGCCGGTTTCCATGCTGAATCCGAGCCGCCGCGGATCGCCGGCGCGGTGTCTATGACCTTCAGAGCAACCGAGGGCGGCAACACGATATCCATAAACTTGCCTTCAAGCAAAATCGCCTTGTATTCTATATCGTCTTTAAGAAACCAGTGTCTGTCGCCAATCTGCTCTTTTGTCAATGTATATTCATCAAAGGTCTCGCAGTCGTTAAACACATATTCATCCCCGTTCTGGTAACTGTAAACAACGCGGCGGTATGAAAGGTCTGCAAGGGCAATCCGTTCGTTTTCATTGAATACTCGTTCAACGATCCTGCCAGATTTAAGATTTCTCAAACGGGAATGAATTTTATGCTTTGTTTGAGCAGTTCCTGTGGTGTGGAAGTCGTCAAGAATAAATGGCGCGCCGTCAATCATCAGCACCATCCCGCGTTTTAGTTCTGACGATAGAATCGTTTGCATAACATCATCCCTCAACGGTTTTTGTGGATAATTATCTATACACCCTTGACTCAATAAGGTCAACTATTTTTAATATGCCTGAAAACCTGAACCTTTCAGAAAATTGCGCATTTTTACAGCAGGATGGTTGTAACATTTCTGGCTTGACCGCTCATAACACGAGGGGCAATACAGATTTCGGTTATAACATAATAAAAAAGGTTGAATAAATGTCAGTTAATTCAGATATAGATTTTTATATTTATTACTTCCCCATTAATTTTGCATTCAGGTTTACTGATTAATATATATATCTTTAAGATGTTTTCCGGAATCTGCACTGGTATTTAACAGGTTATATTTGTCATCAAGGAAAAGACGAACTGTTTTTAACATAAGCAACGGATGATACGGTTTTGATAAAAAGAGGTAGCCGTCGCGAATCGCAAAGTCTTTGAGTCCGCCCTCTATGGTGTAGCCGCTTGTGTAGATGATTTTTAGGTTTGGTTTTTCTGATTTCAGTTTTTGAGCAAGTTCCCGCCCTGTCAAACCTTCTGGCATAATAATATCTGTTAGCAGCAGGTCAAAATTTTGTTCGTATTGTTTCCATAATTTTATTGCTTCAATTCCAGACCTTGCAGGGATAGCGCGATAACCATAATTGCTTAAAATACCGCAAACCAGTTCTCTCAACGCAGGTTCATCTTCAACGACAAGAATGCTCTCTGAGCCTCGCAACTGTTCTTCTGATAGTTGAGGAACTGATTCCTTAGGCTTGTGCAGTGAAACATCACTTAATAGCGGTAAATAGATTTTAAACGTTGTTCCCTTGCCTACTTCGGATTCAACTTCAATCCAGCCATCGTGTTGTTTTGCAATTCCATAGACAACGGCAAGGCCTAATCCTGTTCCTTTGCCCTGTTCTTTTGTGCTAAAGAAGGGTTCAAATATCCGTTGTTTTGTTTCTTCATCCATACCGCATCCGGTATCAGATACCAGCAGACAGCCGTATGTTCCCTCTTTTGATTCCGGGTGCTGGTCGGAGTTTTCCCTATCAATGATAATGCTTTTTGTTCTAAAAGTAAGCTTTCCGCCGCCAGGCATTGCGTCGCGCGCGTTTAATGAGAGGTTTAAAATCATTTGCTCAATCAGCCCAGCATCGCCATTTACCGGAAGCGGCGAATTTTCAAGATCAAGTTCTATCTTAATATGCTCGCCCAGAACTTTACTAATTAACTGGTAAAAACCCGCTACCACGTCGTTAAGGTCAATCATATTTTTATGAACCGCCGAACCGCGACTGAATGTCAACAGTTGCTTTACAAGATTTGCCGCTCGCGCGCTTGCGTCGTAGACAAGTTTTAAAGGTTCATAGGTTTGGGAATCGGGATTTTCCTTTGAAAGAAGTATGCCGATGTGCCCCTGAATAACCGTAAGCACGTTGTTGAAATCGTGGGCAATTCCAGCGGCGAGTTGCCCGACGGCCTGCATTTTTTGCGACCGGCGCAATTTTTCTTCGGAGCGTCTCAATTCCAGTTCAGCCTCAACCTCGCGCGTGATATCCTGCACAAGCGAGGCTACGCCGACTGGAGTTCCGTCATTATTTGTTAACAAGGTATTAAACCACTCGCAAATTATTAGTTTGCCACTTTTTGTTTTGTTTTTAATAACAACGTGAGCGCCGCCCTCTCTATTTAGCAATGCCTCCCAGTTTCTTTTATAATTCTGCTTCAATTCGTCCGGCACTATCAGGTCTTCTGCCCTAATTCCAATAACCTCTGATTCTTTAAATCCAAATATTTTCTCTGCCGCTGGATTCCAGTTAATGGCGCGCTGGTCAAGCGTCCAGTCAATCACGCCAAGCGGCGTTTGTTGAATATGAAGCAGTAGTTTATGTTGTGAACTTTTTAGCGATTCCTCAATATTTTTTCTTTCGCAAATTTCCCGCTTTAGCCTTTCGTTTGCCTGTTCAAGTTCGCGCGTCCGTTCTTCAACTCTTTTTTCAAGTTCGCCGCTTGCCTTTCGCAGCTGCTCCTCGCGTTTTTGAATTTGTTCAAGCATCCAGTTAAAACTCTCCACGAGTTCGCCAATCTCATCGTCGGTAACCTTTTTAACCCGCTCGGAGTAACTCTCGTTTTGCGCAACATTTCTTGCGGCTACGGAAAGAGAAATTATCGGTCTTGTGATTAACAGATGAAACCTGTAGGCAAGCGCCATTGCGATACCAATAGAAATTATCATCACGATTATCACCACTCCTGAATATTGCCATACGCGAACGCCAATTCCTTCTATATCCGACAATAGATATACTGTGCCGGCAAATTCATCCGCTGAAACTATTCTGCTGAAAACTTCAATCCGATTGCCTTTTATCCACGCCCCTTCAAGCTGAACACGCGGAAAATCGTAATTTGAATAATCCGCCCGCGTATACCGCGCGAATCCTTTGCCGTTTTTATCATAAATACAGACTGCTGCAATTTTTGGATTAGATTCCAGAGAGGATAACAGACTGCTGGCAGTGGCATAATCTTGATTCTTTAACGAATCCGAACAAATCTTGCCGATAAATCGCGCCACTTCTTTGTATTGCTCAACGGTCTGTTTTCTATCAGATGAGATTTCATAACCAAGAAACCCCGCGCAAGCAATTATTAGTGCCGGCAGAACTGTCAGCAAACTTATCCACATCAATTTCCGTGGAATTGAACAATGCGCAAGCCAATTCATCTACTAATACAGGTCGTTTAGTTTTGAATATTGGCAAATTCAATACCATATATGCAATAAAATTTTTAAACTTTATTTAAAATGCTGCCCTCTTCGCATTGAACCCATACATTGTTTTAACTTGTTTTTTGAGTGTTTGCTGGTTTAGGCGGTTCTGGCAGCTTCAATTCATCAAGTCCGACGAGTTCATACAAACTGTTCAATTTCCTGATTATGTTAAATTTCAGTGTCTTCAACTCGTAATATTTTTGCTTGTCTCTGTCGTTATAAAAACTCCCATCGTGTATGAGGTCTCCCATCGCGGTTGTGGTCTCATCATATTTTTTCCGTAGCATATTAATCTGAACCATTGCGGTTCTGGTATCAGGCTGATTCTGAGAATTATTCTTACCCTTTTCTTTAAAACCGGATTCCTTGTTTTGCTTTGTTTTATTAACAATTGAGGAAATAATTTTTTCAATTTCTTTTTCGTAATTATTTCTTTCTTTAGAATAAAAATCACTTTGTACAGTATTATTCTTTAGAGTGTGCCCTGCAGACGCATCCCCTGTGACTGGCTGACAATGAGCCGATGACTGCGAGTCATTAGCGGCGTGACTGCTGGACGCGTCTGTTAAAAGTTGTTCACAATCGGTTGTGAATAACTTTTCGGGCAATAATTCAGAACTGGCATTTTGCGAGGTGTAATTGTTATTACTAATCTGCGGCTGTTGGAGTTGTTTGTTTTGATCTACGGTATTGTTTGAACCCGGCAATTGTGGATTACAAGTATTTGTTGTTGATGCTGTGTTATCCTCAACAAGAACAACCGGATTTATTATTATTATGCTCGCTCCGCATCTTAAAGCGCGCCTTACTATTTTTATTAAACCTAACCTTTCTAATTGCGGCAACAAACGAATAACGGTTCTTCTGGAAAGTCCGCTGAATTTAGCTATTAATGATGCAGGCGCCGGAAAACTGCCGCTGCGATTTTTATACGCGAGTTTATACAACGCGTAAATTACGCAAATATGGAGATTTCTGCTTTTTATCTTTCCATCTTTTTCCAGCAGAAGCAAAAATTCTTCAGCCTTGATTAGATCCCACAACATCGGGGATTTTTTGAATGTGTTTTCTCTTGCGGCGGCTTCGGTTTGTCCGCATTCAGTTCCATTTACCAGACAAAACTTATAATGTTTATCATTCATAATAGTTGTTTAACCTATCTTCAGCCTGCCGTCTTTCTCACGGTGAGAAGTTTGAACGATTTTTAAAAATATCTTATTGACGATTTAATTTTTAATTTCTAAACTATTGGCGTTGTTATGATTATCACAGGAAACAACATGTTAGAGTTCCTGAGAACGCAGGGAGGAAAATTGTCAATCTAAATAATGTCAGCGCACGTCAATTTTTTTCCCATTTAAAGAAAACGCGGATAATTTAATTGCGTATGAAAGATAAAAATAAAAGCGAGGAAATGTGGAAGAGGAAACTGGTGGCTTTCCTGCACGACCCACCACACAAGCCCCGCAGCATAAAAAGTCACGAGGATGAACGAAAATCCTTTTTAATCCGTCTCGGACTTACCGAATCAGATTTATATAGTTTGGATAAATATTCAGACTGTCAGGCAGCCGCTGCGGATAGGTTGATCTTTCCAAATCATTCAAAAAGCGGATTAAAAGTTGACTGGGAAGAAGGATTCTTTGAATTTCGCCATCCGCTTGGAGGAGATATTTTAACACCCAAAAAATTCCCTACAACCTCTGCTGTTATGGAAGAGGCTTTGACGAGTGCCCTTGATGGAATAACAACAGAAACAAAGGATTGGAAGTTAAAATACATCCGCGTCTGGCGGCTCTGGCCTGAACGGGGGGCAAGAGAGAAAAATCCTCAATTTGCATATATCGTTGCTGATACGCGCATCCCCGACCATACAATCTGGCAACACAATTCACTCGCTGCCGCGTTTGAGGCGCTGGGCGGAAACACCCCGGCGTTTATGCTTTTCCAGATTGGTCCAGTTCAAGATTTCATCAAGCAGGCGCGCAAACTTCAAGACCTCTGGTCAGGTAGTTATTTATTAAGTTTCTTAATCGCTCAAGCAATCATTGCGGTTGCCGAAGAACTTGGTCCGGATAACATCATCTACCCACAAGTTCGCGGAACGCCGTTGATTGATCTGCACTGGAATCAACTCGGTTACATTAACAGCAAATTGCGCGCCTCGCATCCAAATGAATTGCTCGTTCCAAACCTGCCAAATAGATTCCTTGCCCTCATCCCAGCAGGCGACGAGGGTGAACATATTGCAAAGGAGGCTGAAAAAGCCGTTCGCAAAACGTGGAAAGAGATCGCAGAATCGGTCCGAACCCTCATAAATGAAAAAATTGGCGAAGGTTGTGGAAAATGGGACGAGGCATGGGATAATCAGGTCTCAAAGTTTCCAGTAATTGATTGGGTAATTCACGAGTGGGCAGATGTTGAAGCCGCAATTAATGACGCAAAGGACAAAAACGCCCCGCCATTGGAGGGTGGATGGGAGAATTGTCCGCTATATCACGCCTACAAATGGGCTATGGAGGTTATCCCGCAGGGAGAACGGGAAGATTACGACGCCCATAAAAACTCAGCATTTGCCTGGATGCTCCATTACGCGATTACCGACTGGAAATTTGCGGCGAGAAAAAACGCTCGCGCTTTTGACCAATGGGTTGAATGCGGTAAGGGATTGAAAAAAGGAATACCCAAAGATTATCTGGACGGAAAGAACGAGGTTATTGGCGGCGAGGAACATTCAGAATTCTGGAAGAGATTGCGCGAACAATTCCCAACCGATTTTCGCGGTTCTCAACTCTACGGCGCAATCACAATCATCAAACGATTGTGGTCAAAGAGTTATCTTGAAGGCAAATTAAAGTGGGAAGATGCCAGACCCAAATTTGAATCTATTCAGGATATTGCCGATGGATTAGAAGAGGCAGAGGCAGGAAATATAAATCTCAACGACAAGGAAAAGAATATCTATTACGCCGTTTTGACAATGGACGGCGATGGAATGGGTAAATGGGTTTCAGGAGCAAACGCGCCTGAACTTAGCAGCCTGCTCGCCGATAAAGCACAGAAATATTTTGAAAAGCACTGGGGGCAAAGAAGTGACAAACTTGGACTTCCGAATTTTGAAAGTGTTCAACGTCCCCTCTCCCCCGGCTATCATGCGGCATTATCCGAGGCGCTCTCAAATTTCAGTCTGTATTGCGCAGGAGCGATAGTGGAGAAATTTGGCGGGCAGTTGATCTATTCCGGTGGCGACGATGTGCTTGCCATTCTTCCCGCTAAAGTGGCTATTGATTGCGCGCAGGCGTTGCAGATTGCATTCCGCGGACTTCATCCGGACAATCCTCAATGTCACGCATCAAATAAAGTAAAGCAGGTCTTGAAAGAGTTGTTCTATTACAAAGACGATTACAGGGAACATACTGATGGTTTCATTGTTTTAAACCGTGAACAAGAAGGCGTCGGCAAAAAAGAAAGTTTAAAACCTAATTATCCGCTGATGGTGATGGGACCGCGCGCGACGATCTCCGCAGGCATTGCAATTGGTCACGTTCACGACCCAATGCAAGATACGATTCAAGCAGCGCGCGATGCGGAAAAAATGGCAAAAAACCTCCCCGAAAAAGGCGGCTTTGCATTATCAATTATAAAACGCTCTGGCGAAACGGTTTCTTTTCGCGCAAAGTGGGAGTCAGGCGCGCCTGCAGTTTGGAGCGAGTTGTTTTACGGTGAACATAATCTTAGCGAAGGTTTTGCTTATAAGTATGCTGCGCGCGTAAAAGACCTCGTTGTTATTGGCGGTTCTGCCGAAGGCGCAAAATATATAGAGAAATGGGAAAATGATGATATTAAAACTGATTTCTTGCGCGAGGCGATTAAACTTGAACTTGTCCACTCGCTAATTCGTCAGGGAGATTATAAAAAGAAAGAGGCTGAAGAAAAAGCGGAATTTTGGTGTAACCAACTTATAGGAAATGGAGATTGTAAAACTGGGTTAACTCCCAAAGACTACCTTCATTTCTGGCTCTGTTATGCATTTGTAAACCGAATTTCAAAGGAGGCTAAGAAATAATGAATACGACCGAGATTAATAAGAAAGAGATTGTTAGAACAAAATTTATTGAACCGTCTGACGTCCTGTTTTTCCGCGACGCGATACCGATGGGCGCGGGCGTTGGCAAAGGGGCGGGCTCTCGGCTTCCTTTCCCAACAACATTGCACGAGGCTTTCAGGGCAAGTCTTTTGATAAACACTGGGAAAGCGACTTCTGGAAAATCAATAACGGGACGTCCCAAAGAAGCCATACGCAAAGGCAATTGGCATGAGATGGAAAAAGATTCACAAGTAAAAATTGCCGCGCGGGAGTTTCGTTCTCTCAACATCATTGGACCCTTCCCATATTTAAACGGAGAGGGATTGTTATTACCGGTGCCAAAAGATGTTGCAGTCCAGAAAACAGAGAAAAAAGGGAATCAAAAAAGCGAGAATTTTATCATCCTTCACCGAATGGAGTTGTTCTGGGACAAAAACCAAACCTTTAATCGCAATCAAGCGACGGACGCAGTTTTGCGATGTCTCCCGGTTGGCACGCTTCCGCCATCTAAGGAATCTGAACTGAAAGGCTATTTTTCAATAGAACAATATAAGAAATATCTTTCTGGCTCAACAGAGCCGATGTTGGACGCAAAAGCGGAGTCCGAACTATGGCAACCAGAATACCGAATCGGCGTTCAGATTGATCCCGAAACTTTCGCTTCTATGAAGGGGCAAATCTATGCGGCAACCTATATGCGTCCTGAGAGAAATTTTCAATTTGTTTGCCAGTTAATTTTAAAAGACCCGCGCAATGGCGAGGCAGATGCGCTGGATAAACTTGACTGGCTTCTATTTGGCGGTGAGCACAGGTTAGCCAGACTGATCAACGCCGATTCAAAAAATCCATTCGCCGATGACCTGTTTAAAGAACCTGTAGCGCCGCAAAAAGAAGGTCCAGTTTTGCTCAAATGGGTCCTTGCAACCCCTGCTATTTTTGCTAACGGCAGCCTGCCTGGATGGTGCTTTGCCAATAGAGACAAAAATCTGCCACCGGGATTTGTAGCGCTTAATATAACTGGCAAATGCGCCCTTATCTCGTGGTGTCTTGGCAGACCACTCACTGTTTCTGGATTTGACGTTGTTGATTGGAAGGCAAAGGACACATTGCTCGCTGTCCCCGCAGGTTCAGTCTATTACTTCCTGTGCGAAAACCACGATGCCGCAAATGAACTTGCAAATGCCCTGCACTGGAAGCCACGCTCCGATTACTATGGCGAAAAAGGTTGCGGCTATGGATTTGTCAGTTTTGACGTCAGGATGCATCCGGCGTCTGGAGACGTCACAGAGTTAGCAAACCAATTATTTAAACAATAAAATAAAGGAGAAATATGAAAAAGCAATTAGTCACAATATATGCGAGGTCACCGATACACGTCGGCAGCGGGAGTTCGGTTGATATCGTTGATTTGCCGATTATGCGCGAGCGTATAACGGCATTCCCGGTCATTCCGAGCACAAGCCTCAAAGGCGTTTTACTACAATGGTCAAGGGAGAAATGGGGCGATCCACGAAAGGCGGAAATACCTGAAAATTCCGAAATACTATTTGGATTTTCTAAAAAAATTAAAAAAAGTGACAAAGAAGAACAAATTAGCGCCGCTGGATGCGTCCAGATAATGGAAGCAAAAATTCTTGCGTTTCCAGTCAGGTCGCTTGCAGGATGCTTTGCATGGATAACTTGTCCAACCGTATTAGAGCGATTCAATCGCGATACTGGCAAAAAGGCGCCCATTCCGAATGTTGAAAAAGACAAGGCAATCGCAGGAGCCGAGATAATCGTGAATAATCAAGTTGTTTTAGAGGAATATGCCCTTGCTGTTCAAAACGGCGCGAATGTCAAGGCAGCCGATGTGGCTAACCAACTGATTGACCTTGTAGATGATCCGGTGTGGAAGAGCAAACTCGCCAAAAGACTCGCAATTGTCCACGACGAGAATTTCCAGCACTTTGTAACAACCTGCACTGAAGTGAATGCGAGGATAGCGATTGACCCTGCCACAAGAATAAACACCTCAGGCGCGCTATTTAATCAGGAAAATGTTCCGAGCGAATCTGTATTTTATAGCGTATTGCATATACTCCCGCCGCGGGGACAAAATAAGGAGGCAAAACCAGAGGCGCTTTTAGATGAATTGTTTAATCCACAACCGATTATACTCCAGATTGGCGGCGACGAAACCACAGGCTTCGGTCTGTGCGAAATCAAACAGATAAAATTATCCTGAAAGGAGGCGAATTATGAAGACTCTATCGCAGATAAGAGCAACAAATGCGTTGAAGTGTAGAGGCGCGAAATTTAGAGGACAATCTGGTGGAGAAGTGATAAGCAAATTACCTGCTTTGATTCAATGTAATGGACTATTGGCAACGCTCGCGTTTTGTTTAGATAAAGGAGGGGGACATTTAGAAGCTGCAAAATTAATAGCCGACCACCTCAGAGACGAAAATGTTAAAATCACAACATCAGAAAATGTGGATGAGTTAATTGATGAACTCGCAAAGGGAGATGCAGCATTGCTTCGCCGCGCAACAGCGGAAACACTGGCTCTTTTAAACTATATGAAACGATTTGCGGAGTAAGGCTTATGTTTAAAAAAATTGATAAACTAAGAAATCACCTGCCTCGCTCGCACCAGAATGCCCCATGGCTGCTGTGGCTTGATAAGTATTCTTATAAATGGTATAGGGACTTTGATGATAAACACCAAAAAAACAAGTATTTACAAAAGCAGTTACCAGCAGCAAAAACGAGCGCTCTAATTTTAACCGCAGACCTTGCGAGACCCGAGCAAATGGCGGAAGCCTGTAAGAACAAACTCGCCTTCATAGACCGACTGAAAAATTTTTTTGGTGACAGGCTCATAATTGTTGAGTTAGTAAACGATTCCAGATTGTTGCTACACCTTGGACGCTCAAATGTGTTGGAAAATGTGGGCCTTTACGCAGAGCGTATTACTGGACTTCCTGTAATTCCCGGAACTTCATTAAAAGGTGCGTTAAGCACATGGGCATTCTGGGAGGAAAATGAAAAAAGCGGAACTCTTTATCAAGGAAACGAAGACAAATTTATCAAAAAGAGGGCGAATTTAAAACTGGCAAAAGAAATCTTCGGGGACGATTCTAAGGACGGTTCTACACACAGCGGGGAGATCGTATTTGTTGGCGGATTTCCTGCCGCGCCGCCAAAAATCGGGATTGACATTGTTAATCCGCATTATGAGGCAAATGGAGAGGAAAAAGAAACCCTGACACCTAACACCTTTTTATGTGTGGAACCGGGCACAATCTGGAAGTTCGTGTTTTTTGTCCGCCCCGGCGTGGAAAATTACAAAGGACTATTAAATCAAACAGAAAAATGGTTAATAGATTGCCTCACGCAAATTGGCATCGGAGCAAAAACCGCGGCAGGATACGGCAGGTTTAGGGAGGCTAATGAAAATGATAAACGAAACCTTGAACAATTTTGGAAGAATATAAAAAATCAAGAGGTTCGACCCACTGGAACTGGAGCGACGCCAAAACCGCCACCGCTTCCGCCCCCAACTGTTGATTTGTCTGGCGATTATCCAAATGAACAAACTTTCAACAATCTGGTTATAAAGAATCTTGAACCGTCTAAATTTGAAAGCCTCAAAAAGGAGATTGAGAAACTTAAAAAGCCTGAAAATTCAAAGTGGCTGCAAATGTTAAAAGAGCATCTGAAAATAAACAAAAAGATTTGTAGAAATCTCAAAGAAAAAGAGTGGTTTCCAAAGGAGTGGTTACAATGAACTTAGAATCAATCACATTCCGGTTTAAACTTTTGACGCCCTGTTTTAGCGGCACTGCACTGGGCAAACACGGAGACGCCGAGATGCGCGTTCCGCCAATTCGCGGTCATATCCGCTTCTGGCATAGAGTTTTGTTCGGAGCAGATGACTGCAATAGGGTATGGGGATGCGCAAGCGGCAAGCAAGGAAGCGCAAGCAAGGTGGCAGTAAGATTGCTTGGTGATGGAAAGGTATCATCCCAAGAATATGATATTTTGCCCCATAAATCCAAAAAAAGCGGTTCTGGCTCAGCAATATCACCTGGTCAAGAATTTGAATTTGAACTTCAACGCCTTGTCGGTTGCGCTGAGCCAGAATGGGAAAAAGCACGAAAAGCCGCAAAACTGTGGCTATTATTAGGCTCACTCGGCTTGAGATCAAACCGCGCCGCAGGAAGTGTCTGGCCTATGGAAAGTTGGACGCCAAAAACTAAAGATGAATTGGCTAAAACACTTATCAATTTAGGATTAAAAAAATATTCAGTAGCATTAATAGGAGAAAATTCAGAAGAGAGATATGAAGAATTACGCGCTATTGCTTCGAACACTATTCGCGATTCGGACACTACTCGCGATTCGGACACTATTCGCGATAAAGCCCATTCTCATATTTTCGGCTCAATGAGTCCTCGTAAGCCATCCCCAACAAAATTTAAGGTAATAGAATTAAATAATGGTCTTTGTTTACTCGCGCTTGCGCCGCAAGAGGTAATATTAGGTAGCGATGGAAATAAGAAATTAATATTAGAAGAAGCGGAAAAACTCTTAAACAACAAACCAAATTCAAAACGCTGGAGAGATTTAGGAAAATGGGATTACATAGTTAAATAGAGTAACTTGCAAAATGAATGGCAATCAGAGTTATAAAGCCATATTAACATCGGTTGGCGGTTCGCCTGCGCCGATAATTTATATTATTAAACAACATAAACCGGAGCATCTCTGGTTCTTTTGCTCTTCCTATTCCCGCGAAGTAGCGGAGAACATTTTAAGTGAAGTAAAGAAAGAAAGCGGTTATTCCCCAAACGCGCGCTTTATAGAAGTGGATCAATTTGAAACTTTGGGTCCCTGTTATTTAGAACTTAGAAAGAAAATTCCTGAACTTTTAAAAGAACACAAAATAAATCCTGAAGAAGTCCTCGTAGATTACACAGGCGGGACAAAAACAATGAGCGCCGCTCTCGTTCTTGCCGCAATGGAGAGATTTCAAAACTTTAGTTATGTAGGCGGCAAAGAACGTTCAAACAATGGCTTGGGTGTTGTAATTGATGGAAAAGAAAAATGGCTTTATCAGCAAAACCCCTGGCAAGAGTTTGCAATTCGCGAGATAGAACGGGCTATTTATTTATGGAATAACTATCTTTTTGATGCGGCGGCAAAAATAATCTGGGACATCTCCAAAAAAGTCCCTGCTAAACTTAGGTTTGAGGCAATTGCGGAATTTGCGACAGGAACGGAAGAAAGAAACCGATTTAATTTTAAACAGGCGATTAATCATTATAGAGCAGCAAATAACAAATTGCCCTCATTATTCTATGACAGGAATGATTTTGGGTTGATTGACTTTGTGAAAAAGTCGCTTCAAATCTGCCAGGAGTGCGAGCAAGAGAATGAATATGTTATTTTGCGCGAATTGCTTGACAACTGCCTGCGCGCGGCAAAGCAAGGTCGTTATGACGACGCCACAGCGAGACTATACCGCGCAATGGAATTGCAGGCGCAAATCTGGTTAAAAGAAAAAACTGACGGGGCATTCAAACAGGGTAGGTTTGAAAAAGATATTTCCAAACTGCCCGAACCATTGAAAAATCAAGAGTTTTGCAAACCAGACCGCAATAATAAAATAAAACTTCCGTTAACAAACTGCATACTTGCCCTTAATGCCCTCGGCGACAAGCGGGTGGAGAATATTATAAAGGATATGGAACTGGGCAATAAATCCAAATGGTTTGGAGCCACAGAAAAGCGAAACTCCTCCATTCTTGCTCATAGCCTTAAGCCTGTCACAGAACACGGCTTCAATTCCATCAAACAGGTTGCCAGCGAATTTTTCGGGTTTGATTTAGAAAAAGAGGCAAACCCGATTCCGCCAATGGATGAACGATGGTTTATTTAGTTAGTGGTAATATAAAATTTTTAACCGTATGGAGTTGTTAGAAACTGATAGTAGATGAAATAAAAATTGCCTGCAGGACATAATATAACACTAAATTAAACCCTGAACCGTTATGGTCTTATACACAATAGCATCCAGACAAATCTGGCCACAGTTGCTTGCTGTTTTGCATCTCATGCCAGAGAAAGTTTTTCTATTCCATAGCGATGATGAAGCCGAATCAAAAAAGCCTGCGCAGCATCTTAAAAAATTCTTTGACAAAACCGAAATTATTCCAAAAGGTAACACGAAGTTGTGTCCAATTCCGCACGACGATTTTAGCAAGGTTGAAGAATCGTTTGATAATGTTCAGGCAGAAAATCAAATCCCGTTGGATTCAATCGTCCTCAACTTTACCGGTGGGAATAAACTGATGGCGACCGCCGCGTTTCGCTGGGCAACAAAACGCTCTGTCCGCTCATTTTATCTGGAAAAAGACAACAAAATTTTCTGGTTTAACCCCTGCGATGGCGAGGTAAAAACTGAGACTGAAAAATTAGACGCTCATATAGCCGACACATTGAACCCGCTTGAAGTGCTTCGATGTCAATTAACAAGTTCAGTTGTAGAAAGTGAAGGCGAATTAATAACACTAAGCGAAGCGGGCGCAAAAGAATCGGATGAAAAATTCCAGAAAATAATCAGAAATGGGAACTATTATCCTGAGTGGCTAAATATCGTTGGCACGGCGAGCGAAGAAAAACGCAAGGGCGACCACTTAGAATTACGCAGCGCAGCGGCAATCTTAAAACTTGGCATTCATCAAATTCGCCGTGGCGTTAGACTAAAACCAAACACAGACGAGGGTGTTTCTTCCACAATGCCGCACACGGAAATTGATCTACTCTTTATTTGGAACGGGCGTCTCTGGATTGTTGATTGCAAAGATAGAATTGGCGAAGAAAAAATTTGTGAACAATTCTATCAAAAAATTCGCAATATCCCCGGCGATGCAAAAGAACTCTGGGAAATGATTAGAGACACAGTATCAAGAAGTCATTTCAAGATTTTAAAAGACGACATCGTTACAGCGCGAGAAGTGGGCGGACTTTATGGCACTGTTATCTGCGTGCGGAAAAGCGAGTTGAATGAGGAAATTAAACAATACGCCAAACGCAATGGCATTAGAATTGTCAGCACGAAAAATTTGTATGATGAACTTCAAGAAATTTTAAAGCAATAAATCTGTATACGATTGACTACTCACGACGTCTGCGGACGTTTTAAAACTACTGTTTTTTACAGGATGAAATAATCTTTTCATAAATTGATTAATAGACGAAAAACCAATTTAATTCGAAGTTAAAATGAAAAAGAAAAAACAAACAACGTCGGTTAAGAAAGAGGAAGTTTCAAAGACAAAATCTGCAGAAGACAACCGCGAAATAGTCCTTGTTGCCGTAACGGGCATGTCCCCTGCTGTTCTAACGGAAACTGTGTGGGCGTTGGCTCATCCCGAGGACTCAGACGCAAAAGAACCAATCATCCCCCACCGCGTCGTAGTACTCACAACAGCAATTGGTAGACGCGAAATTTCAGATGCGCTCTTTGCCCCGAATTCCCGTTTCGGGAACAAGACTGTTTGGGAAACGCTGCGCGAGCAACTCGAAAAAGAAGGACTTCCCGTAAAAGACCGTCTTCGTTTTGGAACAACCGGTGATGACATCCGAGTATTCACAAAATCTGACCCATACACTAACCGCTCAATCGAACTTGACGACATTCGAACCCCCGAAGACAACGAGGCAGCCGCTGATTTTATACTCGACCATTTGCGAGCCTTTGTTGAAGACCCGGATAAAATTGTGATTGGCTCACTCGCCGGTGGTCGCAAAACAATGAGCGCGCTCATCTATGCCTGTTTCAGCCTCATCGGTAGAGACAGCGACCGACTCACCCACGTGCTGGTTAATGAACCATTCGACCAGTTAAGAGAGTTCTTTTTCCCTGCTCAGCCAGGTGGGGTATTGACACATCGCGACGGCGGAAAATTTGATCCAGCAGACGCTCGTATTCAACTTGCAGACATTCCATTTGTTCCGCTTCGATACGCGTTTTTGCGAGAATTCGCCAGACCGCCGGGCGGGTTTATGCGGCTTGTTGAATTTTGCAACGCAAACGTGCGGCAGCGAATTGGCGAATCTATAAGACTTACCATAAGCACAACCACTCGTGAAATTGAAGTCAACGGTCATAGAATCCAGACCAGCCCGCGCGAACACTGCTTACTTCTCTTCCTTGCTCGCAGGGCAAAAGACAATGAACAACCTTTCGGAAAATATTACGAATCCATTGAACCACTAAATGAATTCAGGAAACAACTCATCCAGCAAGCAGACCCCAAAAGTTTTAACGACTGGCGTTCAACCGATACGCTCAAAACCGATATCAATGAAGAGGACTTGCGGAAATTGATTAGTTCAATCCGCGAAAAGGCGCGAAGACTTGGTGGCGACGCCGCTCTATTTGCGCAGGTTCTACCCGAACGCGGCAAATTTGCTCTGCACGTTCCGGGCTCAATGATTTACATAAAATAGGCCATAAGATGTGAACGGACGTCTTAACAAGGATATAAATACGGGATTGCGGTATAATTTGGATTGAGATGCGGCGGATTGGCGACGCGTACCATGCGTCTTCGACCAAATCGCTCCAAGGAGGTGTTTTCCAATCCGTCGCTCTCAAATTTGTATTAACATAAATCTGGAGGTTAAATTATGCCAACTGCATGTTTGAACCAGACAAACCTGAAAGTCAACCTCGTGAGTGAACGGCTCGTGGTTACACAAAAAGATTATAACAGCGACGAAGAAAAACTGTTGCGCGAAATCCCGCTCTATGACCTCGAACGCGTTGTCGCCCACGAATCTGTTTACTTTACAAACGCAGCGATTGCCGAACTTTTAAGACGCGGCATCCCCATCCAGATTTTCTCCTGGGCAGGCGAATACCTTGGCGGTTTTTTACCAGCCCAGAATCGGCACGGACTTGCAAGATTAAATCAGTATCGCGCGTCGTTGGATGAACAGTTCAAAATCAAGATTGCTAAAAAGATTGTAGCCGCAAAAATCTACAACCAGCGCCGCGCCCTACAACGGCTCGCAGCCGGCAGGACGGTTAGTTCCGCGGAAAATCCCACAATTAAACAGGTTTCGGATACAATTGAACATCTTGCCAGGTTTTTTCAGGCTGTTTCAACATCTGAGTCCATTGACGAACTCCGTGGATACGAAGGCGCTGCCAGCGCAAAATATTTCCAAGCATGGTCTATGTTCCTTCCGGAACAATTCCCGTTTGAACAGCGCTCTACGCGTCCGCCTCTAAATCCGGTGAACGCCTGTATCTCTTTTGCGGCAACCATTCTATACGGCGAATCTGTGGCATTCGTTAACGCCCACGGGCTTGACCCCGCTATAGGCATTATTCATACGACAGAAGACGGACGCCTCTCGCTTGCCCTTGATTTAATGGAACCGTTTAGACCTGCTCTCGTAGAAGCACTTGCCCTCGACCTGTTTTCACGAAATATTTTAAACAACAACCACTTTGAAAACAAAGAGGGAGGCGTCTATTTGAATGAAGAAGGACGGAAAAAATTCTTCTTCCATTATGAAAAACGAATGGAACGACAGTTTATGTCCGAAGCCGTCGGTCACCGCACCACTTTGCGCCAGCAATTAGAAAATCAGGCAATTATGTTCAAGTCCGCCATTGACGATATAGAAATATTTGAACCATTTTTAATAAACTAAAATCTATGGAAGATTGGTGGTATCAAGCATTCCCTGCTGTGCCTTACGAAAAATCGCCCCCGAAGGAGCCGAATATGTTGATAGTATTAGCATACGATATCAGTGACAACCGCCGGCTCGCAAAAGTTGCCAAAGTTTGCGAAGACTACGGCGTCCGCGTCCAGTACAGTGTCTTTGAATGCCATCTAAATGAGTGGCAATTCAATAATCTATGGAAACAAATTCTTGAATTAATAGACGAAAAACAAGACCGCGTCGTCGCTTATAAAATAGACGCCAAAAACGCAAAACAGACCGTAACAGCCGGCACAATGGTCTGTTCTGAACAGGTAATATGTTATCTGGTTTAAAAACAATCAGCCTATTTTAATATGATTGAAATAATTAAAATCAAAACCGCTGCCGAAGTTCGTGAAGGTTTTTTTGGAAAAAACATATACAACATAAATATTTCCCAGGATATAAACAGCAAATAAACCAACACAAAAATATGAGTTTTTTTAATAGTATATTTTTTACTTTTGTATGTAATTATTGATTATATCATTTTTAAAGACTTTCGTTGAGAGAGTTCATCATTTTATTATGTATTACCTGAATCATTAGCATTTCAGGAAAAAATGTATTTTTGAGGCAAATTAAATTTATCAAAATGTTTTTATAATCAACAACACATAAGTTAGAACAGACTCTTAATTGATCAGACATAATCGCATTTTTGCTTCTCTGTGGTGGAAAATAAATAACATAGAATAAAGACGAATCGCGCCCTTACAAAATCGTAGACATATTAAGAATATAGTTCTGTTTTAATCTATTTCAAAACCAAGCGATTGCTTCAAACCCGGGAATTAGGACTGGCTCTTGTCAAATTGATGTTTATAAATAGTGAATTGTTGATAAAATTGTCTTATTAATCCGGAGGCAATATGAAAAAATATCTGTATTCTTTGTTAATTGTGGTTGGTGTAACCGCAATAGTCAGCAGTATTAATTCACAGGAGTGGAACCAATGGCGTGGCCCCAACAGGAACGGCGTTGTTTCTGGATTTAATCCACCGCAAAAATGGGATTCTTTGGTACAAAAATGGAAGACAACAGTTGGAACAGGAGACGCGACGCCTGCGCTTGTTGGAAATAAAATCTATGTTTTTACAAGGCAAGAGAATGATGAAGTGATTAGTTGTATAGATGTTGCCGATGGCAAAGTATTATGGAGTTCAAAGTATCCGGCGCAAGCAGTAACCGGGGCTGCGGCGGCACATCCGGGTCCGCGAAGTTCGCCAGCAGTTGCAAATGGAAAAGTTATCACTCTCGGCGTCGGCGGTGTATTGACCTGTTATGATGCGAGTAACGGGAAAGAATTATGGAAAAAAGATGAGTTTCCAAAAACTGTGCCGCAATTTTTCGTCGCTATGTCGCCGTTGATTGAAGAAAATTTATGCATTGTTCATCTTGGCGGCAAAGGAAAGGGCGCTGTAATAGCGTATGAGATAGAAAATGGAAATCAAAAATGGCGTTGGGATGGCGATGGTCCGGCTTACTCATCGCCAGTAACCGCAACAATCGGAGGAGTTAAACAAGTCATTGTGTTGACAGAAAAATCTCTCATTGGGCTTGCATTTGCAGATGGAAAATTGCTATGGCAGGCGGCAGCGACACCGGTTGGTCGCTCCTGCAACGCGCCAACGCCAGTAGTTAGCGGCAACACAATCTTCTTTACTGGTCAGGGCAAAGGAATGTTCGCAGTAAAAATAGAAAAGTCAGATAATGAATTTAACGCGAAAGAATTATGGACAAACCCGGATATCGGATGCGAGTTTAACACTCCGATTTTAAAGGGCGATTATCTTTATGGTATTTCAAGCAGAGGAAATTTATTCTGCGCAGAAGTTGCAACTGGAAAAGCGCTCTGGACTGATAATACGAAACTTGACAGGTTTGGCTCTCTGCTTGATGCGGGCCAGGTGTTGGTCGCGCTTCCGCTAAACGGAGAACTGATAGTGTTCAAACCATCGGAAAAACAATTTGAACAGGTTGCAAAAGTAAAAGTCGCGGAATCTCAAACCTTCGCCCATCCGGTTTTAAGCAAGAATAAAATTATTGTAAAATACCGCGATTCTGTGGCATTGTGGGCGTTTGAATAAAGCCAGACAAATATTTTAAGACCTATGACGAGAAATAATAAGGTTGTTGCGCTGTCAACAATGTTGTTGATATGTTCGTTTTTCTCCGCAATCGCAGCGGAAACAGGCAAATCTCCAGCGGATGAGTTGCCGCCATATATTAAACGGCTAACTTATTTTGGAGAACGGGCTGACTGGTCTCACGATGGGAAAAAGATTCTTTTTGTAGAAAAAACTTATGGAGATGTTTACGAGGTGGAGGTTGGCACAGGCATTATTCGCCCGATGACTCATCATTATTATCATTTAGGTTACACACGCGCGTTGTATCTTGCAAATGGCGACATCCTGCTATCAGGTCCTGAGGCGTTTGATCCGAAAAATCCACACATCAGCAGGGTTCAGTGTTATCTTTATGTGCTGGATAAAAGTCTTACAAAGCCGCCGGCGCCGCTTGGAACAAAATGCAGCGAGGGTCCGGCAGTTTCGCGCAAAAGAATGCATATTGCATGGACACACGTGAGCGAGCAATATCCGAATGAAATGCCAAAGGGAACATCAAGAATTTATGAGGCGGATATAGTGTATGAAAATGGTGTTCCAAAGCTTGCAAACCAGCGGCTTGTGATTGAGAGCCGCGACCTTCCATTCTCCTGCACTATGGAAACTCAGAATTTTAGGCCGCCTGAGGAAGAAGAACTAACTTTTAGCGCCTACGGGTATCAGGGAACAGAGGTTTGCGGAATAAATTTAAAAACTAAAAAAGTCATAAATTATTCAAACGCGCCCGGTCAATATGATGAGCCCGAAGGCATCTTCCCCGATGGGAAATACACACTTGTGGAATGCGATCGCCAGAACCGCAAAGGGGCTAATTATATTGATATCTGGAAATTGAAACTTGACGGCTCGGGAGAACTTGAACGATTGACATTTTTTTCCGATTACCCAGGCTATAAGGCATCAAATCCTGTGGTGAGCGACGATGGCAGGTTTATGGCGTTTCAAATGGCGAAGTCAAAAGACCCGGCAGGCGTTGGATATGGGATTTTTATTTACGACCTTTCTAAAAAACCGATTAAGTAAGAGAAAATATTTTATCTAATCAACAGAGCGCAACGGGTATTGCTATTGCAAGCCTGCTGGAATTCACTGCGTGTAAAGTGAACAATTTCTTCGCAAAGAGATTGACATCGCGGTGTCCATTTTCTTGTTCCGACCAGATGCTTAACGCAATCGCGCAATCCGTAAAGATATAATACGCGCGGACTTTTTAGCATAGACTCCAAAACAGTCTGGCGGAGTCTGTCAAAGAAAAACAGTTCATATCCGCATCCGACCTCTTCCGCCACCTGCTGGAGATTTACTACATCTGTGGTGTTTTCTTTCTGCTCGCGGGTTTGCAATTTGGGTTCTAATTTTGAACTTCCGTTTTTTACCTTAGTTTTTACGTTAAATCCAAATCCTTCCAGAACCGCTTCAAGCATTGTGGAAAAGTCCTTTGCTGAAATAGTATCAATCTTTAAATCTGTTTTTATATAGTGAACGACAGCCGAGATAGCTTGAGTAATCAGTTCCCTGTCAGGCAATGAACCGCTCTTGCCAGCCAGTTCAACCACAATCTCCCCTTCAATCTTGAGAAGTTTTTCGGTATTGTGGTCCTTCTTCTTGCCCTTATTATAGTCCGGGTAATCTGATCGTCGCCGTATCACTTTTCTTCTCCAATTTTTTAACTGCTTGAACAAAATCCCCTACTTCTTCAAACCTTCTATAAACGCTCGCAAATCGTATATAGGCTATAGGGTCAATCAATTTCAATTCATCCATTACGCGAGCGCCGATAATTTCAGAAGAAACTTCAGACTCAAATTCGTTTCCTAACTGTTCAACAATTCTATCTACCATCGCCTCCAATGTCTGCTCGCTAATGGGACGTTTTTGACAGGCTCTTCTGATGCCATTTAGCAGTTTTTCCCGTGAAAACTCCTCTCTGCGGTTGTCTCTCTTAATGACCATTAATCTTGTGCGCTCTATTTCTTCATAAGTAGTAAAACGATGAGAACAATTTACACATTCCCGCCTGCGTCTGATGGTAGTGCCATCTCGTGACTCCCGCGAGTCTATCACTTTGTCTTTACTACATCCGCAGCGAGGACAGCGCATAAAAATTTACGTTCTTACGACAAACATTTGTCTATTATTACGTCGCACCGATATACATCTAATTGTATTTGATTGAAATTTAGCCACTAAATATAGTAACTGTCAACAAAAATTTTTATTTAATTTTAATCCTGCATTGTTAGTGTAAAAAGAGTAAGCCGCGTTTTAGGGATCAAAGGCTCTTTTTAGCATATTGTGGCAATTCTCAAAGGAAGTAGTAATATATTTGCTGATATATTTGCGGGATAGCAGGTTGTATTTTTTGTCAATTAGAATGGGAAACAAGAAACAGAATTCGTTCATCAGGTTGCGCGGGGTCAGGCAAAATAATTTAAAAGGATTTGACCTTGATATACCGCTGAACCGATTTGTTGTTATTACTGGACCAAGCGGTTCGGGAAAAAGCTCTCTTGCTTTTGAGACTTTGTATGCGGAGGGGCAACGGCGGTATATTGAGACATTTTCGCCGTATGCGCGTCAGTTTTTTGATAGAATGGACAAACCGCGGGTTGACCAGATTGAGTCCATTCCGCCGGCTATAGCCATTGAACAGAAAAACGCGGTAAAAACTGTTCGCTCAACAGTGGGGACGATGACAGAGATTTGCGATTATATGAAAGTGGTTATGCCGGCTATCTCGTCTCTCTATTGCAAGAATTGCGGCAGAATAATTAAACGGGAATCGCCGCAGGATATCTGGGAAAGTTTGTTAAAACGGTTTTCTAAAAATGTTAAGAACGAGCAGTCTGAATTACTGATAACATTTAATTTAGCGCTTTCGGAAAAATTGTCGTTAAAAGAGATGTTTAATTTGATACAGAGGCAGGGGTATCAACGTGTTTTTGTAGATGGACGGGTTTTAAATCTTGAAGAGGCGAGAAAGAGTTTTCCTCTGGCGAATTTAAAACAGATTACAGTAGTTCAAGATAGGTTAACTTTTTGCGAATCTTCGCGCAGTCGGTTTATTGATTCTTGTGAACAGGCATATCATTTTGGAAAAGGGAGATTGGCGATTTTTATTAAAGATAAAACTGCAAGTGATGATAGATGGGATGAGCCGCCGTTGAATTATTCAAATCATCTGCATTGCGCTGATTGTAACATTTTTTACAACGAGCCGACACCTTCCCTGTTCAGTTATAATCATCCTGTTGGAGCCTGTCCTACCTGCCACGGTTTTGGAAGGGTTATTGGGATTAATTATAAACAGGTAATACCAAATCCATATCTATCTCTTGCGGAAGGCGCAATTCGTCCGTGGCAGAGCGGTTTTAGCCGCGAGTGTCAGGATGACCTTATAAACTTCTGCAAAAAACGGGGTGTCCCTATTGATGTTCCATTCAAAGACCTTTCGCCTGCTGACCAGAAATGGGTAATTGAAGGCGACCCTGATTACGGGATTGACGAGGCGCGCAAATGGCCCCGCTGCTGGTATGGAGTCAAAGGCTATTTTGACTGGATGGAAAGCCGAGCGTATAAAATGCATATACGGGTGCTTTTATCTCGCTACCGTTCATATACAACCTGTCCTGATTGCAAAGGCGGTCGTTTTCAGCCAGAGACATTGTTGTATAAAATTGAAATTGACAGTGAAATTGCAGAGAAATTGAAAAAACAAGGCAACTGCCCGGGAAACCTTATAACTTTAGCCGATATTTATTTAATGCCGATTACCGACGCGCTGACTGTGGTTAAATCTCTTAGTGGAAGAATTAAGGATAAAACACCGATAAAACTTGCATTAGACGAAGCTGCATCAAGGATGGAATATCTGGTTCAGATCGGGCTTGGTTATTTGACGCTGAATCGTCCGAGCCGCACTCTGTCTGGGGGAGAAACTGAAAGAGTCAATCTCACAGCCTGTCTTGGTTCAAGACTTGTCAACACGCTATATATATTAGATGAACCGAGCGTTGGATTGCATCCGAGAGACACCGATCGGTTGATCAGGATATTGAAAGACCTCAGGGATATCGGCAACACAGTGGTTGTTGTTGAACATGAAGCCTCTGTTATACGATCGGCGGACAACATAATTGATTTGGGACCCGGCTCTGGAGAATCGGGCGGCAATGTTATTTTTCAAGGAAATCCAGAAGAGCTGCTTTCGCATCAAAATTCTTTAACCGGCGCCTATCTGAGCGGGAGAAAGAAGATTGAAATTCCAGAGAAAAAGAAAGTATGCGAGAACCACGATGGCAAGTTGCGTTGGGTGTCTCCTTATCTGACATTATACAACGCGCGCAGGCATAATCTAAAAAACCTGACAGTCAGAATTCCGTTGCATAGGTTTGTTTGCATAACTGGTGTTAGCGGCTCGGGAAAAAGCACTTTGATTAAAGAATGTTTACTGCCGGCGCTTGAGCAAACCCTTCAACAACGAAAATTGTCGGAACTTAATAACGATGAGGGGATCAAATTCAAGAATGAAACTGATGAAGATTTAGATGAACGCGACTCGCCGGATATCAATACTTATATTGAAGGAGCGGAGTTGATAGATTCGGTTGTGCTGGTTGATCAATCGCCGCCGGGAAAAACGCCCCGTTCAAATCCATCGTTGTATATTGGAGCCTTTGATTTCATACGGGAGTTATTCGCAAGTTCAAACAACGCTATTGACAGAGCGGAGGCAAAAAGCCTCTTCAGTTTTAATTCACGAGCAGGCGGCTGCGACCGTTGCAACGGTTCAGGCTACGAAAAAATTGAAATGCAGTTTTTGAGCGACATTTATATTAAATGCCCTGAATGCGACGGCACAAGGTATAAGAAATTTGTGCTTGATATAAAAATCCGACCGGACATTGAAGAGGCAATTCCCGAAAAAATTAAATGCGGAAATATCAGTAAAAATATTGTTGATGTCTTGAATGGAACTGTGGATGAGATTGTTAAATGGCTCGGACTTTTTAGCGGTTCAAAACCGGCTTTAAAGGCGCGACGGATGCTTGAAATATTGCAAAAAGTCGGGCTTGGATATTTGCGGCTCGGTCAACCGATTACAACTTTGTCAGGCGGCGAGTGCCAGAGGCTAAAACTTGCGCGGAGTCTTGCTGAAACTATTGATTTTTCCGGTAAAAAAGAGGTTGATGATGATGCAAAACAAAATCTTTCTATACTGTTTATGTTTGATGAACCGACGACTGGACTGCACTTTGACGACATAAGGACTCTGCTGAAGGTATTCTACGAACTGGTCAATAACGGTCACTCGGTAGTTGTGATTGAACATAATCTTGATGTGATAAAATGCGCCGACTGGATAATTGACCTTGGACCTGAAGCCGGCGATGATGGGGGCAGGATTGTTGTCTGCGGAACAGTTGACGATGTGATAGCCTGTCCGCAAAGTCATACCGGGGCTGCGTTGAAAACGGTTATAAATAGAACCTAAAACTTTAGCATTAATAACCAGCGCCGCTTGCACGGCAATCGTAGAAAGAGAATCTCTTTTAAGGATGTTGTAAGATGGAATTTTTTCAATAAGTTTCATTGCTATTTAATGAAAATTCAGACAATTATTTATGAAAAGTAGACTATGAAAGTGGTAATTCTTTGTGGCGGTCTTGGAACGCGATTGCGCGAAGAGACAGAATATAGGCCGAAACCGATGGTGCCGATCGGCGATAGACCAATTTTGTGGCATATAATGAAAATCTACGCGCACTACGGATTTAAAGAATTTATTCTGTGTCTCGGATACAAAGGCGAGGTTATTAAAGATTATTTTAGAAACTATCACTGGAACACAAGCGACGTTACTTTAAAACTCGGACCAAATCCGCAAATCCAGTATCATAATCGTCATAATGAAGAAGACTGGACGGTTACGATGATTGATACAGGGCTCCATACTCAAACCGGCGGCAGGTTAAAACGGGTTTTAAAATATATTGATGAAGAAACTTTCTTTCTGACTTACGGCGACGGTCTTTCAAATCACAATATTGCCGAGACATTGAAATTTCATAAACAGCATAATCCTGTGGTAACGATTACTGCCGTTCAACCTGTTGGTCGTTTTGGCGATCTTGCTATGGACGGATGCACTGTAACGGCATTCAGGGAAAAACCGGAAAAACAGGTCGGTTTTATTAGCGGCGGTTTCTTTGTAATGAATAAACAAATTGATAAATATCTGACTGGCGACGACTGTGTGCTGGAGCGCGAGCCGCTGAGCCGCCTTGCGGCAGAGGGCAAGGTAAAGGCTTATACCCACACCGGTTTCTGGCAATGTATGGACACATACAGAGAGCAACAGTTGTTGACAAATATGTGGAACAGCGGCAACGCCCCCTGGAAAATCTGGTAGATTAACCGCTCACTCTTTTACGTATGTTATTACTGCCGTTCCGGGTTGTTCTATAATTTGGACTAACAGACCGTTGTTAATCAGATCCTCGCCTTTAACTCTTACTGGTTTTTCGGGAGAATTAATATCGGTTACTTTGTAAAAAGCCGCGCGTTCTAATCCGTTTAATTTTAATCTCACAGATTCATACGGGCTATTTTCGCGTCTGAAAGCTTGAATCAATCCGCAATTCTCCTCCGGTTTGTCAAACTGCCATGCAATCCAATGCGAATTGTCTCTGCTCCATTGGGTTAATGGATAAAAATCGCCAAAGTAATTTGTAATCACAAGACGCCACTGTGAAACGAGTTTGCGCAACTGCGGATAATCAATGTCTTTAATTCTGAAATCGATTCCAAAACCTAAGCTTGGCGAAACATTGCTCCAGAAAGCGTAAGGTTCAACCGGCGTTTTGCCGCTTCCGTAGTAAGTTGCGTTGCGAGTTGCCACAGTGCCTGTGCCGTAGTATGGAAGCCATAATGAAATCCCGTAGGTCATACATTGATGCCCTGTGGATTCAAACGCGTAATCGCTTCGCCAGAGCGGAACAGCGCGCCGCATAATTTCAAGATCGTTCCGTCTTCCGCCAGAAGCGCAAGCATCTATGAGCATATCGGGGTGGCGTTTTTTTAATTCGTCCCAGAATGCAAGCAATCCTGTTATATATTTTATTTCTGTAATACCCTGACGGTCTGGCGGGTCGTTTGAACGCCAGAACGGAAGCGGATCAATATTAAAATCCTGACGATACAAATCTATTCCCTGCGAGGTTATTAGATTGTCAATATGTTCAATCAGCCAGTGTAACGCCTCTTTATTGCCAAGATTAAGCAATCCGCCTTTTTCTCCGCCGAGAATCCAGTCGGGATGATTTTTTGCCAGCCACGTTCCAGCCGCCACTCGTTCGGGTTCAAACCAGACTATTATCTTTATTCCGCGTTGATGCGCGTAATCCGAGATTGCCTTCAATCCGCGCGGGAATCGATTTGTGTCAACAAACCAGCTTCCGACTTTAGGCCAGCCGCCACCGTGATGTTCATACCAGCCGGCGTCCATCCACCAATAATCAAGTTTAAAACCTTCCTCTATGTAGCGGTTAATAAACATAATCTGATTAGTTTCATTGGCGCGAATCATCTCATCGTATTGTCTTGAACTTGAAGCAGCAAATTGAGGCGGCGGCAATTTGCCTCCCGGTTTTGGCATAGAATGAGCCATCATAAATCTGCGCCATATATTTTGTCCGCGCAGCCAGTTACCTTCCCAGAATAAAATCGCGATTAATGGCGTCCTGACCTCTTCGGCGGGATGCAACTTGAATTTTGTGTTTTCCTGACCCGCAACAATTCTGAGTGAATTAGTATTAAAGCATTCAAACTCCCCTGCCCATTGCCCGGGCCAGCCTATTGCAAAGATTAAACCTTCACCATCATTTTTTTCTAAATTAAAATAAGACCAGTCGACCGATGTCGGCCTTCCGCCGGCTGCTGCCAATCGTTTTTTTGTTCCAGGTTTCAGCAAAGTCTCCAGAGGTTTATAATCATTGCCATCTGCCGGTGAACCAACGTTGTGATGTAAAAGAAATCGCGAACTATTTCCGCCATCAATTTTTACATCAAGCGCTTTTATATCCTGAATTATTGGAGCGTCTGCGTTGGAATTGTTCTTGAAATAAAGCGTCCACTCTATTACTGGAAAATCGTGGTACTCAATCGCAACACATTTTACTGACAATCTGTTTTGCGGCTCTGTCCAGACCAATGTATGTTCAGTAATGTTTTTATCAATTGAACGGTGATTGCGGGTTAAGTTCCAGTTTTTCAATATGTCTGATGACGGTTTGCCATCATAGATGAATGAAAATGGCAATTCTGTGGAAAAGAGAGATTGCTGGACCTCCCTGAATGGCAACTCATCAAGATATATTTCCTTGCCGTTTTTTAATTTTACCTTTGCATCTGCCCAATCGGATTGATCACAAGAAATGCCGTCCGGAGTCGCGTCAATTTGCAAAATAAATTCAGACGCTCCGTTTAAATCAACATTCACTTTTTCGGCTTTCATCCCCTCGCGCATAACCGCAGACCTGAATTTTTCCTGACCGTTGACCTGAACTATAAATATCACACTGCCGCGACCGCCGGCGGTCTGTTGATTGCTATCAATTCCCGCAAGAGCGGAAAACGATTCAGCGGCAGAAGGCAATTTAACAATAATCTTGCTAAACGCGTGGCAGTATAAACCACGGTTAAATTCTGTATCTGCGATCTTCAGGTTTCTGCCAGCGCGCTGGTTCTTAATCACAGGGTCGTGGTTTGCCACAACATAAAGACCAGGAAAGTTGTCGCCTTTTAACTCTTTTCCATCAAATTTCACCGCGCTCCAGAGTCGCGATTTGTTTAGCTCCTGTTCAGTCACATTTACGCCGTATAAGGAAAACTCAAGCGCAAGAGCGAAAATAGTTGATATACTGAAAAATGATTTCAATTTAGGGTATGTCATTTTTAAAAATATTTTAATAAGAATTCTATACTATTTCAAATACATAAGAAAAAGCCCCCGAGTGAATTAAATATTAATAACCACTTATGAAATGGATGGATCAAAGAACATAAGATAACAATCTTTAAACCCAGTTTGGATTGAGAGCAATTTTGTGAGTGGATACAGGATGCACCTATTAAAACATTCTATTTGGATAAATTTCAAAGTCGGATATTAAGTTCAATGCTAATGATCCAGCCTGTCGAGCAACTGCTCAAATTGCTGCATAATTTTTTGAGTTTGATACGATGATGTTGAGAACAATGCTGAGCGCAGAACAGAGGCGACAAAAAACGCGGATAAAACTTGCACTGTATCTGGTTTTTGATATAATTTTATCATATCAGCGGAGAGGTGGCTGAGTGGCTGAAAGCGGCGGTTTGCTAAACCGTTGTACTGGGAAAACTGGTACCGGGGGTTCGAATCCCCCCCTCTCCGCCACTGTTTTTTAAGGTAGTTGGTACGAGATGAATATTCGTTCCATAAGATTTGACACAGGGAGAAGGAAAAATAATAATTTATTTGAATGAAAAAGAGAGCGCCAAAATTCAAGTTTTCAGGAAAATTAACGCCGCAACAAAAATGGTTCGCCGGGTATATCATAGTTACTCTGTTTTTTCTGCTGTTCTGGCAGAGTTTCTACCAGCAGTTTTCTGAAAGGATAATCCCGTATAGCCAGTTCAAGGCGCATCTTGCAAGGCGGGAGGTTGTTGAAGCGGCGATAACACAGGACGAGATATTTGGGAAGATTGTTCCACTTGTAAATTTATCCACAAACGTCGTTCAGCAGCCAAACAATATACCAATTTTGCGGAGCGATTCTGTCACAAATGATATTGCGCAGGGGTTTCGTCGGGCGATGAAGGAAACAAAGCCGTTCAGATTTAGAACGATTAGGGTTGAAGACCCTGACCTTGTTAAAGAGTTGCAGGCAGCTGGGGTTGATTTTAGCGGGGTAAAGCCGAGTATGTTCGGGAAATTTTTGCTTGAATGGGCATTGCCGATTTTGTTGATGGTGGCGATATGGACGATTCTTGCGCGAAGGCTCGGCTCAGCAGGAGAAAGCATCTTGAGTATCGGAAAAAGTCGCGCGCGAATGATTGTGGATAAGAACACGGGTGTAACTTTTGATGATGTAGCCGGATGCGACGAGGCAAAACAAGAGTTGAAAGAGGTTGTTGATTTCTTGCAAAATCCTAAGGAATATCAGGCGCTTGGCGCGCGTATTCCAAAAGGGGTTTTGCTTGTTGGACCGCCTGGCACTGGAAAAACTTTACTGGCGCGGGCGGTGGCTGGCGAGGCAAAGGTTCCATTTTTTAGTATAAGCGGCAGCGATTTTGTGGAGATGTTTGTTGGCGTTGGAGCGGCGCGGGTACGCGACCTGTTCAATCAGGCAAAGCAAAATGCGCCTTGCATAATCTTCATAGACGAACTTGACGCAATCGGGCGGCAGCGCGGAGTGCATCTTGGACCTGCAAACGACGAACGCGAACAGACATTAAACGCGTTGCTTGTTGAGATGGACGGTTTTGAAGCGAATGCCGGAATCATCGTTCTTGCAGCGACAAACAGACCCGAGATTTTAGACCGCGCTCTGCTGCGTCCGGGCAGGTTTGATCGTCAGGTTGTTGTTGATTCTCCAGACATTGACGGCAGAGAGGCAATTTTGAAAGTGCATTCGAGAAATAAAAAGCTGGCAAAAGACGTTGATTTGAGAAAAATCGCTGCGGTAACTGCCGGATTCAGCGGGGCAGACCTTGCAAATGTTTTGAATGAAGCGGCATTGCTCGCGGCGCGTCGCAAAGCTAAAGAAATTTCCCAGCGAGACCTTGAAGATGCGATTGAAAAAGTGGTTGCAGGTCCTGAACGGAAAAGCCGCAGGCTAAATCCTGAAGAAAAAAAGAGGGTTGCTTATCACGAGGTTGGACATGCGGTAGTTGCCGCGTATTGCGAAAATGCCGACCCTGTTCATAAAATTAGCATCGTCCCGCGCGGCAGAGCCGCTCTGGGCTACACAATGCAACTGCCGACCGAAGACCAGTTTCTGCTTACAAGGAGCGAGTTGTTGGATAGAATTCGCTGTCTGCTCGGTGGACGCGCGGCGGAAGAACTCGTTTTTGGAGAGGTTAGCACCGGGGCGCAAAACGATCTTGAACGGGCAACCGCGCTTGCAAGACAAATGGTTGCTATGTTTGGAATGAACGAAAGGATAGGACTTGCTTGCTGCGTTCAAAAACAGCCAACGTTCTTGTCCGGTCCGGAGACGCCATTGCAACGGGATTGTTCAGAAGAAACCGCTCGCGAAATTGACGAGGAAGTCAAGCATATCCTGAACGATGCCTATTCAGAGGCAAAGACAATCCTGATTGAACATCGCCAGCAACTTGAGAATGTAGCATCTCTGTTGCTGCAGAAAGAGACTATTGACGGCGAGGAGTTCTATACTCTGGTTGGACGCCAGAAGCCAAAGGAAAAAGAGCCTGTGCCGTCTTTAACAAATATTGCAACCGCCACAGAATCCAAAAACCAGAAAGGCTAAACAAATATGAAGTTCAGTTGTCAAAATCAATGACTTAAAAAGCTGAAGGGAGAAATATGGCATTTGACGATATAGAAAAACTGCGAAGTCTTATGTTGCAATTCAGGTATGAAATCAGCCATGCAAATTATTATGCATCTGGCGGGCAATCTGTCTGGTGTCCGCCAGTCAATTTACTCAAAAGCGATGATAAGATTGTTGTCTGTATGGATGTGCCCGGAGTAGAAAAAAATGACATACGGATCAAAGCCGAGGAACGAAGGCTGTTAATTTCGGGGGTCAGAAAATTTCCGGAGCCAAAAGAAAAAACCAGTAATAGCTGGAGCGTTCTTGCTATGGAGATTGATTACGGCGAATTTGAACGGGTTATCAATTTGCCTGAAAAGATTAATCCTGAATATGTTAAAGCAGAATATAATAATGGCGTTTTGTGGATAACGATGCCTCTTGCAAGGGTTGAAACCGAAGATTAATTAAGGGACATTTTATGAAGGGATTTCCATTTTCATATCCTGTTATTGCGTCCGATACAGCGGAAGAAAACAGCGAACAAATTAAAAAATCCGCCATATCATTGCCGCTACAGGAGAAGAGTCCAAAAATACCGGACGTTCTGCCGATTCTACCGGTAAGAAACACGGTGTTGTTTCCGGGAACGATAACTCCGCTGACGGTTGGCAGACCGAGTTCAAAAAAACTGCTTGAAGAATCGCTTGGATTAAGCAAGTTCATTGGCATTTTTACCCAGAAAAACCCGCAAATAGAGAACCCTGCCCCTTCTGATTTATATAGCGTTGGCGTTGCCGCAATTGTGTTGAAATTATTTCGCCAGACAGAAGAGCAGATAATGATTGTCGTTCAAGCGCTTGAACGGGTAGCTATTAAAAAGGTTTTGTTAACTCATCCTTTTATCAAAGCCGAGATAGAGATTTTAAAACCGGTTCCTTATAATAAAGATGATAAAGAATTTGAAGCCACCGTCAATAGCCTGCGGAGTTCATCTATAAAACTTGTAGAACTGACGCTTGAACAACCCGAACCTATCAAGATGACTCTTTTAAACATTGAAGACCCGGGCAATTTAGCGGATTTCCTTGCAAGCAATTTAAATATTGAAATAGAGAAAAAGCAGGAATTGCTTGAAGAACTTGACGTAGTTAAGCGCGTTCAAGCGGTGCATAAAGAAATTGTTGGACAATTAGAAATTGCGGAATTGCAACAGAAGATTCAAAAAGACGCAGCATCGCAATTGAGCCAGGCGCAACGGCAGGCATACCTGAGAGAACAGTTGAGAGCGATTCAAAAAGAACTTGGCGAAGGAGAAGAGGGAGTTGAACAGCAGATTGAAGAGTTGAGAAAAAAACTGGATGAAGCGCAACCGCCAAAGGAAGTCAGAGAACAAGCAGAGAGAGAATTGCGGAGGTTAAGCCGCTTGCATCCGGCAAGTCCGGAATATTCAGTGATAGTCAGTTATGTTGAAACAATTGCTGAATTGCCGTGGAACAAGTTAACCGAAGATAATTTAGACCTTGACAGGGCGCAAAAGATTCTTGACCGCGACCACTATGACCTTGAGAAAGTTAAGAGGCGTTTGATTGAATACCTTGCAGTGAGAAAGTTAAACCCTGGCGGGCACGGACCGATTTTGTGCTTTGTCGGACCGCCGGGCGTTGGAAAAACAAGCCTCGGGCAATCCATAGCAGACGCGCTTGGCAGAAAATTTGTGAGGTTAAGTCTTGGCGGCGTTCACGATGAAGCAGAAATACGAGGACATCGTAGGACCTATATCGGTTCAATGCCGGGCAGAATCATTCAAGAAATACGTCGTGCGGGGTCAAGAAATCCGGTGATGATGCTTGATGAAATTGATAAACTCGGCTCTGATTTTCGTGGCGATCCAACAAGCGCCTTGCTTGAAGTACTTGATCCAAACCAGAACCATTCGTTTGTTGATCATTATCTTGATGTACCATTTGACCTCTCGCAGGTGATGTTTATATGCACAGCCAATTTTATGGGCGCTGTTCCCCCGCCATTGAGAGATAGAATGGAAGTTATTGAACTGCCCGGATACACCGATAAAGAAAAATTAGAAATCGCAAAACGATATCTGGTAAAACGACAACTTAAAGAAAACGGTCTGACAGAAGATCAGTGCAAAATAGAAACCGCAACTATTGATAAAATAATCCAGGACTACACCAGAGAGGCAGGCGTGCGCGATCTTGAACGAAAAATAGCCTCAGTTTGCAGGGCTGTTGCCGCAAAAATCGCAAAAAATGAAATTAAAAAGACAACTATCACACCGCAAGCAGCAGAGGAAATTCTCGGTCCACCGATTTATATAAGAGAAACTAAACTGACTTGTGGAAAACCGGGCGTTGTGACCGGGCTCGCATGGACACCAACAGGCGGTGAAATCTTGCACATTGAGGCTATTAAATATGTGGGCAAAGGTTCGATCCTGTTGACAGGTCAGATTGGAGATGTAATGAAAGAGAGCGCCCAAGCCGCGCTAAGCCTCGTAAAAGCAAAATGCAAAGAATTGGGAATTCAGCCAGATGAATTTAAAGATGTTGACATCCATATCCACGTCCCTGCTGGAGCAGTGCCAAAGGATGGTCCATCTGCTGGCGTCGCAATGTTCATAGCGCTGGCTTCACTCTTCAGCGGTAGACCTGTAAAACCAGATGTTGCAATGACCGGTGAAATCAGCCTGCGGGGACTCGTGTTGCCAATTGGAGGCTTGAAAGAAAAAACTTTAGCCGCGCTTAGAGCAGGAATCAAAACCGTTATATATCCAAAATTAAATGAAAAAGACCTTCCCGATATCCCTGAACAGGTGAAAGAAAAAATTAAATTAATTCCGATTGAAAATGTGGAAGACGCAATTCCTATTGCGTTTGAAAAACCATTGTCTGAAATTAAAAAGAAGATGGGCAAACGAAAACAGAAATAAAAACTGCTAGTGCGAGCAACTCTACTTTATTTCAATTAGTTGCCTGAATTCGAAGCATTCAGAGAGAGCACGGTTTTCAGGCAAAATCAGATTCGTGAAACATACTTGAACACAGTTTCCCTTATGCTGCAGCGCGATAAAGTTAAAGATATTGCTTTTTACTTTTCCTAACGCGAGCGGCTTTGAAAACAATGCCTGTGATTCGGATTTCCAGAATCATAAAGAGTTAAAAATATATTTATTTTTTAAAAAGAAATGAATAGAATCGCAGCAATACGTCTAAAAAATATTAAAAATATCAAGTCTTACCGCGGTTTGTTGAATAGGGTGATTGCGTTCGCCTCGGTTGTGTTAATCTTTGCGACTTGCTATTTAAGCAAGGGGGATGACTGGATTGGATGGCGCGGACCTGATCGGGACGGCATTTGCAAGGAGAAAGGGCTTGCCCTTGGCGCGACCGAGCCAAAAATGTTGTTGGAGTTTGAAGGCGTCGGGACTGGATATTCCAGCGTTTCGATTGTCGGAAACAGATTATACACGCTCGGTGACTTGGCCGGCGAAGATGGCGCCAAGAGCCAGTATTTAATCTGCGTTGATATTGAGACAAAAAAGAAATTGTGGCAGATAAAAATCGGATCGCCGCATCAGGACGGCTCGCGGGGGACGCCCACGATTGACGGTAATTTAGTTTTTGCGCTCGGCACAGAGGGAGACCTTGTATGCGTGGAAGCGGAGACTGGCAAACTGGTCTGGAAAGTTAATCTTGTGAAAGACCTCGGGGGAAAGATGATGTCGGGATGGAAATTCAGCGAGTCGCCGCTTGTTGATGGCGATCGCGTGGTTATAACCCCAGGGACAAAAGATGCAGCAATTGCTGCGCTGGATAAGAAGACCGGGAAAGTACTCTGGAAGACGCAACTTCCTAACATCGGAAACAAAGGGGCGGACGGCGCGGGGTATTCCTCAATTGTCATCAGCAAGGCATGCGGGATAAAACAGTATGTGCAGATACTCGGACGCGGATGCATTGGCGTTGCCGCGGATGACGGCAGATTTCTCTGGGGTTATAACCGCGTGGCGAATAATGTGGCGAATATTCCAACGCCAGTGGTATTCGGGGATTATGTGTTCTGTTCAACTGCCTATGAAACGGGCTCGGCGCTTTTGCGGCTGGTTCCAGATGGCGACAATAAAATCAAGGTAGAAGAAGTTTACTGGTTGGATAGCAACACCTTTCAGAATCATCACGGCGGTTTTGTAAAAGTCGGGGATTTCATTTATGGCGGACATGGTCAGAATAAAGGCGACCCAGTGTGCATTGAATTTATAACCGGTAAAACCAGATGGAAAGAAAAACAGCCGGCTGGCGGCTCTGCTGCGGTCCTTTACGCGGATGGAACGCTTATTTTCAGATACGACGATGGCACTGTATGTTTCATTGACGCAAATCCGGACGCATTTAAAATAAAAGGACAATTCAAACCGCAACGCAAACCGGGGATGTCTGGACCAGCCTGGGCGCATCCTGTGATTTCCAACGGCAAACTCTACTTGCGCCACAACAATGTTATACAATGTTTTGATGTTAAGGCAAAATAGCAACGAATGCTCCGATTTGCATGCAACTTTAAATATAAAGACAAATCTGAATACTTTGTCAAAAAGTTATTCTAAATCATCGCGCGTTTGTAGTGAGATGTAAACTGGATTTACTAGCGCCAGCTGGCTGTTTTATCTCATTGAGGAAGTTTTGCGCTTCAGATTTGACATACGCACTGAACCGATTAGGCTCATTGACGAGTTGATAGGTGCTAGCAGGCAATTTTTGTTCTGAGAGTTTTACATTGAGCCGCGCTTTTTCAAGCGCGGAAATTGATTAATAATATGAGAACTTTAAAATATAAGTATGTGCTTCAATGGGGCCGCGCTTTTTCAAGCGCGGAAATAATTGCCAGCAACAATCGGCTCACTTGCGATTAAAATATGGCTTCAATGGGGCCGCGCTTTTTCAAGCGCGGAAATTGGCAATTCTCTTGAAGTTAAACCAAATTGTTTAATAGCTTCAATGGGGCCGCGCTTTTTCAAGCGCGGAAATGATTTGAGTCGTGATCAACAACGGTGGAGTTGTTAATCACAGCTTCAATGGGGCCGCGCTTTTTCAAGCGCGGAAATAGTCCAGAATTACGTGAGGAATGGAGAAAAGTCTTTCCGCTTCAATGGGGCCGCGCTTTTTCAAGCGCGGAAATCGCCCGGGTTTGGCGGCGCGCAAGCAAGCGGCACCGCGGCTTCAATGGGGCCGCGCTTTTTCAAGCGCGGAAATCAGGCGGGTCATAATCCCAGCTTTTCCCGAGACAGTTGTGCTTCAATGGGGCCGCGCTTTTTCAAGCGCGGAAATGAAATAATACGACCCGCCACCGCCTCCTGTAATAGCATCAGCTTCAATGGGGCCGCGCTTTTTCAAGCGCGGAAATGAATAGATTAATATTATGGCTAATGTATTGAATAGTCGCTTCAATGGGGCCGCGCTTTTTCAAGCGCGGAAATGTATATTATATGCTTCTTGAACAGACGACTGATATCACGCTTCAATGGGGCCGCGCTTTTTCAAGCGCGGAAATAATAATTTGCGGGTATCGTCGTAATATCGTAAACCGTGCTTCAATGGGGCCGCGCTTTTTCAAGCGCGGAAATTCATCCGCGTCAACGACAACAGCAGCCGCTTGTTTTGCTTCAATGGGGCCGCGCTTTTTCAAGCGCGGAAATATCAAGTAATTCTTTCGTTTTTTCTGAAAACCTAATCAAGCTTCAATGGGGCCGCGCTTTTTCAAGCGCGGAAATTTGAAAGAAATATTGGCTCAATTGACGATGAATTTTATGCTTCAATGGGGCCGCGCTTTTTCAAGCGCGGAAATGCAAATAGTTGCGTCCATACATTCTTGAAACCAATTGCTTCAATGGGGCCGCGCTTTTTCAAGCGCGGAAATATTATACCTACCCCACACTTGACTAATTGCAAAATAGCGCTTCAATGGGGCCGCGCTTTTTCAAGCGCGGAAATAGTGATGGTCTGGTGAAGTATATGGCTGTTGAGATGGCGCTTCAATGGGGCCGCGCTTTTTCAAGCGCGGAAATACCACAAACAACCTCCATAACACCAAACACAACCACGCTTCAATGGGGCCGCGCTTTTTCAAGCGCGGAAATATGACAATTGAAATACAAAACCTATCCACCAATGCGCGCTTCAATGGGGCCGCGCTTTTTCAAGCGCGGAAATCTTAACAATTTGGATAATCCAGCGATCAATGCTAATAAGCTTCAATGGGGCCGCGCTTTTTCAAGCGCGGAAATTAAAACAACATCCAGACGCAAAATACACGCTTCACATGCTTCAATGGGGCCGCGCTTTTTCAAGCGCGGAAATTATTGTCCCCAAAAATGGGGACAAAGATTTTTGTTGGCTTCAATGGGGCCGCGCTTTTTCAAGCGCGGAAATCATCCAGCACAAACAAAGTTTCCCCACGACGCAATTCCCGCTTCAATGGGGCCGCGCTTTTTCAAGCGCGGAAATTGATATCAATACCTTAAACATCCATCTAATTAGACAGCTTCAATGGGGCCGCGCTTTTTCAAGCGCGGAAATCATCAAGGATAAAGCGGTCTATATTGATTCAGGCTATCGCTTCAATGGGGCCGCGCTTTTTCAAGCGCGGAAATACATTACCCGTCCCGTAGATACGAAACTTTACCCCGCTTCAATGGGGCCGCGCTTTTTCAAGCGCGGAAATAACTCCGGCGGAGACTTTGCCCAATCGCGGGCCGAAAAATGCTTCAATGGGGCCGCGCTTTTTCAAGCGCGGAAATTATATTTGGCACGGAACTTGCTTTACGCTATATCTTGCTTCAATGGGGCCGCGCTTTTTCAAGCGCGGAAATCAATAGCTCTGGAGGCGACTTAGCCCAGTCCCTTGCCGAAGCTTCAATGGGGCCGCGCTTTTTCAAGCGCGGAAATCCAAACACACCAATCATGATTACGCCTATTGATTTACTCGCTTCAATGGGGCCGCGCTTTTTCAAGCGCGGAAATTATAATTGTCCTAATACGATTCATTATCTCTTAGAGAGCTTCAATGGGGCCGCGCTTTTTCAAGCGCGGAAATGATTTGCACAAGCAGGCGTATTTGAGTTTAGTATTGGCTTCAATGGGGCCGCGCTTTTTCAAGCGCGGAAATTTTAATTGTGATTTTAATTGCTAAAAAATGAAAGAAGAGCTTCAATGGGGCCGCGCTTTTTCAAGCGCGGAAATACGATACAAAGTCAAGATATTATTGGCATATTGTTGGCTTCAATGGGGCCGCGCTTTTTCAAGCGCGGAAATAATGGGCGGCAACCCTTTCTGTTCCCACCCATTGAAATGCTTCAATGGGGCCGCGCTTTTTCAAGCGCGGAAATCCGTCAACTGTATTGTCAAGCGGTAGTGGCTTGCAAAATGCTTCAATGGGGCCGCGCTTTTTCAAGCGCGGAAATTCTTGAAATTCAGAAATAGCGTCTTCAATTAAATTTAGCTTCAATGGGGCCGCGCTTTTTCAAGCGCGGAAATATTGATAGGTTGATAAAATATTTGGGTGCAGAAATGTGGCTTCAATGGGGCCGCGCTTTTTCAAGCGCGGAAATTACACTGGAACAAACAAATCATTCCTGACATCAAAGGCTTCAATGGGGCCGCGCTTTTTCAAGCGCGGAAATAATTAAATGGAGAAAAAATATGAAAACTAAAAACAGCTTCAATGGGGCCGCGCTTTTTCAAGCGCGGAAATTTAAAAATAAAACCAAGAAAAACTGAATATGGAAAAAGCTTCAATGGGGCCGCGCTTTTTCAAGCGCGGAAATTCAAACTGCGGCGTTGCCATTGCCGCAACAAACAATTGCTTCAATGGGGCCGCGCTTTTTCAAGCGCGGAAATTAATGAGAAAGGATATAATATTGATTATGATTTTTGGCTTCAATGGGGCCGCGCTTTTTCAAGCGCGGAAATAAAAAATGATTATGGATGTTGAAAGGTGCGAAGATTTGCGCTTCAATGGGGCCGCGCTTTTTCAAGCGCGGAAATTCCTGGATTTCCAGGACAGCGCAAACAATCCTAGCCACGCTTCAATGGGGCCGCGCTTTTTCAAGCGCGGAAATGCCGTAGCATTTTCTATGCCATAACCGCTAAAAATAGTAGCTTCAATGGGGCCGCGCTTTTTCAAGCGCGGAAATGTTAATGCGGAAAAGGTTATCCCTAACGATTATAATCCGCTTCAATGGGGCCGCGCTTTTTCAAGCGCGGAAATCCCTGCTTGTGTTTTGCAGGGATAACCATCTGCTCTGTGCTTCAATGGGGCCGCGCTTTTTCAAGCGCGGAAATGAATCAAAAATCTAAACGAAGACACTATCAAAAACGCTTCAATGGGGCCGCGCTTTTTCAAGCGCGGAAATTCGGAGCCTTGATATCAAGTTCTAACGGTTCACTAAGCTTCAATGGGGCCGCGCTTTTTCAAGCGCGGAAATGTTTGTCATTAGACATAATCCACCTCCGGTTCTGCATCGCTTCAATGGGGCCGCGCTTTTTCAAGCGCGGAAATACTATAAAACTGGCAGAATTTACGCTGTCAAAAAAGGCTTCAATGGGGCCGCGCTTTTTCAAGCGCGGAAATCATTTGTCGGATATAAATAAGTCGCAAAGTAATTCACAGCTTCAATGGGGCCGCGCTTTTTCAAGCGCGGAAATATACTCATACTCACTTTGACTTATCGGGTCATACAAAGCTTCAATGGGGCCGCGCTTTTTCAAGCGCGGAAATCACTCCACGAGCACACGGATGCCGTCTGGACAGCGAGCGCTTCAATGGGGCCGCGCTTTTTCAAGCGCGGAAATACAGTGCCGTTGTGCTTTGGGCTGTTGGATATTGGAAGCTTCAATGGGGCCGCGCTTTTTCAAGCGCGGAAATGTAATTTCCTAAGCTAGTTCCATACAAAAAAGGCATCGCTTCAATGGGGCCGCGCTTTTTCAAGCGCGGAAATTTCATTGACAACTTCGGTATCGGTAACGTCACTCAAAGCTTCAATGGGGCCGCGCTTTTTCAAGCGCGGAAATTTCGTGCTAAGTTTAATCAACATTACGCTCGGGCTGCTTCAATGGGGCCGCGCTTTTTCAAGCGCGGAAATATATTATATTGCTACTTATGCTACGTGTATATATAAAGCTTCAATGGGGCCGCGCTTTTTCAAGCGCGGAAATTATTATTTTCGCTATCAATATCAGGCTGTTATTGCTAAGCTTCAATGGGGCCGCGCTTTTTCAAGCGCGGAAATCAAAGAAACTTTGCCCTGCCATTAGAAATTTCTTATGCTTCAATGGGGCCGCGCTTTTTCAAGCGCGGAAATGGCAATGTTTGTCGAAGAACAGTGCTCGCTGGATAAGCTTCAATGGGGCCGCGCTTTTTCAAGCGCGGAAATTACAGTCAGAACAAGTCGAATCGCGTAATTATTTCCTTGCTTCAATGGGGCCGCGCTTTTTCAAGCGCGGAAATTACAAATTATACATACGTACACCATTGTCAATAGTAAAGCTTCAATGGGGCCGCGCTTTTTCAAGCGCGGAAATAGCGGGCACCACAACCCACAGGGCTGTTTATCCTCCAGGCTTCAATGGGGCCGCGCTTTTTCAAGCGCGGAAATTGTTCAGCTATCTTTCGTTCCAACGCCTCCTTTTCCAGCTTCAATGGGGCCGCGCTTTTTCAAGCGCGGAAATCAAGTCTTTGACTGACTAAAACCACCTGGATTTACCTCGCTTCAATGGGGCCGCGCTTTTTCAAGCGCGGAAATCCAAGTATTTTGCTTTTGAATACATATGTAGGCTATTGGCTTCAATGGGGCCGCGCTTTTTCAAGCGCGGAAATTCATTTCTTAGACGGGTTCCCCCAATCGGTTCGGTATGCTTCAATGGGGCCGCGCTTTTTCAAGCGCGGAAATCATTTGATGCCTGAATTGCCAAATCAGGCGTCAAAGCCAGCTTCAATGGGGCCGCGCTTTTTCAAGCGCGGAAATTCTTACGATAAAGACTTAATAACCACGCGACGATATAGCTTCAATGGGGCCGCGCTTTTTCAAGCGCGGAAATAAGTTTGCAGTGGAACAAAAGATAAGGAAAAAAATGCTTCAATGGGGCCGCGCTTTTTCAAGCGCGGAAATATACCGCCACTTAGGCGAAGTGTTAGAGAAACAACGTGCTTCAATGGGGCCGCGCTTTTTCAAGCGCGGAAATTATAGAACTATCGCGCGGCGTTGAAAATTATGAAACGGCTTCAATGGGGCCGCGCTTTTTCAAGCGCGGAAATAATATTTATCGCCGGAGCGGTTTATGCGGATTGCGTTGCTTCAATGGGGCCGCGCTTTTTCAAGCGCGGAAATTTGTATATGATCCCGAAAGTAAATCACCCGTAAAAATCGCTTCAATGGGGCCGCGCTTTTTCAAGCGCGGAAATATGAAACAGATAATATGCGCAAAATGGAGATTGAATTGCTTCAATGGGGCCGCGCTTTTTCAAGCGCGGAAATGTCGATGAGCTTCGTAATTCTAATAGATTTATAGTCACGCTTCAATGGGGCCGCGCTTTTTCAAGCGCGGAAATTAACGTTTGGTCTAACAATTATGTTTGGGTTGGTTATGTGCTTCAATGGGGCCGCGCTTTTTCAAGCGCGGAAATCTTAAATCAAGCGCAAACGGAAAACCGTATGTTGAAAGCTTCAATGGGGCCGCGCTTTTTCAAGCGCGGAAATTTCGGTTAATCCGTAAACGCCAATAAATGCTGCTGTGCTTCAATGGGGCCGCGCTTTTTCAAGCGCGGAAATCAGTTCCAATGGCAAGCCGCCCGAAGATGCTCTGGCGGGGCTTCAATGGGGCCGCGCTTTTTCAAGCGCGGAAATTAATTTTGGCGATGATTGGAAATTGGTTTCGGTTGAAGCTTCAATGGGGCCGCGCTTTTTCAAGCGCGGAAATGATGGCTTGGCTATTCCTTGTTATTTGATAACTTGGCTTCAATGGGGCCGCGCTTTTTCAAGCGCGGAAATACAAGCGGCGATATACAATGGAACTGGGAGAATGACCAGCTTCAATGGGGCCGCGCTTTTTCAAGCGCGGAAATCCGCCGCGTTTTGTGCTTTTTGTGCTGCTGCCGCCGCCGCCGGCTTCAATGGGGCCGCGCTTTTTCAAGCGCGGAAATCTGATGGAACTATTTCAGCGAAAACAATTGCAGTAAAGCTTCAATGGGGCCGCGCTTTTTCAAGCGCGGAAATATTTGCCGCACGCGGGCAATTAAACGCGAGTTTGACAGGCTTCAATGGGGCCGCGCTTTTTCAAGCGCGGAAATTTATATTAAACAAATTCAAAACCTCATAAGCATTATGGCTTCAATGGGGCCGCGCTTTTTCAAGCGCGGAAATATTATTCAGGCGGACTATTGATAACAAAAGAATGTTATGCTTCAATGGGGCCGCGCTTTTTCAAGCGCGGAAATATTGAGAAAACTGTTTCCAGCCGTCAAGTATCTGGTTGCTTCAATGGGGCCGCGCTTTTTCAAGCGCGGAAATACAGAATTTTAGGCAGATATACTACGCCCTTGACTACCGCTTCAATGGGGCCGCGCTTTTTCAAGCGCGGAAATCACTGATCAGCAGAGTAATACTGGACTCTATACCCCTTGCTTCAATGGGGCCGCGCTTTTTCAAGCGCGGAAATTCGGATTGGTTAGGCACGCCATTTCACCCACACGGGAGCTTCAATGGGGCCGCGCTTTTTCAAGCGCGGAAATAAGATATAGAGAAGGAAATGGAGGCAGAAACAGAAGCTTCAATGGGGCCGCGCTTTTTCAAGCGCGGAAATCGAAACAAGTGTCCTAAATTGTGGTTCCGCTGATGAAGCTTCAATGGGGCCGCGCTTTTTCAAGCGCGGAAATTTATTGGCGGTAGCGGTCAATGCGCAAAACCTTTGGGCTTCAATGGGGCCGCGCTTTTTCAAGCGCGGAAATGCAGAAATTATCCTGATTAATGGTGCGTTTGAAGGTGCTTCAATGGGGCCGCGCTTTTTCAAGCGCGGAAATACGGCGGGTCAAGATAAAAGAACGTTTCTTCTGTATCAGCTTCAATGGGGCCGCGCTTTTTCAAGCGCGGAAATGCAGAACAACAATTGATTGTATTCTTGAAGTTGAAAGCTTCAATGGGGCCGCGCTTTTTCAAGCGCGGAAATTATAGACATACATATATAAAAAAACATATTAAATTTATTGCTTCAATGGGGCCGCGCTTTTTCAAGCGCGGAAATTATCTTTTCTTCATATCCCCTGCGCTCATCGGTTTCCTGCTTCAATGGGGCCGCGCTTTTTCAAGCGCGGAAATCCGCGCGTGGTGAGAAAATTCATCAGGCATTAGCGGGCGCTTCAATGGGGCCGCGCTTTTTCAAGCGCGGAAATTAACCTGTTTTTGAACATAATTAATATTTCTTGAAGCCACGCTTCAATGGGGCCGCGCTTTTTCAAGCGCGGAAATTGCTTTCTTTCGTGGGCGGCGATATTAGCAAGCAGGAAGTTTGTTCGCAGTTTCTCCGTAATTGGCTGAACCCGATTGCGCATGCCAGCGGTTGCGCATGGCTATGTGTTCACCACGCAGGCAAGCCATCCACAGATAAGGACGCGCGGAAAGGTTGGACTTTCACAGATTGGGCTTATTTAGGGCTCGGAAGCAGTGAATTAGTGAACTGGACACGCGCGGCAATGATTTTACGACAGACGGAGGATGGGCTTTTTGAATTGCGCTTTGCAAAACGCGGCAGGCGCGCAGGCGCAAAACATCCAGACGGCACACCAACGCAAATTGTTTACTTGCAACACGACCCCGAAAAAATTCACTGGTTGCAGACCGACCCACCAGAGAATCCAGAGGCAGACAGCGACTACACCGACGACGCTGAAACCGCGAAACCACGCGGTAAAGCAGGGCGCAAACCAGAATTTGACATCACGAATGTCAATTTATACGGATTTTTTCAAGCAATGCCAAAGGATGGAGAAACCAAGCGACAATTTGCAAAGCGCTTGGAAGTCTTTTTAGCAAACCAGAAACCACCGATTGCGCGCAGCGAAAACACAATCCGAAAAACGGACATACCGCGACTTTTAGAATGTAAAAAAATTAGGTTAATAACCGACCAAAAAGGCGAAACCCGAATAATTGAAGGAGAAAACGCATGAGAACAACAAATGAGGAAAAAATCCGTAAAAAATTAAAGCAGGTTGAAACAATTGCGTTCAACGCAATGCTTCTGCTTGAACAAGCAGAAAAACAAGCACGGCGCGGAAACATTAACGCGTTCATTGCTTGCCACAAAAATAGTCAGTTGTTTTTGCGCCGTATTGTTGAAGTTTTAACCGAAAAATAATTTACAGTTTGTTTTTATGTTTAAAACGCTTGCATTTTAAAACTGCTAATAATTTATTAGCATTAGCAGAGATTGTTTAAAATGCGAACGGATAAAATTAAAATTGAATATGTTGATTTGGCGCTATTGCGACCAAGTGAATATAATCCTAAAAAAATTTCCGCAAAAGAAAAAAAGGAATTAATTAAATCAATCCAAACTTTCGGCGTTATTGACCCGCTCATTGTTAATTCAGCAGATAATAGAAAAAATATAATAATTGGCGGACACCAACGGTTTGGCATCCTGAAAGAATTAGGCTATAAAACCGCGCCTGTTATTTTTCTTAATATCCCA
>JBMFQZ010000015.1:0-86102 GCA_049968335.1 Verrucomicrobiia bacterium
TGCAAATGTAAGTTTTCTTTTCATTTCACCATTATTAAATCATCACTTTAAATTATGCTTTAATAACAACCTTTGCAAGGTATGAATAAAAAGAATTTTATTTAACTGCGCCTGAAAGCAAAAACTGAATATACGGTATATCTGACGGGAGAGTTAACTTTGGATTTGGCTCCTGATACTCCACAAGCCTTACCTTTTGTCCAATCAGTTCACAGGCTGCTGTGTCATCGGTAAGATCAAGACCGTTTGATTTTGCATTTTTTATAGCCTTTCGGATTACCTCCAATTGAAAACACTGCGGAGTTTGAACCGACCACAAATGACTTCTATCAAGCGTCTTGCTGATATAAACGCCGTCATCGGATTCCTTGATTGTATCAATCATCCTCTTTGCGGCAACAGCCGCGCCGGTCTCAATAGCAGACTGAATCACCCGCTCAATTAAATCTTCTGAAACGCAGGGACGAGCGCCATCGTGAATCGCCACAATATCACACTTTTCCGACACAGATTGAAGCCCGTTCCAGACCGAGTCCTGACGCGCCGCGCCACCATAAGTTATCCGGCAGGTCTTTCTCAAATTCAGCCCCGGCAACAATTCTTTATACAACCGCTCCTGTTCAGGGCGTATTACCAGCACAATCTCATTAATCGATGAACACCGTTCAAATTTTAAAATCGTATGCGCGATCACCGGTTTTCCTGCAACATCAATAAACAATTTATCAACGCCACCCATCCTCGTTCCTTTGCCCGCTCCAACAATTATCGCGCTGGCATTTTTCATCTTTACCTTAATCTGTTCCATTGAATTATCTTTTAAATATAACCCGTAAAACTCAAGAAATATTATCTGGATTTAAAATAGGGGAAAATCTTTATCTTATTGTTTTTGATTTATCATTAAACCATTGCATTCCAAGAAATCATTATATTAAGGTAAAATTAGATTTATCAAAATAAGTTTCACTCTAAAATTACGATTTTCTAAAACGCCATTGATTCAGGATGATTTGAGTAACTAAATTATTAAATTTACAGAACCAAATTTTTAGGATATGTAATATTCTGAATGAGACTTTAAAATTATGAAATCAAATCTAAAACAATGTCTGCTGCTTGCTTCTTTTATTACATCATTTAATTTCAATTATGCGCTGCGAGCGGACGGGACAATCACCGCCGATGTCGTATCAGGTTCAAACCAAAACACATATCAATACTTAATTGTCCATAGTAATATATGGTATTACAGGTACGGGACTAACGCGCCGCAATCAAACTGGAAAACAATACCAGACTCTTCGCTGGATAATTCCTGGATGACAGGTCCGGCTGGATTTGGTTATGAAGATGGAGATGACGCAACATTTATCAATGTAATGTCCAACAGATTTACAACCCTTTATATCCGCCGAACATTCACTATCGATTCGTCTGTTGATCTAAACTCGCATCTTGAACTTGTAATGGATTACGACGATGCGTTTATAGCGTATATTGATGGCATTGAAGTAGCGCGTTCAACTAATGCCCCCGGCGCACCCGGCACAGAACCGCCTTATAATTCCGTCTCATCCCCGCCAAATCACGAAGCGCTCGGTTATAGAGGGTTGCCGCTGGAGGTTTATAATTTAGGCAGCGTCGGTAGCCGATTAACTCCCGGAACACATATTCTCGCCATTATCGGTTTTAATGCCGCATCGACCAGCAGCGATTTTTCATTGATCCCGGATTTGCGAATCGTTGCATCCACAAATTCAGCAGTTAACGGCGAGTTTTATTCAATAGTCTTTACTAATAAAATCTTGATTCGCGGCACAAACAGCGCCAGCGGCTCATCCGGTGTCATCGTTAACGGGATAGCGGCTAATTTTAACCCTTCAACAGGTTACTGGGATTACTCAACTGACTTGACCCCGGGAGTTAACAGACTCTTCATTGCCGCCGTTGATTCTTCTGGAAATGTTGTCGCATCGACAAATAAATATGTGGTTCTTCCTGCAAACTTAAACAGAATTGGCGGATTGTTTGATTCAAATACAACTATTCAAGGGAATGGAGTTGCAACCATAGTGACAAATAACATCGTCGTCAGCGGCGGCGCATCATTAACAATTGAACCGGGGGCAATTGTTTTAATGAATTCCTCGGTCTCAATTACCGCTGCTGAAAACAGCAAAATCTACGCCTCAGGCGCAGAATCATTGCCGGTCTATATAATTCCATCCGACGGTTCAACCCCCTGGGGCAATGTTTCAGCCAATGGCGCAAATTCATCTTTAATCTTGAGCAATACCGAAATGGTTGCCGGTCAGGCATTCGCAAATAACGGCGCTGCAATGGAAATAATAAACTCAACATTGCGCGGATTAACTCAAAACGGAAGACTGATTTTAACAGCAACAAACGCAAGCGCTGTGTTTATTAAAAAAAGTAGAGTTTCTGACTACAGCCAGATAAGATTTTCATCTTCTCCGGTAACAATTGAAGGTTGCCTTTTTGAAAATGTCTATTCAGATGGCTGCGATTTTGCCGATTCTTCACAAATCGTCATCAAAAGTAGCACTTTTAGATACGGTTACGGTTCAAACACCGATGCAATTGACCTTGGAAACAATCCCGGCGCGATTATAGAAAACGTTTTGCTTCACAATTTTCCTGACAAGGCGGTTTCAATAGCAGATTTTTCAGACGGAGTAATCGTTTCTAATTCTCTCTTTTACTCTAATGGCATTGGTATTTCTGCATACGGCTCCACAAATTGCATTTTTATAAATAATACAATTGCGAATAATTCTTACGGTTTGTGGCTACGACAGCGCTATGTTCAGAGCGGTCCCGCAGGGGCAATCGGAACAAATAATATAGTTTGGGGAAATACTACGAATATAATTGTCGCCAATGGTTCAGAATTAAGATTATATTATTCTGATATACAGGATATTTTTCCGGGAGAAGGCAACATAAACTCAGACCCATTATTCTTAGACGCAGGCAATTCAGATTTCAGGTTAAATCAAAATTCGCCGGCATATTTAAGCGGCTACGGTGGATTGAGTATGGGAATTCTGTCAATGCCCGGCGGTATTCCTTCAGAACCGTTAAATTTAACCGCCACGCCATCAGGAATTAATAGTGTGGTTTTAAAATGGAACGACTCTTCAGAGAATGAAGAGACGTTTAGGATCCAGATATCAACCAATAAAACCGACTGGCAAGATTTAGCGATGTTACCGCCAAATTCAATTTCATTCAGTTTAACAAATATAATTCCTGAAATTAGATACTATTTCCGGATAAGGTCAGAAAACGGTTCAGGCAATTCTCCGTATTCAAATATAGCATCAGCGATGACCGCCCTACCAAAGATTTATTACGGCGGGATTTTAATTACAAATGCAATCTGGTCGCCATCTAACGGTGTTATAATTGTTTCGTCAAACCTGATAATTCCGACAAATATAACTCTGACGATATTACCCGGAACGACAGTGCAGATTGCCGCCAACATCATCGTCAGGGCAACAAATGGAGGCTCTATTTTGATAAATGGGTTGCCTGACAATCCTGTTAAAATTATCCCGTTTGACACAGCCAGCGCGCATCGGGAGATTTCAGCCTACGGGACAAATTCTTCAATTATTATCCGTTATGCAGAGATCATTGGGGCTCAGGCAACAGTCTATTATGGGGCATACGGCTTGATAGAGGATTCATTCTTCCACGATTATGATATTCCCAATGCCGATACTTTCACACATCCTATTATATTAACCCATTATCCTCAGCCTGTTACAATCCGCAGATGTCATTTTAAAAATTATTATGAACTTTTACTAAGACACGGTGTTCATACTGTTGAAGATAGCCTGTTTGAATTTCCAACAGGCGACGCACTGGACTTTGACGCGGCGCGTCCGGGGACATTTGTCAGACGCTCTACATTCAGAAAAGGACCTATAACAAATGTTGACGGGATTGATATTGGAAACGATGGGACAAGTTATTCTACCTTTGTCACGATTGAGAACTGCATAATGGATGATTTCCCTAATGATAAAGGCGTATCAATCGGCGATGGTTCGGCGGATATTATTGTTAGAAATTGTTTGATTTATAATTGCCACTCCGGAATCGCTGTGAAAGATGAATGTACAGCCACGATCTATAATTGCACGTTGATATCCAATGATTTTGGCATAAATCTTCAGGCAAAATATCCGGCTCAGTATCAAGGCGGCAGGGCAACAAATACCTATAACAATATTATCTGGGGAAATCGCACACAAATCTTTGTTACGAACAATCCTATCATCGTTGTAAATTTCAGCGACATTGAGGGGACAAATTGGCCCGGCACAGGAAATATAAGCGCAAACCCTTTGTTCAGAGACCCGACAAACGGCGATTTTAGACTCCTTCCCAATTCACCTTGCGAAGGGACAGGAAGCAACGGAATTACAATGGGCGTTATCTTTCCGGTTGGCGGATTGCCTGCTATCCCGCAAGACCTCACGCTCATCAGCAATAATATTGATGAAGTTGTCTTACGTTGGGAACCGCCAACTAATTTCCATACCGGCGTCATCATTGAACGGTCTATCAACGGTCAACCGTTCAACATAATTGGTCAAACTCCGCTAACAAATTTTACAGATAAACTCGCCATTCCAGGTGCATTATTAAAATATAGAATTTGCGCTACAAACTTTATTGGAAACTCATTTTACACAGAAGAGATAACTTACCTTTCTGCCGATAGACCGGTCATTTACTCCCAACCAGTCAGCGTCGTTGCCAATGAAGGGGCAGATGTCAGTTTTACCGTTATCGCTGAGGCGATTGGAGGCGCGCTGTTTCAGTGGTATTTCAACGGAAATCCGATTACTCAACAAACAAATAATAGTCTGTTTCTAACAAATATTTCCACTACCAGTGCAGGGAATTATTTTGTAGTCATTTCGGATAAATTCGGAAATTCAACAACAAGCGAAGTTGCTACATTGACGGTAAACAATGAATCACTTTTCATTGACATTTCAAATATCAGTTTGCAAACCGGCGAGTTTAAATTAAAGGTCAATTCTCGTACGAATAAAATTTATATACTTGAAGCAACTGAAAACCTTTCTAACTGGAGGCCAGTTTGCACAAATTCAGGCACTGGGTCTATTATTGAACTAATTGACACAAACGCAGTTCTTCATAATAAACGGTTCTACAGAATTGTTATTTCAGAACCATAGAAGTTATTTAAAAAATATCAGGTATAAACCTGTCAAAAATACAAAGAAATAAACAAGATTTATAAACAATTTTTCGGGAATTTTTTTGTTTAACCAGACCCCTATCCAGACTCCTAACGGCACAAGCGGGAAATAGCACAACCCCGTTAGGAGACTCTCTTTTGTGATAATGCCGTTAAAAATAAAAAATGGCATTTTAATCCAGTTAATAAAAGTAAAAATTAAAACTGTTGTTCCGACGAAAATTTCTTTTGGCATCTTCTGAGGGATAAGAAAAATACTCACAACAGGTCCAGCCCCGTGAGCAAATGTGGAGGTTAAGCCGGCGAAAATTCCGCACGGAAATCCCGTCTTGTGGCTCGGTTTAAACTCCCGTTCTAATTTAAAAATCTTTTCTTTTATTAACTGAAATAAAACAAACGCAACGGCAATTATCCCGATACAAATATTGAGCTGACGCGGCGAAAACTTTCCAACAAGATACGCGCCTATGAATACGCCAATTATCACGCCCGGCAAAAGAAAATAAAGATTTTCAATCTTCCATTTTTTCCAGTAATGATAGAGTGAAAATGCGTCTCCCGAGCAAAGAAGCGGCAATAACATACCGATGGCAAATGAAGGCGGTTTCCCGAGCATTCCAAAAGCAAGCACGCATATTGGCGTAGTCAACATACCCAGACCGCCGCCAAAACCCGCCTTTGCAATCCCGATCCACAAAACCCCAAATCCGGCTGCAATAATAGCAAGATAATTCATTTAAATGGAAAAAATTACTAAACCAGGCAAAAAGAAATGTCAAAATCCAAATTTGTCCTAAATTATAAACAAGTAATAAAAAAAGGCGTCCGAGATTTCGGACGCCTTGAACCCAGTAGTAGGAGGAGGTTATGGAGTTTACGGATAAATAATTGTTATCGTATTGCTTGAACTTGTTGACATCGCGTCAAAGGCGGACAAAAACTGACGGGCTAAACCCGAGTTATTAACCTGTTGGACGCTACCATCAGCAAGCGCAACGTTTCCAGCGTTCACGTGCATTGTTTCATCCCATTTCGGATTTGGATTTGTCCCCGACACTGTAACGTTAGCCCTTGTAAGACTCGTCGGTTTGTTGTAAATATTTCTGTCCCCTAACAAAATCATAGATGGTTGTGTTTCAATGGCTTCAGGAGAATAGAAATAGCTTAAATACTTACCTGTATTTGCTTTGAATGACCCTGCGGCATTGCCCGGATCATACCAGATTGAGGTTGTGGACCTGTCCGGATCACTTGGACAAGCGCAAACCTTTGGAGTTCCTATTTCATTGCTTGCAACCAAAAATTGCATATCAATTGCCAATCCGCGAGCGCCACCATCATTTGGATCAACCATCCACGGAAACTTATCGCCATTGTCATTTGACCACAGCCTGAATCCAAGAGCGACTTGTTTCAAATTATTAACGCAGTTTATTCTCTGGGCTCTTGCCTTTGCCTTTGCTAACGCCGGCAGGAGTAACCCAGCCAGAATCGCAATGATTGCTATAACGACAAGCAGTTCAATCAGGGTGAACGCTTTATTGGTTTTTGTGCTATTGTTTTTCATATCTCTCGTCTGTTTTTTAAGTTCAACGTTGTTAACCGCGAACTATGCTAACTTTTTTTATCTTTGTCAACTATTCTTTAGTTTCTTTAACCTATTTTTTAGCAATTCCAATGCCAAATTCTATATTTGGTTAAATTTTCTATATTTAAAACCAGAAAAACGGTTTTTCTGTCAAGCGGTTTTTTAATAATTTTATAACATACACATTATAAGCATATTATAATAATCCTGGCAGCCCCTGATTTTTCAGCATTTCATTTTTTATATCACATTGTCCTGTTTAAATGCGTTAAAATTGCGCGGTTTTGGTCAATCACGCGCATACATCAATTACAATTAATTTTTGGACACGTTTCAAAATTTCATCTAAAATACTGTAAAAGTGTTTTTAATATCATATTAACGACGATTTAATCTCTAAATTATGCGAGTACTGGTAATCGGGTGCGGTTATGTGGGGTTGCGGCTTGCAAATGAGTTGAAAAGGCGCGGACACGAGGTTATTGGAACATCCAAATCGCTGGAAAAACTTGTTGTCCTTGAGTCAGATAATATTCCTGCTGTTCAACTTGATATAAGCGATTCAAATCAATTCGGGGCATTAAACGATTACACTTTTGACTGGGTAGTTAACTGCGCCGCCCCGGGTCACACGTCGGTGCAGAACTATGTTGCTGTTTATTATCAAGGGAATGCGAATATACTGAACTGGTTGAAATGCAAGGAGATAAAAAAATACGTCTACACAAGCAGCACCGGCGTCTATGGTCAAAACGATGGCTCTATTGTTACCGAAGAATCACCGACTTTTTCAAATTCAGAGACAGGAAGAATTCTCATAATGACCGAAGAGTTAATCTTAAAAATGTTCAGGGCATATCAGGTTCCTGTGGTTATTCTCCGTTTAGCCGGGCTTTATGGCAATGAGCGCGGTTATTATTTTAAACAGTTTATAAGCGGCAATGCGACACTGCGTGGCGATGGAAATCATTATTTAAATATGGTTCACGTTGATGACGCTGTTGGCGCAATAATCGCCGCGCTGGAGAGAGGGGCGCCGGGCGAAATCTATAATGTTGTGGATAATGAACCGGTACGGGAGATAGATTTTTACAAGTGGCTTTCTGATAAACTCAACAAACCGATGCCACCAGCAGTTTCCCCTAACAATCAATCAATAAATATTTCCGGGAGAACCGTTTCTTCTAATAAACAGGTTTCAAACCTCAAAATCAGAGAAAAACTCGGTTATGAGTTTAAATATCCGACCTTTAGAGAGGGATATGAATCTAAAATAAAAGATATTTTGTCTGGTCAGAATAAGATTCAGTAGTTGTAACAAAAATGAGTTGCTGGTGTAGAAAGAGTTATAAGTTTATTATTGTTGAGATTTTATAAATGGCATAAAACTGGCTTTATATTTTGAATGATTGAATGAAGTTTATATGCTATTTTAGTTGAGAAATTTTAATTTTGTGTAATGAGACAATGAGAAAATTGATATTAATCGTAGTAGCAGTTGCGCTGCAGATAGCCCTATTTAGCCTGAGTATTGAAGCGCAACAGCCCTCAGTAGGCAACGCAAATCCCACAAATAAGTCTGATGAGATAACTTATTTAGATACAAAGACCACGCTTGAGGAGGCGAAGATTGCGCGGCTTGTTGTTGGATTGCTTGAAAGGACGCATTACAGTCAACAACCATTCAACGACACGGTATCATCAAAGTTTCTGGACAGGTATCTTGACGCGCTTGATCCGGCGCGGATGATTTTTCTTAAATCTGATGAAGAAGAGTTTGATGTCTGGCGGACAAGATTGGACGATATGCTTATACGGTATGGAGATGTATCGCCGTCAAAAATCATTTTCAACCGGTTTATCAAACGGTATGAACAATTTGTAAAATTTGTTACGAACGTTGTTGCCACAGAAAAGTTCGCCTTTGATACTGAGGATAAAATCCTAGTGAGCAGAAAAGACCAGCCTCGCCCTGCCGATTTAGATGAGGCTAAAAAACTCTGGCGCGAGCGGGTTCGTTATGAATACCTTCAAGAGAAATTGAACAATGAAAAGCCTGAGGAGATTATCAAGATAATAACCCGAAGATATAACCGACAATGGCGAACTTTGAGGGAGTTGGATTCCGAAGAGGTATTGCAGATTTTTTTAAGTTCACTCTGCCACGTGTACGACCCGCATACGGAATATATGGGGAGACCGACTTATGAGAATTTTAATATTAGTATGAAACTTTCGCTCTGCGGTATCGGCGCGGTTTTAACTTCTGAAGACGGTTATTGCAAGGTTCGGGAACTTATGCCAGGACCGGCTATGCGAAGCGGGAAAATTAAGGTTAATGATAGAATTGTTGCCGTAGCGCAGGGCACAAATGACCCTGTGGATGTCATTGATTGGAAATTGAGCAAGGTTGTTGAACTGATTCGCGGACCGAAAGGAACTGAGGTTAGACTGACAATTATCCCGGCAGACGCCCCAGACCCATCAACCCGAAAGGTCGTAAGCCTTATACGGGATGAAATTACGCTTGAAAACCAGGAGGCAAAAGCAAAGTTGCTTGAGATACCGGTTGACGGGGGACAGACAACAAGGGTCGGAATCATTGATTTGCCATCGTTTTATGCGGATTTAGGCAATAGAAACGCCGACCATAAAAGCACAACAACAGACGTGGCAAAATTAATTAAAAAACTTAAAGCTGAAAATGTTAGCGGGATCATTCTTGATTTGAGACGCAATGGCGGTGGTTCTCTTGAAGAGGCAATTAATTTAACAGGGCTGTTTATAAAGGAAGGTCCGGTTGTTCAGGTAAAGGATAGCGACGGCACAATATCGGTTGACAGCGATCAAGACCCTTCTGTGTTATATGAAGGTCCACTCATCGTTCTTACAAGCCGATTTAGCGCCTCTGCTTCTGAAATCCTTGCCGCGGCGCTGCAAGATTATAAACGGGCTTTAGTCGTTGGCGATTCCTCAACTCATGGCAAAGGCACAGTTCAATCATTGATCGAACTTAATAGATTCTTGAGAACAACAAATAATATCGGCGCATTAAAATTAACCATAAGGAAGTTTTACAGGATAAATGGCGAGTCAACACAACTCAAAGGAGTAACGCCGGATATTGTATTGCCAAGCGTTAACAATTACGCGGAGATAGGCGAGTCTTCGCTGCCTAACGCTTTGTCGTGGGACACAATTCCGCCAACAAAATATGAACCTGTGAATATGATTACCAAACCGATGATTGAGGAACTCAAAAAGCATTCTTCCGATAGAATAGCCACTGATAAAGATTTTGCTTATATAAAGGATGAGATTGAAAGGTTTAAAAAGGCGCAAGCCGAGAAGATGGTTTCGCTTAATGAAAAACAGCGTCTGAAGGAAAAAGAGGAGGCTAAAAAGCGGCTTGAAGAGCGCAAACAGGAGATTAAAAAACGCCCGCCGGCAAATTATGTGAGTTACGAAATAACCTTGAAAAACGCCGATAAACCGGGCTTGCCGGAGCCGATTTCTCTTGAAAAGCAGACTACCAACATCGCGAAAGCAAATCCAACGCCATCGCCTAAACCCGATGAGATGGACGAAGAAGCCACTGAAACCGATGACGCAACGCTCTCAAAGGTTGACCCAACGCTTGATGAAACAAGACGAATCCTGCTTGATTTGATTTCCCTCGTTAAAAACGGCTCCATAGCGGCGAAAAAATAAAATTATTTTTTATAAAACACCAACTTAGAAAATAGCCTGAACCGTGAGCATCGGATTCAGTGTTTGATTCTGAAACCTATCAAAATGGAATGTCTTTTCAATTAGCGCATCCAATAACCTATCATCAACCGTTCTCAACTCTAAGAGGGGCGGTCAGTCCATTGATAAATAATTTCGCAAATTCAATTTCACTCAAAAATGCGCTTTTCCTTAAAATGCAAACGATTCTGGAAAACGATCCAGTTCCTTAATTATTATTGACTGTGTCAGATTAACTGGTATCAATGAATCTATGAATAGAACAAAAAAAATATCCCGTCGCGGTTTTTTTGAAAAGACTTTGTGCAGCGCGTTTGTTGCCGCAGCGCCAGCGCTGATTGCTCAGGAATATGGCGGCAAGAAAATTCCTATTGGGCTTCAATTATATTCGGTAAGAAAAGAATGTGAAAAAGATTTGCCCGGCACCATCGCCGCAGTGGCAAAAATGGGATACAAAGGGGTTGAATTTGCCGGTTATTATGGACGCGACGCAAAAACATTGAGAAAGATGCTGGATGATAATGGCCTTAAATGCTGCGGCACTCATATTCAAATTGATACTTTACTCGGTGACAATTTGCAAAAGACAATTGAATTTAACCAGATTATCGGGAACAAGTTTTTAATTGTTCCCGGATTGCCGCAAAAATATACAAATAGCAAAAAAGCATGGCAGGAAGCGGCTGATTTGTTTAATGAACTTGCAGCAAAGGTAAAGCCGTCAGGTATGAGAGTCGGATACCATAATCATTCAGCGGAATTTAAAGAGATTGACGGAGAAAAACCGTGGGACATTTTCTTTGGAAGGACAGTAAAGGATGTCGTAATGCAGTTTGATGTTGGCAACGCAATGCACGGCGGTGGCGATGTAATTGTTTATTTAAAGAAATACCCCGGGCGCGCGGCAACAATGCATATCAAACCATTTTCAAAGACCAATCCAAAAGCGCTGTTTGGAGAAGATGATTTAAACTGGAAGGAAATTTTTAAACTCGCAGAGTCCATTGGCGGCACCGAATGGTATATTGTTGAATATGAAAGCGACGCCTTTCCACCGCTAATTTGCGTTGAAAAATGTCTTCAGACATTGAAGTCCTGGGGCAAGTGTTAAAACACTGCACACTCATTAATACTTACACATTTTCTGATACTGGCGGATTTTGATTTATGAGAAAAGTAATAACCGCTGTACTGCAGCTATTAGTATTCTGTTATCTATCAGAATCGGAGGTTGCTATTCGCCCGCCTGCGAAAATTCCTGTATTCGACGATGTTGATGTTTTAGTCGTCGGGGGCGGGAGTGGCGGAGTTGCGGCAGCGGTGGCTGCGGCAAAGGAAGGGGCGCGGGTTTTTCTTATTAGCGAAAGGTCGTTTGTAGGAGAAGATATCTGTTCCACATACAGACTATGGCTTGAACCTGGAGAAGTCCCAACAACCGAACTTGCTAAAGCGGTATTTAAACCTGTTGAAATTGAGACAAAAAAAATTGGCGTCTCCCTTCCATTCACCTATACAGCGGATAAACCCTCTGTAAAACCGCATAAAGATACAGACCCGCCGCGGTTGTTATCAGATGGCAAATGGAGCAATGCCGCAAATGCAAGCGTCCAGTACGATGAGGAGGTTGTTAACATTGTTGCAAAGCTAGAACAGGAACAGACCGTTGCGGCAATTCACCTCCTTGTTTATCAGCGGATGAATGATTTTGAAGTAGAACAGGTCTCTATTTCGCATAGTTTAGACGGAATTAAATGGACGCCGATTGCGGAAATAAAAAATCAGGAAACAGGCAGGGGGAATTATGAAGGCGATGCATTGCCGTTGAGTGTCAAATTCCAGCCGGTAAAAACCCGATATTTAAAATTCGCGGTTCAAAGGTCTCAAGATGCAAAGCGAATGTTGCTGGGAGAAATTGTTATTGAAAGTGATGTTGCTAAGAAAAATGATTCTCTGGATGAGGTTTCAGTTCATCCGGTTACTCCTATGCAGGTTAAGCGGACTTTTGACAGGGCATTGATTGATGCGGGGGTAAAGTTTTTATTCTGGTCGTATCCCGTGGATATTGTGCGGGACAATTCAGGAAATTTAGCAGGCATTGTCATTCTAAACCGTTCAGGTCAACAGGCAATTTTAGCAAAGACGATAATTGACGCCACTATGCATAGCGTTGTTGCGAAAATCGCCGGAGTTAAGTTCACCCAATTTCCTGCGGGAACAAGAGAGTTTTACAGGGTTGTTGTCGGTGGGAAGGAGCAAAAAGCAGAGGCAATTGCTACAATCAAACGACAACAACAAATTTATGTCATGGATAGAAAAGGCGAGCGCTACCCAGTTTTTGAATACAAGATTTTTTTGCAGCAAAGCGATAACAGTTTCTCATCCATTGCGCAGGTTGAACAGATGGCAAGAGATTTAACATGGACTAAAGAGTGCGTTGATTCTTCTGAAGTGTTGTTTGAAGCGCAGCCGCAAAATTTTAAAGGGATAAAATCGGTTCAAAAATGGGAGGGAATTGAAAAACTGCCGGTTGAATGTTTTCAGCCCGTCGGTTTTGAGAATCTTTATGTTATAAATGGGACTGCGGATGTCTCGCGCGATATTGCAGAAAAGATTGTTCGTCCGGTAAATATAATGGCAATCGGTGAAAAGGTGGGAAAAAGGGCGTTTGATAATTCAAAATTATTAAACATAAATCCGCCATTTAAGATTGCTGGAAAATCTTTAGAAGGCGCTGTTAATGGAGAAATCAGGTTTGCTGAGCAAGCCGCATGGCACCGGATTGCAGGGGATAAACAGATACCGCAGGAGAAAACTACACTACCGATTTTTGGCGAATATGACGTTGTTGTCGTTGGCGGCGGGACCGGCGGAGCGCCAGCAGCAATTGCGGCAGGCAGGAAGGGCGCAAAAACGTTATTGATTGAACATCTGTATTCTCTTGGCGGCGTTGGCACCTCCGGTTTGATTAGCAGTTATTATCACGGAAATCGTGTGGGATTTACAAAAGAGGTGGACGCCGGCGTTGCGCAAATGGGCGGCATTGATGCAAGAACCAGCAGCGGCTGGATTCCAGATATAAAAAGCGAATGGTACCGACGCGAATTAAGAAAAGCAAATGTGGATATCTGGTTCGGTTGCATTGGGGCAGGCGCTTTTGTTGAGAATAACAGGGTAAAAGGTGTTGTCGTCTCAACGCCAGCAGGCACCGGTGTTGTTTTAGCAAAGGTTGTAATTGACGCTACCGGCAATGCCGATATTGCCGCAGCAGCAGGCGCAAAGTGCAGATATACGGATGATTCAGAAATTGCAGTGCAAGGAGCCGGACTGCCGCAAAAAGAACTAGGTTCACGCTATACAAATACAGATTATACCTTTGTCGACGACAACGACATTGTTGACATCTGGCGAGTTTTTGTCGTGGCAAGGGAAAAGTTTAAGTGGGCTTACGACTTAGGTCAACTCATAGATACGCGCGAACGAAGACAGATCGTTGGTGATTATACTTTAACTCCTATGGATATGATGATAGGGAAAACATTTAAAGACACTGTTGTAATTTGTAAAAGCGACTTCGACAGCCACGGACATACTGTGCATCCGCTCTTTCTCTTGCGTCCGCCAGACCGCAAAAGCATTGAAGCGCGGCTTCCTTACCGCTCGCTATTGCCAGCCGGTATTGACGGAGTTATTGTGACCGGTTTGAGTGTAAGTTCTCACCGTGACGCCCTGCCTGTTATCCGTATGCAGGCTGATGTGCAAAATCAGGGATATGCAATGGGATTAGCCGCCGCTATGATTGCTAAAGAGGGTATTTCTACGCGAAATCTCAATATAAGAGAACTTCAAAAGCAACTTGTTGAAAAAGGCATCTTGCCTGAATCAATCTTGAATGAAGAGGATTCCAAACCGCTCCCAGATTCGCAAATATCCGATGCGGTAAAACAGGTTGTAAACAATTACGATAAACTTGAAGTTATTCTGGCATATCCCGAGCGCGCAATCCCAATGGTTGAAACTGCTTTTAATTCAACGACAACTTTTTCAAATAAATTGATTTACGCCCATATCCTCGGAATGTTCGGAAATAACGCAGGCATAGACATTTTAATTGATGTGATAAAAAAATCGAAATGGGATAAGGGATGGAGATATACCGGAATGGGGCAATACGGCGCAAGCATCAGCCAACTTGATAGTTACATCATAGCCGCAGGAAAAACTCGCGATCGTCGGGCAGTTGAACCTATTCTTGAGAAGGCGGAGCAGTTGACTCCTCAAAGCGAATTCTCTCATTTCAGGGCAGTGGCGCTGGCTTTAGAGAATTTGAACGATAGTCGCGCCTGTCCTCTCCTTGCAAAATTGCTTACAATGCCGGGAATCAGCGGAAACGCAATTGCGGATATAAAGAGAGCGCTGGTTAAAAATCCTTCATCTGGAAGCGATACAACAACCAGAAATGCGGCGCTCACTGAACTTGTCATCGCGCGCGCTCTGTATAAATGCGGAGATTATCAGGGGCTTGGTGAAAAAACATTGCGCCAATACTCGCAGGATATCCACGGACATTACGCCAGACACTCTGCCGCTGTGCTTCGCAGTAAAAAATAAAATCATCATCTGACTCAGATTTTAAAAATCTGTATTGGGTTCAAATCTATTATAAACAATTGCCGATTGATAGCCCCAAAAACCGCTGGAAATGACAAGCGCATAATTAGGACTTCCTATATTTTGAGGTTTATTTACGACAACTTTTATTTTGCAGGCAGGGTCTTTTTGAAAACAGTTCGTCGTTGGAGGAATAAGGGATTTATTTAAAGCGATAATTGAAACCAAAGATTCAATTGCTGAACTTGCCCCTAAACAATGTCCAGTAACAGCCTTGATTGAAAAAACCGGCGGCGTTTGTTCTCCAAAGACTAAGTTGACCGCTCGCGATTCAGCAAGGTCATTTAATCTTGTCCCTGTTCCGTGAGCGCTAATAAACGAAACCTCATTGCAAGAAATATCTGCTAATTCTAAAGCCCTTTGAATGACGGTTGCCATTGATTCGCCTGTTTGTTCCACCGACACAGAACCGCTATCGGGTTCAACTCCTGTTTCCCAACCGCAGATTGTGCCGTATATTTTTGCCCCCCTTGATAGAGCCTGCTCCAACCTCTCAATGTACAAAAACGCGGCGCCTTCTCCAATTATTGTGCCATTTCTTGATATATCAAAAGGACGGCAAACAGCGTCGGGTGCTTCGCCACTGCCAAGAATGCCAGCATTTGACATCGGACCGAGAATTGCCGGGCACAAAGGCGACTCTGCCCCGCCAACAAGCATTGCGTCAACTGTTCCAAGCGCCACCTCTTTTGCGCCAAGCGCAATGGCAAAAGCCGATGAAGCGCAGTTTGCGGAAACAGTAAGAGAAAATCCGTTAAAACCAAACTCCTTAACAAGCGCGCCGCTAAGGGCGGCAACGCTCGTATTTGGAGAAAAGGATGGAGGAATCTTTAATGGATTTAAATTAAAAAGGTCGGACATTCTCCCGATCGCGCCCCGCGATGTGCCGGCAATGACTCCAATACATTTCTTTGATGAAACATCAACTTTCCCCGTCTCTTTTAATGCCCCTGCATCTATCAATGCACTCTTTGCAGCATAAATTGCAAGATTAACAGAACGATCATACTTGCGTTGTCTAACATTCGTTTCCTTTGTGTCAATATTCGGACTATGGACGGCGCATACAGGGAACTTATGGTTTGCGAAATTGAGCCATTCTCCGAAGGCTCTGGCATTTGTAACGGATTCCCACAATCTAACGGGCGAATCGCCGGCAGGACAAACCACTCCAATGCCGGTTATCGCAACTGGTTCATTTTTCAACAATTCTTTCAATCGTAAACCTATCATCTCATATTACTTTACAATTAGTTTGACATTTTAAAAAGTTAAAAATCATTAATCCCCTGAATCATTAGAATAAGTCGCAGCGCCGCTCATACTGCGAGCGATGATATCATCAACGAGAAGAATGCGCGGAAGATTATATTATTGAAGAGCGCGTTTCAATTATAGTTATAAAATAAATCTGATTATTTTCTCGCATATTCCCTGTATTTTCCGCCGTTTAATTTTAAGATCCGCGTTATGCATTGTGGCATTTCATTAAGAATATGAGTAACGAACAAGATTCGGGCGTTCGTCTGCTCGGCTATTCTGTCCACAGCTCTTAGTACTGAAAGTTTCTGAATGGTGTCAAGTCCCTGACAGGGTTCATCCAGAATCAAAAGCCACGGATTTTTTACTATCGCCCGACAGATAAGGACAAGTCGTTGTTGGCCGACTGAAAGTTCTCCGAGCGATGTCCGAGCAAAACTGCCAAGCCCAAAATCTTCTAATAATATCAGCGCCCGTTTCCTATATTCTGAACTGACTTTATTGAACAGACCGAGAGTGTTGTGGAATCCCGAGCAGACCGAATCCAGACAACTGGATTCCAACGGAAAATGCTGGTGCAACTCAAGTGAAAAAGAGCCGATTCTCTTTCGCGCGTTTAAAAAATCACGCGGAGATTCTAATTTCTTATCAAAAAGGGTAATATCCTGAGCAAAAACCTGCGGATGGTCTCCACGAATAACATTGAGCAAAGTTGTTTTGCCTGCCCCGTTCTTACCTACAATTGCCCAGTGTTCATTTGACCTGACTGTCCAGTCAAGCCCCTCAAGTATAACTTTATCATTCGCGCGGATTGTAAGATTTTTAACTTTTATTACCGTTTTAAACACCGGCGCTCGCCGGGGAAAAAGCGGTTTTGCCCGAGATCTCATTACAACCATTGACGAGTTAAAATTATCATCATCTCTGATTTTCCTCAGAGCCTGAGCTTTTGTCCCCTGCCATATAATTCTGTAATCTCGAACTATGATGAGATTTTTTATGAACTTTGAAATTTCATCAAGTCTGTGAGATATCAAGATCAATGTAATGTCTGTGGATTTGAGTTTTACTAAAATCTCTTTTACGCGAAGGCGCGATTCTGCATCCAGCCCGGCATAGGGGTCGTCAATGATAAGGATTTGCGGCTTTTTCAACAACGAGCGCGCAAGTAGAACTTTTCTCTGTTCGCCATTGGAAAGATGCAAAATTTTCCGTTTTAACAGAGGGTGAATTCCAAGCGCATCAATTATTTCTGTTCTCCGTTTTTCAAATTCATCAGGATCAGACACCTTTGCGTCAACTGCAAACGGATTGATATCTTCTACAACGCGTTGGCTCAAGAACTCCGCTACTGTATGTTCCCCTTCTTCAATTCCGCTATGCCAGCGCGATTGATAAAATGAACTTTCGCGTAGTATAAACTCGCGTTGTTTTTGCGCTGACACGACGGCTATTACATCAGCCGGGTCTGATTCACTACCGTGTTCGTTATAAAAACTAAACGAGACTTCTCCTGAAACAGGCAATATTTCTCCAAGTATAGCCTGTATAAGCAAAGACTTACCTGAACCGTTGTGCCCGACAATTCCCCATTGTTCCCCCTTTTTGATTTTCAAGGTTGTTGAAGGAAAAACAGTCTCGCCGTTAATTTCAAAAGTAGCGTTGCGAAATTCTACCAACGCGCAATCTTCTAATCTTGCGGCTATAGAACGGGCATTATCTTGAGCCGTCGCATTGCTGGCATCAGACAACTTCTCGCAATTTTCAACTTTTGTCCTTTTCAACATAAACCCATTAAAATGTTCAATATATGAAAAACCGGATAAAATGCTATAAACTCTAAAAATCTATTTCTTGCCACTTCGGATAGCTACATCTACTTAAAACTTGTTATTGCATTTGAAAATCCGTCTTTTTTTTCATTTTCCATTCTAAGAGTGGCAAATCTAAACAAGTATCAAAGTAAAGATAAAATGATAAGATGTTTTACAAATTAAGGCTATAAATAACCTGAAAATTTTTCTGGATATAACCGGAGCAAATCTGGCTTTTAAAAAGAAATCATTTTATAATAAAATAAATTTAATCATTTAAAACGGTTGACTTAAATTTAATAATTAAGAAAATATGGTTTAGGGCAGTAGACTTACTATGTATAGACTCGTTATTTTAAGCGAAGGTATGACGGGGCGTTCATACGAGCTCAAATCGGAGAAGACCACGGTTGGGCGAGTAGAGGACAACGCATTTCATATTCCCGAGCCTTCTGTTTCAAGCCATCATTGCGAGATATACCTTCGCGGCAACGAGGTTTTTATTAAAGATTTAAATTCAACCAACGGCACATTTATAGACGGGGTTCAAATAACTGAAGGAGTAATTAAACCGGGGCAAATATTGAGGCTTGGACAGGTTTTACTCAGGCTTGAATCCGATGTTCAACAGGAAAAGCCAAAACAACAGCTGTTAAGTCAGACCACGACGGTTATTCCACAGGGAGTGGCATTAGAGGAACTGGAAAAAGGCTCGGGCAAACCGGTAAAGTTTGAATCCACTACTCAATTTGTTAAAAAATCCAGCAAGGTTAATATGATATTTTTGGTGATCGGGATAATCCTTGCGATAATAGTGATTTTCTTATTAATCAAAACATTCCACGGCAGCGGTTCAATTAGCAATGGCGGTTAATTATTTTTCCGCAAGCCATTGGGCGACTTCAACTGCGGAATAAGTGATGATAATATCAGCGCCGGCTCGTTTTATCGCAAGGAGGCTCTCAATCGTTACAGCCTTCTCATCTATCCACCCTTTTTGCGCGGCGGCTTTAATCATTGAATATTCAGCGCTAACGGCGTATGCGGCGGTAGGATAATTGAACGTGGTTTTTACTCTATGAATGATGTCAAGACAGGACAATGCCGGTTTAACCATCACGATGTCTGACCCTTCTTGAATATCAAGCGCCACCTCGCGCAGGGCTTCAAGCGCGTTTGCGCTATCCATCTGATAGCTCCGTCTGTCTCCAAATTGCGGAGCAGATTCAGCGGCTTGTCTGAAAGGACCGTAAAAAGCGGATGCATACTTTGCCGCATAAGACATTATCGGGGTATTTGCAAAGCCGTTGTCATCAAGTATCTCGCGAATTGCGCGAACGCGACCGTCCATCATATCGCTCGGAGCCACTATATCAGCCCCAGCCTGCGCGTGGCTCAAAGCAGTCTTTGCAAGCAGATTGAGCGTTGAATCGTTGTCAATCTCGTATTTTTCCCCTATCTTTTTAACAATTCCGCAATGCCCGTGGCTCATATATTCGCATAGGCATACATCAGTGATAATGATCAAGCCCGGAAACTCCTTCTTTAAGACTGAAACTGCCTGCTGAATAATTCCATCATCCGCATAAGCGCCGCTTGCCAGTTCATCTTTTCTGTCAGGAATACCGAACAGCAATATCGCCTTTATGCCAGCATCAATGGCTTTTGACACCTCTTTTACAAGTTCATCAATTGACAACTGGTAATTTCCCGGCATCGCATCTATCGGCACGCGGAGATTCGTTCCGAACCTCACAAAATAAGGCATCACAAGCTGAGAAACCTCAAGCCGCGTTTCTCTAACAAGTTCGCGCATCGCTTCGCTCTGGCGAAGCCGCCTCGGTCTGTATTTTGGATATGACGAAAATGTATTAAAATTCATAATATCACTTTATACAAAAATGCCCTTAAAACAAATATATAGTTATCTTATTTTAAAATGATGTAAATCCTAACACTCCGGGGAAAATTAAATTTCAAGCCTAAATCTTTAATTTTTTAGCAAGCGGCACGCGCCATCCCATACCGAAAGCCCTTGTTGTAACTTTAATACCTGGAGCCGCCTGACGCCGTTTGTATTCGCAATTCTCAATCAGTTTAATCACATATTTTACCGTTGTCTCTTCAAAGCCCTGTTGAACAATGTCCCGAGGAGACTTACCTTCTACGACATAAGCCTGAAGTATGGCGTCCAGAGTTTCATACGGCGGTAGGGTGTCCTGGTCTGTCTGGTTTGGACGCAACTCGGCGGAAGGCGGTTTTACAATTGAAGACTGCGGAATAATCTCCCCTGCCCTGTTAATCCATCGCGCAATCTTATAAACCATAGTTTTTGGCACATCGCTAATTACAGCAAGTCCGCCGCACATATCTCCGTATAATGTGCAATATCCTACTCCTAATTCGCTTTTGTTACCGGTAGTAAGCAAAAGCGAACCAAACTTATTCGATAATGCCATTAAAATAACCCCTCTTATGCGCGCCTGAATATTCTCCTCAGTTATATCTTCGGGTAACCCGGCAAAGACTGTCGCAAGTTGCTTCTTTATACTCTCAAAAGGTTCTTTAATAGGGATTACCTCGTATTTGATTTTTAAATTTTGAGCCAGCAGACGGGCATCATCTAAACTGCCTTTTGAAGAATATTGAGAAGGCAATGAAACCCCGAGAACATTTTCGCTTCCGAGCGCTTCAGCGGCAATACATGCGGTCAAGGCAGAATCAATGCCGCCGCTCAAACCAAGCACCGCTTTTTTAAAGCCGCATTTTTTCATATAATCGCGCAATCCAATAACAAGCGCGCGAAAAACGTATTCTTCATCCACCATTTCAGGCGGTCTGATCGCAGGCTGTTCAACATCAATATCAGCAATGATAAAATCTTCATTAAAAATTGAGCCGCAGGCGATCGTTTTGCCACTGCGGTTAAACACCAGACTCCCGCCATCAAACACAAGTTCATCGTTTCCGCCGACCAAATTGCAATAAACTACAGGCTTACTGAATTTTGATGCAAGGTTAGAAAGCATTGCCCGTCTTGTCTTATCTTTGCCAAGATGCCACGGCGAGGCTGAAATATTGATCAAACATTCCGCACCTGAGTCAAAAAGTTCAGCAGGCGGATTTCTTCTATACCGTCGTTCTCTCCAAAAATCTTCGTCATTCCAGATATCCTCGCATATTGTTAAGCCAATCTTTTTGCCGTTAAAAACGATCGGTGTATTTTCCATTGCAGGCTCAAAATATCTGTCTTCATCAAAGACATCGTAAGTAGGAAGAAGGATTTTCGTTCTGGTTGCGACAATCTTTCCATTATGAAGCAACGCAGCGGAATTAGTAAGGTCGCGCCCGGGCTTGGCAATGTTTTTTCCAACATACCCGACAATTAACCCGGTCTTTCCCGTTGCGACGGCAAGGTCTTCAAGAACTGCAAGATTTTTATCAACAAAATCTTTTCTCAACAACAGGTCTCGCGGCGGATAACCGGTTAGCGCCAGCTCCGGAGTTAGAACAAGGTCAACGCCTCTTTCTACTCCGAGTTTATAGGCATCTAAAATCTTTTTATAATTCCCTTCAAAATCGCCTATTGTTGTGTTTATTTGAGCAAGAGCAATTTTCATCGTCCGTTTGAAAAGAATGTTTTGTAAAGCGATCCTTTTGGAGTGCGAATGACCGTTCCCGGGTTTATGTTATGTTTTTGAAACCATCCCTTGTTAACCTCAAGCACAAACTGAATATTGTCATTTGTCGCTGTAACCGGTTTTTCATTTAACGGTTCAAGGTCGTGAATTTCTAAAATAACTCCGTCGCTATTTATATAAGCCGCTGACAACGGGATATATGTGTTTTTCATATAAAACGATGCTTGATGAGGGACTTGAAACACAAATAACATTGCCTCATTTTCCCCCATCTCTTTTCTAAACATCATACCGGTCTGAAGTTCTACGGATGTGCTTGCCACTTCTGCAAGCAATTCAGCGTCTCCAAGCCATAACTTAATTTGCGGCAATTTTGGTTGGGCGTGATCAAGGTGTCCCGCGCTGGTTTGAGAAGATTGTGCAGCGGTGGATTGACTGCTCTGGTTTTCCTTCTGTCCGCATCCGGTAAGAAGCAAAAACAGTATTAAAATTGCGCCATAAATATTTGCAGTTAAGACCGGATTTTCTCGAATTTTCTTTACTAATTTGAAATATCTTTTCATCTTGAACGCCGATTTTTTAAGTAGAATCAAATCATTTCTCTATAAACATCAGGGTGCGGTCTTGAAATAACAACGGCATTTACGAGAACTCCGGACTTTACAATTATCTCTCTTCCGGTCGCAATAGCAGAATTTACTGAGCCGACATCGCCGATCATCGTGCAAAACGCCTTGCCCCCCAACGCCATAGCAAGTCGTATCTCAAGCAATGTTACCGGAGCCGCTTTTGCCGCCGCATCGGCGGCGAGCAGCAATGTGGCAACGTTAAATGATTCAAGTATCCCTAACGCGCCGTCTATCTGTTGCGGCAATTGCGTCCTGCCGATCGCGGTGATTACATCTGGATGAACATTCGGTATAAAAAATTGATCAATAAGACATCCTCCTGCTGTGTCTGCGCCCGCCTTAACCGCGCTCTCAACCGCCGCAGTCGGACCGCCTATTAAAACCATATATTTTCCCGAACAGATTGATCTGGACAGGAGTAACCGCACATTGCCGGCTTTTAACATTGTGTCGGCGACTAAATATCCTGCCGCCACGCTTGATAGTTCAATTAAACCCAGTGATTTTTCGCTCATAAAATTTTTATTTCTCAATACAAATCTTCTCTGAATCTACTAAAACCACTCTGCCGTTAATCGGAGAATGCAGCGCTGCGCCAAGCATTCTATGCGGAACTTCCGCAATCTGCTGACCAAACTCCACTCTATCTCCAGTTTTGACAATCGGGCTGCACGGCGCCCCTGCGGATTGCTTTAACGGTAAAACAACTTTTTCAAACCTGTCAAATTCACCAAGGTACGGCGCAGGCAGATCATACTCTGACACATGCAATTTTTTAATAAGCGATTTTACCGGCACTCTGCGACCATCCCGCATCGGATGCGGTTTAACCTCTTTATTTCCGCTCCATTTAACACCGAGTTTTCTCATCTCCTCTTTGGCGCTGTCGCACGCTTCCTTTGGATAAAGCCCCTCCGGACAAGCATATAAAGTGCATAATCCACAGGCGCAACATAAAGCGGCAAATTGATTCCAGTGCTGGCTGCCAGTTGCGGTAAAGGCAAGACTACGCATCACCTGATGCGGCTCAACATTATAGCCGAGCAAAAATCTTGGACAATACTCCGTGCAATATCTGCATTGGTCGCAAGCAGACTTTCCGATTTTAGCCTGGCTGCGGTCTGGCAATAATTTTCTTTTAGCAATATAATGGTCGCGCGGCAAAACAACTATGCCGGTTGTCGTTTTTGTTACCGGCAGATCAAGATTCTCGCTAATCTGTCCCATCATCAAACCGCCTATAAAGAGAACTGGCTGGTCTGTCGTAAAGCCGCCAGCAATCTGAATGCATTCGCGATAACTCACACCTAACGGCACAGTAATTGTGCAAGGGTTTTTAACAGCGCCTGTAATTGTAAGAGTCTTTTTGATAACTGGTTTGTCATCAGTTGCTCTGGCGATATTTAATAAAGTCTCAACATTGTTCACAACAACTCCTACCTGAATTGGAATGCCGGCTGGCGGAATCAATCGCCCTGTAATAGTATAAACAAGGTCATATTCATCGCCGGCAGGATAATAATCGCCTAATTGAAACACCTCCACGCCGCTCCCGTTACAGGCAGATTTTATCGTCTCAATCGCGCCTTTGTTCTTCCCCTTTATTCCGATAAAACCTTTTTTCGCGCCGGTTGCCTCCATTGCAATCTGCATTCCTTTTGTAATTTCGGAGGCAAAATTCTCCATCACAACCGCATCCTTATGAAGCAATGGTTCACATTCCGCCCCATTGGCTATGATTATCTCGGCTTTTGACGAGAGTTTTACATGCGTTGGAAATCCTGCACCTCCAGCGCCGACAACACCCGCTCGCCTTACTTTCTCAACAAAGTTCATAATTATAACAACTAAAATTATAACTATATTAACACTCAATAAAAAACAATTAATTTAATAAAGTCCCTGAATAATTAGTATTCAAGAAAATCATAATTTTTTGGGTAAAATTAAATTTGTGAAATTATTTATCACTGGACTGAACAGACGACGCAAACGGGCAAACAAAACAGCCTTTGCCTTTATTCCTATATACCTATTGATAAAAAACTAAGCCCGAATTTTTATAACAATATCCGCAAAGTTTAAACAATATTTGTAAAAAGAAAGGCAAATAAAGTGGAGTAATTAATCTAATTAAGATTATTTTCTTTTCATAACAATACTTTTAAAAGATTATGCCACAGCAAATTATAAGGCTTTTACTATTGACAGTAGTTATAGTCGTTTCCTATTTAATCGCGCGATTTTTCCTTACTCCGCCATCATTTGGTGAGTATGGATGGTTTAGGGGAGATGCAATTCGGGAGATTGCGAGCCTGCCGAGAAGTTATGCCGGAAAAAAAGCCTGTGGAGAATGTCATTCAGACCAAATTAAGCAAATAGAATCGTTTGAACATAAAACTTTATCGTGCGAGGCTTGTCACGGAGCGGCGCTTGCGCATTCTGAAGACCCGGATGTGAAGGTGCCAAAATTTGCTTTTAACTGCGTCAGATGTCATGAAAGCGATCCTTCAAAACCAAAATGGTTGAAACAGATAAATTCTCGCAAACATTATGCCGGTCAAAAATGCACAGAGTGCCATTTGCCACATCACCCGGGAGAGGTGCCATGAAAAAATTAAATCCAGTTAAAACGAGTCGCAGAAAAGCATTAACTTTAATAAGTTCTGTATTTGCAGGGGTTGCCGCTGCGGGGCTGACTTCAAAGTTGAAAGCCGCTGTAAAAAACGCTCTTGCCAGCAGCGGCGCTCCAAAAGGTTATGACCCGTATAAACATAAATGGATAATGGTTATAGACGTTGAACGTTGTATAGGCTGCGGTCTATGCGTTGAAGCGTGCAAGACGGAAAACAAAGTTCCCCCTGAACCTATGTATTTTCGCACCTGGATTGAGCGTTATATTATAACAAAGCCTGATGCAACTGCGGGCGAAAGTTCGGGCGAAGTAATAGTTGACTCTCCTAATGGCGGGATGCACGGATTTCCTCCATCAACTGTTTCGAAAGAGAATATCCTCCGTTCATTTTTTGTTCCAAAATTATGCAATCTATGCACATATTCTCCCTGCACTCAGGTTTGTCCTGTGGGGGCTACATTTGATTCACCCGATGGCGCAATCCTTGTTGATCCCAAATATTGCATAGGCTGCGGATTTTGTATTCAAGCCTGTCCGTATGGATGCAGATTTTTAAATCCGAAGACAAAAACGGCTGAAAAGTGCACTCTTTGCTATCACAGAATCACAAAAGGTTATTTACCTGCGTGCGTTGAGGTGTGTCCTGCCGGGGCGAGAATATTCGGTGATCTAAAAAATCCAGTCCCAGATAGTCCGTTGCAAAAGTTTTTTGAGAAAAATCGTTCAACACAGACATTAAAACCGCATCTTGGAACCGAACCGCGCGTATTATACGCTCAATTAGATACGGAGGTCAGATAAAATGGAAACAAATGTAATAGACGTCTTGACCCATATTGAAGGCTATGTTTATCCAAACGAGGCAACTGCACATCCTCTATGGAGCATTTTGATTGTTGTCTATCCGTACATTACAGGTTTAGTAGCAGGGGCATTCATACTTGCATCTCTGGTAAGGGTTTTTAAGGTTAAAGCGCTTGAGCCAGTCTACAGGTTGTCGCTACTCACCGCGCTTTCATTCCTATTATGCGCTCCGCTTCCATTGCTCTTCCATCTCGGTCATCCAGAACGATGTTTTGAAGTTATGATAACACCGCATACATCATCCCCAATGGCGATGTTCGGGTTTGTTTACGCATGGTATTTAATGGCGGTTCTTTTGCTTGAACTCTGGTTGGATTACAGAAAAGATTTCGTGCAATGGGGAGAGAGTTGTTCGGGATTCCGCGGGGTGATTTACCGCTTGTTCACACTCGGCGTGAATGACGTTTCGCCGAAATCTGTAGAGTTTGATTCAAAAATGAGCAAACTAATTTCAATTATCGGCATACCATCGGCTTTTCTTTTACACGGCTATGTTGGTTTTATATTCGGTTCAATTAAAGCCAATCCATGGTGGGGCAACGTCCTTATGCCGATAATCTTTATATTATCCGCAATGGTTTCAGGAATGGCGCTATGCGTCTTTCTGTATATGGCGCTCTGCTGGATAAGAAAAGAGACAATAGTTCAAGAATGCATAGACCTAATGGCAAGGTTTCTCTTTTTCGCCCTTGTATTAGACGCGGCGGTTGAAGGTCTTGATTGGGTCCATAGACTTTACTTCGCGGATGAATCAATCAGGGTATTAAAATCCTTAGCCGCTGGAAAACTTTTTTACACACTTCTTGTCGGACAGGCAGCGCTCGGGACAGCGGCGCCGTTACTGTTATTAGCAACAACCGTTATCTTTATCAAAAAGATACAGTTCATCAATAGAAAACGAATTTACCTTGTCAGCTCGGTACTAATTCTTATCGGGGTTCTCGCAATGCGATACAATGTGGTAATTGGAGGGCAACTGTTTTCAAAAAGCCTGCGGGGTTTTACAAGTTATAAATTGGAATTTGCCGGACACGAAGGCTGGCTTTCAGCCCTATTTTTGATGATACTGCCATTCATTATAACCGGTGTTCTGATAAAGCTATTCCTTCCGTCAAGTCAGAAACGGCAATCTTCAATAAACCTTGCAACACCACAAGCCGGCAATGCTACGGCAGTTTAAACTCAAATGAAAAGGGGTTCAGTTAGTTAAAACCTCAAATCGGTGTTGTTTAGAAAATGACAACTAAAGTTGTGATTATGACAAAAAATGTAAAGAAATATAGGTCTTTATTCTATAAATTTATAAATAAGTATAAATAGATGTTGGTATCTTTTATTATTAATTTTAATGATACCAGCATTCTAACAACAGGGAACTAAAAGGTATGAAAAAGAATATATTAATCGTTGCGGTGGCGGTGCTGCTCAGCGCCGGTCTGTCTGTCGGTGTGGCTGCAGATGTTAAAAAACTATACGAAGATGAATGCGCCAAATGCCATGGTTCTGATGGCAAAGGGCAAACAAAAATGGGCAAAAAGCTCGGGGCTAAAGATTATACCGATGCGAAAGTCCAGGCTGAATTAAAAATGGATAAGGCTTTGAAATCTCTGAAAGAAGGTCTTAAAGAAGGAGATAAAACATTGATGAAGCCGTTTGATTTGCCAGAGGCTGATTTAAAAGCCTTGGTAGAATATATGAAGACATTTAAGAAGTAAAAAATCCTCCGTGTAATGTCCGGTGGAAACGTTTAATTGAGGCGTTAATTTCCACCGGACAATTTTTAAAAATCGCAATTTTAAATCTATAAGTTTTAATGCCTGAATGGCATAATTAGATGTTTATTTTCTTAATAATTTGGTAATATTACAATAATGATACCTGAAAACAACACATCTGAAATAAACAATCCACAGCAACAACGACAATCCTGGATTTCATCTTTTCGCAATTGGTTAAGCCTTTCCGGGGTTGCAATAATGGCAGGAAGCCTTTTTGCATTTATTTTGCTATTCATCCTTGATTCAATCGCCCACTTTTCAAATCCATACGTTGGTGTTTTGTCGTATCTTGTTTGCCCATCGCTCTGGGTTATCGGGGCAATTGTTGCGGTTATTGGCGCTATAATTGAACACCGTAAAATGCGAAAGGCGGGCGGGGAAGCCGAAAAATTGCTTATTGACCTCGCAAGAAAGCACGATAGAAAAATCTTGTTCAGTTTTATTGGAATAATTCTCTTCTTTTTCCTGTTTATAGCAATTGGCAGTTACCACGGATATCACTTTACTGAATCAAGCGCATTTTGTGGACAGGTGTGTCATCAAGTTATGAAGCCAGAAATGGTAACCTACCAGCATTCCCCTCATGCGCGTGTTTCCTGCGCGGAATGTCATATTGGTCCTGGTGCAAGTTGGTTTGTAAAATATAAGATTTCTGGCGCTTATCAAGTATACGCCACAATCGCGAATAAATATCCCCGGCCTGTTCCTACTCCGATTAAAAACCTGCGACCGGCGCAAGAGACTTGCGAAAGATGCCACTGGCCCAAAAAATTCGTAGGAAATCTTGATAGAACTTACAACTACTATTTAAGCGATGAAACTAATACACTTTTCACTATCCGTATGTTGATGAAAGTTGGCGGCGCCGACCCGACGCACGGTCCGGTTGGGGGAATTCATTGGCATATGAACGTGGCAAACAAGATTGAGTATATTGCCACAGATACAAACCGTCTCGTGATACCCTGGGTTAGAGTTACAGACCCGCTTGGCGTAGTTACAGAATTCAGAACCAAGAACTTTACCAACGATATCAGCAACTACTCAATCCGCACTATGGATTGTATGGACTGTCACAACAGACCTTCGCATATTTATAAATCCCCGAACGACGCCGTCAATTTAGCGATGAGCCTTGGAAAGATTGACCCATCAATTCCTTGGATAAAATCAAACGCGGTGTATATGCTTGTTCAAGATTATAAAAACGAGACCGAAGCAATTCAAAAAATTGCGACTACACTCTCAAACATCTATACAAATAATCCTAAAATCAGACCGGTTATCGCGGCGGTTCAGGATATTTATACGAACAATTTCTTTCCTGAAATGAAAGCGAACTGGAAGGTTTATCCTAATCATATCGGGCATAAAGATTGGCCCGGCTGTTTTAGGTGTCACGATGGAAAGCACAAAACTGCTGACGGCAAACAGACCATCAAAGCCAATGATTGCAATGCCTGTCATATCATTCTTGCGCAGGGCAGCGGCAGTGAGTTAGAAAAACTAAACGCACGCGGTGAAGAATTCAAACATCCGGGCGGCGATTACGATATAAGCTGTACCGACTGTCATACTGGAGGTTTTTAATTATGGCTATAAAAACATCGTATAAGAGATTGTATCAACCTGTCTGGCAAATAATACTCATATCGTTAGTTAGCGCTTACTATCTTAGCGGCGCAGAAAAGATAACCAATGAAGACTGTCTTGATTGCCATTCAGAGAAACAGACTAAAAAAGCGGCAGGAAAAGAGATACCATTACTGCCATTTCCGACAAACGATTTTGCAAAGTCTGTTCATTCAAAGATACTATGCATTGATTGCCACTCTGGAATAAAAGAAGCCGTCCATGAAAGCAATCCTCCCCCACCCCAGTGCGCTACCTGCCATCCGGAACAACCAACCCATACAAACGCCTTTGAACAATACACAAAGAGTATACACGGGGCAAGTCGGGCTATGGGGGCTTCGGCAGCGGCGAGTTGCTGGGATTGTCACGGCTCGCATAATATAATCCCTGTAAAAATGTTGGAATCACCGGTTTTTAAACTTAACCTGCCTCAAACCTGCGGAAAATGTCATAGCAATCCTGAAATTACGGCGGAATATAAAATGAAATATCCGAATGTTGCTATGCAGTTTCGCGATAGCATTCATGGGCACGGATTGCTTGAGATGGGTCTGATTGTGGCGCCTTCTTGCAATGACTGTCACGGGGTGCATGATATTAAAAGAATTGTAGACCGTAGTTCTCCGATCAATCAGGCAAACGTCTCAAAAACCTGCGGCAAATGTCATATTAAGATTGAAGAGGTTTATAAAACTAGCGTTCACGGCAAACTGCTTGCCGCAGGAGACAGACGGGCGCCAACCTGCACGGATTGCCATACTGCGCACGATATTGAGCCGCCGCATCAGGGACACTTTAAAATGGTCAGTGATAAACGTTGCGGCAAATGTCATCAAGACAGGCTAGCGCATTATAACGAAACCTATCACGGCAAGGCTATGCAATTAGGCAAGCCTAACGTCGCTCCTGCGGTTGCTGCTTGCTACGATTGTCACGGTCATCACGATGTGCTGCCGCAGAGCGATCCAAAATCTCGGCTCTCACCGACAAATATTGTTCAAACCTGTAAACAGTGCCACCCAAAAGCAAACGAAGGCTTCACCAAGTTCCTCGCTCACGCAAATCCAATGGACAAGAAAAACTATCCGCAATTAAATGCCGTTTTTATATTTATGACGAGTTTGCTTATTGGAGTTTTTGCGTTCTTTGGCGCGCACACACTACTCTGGCTCGTCAGGTCAGCATATCTTTACATTTATGACTCTAAAACATTTAGAGAGGCAAAAATAAGAGCCAATAAAGATGATGAATGGTTTACACGTTTTGCGCCGTTTGAAAGATTTTTACATATACTCGTCGTAACAAGTTTTCTCTTGCTTGTCCTGACTGGAATGCCGCTAAAATTTTACTATACCGACTGGGCAAAAACGATTTTCAATATTATTGGCGGACCGGATGTAGCCCGCGCCTTGCACAGGTTTGGCGCAATAATAACGTTCACCTACTTTGGATTGCATCTGATTGAACTTGCCATTAATGGGTGGAAAAACAGAAAATCCATCTTTGATCCGCAAACTGGGAAGTTCCAATTCAAGCGGCTTGCTAACGCATTATTTGGACCAGATTCAATGATTCCTACAATTCAGGATTGGCGCGATTTCGTTGCGCACAACAAATGGTTCTTTGGCAAAGGTCCAAAACCGCAATTTGACCGCTGGACTTATTGGGAAAAATTTGACTATTTCGCTGTGTTCTGGGGGGTGTTTATGATCGGTCTATCTGGATTAATTATGTGGATACCGGAATTCTTTACAAAATTCCTCCCGGGCTGGATTATCAATGTTGCGCATATAATCCATTCAGATGAAGCGCTGCTCGCCGCAGGTTTTATCTTTACAATTCACTTCTTTAACACGCATTTCAGATTGGAAAAATTCCCGATGGATACCGTTATCTTTTCTGGAAGAATCTCTAAGACTGAAATGCTCCACGAGCGCAAGCGCTGGTACGATAGATTGGTTGCAGAAAATCGCCTTGATGATTACAAGGTAAAAGACGAATGGCAACGGTGGAAAGGTATCGCCCGCACTTTTGGATATATCTTCTTCACGACCGGCGTCATACTTTTAATCCTTATTATTTACGCTATGATTTCGCGTCTGCTTTTCCATCAATAGTTTGAATTAGATTCATAAATTTAGCATTATTGCGTAAAAAACCGCGACGGAAACATCTCTGTTTGAACGAAAAATCGGGATTTGGAAAGAGTGTAAATATTTACGCGCAATATTGGAAAAATTTTAAATTATAAAACCGATATTTATTTTGGAACTGTTAAACTCTGTTTCCAGACTTTTACAAGTTCTAACATCTGGTCTCCGAGATTTCCTTTGATTTTTACATGTTTTGGGATAAATCCCGGCGATGTGCCAAATAAATCTGTTGAAACCAGTATCTGTCCGTCGCATTCAACACCCGAGCCAATTCCGATTGTTGACGCCTTTACTCTCTTTGTTATCTCTGCGGCAACAGATGGGTAAACGAGTTCAAGGACTATGGCAAAAACACCTGCCCCGTCAAGGGCTATTGCATCGGCGAGTAATTTTTCTTTTTCCGCTTCATTTCGTCCTTTGATATGATACCCGCCCTCTTCAATTACGCTTTGCGGCAACATTCCAATATGTCCGATAACCGGTATGCCGGCGTCAATGATGGCTTTGACCTGCGGAATAATATTTTGTCCCCCCTCAAGTTTTACCGCTTCTGCGCCTGCTTGGACGAGCCGTCTTGCATTTGTCACGGCGCTTTCCACAGTATCATAACTTTTGTACGGCATATCAGCGGCGATAAGCGAGTTGATATGTGAACGAGCGACAGCCTTTGTGTGATGAACCATTTCTTCCATTGTAACGTGAGTTGTGTCTGGATAACCAAGCACAACCATACCGAGAGAATCGCCGACAAGTACAATATGAACCCCTGCTTTGCCAAGAATGAGCGCGGTCGGGTAATCGTAGGCTGTCAGGGCGCAGACAGGCTCTTTTCCTTTCATAGCTAGAATTCTGGCTGGGGTTATTTTTTCAAAAACGTTATCCATTTAAATTATTTTTTACTAAAACTCTCTAACAACTCATCTGGAGAAACAGCCGCCGTTCCAACCTTTGCAACGACAACGCCTGCGGCGTGATTTGAAAATACAGCCGCTTCCACAGGAGAGGCGCCTGCCGTAATTGCAAGTGTAAAAGCCGCTATTACTGTGTCGCCAGCCCCAGAGACGTCAAACACCTCTCTTGCAACGGTGGGAATATGAACTGGCTTGCTGTTCCGCTGGCATAATAGCATCCCTTGTTCGCCGAGTGTTATAAGCAACAAAGCGGGCGAGAGACTATTTAATAAATATTCAGCCACTGCCATCAAATGCCTGTCTAAAAGCGGGTCGGATTTTTTATAACCGTCCGGATATGCAGCCAGTTCAAACGCCTCTTTTCTATTCGGGGTAATTAAAGACATATTACGGATGTCAATCCTGTGAACTGGTTTTGGATCAAGGCTCAACCAAATTCCATTTTCGTGGCAATATTCACGAATTTTATCAACCAACTTCTGCGTCACTACACCTTTGCCGTAGTCGCCAAGAATTACAGCGTCAGGTCTATCGAATGCTCGCTTGATGGACTTAAAAATCTCCTCGCTAATCTCGTCGCTTATCTCCTCCTTAGTCTCCCTATCAAGTCTAACAACCTGTTGTCTTGCGGCGATAATGCGTGTTTTAATGCTCGTCTTCCGCTGCTGATGAGAGACAATTCCATCGCAGTTTATATTGTAGTTTTCCAGCAAGTTCAGTAATTTCTGAGCGGCATAATCTTTGCCAACCACTCCGAAGACAGCCGTATTCGCGCCAAGTGTCGCAAGGTTTCTGGCAACATTAGCAGCGCCGCCGGGCATAAAACTTTCCTCAACAAATTCCACTACCGGCACTGGGGCTTCTGGAGAAATTCGCGATACATTTCCCCAGACAAATTCATCAAGCATCAAATCGCCAACTACAACAATCTTTGAATTCTTTGCGTTCTTTAACAATTCCTTAACCCGCTTCAGGCTTATGCTTGGAATATGGCTATCTTTTATCATAAAATTTTTGTTTAAATGAATTATTTCAAAAATCGCAACCTGTTAAACTCACACAATTACTGTTTTTGCGGTTTTAAAAAGGCTGTTAATGGACTTGTTGCTCTTGCAATAAATGATTGTTCTCCAAGCCCTACTTCGTATGCAGTCCTGCCGGCTTCAACAGCCATTTTAAACGCAATAGCCATCTTTACAGGGTCTTGCGCCACGGCAATGGCGGTATTGACAAGCACTGCGTCTGCCCCCATCTCCATCGCCTCTGCCGCATGGCTTGGCGCACCGAGTCCAGCGTCAACAACCACAGGAACTGTTGCCTGTTCAATGATTATGCGAATCTGGTCTTTTGTTTGAATGCCGCGATTTGAACCGATGGGAGAACCAAGCGGCATAACCGTTGCGGCGCCAATCTCCTGCAACCGTTTAGCAAGGACTGGATCGGCGTTAATATATGGCAACACCGTAAATCCTTCGTTTATCAATTGTTCAGCCGCTTTGAGCGTCTCCACTGGATCGGGCAAAAGGTAACGCGGATCGGGATGAATCTCAAGTTTGATCCATTTTGGCAATCCTGCGGCTGCGGCAAGTCTGGCAAGCCGTACTGCTTCGTCAGCATTCATTGCGCCGCTTGTGTTGGGAAGAATCAGGTATTTATTCGGGTCAATGAATTCAAGGATGTTTGCAAATGGGTCGCGTTTACCGCTTAAATCAGCGCGTCTTAAAGCCACGGTCACTATCTCTGTGCCGCTGGCGTCAATGGCGTCGCGCATCAACTCAGGCGATGAAAACTTCCCGGTCCCAATCATCAGGCGCGACCGAAATTGCCGCCCCGCTATTGTCAAATTGTTATTCATCTTATCTATCTAATAAAATTAACACAAAAACCGATTCAATGAAACAGAATGCAAAAGCAGAATATTTAGAACGCGCAGATGCTCTATCAAACCAGTTTCACAATTACGTAATTCTTCTTTCCTTTTCTTAACAAAATAAATGCATTAAATAGAGCGTCATTCATAGTCACAATCCGCTGCGCATTACCTTCTCTGATATTGTTAATATAAATTCCGCCCCCTTCAATATCTTTACGCGCCTGGCCTTTTGAAGGACAGAGCGATGACTGGACAAGCAATTCAACAAGCGGCAGACCGGACTGGACAATTTTGCTTTTCTCAACCTCCACCGACGGCACCTCGCCTGTGATTTCATTGAATGTTTCTCTGCTTATTCCTTTTACATCGCCGCCAAATAATACTTCGCTGGCGCGAATTGCCTCGGCTGTTGCTGCTTCACCATGAATTAATTCGGTCATCGCCTTTGCCAGAGCCTTGTGAGCCTGCCGCGCGCCCGGATTCTCATTGTGCGCCTTTTCAAGCGCAGCAATCTCTTCTTTTGATAAAAAGGTGAAGTATTTCAAATATCTAATCACATCTCTATCGTCTGTCCTTATCCAGAATTGATAAAACTTATAGACACTTGTCTTTGCGGGGTCTAACCAGACTGCCCCGGCAACGGTTTTGCCAAATTTTGAACCATCGGCATTTGTTATTAATGGCAATGTTAAACCATAGACCGTGCGGTTTAATTTTTTCCTGCAAAGGTCTATCCCTGCGGTGATATTTCCCCACTGGTCGCTGCCGCCAATTTGAAGTTCGCAATTATACTCCTTGCATAAATGATAAAAATCATAGGCTTGCAGAAGCATATAGCTGAATTCTGTGTAGCTAATGCCAGTTTCTCTATCTTCCATTCGCGCCCTGACGCTCTCTTTTGAAACCATCATATTTACCGAGAACAACTTTCCAATATCTCGCAGAAAATCCAGAAAACTAATCGGCGCAATCCAATCGGCGTTGTCTAAAAGCAGGGCCGGGTTGGTTTTTGAATCAAAATCAAGCAATCTTGATAATTGTTGTTTTACTCGGGAAATATTGTAAGCAAGCGTCTCCTTTGAAAGGAGTTGGCGTTCTTGTGTTTTCCCGCTCGGGTCGCCGATTGATCCTGTGGCGCCGCCGGCAACGGCAATTGGACGATGACCGGCAATTTGAAATCTCCTCAACGCGAGCAAAGGAACGAGATTCCCAACATGAAGGCTATCGGCTGTAGGGTCAAAACCACAATATAAAGTAACAGACGACTCGTTTAGCCGTTTAACAAGTTGCTCCACATCCGTGCAATCGGCTATAAGCCCGCGCCATTGCAATTCTTCGTATATATTTAGATTACTCATCTTTTCTCATCTTCCAGTTCTAAAAATTGAACCAGTCTTTAACTAACAAAAACAACAAGAAAATAGATTACATTTTCCAGCCTGTTAGTGGCAACCATTTTTGACCGGACTTCTCCAGCGGCTCGGCATTATATCCAAGACGGTTGAGTTCATAGGCAAATTCGGAAGAAAAACCGTGTATGGTAAACACCCGTTTAGGATTCACAATTTTTACAAACTCCACCAGTTCATTAAAATCGGAGTGGTTGCTCAGTGGAAAAGCAGCATCTACACCGAGTTTGTAAATAGCCGCTTTATCCATTGCCCATCCGGTTATTGCCGCTAAACTAATCGGTTTATTTATATATAGTTGCGCGATTTTACTTCTTGCCTGCGGCGGAATTATTACTACTTTGTTTTTGCTTTTTCTAACTGAAAGTTTCTCAATATGTGGAAATTTATAACCAAAATCTCTATATACCGCAGTCATTTTATAAACCTGGTTATGAACCATTGCTGGCATATTGCTGCGTCCGAGTATGGTTAGCACATCTTGACTTTTGCCAAGCGAATAACAAAACAATATAGGCGTTTTTTTCTGGGCAAACGTTGCCCGGCAAAAATCAATTATCTGGTTGCCAACGCTATCAATCTGCGGAAATGTATATTCAGGCTTTCCAAATGTAGTCTCCATTATCAAATAATCAGCATAACAAGGGACACACTTCTCAGATGTCAACGATCCTGATAATTTAAAATCTCCTGTATAAAGAATTGAAACTCCAGATACTTCAATCAACGCCATTGCGCTACCTAAAATATGGCCGGCTGGAAACAACGTGATGTAATATTTATTGCCGCGATATGCAAATTCAGTTTTTTTAAAATAATCCAGTTTCTTTTCAACCGCCTTTACGCGTGAACGCTCTTTCATCAAACGCGATGTTGCCGGACTCAAGACTAAATTGCTGTGTTTGCTGATGTGGTCTGAATGCGCATGGCTAACAAACACAATTTCAGACTCACTGGCGCTCTTACAGGAGTCAAGCCACAAACCTAATTCGGGAAAATGTATCCCGTCTTCTGTGTTATAAAAATCCAACGCCACAAATTCAAAATCTGTCAAAAACTGCTTTCAGAAAACCGATGACGTTTATTATAATTATAAAAATCATTAAAACAAAAATTTGCATTAACTAAAATGAAATTTATTTCTAAAAGAACAATGCCCTGCCATAACGCGCTGTTTACCATTGTTCCTTACTTGTTTTTGTTATCTGCAATTTGTTCAGGAGAAAATTCGCAAAAACCCCGCTGGGACATTGATAAACTAAAATCTCCGCCTCAAACTTATCCGGCAGATGAATTTAACACAAACCAGGTAAAGGCGCTGTTTTTTAAGGGATTGGACTGGAAAGGAAATCCAACACGCGTTTTTGCATACATTGGTATTCCAGAGCATAAGCCGGGAGAAAGACTTCCCGGTATGGTGCTTGTTCACGGCGGAGGCGGCACGGCATTTCACGAATGGGTGTCTCTCTGGAATAGCAGAGGTTATGCCGCGATTGCAATGGATACCTGCGGTTGCCTCCCCGGAACGGATGGAAAACCACAACGTCATCAGTATGGAGGACCACCGGGTTGGGGCGGTTTTGAGCAGTTAGACGATCCTGTTGAAGACCAATGGACTTACCACGCAGTTGCGGACATTATTCTGGCTCATTCATTATTACGCTCACTGGACGGCGTTGATCCAGAACGAATCGGGATCACGGGCATCTCGTGGGGCGGATACCTCGTTTGCATCGTTGCCGGGATTGACGATAGGTTTAAATTCATAGCGCCGGTTTACGGCTGCGGGTTTCTTGGCGATAATTCAGTCTGGACAGACCTGTTCAGGAAAATGGGCAAGGAAAAATCGGAAAAATGGTTAAGCCGCTGGGACCCTTCTCGCTATCTTACTTATGCAAAAATGCCTTTCTTGTGGGTAACCGGCTCAAACGATTTTGCCTACCCAATGGATTCTCTGCAAAAATCTTACCGGCTAACTAAAGGTCCAAGATTTCTTTCGGTAAAAATAAAAATGCCTCACGGACACGGCGGACCAGGAGAAAAGCCAGAAGAAATCCGGATATTTGCTGATTCAATCCTAAAAAATGGCACTCCACTCCCCTCCATTTACCAACAAGGAAAAGACTGGATACAATTCAAATCGCAAACGAAAATTGTAAAAGCGGAATTAAACTACACGGCAGATGCCAATAAAAAATGGCAAGAGCGAGAATGGACTACAATCCCCGCAGCGATAGAGAAAGATATAGTAAAGGCAGAAATTCCAACCAACGCCGCTGTCTATTATTTCAACATAACTGATGAACGCGGAATTGTGGTCAGCAGCGAGCACATAGAAATCAAAAACCAGTAAAACCAGCGCTTATCAAAAACATTTTCTAATCAAACAGCTGCCGCATATTTTCCGGCAACGGCGGTGTTGCGCCAGGTTGAGCGCAGACATACGCGGCGATTTCGTTTGCCGCATAGTTGATTTTATCAATGTCAAGTTTTTTTAAAATCCCGATCGCAAGCGCCGCTGTGAACGCGTCGCCAGCGCCCACAGTGTCCACAACTTTTACCGGACGTGGCTTATACCGCGACCAGTCTCCATTGGTGTAAAGAATGCTGCCTTCAGCTCCAAAAGTAACCGCAACAGTTTTCAAATTGAACCGTTGCGCAAGCGTCTCAATCTGTTCTTCCAGACCTCCGCCGAGTTTAAAAATTTCGGCAACAATACGCAATTCGGCGTCGTTTATCTTGAACACATCCGCAAGGTTCAACGATTCTTCTATTGTCTGCGGGGTGAAAAAATTCTGACGCAGGTTGATGTCAAAAATCCGTATTGCGGCGACGGATGTAGAACTCACAAGTTGTCTCACAGCCGCGCCGGAGACCTCCGTTCTTTGCGCAAGCGTGCCAAAACAGACGGCATCCGCCGTCTTCACCGCGGCAAGCGCAAGATCTGTCACCTCAAGAAAATCCCAAGCCACAGGTTTATGGATGATAAAGTTCGGGACGCCCTCTGGCGACAGTTCCACAGAGACCGTGCCTGTTGGATAAGAGTTTTCAATCTGGACAAGGTCAAGCGGGAAACCGATAGATTTAAACCGTCGCAGGATCTCATCGCCCAATTCATCTCTGCCAACGCGCGTAATCACACAGGCATTTGCCCCCAGCGCCTTTGCGTGATAAGCAAAATTCGCCGGCGCGCCGCCCATCTGGCGTCCCTGCGGGAGCAAGTCCCACAAAACCTCGCCAACGCCGACAATTTTGTAATTAACACTGTTCATACTGTGGCGTTCATTCGTTGTCTTTGTTTAAACGGATTCAATTCCGAGTTTCTTCTGCAACTCTTCAAGCGAGACGCCTTTGGTCTCAGGAACCATAAGTTTGACCCAGATAAGTTGTAGGCACATCATAAAACTGAAGAAAAGAAACACATAGCCCGGGGCGAATGAAGTAACAACCTTCGGAAAAATTGTGGTTATCAACGCGGCGAAAATCCAGTGGGTTGAACTGCCGAGCGATTGTCCCTTTGCGCGATAACGGTTCGGGAAAATCTCGGAGATAAAAACCCAGATCACCGTTCCCTGACCAATAGCGTGCGATGCGATGAAGGCAAAAATGCAGACGGGCACAATGCTGAAGTGTTGCGTGAAAAATGCCCATGCGGTCAAGGCAAGCGAAACGATGTAGCCTACAGAGCCAATGTAAAGGAGCGTCCTTCTGCCAAAGCGGTCAATCATCCAGAGTCCGACGAATGTAAATATCAAGTTCGTGACGCCAATCCCGACAGATTGCAAAAGGGCAGACTCGCGCGCAAGGCCTGTCATTTCAAAAATCCTTGGGGCAAAATATAGGACGGCGTTGATTCCGGAAAGTTGATTGAAGAAGGCGATCAAAATAGCCAAAGCGATCGGATAGCGCAGTTTCCACGTCCAGAACCGACCATCTCCGCTTGATGAGCGCGCTGAATATTCTATTTCATCGGCAAGGGCGTTCAATTTATCCTGCGGCGATTCGGGGTCAATCATCTGCAAGACTTTGAGTCCCTCCTCTTTATTCCGTTTTCTAACAATCAGCCAGCGCGGACTTTCAGGCAACAGGAAACAGAGCGCGGTGTAAATTACCGACGGGAATGCGGCAACTCCAAGCATCCAGCGCCAAGCGTCGTTGCTCACAAGCCGAGCAATCACCGCATTAGACAGGAACGCGATTACGATGCCAAATACGATGTTGAACTGGAAAAGTCCAGCTAACCTTCCGCGATAACGCGGGGGCGAGATTTCGGAGATGTAGAGCGGAGCCGAGACTGTGGAGATTCCGATGCCTAAACCGCCGATGAACCGCGACACAGTGAACACCCAGATATTGTTAGCAAGCGCGCATCCAAGCGCTGAAACAATGTAGAGGATGCCGACGAAGATCAAGGTCTTGCGTCTGCCAAAGATGTCCGCTGGGAATCCGCCTAAAAGGGAACCGATTACAGTCCCATAAAGCGCGGAACCCATTGCCAGACCATGCGTCAGAGCAGTCAAATTCCACAATTTTTGAATAGTTTGTTCCGCGCCGGAAATGACTACCGTGTCAAAGCCGAATAAAAATCCCGCCAGCGCAGATGCGATTGACCATAAAAATATTCTTACCTTCATAAAACCCGAGAATTTTCGTCAAGTATGTTCGCCGTGAAAATTTTTTTCAAGGGGAAATGCGGAAAATCTCTGTCATATTGAAACATTAGCAAAGCAAGTGGAACCGCGTTTGGAACCGATATTAGATTTGCCAGAATTTATTAGCGAGGAGGAGTTTCAGTTAGTGCTGGTTAGTAGCATCATGGAAGTGTGCTTATCGCTTCAATGCCTGCGATTTTGAAATACCTTAACGTCAATTCCAACGCAAAACTATGACTTTTGCCGTATATACAGTAAACGGTTATATAATTACGAAGCAACGGTTCAAGTCATTCCTTCAACCCAGTTTTCTTCATCTTGAGCGACTGGCACTTTTGCATCAAAGGCTTTTTCTCCCCAAATCTGGATGGCTGAACAATACTTTGCGGCGCCGCGCTGCATACAATGGAAGATTCTTACCAGCTCTCGCATCCAGTTAGGGAATCTATTTGTAAATTTGAGTTCAAGAACAACGTAATTTCTGCCAACATCTGTTCCGTGATAGCAGAGCCTTGGATTTGCCATATCGGTTTTAGCCGTAAAGTCAAGATGCGGCTCAGCGAGAATCTGCCTATCCATTGTTAAACGTACTGAACCGTCATCGTTAAGGTAAGCCTCGCGAAGATAATGAATATGCACTCTTGGACGGGCATTAATCTTTGTTATTAATTCGCAAAAATTTTGAAGAGCGATAAAACTTTTGTCAGAAAAAGAGACCAAATGATGCGGCTCTGGCAAATGTCCTTGAAGCAACATTGGAACAAATTCCTGTTTAACACCGCCGCGTTGTTTCATAATTATGTTGTTCATTCGCCGTTTGATTTCAAAAAATATCGGTGCCCCGGGCTTTGTACTGTAAAACCGCATCCTGAGCTTGAATCTGTTTTTGTTTCCATTGATTGTCTCCCAGTAGGTTTGCAGGTAATCATTGTCCAGGTAAATACTGTGAACGTGATAAGAGAGATTTGGCTGGCTGATGCTATATTCGTCAATGTCTAAGTAGCATTGCACAAAATCTCTTATCTGCAGCGCGGTTTCTTCGTTGATTATATATTTCAACTCAAACCGCTGTCGTTGCATTTTATCTATAAACATATCTTCTCCTGAAAAACCGATTCAAACTACCCTATATATATATTCGGTCAATTTTATCAAATATTTACTCTATAGCCTAACAATAAGGCGTGTAAAAACTATTTTTCTGCAAGTTGAAAAATGTTACCTGGTCTTCTTCCCGCTTGAAGAGCGAGTCGCACTTTTGCGCCCACTCTTTTAATTTATTCCGTTCCTCATCGGTAATTGGACGAAACTGTTTTGCGGCAGTTATCGCTTTATCAACAAGGTCTAAAAATGATGGGGCGAAAATCGCCGAGACATGGTCAAAGGAAAGGGAGAATCTCGTTACGAGGTTTACTTCGTCCTGGTTTTCAGCCGAGCGATACCACCAGTTGCGTGTAGGTTTTTCGCCCCGTTGCCACAATCCTGTTGACATTGCCTTGATTGCAAGAACTCCGAGCCCCTGTTTTTTTGCCTCCTCAAGCACTGCCTTTCCAAAATCAAACCTATAATACTCCACAAAACTGATAGGAAACATTACAGTATCAAACTTAAATTGTTTCATTGCCTCAAGAGCGGCTTTAGTAGTATGCGCGGAAAAGCCAATAAATCTGACTTTGCCCTGCTCTTTCGCTTTGAGGATTGCTTCCATAGCGCCACCCGGACCGAGCGCCTGCTGCACTTCTTCCGGTTTTCTAAGATGGTGCAGCTGGTAGACGTCAAAATGGTCGGTTTTTAATCTTTTTAAAGAACGTTCTAATTCCTCCATTGCCCCTTTGGCGTCGCGCATTTTAGTTTTACAAGCAAGATAATACTTACTCCTATCAATTCCCTGCAAGGCAATTCCCATACGGTTTTCGGATTCGCCGTAAGCGGGAGCGACATCAAAGTAATTAACACCTCTGTCAAAGGCGCGTTTTACACCAATGTTACATTCACTCTGCTCGTATTTATTGAGAGCAAATCCAGAGAAGGCGGCAGTTGAAATCTTTAAACCGGTTTTGCCAAGCGGCCGTTTTGGTAACTCTTTATCGTCCAGCGGCTCATCAGAGGCTGAATAGACATTTGTCAGTATGTTTGGGACGAACAACGCGCTGCCAGTTGTAACGCCTACGACCTTAATAAACGTGCGTCTTTTCATAATATTGATTTTAGTTGTTATTATTCTTCGCCTGGTCCTTTTGACGAATCACCTAACTGGTCTATAATCGTAATAAGCGGAAGGAACAAAGCGATAACTATGCTTCCAACGATAAATGCAAGGAAGACAATCATAATAGGTTCAAGCAATGAGGTCATTGCGGCTACTGCGTTGTCCACTTCATCGTCGTAAGTATCGGCTATTTTCATTAACATTTCGGGCAAAGCGCCGGTTTGCTCGCCAACGTCCACCATACTAATGACCATTGGAGGAAAGATGCCAGAGGACTCAAGCGGCGCGGTTATTGTTTCACCCTCTTTTACGCTTTCATGAACTGCGGCAACTGCGTCGGCAACTATAGCGTTTCCTGATGTTTCTTTTACAATCGTTAACGCTTGTAGAATTGGCACGCCGCTGCTTACAAGTGTGCCAAGCGTGCGGGTAAAGCGCGCAATAGCCGCCTTTTTCATAACTTGACCGACCACAGGCATATTGAGTTTGAATCTATCAAATAATTTTCGCCCGGCTTTTGTTCTAATAAAGATGTTTAACATAATTACAAATGCAACCACACAAGCCGCTGTAACAATAAAGTGGTTTGCAATGGCATCGCTGATGCTAAGTACTATTTGTGTAAATTGCGGCAATTCTTTTCCAGGACCTAGCAAGTCGTTGAATATAGCCTTAAATTTTGGTACAACATAGACCATAAGCACGCCGAGAATTGTCGTCGCCACAGTTATCACTGCAGCAGGGTAAAACATTGCAGATATCACTTTACCCTTGATCTTCTGGGCTTTTTCCATAAACTCGGCAAGTCTGTTTAATACAACCTCAAGAACACCGCCGAGTTCGCCTGCGCGAACCATATTTACAAACAACCGATTGAACACCTTTGGATGCTGGGCGAGGGCTTCGGAAAAAGTGCTACCTGCTTCTATAGAAGCGGCAAGGTCAGCAATTATTTTTTTAAGTGTCGGATTTCTTTCCTGTCTTTCAAGGACGCGCAAACCGCGAAGTAGCGGCAAACCGGCATCAACAAGTGTGGCAAGTTGTCGCGTAAATGCCGTCAAAACCTTCGGTTTAACTTTTCCACCCAGAAACGGGATTTTGATGTTTAAATTGATATTGAAATTGAGACCTTTTTTGGCTGGAGCCCCTTTTTCTGCTGCCGGTTTTGCTGCTTTTTGCTGTTTTCCCTTATCCAGTTCAACTACTCTGGTGGGGTGCAACCCCATATCCTTTATTCTTGTAATAGCCTCGGACTGGTTTGCCACTTCGATTGTTCCTTTGGTCTCTTTCCCGCGGGAATCCAATGCTACATAGCTGAATTTTGGCATAACACTGTTATGTATATTTCACCACTTCTTCAATGGTGGTTTCACCATCAAATATATTCCTTAAACCATCTTCGCGCAAGGTTACCATTCCAAGTTCAATAGCCTTTTGACGGAGAACGACCGTCGGCGCGCGTTCGTTTATAAGCATCCGAATCGCTTCTGAAATGACCAGCAATTCAAAAATACCTTTTCTTCCCTTATAACCAGTATCGTTGCAGGCTGAACATCCCCTTCCATAGTAAAACATTTTATCCCCAATATCGTGAGGTGTAAGATTAAGAAGAGAAAGTTGGCTTTCAGTAGGTTCAAATGGGGTTTTGCATCTTTTACATATAGTACGAACTAATCTTTGCGCCAGAACGCCCATAAGAGTTGATGATATCAAGAACGGCTCCACCCCCATATCAATCAAGCGGGTTACCGCGCCGGGGGCGTCGTTAGTGTGAAGCGTGCTCAATACGAGGTGACCTGTTAAAGAGGCTTGAATAGCGATCTGGGCAGTTTCAAGGTCGCGCATTTCTCCCACCATTATGATATCCGGGTCTTGACGCAAGAAGGCTCGCAGCGCCTTGCTGAAGGTCATCCCGACAGCCTCGTTTACAGCAACCTGCATTATCCCTTCAATATCATATTCTACCGGGTCTTCAATGGTGAGGATTTTCACATCAATCGTATTAACTCTTCTTAAACCAGAATATAGAGTTGTGGTTTTACCGGAACCAGTTGGACCTGTTACAACCAGAATGCCGTTTGGCATTTGAAGAGCTTCGCAGAAATAATCGTAGATATATTTTGGAAAACCGAGTTTTTCCAAATCAAGATTAACTGCTGAACGGTCAAGCACACGGAGCACCACAGATTCGCCAAACTGGGTCGGAAGGCAGGAGACACGCAGGTCAACCTGTTTCTCGCCCATATTGAAGGTTATACGACCATCTTGAGGCAACCTTCGTTCGGCAATATCAAGGTTTGCCATAACCTTGATTCTTGAAATGACTGGCAGCGCTAAATGTTTTGGCGGCGGCGTCATCTCATATAGGGCGCCATCAACGCGGTAACGAATTTTAAATTCATCTTCAAATGGTTCAAAATGGATATCGCTTGCGCGGTCTTTAATTGCGGTATAAAGGACAAGGTTTACAAATCTGATTATAGGAACATCGTTTGCAATATCGGACAAAAGGGCGGTGTCGTCGGGATTTTCAAGTCCTTCAATCTTTGCTATTTCTCCGCTTGAACCTAATTCTTCAAGGACTTCAGAGACGCTCCCTGTTTCCTCGCCATAGTATTTAAGCACCGCTTGTTCAACCTGTTCTGGGTCTGCAACAACGACCTGAATCTCTTTTCCAATCATAAACCCGAGTTCGTCAATTACCGCCGGGTTCAGAGGGTCAACAAGCGCAATTTGAACAGTGTTTCCAAATGCCGCAACCGGCACACATTTATACATCCTTGCCGTTGCCGGTTGAACAAGTTTAATAATTTCTGCAGGGATTTCGCGTCCGCTTAAATCAACAACTTCGGTTCCCAGAAACTCCGCCTTTAGCTGGAGCTGGGTTTGCATATCCATAAATCCGAAATCAATTAAAATTTGTTCAATGCTTTTGCCGCCACGGATATGCTCTTCTTTAACAGCCTCTATCTGCATATCATCAAGAAGCTGCCGCTCTTTTATCAGCGCAAGGAAAGGATTGGAAATTTGCGTCGGCATATTTAAAGATTATTGTTGTGTTGTTGCTGCTGTAGTCGCGGTAGCGCCGGTTGCCTCTCCGCGCGCGGCTTTTGCCGCCTGCTCCATATCCCATTCCTGCAGTTTAAGCAGCATAGTCGTTGGGTCTTGCGATTTATTAATACATTCTTCACGCGAAATCATCCCGGCAGAAAACTTCTCAAACAGCACAGAATCAAGAGTTACCATTCCGTATTTAGCGCCGGTTTGAATATCAGAACCGATACGGAATGTTTTATTATCGCGAATCAACGCGGCAATAGATGGCGTGTTTATCATTATTTCAAACACAGCAACGCGCCCGGGTTTATCGCATCTTGGTATAAGCAATTGGGAAATAACTGCTTGTAAAACAGTAGACAGTTGAATTCGTATCTGTTCCTGCTGATTGATCGGGAATGCGTTCACGATACGGTCAATTGTCTTTGCCGCGCCTGTGGTATGCAGGGTTCCAAATACAAGGTGACCTGTTTCAGCCGCAGTTATAGCAGCGTCAATTGTTTCAAGGTCGCGCATTTCGCCAACCAGAATTACGTCCGGGTCCTGACGCAACGCGCGCCGCAGCGCTTCTGCGAATGTCGGCACGTCAACGTTTATCTCTCTCTGGGTTATCAAAGCCTTTTTGTGGGTGTGATAATATTCAATCGGGTCTTCAATTGTGATTATGTGGGCATCATCGCGTTCTTCATTGATTATGTTAATCATTGATGCGAGGGTGGTGGTTTTTCCTGACCCGGTAGGACCTGTTACAAGGATTAAACCACGCGGTTTGTAGAGCAAATTCATTATCGTTTGCTTCGGCAGACCGATCTGGTCAAGGGTAAGCAATCTATTGGGAATTTGACGCAAAACCATTCCGAAATTGCCTTTTTCTTTGAAAACGCTAACCCTGAAACGCGCCATATCGCCAAAAGCAAACCCGAAGTCGGTTGTTCCTTTCTCGCGGACAGCCTGAATGTGGTCATCGGAAGTAACGCTGCGCATCAATTCCTCAGTATCTTCCGGTTTTAACGGCGGTCCATCAACGCGGTGCAAAATACCGTGCACGCGAATCACGGGCGGCGCATTGACGCGAATATGCAAGTCGGAGGCATTTTCAGCTACCACCAACTGCAATAAGTCTGACATTGAGTATGACATATTTTAACACTGACTTTAATCTACTTTTTATAAACTATATAGCCAAAAGTGTGCCACATTTAATAATTTCTTATCAATCCACATCTGCCACAGTGGCGCGGATAACCTCTTCCGGCGTTGTTAATCCGGCAATAACCTTTCGCGTTCCGTCTTCTCGCAATGTTCTCATTCCCATCTCTCTGGCGCGTTGCCGCAGAACCGATGCCGGCACTTTTTCATAAATTAATTTTCTTACTTCATCGTCAATCAAAAATATTTCAAATATGCCGAATCTTCCGCGATAGCCGGTTTTTGCGCAATCGCTGCAGCCTTTGCCTTTCATAAATGTTGCCGTCTGAGCCGATTGCGGGTCAATATTAAGGGCTTTTAACTCATAATCTGTCGGCACATACGGCGCGGCGCATTTTCTGCAAACCTTGCGGACAAGTCGTTGAGCCATAATGGCTCGTGTTGATGACGCCACGAGGAACGGTTTTACTCCGATATCAATCAACCGGGTTACAGCGCTCGGCGCGTCGTTAGTGTGCAATGTTGAAAAGACAAGGTGACCGGTCAGTGATGCGTTAATCGCAATAGTAGCGGTTTCAAGGTCGCGGATTTCACCGATCATTATGATGTTTGGCGCCTGACGCAGAATAGAACGAAGCGCGGCGGCAAAAGTCAATCCTACCGTTTCATTAACCTGAACCTGATTAATGCCCGAGAGCGTGTATTCAACCGGGTCTTCAACGGTAATTATTTTTCTGTCAGGTCTGTTAATATAATGCAAGCAACTATAAAGCGTTGTGGTCTTTCCAGAGCCCGTTGGTCCTGTTACAAGTATGATTCCGTCCGGGAGGCTGATGAGTCGTTCAAATAGTTGCTGGTCGTCTGTAAAGAATCCTAACTCGCCAAGACCGAGTTTAAGTCCCTCTTTGTCAAGAATACGCATTACAATGCTTTCACCGTGGGTAGTCGGTATGCAAGAGACACGCAGGTCAATCATTTTTCCTCCAACCTGCGTCTGTATTCTGCCGTCCTGCGGAATTCGTTTTTCCGCAATAGACATATTTGACATAATTTTTAAGCGGCTAATAATGGCAAGCTGGAGTCTTTTTGGTGGACTTTTAACTTCGTGTAGAACACCGTCTATTCGGTAGCGAACTCTGAAAGTCTTGGATAACGGTTCAAGATGAATATCGGACGCGCGCGCTTTAAATGCTTCAACGATTATTGAGTTAACAAGTTTTATAATTGGGGCGTCTGCCTCAACGGTGGAACCGTCATCTTCAGTAACATTCTTTGTCATCGGGGCGACTGTGACGTCGCCTTCGGTGATATTCTGAATCATTTTGGAGACTTCGTCCTCGCTTGCGCCGTAGTATTTATTCAGAGCCGCCTCAATCTCTTCTTCGGTAGAGACTTTTGGTTCTATCTCGCCGTTTAATATGTACCGGAGGGCGTCAAGAGTGGCAAGGTCTGATGGGTCTGAAAGCGCTATACCATAAGTGTCTCCGCGCTTATAAACCGGGATAACTTTATAACGTTTGGCAACGTGTCTTGGAACTGAAGCTATGACTTCATCAGGAATTTTTAATTCTGACAGATTAACAACTTCGGCGCCAAAATAGGCGGCTCGCGCGTATGCAACATCCGCTGGACGAACGACCTTTTGAGTCAGCAAATGTTCCAACACGCCAATACCGGCTGCTTCGGCTTCGGCGCTGTATTTTGAGACCTGCTCATTTGTGAGCAGCCCCATATCTACCATTATACTAATTAAATAATCGTCTTTCCCGCCCACGATACATTCCTCATTTATGGGTTACTAAAAATATTATCCATATTAAATAGACAGATTTCAATGTCAATCATTCCAGAAATTCTAAAAATCTATCTGAAAAAGATTTAAATATTTTTTCTAAAGTTCAATAGTTTCGCCCGGTTTCGGCTGGAAAATTTTTATTTTTGGATAAAGCCGTCGTATGTTTTCTTCAAACCAGAGCCGCGCCTCATCGCCGCCGTGTCCTAATATTACGTACTTTGGTTTTACCTTGCCTATAAACCGGAGCATATCGTCTCTGTCAGAATGCGCGGTTAGATCAAAATCCTGAACATTGCATTTTCGAGTCAATTTACCGGCGCTCTGGCTAAAGAAAAAGGTTTCACCCGGTTTTGCGAGTTTTAATCTCCCTGCTGGGGTATCAGGGTCGGCATAACCTACGAAAAATATGGAATGCTTTTCTTGACCAACAAGCCTTACCGCCATATCATGGGCTGCCGTGTTTTCATTCATCATTCCCGCTGTTAAAACAAATAGGTGTGGACCGCTAAGTTTAATTGATTGCAATTGTTCTCTTTCAAGAACGGTAAGATTCAACGCCTGACGCAACTGCATATTCTGCAGCCTGCGATGAGTGCGATGCGCCTGCAAATCATAGATTTCCGTAAATACCCTGCCAAGTCCGCCAATGTAGATTGGTTGTGGTTTAATACGACCTGCTTTTGTCATCAGCGCAAGGATTGCCAGTATCTCCTGCGTTCTGCCCAACGCAAAAGTCGGAATCAAGACCGACGACTTTTGTTTTAAAGCCTGTTCAACCGCATTGGTAAATCTTTGAACCTCTTTTTCACGGTTGTATTTCTCTGCGCTGTTTCTTGCGCCGCGAGTTGTTTCTATTAACAAAACATCGGACTTAACATTGTTAAAACGCGCCCCCTTTAAAATTGTCTGGTCGCGAAAACTAACATCCCCAGTATAGAACAGATTTTCTTTTTTCCCCTTTAATAAAATCCCGGCAGCCCCAAGCGCATGACCGGCATCAAAAAACTCAAGCGTTGGGGACCAGAACCCGGCTCTTGTCTTGTGATATGCAGCCCATTCAACCTTTGTATTATATTTAAAACCCTGAATAATAGGATTCAGTCTATCTACCTCATCGTGCGTATATAACGGATAGTCCTTGATACCGAGTTCATCCCGTTTCCGTTCCATAACATTGACTGAGTTATGAAGGACTCGCTCGGCAATAAAATAACTCAGGTCTGTTAGAAGTATGTTAGCCCGTTTCCAGTATTTAAAGGCAACTGGAAGAGCACCAATATGATCGTGATGACAATGCGTTATTGCTATAGCGTCAACCTCTTTGTTCTTAACGAGATTAAACATTGGCAGACTCTGAAACCCCTCCCGTTTAGGATGAGTCCCGGTGTCCAGAATGATATTGTGATTCTCAAACTCTACAAACCAGCTATTTGCCCCGATATCTGTGTCAGGATTTAAATTTGTTATCTTCATCTAAAAATTTTATCTTTATACAGATTAATATTACCAGTTGAACATCAATTAATTAAACAAATTTTTAATAACTTTCCTAATAAAAGGATATACTTATATTAATTTTTTTTGAAACATTTTTCAAATTTTGCGTCTATTATTAATAGAGACGTTGCAGTCGCCCACTTGACTGTAACGTCTAGGGCAAACGCCCTAAAAGCCTGCTTGTTGATGCTGGGGAAAAGGGGGGAAATGGTTGTTTGGGTTTCGGCGGGCGTCGCAAGATGCCCGCCGCTTCTTACTTCTAATTGTTTTACTAATATGTTAAAGTTGTTTAGAATTAAATCGTTGATGAATCTTGCTAATAAAAACAAATTAATTGCATATCTGCTGCTGGCGTTAGTCTTCTATTTTATATCGCCTTTTCATTCTCTCTGCGCTGAAAGAAATTATATCCGGCGCGTTTATAGAGTCTCAGATGGATTAAAAGAAAATCAGGTTACTTCCGTTACTGTAAGCCCGCGCGGGAATATCTGGGCAAGGCATGGAGAGTTAAATGTCTTGAGCTATTTAGATGGCTACGCTGTTAAACATATACCTGCGCCATCGGGCAATTATCGCATATATGAGAGTAAATCCGGACAAATCTGGTCTTTATATTCAGGGGGATTGCAAGAATTAAAAGGAGACCGTTGGGTTGCATATCCGATTGATGATATCCGGGACGAGGTTGCTTCCGACCCGTTGCGACGGATACGTCAAATCCCATTGTTGCCAACAAAGAGAGACCGTGTTTGTTTCTTAACATCAAAAGCATTGTTTGAATTTGATTCCAGTTATAACGTCGCCAGTAAAATAATCGGCATTGAAGAAACCCAGTTAGATCGATTTATTGATATGATACCAGCCTCTGATGGAGGCGCATGGATAACCGGGACAAAGGGAATTTTGAGGGTGTTGCCAGAAACCTTTCAATCTACTAATAAGGCTGTGTTTAAAGAATATTTATTTGATCCGTCGCTAAATGTTGAAAACGGGTTGCGTCCAGTAGAAGATGATTCTGGGGGGTTAACGCTCGTCGCCGATTCTCTTGATGCGCACAAAAGGGTTAGTCTCTATTTTGATGGCAAGAAATGGCAAAAGGCGGTTTCTCTTGAAGAGAGCATTAGACAGAGCTGGCGCGATATTGGAGAAACCTTCTGGGGTTTGACAATGAATCGTCTGGTGAGATTCCGCTATTTTGATGAACACTATGTTGAAAAAGACGATTTTAATCCGGGCCAATTATTTGAAATCGCAATAGCAAAGGGGGGTGTTTTTTGGGTCGCGACAATTGATGGACTTTATCGCTTTGCGCCCGCTTTATGGAGCCGAAGCAACGCCTTTGAAAACATTGCCACAGTAGTCCATTCAATGAATCAAACCCCTGATGGTCATCTTCTCGTGATTACATCGGACGGGCTCGGAATTCTTGAAAAAAACAACAAACTATTTACTTACAGTTTTGAAGAAGGAACCGAACAATATTTTCAACCTATTGGCGCCCCGTATATAATGCCATCAGGGATGCTTGCGTTGAACATCGGCAACAGAGTGCACTTCTTCAATATCCGTCGCAAAGAATTTATTTTGCTTGAACATCCATCGGGTCGTAATTGCAAACTTATCGGTCAGCTAAATAACGGCAGTCTCTGTTTAATTACAACCGACCCGCGTCAGCCTCAGAGCGGTTACAGACTTGACCTGTTTGATGGAAAACGTTTTCGCCATTTTATGGAGGCGACCAATACCGTTTTGCTCGGACAGGAGGTGTTTTTCGTAAAACAAGTCTCAAACGGCGATGTCTGGGTAAGCGGTGAAAAATCTATGGCAGTTAATAAAAATGGAGAATGGACGTTCTTAAACCAAACCTCTTATCAGGCTCCAACAGGCGCGATAAGTTTTATTGAAATCGCTACTAATAAATTCTGGTTCGGTACACAGGATAATTTGTACGAATACGATGGAAAAAACTGGCGAATTATCAAATCTAACCTCGGCAGGGTGCGGTCTATATTTAAAAGGCGAAACGGAGCAGTTTGGGTTGCAACGGCAAGCGGTCTATATAGATATGAACAGGGTAAATGGGTTTCAAACGGAACGCAAGATGGTCTGCCTTCGCAATCAATTTACTCGGTGTTTGAAGACAATTCTGGTACACTATGGGCTTGCACAGCGCGCGGGCTGGCATACTTTGTCCCCGATGCTGATCAAGACCCTCCGATAGTTAAAATAAACTCTCCAAAAGATAACGCCATAGTGTCAACTGAAGACGCCGTCACCGTCAGTTTTAGCGGCACAGATAAGTGGAAATATACTCTTCCGGACAGATTGCTTTATTCGTGGAGATTAACAGGGACAGAATGGTCTGAATATAGTGAAGAAAACAACATTACTCTGAAGGGGCTAAACTCCGGCACGTACCAGATATTTGTAAAAGCGATGGACAGGAATATGAACGAATCGGCAACGCCCGCAATGATTGAGTTTACAGTGATTGTGCCCTGGTATAAGGACGATAGAACGATGGCGATCGCGCTGGTTGGAGCCGCTGTTGCAATTGTTCTTGCCGGGATTGCCGTGAACAAACATTTTCAGTTAAAACGAAGTTATGCAGAGGTTGAAAGAAAAGTCAATGAACGCACAAGACAGCTTGAAATCGCCACACAGCAACTACTATTAAGCCAGAAGATGACAGCCCTTGGCACACTCGCAGCCGGAATTGCCCACGATTTTAACAATATTCTATCTATAATAAAAGGTTCGGCTCAAATTATAGAAGATAATATTGATAACAAAGAAAAAGTATTGTTGCGCGTTCAAAGGATAAAAACCGCCGTTGATCAAGGTTCCGCTATAGTCAAAGCGATGCTCGGCTTCAGCAAACAAAACGGCGCCAGTGTTTCTGTAATTGACGTAAATCAAGTTGTTGACGAAACGATCAAACTGCTCGGCGAACGATTTCTGCGGGAAGTTCCGCTCCATTTTATTCCTGCATACCCATTGCCAAAAGTACTCGGAATTCGCGATCTATTACAACAAATGCTATTGAACCTGATCCTGAACGCAACCGATGCAATTCAAGAAACAAAAGGTTATATAGAGATTACTACCGGCATTTATAAAACCCTGCCATCGCCGCTTGTCCTTAACCCAGAACCTGCGGAAGAATTTATCTTTATAACTGTCAGAGACACGGGCTGCGGAATGACTCCGGAGGTAATGTCGCGGATATTTGAACCATTTTTCACAACAAAAAATTTCTCCTCAAAACGCGGCACAGGACTTGGACTGACAACAGTGTACCAGTTTGCAAGACAACTTAATTATGGAATTTTTGTGAAATCTCAGGTTGGCGAGGGATCAAATTTTACTATTATAATACCTGTTAAAGAAATTGAATCTGTTGCTGAAACATCAAAAACCGAAGGACAAACCGATGAATAATAAGTGTTATGGAAAATTCAGATAAAAAGAAACCATTGGTTTTGATAATTGAAGATGACGATATGCAATATGAAATTTATGAAGAAGCGCTCTCATCGTCATACAGATTAAAACGCGCCCGCACAGGTTCAGAGGCAATTACTCTAATAGCGAAAGAAATACCGGATATAATCATCTTAGACCATATACTTGAAAAAGGAGAATACGGGCTTGATTTTTTGCCAGAGTTGAAGGAATTGATACCTTTTGTTCCTATAATTATCGTTTCTGGAGCGCTTGAAGTTCATCAACAGTTTATGGCTCTGCAAGGACCACGCCGGGCACATTACTGTTTAACAAAACCATTAGACCTTGTTGAACTAAAAAAAGTTATGGAAATAGCGCTGAAAGAGTGTGGCGAACAAGAAGTCATAAAACAGTTTGAAGCTTTAGAACGAGCCAAACGAATTGACGCGCTTGAACTGGTAAGCAGGTCAGTAGACCGCCTTAGCCGCCAGACAGAGATTAAAAAGTTGCTGGCTAATTCAAAAGAACGCCCTAATATCTCAGCCCTCGCCAGACATTTTAAAGTAGCAAGAAAAACTATCATCCGCGACCTGCGCGAACTTATCCGCCGGGGCGAACTAAAACCAGAAATCTATCCAGCGGCTGAACTTCAAAAAGAAGAAGAAAATGCAGACGATTGATGAGACTATATGGTATTCTTAAAAGTTGTAATTACTGTTATTATTTATGAATATATAATTTAGAATAATGATATAATGTTAATATAATTATCCAATAATACTGTAAAGTATGGGTGAAGATAAAATATCAGCCGTAGTTATCGGCTATAATGATGAGCCTAATATAGCTCAGTGCTTGGAGTCTTTATCCTGGGCAGACGAGATAATCTTTGTTGATTCGTTTAGCACAGATAAGACTTCGCAGATTGCATCTAAATATACAAATAAAGTCTTTCAACAACCGTTTGAGGGATTTGGCAAACTACGCAATATCGCAATAAGTTATGCCGCCAATGACTGGATTTTTAGTCTGGACACAGATGAACGGGCAACACCTGAAATTGCAAATGAAGTAAAGTCTTTACTAAAAACAGGACCAGATTGTGTTGCTTATTTTGTTCCACGTAAAAATTTTTTCCTTGGCAAGTGGATAAGACATTGCGGGTGGTACCCTGACTATAGACAACCTCAATTTTTTAATCGCCGCTTTATGCGGTATAAAGAATCGGATATTGTCCACGAAGGTTTTGAAGTCAATGGTAAAATTGGATATTTAAAAGAACATGTTATTCAAATTCCTTTTAGGGATTCTGTGCAGTTTCTTAACAAGATGGAAAAATATTCAAGGTTAATGGCTATACGGATGAAAGATAATGGCAAACATTTTTCCTGTCATCAACTCATTACACATCCATTATTTACCTTTTTAAAAATGTATATATTCAGGCTTGGATTTCTTGACGGTTTACACGGTTTTATACTCTCTGGTCTCTATGCATACTATACCTACATTAAATATGTTCGTTTATGGGAAATGACAAAGATTCAATCATCTGAATCGCATCACTTACAGTTGAAGAAGTAGGAATTATACAGTAGTTTGAACACCAGGGTCTCCAGCCTACCGGATCAGATTTAGGACCGAAAAACGCAGCAACTGGCACACCGAAAGCCGCTGCAATATGCATAGGTCCGCTATCGTGTCCTATAAAGAGAACTGAATTCTTAATAAGCGCAGCAGTTTCAAGAATTGTGAATTTATCAACTGCACTAACAGATTTATAGCTGATTTTATTCATTACTGCGTTCACATCGTCTTTTACATCAGAAGCGCCAATGAATACCACAGGCAATTTGAAATAGTTAATTAGGTTAATCCAGTTTTCGATATGCCATTTGTTTTCTTTATATCTACAACCAATATGAACCGAAATATACTTTTTGTTTTCGAGGCTGTTGGACTTTAAATAATTATTAATATTTGCTTCATCAATGGTGTTTAAATACATCTCAGTTGACATATCGCAATCCTGTACTTTTACATTTAATTTATTTATTCCTGCGATTGCTATGTCTCTGTAAAGTTCGACAGTATGCTTCCCGGGTGTCCATTTTACTTGGTGATGATTAATCCATCTTCGGAATCCTTCCGTTGAAAACAAACCAACTCTGATAGGAACTCCACCTAATAGACTCAACCATGCAGCGCGATCCCCGCTCGCAAAGTCAATAGATATTGAGAATTTGCCATTTCTTATTTCTTTAATTATTTGCAGTGAATTTTTTAATGAATTATTTTTATCAACAACGAGTATCTGGTTTATGTTTGGGTTATATTTAATTACGTCTTCAGTTCCTTTATTCACAATAATAGTAATCTTTGATTCCGGAAATGTTTTTCTTAATAATTTTATAGCCGGTGTTGTCAATAACACATCTCCAATATATCTTAATTTAAAAAGCAGTATTTTCATTTTAAAGGCAAAATCCAATCTTTATATTTAGATTGATTTTCAATAATATAACGAGGAAAACTTTCATCAATAGGAACTGGTTTCAATATTTCTGATGGATCAGATAAAAGCCTTTTATTTTTTATCAACTCATTAATACTATTTGGGTCTGTATATTGAGGTTTATCAAGTTCAGAGTGCGCGAAAGACTTAATCTTTTGTGATATCCGTTGCGCCCCTCCCATATAACTAAAATGCCATCCTCCATTCTTAACAATCTTGTACCCGCTGTATCTTACTTCATCTGCAAGTGTAAAATCTCTATAGAATAGAAGCCTTGTTTCATGCCATTGCGAATGTACCGTGGCGGCAAGATTTAAATAGTAATAAAATGGCTTCTGCTCAAATACATAAATAAATGGGTTATATTTTCTAACTATTCTTTTGAAATATCTTCTGATAATATCTTTTTTAATTAAAAATCTTGCTGCATTATAAACAGGCGATGTATCATATTTTATATTCTTTAAAAGTGCTGAAACTGTCTCTGCTTTTGGTATTTCGTCCGCATCGGAAATAATAATCACATCCTGTGGTTTTGCATTATTTAGACCCCGCTGAATACAATTCTTTTGATAATGATCTAATACCCATGGATTATCTGTATCCGGGCTATCGTCAACCATTATATGAATAATTCTGTCGTTGAACTTGGAATACCTATCTTTATTATTTTCATAATATAAAGGTTTAGGTTTGTTAGTGAATGTTTTTGTAGCTTCAACAAGAACGAACTTATCAACCACACCAGACAACTCATTAAGTCTGATTTCTAATAACTCAAGTTCGTTAAAAAACATAAAGCAATCGTATATCATAGGCTATGTGATTTTTTGCATAATACAAACATTGATGTTCCGGTTTTCAAATGCGATAATATCCCGTGAAACAATTTAATTATAGGGATTTTTTTAATTTTTGTCCTTAGCCACTTTGATGAATCATATCTCCAGTAAACTGGTGAAAATCCGTTTTCGTTAAGCGCGCGTGTTAGAGTTTTTTGATCAAAATGGAATAGATGATATGGCAACTTCCAGCCCTCCCAATCGGCATCGTATTTAATTGCGTCAAAGCTTCCTGAATTGGGTACTTCAATTACTAATATTCCGTTGTCAGTTAACAATTGATTTACCTTTTTAAGCGCCGCGACCGGGTCTGGCATATGCTCCAAACAATGAAACATTGTTATGACATCATATTTTTCACTAAAATCGCGCTCAAAAATAGTTCCTACAATTATTTTAACATCTTTCAATTTACTTGCCTCTGCAGATATATCTATCCCAGTAACATTATATCCGCAATTTTTTATATACAAACACCATTTGCCTTCTCCACAACCAATATCAAGCAACCTTCTGCCATTTGGGAATTTCCGAATTGAGTTATATCTTCTCTTAAATGAACGATTCATCTGACGCGTTGCCTTGTTCAAATCTTCGGGTTTTCTTTCTTCAAAATAATCTGCGCTGTATAATTGCGCGAGATATCTTTCAGAAGGTCGCGGGTTCAATCGTTTTAGCGAACAATTATCACAGAATACAATTGACCAGCTATTGATATTTTTCCATAATGAATATTTATCAGAACCACATAATGGGCATTTGTTGATATTTTCTAACTCTATCTTCATATTATATACTTTTATATTTTATTTCTCTAAGTATTTTATATAGTTGCTTATCATTAAGAACTGCCTTTTGCTTTTCCTCATTCCGCCTTTGATATGCATAAGATAATTGTTTTATCGCTCTAATAGTGCCTATAATAAACCCCTTATCAATAGTCAATAATCTAACCGGTAATAATAACATATTCCATAGAAAATAAGCAGTTAACTTTGCGTCATTATGAATATGCTTAATCATTAATAAGTGACGGTTTTTTACGAGGGATATCCGTCGTCTTGTCCTGTTAACTGATTTGTTAATACTTGCCCCGCCTATATGGTCTATGACAAAAGATGGATCAAAAAGTACGTTCCAACCCCTGCGGTACGCCCTTATACTTAAATCTAACTCTTCACCATACATAGGATATAACATATCGTCAAATCCACCCATTGCCATCAGTTTTTCCCTATCATATAAGCCAGCTGAAGTAGATGCTAATGCGGTGAGTCCATATTTAAAATCCACCACTTCATATTTAAAACGAAATTGAGATGATTTAATATAAGTTCTGCCATTTTCAGGTATGTTACCCGGATTAACAACGAGCGGCGCTACCGAGAATAAACCCGGCTTTTCAAAATGATCCAGTAATTTTGACAGCGAACCGGGTCTTAAGACTACGTCATTATTTAATAAAAAAACATTAGTATGGTTTGTTTTTACAAGATATTCGTTGTATGATATTAAGAAGCGATTAGCTGAGGCCTTGTACCATTTAACAACAGGAAATAACTCTTTAACAATATTTTCCGAATCATCGGTACTTCCATTATCAATGACAACAACCTCATTTTCAATGTTATTTTCCTTTGCGACTTCAATAATTGAAGGCAACGCCTCTTGGAGCAGTTTTGAGCCATTATAGTTTAAAATAAGAAAAGCGCAGGTTCTCTTCATACATTTACCAACTTATAACTATTCCTACCAATAAAACGATCGCCAAATAATTTTATAATCATTGTTTGCAACAGTCTTTTTCTATCCTGCAATGTTAGCTTAGTTCGCCATAATGGAGAATTCAAGTCGACTTTGACATCATGCCGCAAGATTCTTTCTCTCATTACGGAAGGATGTTTTCCTTGATATGGACCTACGAAAGACCTCGGGAACCAACTATCATAGATAGACTTTGTTATATCAGTAATTTGTTCGTTCTGAAATTGATCGCTCCAATATTTAAATACTTGTTTATATTTCTCAGCCAACTTTTTCATAGTTTTCACAAAAGAGTAATGATAAATATATGCCCCGGTATCAACAACGCGGATTTTCCTCCCTTTTTCTTTATACTTTGGATGTACTGTAAATCCTGACGCATCGCCTCTTGATAAAACAAATTTATGCGGCTTTACTATCCAGCATCGTCTGCTATATCGCCAGGGATAAACATTTATTATTGTATTATAATCGCCCCAAAAAGTTAATTCATTCAATGCCAGACCTTCAATTCGGTCGTCATCTTCATACCTATTCATTATATCTAACAATTTGGGAAGCGCGTCTTCATCCACCACTTCATCCGATTGCAAATAAAACGCCCATTTTCCAGTACAGTTGAAAAGCGCTATATTTGTTTGTTGCGCATAGATATATCCGCCTGTTTTGACATTTGGATTCCATTGACTATAGATTATCTTTATCTTAGGGTCGTCAATGGATTTTATTAAATCCACCGTGTCATCCTCGCACGGTCCGATATTAACGATAAATTCATCTACTATAGGCAAAATAGATTTTATACTTTCTACCGCAGGATAATCAAGCAGAACTGCATTTTTTAAAAACGTGAAACCTGATATTCTTACACTCATAATTCTCGTTCGGCGATTTCAAGAAATTTATCAATGTTATCTGATAACATTAACGGTATATATTTTTTAATTTTATCAATGCGCCAGTTCCACCATTGTATTTTTATTAAACGTTTAATAACATCTTCAGAGAATCGTTTTTTTATTAATCTTGCAGGATTTCCTCCAACAATTGAATACGGTTCAACACTTTTTGTTACCACACTACGGGCGGCGACGACCGCCCCATCGCCAATTGTAACTCCTGATAGTATTGTTGCTTGATGCCCAATCCATACATCATTTCCAATAATAACATCGCCCTTCGTAGATGGATGACCTTTAATATAATTGTATTCTTTTAAAACTATGTTAAAGGGGTATGTTGTAATCCAATCAATTCTATGATTTCCCCCTAATAATATAACTACTCCATCTGCAAAACATACAAATTTACCTACTATAAGATTAGCGCCATTATCCTTTTTGCCATATAAGACAATAGGACGACCATAAGTATATTCACCAATTTGATACTCTCTATATTCTGGATAATCTTTTGTAAAAAATTTCTTTTTGAACATACTCGGTTTTAAAATTAATTGCGCTTTTAGTTATGTTCCATTAAGTTCTTGCTCGCCATCGTTTTATTTTTAATTTTAGTATTCTCAAAGGCGTTCCAAGGTACATCTTCTTAAGTAAATACCATTTTTCCCACAAAGAAGTCTTAGGAGGGACTACTGTTTCAGGTATATACCAATTATTTACTCCTGTTCTACGAACTAATCTATACCCCTTAGATTTTATATAAAAATGTTTTTTAAGAGAATGGACTTTATCTTCAATCAACAACAGACGCGGCTTCCATCGTTGAAAATTAAAACCTTTTAATACATCAATCTCGGTTCCTTCAGTATCAATTGACAAAAAATCAACACGCTCTGCTTTTGCCTCTTCTAATATTGAATCTAACGTTAAAACTCTAACCCTAATGCTCTTAACATATTGCGCATTGGGGTCATCAATATTTTTCTTTAATGACGAGATTTGGTCGGCAATTCCAACATAAAATTCCGCCTCTCCAACCTGTTCTGGAGAGCCACAAGCCACTTCAAAAACGCGCGAATTAGGTCTATTTTTGCGCAACAGTTCAGCCCTATCTGGTAGTGGTTCAACAAGAACGCCAGTCCATCCTTTTTTTTCAAAATCCCAAGTTTGTGATAAAAATTCCGGATCGTTTGCACCAACTTCAACAAAAAAGCCTTTTTCTATACCATTTTCACTCAGAAATTCCCAAACGAGTTCTTTCTCTTTATCTTCTAATTCTCTTTTCTTACTTGTCATATTGTTGCTTCAATACTATTCCATCATCCGCGTCAATAGCAATGCAATATTGCATCAAATGACTTGAGATTATTAAATGGCAATAAATATGTCTCCAATTCTTTAGCTGTCATCTCTAACTTTCTACATTAATTATTTTAACAATTGAACAATCGGTATTCAACTATTACCAGTCCAGATTTTATCAATGACTTCATCTATCATTTAATTGTAAATGCTTCTTTATATCAAAGACTTTTTTCGGTTCATAAGGAATGGCATAAAAATCCAGTTTTCGGTCAAAAAAGAGCAGGCGGTTTCAATGGCGTTTTTGCATTAATTGCCCGGTCATCACAAATTATTTAGCCTGCGGCGGCATTTCAAGCGGCGGATACTTTATCTGTCTTGCTTTATTTACCCACGCAGAGTCGCCATAAACACCAGCCTGTGTGTAGTCAAATGGTTTAAAACCGAGTTTGAAAACCGGCGAGCCGGGTTTGAGTCTGAAGTCGTATTTTTGAGGATCAATAAAAAGCGGGTCGGCGATAATTGAGCCTTCGTCTTTCCCCGCATCCTGCCATTCTTTAAGTGTTTTTCCGATGAATCTAACATCCCCGCTCGCATTGTAAAGACAGTTGTTGCGCATTATGAAACGCACTTTATCCCATGGTCCGGCAAGCAGGTGTCCATTTGTATAGTAAATAATATTTCGTTCAAATGTAAATGAGAGATGATTTTCCACGCGCGTTGCCTGCAGCTGTTGTTCTTTGCTGAAAGCAAGGATGTTGTTGCGGACGATATTCTCTTTTCCATAATGCTGATGAAAACAGCCGCTCTTGACGTTGTAAACGAGGTTGTTCTCAAACAGAATGCCAGTGCTTCCTTCGTCGGTATAAAGTCCCCAGCCGCCGTAACTATAGGAGTATATGTCGTGAAAAACATTGTTTGTAACGACTGTCCCTTCAGAAGGTCCGAGTGTGTAAATTCCACCCATATCGCTCAAAAGTCCCCAGCCAATATGGTGAACGTGATTGAACGCAATTGTGTTCGTCTTTGCAAGGCTTTCGGCGTAGCCCCAGCGCCAGCCGACTGATATGCCGGTGTAATAAAAATCCGCAATTTCATTATGCAAAATTTTATTCAACGGGCTATGTCCGATCCAGACTCCTACGGCGCAGGGGAAGATTCGTCCGCCGTGAACGATTATGTTGTTTTCAACGAGGTTGCCGTAGGTGTATTCGGATTTGTCTGCGGGAATGGACATCTCGCCGATGCGCGGTCCGCCAGCGCCTAAGTCGTGAATAAAACATTTTCTTATTACATTCTCGCGGCAGCCTTTTCTGAACCAGATTGCGTAAGCGCCAGTGCGCGCAATCTCGCAGTCTTCAAATAAAATTTTTTCCGCGCCATCAGCCTGTATTGCTCCTTCAATCGGGGCGGCAGCCTGACTTGGCTCAAAGCCGGACTCAGGCATAATATACTGAGAATGTTCAAATATAAGTCCTTTAAAAACAATATTGCGGACATACCTTGATGATTTAGGATCGCCATTGATTACGATAAGTTTTTCGCTCACAGGGGCGATGACCTCTGCTTTTTCCATATCCTCGCCTTTTTCAGGGATGTAATAAAGCCAGCCGTCGCGAGAGAGATACCACTCTCCGGGTTGGTCTAACGCCGCTAAAAAGTTTTCCAGATGATAGGTCGTGTTTTTAGTCCATGGATTCCACGGTTTCATCGGGCGTCCTTCGGTGACGATTGCCTTTTCGGATTTATCCAGCGAGTTTATATGACGCCGCGTATTGTCCCATTTGTGAAAAACCACCATTACAACATCCTTCAATTCATCCAGCTGAAGTTTTGAAATTAGTTCAAATTCTGGCTCATTCAACCAGACCTTTTGAACGGCGCGTTTTGCAGTTCGGGCGTCTTTGCCGTCAATCAACTCCTCTTTGACATTTGCCATATAAAAGAAAAATTTGTCCGGCTCGCGGCCGCGAACCGCGCGTTTGCCATTCACAAAAATTTGTTCGAAATACCACTTCCCCTGAGCGACTTCCGGGATATAGGCGCGCCAGATACCATCTTTCCATAATTTAAATCCGCTGATTTTTTTGCCGCCCGTAATGAGCGGTTTTGCTCCATCATCAGAGCGGTAAACTATGGGGAATTTATCGGTGCCGCTGTCCTGCGGTTCAAACACGATTGGTTCGCTGATGCGGTAAATGCCGTCAAGAATAACAACCGAGACAGGTTCATTTAATGGAGTTTTTTGGCGCGACTTTCTCAACGCATCGCGCGCGCCGACAATTGATGCAAGCGGACCGTCCGTTTTATCGCGGTTGGGCGATTTTATCATTCCAGACCAGCCATCATTTCCTTGCGGCGATACATACAGTGTCAGCGCGGTGAGCGTAGAGATGTTTGCAAAAACCAGAATTATAAATATAAAAAACGCAAATAACAATCTGTGGCTGAGCAATCTTGTTTTCATAGATACTTTCTATTATGAAAACTATATGTTTAATAGAAAAATCGTTAAAAGTTTATTTTGCAGCCATTGTTGTTTTATTTCCTATGCAGTAAAGATATTTTTCGCCGCGTAAATAAAATCTGTCATTTACAACAGCAGGCGAGGCATGGAATTTATCGTCCATTTTAAACATTGCAATCTCCTCGTATTTATTTGAGGCTTTAACAATGAAGACCTCTCCTTTCTGGCTGATTAAATAAAGTCTGTTGTCAACAAGTGTAGGAGACGCGTGGAAATCGGTCCCGTAATCGTGTTCCCATAGTTTTTTGCCATCTGCAACGTTGACACAGGTTAAAATTCCCATTGTGGTTATAGAAAAAATAAAATCTTTTGTCGCTGTCGGGCTGGTAATATCTGGGATATTTTCATCAAAAGTCCATAATACGGATTTTGTTAAATCTCGCCTGCCCTGCGGATCAATTGCGATCAATTTATCAGCCGGGCTTATAATAAAGACTTTGCCGTTTGAATAAATTGGTGACGAGGTAACCTCGCCGCCCAAGCCTTCATATCGCCACAACTCATTGCCATCATCAACAGAATAACTGATTGCGAACGGAACTGACAGTGTGAGAATTTGATTTGACCCCTGATGCTCAAACACAAGCGGCGTAGACCAAGAACTGCTGACTGGACGCGGTTTTTGCCAGATCACTTTCCCTGTTGCGGTGTCAAAGGCGTAAAGTTTAGATAACTTATCTTCAACTTCACCCTGATCAAGTTGAACCAGCAACATATTTTTATAAGTCACCAGTGAAGCAGCGTGCCCGTGCGGATTTTTTGTCTCGCCAAGATATTTCGACCAGACAATTTTCCCGTTAAAATCAAGCGCAACAAGTTCATAAGTGGCAAAAATAGCAAAAACTCTAATGCCATCGGTTGCCATTGTCGCTGCTGCGTAGCCGGTGTAATCTGGCACTTCTGGCGCTTTTTGAGGTGCCCCGGGGACATTTTCAATAGCCGTTTGCCATAGCAACCTGCCATCATCCGCGTTATAACAAAATACATAACGTTTCTGCGCGGTGCCATCGCTCAAGAATAGTTTGTCCTTCCAGACAATGGGGGAATTGAATCCATTTGATGGAGCAACAGTTTTCCAGATTATATTCAATCCGCTCTCAACATCCCATTTGACCGGAAGATTTGTATAAACAGTTATGCCATCGCCAAATGGTCCGCGAAATCTTGGCCATTGGCGAATGAATTCCTCTTTGGATGGCAGATTTTCTGTTGCAGCAACAGCGGTTTTCTTCATCGCGTCAAGCGAAGAAGGCAGTTCTGTTTTGCTGGATTTTGCAATCACGAAACCGGCAGTCCCCAAACAAACCGCGACTAATGAAATCGCGCCTGCGGACCTGTAAAACTCGCTTTCGCGCGTCTCTGTTTTATTTTTATTTTTAATTACACAAAGTCTGCGCTTCCAGAAAGCAAACTGGATTGAAGCCACAAAGACAATTCCTCCAATAATCAATAATTCTTTGCCAATTTTGACAAATCTAATGTGCCGTTCGCGCGTTGCGCGCAGTTCAAGGTCAAGTTTGCGAATTTGAACCTTAAGCGATTCATCGTTTGGACTCTCCACGAGCCTCTGTTTTAATTGAGTTATTTCTTTTGAGTTTAAAGGGTCATTTGCTTTAAAATAGATATGGCTTACAAACATCAACCCTACAACCAGCGCGCAAAAAATTCCCGCTATTGAAGCTAAATTTAACCCAATTTTTTGCCGTACCTGTTGCGGATTTGAAACCGCACAGGCAGATTGAGTTTGACCGTTTGTTTTTTCGTTATTCATTATTGCTTCTTCTTGGCATTTGCCTTCTGCAAATTTCTTACTCTGATAATTTCTTTTGGACAGTAAGCATAGCATCGACCGCAGGCGACACAAGAGGCTCTATCAGGTTCATAAATTGACTGTTCGGTGGCAAAACGAGCCCCGATAAGTTTTAAACCTATAACAAGACCGACAAACCCGCCAAAGATTGAACAGCCAAACGCAAACTTACCCCTAATTTTTAAGGCTTCCGCGTATAACTCATCAATTGAGCCGCCCTTTTCTCTGAAGGCTTTAGTCTCATCAGTACTCTGAATTTTGACCTTGCCCGATTCTTCAGCCGCCATCTGTTCAGCAAGGCTAACTGTTTTATTCATCTTTGAAAATGCGACTGAAAGTTTCCCACCTCCCGCCGCGCCTCCAACTACCAGCGCGATAGTTATTAAAATTAGCGCCAAAGCGCTGCCGATGCTGAACGAACCTTTTTGTTGCTGTTGAGATTCTGGCGTCGGTGTTGCAATTGCGCCATAAGGACAGGCAACATCGCAAATCTGACATCGCACACAATCTTCACCCGTCAGATACACATTCCATTTAGAAATTCTTGAAAGCAGACTCAATATTGCGCCGTAAGGACAGATAAATCGGCAATATGGGCGCCCCACAAACATTCCAACAAGCAGAAACACGCCGCCTAATGTCAGCATACCAACACTGCCGCCAAGCCGGTAAAATGATATAAATGGATCATACTCGCATATTATAAACGCGCTTCCGGTTGCGGCAAAAAGCAAGGCAAGTCCAAGGTAAATAAATGGAATCGTTCTCAACGCCTTTTCTATCCACGGCTTTATCTTAATCGGTTTCCAGACAACAATATCTTGAATTGCTCCAAGCGGACAAACCGCGGCGCAGAATGTTCTGCCAAAAAATAGCGTAAAAATAAGAGGAACGAGAAAGAAAAACATCACCGATAAAGGAACCGTGTAGTTATTGTTAAAAAGTGCTAATGTTACATTCTGAATTGATCCTATCGGACAAACACACCCCTGACGGATAAACCCAAAATAAAATATGCTAAAAAGTGTTAGCCAAAATATATGTCTGCGGGAACGTTTTCCAAGCGCAAAATAACTCGCCAGCGACAACGCAGCCACAAGCAGAAACATATCAACATACTCCCAGTAATGAGCCCGAGCCGCTGGCTTTGTCGGAGAGGGCATTGTGTATGTTCCGGGCTCAAAATCCGGCGGAGGGAACCTCTCAACTCCAAAAACTTCTGACAGATTAAATAAAAGCGTCGCTATATGTAATGCTAAAATTAATTTAACCCTTAAATTCATTTCCATTTTTCCCTGTTTTATGAAGATGAACCTTCTCTTGATTTAAAAATGTAGGGCGAACTTGCCGGCACTCGCACAAAGGCATCTGCCGGGCAGACAACTGCAATAGAGCATTCATTGCAGTTCACACACCTATCGTGACGCACTTGCAAGAAAAACGAACCATTGCCAAACAACACACACCCTACAACACATTTTCCACAACCGATGCACAAATTCTCGTCAATCTTATATTCATAATACGGGTCTTCAAGGGCGCGCCGGATTATTGCGCCAGTCGGACAAACTTGATTTTCAGCGGCTGTATTTAACGCGTTCGGATTAGGTTCAAAATAGCCGGTGCACAGGTCGCAATAACCGCACATTGGAAAATAATTAACGCATTTAACCGCTGATGGCGTCAATACACAGTGAGTAGCGCACTTTGAACAGGCTATGCACTTATAAGGGTCAATTTGCCAGACGGTTCGTTCTTTTCTGCTTTGCAAACCGAGCAACGTCGTAACCGCGCCAAAAACAAATAGAGCCGCGCCACGCAATCCGCTCCAGAGAAACTGACGTCGGTTTGAAATGTTATTTTGTTTTTCTTCAGCCATACCAAATAGAATTTCTTTTAACTATTGCGCGCCCTCATCGCCGGTGGCAAAAAACAATTGTTAAAAAGTCTGCATTCGTTGCAAGACGGCACGTTTATGCATTCGGTGTTATTGCTGTTTTTACGCGCTGTCAGGACAACTCCGAGCGTCCCAAGAACCCCGAGCGTAGAATACCTGAAAATCGCTCTTAAAAAATCACGCCGTGAATCTTTAATCGCGCGCATTTCATTACTTGATAATTTCTTAATATCTTTACTCATACGGCTGTCTTCTCTTTAAAAATTCTTATCTCCTTTCTCAACAGATCGGCAACATACACCTTTCCATCTTGATCAGCCGCCACGTCCACCGCCACCGGGTCTGAATTCTGATTCTTATAATATTCGCCAAAAGCCTCCATCCCAGCAACTACTGATTCAAACTCCCCATTTGCCGAATAAACCTTTATTCTGACAAGCCGTTTTTCGCTCGTTATAAATTTCCCCTGCTTTGTGATGGTAAAATAGGATGGATTGCAACAGCCGCAAAATCCGTCTATAGAAAAAGAGGGTTTTCCCCAGAACTTCATTAAGTCTCCTTCAAGCGAATAGGCTTCAAGACGGTGTCTGCCCGGATTTGCCACCCAGAGCAAACCATCGCCGCCTTTACCTATATCAAAGTATGGACTGGGCACAACAAATCCGCCTTTCTGGTTTTCATCTTTGCCATCAATTTTAGCAATCACTTTTCCAGATTTATCATATTTAATTACCTGACGATTCCCGCAGTCCGCAACAAAAACGAAATCGTTAAACTCAACAATAGCGCTAAACCACGCCTTTTTGCCTAATGATTCCCATTTTGCAAGTTTCGTTCCGTTTAAAGCCCAAACTTCAATAAAATCTCTGAAGCCAACATACATCTGTTCATTACTGGATGGATAAAAACATCTTACGATATCTGGGAAATTATACTCTTTCTTTACCAACCCCTCTTGAGAGAGGATAACAATTGAACGCCCTGTTGAAACCCAAATATTTCCATCATCCGTTAATTCAATCCGCTTTGGCTCATCTTTTAATGGGATAGATTTTATCTGGTCGTATTTTATTAATGAAGGATCAATCTTGCCCAGTTTTTGCAAATCATAAGCCGATTCTGTTATGGACAGGTTTGATTTGTCTGCCGCATTGGATGAGTAATTTTTTGAAAATATTGCTACTCCACCTGCTGCGCCAATTAAACTGCTGGCTTTCAAGAAGGCGCGTCTGTTCCATTCTTTAAGATGGATATTAAATATCATAAATCATATCATTTTTGTTTCTTATACAATACCATAAATCTTCAATTTTTAAAGATGCAATTATAATCAACCAATAACAATACACTTTGACCTATCTCAATTTATTAGATGGTCTAAACGCCAAATTGCTTCACTATTCTTGGCAAGACAGTGTGTAAAAGCAGCAAAGATTTTAAGCAGTTATGAATTTTTCGTATTCCTTAGCGGAGAGGAGGTTTTTAACCTCATCCGGGTTTGATATTTTAATCTTAAAGAACCAACCTTTTCCATAAGGATCGGTGTTAATCTGGCTCAAGTCGTTTAACAGTTCGGTATTGCTGTCAATAACCTCGCCGCTTAATGGAGAATAGATATCGCTTGCGGTTTTATGCGATTCAACAACGGCGCAAGCCTCCCCCACCCTTACTTTTCTGCCTTTCTGCGGCAATTCAAGAAAAACTACGTCAGAAAGTTCGTGCTGGGCGTGGTCAGTGATTCCAACTGTTGCGATTTCGCTATCAATCTTTACCCATTCGTGGGTTTTTGTGTACTTCAATTCTTCAGGTATTTTGCTCATATAACGTAATAATATGATTTTATTGTTTTTTATAAAATGGTTTTTTGACAATTTCGGCTTTGTATCTGTTGCCGCGTATATCAATTTCAAGTTCTGTTCCAACAGTTGAAACTGCGGTTTTTACATATCCCATTCCGATTCCGATGTTAAATGTAGGACTATGGGTTCCGCTTGTTACAATACCGACTGGACTATCATTATACGCGCTATGCCAAATTTGATAGCCCTGTCTTGGTGGGGGCGATTTTTGCAGCATTTTGAAAGCGACACAACGTTTGCTGACGCCTTCGGTTTTCTGTTTTAATAAAATATCTCTGCCGATAAATGCGCCTTTGTCAAAGGAGACAAAAAAACTGAGTCCGGCTTCAATTGGAGTAGTGTTTTCATCAAGTTCGTGACCGTATAATGGATAACAGGCTTCAAGACGCAACGTATCGCGGGCGCCGAGACCGGCGGGTTTAATGCCATATTTTTTGCCGAACTGAAATACTTTGTCCCAGACATCCTTTATAATTTCTTGCGGGGCAAATAACTCAAAGCCATCTTCTCCTGTGTAACCTGTTCTTGAAATCCAGAAAACAGACCCGCCAAAAGGAAAAGCCGTTATTTGATTTTTTTTCAAGTTAGCGGGACTATTCAAAATGTTTTCACTTGAAGGCGGCAATTCAAAAGCAGGTGTAACAACCTTTACCGCGTTTTTCCCCTGCACGGCAATAGCGCCGCAATCCTGCATTAATTTGATATTAACACTTTCTTTATTGCTAAACGTTTTTAAAACCTCTGAAAAATGAGCAACATCCACCTCTACTCTGGAAGCATTCACGATAACTAAGTAATAATTTTTATCTAAACAATACACATAAAGGTCATCAATCACCCCGCCTTTTTCATTGCACATTAAAGAGTATTGCGCCTCGCCGGGAGAAAGTTTGGAAACATCATTTGTAAGAATATAATTTAAAAAAGCGGTTGCAGCCTCGCCTTTTACATAAACCTGTCCCATATGGGAGATATCAAAAACCCCGACATTGTTCCTTACTGCAAGGTGCTCCTCTAAAAGTGTTGTATATTGCACTGGCATTTCCCAGCCGGCAAAGTCAACAAGTTTTGCGCCTAACTCAACGTGTTTTGAATACAACGGAGTTCGTTTCAATCCTTTTACGTTATTTTCCATTTTTACACTTTCTAATTTGATTTTATAGACAGGCAAACGCCCTCGTTATGGCTTCTTAAAAAAAGTTTGCCGCCTGAAAGGGCTGGAGTTGACCAGCAATTTCCATTCAGCGCATGGACCTTTCCAATCATTTTAAATTCATATGGTGTTGCCTCAACAATATTTAAAACGCCAACGTCGCTTAAAACAAGCAATTTCCCATCCGAGAGGATAACATTTCCCATACCAAAACCATCTTTTGACCAGCGCTCATTGCCTGTTGCGATTTCAACGCATTTTAAAGGAGCAGTCTTATATTGTTTAAAACCGAACAGCCCGTAGATATATCCGTTATAATATACGGGTGTGCTCCACTGGTTGCAGAATCTGTTGCCAGGTTTTCTCCAGAGTTCTTTAGCTGACCATTCATTTCCAGACTTAATAATTTTATATGCGGCAGAGCCGACACCATATCCTGCGCTGCAGTAAACGATATCATCTCCAACAACCGGTGAAATCGCAGTTGAAACCGCGCGCGGAAAAGGTTGTTTCCATAAAATTTTTCCATCTTGCGGCAACACTGAAACAAGTCCTTGTTGAGTAAAAAATATTACCTGTCGTGTATTGTGAATTGTGGCGATTGTTGGCGTTGAATGTGTCATACCATAATCGCCCGTCTTCCAGACTACGCGACCTGTATCTTTATCAATCCCCATCAGAGAGCCATTTTTACTGCCGCAACAAATAAAAATTAACCCATTTTCAACTACCGGTGAGGCTGCGTTTTGCCAGCCAATGTTTTGAGCCCCTTCCTCTTTGACAAGGTCTTTTTGCCACAAAATTCTACCTGTTGATGAATCAAGGCAGAAGAGCGTCAGTTGCGCATTTAAAACATAAACCTTTCCATCAACTATAGCAGGAGTGCTTCTCGGTCCATCATAAGGGTCTGCATCATACGGATAATCATAGCGGGCAATGCCAACCTCCTGAGACCAGAGCGCCTCTCCGTTTTTAACGTTAAAAGCAACACAGACCTCGCGCAATAGCCCTTGATTTAACTTTCTATCCAGAGTGTACGCAGTGTTGCCGCTAACCGAAAAAGAGCTAAACCCGCCGTTGAACTGGACTTTCCATAAAACAGAAAACCCGGAGGCAAAATCAAAATTAGTTTCACCAGAGATAGAATTGAAAAACCTGCCGTGGAATTGGTTCCAATCCTCGCTTTTAATTACTAAATTGAGGCTACATACAATACAGAATAGAAATAATTTAAAAACTCTTCTGTAAAACATTGACACCCCGAAACAGATTGCTTTTACAGGTTTAACAAAAACAGGTTAAACAAAGAATTAACTATTTTCCAGAAACATCAACGCAAGCGCCCTCTTTTGTGCTTCTGATGTAAATCTTGCCGTTGCTGAAAGCCGGTGTTGACCAGCATTTGCCGTTTAAAATCTTCGCGCTTGCCAGTTCCTTATATTCATTTGGATTCGGATCAATGATGGCTAATCTTCCGTCGTCGGCAAGGGCAATGAGTTTATTATCAACCATAATTACCTGACCCATACCGTAGCCAGGTTTTTCCCACATGACCTTGCCGGTGGCGACTTCTACGCATTTGAGCGGACCGTTCCCGAACTCTTTAAACGCAAACACCCCGTATAGATATCCATCTTTGTAAACAGGGGTGCTCCATTGATTGCAAACTGGCTTGTTACCTGGAATTTTCCATACTGTTTCAGCCTTGAATTTATCGCCATCTTTTACAATCTTGCACAATCCGCTGCCTACATCATAACCGGCGGAGCAATAAACTAAATTTTCTCCGCAAACAACTGGAGAAATCTCAGTTGAAACATTAAATCTGAACGGGAATCGCCATAATTCGCGTCCGGTCTTTGTTTCCACAGAGAGCAGTCCGCTTTGAAGGAAAAATATGACCTGTCGCGTCCCGAGTATGGTTGCCACGACCGGTGTTGAGTGGGTGATTCTCTCGTCAAAGGCTTTCCAAACAACAGAACCGTCATTTTTGTTCAGCGCGAGGAGCGATTGTCCCGCTCCGCCACCTCCAACAAATAGCAGATCCTCATCAATTACCGCCGATGCGGCGCTCTCCCATGGTATGTTTCTTCCGGCGTGTTCTGTCATAATATTTCTTTCCCAGATAATCTTGCCATTGTTTGCGTCAATACAATAAACAACTAATTTGGGATTAATTATATAAACCTTGCCGCTATTAAATGTTGGTGTGCAACGCGGCCCGTCGCCGCCTTTATTGTCCGGGGCGCCGGTATCGCCGCCGGGTTGATATTTTGCCTCACCCAGCGGGGTAGCCCAAAGTTCTTTTCCGGTATTTGCGTCAACGGCTATGCAAACCTCTCTTCGCTGATTATCAATATTTCTGCTTACAATTGTGAAAGCCTTCCCATCGGCAACAGAGAAAGAACTGAATCCGTTTGGGGTGTCAATACGCCACAAAATCTTCGGACCGTTTTTAAATGTGTCCAGATTAAATTTTTCCTTTGATATTCCATCCTGATTAGGTCCGCGATACTGGTTCCAATCCCCAGCAACGACCAGACTTGCGCTAATTAAAAGCGAACAAATTCCCGATATTAGATAACTATTTTTCATTTTTCCCATCTTATACGTGTTTAATAATCTAATTGATTACTATAATCTTTGCAATCTTTCAATAAATTCCTGCGCCAGCACCTGATAAGCCGCAGCGCCTGCGTTGTATTTATCATAATAAATAATCGGTTTTCCAAAACTCGGCGCTTCGGCAAGCCTTGTTGTTCTTGGAATTACGGTTTCAAAAACTATTGAACCAAAAAATTTTCTTACATCTCCAACAACTAAATGAGATAGATTGGTTCTTGAATCAAACATTGTCATTAAAATCCCGAATAAATGGAGTTTTGGATTAAACCCCGCATCTCGCAGTTGATTCATCACCTTTGTCAGTGTTGAAATTCCTTCAAGCGCGTAATATTCGCATTGAAGCGGAACAAGGAGTCCATCCGCTGCCGCGAACGCGTTTAGAGAGATTAACCCTAACGATGGCGGGCAATCTATTATAATGACGTTGTAACGATCGCTTTCAGATACCGGTTTTAGCAATGTTGAAAGTCTTAAAAGGTGATTATCCAGTTTAGAAAGTTCAAGTTCAGCGCCACACAAATCTACTTCGCTCGGGACTACATCCAGATTTGGATAAACAGTGTTAACAATTTTTTCCTGAAGTGTTCCATCACCTAATAACGGACGATAAAGGCTAATGCCCTCCTGTTTATCCACGCCTACGCCGCTTGTGGAATTTGCCTGCGGATCAAGGTCTATTAAAAGAACGCGATAGCCAAGTTCGGCAACAGAGGCGGAAAGGTTTATAGCAGTGGTGGTTTTACCAACACCGCCCTTCTGATTGCCGATTGCTATAACCTTTGCAGCCACGCCGATGATTTAATTCTATCTATTTAATAAATTCAAGAAGTATTAGCAATAAAATCCCTGAAAAATTAGGATTGAACCCTGACGGTTCAGGGCTTATGAACTTTGTTTCCAATTTGTTTTCTCAATCTGTGGACTAAATGATATTTTAATGGTAAAAATTACTTAATAGATGAAGACACTTTATCTGGACATATTTAGCGGGATCAGCGGCGATATGTTTCTTGGAGCCGTGATTGATCTTGGCGTAAGTCCTGACTCCTTAAACCATGCGATATCGGGTCTAAAACTTGGCGATGTAAAAATCTCTGCCAGCCACAAAATCGTTTCAGGGATCAAGGCAGTGAAGGCTGACGTGATAGTTAATCAGGTTGACGAGCATACACACCATTCTCCAACGACTATTCATTCACACGAACATACTCACTCGGATGGCACAAAACATACTCATAAACACCACCACCACGATAATATTGAAAACCATAATCATCATCAATTTGCCCATTCTCACGCCGATGACGAAGAATCCACCCATCACCATACAGAAGCGCGCAATTTCCCGATAATCAAAAAATTAATTCAAGAGAGCAATTTGTCTGACTGGGCAAAAGAAAAGGCGGAAAAGATATTCTTGCGAATAGCGGAGGCTGAAGCAAAAATTCACGGCTATTCAATAAACGATGTGCACTTTCATGAGGTAGGAGCGATTGATTCTATCGTTGATATTGTCGGCGCCTGCGTTGCGCTTGAACTGCTTGGCAAACCAAAAGTTATCTCTGCCCCAGTAGTTGAAGGGACAGGTTTTATTACCTGCGCTCACGGCCGTTTCCCACTGCCAGCCCCGGCAACTTTGGAAATTTTATCAAGCCGCAACATACCAATTTCCCAGTGCGAAGAACCCGGCGAGATGGTTACTCCAACAGGCGCGGCGTTAATTGCGGAGTTTGCCGAAGATTTCACATTGATGAAATCGTTAAATGCGATTCGCATAGGTTACGGCGCAGGTTCGCGCGACGGCAAAACAAGACCAAACCTCTTGCGGGCAGTATTATGTGAGTCATTTCAGGACAAAGCTGAATACGACTGGGAGACTGACTCCGTCGCTATTGTTGAATCTAATCTTGACGACATTAACTCTGAACTTCTCGGCGCATTTATGGAAAAGGCGTTGCAAAGCGGCGCGCTGGATATCTTTTACACGCCTATTCAGATGAAAAAAAATCGCCCGGCGATAAAACTATCAATCATCTGCCCTGTCAACAAAGTAGATGAACTCTCTGCGCTTGTTCTTAAAGAAACTACCGCCTTTGGCATCCGCTTTTATGAAACAACACGGAGAAAACTCCGCAGAAAATTTGTAACTGTTGATACCCAGTTTGGCAAAATCAAGGTCAAAGAAGGATGGTTGAATAACAATCTTGTGCAGGTCGCCCCCGAGTATGAAGATTGCAGATCGGTTTCAATGAATTTAAACATTCCATTGCGAATGGTGTATGAAGCGGCAATTTTAGCCCATTCAAAAATTCAACACACTTAAACCTATGATACCAGAAGAACTACTAAAAATAATCTGCTGTCCCGAAACCCATCAACCTTTATCAATCGCGGATGCAGAGATAATTGAAAAATTAAATAAAGCAATCAAAGAAGGAAAAGTAAAGAATCGCGCTGGCGAAGTGATAAAAAAAGAAATTCAATCCGGTTTAATTCGCGAAGATAAAAAATTTCTCTATCCGGTAATAAACGATATCCCGATATTGCTTATTGACGAAGCAATTCCGCTTGCTTTTTGAGTAATAAACCGTCTTGGGTAAAAATAATTATTATTGTTATGTAACTCATTTAACATAAATACGTTATAAAAAATTATATAAAACATAAAATAAAAAATGTTGTTTGCAAAATTATTAGTTCAGTCTTAAGTTTTAGTTGTGGTGATGTGTTCTTAAAAATACCGGTTGTATGAGGCTTATATGACCGGGGCAAGGCAATTAACCCGTGGGTGTAAAAGCCCGAAAAAGGGTTATATAAAATAATCGCTATGCGATTATAATAAATCAGCATAATAATGCTTGGCATTATATTAATGCCGTAATGAACTCGCCTGCCTCAAAGGACCATCACCACATTTTTTGCAGTATCACATTTTTCACACTCCGTTCATTCAATCAGATACGAATTATGCCTGAAGCCTACCGGTTCATAGTAAATACACTTGCTAAAATCAAGTATTGTGAATATCCCTGCTATTTATAATCAAATATATAAAACCCGTGTTTTTGAATAAAATCAAAAATATTTTCACTAACTCTATTACAATTCATCACTCGGGACGCGCGGAAACCTGTTTGCAAACAGGTTGAATTATATTCATAAATACTGCATTGATGTTGCATTTACCTGAAATCAGATGCTCTGCTACTGTTTTAAGACTTCACAAAATGTTAAAATTACGATATACGTAAAGCCAAAATAATTAATAGGGATGATTTATTTATGATGCTTTTTATCTGGTTAGTTATTATTTTGGGTCTTACCCTATCTAACACCCTGCAGGCTAAATGGAAATGGTCAAATCCTGATCCTCATGGAAATAACATTTCTGAAATCGCGTATTCAGACAGTTTAGGACTTGCAGTTCAAGTCTGTGACAAGGGACAAATTTATATAAGTTACGATTTTAAAAACTGGCAACAGATAGATACCGGTTATACGAATGCTTTGAGGGCTGTGACATTTTTTAATTCAAAAATAATAGTCACCGGAGAAAATGGATTGATTTTATATTCTGACGATGGAGAGAATTATTATCCCGCGCAGATATCCCCTGCTACGACAGATTGGCTTGAAGGGGTTGCGGCAGGCAGGATTAACTACAATTCAACTCTTACTCAGGTTGCGGTTGCAGTCGGCGACAACGGGAGCATCTACAGCAGTTTTGATGGAACAAACTGGGTAAAAAGGACGACATCTTATACGAACTGGCTGCGCGGAGTATGTTTTGGCAACAGGGCGGGCAGCCCTGTTATCGTGGCGGTCGGAGAAAACGGAACAATTCTCACAAGCCAAAATCTTGTCAACTGGACAAAAGTCTCGCCGATCACTACGCAACATTTAAACAGGGTCGCATTTACTAATGCCAGTTTTTACGCTGTTGGCGAAGGCGGTGTGGCGTTAATCGGTTCAAATGGCGGCAACAGTTGGACATTAGAAAACATAGGGGCGACAAATTCGCTGAACGGGCTTGCATTCGGTTTGCAAAATACCCGCCTGTATGTAGGAAATAATGAGGTCAGATATTATAACGGAGTTAGCTGGGCAAACCTGCTATCAACTTCGTTTCTCAATAAGCCTGCGTCATGGAATTACTCATCGGTGTTAAGCCTGCAAAATATGTTTTTAATCGGCGGAATGACCGGGATGCTTTACGAAGGCTATAAAACCAATGGAACTCTGTATTGGGTTCCATCGGCTTCTTCGGTGCGACAGTGGTTGTGGGATATTTCAAGCGGGGCTGGTTTTTACGTCGGAGTTGGAAACAATGGCTGCATAATGACAAGCAGCGATGGTGTGAACTGGGAACTTGAACTTGTTCCGCTGGCGGCAACAAACTCCGTGTTTCTCGGTATTGCGGGCGATACAAATATGCTAATTGCAACAGGAAGTCAGGGCTTAGTACTTTATAGCACAAACGAGTATCTTCCCGAGATAACAACAAATTATGCCGGCACAAACATTGTATTAACTACAAATTACGTCAGCGGGCTTGGAGTTGTATGGAATTTGGTGCCGCGATTTAACACAAACACCTTTCAAGGTGTATGCAAATGGAATAACCAGTTTTATATCTCTGGCGACAATGGCTTAATATTTCGGAGTCCTGATGGAACTAACTGGACGCGCGTGACAACGCCAGTTACAAGTAGTTTAAGCGGTCTTGCGGGGTCAGAAAACGGCATTGTAGCGGTCGGTTCTGCGGGAACAATTTTATTCTCATCAAATGGAAACAACTGGACCAGCATCAATTCAGGCACAACAAACTGGTTATACAAAGTCAGATATTTAAATACCAATTTCATCATTGTCGGAAACAGTGGAACGATTTTGACAGGCACAAACGGAGTTAACTGGGTAGCGCAAAATTCAGGAACAAAAAAGTGGCTGACGGATGTCGCTTATGTCAATGGCATCTATTATGTGGTAGGTCTTCAAGGCGCTGTTTTATACAGCACAAATCTTGTAAACTGGCAGCAGCTGAGAACAATCTCGGGCAAGTCATTATACAGCGTCGCAACTATTGACGGACAGATTGTTGCAGGCGGGATTGAAGGAATAATCCTGAGAAATCAAGTTGCTCCATCTTCAGTTCCAGTCAATATTATTAAATACAACCAGTCCATCAACCAGACTAACGGAATCATTTATCATCTATTTTTATTTGGAGGGAAAACCGACCAGATGTTCAGGCTAAACTCAACTACAAATATTGGAACTATTAAATGGGAAACCAGCGATAATCTTGAAATTACCGATAAATCAGGATTCCTATACTATTTAGAATATGATTATTTAACAAATAGATTGCGGTCAGAATTTTTCCGAACGCAACTCATTTATTAACATTCCCGAAGTTATAAAAGGCTGCCCAGAGCAAGTAAACCGTAGAACGTGTATTCCACATCGGTTTTTTCATCTACCCAGTTTCCATAAAACGCGCCTTCACCGCTCCATAAACTGTCCAAATAATCAAGACATTGTTCCCTGATTTTACTCATATCAAAACCGATTTCAGAAAGGCAATGCAAAGCAGTGGCTGTTGAAAGCAAGTCGGGTATAGGAGTAGAAGGAGAAGCAAGAAAACCGCCAGATTTATGAAGCATTTTTAATAACCAGTCAGTTTTTTCAGACTGGATATCGCAGCCAAGTTTATTAAGCAAAATTATCGCTGCAGCCGTTGCGGTTGTTGTTCCCTCTTTCATTCCTAATTCATTAGCAAAACCGCCGTCATTGCTTTCAAGTTTTCTAATAGAATCAATGATAGATGGCGCGTTAGTTAGCGGCGCGCCAGTCTCTTCAAGGACTGATATAGCCAGAAAACTCCCGTAAATAGAAGAACGGAACGATTTTTCAATAACATTGTAACCGCCATCTGCAGAACGGTATTTTTCAATCTTTTCTGCCATCTGCTTTATGTTAATGGATATAATCTCAAATTCTCCCGTCTCCATTGTATTCTGTTCAGTCTGCAGCCGGGCAGTTAGTAAATTTATTAATGAACAGAGGTGAACAAAATCAAGACTCTCTGTTGAAACATATTTAGATATAAATTTTCCGATTGGATATACTGGTTTTGATTTTAAAGCAACAAGAGAATCAGAACCGAACATCGTGTAGTAAAGGTCACTCTCGTTTGAACGTCCTCTGAAGCCGCCATCTGGATTTTGATTGCTTTTAACAAAGCCAGCGACCAGTTCAGCAGATTTTCCAAGAAACCCTGCCGCAAGCCCGGCTTTGTAAAGCATTCTCTCTCTTATCGTCATTTAGCAAAACCCATTTCTCCACTCCAATATAAGACAAACCAGATAATTTTACTCATAAACAGCAATATCTTCCGCAAGGCTGAAAGTTTTACAGCGAAAGCGAATATTATTAAATCAAGTAAAAATCTATTTTAGAAACCTGATTTTCTGCCTGCGTTAATTGAATCTCTGATCATGCATTTAATTTTTTCAATTGCCTCGTTCAGAGTAATCAATTCAGATTTTTGCGCGTAACGGGGTTTAAACTCTATTTTACCCTGTTCAACCGTTCGCTTACTTATTGTCAGACGGACTGGAATTCCAATTAAATCCGCGTCGCTAAACTTCTCGCCCGCGCGCATTTGTCTATCGTCATAAAGAGTCTCTATGCCTTCACTGTTAAGCGTGGAATAGATTTTTTCTGCCTGCTCTGCAACCGCTGCGTCTTCAAGGTTTAGACCGATAAGGTGAACGTGGAAAGGAGCGATTTGAATTGGCCAGATGATGCCTTTGTCGTCGTGACTCTGTTCAACACAGGCTGCGGCGATTCGCGAGACGCCGATGCCGTAACATCCCATTATAACCGGACGCGATTTTCCTTCTGAATCAAGGAAGCGGCAGTTCATCGCCTCTGAATATTTTGTGCCGAGTTTGAAAATATGTCCTACTTCAATACCACGGGCTGATTCTAATTTTCCATCATTGCATCGCGGGCAACTATCTCCATTTTTCGCCAATTTAAAATCGCCAAAAATCGGATATGGCAGGTCTCTGCCAAAGTTCACATTGATGTTATGATAATTTGTCTTGTTCGCCCCGCATTCAAAGTTGACGCGACCGTTTACATAATTATCAGCAATTATCAACGTTCCCTCCGGCAGTCCTATCGGACCGGCATATCCGACTTCTGCGCCTGTTAATTCTTTGATTTTTTCGGGCGCGAGCAGTTTCAAAGATTTGCATTTAAGATAATTAGCAACCTTGACTTCATTCACATCGCAATCGCCTCTTACCATTACTGCTACAAGTTTTCCATCGGCTTCATAAAGAATCGTCTTTGTAATTTTCCACATCGGGATATTGAGAAACCGAGAGAGCGGTTCAGCCTGAATTATGCCTTCCCCGAGAACTTCCTGCATCGGCAGCATCTCTTTGTCCTGTTCAAAGACTTCTAATTTTGAACTTGCCTGTTCTTGATTTGCGGCGTAGTCGCATTTATTGCAAAAAAGAATTGTGTCCTCACCTGTATCGGCGAGAACCATAAATTCCTGACTGCCGCTGCCGCCGATTGCCCCGGGGTCTGCTTCTACAGCGCGGTATTTAAATCCGAGCCTCTGGCAAATGCGGTGATAGGCAAGCCGCATAGCTTCATACGATTTTTCAAGCCCCTCTTCATCGGCGTCAAAGCTATAGGCGTCTTTCATTATAAACTCGCGGGCGCGCATTAAACCAAAACGGGGACGTATCTCATCCCTGAATTTGGTTTGGATTTGAAAAACGCATTTAGGCAAATCTTTATACGATTTTATCTCCCGTCGCAATATATCCGTTACCACCTCCTCGTGAGTTGGGCCAAGACAGACCGTGCTGCCGCGTCTATCTTTGAATGCGAACATTATGCCGTCAATAGCGGTATAACGTTCCCACCTGCCTGATTCTTCCCACAACTCTTTTGGCTGCAAAGCCGGCATCAGCAACTCTTCTGCTCCTGCTGCTACCATCTCTTCTCTCACAATCTGGGATATCTTTGTAAGCACTCTGTAAAGCAGCGGCATATATATATAAACGCCTGCTGATAACTGTTGTATATAACCCGCGCGCAACATCAACGCATGAGCCACTGTTTGCGCGTCTTTTGGCGTTTCTCTTAATGTCTTTCCGATATGTCGTGATTGTCTCATCGTTATTTATAAGTCAGATTGTTAACTTGCTTTTGAATTTTCAAATTCGCATTCAACCAGCGATATTAAAAAATTTTCTTATTGAATCAATTACATAATCTACCTGTTCATCTCTAAGTTCAGGATAGATAGGCAAAGGCAATATTCTCTTTGACACCGATTCCGCCACTGGAAAGTCGCCTTCTTTCCAACCCATTTCATCGTAAACTTTTTGCAAATGAAGCGGTTTTGGATAATAAATAATTGTAGGTATTCCTTGTTTTTCCAGATAGTTCTGCAACTCATCGCGTCTATCGGATAGTATGGCATAGACGTGAAAAACGTGGATATTTCCGGGTAAAATTGTTGGACATTTTACAGGCAGGTTGGCAAGTCCGCGGCTGTAGCGATTGGCAATTTCAATCCTCCGCGCGTTCCATTGATTCAAATGTTTTAACTTAATCCGCAGAATCGCCGCCTGCAGTTCATCAAGGCGCGAGTTATAACCGTGAATATCGTGATAATATCTTTTTGAAATGCCGTGGACACGCAACATTTTTATTGTCTTCGCAAGTTCTGAATTATCAGTGACAATCATCCCGCCATCGCCAGCGGCTCCTAAATTTTTCGTAGGGTAAAAACTAAAACAACCGACCGTTCCGAAAGAACCAACAGGCTTCCCATTATATTTTGCGCCAATTGCCTGCGCGCAATCTTCAACGATTTTTATTTCTGTCCCCTCAACTAGTGAAATCAACTCATCCATCGGGGCGGGTTGTCCAAAAAGATGAACAGGGATTATGGCTCTGGTTTTTGCGGTAATTTTTTTTCCAAGTTCTCGCGGATTGATGTTAAATGTATTTTCATCAATATCGCAAAAGACAATCCTTGCGCCAACTTGATAAATAGCTTCCGCCGGAGCGATGTAAGTGAACGGTGTTGTTATAACTTCATCGCCCCGCTTAATACCAAGCGCCTTTAAACTCAAAGTTAACGCGTCAGACCCGGAGTTAACTCCAATTGCATATTTGACATTACAAAAAGAGGCAATCTCCCGTTCAAACTCCTCAACATTGTTGCCCAAAATGTAATGCCCTTTTGCCAGAACATTTTCGACCGCTGGCAATAACTCATCTTTGATCTTTTCAAATTGCGCTGCCAAATTTAAAAACGGTACATTCATCGGCATAGATTTAAAAACTAAAATGGCGTTTTGTCCAAAAAAATATTAGAAAACAAAATTTTGAATAGTTATTATTGATATGGCTTGAACTGCGCTCTGGCTTCTGGCAACCAGGATTTTAACTGTTCAATTCGTTTTTCATCAAGCGGATGAGTTCTTAAAAATGCCGGCGCAGTTGAACCGCCGTGAGTTCTGTTATATTCTGCGAACCTTTGCCAGAATGCGATTGCTTCCTCTGGATTATAACCGGCGCGCGCCATATAAATCAGTCCAATATGATCGGCTTCGCTCTCCTGCATCCGACTGTGAGGCAACTCTACGCCGACTGTTGTTCCTACTCCATAAGCGAGCAAAACCGCCGTCTGTGTTCTTGGATCAGAAGAGGCTATTGCCCTGCCTACTAAACTTCCCCCTGCCTGTATCAATAGCGCTTGACTTACCCGTTCAGCGCCGTGACGCGCAACTGCGTGAGCTACTTCATGCCCAATTACTGTGGCAAGTCCGGCTTCATTCTTCGTTATTGGTAAAATACCAGTATAAACCCCGACCTTTCCCCCCGGCAGACAAAACGCATTTGCCTCTTTACTCTCAAAAACTACAAACTCCCATTGCGCCCCCGGCAGGTTTGCCACCGCGGCAATTCGTTTTCCAACTTTTTGAACAAGCGCGTTAATTGACGGGTCTTTGCAAATTGGCGTCTCTTTTTTCACTTTTTCAAAACTTGAAATACCGAGTTGAATCTCTTCAGAAGGTGTCATTAAAATCAATTGTGTCCTCCCGGTTTCAGGAACAGTAGCGCATCCCGCGAGCCACATAACAACGCAAACCAACAAAACCGCCAAATTAACAACTAATCTCCACCTTTTCATAATTTTATGATCAAGACTAATATAAATCATTTCAAAAGGCAATATTCTGCAGACCTTTGTAAATTTTATACAATCTCTGTTTTGCTCAATCAGTTCCTGCTTTAGCGCGCCATATTACCAAAATCAAATATTTATAGATTATAACTAAAATATTTAATCCGTTTGCTATACCATTTCATAGATAATAAAAAAAATGACAACACATCCACGTCGGATATGTTGTCTATGATAAAAATATTATTGTCCGGTAAAAACTATTCTTTATGACGGCGATTATCCCGTCTGAAACCGCCTTCGCGAGGCGGGCGCTCTTCGCGTGGTCTGGCGATATTAACGGTCAATGTTCTTCCCTGGAATTCCTTGCTGTTGAACTGGTCAACTGCGCGCTGAGCTTCTTCAGGTGTAGAATATTCTATAAACGCAAATCCTCTGGACTTGCCTGTGAACTTATCTACCATCAGATTTACTGAAGTGACCACTCCAGCCTGTGAAAAATAATCTTTCAATTCCTGCTCTCCAGTCTTGAAGGAGAGATTTCCAACAAACAATCTTGTCTGATTCATATTAACTACTCTTCTGCTCAAAAAACTGACTGGAGCGCCTGCACCGGCAGGACTGCTAACGCCACATTCTGGCATCTGTCTTTATTCTGACACCTTACTGCAGTTCTTTGCGCAGATTAATCCAATTTTCATAACATTTTATTAAATGTCAACAATTTAAATGAGATCAATTTACTGCAAATATTTTTTACTTGATAAAAAAGGCGCCAGGTTTTAACCCGGCGCTCATTCATACTCCTCGTTCAAATGTTAGAATATTACCTTGTTGGATCAAAGAAGAATATCCTTGTCGTATCAGCGTCCCCAATGCCAGGAACACCGCCAGTTGCCCCAACCATCTGTAGCAACCTCTCCGTCTTCACCTGCTCTACGTGACCATCGCAAAAACTTATATTCCCTTTGCCAAGATGCGACAAAAATGAACCAGTTTTCATCGCAGTCGCTGCGCTCCCACCAGCAGTTGGCGTAAACCCGGTCTCCCTCATTGATTCAGGTGTCTCCTGAACAATCAATACCTTCTGCGATGGCTTGGTTATCGCCACCGTCTTCATCCCTTCAGCCGCCATTGCTGAACCACGGGAGGTCTCGCCAGGATTAAACCACTTGTTCATACTGTAGTTGACTCTCAATACTTCTCCCTTAACACCAGTGCTCGGACAACGATAAACAGGATATATCGTCTTAATCATCGCTGTCATATTACCATTATACTTTTTTTGTCCAGTAACATACGGAAACACCGACCCGCTTTCGGCGTGGATTGCCCAGTTATCGGCATTTTGAATATATACTGAATCAGGCAATGGACTGCCCGGGGTAACTGCGCCGCCAGGACCGCCAGGGGCAAATACTTGTTGCTCGTTTAATGTCCTTCCCTGAGTATTATCGCGCGGTGGCCAGGGCATTATATCTCTATTCTCATCGGCATACATCAGTATGCCAAGACTTATCTGGCGCTCGTTGTTCTTACAGGTTGTCGCGCGCGCCTGTTCCTTTGCCTTCGCAAGCGCCGGCAACAAAAGCGCCGCAAGTATCGCTATGATTGCTATAACAACAAGCAGCTCTATCAGGGTAAAACCGCTTGTTCCTCTGTTAAATTTTTTGTTTGTCTTCATAAGCCTGTCTCTTTCTTTCTATTAATATTTTACTTGATAGAAAAATCTAACAAATGTGCTTTTTAAGTCACACTCCTGTGCTTTTTTACGCACAGTTTTGACAATAAAACTCTGAATTTTCACAAAAAAAAGAGCCCATAGATTATTCTATGCGCTCTATTGAAAAAAAATATTAAATCAATATTTTACCTTGTTGGATCAAAGAAGAATATCCTTGTCGTATCAGCGTCCCCAATGCCAGGAACACCGCCAGTTGCCCCAACCATCTGTAGCAACCTCTCCGTCTTCACCTGCTCTACGTGACCATCGCAAAAACTTATATTCCCTTTGCCAAGATGCGACAAAAATGAACCAGTTTTCATCGCAGTCGCTGCGCTCCCACCAGCAGTTGGCGTAAACCCGGTCTCCCTCATTGATTCAGGTGTCTCCTGAACAATCAATACCTTCTGCGATGGCTTGGTTATCGCCACCGTCTTCATCCCTTCAGCCGCCATTGCTGAACCACGGGAGGTCTCGCCAGGATTAAACCACTTGTTCATACTGTAGTTGACTCTCAATACTTCTCCCTTAACACCAGTGCTCGGACAACGATAAACAGGATATATCGTCTTAATCATCGCTGTCATATTACCATTATACTTTTTTTGTCCAGTAACATACGGAAACACCGACCCGCTTTCGGCGTGGATTGCCCAGTTATCGGCATTTTGAATATATACTGAATCAGGCAATGGACTGCCCGGGGTAACTGCGCCGCCAGGACCGCCAGGGGCAAATACTTGTTGCTCGTTTAATGTCCTTCCCTGAGTATTATCGCGCGGTGGCCAGGGCATTATATCTCTATTCTCATCGGCATACATCAGTATGCCAAGACTTATCTGGCGCTCGTTGTTCTTACAGGTTGTCGCGCGCGCCTGTTCCTTTGCCTTCGCAAGCGCCGGCAACAAAAGCGCCGCAAGTATCGCTATGATTGCTATAACAACAAGCAGCTCTATCAGGGTAAAACCGCTTGTTCCTCTGTTAAATTTTTTGTTTGTCTTCATAAGCCTGTCTCTTTCTTTCTATTAATATTTTACTTGATAGAAAAATCTAACAAATGTGCTTTTTAAGTCACACTCCTGTGCTTTTTTACGCACAGTTTTGACAATAAAACTCTGAATTTTCACAAAAAAAAGAGCCCATAGATTATTCTATGCGCTCTATTGAAAAAAAATATTAAATCAATATTTTACCTTGTTGGATCAAAGAAGAATATCCTTGTCGTATCAGCGTCCCCAATGCCAGGAACACCGCCAGTTGCCCCAA
>JBMFQZ010000016.1:0-77339 GCA_049968335.1 Verrucomicrobiia bacterium
ATTGATCGATTCAGAGGCTGGCTTCACAAACTCTGTTTTCTGGCATTCGTATGACACAAATTTCAAAGTTAATCCGCCGCTTCGTTCCGCAGAAGACAGAGCCGCGATAATTGAAGGCATTGTTGATGGAACTCTGGACACAATAGCCTCAGACCATGCCCCGCATTGCATCTATGAAAAAGAAGTTGAATTTGACAACGCTCCTTTTGGAATGACCGGATTAGAAACCTCTCTCGCCCTATCTCTAATGCGGCTTTATCATACAAATAGGCTTAATTTATTAGAATTGATTGAAAGAATGACAATTAATCCAGCGAAGATATTCAAACTTGACAGGGGAACTCTTGGCGTTGGGAAGGTTGCGGATATAACCGTAATTAATCCTGTTGCAGAGTGGACTTACGATTTACAGCAGTCAGCAAGCAAATCTAAAAACAGTCCGTTTGGTGGTTGGAAATTGAAGGGCAGGGCGGTTATCACAATCGTTGGTGGCAAAATAGTCTACAGTTTATAAAGACCGTTTTAGACATCCCGCTTGATTTGTAACCTTTTATGAATAACATTAACCCACGATATTTAAGAGATGAAAAAGGCTATACTCGCACTTGAAGACGGAACGATTTATCACGGCTACGCGGTCGGCGCTACCGCGAGCGCCTGTGGTGAAGTTTGCTTTAATACTTCAATGACCGGCTACCAGGAAATCCTAACAGACCCTTCCTATAAAGCGCAGATTGTCACAATGACATATCCGCATATTGGAAATTATGGCATTAACTCGCTGGACATTGAATCGTTTCAGCCACACGTATCCGGTTTTGTTATCAGAGAACTTTCTCCTGTGGTTAGCAACTGGAGGGCGGAAAAGTCGCTTGATGAATATTTAAAGCAATACAACATACCTGCAATTCAAGGAATAGATACCCGAGCGCTTACTAAAAAGTTAAGAGTTAGAGGCGCAATGAACGGTTTTATATCAACTGAGGATTTAAGCGATGAGGAAGCGATTGAAAAAGCCAGAACCTGGCACGGTTTAGTCGGTTTTGATTATGTAAAAGAAGTAACGCACAGCAAACCTTTTGACTGGGACCCCGAAGACAGGTTGAGCAGGAATTTCAAATTAGTTTATGGCAAACAACAAGTTGAACCGGTGAATGTTTTTGAACCTTTGCCGCCTGCTGACATTCCCATAATTGCGTATGATTTTGGAATAAAGTATAACATTTTGCGACGATTGCGTCAGCACGGTTTTAAAATCCACGTCGTTCCCGCGTTTACTTCATCAGAATATGTATTGAGTAAAAAACCCGCTGGCGTTTTTCTTTCCAACGGACCTGGTGACCCGGCAGCTCTTGTCTATGCGGTTAAAGCAATCGCAGAATTAATCAATTCTGGCATACCGATTTTCGGGATTTGTCTCGGTCATCAAATTCTCGGGCTTGCATTCGGTGGCAAGACATTCAAGTTAAAGTTTGGTCATCGCGGCGCAAATCAACCGGTCAAAGACCTTCATTCCGGAAAGGTTGAAATCACATCTCAAAATCACGGTTTTGCCGTAGACCCTGCTTCATTGCCGAAAGATGTGGAAGTTAACAGAATAAATTTGAACGACGGGACAGTGGAGGGGATGCGGCACAAAAAGAAGCCTATATTTTGCGTTCAATATCACCCGGAAGCCTCGCCTGGACCGCACGACTCAACGCCGTTATTTACGCAATTTAGACGATTAATTGAAACGGGGAGAATAGATTAAAAAAACTGGAGCCAGCAGTCGGGATCGAACCGACGACCTATTGTTTACGAAACAATTGCTCTACCGCTGAGCTATGCTGGCTCTCATATGCAATTAATACAATATAGAATTTTTTAAATTCGTCAATGATTGAGTAAAAACAAATTTAATAAATTTATGAAGATTAAATTTCTTTTAATTTGCGCGCTTGTTTTTTTGATCTGGTGTCAGGAATTTCTGATTGCCGCCGCAAAGAATGCGAAACCGAATATACTTTTAATCCTTGCAGATGACCTTGGTTGGTCTGACCTTGGTTGTTACGGAGGGGAAATCAAGACTCCGAATATTGACAGTCTCGCAATGTCCGGGTTGCGATTCGCTCAATTTTATAACTCGGCGCGTTGTTGCCCGAGCAGGGCATCGTTGTTGACAGGTTTGTATCCGCATCAAGCTGGTGTTGGCGGAATGAATAACGACAGGGGCGCGCGGCATCCGGGCTATAGAGGCACATTGCAGCCTAACACAGTTACCATAGCCGAAGTTTTGCGCGACGCCGGCTACCGAACATATATGGTTGGAAAATGGCATTTGCACAATCAACAGGATGTCAAGCCCACCGATAGAGGCTTTGATGAATTTTACGGTATGTTAGGCGGATTTAATTCTTGCTGGGATGAAGAACCTTACTACACAAGACTTCCCGCAGACAGAAAGAAGCGGCTCTATACCTCTCCTAAAAATGGTCAAACAGGAACTTTTTATTCAACCGATGTTTTCGCGGATTATGCGATTGATTTTATTAATGAAGCAGTGAATCAGAAGAAACCGTTCTTCTTGTATCTAGCTTTTAACGCCCCGCATTTTCCGCTTCATGCGTATGAAAAGGATATAGAAAAATACGAGTCATTCTATTATGAAAACGGCTGGGATAAGTTGCGTCAGGAACGGCTTGAACGTCAGAAACAATCAGGATTAATAGACAAGGCGATTGCATTGCCGCCACGCAGTTATGTGCCACCCAAATTGCATTCCAGAGAATCTCAATTTGTAGGAAAGGAGAATCCGGAATGGAATTCATTGCCAGAAGATAGACGGCGAGACCTTGCGCGGAGAATGGCAGTTTATGCGGCTATGGTTGACCGGCTTGATCAGGCTGTCGGCAGGGTGATATCGGAACTCAAAAAATCGGGTCAGTATGAAAACACGATGATTATTTTTTTAAGCGACAATGGCGCCTGCTGGGAATGGGATCCGTATGGATTTGATAATTCAAGCGGTCCGCAAAATATCCTCCACACCGGAGACGATTTAAAAAAGGTTGGTTTGCCGGGAAGTTATATAAGTTATGGCAGCGCCTGGGCGAACTTATGCAACACGCCATTTAAAATGTATAAACATTTTTGTTATGAAGGCGGAGTGAGAACTCCGTTCATAATCAACTGGCAGGGAAAGATAAAAACTCCTGGAGGGTTGTATCAACAAGCAGGGCATATCATAGACATTATGCCAACAATACTTGAAGCCGCCGGGGCAAAGTATCCGTTGGAAAGAAACGGCGCAAAAATCCAGAAAATGGAGGGCTTCAGTCTATTGCCGGCGTTAAATAACAAACCATTAAAAAGAAAAACGGCTTTATTTTTTGAACACGAAGGTAGCCGCGCCGTAATAGATGGAGATTTGAAACTTGTTTCGTTAACAGGCGATTTCTGGGAGTTATACAATATCAAACAAGACCCTACGGAAACTACAGACCTGAGCAGGCGGTTTCCGTCAAAAGTTGTTGAATTATCAAAAAAATGGGAATTATGGGCGCAACGTTGCAATGTTGAACTGCTTGGCTTTGAATGGGTGATTGAATCCCCTCAAATCGCGAACAAACAGATCAAAATAGAATGCAATGTTGAGACGGTATCGGATTCCGGAGTTATACTCGCCCAGGGTGGAGATAAAAACGGATATGCTCTTTATTTAGAAAAAGGCAAAGTCAATTTTGCGGTAAGGATTGACGGCAGACTGTTTACGATTAGTTCCAACGCAGCGCCGCCGCGAAGATTTAAAATCAGGGCAGAACTTGAAAAAGACGGGACTATGACCCTGTCCATCAATGATAGTGAATCAATAAAAGGGAAGGCTTCAGGGCTAATACCGATTCAGCCTAAGGACGAGCTGGACATTGGATACGATTCTAAAAGCGCTGTTGGAAATTATAAACCGCCATTTGACTTGATTGGCAAGGTTAGTAACATAAAGATTGTTGCCGAATGAAGTTGCGTTATTTATTGTAATAACCAAATATAGTGATAAATTTTAATTGATGAATTGTTGTACTATGGTTAACGAAGATAAAAGTCATTGTAATGGCTGTAACAAATTGCAGCACTCTACACTTTATCGCGAGTTTCTTGCAGAACGAGAGGAAATATTAAAGCATAAATGGATTGAGTCGGAAAAAGCAGGCTACGACGTCGGGTTTGAATATGCTTTGACTGATTGGATAATCAAACATCGCGCAAAGTGGCGCAAGTGGCGGAAGGAGCAGATGGCTAAGCAGGCTAAAGAGGGCAAAGAGGAAAATAAGCCGAATAAAACATAAAACTAAAATTTGTTTTGCTTCAATTCCAAATCGGAATCTAACCTTTAATGTAAAATGAAAACCGAAGTATTATTTGATGAGAACGCGCTAAACAAAATAATTGAAAAATTGGCGTCGCAGATTGCCGAACAATATCAGGATGGGAAAGATGTTGTCATAGTCGGCGTGCAGCGCGGCGGAGTTTATCTGGCTGAGCGGTTGAAGGTATTTTTGAAACAGAAATGGGGTTGTGATATTCCTACCGGCGCAATAGATATCGGGATGTATCGCGATGACTTAAATCAACATCTGCCGCCAACTATGCATCCGAGTATGATCCCGGTGGATATAAATGATAAGAATGTGATCCTTGTAGACGACGTCTTATTTAGCGGGCGAACAACCAGAGCAGCGCTGGACGCCTTGAATGATTTCGGAAGACCGTCGCGCGTTCAACTGGCGGTCTTGATAGACAGGGGACATAGAGAACTGCCAATCAAGGCTGATTTTATCGGCACGCAAATTCAAACCGCAAAAGAAGACAAGGTAATCGTTCAATTTAAAGAATCAGATGGCGCTGACAAAGTCGTAGTTGAACGTGTTAGCTAATCATTTAACCTGTTTTAGAATTTGATTGACTGACGCAAAAAATAGTTTTGTAATCCTCTATAGAAAAAATGAACTGGAATCGCAAACATCTTCTTGATATTGAATCGCTCAGCGCAGAAGAAATTAATCTGATTTTTGATACAGCGCGCGCCTTTAAAGCAGTTTCCGAGCGCCCGATCAAAAAAGTTCCGGCTTTGCGCGGCAGAACCGTTGTAAATCTGTTTATTGAACCTTCAACAAGAACCCGCACAAGTTTTGAACTGGCGGCTATCCGGTTAAGCGCCGACGTTATTAATTTCAATGCTGAGGTCTCATCGTTTAAAAAAGGGGAGTCTTTAAAAGATACAGTTAGAAATCTTGAAGCTCTCAATGCCGATATATTCGTTGTTCGCCACAGCGCCGCAGGCGCCCCGCATTTTATTTCACGATTTATAAAAGGAAGCGTTGTGAATGCTGGCGATGGCGCCCACGAACATCCTACTCAAGCCTTACTTGATGTTTTTACAATACTTGAGAAAAAAGGACGTGTTGAAGGGATTAATGTGACAATTCTCGGAGACATCCTCTACAGCAGGGTGGCGAGGTCAAATGTCTGGGCGCTTACCAAACTTGGCGCCAAAGTAACTCTCTGCGGTCCAAGCACCCTTGTTCCGCCCGAGTTTGAAAAAATGGGCTGCAGAGTTACTTATAACATTGAAGAGGCAATTAGAGACGCCGATGTGATAAATCTTTTAAGAATTCAGCACGAACGACAACGAAAAACGCTGTTTCCGGGCACGGGCGAATATTCAAACCTTTTCGGGCTTAATTACTCGCGATTTGCCATTACAAAACCAGACGTCTTAATTATGCACCCCGGACCGATTAATCGCGGCGTGGAAATAATCAGCGAACTGGCTGATTGCGAACGATCAGTTATCCTTGAACAGGTAACTAACGGGCTTGCAATCAGAATGGCTGTGTTATTCCTTGTAAGCGGCGGAAAAGGTCCGAAAGAAATCCTTCAATAAATTATTCTTATGAAAGAAAGATTTCCTGATCCAAACTCCCTTATCCGGAAACAGGTTCGCTCTTTGAAAGCTTACGTTCCAGGCGAGCAGCCGTCAATCCCCGGACTGATTAAACTTAATACTAATGAAAATCCCTATCCACCGGCGCCCGAAGTATTAAAAATAATTAAAGAATCAACAAACGGACGATTGCGGCTGTATCCAAACCCGACCGCTCAGAAATTGCGCGAACAACTCGCCCTCTTCCACAATTGTTCTCCTGAAAATATTATCGTCGGCAATGGTTCGGATGAACTTCTCGCCCTTGCTACGCGAACATTTGTTGAGCCAGTAAGCGCAGTCTCCAGTTCGCGACGATACCGCGCCCTCATCCAGTATTTCCATCCCTGTTATTCCCTTTATCCTGTCCTTGCCGATATTCACGGGGCAATTAAAAATCCTGTAAAACTTACTCCGGATTTTAGATTTCCAGATTTAAAGAAAAGTAAAAAATGGGTTTATAACGCCGCTTTAACCTACATTACAACTCCAAACGCCCCGGGCGGACGCGGCTATCCTATTGAAGAATTGGAAGAAATATGTCTGGCACATCGCGGGGTAGTTATTCTTGATGAAGCCTATGTGGATTTTGCTCAGGACAACGCATTCTCTCTTGCTTTAAAATATCCGCACGTTATCGTCTCACGCACATTCTCAAAGGCTTATTCCCTCTGTTTTTTGCGAGTTGGCTATTTTATCGGCAATCCAGAGCTAATCGCGGCAATGCATAAAGTCCGCGACTCCTACAACGTAAATGGATTGGGACAGATTGCGGCAATTGAGACTTTAAACAACATTGATTATTACAAAAAAAATATTGAAAAGATTAAAGCCGCGCGGGCTAATTTATCTAACGGATTGACAGAACTTGGATTTAAGGTTTTCCCAAGCCAGACAAATTTTATCCTTGTTAAACCCCCTTTATACCAAGCCAATATCTGGCTGGAAAAATTGAGAGAGAAAAAAATCCTCGTCCGCTGGTTCAACCAGCCCGAAATAAAAGATTATCTACGAATCACAGTCGGAAAGCCTGACGAAGTTGACGCTTTAATTGATGCCGTAAAAGCGATTTTAAAAGGAAAATAAATCGTTTCCCTTATTAATTTTTAAAGATTTTGGTTTATTTTGTTATAAATAACTCTTCCGGGTCTGACGACATTGGCAAAAAGATTCCTTTTTCAAAAACTTTATTCCACTTTCCTTGTTCCCACACCCTTAATCTATACAGAATTGAAAAAATAAAATCTGGAGCAGCGGCGCCCTGACCGCCAACAATTTCAGCGCCGCGACGGGTGTTATCAATGAACCAAGAGGGGAGAGATAAATGGTATGGATTCCGTTTTACCTCGCCGACGTGGTATGTTAGCGCTGTCAAGATATCCGAAACATAATCTTCATCAACTTCAACCATAACATCCGGATTTCTCATCGCCCCCCAGTACTCTGTTTCAACCGTGAAACAGGTAAAATCATCTGGCATATTTTTAAGCGCGTCAACTACAAGATAATGGGTGCCGATATGGGTTGAATTCCAGTCTTCATTATGAGGTAAAAAAATTGCCCGCGGTTTTTCTTCTTTTAATACCTGAACGATTTTATTAACCATTTCATTCCAGACCGTTGGGGACTGGCTTCTTGTCATACAATTGACTTTTTCAAGCCCGTTTTGCGCGATTTCTTTAACGCCAAACCCTAAATATCTGCAACAGTTTTTCAATTCATTTAATCGTTCTTGTTGACGCGCTTTATTACTGCCGAGCGTAACCGGCACATCAATTATCTCCCACTTTGATTGTCTTAACATTCGCAGCGCAAGGGCGCCAACAATTGTTTCATCATCCGGGTGAGGCGCGAATACTAACGCCTTAGGAGCGCCTTGCGGCGGTTTTACATTTTCCGGGAATGGAAACTCGCCCAGCGGATATTTTCTTCCTTCCCGCGCATACCTCGCATATTCAGATACAAATATTTTATATGGATTCATATTTGTTATTTTTTCTCAATTACCGGGAGACTCGCCGCGGCAACAGCCTGACCGTGCCGCTTCTCTTTTTCACCGGGGAGGTGAAGTGTGACTTTTTCGGCAAGTTCTGAAAATTCACATTCTAAAACTCTCTTTGCATTTTTTAATATAATCTCGCCGCCATCGCCAGAGGTAACTCTTCCAAGAATCAATATATGTTTAAACTGATAAAAATCGGCATAATGCGCCAAAGCATAACCTAAATATACGCCGATTGTTTCAAAAATCTTGATAGCGCGTTCATCGTTTTTTGATACTAAACTTTGAACGTGTTTTAAAATTTCCGGCAATGTCATTTTCGGGTCTAATTCTATTCCTGCCTTTCTGGCAAGTCTGCCAACTGCCTGTTGAGAGAAATATTGAGCGCCGCAGCCTATATCTCCAGACCATTCATCCACAGGCGCCTTTGGATTGTAATCAACCGGAGCGAACGCAAGTTCATTCAACCAGGTTGTTATATTGCCTTCAGGAGTAACATAGCCAGCGGCCTCGCTTGACCCCATTGCTATGCCAAGCACCGCATTATCGTTTATCGCCATTGAACCAGCAAGCGCTGTAACCTCGCCGTCGTTTGCAACTTCAAATGGAACATTGCCACAAGCCGCTTTGATTTCAAAAAATAAATTTTTTACCCGTTTATTGAATAAATCTTGAGGAACTGATCGGAAGAGCGAGGCAACCTTTACAATATTATTTACATAAATTCCAGCCGAACTACCCCCTATTGCGTCAATGCGCGGCAAATGCGCCGCTGCCTGCCGTATTGAGTCCATTATTCCGTCAAAGTGATATTGCGGGTCTGATTGAGCCGATGGATTCCACACGGTTTCATTGGTGTATACAACTTCGCCATCAATAACGGCTGCGGTTTTTCTATCGCTTGCACCGAGGTCAAAGCCAACACGACACCCATCCCAGTGTCTGCCAAGCGGATTTGACATTGTTTTCTCTTGCGGGATTTCATCCAGCGTCGTATGAACGATCGTAATTGGATGTTCGTAAACCTTTTCACCGATCAAATTTGAATCAAACTTGCCAGTGGGAGATTTTTCATAATGTTCCTGCAATCTAGCTGCAAGTTCTTTTGGCCCGCTAAAGTAGATTTTATACCCGCCGCGCGACCAGAGTAAAAATTTTATTAACCTTTCAGTGTAGTAAAAATTGCTGTCGCAAAGCGGTGTTTCGCCACAAGCAATCTCGGTTTCATACCGCGAGACTGACCCGTCGGACTGTTCAAGAGCGATAACAATCTTTTGAGCGCAGCCTGAATTCTTTATAAAATCGCGAAATTGTCTGTTTGCAAGCGCCGCGGGTTTATAATCCGGGTCTAAAGGCGGTAGAATTTTTGGTTCAAAACTCATAAGGCTTAATTTAAAAAATTAATACATCACTCTTATAAAAAGTAGTGTTTAAAGCGATAAAAATTCAAGAAAAATCGCAAAATATTTGGTTTTTTTCATTAGGTGTCTTAATTAAATAAACGTGAGAAAATAAAACTTTTTGCATTGTGGAAACTATTTTGGATTTTTCACATTTTAAAAAATCCTCTGGCAAAATTGCGTTTAAAATATATTCTTATGCAGAACACGTATAGTTAATTTGATTTAAAAAATATTGTTTGAAAATGTCGGAGAAACGCTCAGATAAATATCCGCCGCAAATTAAATATATCGTAGGGAATGAAGCGTGCGAGAGGTTCAGTTTCTACGGGATGAGAACGATCCTCGTAGTATTTATGACGGAATATTTGCGCAATAGAAGCGGCGCGCTTGCTCCGATGAGCGATGAAGAGGCAAAGACCTGGTTTCATTTCTTCGTATCGGCAGTTTATTTCTTGCCTATTTTTGGCGCGATAATTTCCGACGCGCTGTGGGGGAAATACAAAACAATCTTTTATCTTTCTATTGTCTATTGTTTTGGTCATCTATCGCTTGCGATTGATGATACAAGGTTGGGACTGGCGGTTGGCCTTGCGCTTATTGCTATCGGTTCGGGCGGAATTAAACCGTGCGTTTCCGCAAATGTTGGCGATCAGTTTGACGCCTCTAATCGTCATCTGTTGCCAAAGATTTTTGGATGGTTTTACTTCTCAATCAATCTTGGTTCATTTTTCTCAACACTCTTAACGCCTTATCTGTTAGAAAAATATGGTCCGCGGCTTGCATTTGGCGTACCGGGAATTTTTATGTTTCTTGCCACTGTGATTTTCTGGCTTGGACGAAGAAAATATGTGAATACCCCGCCTGCGGGCATTGAATTTGTCAGGGGGCTTTTTAGAAAAGACAACTTGCTGATAATTCTGCGGTTAATTCCGATATATCTTTCGGTTGCGATGTTCTGGTCGTTGTGGGACCAAACCGGTTCAGCCTGGGTTATTCAGGCAAAACATATGGATAGAAATATATTCGGAATTGAGGTTTTGCCTTCGCAAGTTCAGGCAGTGAATCCGCTTTTAATTATGTTACTGATTCCGGTGTTTAATTACCTCGTCTATCCATTGATTGATAAGGTCTGGAAATTGACGCCGTTAAGAAAAATCGGTTTAGGATTCTTTATTACCGTTCCCACTTTTTTGATAAATTCTTATGTAGAACATAAAATCGGACTTGGTTATCACCCCACAATCTGGTGGCATTTAGTTGCCTTTGTCATAATATCAGCCGCAGAAATTATGGTTTCAGTCACCTGCCTTGAATTCTCCTACACTCAAGCGCCGCCGCAGATGAAGTCGTTTATAATGTCGTTTTATTTATTGTCAATTTCGGCAGGCAACGCGTTCACCGCGGTGATAAATTATTTCATCCAAAATCCTGATGGCTCGTCAAAACTTGCAGGGGCAAGTTATTACAACTTTTTCGCCTTTCTAATGTTTGCCACATCGGTCATTTTCATATTTATAGCTATCTTTTACAAAGAATCTAAATACGCGCAGGCAAGCGGCGAATAGCAAAATCCAATTATTATGGAATCGCAGAAAAAACTTTCAGAGCCGCAGGTTGCTGAATATGAACGAGAGAAAGTTCCCGAGCAAGCGAGGCTTGGAATAAAGAGTTTTTTAGGACAGTATGCCGGCGAACATATTGCTGGAACTGAACTAATGATTGGTCCGCTCTTTGTTGTTCACGGTGTAAGCGCAAAGGATGTTATCTTTGGGCTTTTAGTTGGAAACTTGCTTGCGGTGTTAAGCTGGACTTTTATGACCGCCCCAATTGCGACACGCGTCAGATTAACCCTTTATTATCATTTAGAGAAAATTTGCGGTCGTTCACTTGTTACAATTTATGACATTGCCAACGGAGCAATGTTTACTCTGCTTGCCGGGGCAATGATTGCGGTTTCTACAACGGCGCTTGGCGTTTGGTTGAATTTATCAATGCCCGGACTTTATGACAGATATCCAAACAGCATCGGATGGGTACTTGGAGTTGCTCTGGTAGGAGCGCTTTTTTCTATAATTGCCGCATACGGCTATAAATCGCTTGCAAAGTTCGCAAATATCGCGGCGCCCTGGATGATATTAATCTTTCTTGCTTTCGGTATAATTGGATTGCGTCTGTTAGGGATGAAATCATTTGGAGATTTCTGGCAGATTGCTCAAACGGTTGTGTGGAAGGGCGCAGACCCGCTGCCCGGCCAATCCAAATTCACATTCTGGCACGTAATGTTTTTCGCCTGGTTTTGCAATATGGCTTGGCATATTGGTATGGCTGACCTTTCTGTGTTCAGGTATGCGAAAAAGTGGTGGTATGGAATTGCGTCGGCTTCGGGTATGTATATTGGACATTTTATGGCATGGTTATCCGCCGGAATACTTTACGCATATCAACTAAAACAAGACCCCTCAAATATTGACGTATTGCCAGGACCTCTTGCAGCCCGAGTTTGCGGAATAGCAGGACTGCTATGTGTTATAATTGCCGGCTGGACAACGGCAAATCCAACCCTATACCGCGCCGGACTTGCCTTTCAGGCAATATTCTCAAAATCATCTCGATTTAAAGTGACTTTACTGACTGGCGCTGTCGCTACTGTTGCAGGTATGTTTCCCGGCATTGTTATGCGGTTGCTGGATTTTGTAGCCCTCTGGGGGATGATTCTTATGCCGATGGGGGCTGTTATTTTTATAGATTTTTGGATTTTCCCAAAAATCGGCTTGCGCAGTTATTTTGCTGAATCGACGGGCATTAAATTTAATCCCGCCCCTGCAATAGCGTGGGGCGTTACTGTGATTGTTTCAAGCGTTCTTGTTTTAACCGGTAAAATTGAAATATTTTTCGTAAGCTTGCCGGGCTGGTTTTTAACAGGGTTGCTATACACAATCGCAAGTTATTTAGTCCAGAGAAACACGAATAAACTTTACACAACAAGAGTTTTATGAGAATTGTTCTGCAAATTATTTCGGCGCTTGCGGTTCTTGGACTTTTATCCGCGCCAGTATTGTTTTTCAACGATTTATTAGCCAGAGACCATGTCAATACTGTTCTAATCATCTCAACATTGCTCTGGTTTATCTCTGCCCCGTTCTGGATGGAACACAATAAAGAAAAAAGCCAGTAAACTTTTTCAAGACTTTTTCGGAACAGGCGGTGGTTCTCTCCGTTCATCCAGCAGGTGTAAAATTGTGAGAATAGGATTTGTCCATAATAACTTTGGTCCGGCGTATCTCATAACTTCTTTTATTTTCATTCTTTTTTCCGGACTATAACAATGAACGGGGCATTTTGCGCAGGTCGGTTTATCACCTTGAAATGGACATTTTAGAAGCCGCGCCTTTGCGTAATTTAGCAATTCAACGCATTCTTCGCACAAAACCCCATCGGAGGTCTTATGAAAATCGCGGCAATACCGTTCAATCATCAACTTGATAGTCTTGAACTCGCGATTTAATCGTGCTTCTTTAAACTCCATATTGATCAGTTAAAGTTCAATCTTGTGATTTCAGGCGCGCTTGAGGCGAATGAAATAGTTTCTCCCTCTTTCCCGATATATCCGCCCCAGCCAATCCGAATTTCCTCAATTTTATTAACATCAAGAATCCCGTTTTCATCTTTTGACCAGCCGGCAAGTCTGAACTTTTTCAATGGAACAAAAATAGTCTTTTCTCCCGACTCATCTAAAAACGAGCCTGTGTCAGCGATAAAATCGCCTCCGTTCTTTTCCTTTATTATTACAAGGATTTGATTGCGGGTTTTCTGTCCAGACGGAATGCGAATTTTGAACGACAACAGATTATCTATTTTTATTTGAGAAGCATCATCTATTTTAAAACTCAAAAACAGCCATGTATCAACATCGCTCTTTGTCAACGTTGCCATAGCGTTCCACAGGATTTTATTATCTCCGGCAACCTCGTCATTTATCTCGCTTTTTACAAATTCGCCTTTGCCTGTTGCAGGAGGTTTGCTCTTTATCTTTTCTGTTTTAAGAGAAAAGGCGCTTGTCCTCATCTTTGATGCAATATTTGCGTCGTAGTTATCTTTTTTAAATTTAAAAAACCGTGCGCCATAAGGTTCAATGCGCAGATTAGAGAATGAATTTCCGCTGACTGAATTTACTGCGCCGTCAAATGGGTTCCATAATTCTCCTTCGCCGCATCCGGCAAATTCAATCCTGCCGCTCCAGTCTGTATCGCTGTCATTGATTATAAAAAACAACGAGTTGTCGCCGATTTTTCGTTTTGATATTCTCAAATAATTGTGAGAGCCAGCAAATTTAACCTGTTTAGAAAATTCCAGCAGATCAGCCACAACGGACTCCAGCCCGATCGGGAGAAAATTTACGACGCCCTTTCCAAACTTGCAGGAGAGCGGTCGCGATTGCGCAGCCGTATCATTTAATATATCAATCTGATTATTAAACCACGACTGCGCTAATTTTATTACCTCAGATGACGGGAATTTTTGATCGCTGTTTTTCGGTAGATTCCCCAGTATGAATAACATTCCTCCAGATTTAACAAATTCCGATAAGTTCCGCCACGATCTTAGAGACAACGTGTCGGCTCCGGGAAGTATTATTATGTTAAATTTCAATCCGTTATAACTCAAAGTCCCGTCTTTAATTAACCCTTTTTCAATAGTGTTGCTGTCAATTATTAGAAAGTCGCGCTGAGAGAAAAACAAACCGTCAATCGCGCTTTTGTAGATGGACTCAATCTTTGCCGCCTGTGTGGCTTCGCGAGTCCATAAATGCGACGGTGTGAATCTTATCCAGAGACTTTCAACCGGATATAAAACAGCGATTTGAGGGGCAACGGTTGATGATTCAACCATTATAGCGCAACGACCCGCCCACTGGTTTAATCTATTAATTTGTTCATCTGTCAATTGAGCAAAACTGTAATAACTTGTAATCCTGTTGACGCCGTTTATAAACAGACGGTTCAATGTGCCGCGGATTTCGCTTTCGGTAACAATCCGTTTTGGTCTTTGGTCCCCTTTTGGGCGGTATGTCTGAATATGGTCGGATGTCTCGCACATTACAATTTTACGCCCTTGCAATTGAGCGGCGCTCTGGGCGAGTTTTGCAATATACCACGGAACTTCTGAAGGAATACTCGTCAAACAATCAATCCCGGGGGCGTCAAGTGTCTGAATTGACCTGAAAAAATCGCCATACAATGGGACGTGATTTACAATGCTTTCTTCCGCAAGCAGGTGACCGCCCGATTCAATATTATGTTTGCGACACCAATCGCGGATTTGTCCAAAATAATTCTCCGAAACAAGTTCGCCTATTGTTAGCCAGAAATCGTATCTTCGTTTTTTATAATTCTCATCTAATTCAGAAAACAGAGCGGGGATAGTTTTCATTATATCATAGCCGCGACGGCGTTTAAACTCTGAAGGTAAATTGTCCGACCAGGGCAAAACCGTCCACGGCATCTGCCGCAAATAAAGGCTCATCAGCGAGGGTTCATCGGTAAACGTTGCTTCAAAAAATTGTCCGAGATTTCCGCCAAGCCTATCGGCATACTGTTGATGCGTTAATTTTAAAAACCTTTCGGTTGGTTCTTTTTGCAATAGATTTATATACGGGATTTTTTGCCAGAGATTCAATTCGGCGTGAGTGCCTTCATAAAGATTGCCTTCAACAACTACATATACTATATATTCTCCGGGCGGCGCGTTCCATTGAAGAACTTTGTTGCTAATATTATTATTTAATTCAAAAAACTTATTCGGGTTTAATGCGCCAGACCTCTCCTTTATGAAGGCTCGCGCATAAAACAATTTTCCTTCAGGTATATCAAATGTTACTGCGCTTCCTGCTGTAACATTTGTCGTTATAATGAGCAACCCGCGCGCCTCCCATTCTGAATGACCTTTTAATACAAGCCCGCCTGCATTGCCGGACGGATAGCCGCGCTCGTCATAGAGCCACATTGAAAAGCCCATTTCTTTGGCTGTTTTTACTCCGTTTAAAAAAGATTGCCATTTAGATTCATCTGTCAAATAACCATCAAATGAGACATTGCAGACGATGCCGCCGAAACCCTGTGTTTGCAATTTGTTGAATAAACTCAGACGGGCTTCTTCTGAATCAGGAAGCGAATGGACGATTTTATAGATTTTTGTTCTTTGCGGAGGAGTTTTAAACATTGATTTTGAATCATCAACGTTTGAACTTGACGAGAACGCGAGCAATGCTGATGACGTAATTAAAACCAGCGATATTACAAATCTATTCATCGGAATTAATATTTATCAGAATTATGAAGATTACAAACGTCAAATGGTTGGTTGAACGGGATTTTTTGATATTTGTCAAACTTATAAAAAGTGATTCGGGCACCGAGGTGAATGAGGAGTTTGGGAAGGAATCCCAAGGAGGGAAGAGAGACCCCTGGCGCCCGAATCAAAGATCATAGAAATACTGCGTCTGGATTAACCATCCAACTCCTATATGATGTCAGTTTACTCAACCTCTTCATCCTATTTTCTCATTCATTTAGGTTCAGAATAATATTATTGTCAAAGCAGATATCCGTCAATAAATTTTTTAAACAAATTTTAATCGCGTCGTTTTCAAATTAGACTTTTCAAACCTTTTATGTTAAAAATTCTGGCGTGAGAGAACCAAGTTTACTTTTATTAATACCCGCATATAACGAAGAGAAGAGAATTGAACCTGTGCTCAGGGATTACGGTGAGTTTTTTTCAAAGAATTACAGCGGCAAATTTAAACTTGTAGTTGTCTTAAATGGTTGCAGAGATAACACATTAGGTGTTGTCCAGAAAGTTCAAAAAGAATACCCCTGCATAGATTATTTAAATATTCCTGAGCCTGTTGGAAAAGGCGGGGCGTTAATAGAAGGTTTGAAACTTGCCCCGGAATGCGATCTTGTTGGTTATGTTGATGCCGACGGGGCGACAAAGGCTGAGGCATTTTATGATCTTGTAAAAAGATGCAACGAGGCAGACTGTGTCATTGGCTCTCGCTGGATTGAAGGTGCGGTTCTGCATCAGGCGCAAAACCGCAGAAGACAGTTTGCGAGCAGGGTCTTTCACACAATTGTTGAACTGCTGTTTAGAATGAGGATCAAAGATACGCAGTGCGGCGCAAAAGTAATGAAAAGAGAGGCTGTTCAAAAAATATACCCTTACCTGACAGTGGCTGATATGGCTTTTGATATCAACCTGTTATACGTATTAAAGCGAGAAGGTTTTAAAATCCTTGAAGTCCCAACTGTCTGGACAGATGTTGTAGGTTCAAAAGTTCGCCTTTTCAGAACAAGTTTTGTTATGTTGCTTTCGGTTATCAGATTGAGATTAATCTATTCGCCATTCTATAAATGGATGGCTCCTCTCAGACCGCTGGAAATTTGGATTTACACAAAGTTGCGCGCCCCGGTGCCAAAAGAACATAATCCGGAAAAAAACAAACTTAACCAATAGAAGCCAGCGGTTTCGTCTCTTTTGAAAAATCTGATTCAGAAAATTTAGTGAAAACCGCAAGGGTAATTAGATAAATCAGATTGAATATTCCAAGTATTTGAATAACTCGAATGAACGAGTCGCCGAATAAGATTTGCGCCGTTGCGTAAGCGCAGACTACAACAAGGAGCCAGAGAACCACGCGATATTCCTGTTTTGCAAGAAGATTGTTTAATAAAACGTTCGCAAGAGATAATGGCAACATACACCACACAAACCACGGTATCATCTTTGCCACAGGCAAAACCGCTTCCTGATGTTGAATCAGAAAAGTCAAAATCCTGCCCGGTATATATGTTTTAACCAGTTCAGGATTGTTGATTGAATAAGCGGCTATTTTACAAACAACTGTGCAGAGCGCAGCGGCGATAGTTCCGAGTATGGCGGTAGAAAGGAACGTCAAAAAGAGAAAATTTGATTTCTTTTTCTGAACTGCGCTTTGAACAATTTTGGGAAACATAACAGCCGCAAGCGGCGCCGTAAACATTACAAGTCCGCGTCCGATCATTCCCGAAAAAGAATAATAGCCTGTCTGATGCTCTCCAAAGATTGCCCTGACAATTATCATATCAACGCTAAAAATAAATTGACTTGTCCCTAATCCGATTGTGAGAGGAATTACCCTGCCGAGCCATTTTCTCCAGTCAAATGGCAATCTCTCCTTAGCCAGCAATACATCGCGAATTTGATAAAGACCAAGCAATATCGCGCTTGCAATGCCAATCAGCGCGCCGGCGATCGCCCCGGTGGCTTTTCCGCCAAGCAAAACCACTATTATCGCAACGGCAATCAACCTCCCCGCGCCATTGGTTATCAATACCCAGCCAAGCCATAAAAAATTCTGTTTACCTTGAAGAACACCCTGAATTATCGGCTGCCACAATAATCCAAGCCCGATTATTATAACCAGCCAGAGCGCGATAGGATTTGAAATTGTTAAAGTGGATAAAAAGTGGTTTCTGAAAATTCCAATGAAAAACGCCATTGCAAGCCACAGAACAAAAGTCCAGAAGAGGACCCCGCGAACGGTGCCTGAAAAACAGGCTCTGTCTTCTGGCGTCAATGCCGCGGCGCCTTCCTGCGCAAGCGTGGTTTGCAAACCGAGCGAAGGTATCATCATAACATTCATCATCGCCAGCAATGTGCCAAGCAAACCGTATTCAGTATCGCCAAGAAAAGGGGCAAAAAAATGGACGGCAAACATACAAGCGCCGCCCAAAAATGTGCTTATAACCATCCAGCCGCTCTGGCGGAAAAACTTTGCTTTTTGCGAGTCTGCGCTATTCATCTATTTTTACGTCAAATCACAATTAAATATTTTTCACGCAATCGGTTTCAAAATTAATCTTCTTTAAATTAATTGGTTTCTTTATTACACTAAAAATAGTATTATTCAAATTCTAAAACTTGCATTTTGGATAAATTTGAACCAGTTTTAACTTATGGCGTCATCGGATGTTGTAATTTTAACGGCTGAACAGGTCAGAGAATTGAATGAAAAACTCGCCAATATGAGGCATTCAGTGAATAATTGCCTTTCTCTGATTGTTGCCGCCGCAGAAGTTGCCCGCATTAATCCATCGGCTCTTGAAAGGATGTTGCCCACCTTTAAAGAACAGCCTGAAAAGATTATGAACGAAATTCGCGCCTTCTCTAAGGAATTTGAAAAAAACCTCTGTTTGAGCCCTGAAAATCAGAAAAAAGATTCAAATAGAGAGTAATACTCAATACTGCTGTAACCTGTTTATTGATTTGAACGTCAATTTTAATTGAAAGTAATTATTGTAAATTGTGGAAATTGCCCACAATACGGAGCTGAAAGGCAAGATGTTTAAGTACTGTTACATACGATTATTGATTATTGCGGTATCTTTGGCGGTGATGGCGCTAACAGTTATCGGGTCGGAGCAGGCGGTAACTAACTGCCCGTCAGATTTCCGCCAGACAAGTCAATCAATTAACAGTAAAAGAACAAATGACTGGAAAAATCTAACGCCGGAACAAAAATTCCAGAAAATGAAGGAATGGCGGGTTAAATTAGAACAGGGTTTGGGAGATTTAAAGAAGAAACGGAAGGATGGCGCCATTACCGGCGAAGAGAAACGCAAGTTAGAACGTATGGAACAGATGTTAAAACGGCTCGACGACCGACTGGCTGCGGTCACAAATACCCTTTCAGCCTCCGATAAATCGGCAACCACAAATAACCCAGCACAAGGCAAAGATTATGAAAATAAGAAGAAATAAATATTATGCGTCAATGACGGCAGTATTGACCGCTGGTTTGCTGACAGCAGTAATACCGTTGTCTGCCCAGCAAAACCAGACACAGCAACAACCGCCACAACAGCCGCCGGCTAATCAACCGGCTCCACAGCAAGGCGCTCCAGGCGGACCGCAGCAGGGACAACCGGGCGGCGGAAGATTCGGGCGTTTCTTTGGCAATCTTGACGATAAACAGAGACAATTGCTAATGGACGGGATGCAAGCAAACGCCCCGCAGATGCGAGAATTACAGGATAAATTGCAGGCTGCTCAACAGGAACTTGTTAAAGCCGTTCTCGCAGAACAGTATGATGAACAGGTTGTTAGACAGAAAGCCGAAGCTGTGGCTAAAATTCAAGTAGAACTCACAGTCTTAAGGGCAAAAGCAGTCTCAGCAGTTACACCGACATTGACGCCTGAACAAAAACAGGACATTGAGAATTCGCCATTAATCGGTATGTTGTTAATGGGCGGTGGATTTGGCGGCAGGGGCGGATTTGGCGGTCCCGGAGGACCTGGCGGATTTGGCGGTCCTGGTGGAGTGGGATTAGGAGCCGGCGGTCCTGGCGGTTTCGGCGGACCCGGAGCATTTGGCGGTCCTGGCGGATTTAATCGGGGAGGACGCGGCGGGTTTGGCGGCGGCGCTGCCCCGGGCGGAAATCAGCAGCAAAGAGGCGGTCGCGGACAACGCGGCGGCAATACTACCGGCGGTAATCAATCAACTCAATAACAATTCCGATTGTGTTGCTTACAGTTAAAGCCACTGTTCTAAACAGTGGCTTTTATTTTTACATTTTTTATATTTCAAGGCGCTGGTATAATAGATTGCAATGGAACAGGGCGACGCCGAACTAATTCAAAAAGCGCTGGATGGCGATACGACGAGTTTTGAACCCTTGATAAAAAAATATCAGGGCAGAATATTCGCCATCGCGAGGCGTTACGCCGATAATGAAAGCGATGTTGAGGACATTGTTCAAGAGGTCTGGATAAAGGCGTTCAATAAGTTGAATTCATATAGAGGCGACGCCCCTTTTGAACACTGGATAACACGGATCGCAGTGCGCGTTTGTTATGATTTTTTAAGACATAAAAAACGGATTCCTGAAACAAATATTTCCGAACTTGGCGACGGCGAAACAGATTGGTTAGAACGGTTTAAATCTGACCCAGAATCCGCAAAAGATGATGAAGAGGCAGCAAAGGCTTTAATTCAAAGATTGTTAAATGAACTTTCGCCCGCGTCGCGATTGGTGATAACATTGCTTGAAATTGAAGATAAATCTGTTAAAGAAGTTGCCGAATTAACAGGATGGAGCCCTACATTGGTTAAGGTCAGGGCTTTCAGAGCGCGGGCAGAAATGAAAAAATGTTTGTCAAAAATTTTAAAAGATAAATATTTGTAACTATAAAGGCAATAAAAACGTCTAAAATATTGATGAGATGAATAAAGACCTGTTATTAAATAAACTGATAAACGCGGCAAAACATCAAAGACCGTCAGATACCGTGCCATACGCGTTTGAAAAACGGATAATGGCGCGCTTAGAAGGGCTTGAGGTTTATGAAACAACGCTCGTATGGGCGCAGAATCTGTGGAGATTAGCAAAGCCCTGCATAATCATTATGATAATTGCTTGCTTGTGGGCTTTATTAAATCAAAATCAGATTGGCATAGACAATCCAAAAGAAGCGTATGAGACAGCAGTGCTCTCAGGGCTAAACCAAATTGGAACAAGCTGGTGAAGAACTGGAAAATAATACTTGCCGCGATGGTTATATTTGTAGCAGGCGCAGTGACGGGCGCTGTCGTCTATACTCAGTTTATTCAAAAAAAGGTTCAACAACAGCGTCCCTCTTCCGCCTCTTATCCGCCAAGACCGGACTTCTGGAAATGGATGGGTGATAAACTTGAACTCACTCAAGAACAGAGAGATAAAATCAACCAGATTGTTACCGATAGCCACGACAGATTAAAGCCGCTTAAAGAACTTATTGATCCGGTAATGCAGGAGGAGTTAAAGCGGGTTAATGACGAAATAATGAATGTTTTAACCCCTGAACAAAAGCAAAAGTTTGAAGATTTTATGAGGCGCGGTCCGCGCCGTTCTGAAGGTCAGCCGCCGGGTGGGTTTGGACCTCCGCCGGGCAGACCATCAGATGGCAGACAACAGCAGGGGATGCGCCCTGATGGAAGACCGCCATTTTCTGACCAGAGGTTTAAACCACAATCTAATAGATGGGGCGGTCCGCCTATGCCGCCGCCTCCGCAATCAAGACAACAGCAGTCCACAAACCAGTAGCAGGATTCTAACAGTCATTTCGCGACTTTATCTTATTTATCACTCTGCATAATGTCGTTATAATTCCTTTTCGAAAATGGAAGATGTTATTAAAAATAAAGAGATGAGGGAAGTTAGCGAAAAAATCCTTGAATTTATGAATTTATCCCTCTCTAAAGACGCTAACTCTCTGGAAATGAGCAGGTTATGGAATACTCTGGCAGTTAGATTATTCAAGTTGCAATACAACCACGTCAAGCCGTATAAAAACTTTTGCGATTTTAGATTTAAGAACAACATAAATATAACTGATTGGAGCGAGATTCCCTGCATTCCGACAACGGCTTTTAAAGAGTTTGAAATAACTTCTTTAGACTTGAATGAGCGAATCGCGGTTTTTTATTCAAGCGGAACTACTTATGAAAAGTCAAGTCGACATTTTCATAGTGAATTTTCGTTAAAAATTTATGAAGAATCGCTTTCACTTTGGTTTAAATATTGCATATTGAATAAGAGCGATGAACGAGAGCAGCTAATTATGTTAACGCCACCTCCAGAGTCAGTTCCGCATTCTTCTCTTGTCTATATGTTTGCAACTTTGAAGAAAAAGTATGGAAAAGAGAATTCGGCATTCTTCGGCATAGCGGAAACAGAGAATCTCTGGAAGATTGATTATCAACTTTTATTCTCAGCGTTAGAGAATTGCGAGAGAGCCCGCTCCCGGGTTATTATTCTGGGCACGGCGTTTAATTTTGCGCATCTCCTTGAATATATTGAACATAAGAAAGTTAGATTTGCGCTGCCCGAAGGTTCAATTGTTTTTGAAACTGGCGGTTATAAAGGACGTTCACGGGAGATTCCTAAAAACGAACTATATAAAAAGATATCTAACTATTTTGGAGTGAGCGAGTTAAATATTGTATCTGAATATGGAATGAGCGAACTCAGTTCTCAAGCCTACGACCGATTTATTAGTAAAAATGAGGGTGTAAAATCTCGGGTTTTTAGATTTCCTCCCTGGGCAAAGTATAACATTGTCTCGCCGGAGACAAAAAGACCGGTCAATACCGGTGAGTCCGGGCTATTAAGAATTTACGACCTTGCAAATATTTTTTCGTTGATGGCGATTCAAACCGATGATATTGCAGTGAGGGTTGACGATGGATTTATGCTTATAGGCAGGGCAGGGCAATCCGAGCCGCGAGGCTGTTCAATAATGGCAGAATTCTGATTTAAAATTGTTATAAGTAATTTATTGTGAGATAGTTAGTTCGTAATTAACAATTGAGAGCGCGCAAAGCGATGCAGTCTCTACTCTCAGAACAAGATTTCCTAATGTAATTGGCAAAGCCCCGAAATTCTTAATCAACGTTAACTCTTCTGGGGTAAAATCGCCTTCAGGTCCAATCCATATAGAAACAGATTCTGGATTCCTGCAATGTTTCTGCTTGAACTGCTCAATGTGCGACCGTAGATGCGCAGTTTTGCCGCTCAGGGCGCAGACGAGACTCAATTCAAACTTTTCATTTTTTGACAGATAATCCTCAATCTTAACTGGCAGGTCAATTTGCGGGAGGTAGGTTTGTCCGCATTGTTTCATTGCGCTGATGGCTATCTGCCGCCATCGTTCAACCCGTTTCATATTTTCTGAGTTTTCCCAGTTAGGAACAACTCTTTGAGTGATTAGCGGGACAATGCGGGAGACGCCTAATTCTATTGATTTTTCAATAATGGACTCTATTAACCGTCCTTTTGGAATAGATTGAATTAGAACAACTTGATAATTTGAAGGGGGATGTTTTGTATATTCAATAGCGGTTAGGATTAGTCTGTTTTTTTGGGTATCAACACACCTGCATAAAAATTCTTCCCCTTTGCCGTTAAGCAAGATTAATGTATCTCCCTTGCCAATACGGAGCACTTTTAAGGCGTGGTGGGCTTCCTCACCGTCCAGTGTTATTAATTCGCCTTTATTAAAATATTTTTCTGAAATGACTGGATTAAAGAAACGGCGCATTTGAAAAATTTAACTAAAAAGTCGTTTAACCTTATCAAGCCATTTTTGCACTCGCGGATGAGTATTATTGTCGCAAAGCTTTGCGAACTCTTCTAATTTTTCCCGTTGCGCGCTTGTTAGATGTGTGGGCACTTCGACATTTACTTTTACAAGCAGGTCGCCGGTGCCGTAACCGTGAGGGTTTTGAAGTCCTTTACCTTTTATTTTGAACACGGTTCCCGGTTGGGTGCCGGGCGGGATGCGGATATGGGTTTTTCCCGTAAGAGTTGGGACTTCAACTTCTCCGCCGAGCGCTGCTTGTGTAAAACTGATAGGGACTTCGCATAGAAGGTCGTCATCGTCTCTTTGAAATATTTCGTGCGGACGAACTCTTATAAGCACATACAGGTCTCCGTGCGGACCGCCGAGCGGTCCTGCCTCGCCGTTGCCGCGAGAGCGCAATCTGGTGCCGGTATCAACGCCGGCGGGTATATTGATTTTGATTTTTTTTGTTGTTTCTCTGCGTCCGCTTCCCTGACAGGCGCGGCAAGGTTTGTCAAGCACCTGACCGGCTCCGCCGCAACGCGGACAGGTTTGTTGAACCCGCAAGAATCCGCGGTCAGTAATTATCATTCCTCTGCCGCGACAGAGGTTGCAGGTACGTCTTTGAGCGCCGGGCTCTGCTCCAGAGCCATCGCATTCTTCGCAGGTTTCAAGTTTTCTTATTGAAACCTCTTTTTCGCAGCCGAGCGCCGCTTCCATAAAATCTAATTCCAGTTCATATTGTAGGTCTGCGCCGCGTTCGGGTCTGTTGCCACTTTCGTAGGTATCCCCAAAAATATCGCCAAATATCCCGCTTCCCCCGAATACTTCTCTAAAGATATCAAACGGGTCGTGGAATCCGCCGAAACCTCCAGCTGACGCGCCTGCGGTTGCGCTGGCGCGCATACGGGGATCAAAAGCAGCGTGACCATACTGGTCATAGGCAGCCCGTTTTTGCGGGTCGCTCAACACTTCATAGGCTTCCCCGATTTCTTTAAATTTTTCTTCGGCGCTCTTATCTCCGGGATTTTTATCAGGATGATATTTAAGAGCCAGTTTCCTGTATGCCTTTTTGATATCTTCTTCTGAGGCATTACGGGGAACACCTAAAATTTCATAGTAATCACGTTTTGCCATTTGCAATAATATGTTTATTTGTCGCCAGATTTAGTCGGCGCTTTTGCGACAATCACGGTAGCCGGACGTATCAGTTTTGAGTTAAGTTTATATCCTCTTCTAATCTGGGTTACGACGTGTCCTGGCGGGACATCTGTTGTTTCCTGTTCAGAGACCGCTTCGTGTATTGACGGGTCAAACGGTTGATTTACGGCGTTAATCTCTTCAACACCGGCTTCTATGAGAATATTTTTTAATTGGTTGTATATCATTGAAACGCCGGTTATTAATGATTCAACACCGACGTTTTTATTGGAATTTGCCGCAGTTAAGGCGGCTTCAAAATTGTCAAGCACCGGAAGTAATCTTGTTATAAGCGATTCGTTTGCGAATTTAATTGTATCCTGTCGTTCGCGCGCCATCCGTTTTCTGTAATTATCGTAATCGGCGCTTACTCTGAGCAGTTTATCAAAATACTCATCTGCCTTTGATGCTTTTGTCATCAAGGCTTCAAATTCCTCTTTTGTAATTTCAGGAGGTTTCTGCTCCTGTTTGGTTTCCGTTTCTAGTTGCGTTTCCGTTGTCTCTGCATTTTCCATATTAGTCGCTTTTATCTCGCTATTAATTTGTTCTGGTTTTGATAAATTTTCCGCATTTGACAGATTACCGCCCTCTGCATTGACAGTATTATTATTTTTTATTTCGTTTTCTGTCATCGCAGCACCTCCATCAAATTTTTCCGTAGTTAACCATTAATAAACCTTTTACGAGATAATAAAATATATCATTAAAAGGAATATGGCAACTAATGATAAAGATGTGGATTAACTCTTTATCGCGGCGCGATGATTTTTTCAAAGTCTGGATTTCCCCTTAGAACATTAAATCGCGAGTCTTTCAAAATAGACTCGCGCAGGTTATTTGCTTTTTTATCGGATTTTAATCGTTCATCGCTCAGTGCTATTGCGCGTTTAATTGATGCTATTGCGTCTGATGGTTTGCCCAGCATTGCCTGAATTCCAGCCAGATCATACCACGCTTCGGGGCTATTTGGTGAAATCTCGGTAAGTTTTGATAAGGCATTTTCAAGCCGTTGAACCTGCTGGAATTGCAGATACGCATTTGCAACTGCTATTATGGTTGACGCATCTAAACCGGGTTGTTTTAAAAGTGTGTCAAGGGTTTCAAGCGCCCTGTTTGTATCCTGTATGCTCACATACGCCTGCGCAAGGGCGAATGCCTTTGCAGCGTTTGACGGTTCGGAAATGAAATCCTTCTGCAATTGACTTAATTGTGTGCGCGCTTTTTGAGAATTGGCTGTGTCGTCTTTCCATTTTTGAAGTTTCTGGATTAAGTCATTTACCTGAGCGTTGTAGGGATCAAGTTTTTTGCAGGTTTTTGCAATCATAATAGCATCGTCAAAACGGGATGGGTCGTTCATTGTTAGAATTAAATTCACATATCTGAAGACTGCTTCAGGGCTGAACGGACAGAAGGCAAATGACTGTTTGAACGCAAATTCGGCTTCCTTCAAAACCCGTTTGCGTTCGGTTTCGTTTCGCGGATTTAAATAGCGCCAGGCATAAATTCCACCGATAGCGCTGCGGAGTTTTGAAAACGCCTTTTGAGCGTTGTCATCGCGGATGAATTTTCTATCGCCGGTGAATCCGGTGTAATCGCGGTGCAGATAGACTCTTTCGGCGAACGCGCAGATGTTGGAGATTGGTGTATCGTAAGTAATCCAGTTGCCGATCAATCGTTCAGAGTATTCGCTCCAGAATTTATGGTCTCGTTCAATGATATCATCGGTAATTTCAGGAACTGGATTCCGGTTGATTTTCATTATAATCCCATAAGGAGTTAAATAGGGATACATCCAGTCAAGCGGGAAACTTTCTTCAACGTAGAATTCGTGGTCAGGATTTCTGTCAAAGATCACTTTTGTGAGCAGCGCGTTAATTGACATAACCGCAACCTGACCTGAGACCTGAACTCGTCCGCCTTCAACACGGACATCTTCGCCCGGACGCAATTGACCATTTGCCAAACGACGTTGGGCGTCTTCAATATAATCTTGAAAAGCCTTTTGTGAATCGGCATTGCTCGGGGTTATTATTTCAAGGTCTGGATAAACGCCGCCTTTGCTTTTTGCTATTTCGGACGGGAACGCTTCTTCAAGCAAAATGCGATTAAGTCTTATGCGGGTGTGGCTTTGAGGATTTTGAGCGATGAATCGTTGCGTCCGCTTTGAGAGATTTATCCCGGCAAATTTGTTCGTGTCGTAGATAAGTTCTTTTTCAAGAAGTTTATTTAGGTCTTTTGACAGCGCTTTTTTCAATTCATCATTTTGATTTGAAGAAAGAAGGTTTTTAGTTTCTAGCGATAAATTGTCGCGTATGTACTTTGAGAGTGGGGTTGAATCGTTGAGTTTTTTCTTTAACGACTCTATGTTTGTGAAGTCTGACGGAGTGAAATAGGATGTATATGTGCGTCGCCGTTTTTCCACTTTATCGCCGAGCGTCATAAAGATAGAATCAAGGAAGCCGAGCGGTTTAAATAATTCTGAAAAGAAGGGCGGGTCTTTTTGGGCGCTTCGGTTGTAATGTGCGCGGATGTAGTTCAGGTAAGTGGCGTCGGCTAACGCATTTTGTGTAATCAAATAGACGTCGCGTCTGTCAAAATCTGGGTCGTGCGGCTTTTTTGAAGGAGGAATGAAACTTTCGCAGAAAATCATATAAGTGGGATTGAAACGTCCCGGGTCAGTGCCGCCGAACAGCACGGTATCCTGTTCCATTTCGGGATAAATCTTTGCGCCTTTCTGGAGCATTTTTTGCCGTTCCTCAGAGGAATAACTCCATTCACCTTTTTCATTTTTAAATGGCGGTCTGAACATATCGTGTCCGAACCAGTAGCCAAAAAGGTGTCCGCGCTGTTCGTTATCAGACCAGTGGGAAAGGATGGATTTTACAGGCATAAGGGATAAGATTATCATTATAGCGGTTAAAGGGGCTCGTTTTTTTGCGATTATAAAGATAGATGTTGAAAAGAGGGCGAGCAACGCGGCATATAATGCGGTGAAGCGGATTAGCGGGTCTTTGCTCGGGATGAGACCGAAGAGCGGTTCTTCCGAAGAGATATCAAATCCTTCTGGATTTGAACGTATTACAAAAAGCACATACAGCGCGATAGCAGAGGCAACAGCCGTTCCGATTAGAGCGGGGATTCTGATTTTTTGATATTGCGTGGCGATTGCGGCAATCGCAATTGTCAATCCATAGCCAATCGCCATACAGACGAGAACGTGTGACGATGTGAAAAAGACGCGGGTCAATTCTCTGCTCTGGCGGTCTGGAGAGGGGTTGAGCATTATCAAAAGCAACACGGCAAGGCAGAGGTATATTGCAACAAGTCCAAAAATCCAGGCGCGTTCAACCCGTTGCAGATAATAATATGCAATCATCATCATAATAACGGACACCGCCATAAACGCTGTCGTTGTTAAAAATCCAAAAACAGGCAGCATTGGCGCAAGAGACGCGCTGGCTTGAGCGATTAACATTAATGTAAATAAGAACAACGTTGCGCCCATTGCTATTAGCAACCATAACATCTGCCGGCGAGCGCCTTCGCTGTAGATTTTGTACCCTAAATAAAAGATTGGTATCAAGCCAAGCATCAGATAAACAAAAGTGAACTCGTCAACAGCGCCTTCCAGATACATTACAAGTTGCTGCCAGAATCTGGCAGGGTCGTTAAATAGATCGGTTGGATTGACTTTTTCATACTGACCTCGTGTGAGCGCGTGTTTGAATCCTTCAACGGTTCGTGGGTAGCCCCAGTTCATTGGCGGGTTGGTCATTGATGTAATTGGCATATAGAAGTAGAACCCGGCGCCAACGCAATAAAGCGCAATTCCTATAAGGATGGGCCTCCACTCGCTGAATATCTTTTTTGTTTTAACCGCGAGGAAGCCGTAAGTTAAAATTGAAAAAATCCCGATAAAATTAAAGATGTAGAAAACCATTGATGGACGGGAAGGGTCTATTGGATGTTTGAAAGAAGAGATTGCGCCTTTTGAGGCAAGGATCAACCCTCCGATATAACCGATACAGTTTAGCAAAAAGAGGTCTCTGCCTAAACGTGGATTTGCGAAGGCAACGGCAATTTCTAAACCTACGGCGGCAAGCAGTAAAGTTTGGTGAGTTGTCAGGCAGATACCGAATGTGAAAAATGCCAGATATAGGTATCTCATCTTTGATGGCGAATACATCCATCTAAATAGGAAACAGAGGACAAGGGTTAACGAGAGGACGCTTAATGAATAGACTTCAACTATTACGGATTGACTCCACATAAATCCGTTGAAGCCCATCAGCAACGAAGCAACGTAACCGGTAAAGAAGCAGATTAAATTTTCCCATTTTTTATCAATTGACTTTAATTCATCAAACGCCTCTATCAACAGGCTGCTGCCGCGCGAAACCATTAGTCCAATTAAGCCGCAACCGAGAGCCCCGGCGAACGCGGATGCGATTGCGACTCTGTATGCTATATTTGAAATCGGCAGAAGAACCGTGAACAGCCAGGTGTAAATCGTCCAGACAGGATAACCGGGAGGGTGGGGGACGCCGGCATAAAATGACGCTACAGCAAGTTCGCCGCAATCTTCAAGTGTGCAGTCTGGCGCAAGAGTGTATAGGTAACCGGCAAATACTATTACCGTTGTTGCAATAAAAGTTATCCAGTCAATCTTTCTGAAAAATGGTTTATCCGTTTCAGACGTCTGGATTACAGGCGACGGCTGAGACGGTTTCAAAACAGGCGTCTTTTGCGTCATACCCGTTGCTGTTTTCTCTTTCTGTGGTTGATTTTTATCCATAAATTAAATCCAAAATTTAATAGTTAATATTACGTAAATAAATATTATAAGAATAAGTTAATGATTCAATTTGAGCCAGAATAATTTGTCCATCTTAAAATTTGCGAAGTCAGGAGGTTATGCTCGTTATTAAGATTTGGCACATAATAAGCGATGCTTGAACTGTAGTTGCTCATAGCGACAATTTCTATAGGCGAGCAATTGGTTGCTTTTATAAATGTAAACTCGCTTCTGCCATAATTTTTAATCGTTATGGAAGAACAGGCTAAAATTGTAGTTGCAATCAGAAGCGAAAGCAGCTGCGCTTGTTTTTTTAATATTAGCAGCTGCGAGAGAAAGCCAGCAGAAAGTTGTTCCTCGCCTTGATTATTCTCGCGAATTTGTTCATCAATTTTTTCAAATAACTGGTTTTTAACTCTTTGTGATGGTGAGCGAGGATGCAATGAGATTAATTTCTCCTCTATCTGATTGAATGTTTTCATAATCATATTCAACGTGGCTATTAAGTATCTTTCTTAATTTTTCAATTCCATAACGGTATCTGCCGGCAACTGTATTTGGAGAAAGGTTTAACAAGTCGCCGATTTGTTCAAAGGTTAATTTATGCCAGATTTTGAGAATAATTACCTCTCTTTGTTCTTGAGGAATATTCTCAAGCGCGACAGTAGCCAGTTCGGCAAAATATCCATCCGCGTCTTCCTTTTCAAACCAGATTGCGGATTCAAACTCCCGCTTTATTCTGCGCCAGAGGCTCCGTTTAAAATTGAGCGCAAAATTTCTATAAACTTTTAAACAATAATTTTCAGGTTGTTCTGGTTTGTATTTTAGTTTAATGAGGGATAGAAATGTTTCCTGTAAAACATCTTCAGCCTCTGAGTGGGACAGTCCCAGAGCCCTGCCATATAAAATAAGACGAGCCGCTTGAGCCTCGTAGAGCAAGCGCGCCCAGTTCAAACAATCAGCATTGTTCAGCCCGCCATTCATTCATAGAGTTAGACACCGCATTTATAAAATTTGTATAAAAAAATTGTAAAAACTCCTGGATTATTCTGCCAGAAAATACGAAACAATTGCGCTATTGCGATTTTTATTTCGGTTAATTAGTCAGATTAAGCCACTTCCCAGCCTTTTCTATAGTTTTCTTTGATAAATTGCTCGGCTTGAGGGGCGTTTTTGGCGCGCATATTTTCGTAATCCCAGTAAATTTTCTTGCCTGTTCTTAAAGCCACGTTTCCAAGAAGGACGATCTCGGTTAATCTTGCGGCATATTCAAAGTTGCTGCTTGGTTGCGGACCGCCTTTGCAGGCATCAAGCCAGTCTCTATGATGTCCTTTTGAACGGGGGATTGTTTTTTGCGGACGTTTAAGTTCATCCATTCGTGATTGAGGAAGGAGTACCGGAGTTCCGCCCCAACCGGCGCACATAATTTTGCCTTTGTCTCCGATAAAGAGGATACCATTTCCGCCGCCGCCGAGAACTTGGTCTTCTTCAAGTTCTTCCGGTCTTTCTGGACGCAGTCCGCCGTCGTACCAGGTAACTTTGACCGGCGGCATATTACCGCGCGCGGCGAAATTGTATCTGAAAATCGCGCACTGGCTCACTACTTCGCTATCAACGCCGGGCGCGCACGCTTCAACGCTGATCGGGGATTGTAGATTGAGCGCCCAGACTGCCGGGTCAAGGTTATGGCAAGCCATATCGCCAATCGCTCCGGTTCCGAATGCCCACCATCCACGCCAGTTGTATGGGGCGTAAGCGGGATGATATGGACGAAATTCTCTTGGGCCGAGCCACAGGTCCCAGTTAAATCCTTTTGGAACAGGCGGCGTTTCTTTTGGTCTACCGGGACCTTTTGCCCAGCCGCTTGCGTCTGTCCAAGCATGAACTTCTCTGACTTCTCCAATAGCGCCTGCCCATATCCATTCGCAGGTCATCCGTATTCCTTCGCCGGAATGCCCCTGATTTCCCATTTGCGTCGCCACCTTTGTTTCCTTCGCGATCTTTGCAATCTGACGCGCCTCCCAGATGTTGTGGGTAAGCGGTTTTTCGCAATAGACATGTTTCCCAAGTCTCATTGCCGCGGCTGTAACAACGGCATGAACGTGGTCAGGGGTCGCAATAAGCACAGCGTCAATATTCTTTTCTTTTTCAAACATTACACGAAAATCTTCATATTCTCTGCATTTATATGAAGGATTTTGTTTGGTGTAGTGTTCTTCAATGCGGGCTTTCACCGGGGCGCGTCCTGCTTTTCCGCCATAATAAAAACGGCTGTAATCTGCTTCTTCATTCGGGTCGCACACAGCGACGATTTGCGCGTCCGGTTCGCGGAAAAGTGCATCGGCGTTTGTCCTGCCCTGTCCGCCAACCCCAACTATTCCTATGTAAACCTTTTCGCTTGGTGGAACAACGCCGGCTCCGCCAAGTATCCAGCGGGGAACGATTGTTATTGCGGCTGCGGTTGCGCCTGCCTTTAAGAATTTTCTACGATTAATTTGAGTTTTCATATATCAGTTTTCATTATTTGATTTTTCCTAAAGCATCCGAAACCTCTTTAGGGTATTTATTCTGGATTGCGCCGGCAATTTTTTTGACGGCTTCAATCGCTTCGAATTTTAATGAAGGCTCTTTTACTAGTTCTAAAGCCAGGTACAACGCCTCTGGGTGATGACATCCGCTCAATGCCCCAAGGATTAATTTTTTATCGCTATCGCTTTTAGCGCCTTTAATAAGTCTTTCGTATTTTGATACAAGTTCGGCATCTGGTCTTATGTTTTCTTCTCCTAAAAGCCGTGTCAATCCGCGCAGAGCAAGAACCCGATAAGAATCAGAATCCGGGCTCTCGTATATTTTGACTAATGTATCCCACGCAGATATATCCCGCCACTCGCATATTGCGCGCAATGCCGCTTCTTTTAATTTTGGATTAGAGTTGGAATATGCGGCTTTTGCCATTTCAAAAGCCTTTTTGCCACCGCATACCGGCAGCAAATTGATGAGAGAGACCTTTATATCTGCGTCTTTTACGCTGGATAATTGTTCGCAAACTATGTATTCGCACTGCTTTTTATCCTCCGTTCTTTCTATAACTGCAGCTACAGCGTTTTCTACCTCGCCTCTAACCTGCGGCGATTTTAAGTTTATCAATGCATCAACAAGCGAAGAGATATGTTTATCTGAACACATTCTTGAAAGAACCTTGAAGGCGGCGCGAGAGACTGACGCTTCAGGCGATGTCGCCTCGCGCAGGATTTGCGGGATAGTTGTAACTGCATATCTTCTGCCGAGAACGTTGATGATTCTCACCTTTATTTCAGGAGCGGATTTTTGCAAACCTCCGGCAATAGCCATATCGGTTTTTTCTCCGCCTTTAAGCGATGCAAGGGCGGTTTCTATAATTCTGGATTCATCTGGAGATGATGTTTCAGACAGCGCTTTTAAAAGCAGTCCAACCTGTTTTTTATTACCGATGTTGCCCAGCGCGGTTATTGCGGCAAATTTGACCTCTGCAACAGGCGACGTTGCAAGGTTCTGAATTGTTGATATGGCAACATCATCGCCAATTCGCGCAAGGGCATCAACAAGCAGCGCCTGTTCTGAAGTGGACAATGATGGAAGAATTTTTGAGAATTTTCTTGAGATGCCACTCCCTTTTAATGTTGGAATAAGAGAGATAGCGACAGGTTTAAGATTCGAATCTTTGTCTATTAATGTTTTTTCAACACGGAGAGCTCCGCCATCTTTATCGGTTTTAACCAGACCGAGAAACGCCGCGCGTTTTATATAAAACGGATAGTCCGATGTGTTGAAAATTGTGTCATAGATTTTTGAAGCCTCTTCGCGTCTCTGTTCTGATGCGGCTTTTTCTGCGCAAAGCAAGAGCGCGTCAGCAACTGCTACACCATAGTCGTTGCGCTGGTTGCTATTTAACTGTAAAATTGCGTCAGTTGCTTCTTTCGTTCCGATTTTTCCCAGAGCAAACAGGGCAGATTCAACAATCTGTGGCTGATTTTCTGCGAGTATTTGCTTTAAAAATAGGATGCTTGATGGTTGCCTTAAATTGCCGATAGCGTTGATGATCTGAATCTTTGCCGTTAGATTACCGTCTCTGTATGCTTTAGAAAGTGTTTCTGAAGCCGCTTTAGTAGAAGGCGAATTTACAAGCGCCATACAGGCAAAGCCAGAGGTTAACTCAACTGAGGCAAGTTTGCCGAGCGATTTTAGTGAATTTACAGGACCAATAATCGCAAGTTGCTGGCAGGCAAATTTTTTGGCTTCAATTGTGGATAGCGGATTATTGATTATTTGTTCTAACGCAGTTTCAACTTTATTTTTTAGCGCTGTATTCCCTTTGCATTTGACAACAATAGTCTCAATCTCGCGCAGCGGCTCCATACTTGAGCCGGATTGATAAGAAGAGGCTTGTTTTACAACCTGACTGAAGTTTTCAGGTAAATTGGTCTCCGCCTTATGGCTTTGGCAATAGGCTTGAAAACCGATTATTAAGGCTACATTTATTGACAGCAGCGATTTTACCAGTTTTTTCATAAATCCTTTTAAGTTAAACTCTCCAGGGGGCTCGTGGTTCGCGATAAAGCATCCGGTTTGCATCTTCATCATCAAATTGTTCTTTAACAGGGTCCCATTTCAATTTTCTTCCAAGTCTTGCGCTAATCGTTAGAGCAAGGCAGATCGTATTCGCCCTGTGGGCAACTTCTGGATGACAGAGTGTTTGTTTGCGGCTCTTTATGCAGTCAAGCAGGTTTTTTATGTGGTCAGAGGCATTTGCCCAGCTAACTCCGGTTGCGCTTTTTAAAGATAGTATTGATTTTGGATATGCTTTAATTTCGTCTGTTTCATCATCAACCTGAATCCAGCCTTCGTCTCCGATGTATTTAATATATCTATCTGTGAATCCACGTCTTTGATAAATTATACCCGTTACGCCGTTAGCATACCTACACTTTCCAACGCCTGTAATCATTGTGTCGCTGAAGTATTTCTTCGGGTCCGGGAATTCCCCGCTGCACTCAAATTCAACCGGTCCGGTATCATCAGTTCCCAAAGCCCATTGCATCTGGTCGGTGTAATGGCAGCCCATATCTGTCATTATTCCATCGCCAGTATCAAAGAAGTAGGGCCAGTTGTTAACACGCGCGGGGACGAACGGTTTCCACGGTGTTTGTCCCAGCCACATATCATAATTCCAACCTTCGGGAACTGGCGTTGACTGTTGATGAGGTATTGCCGGTCCTGTCCATACCTGCATTTCAACAGTATGAAGTTTGCCGATTTTCCCTTGTTTAACCATTTCTACGGCAAATTTGTACGAAGCGGTTGATCGTCTTTGTGTTCCTGCTTGATAGATTGTTCCATATCTTTTGCAGGTATCCACAAGGGCGCGGCCTTCTTTTATATAAAGGGTGACCGGTTTTTCGCAATAGATGTCTTTTCCAGCCCTTGCAGCATATATTGATGCGAGGGCGTGCCATCGGTTTCCCGTTGCGATTAGCACGGCGTCAATATCCTTGCGCGCAAGCAGGTCTCTAAAATCTGGATAGGTCTTACAGTCTGTGTTGGCGTAGAAATTGTCTATCATCTCTTTTCCGGATTTTAACCTATCAGAGCGGCAATCGCTTAAGGCTAAAAATTGAATTTCTTTAAATGAGAGGAAGTTTGGTAAGATGAATCTTGCCCGGTTTCCGACACCAATTGCGCCGAATACTATTCTTTCACTTGGCGCGACTGCTCCATTTAGACCTAACACCGAGGCCCGAACTATCATCGGCGTTATCGCAATTGACGCGGCGCGGTTCAAAAACTGCCGACGATTAATGCCGTTACTGGATTTTGCCATAATTATTAAAGTATTCTTATAATCATAGTTTTAGATGTAAAGAAAAACTTTATTAAGGTTGAATCTTCTGAATCAATAGCATTTGAGGAAAAAGTAAATTTTGGGTGAAATTCAATTTGTCAAAGTATTTTATGACCAATAACGCAATGGTTAGAACAGGCACCAAAAGGGTCAAACATTGGTAGCCTTCTACAGAATAGGGGATTAAAGATTGTAAAATGACCTTGCCTAACCCCTTTGGGGGCTGCTTATTCTGTTACTAAATAATTTTGATAAATCTAATTTCGTGCAAACATCCGTTTTCCATTATTATTTAATAATTCAGGGGCGAAAATTTTCTTTGCTTGAAGTTTTAATTACGCGGATTACTGGCATTTTGGGCAGATGCCAAAGAATTCAAGCCTGTGTGTGACTGATTTGAAACCGCTCTGTTCTGCTATAGTTTTTTGAAATTGCTCAACAAAACAATCCTCAATTTTCAGAATCGCCGCGCAACGAACACAGACGATATGGTGGTGATGTGGATTGTCATCTGTAAGAATTTCATAACGCGCAACTCCGTCTCCAAAATCAACCCGCAGCAGCAATTTATTCTTTTCAAGCGAATTAAATAGACGGTAAATCGTGGCAAGGTCGCAATTTTCTTTCCCTACAATTTCATGAAGTTCTTTTATTGTAACGGGCTTGGTCTGGTTTGCGAGCGCCTTGATGATTAGAAGCCGCGCGCCGGTAACTTTTAATGAATGCCGACGGAGCGTTTCTATCACGTAGAAAGCGCGGTCGTCATTATTCTCTTTAGTTATGCGATTATTTTCTTCCATAGGGTAGAAATAATAAATGTGATAACACAGACAATTGTGATACACGGACCGCTGGGAAGGTTTAGATAATAGGATGCTATTGCGCCGGACATCGCAGATAAAAATCCAAAGGCGAGGCTGAATAGTAGTTGCTGACGCAGGTTTTTTGAAATATTGCGCGCAGCCGCCGCTGGGATCACAAGCAGCGATGTGACGAGGATTATTCCAAGCAACCGTATGCTAAACGCGACTACAACGGTAAGCGACAGTGCAAAAATGTAATTTGTTTTTTTTGTATTAATACCGCAGACTTTGGCAAGTTCTTCATTTGCGGAGATCAATATAAATTCGTTCAGATATCTGAAGATTAAATATAGAACAGCGATAAAGATAAATGTTAAGATTATCAGATCGCTTTTGCCAAGTGAAAGGATGTCTCCGAATAAATATCTATGCAGGTCGCTTTGAAATCCTTTTAAAAGACTGAAGATTATAATTGCCACAGCCATCATAAAAGAGAAAAGAAGAGCCATAATTGTATCTGTTACAAGGTCGGTGTTTTCCTTAAGCCATAAAATTAAAATTGCGACCAGTAAACTTGTAATCAGCAGGGTCAATGTTGGGTTTACAAGACCAATCAATATTCCGATGGCAACGCCGGCAAGCGCGCTGTGTCCAACAGTGTCGCTGAAAAACGACATTTTTCTTGAGATAACAAATACTCCAAGCAGCGCGCACAACGGACTCAGCAGGGCGGCTGCAGCCAACGCCCGTTGCATAAATGAATACTGCAAAAATTCAAACATAAAGGTTATTTATTTGTGATGATGACAGTACGGGGCAAAATGGGTTCCGTATGCCTGTTTAAGCGATTCGTTTGTCAGAACGGTTTCAGGCGAACCTTCACAGCAAATAATGCCATTGCCAAGCGCCACAACATTTGTTGCCTGACGGCTGACCATTGAGATGTCGTGAGACACAAGTATTACTGTCAGGTCGCGTTCTCTGCGCAGTTCATCAATGACCTCGTAAACGATGTTTTCAGTATTAAAATCAACCCCTTCTGTGGCTTCGTCTAATAACAGCAAATCAGGTTCACCAAGCAGACTGAATGCGATAAGGACGCGCTGAAATTCACCGCCAGAAAGTTTGCAGAGTTGTTTCTCAAACAATTCATCAATCTTAAGTTTCTGTAACTTGGGATAAAGTTTTTCATCCGTGAATCTGTGTCTGTGGAAAAACCATTTGCTGGTTTCATTTAACCGCAACGATAAGAATTCACGCACGCTTATCGCGAGCGATTTGTCTAATTCCAGTTTTTGAGGAACATATCCGATCCGTTGAATTACCTTGTTGATATCGGATTCGCAAAAAATTTTTATAGAACCGCTTTGCGGTGTAAGTATGCGAAGAATGCACTTTAATAACGTGGTTTTCCCCGAGCCATTTGCGCCGATCAGGGCAAGAAATTCACCCTTTTTTACTTTCAAATTTATACCGTTTAGAACAGGTTTGTTCCCGTATCTTACAGATAAATTCTCTATTTCCACAACATTCGGGCAATTGCTATTATCGGCAAACATAACGTTTATTTCACAGTATTTACCAGAATTTCCGCGTTTTTTAGCATTTTCTCCGCATAAGCATCCAGGTTCAAATCCCCGGTTTCAATAGGGTCTAATACTGCAAATGGCGCATTCAATTCTTCTGCCACTCGTTTTTCAATTTCATTAGATGAACCGGTCTCGCCAAAAACCGCTGCCACTTTATTTTCGCGTCCAGTTTTAATAAGTTTTGAAAGGTATTGCGGAGTTACCGGCATATCGTGGGATTGTTCAACAACGCCAGCAATTTTAATATTATACCGGCGCGCAAAATAATCATACGCGTTGTGTTTAACGATGATCGGTCTGTCTTTTACACGGGACAATTGTTCTGATATTTTTAAATCCAATTCGGTCAACCTGTTAATAAATATTTCGAGATTTTTATAAATTGCCTCTTTCTCTTTAGGCTGAAATTCTGCTAAATATGCGGCAACGTTGCTTGCCACATTTGCCACCATCATAGGGTCTAACCAGAAATGTGGATTAAATTTCTTTAAATCATCAGGCCTGCCACTATCAACCGGAATCAATTTTCCGTCCAGACTTTTTAATATTGTTTTGCAATGTTTTATTTTTTCCGGAAAAAGTTTTTTTGAAGCGTCAATAAGCCATTCATCAATGGCAAGACCGGTTAGAATAATTAAATCCGCTTTTTGAATTCTTTTGATGTCTTCAGGTTTAAATTGATATTCGTGAGGATTTGAACCTGTCGGTATGAGGTTTTCAACAACATAAGAATCAATCCCTTTAGATAAATTGGTTGATATAAGAAACAGAGGGTAAATTGAGGTAACAACGGTTTTTTTTTCGGAAAATTGTCCGGCATAGCAGGGGATCGTGGAAATTGTTAATAATAGATTAGTAAGTATTATGATGTAAAAAAATAGAGCCGCTCTTTTGACGGGATTGATATTGGTTTTGAAAGTTGGATTGAATAAATAAAGACAGAGTGAGCGCGACACCGTTTTGGAGTTATTTAAGAAGTTATATTTCACCGATTCTGGCATAATTAGATAAAAGATTCGCTTAATAATCCGTGGCGTTTGCGATAACATATGGACACAGTAAAATTTTTTGAATTTGCAGCCTATTTTATTATATTATTTTCTAATTGCAAATCATTTGCAGTTAGAAACCAATGAATAACCCCGCTTTTAAAAACGGGGTTAAACGGTTAAATCGCGCTCATTTCATTAGAAGCATCTGCCGTGCGCGTTTGATTGCGCGCGCGAGTTTTCTCTGGTAATGAGCCGGCAAACCGGTGTATTTTCGGGGTAGAATTCTTCCCTGTTCGGTCACATACTGTTTGAGCAGGGTGACGTTTTTGTAATCAATAGATTCAATCGGGAAGTCTACCTTTGGTTTTGGTCTTGAAATTCTCCGTTCTAACATTGAAGGACGGAGCCGTGTTTCTTTTTTCTGATCTGGATGTGTCTTTCTTGGCATAGGTCAAACTACTTGATTTCTCTGTGTAAAGTATGACGTTTTAAGAACGGATTGTATTTTTTCAATTCAAGCCGTTCTGTTTTTGTCTTTTTATTGCGCGTAGTAATATACCTGGAAGGCGGTTTGCCTTCTTTGCGCGCCTCAGTGCATTCAAGGATTACAATTTCTCTTGGCATATACTCTAAATAGATTGCTCTTCGTTTTCTTCTGTTGTTTCACCTTCTTCCTCAGTTCCAGTGATTAAGTCAATGGAACCGAGTTGAGAAAGCCGTTTATTTTTAATCTGACCGCTTTTCTCAAGCTCTCTTTGAGCCTCAACAGTAAAGCGTGTCCAAGGGATTGCGTCAAGTCTTGATTTTGGTATTGGTTTGCCGGTTAGTTCGCAAATGCCGTATGTATTGTTTTCAATTCTTTTAATTGCCTCTTCAATTTCATATATGGCATCCTGGTCTGCTGAGAGCATACTCAGGGCGAAATCTCTGTCAAAGTTGTCGGTACCGGAGTCAGCCATATGAAGACTGTAAGTGGGGACTGTTTCGGCAGATTCTTTGGCAAGTCCACTCATCTGCTTTAGCAACTGCTCGCGCAGGTCAAGCAATATACTATAATACTTGCGCCATTCTGGTTTTATATTTTTTGCTGCGGTGTGTTCAACTGATCCGCCGCTAACGCCCAAAATACTCGCTGCGGTAGCAGGCGGATGAACCTTGCCACCAGTTTTCTTTTCTATTTTCTTTTTCGCAGTCACGGCTTTTATACCCGGCTAATGGTTTTTTACTCTTGCCCCCGCTTGCCATATTTATTCGGGAGCATTAAAATTTAACAAAATATTGTTACAAGTCCACTCAAAATTTTCAAAATATTTTTGTTAAATGTGTTCTCAAATATATTATCGCCAATAACAATAGCACCTTTAATCACAATTTCAAATTAGAAAATGTCATCTGTTGCGACAAATATTTATCAATAAATTCAGCAATGCCTGAATTACGAGCGCAATAATGAATGATGGGGTTTTTATGAAATTAGACTATTAAAGAGGATTGCCGCGCTAATGACGCAGGACATTATTTTATCCTGCTGGCGGCGCGATTAATTGCGAAAATTCAGGCAATATAAAATTGAATAAAATTTATTTAAATATCGGTCAAAGTTGTTAAAATAATCTTATATTTTCTATTATGAAAGCGTTTATTCATAACGGTTTTGTCTGGCTGTTGCAGGCTTGCAATGTGTCAATAATTTTAATGGCAAATTTATTTGCTTCAACCCCTAGCCCGATGTCGGTAGAAAATTCCGCAATTAGGCTTGAAATTTTTCCCGACAGTGGCGAATACCGGGTTTTAGATAAAAAGAGTTCTGTTTGGTGGGAATCAAGCGGCAAATCATTTGGCAGCGCGGTATTGAGGGTAAACGGCAAGCGCGAAGAGGTTGAACTTTCTAAATGCAGCGCTATTAAAAAGGGTGATGCGATTGAAATGGGATTTGATGTGCCTGGAAGCGATAAGAAGTTTGTCATAAAAACAAGTTTGATAAAACCGCAAAACGCGATTGATTTTTCTTATTCTGCCGGGGAGGGGTTGTTTATTGAAAGGGTGAATTTTAGAACTTTTAATGTAAGAAATGTGGATGATGGTTATTTTGTGATTCCTGTTAGGGAGGGTTTGATAATACCAGCCGATAGCGGCAAAGCCTTTACGCATACATTCAGCACATATACTTATGAAGGCTGTCATATTGCGATGTTCGGGGCTGTAAAGAACCAATCAGCGATGATGGCGAGCTGGCGCGACCCCTATTTGAGCGTTGTTATTGAAAGCAAAATTGATAAGGATGAGCAAACACTCTCATCTGTTATTTCTATGTCCAAAACAGCAACGAATTTTCAACTATATTTTCTGGGGAAAGGCGGTTACGTCGATATTGGCAAATCCTATAGAGAAGTTGCTAAAAGCAAGGGCTGGTTTGTTAGTTGGGATGAAAAGTTGAAACAGGATAAAAATAGAAGTCTGCTTTTCGGGGCGGCAAATATTAAGCTCTGGAGTTTGCTCTCGCGCAAGATGAGCGATGATAGCGCAAAAGAGATATCAAAACGGGTAAACTGGACTTTTGACGAAGCGGCGGCAGTTGCTGAACATTTTAAGAATGACCTCGGGATAGAAAAAGTTCTATTCACTATAGGCGGGTGGATACATCGCGGTTATGACAACCAGCACCCGGATATTTTGCCGGCTGCGCCAGAATGCGGGGGAAATGAAAAATTGGCTGAGTGTTCTAAACGGGTTCAAAAGCTCGGTTACCTTTTCTGTCTGCATGATAATTATCAGGATATGTATCGCGACTCGCCCTCCTGGAATGAAGATTTTATTATGAAATCGCCCGATGGAAAACTTGTTCCGGGCGGTGTTTGGGCTGGGGGACGCGCTTATCTAACCTGTTCACAAAAGGCGCTTGAACTTGCGAAACGTCCGCAGAATTTGCCTGCGGTAAAAAGTCTCACAGACGCAAATGCCTATTTTATTGATACTACCTATGCAGCAGGACTATATGAATGCTACGACCCGAATCATCCTTTGACCCGCTGGGATGATATGAAGTGGAAGCAGGCGCTTTCTGATTATGCGAGGTCTCTGTTTGGAGTTTTTGGCAGTGAATGCGGAAGGGAATGGGCTATTCCGCATTCTGATTTTTTTGAGGGGCTCACAGGTGTGAGCGGAAGGCATTATCACGACGCCGGACTTGAGAACAAGGTGGGCGGTTATGTTGTTCCGTTATTTGAAATTGTATATCGCGATTGCATCGCAATGTATGGCAAATATGGGTACGACCCGAATTCAGCAAACGAGTATGTCCTTGACCATATAATTTACGGCAGACCGTTAAATTATCATAGTATTCCTGCCGGACTTTACTGGAAGAAACAGGAACAAGAAAACTCTGGTTTAAAAGTAAAACCGTCCGGAGCGGAATTCAAAATGCTTTCTAACGATTCGTTTCAAATCTCATACATTTGGGATGTTCAGCAGCCGGTAGGCTCTGATTGGACTGTATTTGTCCACTTCACAGATAAAAACGGGAAGATATTATTTCAAAACGACCATAGACCGGAGACGTTGTTGGCGCAGTCAGGAACGGTTAAGGACGGTCCGTTTGTTGTAAAAATACCCGAGGGTCTTGTTCCGCCATTTGATGTAAGAGTTGGGTTGTTTAATCCCGAACAAGGGAGACGCGCGCGGCTTGTCGGGAAAGACGATGGCGAGTTGCGATATATAACCGGTGTGATTAAGAAGTCGGGAGAGCGGTTAACATTTGAACAATCAACAATTGCTGCTGATTACGTTGGAGTATTTGTAAAAGCCGACAATGGCTGGGCGCAGGGGCTACATCCGATGGACAGATTTATCAAAAACACCTGCGAAATATTAAATCCTTTGAATGAAATTACCGCAAGATTGCCGATGACAGAACACCGATTTTTATCTAAAGACAGAAAAATCCAGCAGTCAGTTTTTGGAGAAAAGGGAAATCTGGTTACGGTCACTGTCAATGCTTCAACGCAGAATTTTACTGTGAAGTCTAAATATTCAAATGGTGAGGTTGTTTTACCGCCTTATGGATTTTTAATTGAATCACCTGGATTTGTGGCATTTAACGCAATTGAATGGAACGGACTCCACTATAATGAACCGTCGCTATTTACAGTTAAAACTCTGGATGGCAGAGAGATTTCACGTTCAAAAAAGATAAGAGTTTTTCACGGATATGGAGACGATAAAATTCGTATCGGTTCAAAAACTTATTCTGTTAAGCGGGAAACTGTGTTAAATCCTTGATTATTGGCAAAACTGGATCAAAAAGATTTGACAATCTTTAAAAACAGATTGCTTCGCGCAACGCGGTGATTATTGTTTTTTTCATCGTTCCAGAGGAAGCGGCGACATCATCGGATATGAAGGAATAGAATTTGTGAAAAATTGACATTAAACATACTTGACTCACCCTGTTTATTCATATAGAAATTTCCCATTAAGCTATGAGCACAATTAGTGGAATCCCTTTATTTGCGGTTTCAAGCGCGCCGACTTTAACGCTTGGCGCTATTGATCTTTTGATAATTGTCTTTTACTTCCTTGTGGTTCTTGCAATCGGGTTTTATCTGAAAAAATTTGCAAACACAGGCGAGGATTTTTTTCTTGCCGGGAGGAAGATGACCGCGTGGATAGCGGGGATTAGTTTTATATCCGCGAATTTGAGTTCGCTTGAAACGATGGGTTGGTCTGCTATGGCTTACCAGTATGGTATGCTCGGGGCGCATGCTTATCTTATAGGGGCTATTCCCGCGATTCTGTTTCTCGCTGTGGTAATGATGCCTTTTTATTATATATGCAAAACTCACTCTGTGCCGGGTTATCTTAAGCTAAGATATGGCGAGGGACCGCGTTCAATCGCAGGCATCTCATTCAGTTTTATGACTGTTATGGTTAGCGGCGCCAGTATGTTTGCTATGGCAAAAATATTAAACCTTTTGCTCGGCTGGGATATTCACGTAAGTATCTGGGTGTCGTCAATCACGGTGGCGATTTATGTTGCGCTTGGCGGGCTACTGTCGGCGGTATTCAATGAGGTCTTGCAGTTTTTCTTAATATGGTTCGGCTCGCTTTTGATCCCGATTCTCGGTCTCATTCACGCTGGTGGGTGGAGTAAACTGATGATGACGATTCAGCAGAATGTTAAGGTTATACATCCTTCTGTTCAAAACGCAGATTTTACAAGTCTCTGGAGAAATTTAGGTTCGTTTGATACGAACCCGATGGGGATTGATTGGTTTGGTATGGTGTTCGGTTTAGGGCTTGCAGTGAGTTTTGGATATTGGTGCACTGACTTTTTGCAAGTTCAACGAGTGATGGTTGCAAAAAATTTGCGCGCTGCTCAGAACGGGACAATAATTGGAGCCGCTTTGAAGATGTGCGTGCCGTTAATCGTGACAATACCAGGACTTTTAGGACTTGCGGTTTTATTAAACCCGGACGGTTCACCTATGATTCTCGTCCCTGAAAGCGATCCGCGCGCCCGTATTACGAACCATACTTTCAATGATGTAATGCCATTATTAATGGGACAATACCTTGGACCCGGTTTGCTCGGTCTTGGCGTTACGGCAATGATTGCCGGTTTTATGTCCGGTATGGCAGGCAATGTAAGCGCCTTTGCTACTGTCTGGACTTACGATGTTTACCGACCATTGATTAATAAAACCGCGACAGACGAGCATTATGTAAAGGTCGGCAGATGGACTTCAATCGTTGGAGTTTTAATTTCAATCGCCGCGGCTTACGCGCTGCTCTGGTTTTCAAACATACTTGAATTTTTGCAGGTGCTGGTCTTCTTTTTCATAGTTCCACTATTCGGCACAATCATTCTTGGTATGCTCTGGAAACGGGCAACGCCCGCTGGCGGATTTTTCGGATTTTTAACAGCCATTGTCTTTTCAATCGCGATGTGGATTTTTGTTCATTCGTTCCCGGATGGTTACAGACCGCAGCCGAGAGTTGAAATAAATCCGGGCGCTGTTGTGTCGGTAGAACGACAGAATGGTAATAATGGAAAGATTTCAAAAGTCATTGTTGAAAGCGGCGAGGTTAAGATCGTCAACGTTCCGTTATCCGGGGTAGAAAAAGATGCGCAAAAATCAGGAGGCATTAATATAAAATTGCAGAATGAATCTGTTCTACCCCCAGTTGTAAATCAAAAAGGCGCCGATTATGCGGTTCAAGTTCTTGCCCCTGAGGTTGTTGGGGCGACAACAAAAGAAAAATACGGTTTTGGCGTGGAATCGGTGTCGGTTGTATTGAAATCCGGCGTAAATGTATTATACAATGATGTTGAAATGAAGTTTGCACCTGCCGCATTTAATCCAGCCCATACAAAATACATTGCCCGTTCTGAAAAAGCCAAACCTATGGCGGTCAATATGTATAGCGGATTTTGGACGCTTGTGGTTTGCGTGCTTGTGACTGTTGTGGTCAGTCTATTCACGAAGCCAAAACCTGAATCCGAGTTAACAAACCTTGTAATGGGTCTTACAAAAATTCCTGATGAAGGGCGCTGCCCGTGGTATGAAAGTCCAAAACTCTGGGCAGTGGTTGTTCTTATTGCGCTGGTAGTTGTAAATATAATTTTCTGGTGATTCCGGCTTATGGCAAATAGAGATTATCACGAAATGATACCTATCTGGTTTTTCATAGGATGCGTGCTGGCGTTCTATGGAATATTGATAATGGGGGCAGGAATTTATCAACTTTTCTTTCCTCCAGAACATAAAATAGCGCTGTATAATCTACACCCGAACATCTGGTGGGGCGCGATTATGATTATTTTCGGGGTAATTTACATAGTTAAATTTAAACCCAAGAAAGATTAATCTGGAGAATTGATTCTTCTGGACGGACGGGCAAGGGATTGATATTAATATTAATGAGCCCTTGTTTTAAAGCATAGCACAGTGTAATTAACTTTGACAAAAAATTAACCGGAGGCGCGATTATGAAACTTGGATTCGTTACAGCAATTCTGCCGGAATTAACATTGGAAGAGGTTTTGCAATATGCTGCTCAGGTGGGATATAGATGCGTGGAGGTTATGTGCTGGCCTCCGGGAAAAGCGGAGAGAAAATATGCCGGCGTAACTCACATTGACGTTACAACAATCAATGAACAGAGCGCTGCCAGAATAAATCAATTGTGCGACAAATATAACGTCAAAATTAGCGGACTTGGCTATTATCCGAATCCGCTTAATCCAGATTCAGCCGTTGCGAAAAAGGCGGTTGAACATATCAAGAAAGTAATAATTGCCGCAAGAGCGCTTGGGTTAAATCAGGTCAACACATTCATCGGCAGGGACTGGACGAAATCGGTTGAAGATAACTGGGACAGATTTATTAGAACATGGAAGCCAATCGTCGCATTTGCAAAAGAACAGGGTGTGCGGATAGGAATTGAAAATTGTCCGATGTTTTTTACGAATGACGAATGGCCTGGCGGAAAGAATTTAGCCCATTCCCCGGCTATCTGGAGAAGGATGTTCAGCGATATTCCAGATTCAAATTTTGGTTTGAACTACGACCCGTCTCATTTAGTATGGCAGCAGATGGATTGGATTAAACCCGTTCGCGAGTTCAAGGATAGGATTTTTCATATTCATGCAAAGGATGTGATGTTGAACCGGGATGCTTTAAACGATGTCGGAATTCTTGCAACGCCGTTAAAATATCACATTCCACGAATCCCAGGTTATGGCGAGATAGACTGGAACAAATTTGTGGCGGTTTTGCGAGAGGTGAGTTATCAGGGACCGGTTTGTGTTGAAGTTGAAGATGATACCTTTGGCAAATCGCTTGAAGGTAGAAAACTCGCGTTGAAGGTGGCTTATAACATATTAAACCCGTTAATCCCGGATTAACTTTTTATGGCTGACTGCGCTTATTCTTACGCCGAGATGGCGAAGATGATTGATCATTCTCTTCTGCATCCAAGTTTGACAGATAGGGAGATAATTAACGGATGCAGGCTGGCGAGGAAATATAATGTTGCTTCGGTTTGCGTAAAACCGAGCGGAATTGAAATTGCCAGAGAACTTCTTAAAGGTTCTGATGTCGCGGTTGGGACGGTTGTGGGTTTCCCTCACGGTAGCAACCTGACCGAAGTAAAAAGATATGAAACCGAATTTGCCTGTAAATTAGGGGCGACTGAAATTGATATGGTGATAAATATCGGCAAGGCATTGTCCGGGGATTGGGATTATGTTCAGAACGAGATAAAGATTGTGACCGATACGGCTCATAAGTTTAAAGCGATTATAAAAATTATCATTGAGACCGATTACGTAACCGATGATAAGTTGAAGAGAAAATTGTGCCGTATATGCAACGAGGTGAATGCTGATTTTATAAAAACCTCAACAGGCTTCGGTTTTGTTAAGGGAAGCGACGGCAAATACTTTTACAGGGGAGCCACTGAAGAAGATGTTAGATTAATGAGAAAAACTTGTAAGCCATCAGTATTAATCAAGGCGGCAGGCGGAATTCGCGATTTAAACACCCTGATTAAGATGCGTCAATTGGGCGTTTCGCGGGCAGGCGCTACCGCAACAGCGCAGATTCTTGACGAATACATCCAGAAATTCGGTGTTAAATAATGTTTTCTGGATTAACAAAAATAATTTGAATTTTTTTTATAGATAAATAAGAATTTACTGAATTAAAATAATAAAAATTTATTATAGAACGATGTTGATTGTTCAAAAATATGGCGGCACCTCGGTAGGCAACATAGAAAGGATAAAGAATGTTGCGGCGAGGATTGCTGAATACCGGAATCAGGGGCACAAACTTGTTGTTGTCGTATCGGCAATGGCAGGGGTTACAGACAACCTGATAAAAATGGCAAAAGAAATAATGCCGATACCCAACGAGCGCGAGCTTGATATGTTGCTCGCCACAGGCGAACAAACAACAATTGCCCTTACAGCAATGGCTTTAAATGCCATCAATATTCCAGCAACCTCATTGACAGGAGCCCAGGCAGGCATTGTTACTGACGGTGTCCATACAAAGGCAAAGATTAGTAATATAACGCCTAAAAAGATTCACGCTTTACTTGATGCAGGCAATGTGGTCATCGTAGCCGGTTTTCAGGGAGAGACGCCCGATGGACAGATTACAACGCTCGGCAGAGGCGGTTCGGATTTGACGGCAATAGCGCTGGCGGCGGCGCTAAAAGCAGATTTATGCCAGATTTACACAGATGTTGACGGCGTTTACACCGCTGACCCGAGAATTGTGCCAAACGCTAAAAAGATGAATGAAATTTCCTATGATGAACTGCTTGAACTCGCAAGCGCCGGCGCTAAAGTAATGCAATCGCGTTCGGTTGAATTTGCGAAAAAATTCAAAGTCGTATTTGAGGTTAAATCAAGTATGAACAACAATCCAGGAACTATTGTGAAAGAAGAAACCAAAAGTATGGAGGACGTCGTTATTCGCGGCGTCGCGCTGGACAAAAATCAGGCAAAAGTAACCATCGTTGCCGTTCCGGATAAACCCGGCATCGCTGCCCAGATATTTAAAGCCTTGGCAGACGCGGCTATAAACGTTGATATGATTGTCCAGAACGTCAGTCACGGCGATGGCAACCGCACAACAGACCTTTCGTTCACTGTGGATAAAGCCGATTTGTTAAAGGCTAAAAAGGTTATTGATGGATTAAAAACCGCCATTGGATTCAAAGAGATAATATCCGATGAAAAGATAGCCAAACTATCCGTGGTCGGCGTTGGTATGCGAAGCCACTCTGGCGTTGCCGCAAAAATGTTTGATACACTCGCAAAAGAAGGAGTCAATATCAATATGATTTCTACAAGCGAGATTAAAATATCTGTTGTAATCAGTATTGATAACGCCGAAAAAGCGACCAGAGCGGTTCACAACGCGTTTATCGGGTGATAAATACAGCAGTTTAACCCGGTTGACTTCTAATTTTCATTATTGATAGAAACGCCGCTCGCTCTGCGAGCGGCGAAAAACAATTTGGTAATTATAACCGCTTCGCAGTGTAGAGTGACTCAGCTTGGGTTCTTTTTTGTAATCTGATCTAACCCATAAAGGCGCTTTTTCTGAAACATTAATGATTCAGGGATCAATTCAGAAAATACCTTTTTGGTTGAAACTTTTTAGATTGCAGTTGATATTTATCCGATGAAAAAAGTTTTAACCTTAATATTATATTCGGCGGTATTATCGTCTGTCCTTATTTATTTTACTGGTTGCGCCGCTGCCCTTGTCGGAGCCGGCGCTGGCGCGGGAGTCGGGGCATACGCATATTCAAAAGGGGAGTTAAAAAGCGTAGAGACTGCAAGCGTTGACAAAGTATGGAAGGCTGTTGAGAAAACAGTTGATGAGATGGGTTTTGTTGTTCAGTCAAAGTCAAAAGATGCGCTGGCTGGCATAGTGGAGGCGCAAGGCGCGAATGACAAAAAAATCACCATAAAAATCAATTTCGTCACGGAAAAAACCACAGAGGTGAAAATCCGCGTAGGATTTTTTGGCAACGAAACCTACTCATACCAGATTTTAAAAACAATAAGAAGTCATCTATAAAATTATTCCGATAATGGGTTGGCGACGGCGTTTTTCGAAGAAAATTTATAGATGACCAGTCCGAGCAGGATAGTTGCAAATCCATAGATGCTTTCAGAAGGACGTCTTAAAATACTAAAGCAAGTCATTGCTGATACTGCGAGAATGAAAAAGATCGGGACTACAGGCCAGCCGGGAACTTTTAATGTTTTGCCTTCTTTTATCTTTAGCCTTACCAGTCCAAGCACGGTTGCGGCGGTGCTCAAGCCAAGCGTGAATCCGATGTATGTCAACAGGCTGTCAAATGTGGCGCTCCACAACATAATTAAAGCGAGAATAAATTGCAGCGCTATTGAACTTCTCGGTGGTCCTGACTGCTGGATAAACCAGCGCGGCAAATAACCGTCGGCAGCCATCTGCGCGTAAACGCGCGGTCCCGCCATTACCATTGAACTGACTGAACTTATTAAAACAAGAGCAACAATAGCAGAAACGCAATTTGCCCATACTTCACCGCCAATCGCTTGCGCCGCGATGCGCCCGACTTCAAGTTTTCCCGCAAGTTGATCAACAGGGGCGGAAAAGACGAAGACCGCATTAAGGGCAATATAAATCGCCGTTACAATGGCTGTGCCAAGCAATAGCGAAAGGGGTAAATTTCGTTCCGGTTTTTTAATCTCGCCAGCAATATAAATTGCCGCATTCCATCCCGAGTAGCTAAAAGAGACCCATATTAATGAAACGCCGAATAGAGCCCAGGGAAAATCGCCGCTTACATTCGCAGGTTGCGGAATTAATTTAGAAGAGGCGAATATTATAAATCCCGCAATTATTCCAACTTTAAGCAACACAGCAAAGTTTTGTATAAAAGCGCCTTTTTTAACATCAATTGAATGAATTAAAGCAAAGATAAGTAGCAAGATTGACCCTGCGATTTTTGGTGAAAAACCGTATAAGAACGGCTCGGCATACTTGCCGAAGGCAAGCGCTGCTGCGGCAAGAGGGGCGGAGAATCCAACTAACAGAGATATCCAACCGGCGACATAACCTGCCGCAGGATGCAGTGTTCTTGAAAGGAAAATATATTCGCCGCCCGATTCCGGAATTCTCCTTGCAAGCGCTCCGTAACAGAGCGCGCCCAATGCCGCTATAATCCCTCCAACAAGCCAGACTGCAAGCACACGAAGAGGAGACTTTAGGTCGCCAAGCAAGAACCCGCTTGTCGTAAAAACCCCTGTTCCGACCATATTTGCCACAACTATTGCTGTGGCGCTAACTATTCCCAGTTGCCTTTTATTGGTTTCCATAGATTTTACCAAATAATAAACCTTCACCTGTGCTATCTACAAGACGGTGTTTTGCAGAGTATAAACAAATTGCGGGATAGCGTCATTTTTATTTTTGAACAAACAATGGCAATTCCGTCAGTTTTACGCCCTCCCGTCTAAAAACTGTGGCTTCTATTCTTGGCACATACATCTGGGTTTCAGCCGGCAATCTTGTTGCGATTGATTCAAATGTTTTTGTTTTTTCATTATTAAGAAGCCGCTGGACTTTGCCTTCGCCTGCATTGTAAGCGGCAAGGGCAAGCCGCCAGTCTTTGAACTTGTTTGATAAATACCGCAGGTACATAGCAGCCGCTCTTGCGGACTTTTCAGGGTTAGTTCGCTCATCAAATGGAAAGGTTGATAGACCGAATCTTTTAGCGGTTTCGGGCATAAGTTGAAATAGACCGACAGCGCCGACCGGACTTCTGGCTCTCGGATTGAACCCGGATTCAACCTCGGCTACCCAGACAAGTTCTTGCGGCACCTTTTCGGATAGAAAAACAGGTTTAAGCTGATTTACATACGGTTTCGCATTCGGCGGAATAACTGTTTTTTCCAGTCGTTTTTGCCAGACCTTTCGTTCTAATTCCGGCGGCGGGTTGGGAAACGGTTTTGGAGGCTCGCCCGGTTTTTGTTCCGGTGGTTTTAAATAAAGTTTTAATTCAGATGCCGCATCAAAATATTCAATCCTTGCTTTCAACCAGTCAGCGTATGGTTTAGTCTCTTCATAAGAATCCAGTACGGGCAAAACGGTTTTAGCAGCCTCTTTTAGAGCCGCAATATCGACAACATATTCTCCAGAAAGTCTGCTTTGAACCTGCTTAAAAAAATCGTTAATATCAATCGTGGATTTAATAGATTTAAGTAATTCTTCATCAAGGTTTTCCTGTAGTAATTTTTCTCCCTGTTCCATCAATTCGTTAAGGTCAATCCCGTCATCCGCAGAATTTAAAGAATGAAAATCGACGATAAACAATATCAAAAAAATCGTAATAGTTATTAAAATTGATTTGCGCATTTTCACCATTTTAGACTAATTCACACTCTGATTTCAAACATTAGACGTTGAAATATGGATGAAATTTAAAACTTCAAAAATATTTTTAAAATTGCGTGATTAATTGCCCGCCCGATTGTCTATAAAATCAGATAATAAGTATGAGCGCTATTTGCATAATTGTGCCGTTAGTTGTAACCGCCTGGCCCGGGTTCAGTTCAGCCATATTATCTGCAACGGCTGCGGCGGGATATTCCTGTTTAACTGATAATGCCGAGCAAAACGGAAACAGTGAAAGATCAAAAAAGATTCAGCTTTCGCTTGATAATACCGAGATTGTTTCTGAAAGGTTGTCCAGAGATGAAAAGATAACTGTATTTAAAGACGGCATATATGTAACCTTTTCCAAAGATGCCCGCAATAAAACCTCTATCTGCGTTTCTGGCGAAGGGTATTCAGAAGAACAACTTCGTAATGTTGGCGAGGAATTGAGCAAACGGATTGTTCAGGAATATGTGCATGAAAAAATAAAAGGAACGCTTTCTCAAATGCAGGGGATTGCCGTTGAGGAATCTATTGATGAAGATAAATCTATCCGAATCAAAGTCAGAATCTGGGAATAATATTTATGAAGCAGAGAGAAATAGAAATTATCATAATGCCTGATGGCAATGTTCAATTGCGCATACAGGGTTATAAGGGAAAATCTTGTTTAGAGGCAATAGCCTTTTTTGAAAATGTCGTTGGTTCACGACGCGAACTTAAGTATACATCCGAGTATTACGAGCCGGATGAATCAGTGAAATACTTCATTCAACATAAGAATAAATCTTAGACTGAATGATTTTGTTTAAAAAAGAGAGGCTAAATTACCGCGGCTCTTCTTATTACCCGCCGAGAGCAAATAAATTTAACAAGATCATTTCTCGATTTGTCAGTATTAAAAATAAATTGCTAAAGGACCAACGCCCTTTTCCATCTGTTAATAAAAGAATACTCTTCAATATACTCATCCCCGGCTACTCCTTTTTAGAAACAAAACCTTTTATATGGCGGGTTATATTCATTGTATACTGGTTGTGTTTCATAACTTTGATAGTTTTTGCAGGACTTAAAATCGGAAATTACGCATTCACGTTGATGATTTCTCTGCATACACTCTCATTAATTAACTATCTGTCCAGAGAGCCTGAACTTTCAAGCCTGTCCAGGCGATTTATTTCGGGGATACTGGTTTCTCTCGCTGTCTATTGTTTTTATTCTTTGATTGTACACGGTTTACTTGATAGACTATTTATACCGATACGAATCGGTAATCAAAATGTGTATGTTGCAGAGCGATTGTATAAATTTAAAAACCTCGGAATTGGCGACAAAATTGCTTATTATAAAGATGGTTATTATGGTTATGAGGTGGCGCTTAGTTCAGGCAAGTTTATAGGAACGGTTATCGCAAAGGGGGGCGATAACATTATGTTCAAAGAAAACATTATTGTGACAAAGAACGCCACTTATCCCAAAACAGGGATTCTCAGGACTTTTTCTTCTACTGAATATATTGTGCCGCCAGATTGCATTTTTGTTTTTCCTGAACAAGGGTCAATTGTGGCAGTAAATCTGGCGAACAATCTAAGTTTAGAAAGATATATAAATATATTTTTGGTTTCAGACCAGGATTACATAGGATATATACCTAAAAAATGGTTTTGCAGATGGCAGTATATAAATTAGATTGAATATATAACGCATTTACGATGAGTCGCTTTTCAAATCTTGAATTTGACGAGTGGTCTGAAAATTTTTTGCAGAATGACCAGACCATTCCAAGAGATGAATCTTTCTTTTTGAGAGAGGCGCGGCTCGGGTTTGAGAATGCGAGGTTTGAGCACTCCTTGCGCGCTTACGCAAAGGCGCTTGAATATAACCCTATGAACTGTTCTGCGTGGGCAGGACAGGTTTACGCATTGATAGAACTTGGAGAATACAGAGAGGCTAATCTATGGAGCGACAAGGCGCTGGAGAGGTTTCCCGATAGTCCTGAAATCCTTTCGGCAAAGGCAATCGCTCTTGCAAGATTGAACGACCTTAACGCCGCGCTTGCGTACGCGGACTCGGCTGTTGAAATTCGCGGCGATTTGCCTTCTGTCTGGCTCGCCCGAGCAGAAGTCCTTTTCGCTAAAAAGGAGAAAGTTGCGGAATACTCCCTTGAACGGGCAATAGCATTAGCCCCGACGGATTGGTTTGTTTATTGTATGGCTTCAAAGATTTATCTTTATTACAAATTTTTTGTAAAGGCGTTAAAATTCGCTAAAAAAGCGATTGAACTCAATTCAGAAACTGCTCTTTGCTGGCTGCAATTAGGTTTCTGCCAGTTAGAACTCGGTATGTATGCGCAGGCAAAATCTTCGTTTCTGCGCGCCCTTGAGATTAGCCCTAACAGCCAGGAAATCCTTTCGGCAATAAAAAAGATGGATGAACAGAGCGGAGGATTGCGGTTTATTAGATTTTTTAAGAGATTATTCAGCGGTTAATGAGCAGGGCAATTAAAATATGACATCGGATAAACTGGATAGATTGTTTCAAACAGCGGTTCAATATACTGCATCAGACCTTCATTTAATCAGCGGCGTGCCGCCGGCATTCAGGGTTTACGGAGAAATTATACTTGCCGACGATGACGCGATAACGCCGGATGAATTGGAACAGATGACAGCATCGTTGCTCAACGAACAGCAGATGAAAAAATTCTCGGAAGAATGGGAGTTGTGCATTTCTATAAATCATCCTGTTGCCGGGCGGATGAGGGCTACCTTGTATAAGCGGAACGGGCATCCAGAAATGAGCATTCGTTTTTGCGGACATCGCATTCCATCACGGGAAGAATTAGGATTGCCTGCAAAACTTGATGAAATGGCGCGCAAGCCAAACGGGTTAATTGTCATTACAGGACCGAGCGGCTCGGGGAAAACTACCACTTTGAACTATCTGATTGACCTGATAAATTCTGAACGGAGATGCAAAATAATCACGATTGAAGACCCAATAGAATTTGTTCATGAAAATAAACGCGCCATTATAGTTCAACAAGAGGTGTTAACCGACACGCACTCTTTTAATCGCGCCTTGATTCACGTATTGAGACAGGACCCGGATGTCATTGTTGTTGGCGAGATGCGGGATCATCAAGCTATTGCGACTGCTTTAACTGCCGCTGAGACAGGACACCTTGTGATGGCAACATTGCACGCGCCAAATGTTTATCAAGCAATTGAAAGAATTGTTGGCGTCTTTGAAGGAAGCGCTCAAAAGCAAATCATACTTCAGCTGGCAAACTCGTTGCAATGTATCATTGCTCAAGACCTAATCCCATCAATAGACAGAACCAGAAGAGTGCTTGCTTATGAACTTCTTGTAGCGACAAATGCTGTAAGAAATGTGATAAGAGAAAACAATCTGCACCAGCTTGAAAACACAATACAGACAGGGGCAAAAGATGGTATGATTTTAATGGATAATTGTTTAAAAGAATTATATTCAAAAGCCATCATAAGCTATGACGTGGCGTTGAGCAGGGCAAAGAATCCAGAACGGATCGCATATTCCAGTCAAACTTGATTTGCTCAGCACGTTGTTTAAACTTACATAGCATACGTTTATGATGGAGTCTAAAACAAATACTGATGCGGGCGCGTTGGGCGAATTGAAATGTCTACAACTGTTAATTAAAGTTAATGCGCTCCAGTATTTCAGAAAAATCAAAGCCGTCAAAGACCAGTCCATATTTATGACGGGACTTACAACCCTGTTTTTAATTGGATATGTAATTGCGGCTTTTGCATTGTTTTATAAAGGTTTAGGATTTGTTGGAAAATTTCCCGGGTTTGGCAATCTTCTTATTGAACGACTTTTGTTTTTAATGTTTGCCATACTTTTTATTCTACTTTTTTTCAGCAATTTTATAATTAGTTACACAAATATGTTCAAAAATCGCGAGGCGCAGTTTTTGCTGTATCAGCCGGTGCATCCGAACACAATATTCCGCTGGAAATTCATTGAATCAACGGCGCTTGCCTCGTGGGCGTTTTTATTTTTAATAGCGCCTTTTCTTGCCGCGTACGGGTTAAATCGGGGTGTATCGTGGCAATTTTATCCGGGGATTGTTGTGATGGTTTTTCTATTTATAATTCTGCCTGCGGTAGTCGGGGCGTGGTTGGCGATCGGTGTTGCTAAATATATAGAAAATCGCGTTTTCCAAATATTTACGATTGTCCTCGCTGTAACAATAATTTATGGCTGCGTAAAATATTTCAAACCCGAGCCGTTGCCGCAAGAAGAATCACGCGTGCTTGCGGTGATAGACAGGCTGTTGTCAAAAACAAGTTTTGTTGAGGAAAATTATCTGCCGAGTTACTGGCTTTCATCGGGCATAATAAACCTTGCAGAAGGTTCTTTTTCAGCCGCTCTTTTGTATGCAATGGTTTTATTCAGTTATTCTTTGCTGTTGACGTTGATTTCATTCACAAAAGCGGGAAGATATTTCTTAAACTCCGCAAGCGCAGTGCAGGGAAGGTCGCATATATTTCAAAATTGGGGATGGTATATAAGGTTGAAACAACATCTAAAAAAATTCAGAACTGCGCCAACGCTGCTTGAAAAGTTTTTTAAATTGTTCTGGTGGATAAATTCGCCAATAAGGGCAATGCTGGTTAAAGATATCAGATTATTTGTAAGAGATACCACGCAATGGGCGCAGACGCTTGTATTATTCGGATTACTGGCAGTTTACATATTTAATCTGCGCCATTTTACGCACCAGTTGACAAATCCATTCTGGATTCATCTTGTTTCATACCTTAACCTTATGGCGTGCTCTTTGAACCTTGCAACGTTGACAACGCGGTTTATCTTTCCGCAATTTTCTCTTGAAGGCAAAAGGCTCTGGATAGTGGGAATGGCTCCAGTGGATTTAAAAAGAATTATTATGGCAAAATACTGGATAGCGAGTATTTTCTGCCTTTTTATAACGGTTGGATTGATTGTGTTATCTTGCAGAATTCTTAAAATGCCATTAGATAAAACGTTGTTCTTTGCGATTGCTATCACAGTGATGACTTTTACTCTTACGGGAATGGCGATTGGATTCGGCGTTTTATATCCGAATTTTAAAGAAGATAATCCGAGCAAAATAGTTAGCGGATTTGGAGGCACTTTCTGCCTTGTTTTGAGTTTTTTGTATATTCTGCTCTCGGTTGTGTTACTTGCTGTTGGGTCTCCTTGGTCGCGGATAGGTGTTAGCCTGCCCGTTCTTTCTTTTTTGTGCTGGGTCGCATTTGCATTGATGTCGGTTGGGTTCGGGATTGTCCCGATGAGAGTTGGATTAAGACGAGTAAATAATCTGGAGATATAATTTTGATTATTTTAACTAATAACTATATAGTTAGAATATGCAGAATGCGATAGTTGAATATTTCAATTATATTGATGGCGATTTTGTAAAGTCAGAGAATCAAGTTAAAATAAGATCTCCGTTTAACAACGAGACGGTCGGTCTGGCATACAATAGTTCTGCTGAAGATGTGGAAAAGGCGGTTGAATCTGTAAAAAGCGCATTTTCAAAATTCAGGTTATATCCGTCATATAAGCGGGCTGAACTTATTTCACGAATTGTTGACGGGATAACTGAGGAAAAAGAAGAATTCGCCAGATTAATTTCACTTGAGTCCGGTAAGCCTATTAAATATGCAAGGATTGAGGTGGAAAGGGCTATTTCAACATTCACTGAAGCCCTTGAAGAGTCTAAAAGAATTCGTGGCGAGTGGCTTCCGCTTGATTATGAGCAATCATTAAAAGGCAGGTCTGCAATTGTGCGCAGATGCCCAATAGGACCTGTTCTTGGGATAACACCGTTTAATTTTCCGCTAAATCTTGTTGCGCATAAGATTGCGCCCGCGCTTGCCTGCGGCGCCACGATTATTTTAAAACCATCTCCTCAGGCTCCATTGACTGCGTTAAAACTCGCTCGGGTAATTCACAACGCTGGCGCTGAAAAAGGATTAGTAAACGTTCTCTTATGCGATAACCTACTGGCGGAAAAAATGATTTCAGACGAACGGATAAAAATATTGACCTTTACCGGTAGCGCAATGGTTGGCTGGAGGTTAAGGGCAAAAGCGGGTAAAAAACGGGTTGTCCTTGAACTCGGGGGTAACGCCGGCGCAATCGTCCATTCCGACGCCGATATTGATTTTGCGGCAGAACGTTGCGCTGTGGGCGCTTTCGCGTATGCGGGACAAATCTGCATTTCCCTTCAAAGGATTTACGTTTATAAGGATATATTTGAAAAATTTATTGAATCTTTTATTTCAGCTACTGGCAGATTGAAAATGGGAGACCCGTTTGACCAGTCCACAGATATTGGACCGATGATCTCAACGACTGCAGCAGACAGGGCGCTGGATATCTTGAACGAGGCAGTTGAGTCTGGCGCGAAAATTCTCGCTGGCGGACATTGTTCGGGCGCATTTTTTGAGCCGACAATTCTTACAGGCGTAAACCCGCAACTGTCTGTTTGCACAGAAGAGGTCTTTGCGCCGATTGTTGTAGTTGAGAAATACGATGAACTTGATGACGCGTTGATCTTAGTGAATAATTCACGGTTCGGACTTCAAGCAGGGATATTCACAAGCAATATTTCTAATATTTTCAAGGCGTATGAACTACTGGAGGTTGGTGGATTGATAGTTAACGACGTTCCAACATTTCGCGCCGATGCAATGCCTTATGGAGGATGGAAAGATTCAGGCACCGGCAGAGAGGGAGTCCGCTACGCTATAAATGAATATACAGATTTGAAAACCCTTGTCCTGAAGATTTAGAAAGATGTCTTCATCAATTTATTAATATACTTCAACTTTTAAGCCAGTTAAATCTCTCACAGTTTTTGCGATTTTAGATAAAACTTTTAATGGCAAATGCTCGCACTCTGGATTGGTTACCGGGCGGCGCGCAGAATGAATTTGAACATAGGAAATCTGAACGCCGCTGTTTTTTAGTTCTAACAATCGCTGCGCGTATTGTTCAATCTCTTTATCGAGCGGAAATTCATTGCGAATGGACGGGAATAAACTTTGGATTATAATAGGTCGTTTTCGCCCTACCAGTTTAATATTAGAAAGAATTTTTTCAATGGAGACTTTTGGGCGATTGATTTTATTCATAAAATCTTGTGTTCCGGCATCTAACTTTGCCCAGACTTCATCATTTTCAGTCAGGAGTTTTAAACCAGTTTGAACCCAGGGTAGATCAAGCCCGCTTGAATTGGTTATAAGAGTTATTTTGAAAAATGGAAATTGTCCAATGGCTCGCAAGTGAACCATACCTTCTATTATCTCGGCAAATTGCGGGCAAAGTGTTGGCTCGCCGTCTCCGCTTAATGCAACGTGTTTAAGTTCAAGAAGATTTTCTGGCAGGTCTCTAAAAGCAGGCAATTGACGCAACTGACCTTCATACACACTTTGCAAAGTCTGGCTTAATTCGTTTATAAGGGTGTCAATTTTTATCACGCCTTTGCCGCCTTTAATTCTCCTGTCCACCTCGCAATAGACACAATCAAAATTGCAGAGTTTATCCGGATTGACGTTTACACCTATGGCTAAACCGCGCGCGCGGTAGGACAGTATCAGATATACATACTCGTTTTGCAAATATTGCCGGGGTTGGTCAAAAGGCGACTTTGCCCGCGGCACCTGGATTACCGGCGACGCATCCTTAAATTCTTTCTCTTCTTTTGAACCTATTTCTTCCACATTATTTAGATTGTGTTCAAATCTAAAACCGGTCACACGTTTTACAACGCGCGCCTCATTAAATTTGTTTAATTAAAATGATAAAGTTTCAACTTAAATTAATATTAAAACCGATAAAAATATGTTCTACACAGCATTTGACAATACATAAACATTTTTTGCCTATTTATTTGGTTTTCTAATTATAATATTGCTTATTAGACCTATTAGATAAATTGAAACATATTGATATTTAACCCGTAATGCATTTTTTTAAAAACGGATTAGTATCGTTTGATAGTCAAAAGTCACTAGGACATCGAACTTTAATTTTAAATTCGCTAATGTTTAAATAAATCTGGAAAAAAACATTTTATGTTGGTTGTTCATTTGATAAATTTTTGATTAGACCACCTGTGAATGTAAAATTGAGATGCCGCAGCACAGAATGGTTGAGAATATTCAATTATGAGCAAGTTTATATTGGTAATTGATGATGAAGCGCCAACCCGTGAATTGCTTGATTTATATTTGAGAAAACAGGGTTATGAAGTTACTTCAGTTGCGACCTCTGAAGAGGCGTTGCGTTGTGTTGAGAATTCAAAATTCAATTTAGTAATCCTTGATATAGACCTCGGTTCAAGCAACGGGCTTGATCTTATAAAGCCGATTAAGAAATCAATTCCGGATGTCCCAATTATAATATTTACAGGTTTGGGAAGAGATGATTCTCTCGTGTCGAGGGCTTGTTCCGGAGGCGCCGACGGTTATATTACTAAAACCCAACCATTGAGCGAAATGCTCATTGAAATTAGACATCATTTAGATAAGTGCTAAAATATTTTAATGTACAATGGAATGTTTGTTTTTTAAAAATCATAAGGTTTCAACCGTCATATTTTCGGCGGGATTGATATTGTTTTTAACTATATTATTCTCCGCAGCAGACGATGTCACTCCACAAATTCCCGATAGAATTGAATTTATAACAGGCGATCAACTGCAAGGGAAGTTGCGGCAGTTTAAGAGTCCATCTAATGTTGAATTCTATTCCTCAATTTTGCAGACAAATCTGCTCGTAAAATCTGACGGGATTTACAAATTATGTTTTGGTTCTGTTAATCATCCTACCAATTTGGCATCGGGCAACTGCATAATAAGATTGGTAAATGACGACACTTTTACCGCTAACTTCTCCGTGCTTGAAAATGATGTTGTGACTGCAGATACCTGGTTTTGCGGGAAGGTAAAAATACCGCGCAGCAGAATAAAATCTATAACACCATCCGCAGGGGCTGGCTTAATCTACGATGGTCCAAGAAGTCTTGATGGATGGACAGTTTATAATCCCGGTTTTTTTGCCAATGTAATAATTGCTGGAGGCAGACAGGGTATGGTTCCCGTTCAGCAACAGCCTCAATCTCCTTGGTTTTACACAAACAACGCATTTTATAACAACGGGCAAGGCGCTATCGGCAGATACTTTCAACTGCCAGAAAAAACAAGCATTGATTTTGACCTTGAATGGCGCGGAAACCTCGCACTTTCGGTTTTCTTTTGCTCCGAAACGCTTGCGCCATACACAGGACGTTCCTATATGATGCTTTTTACATATCGCGGGGCTTATCTTCATCGCAGAGGAACGCCAACAGGCATAACAGTCCTGGGACAGACAGAGATTCTTGAATTCGCTAAAAATACTAAGGCGCGCGTTTCAATTAAAGTGGATAAAGAACAGAAAAATATTGCGCTGTTTATAAACGGAATATTTCAAAAAGTATGGAAGGACGAGGGGGATTTTATAGGCGATGGCAACGGCATTCTGTTTAACCAGCAAAGTTCAGCCAGAATTAAGATCAGCAATATTAAAATTAGCAGATGGGATGGCGGCGTTGAGAGCGCTGATTCCGTAGATAGTAAATCCACAAACGATGTTGTAAGACTTGCCAATAAAGATATAATTGAAGGCAGGGTATCAGCCATTTCAAATCAGATTTTGAATATTAAAACCGGGTATGGCAGTCTTGATATTCCGCTGGAACGGGTTATACGGATAGAATTTGCCACATTAAATAAACAGGTTGCTGACGAAAATTTAGTTCGCGGTTATTTATCCGACTTCGGAACGATCAGTTTTAAAATTGAAGAGATTTCCCGGGATAAAATCATCGGCTTTTTGCCAGATACCGGGCGACTCGTTTTTTCGCCCTCAAGTTTTACTATGTTGCAATTTAAGCCTGATAGTGAGAGGACGGTTGAAAATGAAGGGAACGCATTTGATAACTTTGATGACTTGTTTGAATAAAAGATGCGCTAATGCGGTTTTTGTTGTAAAACCAGCGTTTATTTAAAGTTGTGTAAATAAACTTGACTAAAATGATAATATTAATAATGTAATAGATATGGGTAAAATCTATAACAACATAGTGGAAACGGTTGGTAGAACACCGTTAGTGCGGCTTAATAAGGTAACTGCAGGTCTGGAAGCGACTGTAATATTGAAGTGCGAATTTTTCAATCCGCTTGGCAGTGTAAAAGACAGGATTGGAATGGCGATGATAGAAGCCGCAGAGCGACAAGGAATTATAAACAAGGATACGGTAATAATTGAGCCGACGAGCGGCAACACCGGAATTGCGCTCGCATTTGTAGCCGCGGCAAAGGGGTATAAGGTAATTTTGACGATGCCAGAAACGATGTCGCTTGAACGGCGGGTATTGCTTGCGATGCTTGGAGCAAAACTTGTTTTAACACCTGGCGCTGAAGGTATGAAAGGGGCGATTGCGCGGGCAGAACAACTGGCAAAAGAAATTCCTAATTCCTGGATTCCACAGCAATTCAATAATCCGGCGAATCCAGAGATACATAGATTAACAACGGGTAAAGAAATTTGGGAAGATACCGATGGAAAGGTTGATATTTTTATTGCCGGTGTTGGTACAGGTGGCACGATAACAGGTGTTTATGAATATATAAAACCTTTAAAGCCTTCGTTTAAAGCGATCGCGGTTGAGCCGAAAGATTCGCCGGTAATTTCTCAAGCTCTTGCGGGTCAACCACAAAAGCCTGGGGTTCATAAGATTCAGGGGTTGGGAGCAGGGTTTATACCTAAAAATCTCCATCTTAAAGATGAAAAAGGAAATCCGCAGATTACTGAATGCATTCAGGTTGGCAATGAAGATGCCTTTGCGATGGCGCGGCGACTTGCGAAAGAGGAGGGGATACTTGTTGGTATTTCTACGGGCGCAAATGTCTGGGCAGCGATAGAGGTAGCGAAAAGGCCTGAGAACAAGGGGAAGATGATTGTAACTGTTGCGCCTTCAACGGGCGAACGTTATCTGAGCACCCCGCTTGCCGCCGAAGCAAGGGCAGAAGTTGGCGGATGATCGGTTTAATTATTCTTATTAATCTTCAGCGAAGAGATATTCTATATCTTCACGGTTGAGGCTGCGAGCGAATCCTTTTTCGCCGAGCACATCTGTGATTGTCTGGGCTTTTTTCTGCTGGAGTTCCCATATTTTTTCTTCAACGGTTCCTGGCGAGATTAGTCGGTAGGCGTTGACGGTTTTTGTTTGACCTATTCTGTGCGACCTGTCAATTGCCTGGGCTTCAACTGCTGGATTCCACCACGGGTCGTAAAGCACAACGTAGCTTGCGGTTGTCAAATTAAGACCTGTTCCTGCGGCGCGGAGGCTTAATAAAAATACGCAAGGGTTTGGGTCGTTCTGGAAATTAGTGACAACATTCATTCTTTCTTTGGTTTCGCCCGTGATTGTGTAGGTTATTATTTCTCTGTTTGCGCATTCGTCCTGCAAAATCTTTAACATTTGCACAAATTGAGAGAAAAGCAGGACTTTATGACCTTCTGCAATTAGCGGGTCAAGGAGTTCAAAAAGTGTCTCTGTTTTTCCAGACGGGGCATCGCTGCCTACAAGGGCTGGATGACAGCATATTTGTCTTAATCTGGTTAGCGCCGCGAGGATATGGATTTTGCTTTTTGCCACGCCCATTTGAGAAACAACCTGAGCGATTTGTTCACGGCTTCGTTTTAATTCTGCAAGATATAATTTTCGCTGAATATCTCCGAGCGGACAATCGCGCCGTTCTTCAATTCTATCAGGCAGGTCCTTTGCAACCTCCTGTTTTAACCGTCGTATCATTATTGGACGGAGTTTAGCGGAAAGCCGTTTTCTGGCTATTTTGATTTTAATTAGCGTATCGTCTGAATTTCCTGAAGTTGGCGGGTCATAGTTTTGGTTAAACTGCTCTCGTGAACCAAGATATCCCGGCAGCACAAAGTCAACTATGCTCCACAGATCAAGGAGTCTGTTTTCAAGCGGGGTGCCTGTAAGCGCAATACGTTGTTGAGATTTTAACTGTTTTACTCCAACAGTGATTTGCGCGTCGGGATTTTTAATAAACTGGGCTTCATCTAATATTACAGCGCTAAAGCTGAATTTGAGCAATTCTTCAAGGTCTCTTCTTAAAAGGGCATAACTTGTGATAATGAGGTCGTTGTGCGGGATTTTTTTTCTCAACCCGTGCCGTTGAGCCCCGCTTTCAAGGACCAAAACTTTTAATTGCGGAGTGAATTTTTCCGATTCTCTTTTCCAGTTATGCAGGACAGAAGCCGGGCAGATAACGAGGGCAGGTTTAAAATCCTGTTGTTTTTGTTCCTTCATCCAGAGTAGCCAGGTGAGAGTTTGTATGGTTTTGCCAAGTCCCATATCATCTGCAAGGATTCCGCCAAGCCCGAGATTGGTGAGGTGGCAAAGGAAGTAAAAACCTTCTTTTTGATACGGTCTTAGAGATGCGGTTACGGTTGAGGGTATCGGGATTTGGGGTATGCCTTTAAATGATTTTAGCCGTTCTTTTAATTGAGACGCCTCGCTGCTGTTTGCAAAATCAAGCAAAGAATGGTCTGCCATTCTTGCCAACTGGTCAACGGGTATTTTTTCTGGAACCGGAACTAATCCGTCCAATCCTAATTCAGCGGCGGCTTCGTTGGCTTTTATTACTGAATCAATGTCCAGTTCTACCCAGCCGGCGTCCGGGAGTTTTACGAATCTTGAAGTTGCGTTCGCGAGTCTTTCAATATCGGATTTAGTTAGTTTTAAACCTTCTGCCTCCCATTCAGCGGAGACGGATAGCCAGTCTATGCCGCTGCCTTTTATTACAACTTTTGGGCGAATATGCGTAGGGGATATAAAGAGTTGTTGAAACGGTTTGTTTCCGAGATATTCAGCCTCTCTGGGACGCGATTGCCACAATTCCGCGAAATTTAACAGAAAACTTTCTGTAGCGTCGGCAGTCCAGATTGACGGTTCTGTTTGCAAAAGATCGAATTTTCGCATCCATTTAATTGCCTCTTCAAGCCTTTGGTCGTCCGGTATATTGGGGGTAGTCTGGTTTTTAAGATTATTTTCTGGTTCCCAATTAAAACCGTTCCACCGCCATAAACTGTCATCTTTTTCGCTTACTGCTAGTAATTTTACGCGAATTGTGTCGGAATTAAGTTCAAAGATAAATCTTGGTCTGGCAGGATGAAGGATGCAGAAGTCGTCCCAGTTTAGCGGGGCATTTTTGAATTGTTTTCTCAAATAGATTTTAATTTTAGCCGTGGTTTTATGAAGCGGGATTATTTCTTCTGAACAGATATATTCAAAGAAGGCTGGCGGCGGGGTTTCTTGTAGAATATAAAATTTATTTTCATTCAGGCAAAAGGCAGGATTTCCGGAGAATACTTTTATGCTATTAATAGGGATTAATCCTTTATCGGGGGTATTTAATGTAAACCAGAGTGACGGAATCTGGTTTTTAATTGAAATTTCCGGTTCAATTTTAGCTGTTTCACCATAAAAAGTAAAATGACCGTGACTATGTTTTAGTTCTATTCGCTTACTGTTTCCCCATTTTATTAACCAGTTATAGAGTTCAGTGCCGCGCAATATTTTGCATTTTATATTCTCTGTCGCCGAAGAATTAATATCTGGTTTGTAATTGGCTTCTATCCATTTGAGAAATTCAATATCTTTTGATGAAAACTGTTCAAGTTCGTATACCGGGCGGCTGGCGAGCTGGATTAAATCGTTAAAAGATTTAGTTTCATTTATACCGTTTGATTTGAATATAACGAATTCCAGTTCAAGATAGTGCAGGGCAGGGGGGGTGTTTTCTTGTTTTACTTCCCCGTAGATTTTTAATACCGACTTTGCCGTCTCAAAATGGTTGTTTTCCTGAATTATCCAGTTTTCTATCTCTTTAAGTAGATTATGTTCTTTTTCCGCCTTTTCAATCTGGGCAAACCGGTTGTAATCGGCGTATGGAAGCAGTTCGGAAGGTATGGAACGTTTTGAACGGATGAAAAGGAATGCGAGTTCTTGGAGTCTTTTTTCTCCGGTGGCGTTAATAATGCGCGACCACCAATCTGCGATTTCAAAATCTTTTCGCGCAAGTCCCAATTTTTCAAAATAGTCATCAAGCAACAGCCATGCTCGTTGCGGGTCGGCGCAGGTTGAGAATGTGGTTAATAATTCGGAACGTTCTGCGATTTTGTCCCGTGAATCGGACAGTTCGCGTCTCAAATCTGCATATTCGCCATAAGCCTTTGAAATAATATTATTATTTGCATCGTATTTGGATTCGCTCGTATATCCTCTTTTATTCTTTTTCTTTAAATTTTCCATTTTTACTAACCGCTAATTAAAACCAACTTATTTAATCAATCTATTATATCCTCATTTATCCATTATCGGGTCAATCATATTTTGTTAAAATAATTTGGTTATTTGTTTCGGGATGAGGCTAACTTTTTACTGTGGAGTTATTAAAAAGTACTGAATTGCCGCAGGTTTATAGATTAGAGTTCTAATATCGGGGCTTTGTTTGGTTGTTTTCTGACAAATCTTCAATAGTTGAAAGGATTTTATTTATTATCATTTTTTGTTCTTCCTCAGAGACTATTTTTCCGCCGCCGATTTTATTTACATAAAAACTGTCAATGGCTGCCCCTTTTTCCGTGCAGATTTTTGCGATTGATATATTGATGTTAAGTTCAGTTAAACATTTTGATATTTTATAAAGAAGACCGATTTTATCTTCAGTTTCAATTTCAATCACAGTCAGAGTATCGGAGATATCATTTAAAAAAGTAATTTTAGTGGGTATTTTCTCTCCTTCGATCGCTTGATAAATCGCGTTAATGGCGCTGTGTTTTTTGATGTAATTTTCAAAATCAGTGCTTTTGCCATACAATGCAGCTGTAAGCAAATCTTTGAATTCCTGTTTCCGTTCTGCTTTTGGTGTTTTGCCTGTTTCTGAGTCTGTAACATAAAAGGTATCAATGGCAATCCCATCTTTTCGCGTAAAGATATGGGCGCTTAAAATATTCAGTCCGACGGCGCTTAATGAACCTGCTATTTTTGAAAACAAACCGTTTCTATCCCAGGTGCAAATTTTGACCTCAGCAAAACCTTTGTTTGGTTGATTATGCCAGGCTATGACTGGGGCAAGTGCTTTTTCTTCAGGTAATATCTGGTTACATAAGAATTTATAAACAAGGTCTAAATCAATGGCTATTTGCTGGATGTTTTGGGCAAAGATGTAACGTTGCGGCAGATTTTCAAGATGAATCCTTACAGCAGCCTCGTCCTGTTTTTTTGGCAAGATTTTAAGCAGTGATTTGATTAATTTTTCCCGTTCTGTGTTTTCTATTTCCGCTATATTTAAATTTTTATCAAACAGATTTGAAGCGCGCATAAAAAGGGTTTGCAAAAGCTGGTCTTTAAAACCATTCCATAGCGATTCGCTTGTTCCGAGAGTATCGGCAACGGTAATAATGGTTAGTTTTTTGAGATTTTCTTCGTTTTTAATCTTTTTTGCGCAGGTTAAAATTTCACTTAAATCGTCTATATTTCGTCTCTGGGAATACTCTGCGAGCAGAAGGTGGTTTTCCACGAGCAGCTGCAGTGTCTCGGCATCTTGGTCGTCTATGCCAATTCTTTTTCCAATTTTATATGCTATATCTGCGCCGACGATTGTGTGTTTGCCACGCGGGGCGCCTGCCGCTTTGCCTATATCGTGCAGAAGAATCGCAAGATACAAGAGGTAAGGCTTTTCTAATTCTTTTAAAAGTTCGGTATAAAAAGGGTCAATTCCGCTTTTTCGCTCCCAGACCTCGTCGATCTTCTCAATGCAAACGATTGTATGTTCATCAAGCGTGTATTGGTGGTAAAATTCGTGCTGGACTAAATTTGTCAATTTGCCAAATTCAGGAATATATTTTCCGAGCAATCCCACTTCGTGCATAATGCGGATATACGGGGCGACGTTGCCGCGTTGGTTTAGGATTTGAATAAAAGTTTCTCCCACGCGCGGGTCTGTTTGAAATCCCCGTTGAACGAGCCTGATTTTTCTCCTGATTAACTGGACGAGTTCGGGATGTATTCTCAATCTTCGTTGTTGCGCGTATAGAAATAGTTTCATCAGACGGTGTGGATATTCATCAAAAATCTTGTGGGAGGTATGAATGATTATGCCATCTTCAATCTTAAATCCATCCACAGTTTGCGATTTTTGGCTGCTGAATTTGAATAATTTTTTAACCGAAAAAATTGTCTGCCGCGGCAATAGCGAGAGCCGTTCCTCTACGGTTTTTGTTATCAGATAAATATTTCGCGAATGTTTATAGTATTCGCTCATAAATTCTTCTATCCTGCGGCTTGGCGAAGGGTCTTTGTATCCAAGACGGTAGGCAACTGAAGGCTGGAGCCGTTTTAACAGGACATCTATCTGGCGCGGCACCTGATAATGCAGTTCAGTGCGAACGCGCAGCAAAAAATCGTATGCCCCGGACAAGTCCTTTTTTTCGCTATGGCTTATCAACCCCTGCGAAACCATATCATCCATAGTTCTAACGCGGTATTTTGCGTAAACCATCCAATGCAGGTTTTGATAGTCCCGCAAACCGCCGCAACCATTTTTAATATTAGGCTCCTGCATAGTGGCTGAATTGCCGTATTTTTGTCTGCGCAAGTTTTGATCAATGATTCGCGCCTCAATATATTCATCTTCTTTTCCTTTGATGCACCTGTTTATTAGTTCGTTCTGGAATTTTTCAAATAAATCTCTGTTTCCAATAATCAGACGCGATTCCATTAATGAGGTTTTTGAACGGATATCGGAATTTGCTATCTGGACTGCATCAGAAATACTCCGCACAGTGTGCATAACTTTGAGACCTATATCAAACAGGATACCCCGCGAAACGAGTTCTATCCACGGCGCGAGTTGTTGATTCGTGGCGCTTGAAAAAGGATGCAACAACATAATATCTGCGTCGCTATGAGGATTTAATTCCGCCCTTCCATATCCTCCAATTGCGACTAACGCGTAGGGTAATTCATCCGGATTGAAATTATTTCCATACAAATTTCGCGCTACGGCTAACACTAATTTAGTTAACATTTCGTCCACGACATAAGCACGCGCTTTGCATATTTCAAGTCCGCTTGCTCCTGCTCTATGGAGAATCTTTAACCTGTGAGTTTCAACTTTTAAAAAATTCCGGAATTTCGATAAATCCTTTCTGATATCCTGTCCGCCTATCAGCGCCAGACGTTTATTTGCGTTTTCTTTTATCTTTTCAATCAAAAATTCCATATTGAAAATATTTTACACTCAACTTCGTCTTGAATCATTAGCAAAATAGAAAAGAACGTATTTTTCGGGGGGAATTGGATTTGTAAGAATATTTTTCGGAGCTTTTGAGGTAAGACTGCGATAGCGGTAACACGGGGACAAGTCCTTATATAGTAGATTTGTATTTAGGTCATTTTCAAATTAAGCCTACGAGTCAAATGTTTATGATTTAGGATTAATATGTATAACAATCTGATTTCTAATTCGTTAAAACTGTGTTATAATTATAATAAACAGGTGAATGTGGAATTCTAGAAATTGTTGTTGCAAATTTTTGGTTTTAGGTATAAGTGTTTTTTCTCAAAACTATAAGCAGTTTTAGAGATGAAAAAAAATTTGTTTTATTTGTTTAATGTTCTCGTCGCGGGAACAGTACTTATATCGGTCAACACATTTGGTCAGATCACTACTAACTGGGTAGCGATAAATGACCATCATCGCGGGGGAGGTTCGTCACCTTATGCCAATTTTTATAATCCACTTGGAGGAGATGCCGGGTTAAGCGGGCCTCTATTCAATACCGTGAATTATGCCATTTTGCCACAGGGCGCTAAAACTCCCGTCTCAATAACAATTGTAAATAACGGAGGTGTTTCGGCGGACACAATGGGTGCGCCGAATCCGGGAACGCCTGCTGCAAACTGGTTTAGTCCCTATGTGGATTTTGGAACCGGCGCTGGAGACGCGATTCAGCTTGCTGGCACTTCAACAATAACATACACATTCAGCGGACTTGACCCGGCAAAGAAATATATATTCAAAGGCACGGCAGCGCGTGGCGGAAGTTATTCCGATAGATGGACACTTGTAACATTAAATAGCGTGGACTCATTTACGCCTGCGCACCAGCCGACTTGGTCTCAAAGCGCGGCGCCAAATTACGGTGTTTTGACAGCGGCTGATGGCGGAACAATGGCAACCAACGAGGCTGCATGGAATTCTGGAGAAAACAGAGCGGCAGGGGCGATGATCGTTTTCACCGATATAAACCCCGGTGTTGACGGATCATTTTCAATCACAGTTCAAACTTATAAAGGCGCTGTGCCCGGTGGCGGTTCTTCTGGCGGTTCATACGGCTACGCATTTTCGGCTTTTAGCCTTGAGGAACTCAATACAGCGCTTATCCCAGTTGCAATTACAAACCAGCCGCAAAATCAAACTGCAGTAGAATTGGGGAGCGCGACATTCACTGTTGGCCTGAACGGAAATCCTCCGCCGACGATGCAATGGTTTAAGAATGGTTCTCCAATTCCTAATGCGACGAATGTAAGTTTTAGAATTGACCCGGTTCTGTTGAGTGATGACAACTCAATATTTTACGTAAGGGCGACTAATGTTGTAAGCAATATTGTTTACTGGGTGCAAAGCAGCAATGCGATTTTAAGGGTAATGGCAGATACAAATCCGCCTGTTTTATTAAGCGCTGTTAGTGGCTATCCGGATAAAGTGTTTGTGTTTTTCTCTGAAAAAGTGCGTCCCGATACAGCAACAAATATTTCAAATTATAGCATTACAAGTTCTTACGGCGGGCTGGTTATATCCGGCGCATTGATGGGAACAGGCGAGACAAATGTAATTTTAATGACGGCAACTCAGAGACTGGGAGTTACTTATACGTTGACTGTCAATGGCATAAGAGACCAGTCATCCTCTGGTAATCTTATAGCAACAAACAGCAAAACCACATTTTCGGCGGTGTCATATACAACCGCTGATATCGGAAATCCATCTGCTCCCACAGTTGTTACTCCTGTCAACGGCGGTTATAATATAACAACAAGAGGAACAAATGTTGGCGATTATTCAGACCAGTTTTCGTTTGTTTACAGGCAGCAAGCCGGTGATTTTGATATACGGGTTCGCGTGTCTGAACTTACATTAACAGACCCATGGACAAAAGCGGGGTTAATGGTTAGGGAATCGCTTAATGCGAATAGTTCTTATGCGGCGAGTTTTGCCACGCCAAGTGCTGTTGGATGCTTCTTTGAATCGCGGGCAACCACAGGCGCGGCAAGCGCGCGAAATGGATATTATCCTGTAACCTATCCATATACTTGGTTGCGTCTAAAACGAAGCGGCAATGTTTTTACCGGTTACGCAAGTTATAATGGCAATGACTGGACACAGTTAGGGTCGGTAACTATTAATATGGCTGCGACGGCATATTTTGGAATGGCTGTTAGCAGCCGCAATGCGGCAGCGGCGGCAACAGCAGGATTCAGGGATATGGAGGATGTTACAAGCGAATCCACAGCATACGTTCCAATGCCAATTGAGCCGTTAGGACCGAGTTCAAGAAAGACCTGTATTGCAATAAGCGAAATTATGTATAATCCTGGCGATGGTGGTGGTTATTCAAATAGTCTTGAATTTATAGAATTATATAATTCAAATCCCTGGCCTGAAGAAATTAGCAACTACAGCATTGATGGTTCGGTTAAATATAAATTTGGAAGCAATATCTGGATAAACGGTGGCAGTTTTATTCTCGTGGCAAGGAATCCAGATTTGCTTAAACAAGTTTATGGGTTAACTGATGGTGTTTATGGACCGTGGGAAAATGCAGTGAATAATGGATTGCCTGATGATAACGGCACAGTCCGTCTTTTGAGTGAAATTGGAGCGGTTTATCTTGAAGTTAATTACCAGGACAGAGGAGATTGGCCTGCTGGGGCAGATGGCACAGGACATTCGCTCGTATTAGTCCGTCCATCTTATGGGGAAAATGACCCCCGAGCTTGGGGTGTAAGTGACCTTAAAGGAGGTTCGCCCAGACGCGGCGAAAGTTACAGCGGAGGAAATCTAAGAAATGTAGTTATCAACGAGTTTCTTGCAAACTCGGTTGAACCGTATGTGGATTTTATAGAATTATATAATAAGGGAAATCAATCGGTTGATATTTCCGGCTGCATATTAAGCGATGATCCAAAGACAAATAAATTTATTGTGCCCAGTGGCACTACAATCCCAGCCGGCGGGCTGGTAGTATTCTGGCAAACAAATCTTGATTTTGGACTGGATTCAGGCGGCGAGACAATTTATTTCAAAGACCCGACAGGAGAGAGACTGCTTGATTGCGTTCGTTATGAACCGCAGTGGCCCAACCGTTCGTATGGAAGATATCCTGACGGGGCAAATGACTTTTATCCTCTAATTACGATGAGCCCGGGGACAAACAATTCTAATTTTGATATATATGTTGATGATATTGTCATTAACGAATTAATGTATGATCCGCTGACTTACAATACAGACGAGCAATATATTGAACTTTATAACAAAGGAACAAACGCGATTGATATCAGCGGATGGAAATTTGTGGCGGGCGTTTCTTATACATTCCCGAGCAACACGGTAATTAAGCCCGATGGATATTTGGTTGTAGCCAGAAATGTTGATAAATTGCTTGCGCGGTATGCTGGGGATTTAGATAGCAGCATTGTTGTTGGAAATTTCACAGGTTCATTGTCAGGAAATGGCGAACGGGTAGCATTGGGAAGACCGATTATTGTTTACTCAACGAACAGCACCGGTGTTTTAAAATCCAATACAGTTTATGTGGTTGTAGATGAAGTTAGTTATGGAATCGGAGGCAGATGGGGCAAATGGGCTAATGAAGGTGGCAGCAGTCTTGAATTAAGGGACTCGAGAGCCAACCACAGACTTGCTTATAACTGGGGCGATAGCGATGAGACAAAGAAAGCGCAGTGGGTAAATATTGAAGCCACAGGTCCAATGGATAACGGCAGCGCTGATACCCCTAATTACCTTGAGGTTTATTTAAATGGCGAGGGCGAAGCCTTGATTGATAATGTAGAGGTGATAAGTGGAGGCGCAAATGTAGTTGTTAATTCAACCTTTGAGTCAAGCGCATCTGGGTGGCTTTTCCGTGGAACACATGTTCGGTCAAGTTGGGAGACCACTGAAGGTTACAACAGTAGCCGATGTTTGCATATTCGCGCCAGCGCGCGCGGCGATTACGGCGCGAATCGTATACTTTGTTCTCTCAATCCTGTCCCTTCCGGCACTGTTACAATAAGGGCAAAACTGCGCTGGCTGTGTGGTTTCCCTGAAGTAGTTATGCGTTTGCACGGGAATTCAATGGAAGCGTATGGTCCGTTGTTAACACTCACCAATTTTCCAAAATTAGGCACTCCTGGAAAACGGAATAGCATTGCAGTAGATGACGCGCCTCCTGCAATTTATGAAGTCGGGCATAACCCGGTTGTTCCGAATGCAAATCAAAATGTTCTCGTAACAGCGCGCGTTCACGATCCAGATAAATTGAGTTATGTTAGGTTATATTATAGAGTTGACCCTGCAACAACATATACAGTCGTTTCAATGGTTGATAGTGGAACTGGCGGCGATACGGTAAGTCGCGATGGTGTTTTTAGCGCAACAATCCCGGGACAACCTGCAGGAACGCTCGTCGCCTTTTTCATTGTTGCCGCGGATTCTAAAGGAATGACAAATCAATTCCCTTATAATGCATCGCCAAGCGGAAATGAATGTCTTGTTAGATTTGGTGAGACAACTCCGGTGGGAGCGTTTTTCACTTATAGACTATGGCTCACCCAGGATGCGGTGAATAGATGGATTAATAGACCTGTTTTGAGCAACGACCCGATTGAAGGAACATTCGTTTACGGGAATTGGCGTGTAATTTATAATATGGGGTCGCGATATGCTGGCAGCCCTTATCATCAAGGTTTCAATAGCCCAGTCGGCAATAATTGTCATTATTCTCTTGAAATGCCGCCAGATGATAAATTGCTCGGCACCACAAGCTTTAATAAAATACACGGACCAGGGAACGGTTCATTTGATGATAACACGATACAACGTGAGCAAACTGCATACTGGCTTGCCAGGAAGATTGGCTTGCCCTGGTTATACCGTCGTTATGTTGCAATGTATGTTAATGGGGTTCGCAGAGGGACTCTGATGGAAGATATGCAGACTCCGAACGGCGATGTTCTCGCAGAATATTTTCCGAATGATAAAGATGGATTTTTATATAAATTGCAACCGTGGTTTGAAATGGATGATGCAGCAAGTGGAAGTATGACATTTAATAACCGCTCCTGGTGCACTCTCAATAAATATACGACTACTGTAAACGGAGTGCCGGGACAGCATAAACTTGCTCGTTACAGAGTAAACTATCTTGCGCGTTCGTTTAAAGGAACAGGCAGCAATTTCACAAATGTATTTAGCCTTGTAGATGCGGCAAACACTTTCAATGCTGGCACTGATGCTTATATGGCAAATATGGAATCGGTTGTTGATGTTGAAAACTGGATCAGGACTTTTGCCGTTGAACATGCCTGTGGCAACTGGGATAGCTTTGGAAACAGAAACGCGCAAAATATGTATGGATATAAACCACTGAAAGATAGATGGAAATTGTTAATCTTTGATTTTAACATCGTTTTGAATAATTCAGGAACTGGCACAGGATCAGATGGTCCAGGAGCAAATTTATTCCAGTATAATACCGCAGATGTGGCAATGCCCTATTTGTACCACAATGGTGTGGTCCCACAATATAGAAGGATTTTCTGGGCTGCTATGAAAGAATTGTGCAATGGACCTATGTTGCCGGAAAACGTTAACAGAATTGTAGACGCTAAATACGCTGCATTTAGAGACCACGGTGTAATTACCCTCTCCCCGAGCATTGTTGCGCCGGATAACATTAAAAGTTTCATAGCATCTGCAAGATCAAGCATTTTGAGCCAGATTGCATCTGAAGATGCCCCTAATTTTGCCATAGGAAGCACTAATTATTATACAACATCAACAAACCTTGTAGAGTTTCAGGGCACGGCGCCGGTTGAAGTTAAGACAATAACCATTAATGGTTATCAATATGCTGTAAAATGGTTGTCAACAAAAGTCTTTAGCGTCAGAGTGCCGTTGGGTGAAGTTACAAATCAATTAGTATTTCAGGGATATGATTATTATGGAAATCCAATTCCTGCGGCAACGACTAATATTACTGTAAAGTATACAGGTCCGATGGATACACCGGTAGGGAACGTGGTGTTTAGTGAAATAATGTATAACCCTGCCACTCCGGATACCGCGTATGTTGAATTGTTTAATAACTCCAGTTACTTTGCATTTGATTTAACAGGTTGGAGAATAAATGGAATTGGATTTACTTTTCCACCAGGCGCATTTTTGCCGCCCAAAGGCAATATTTTAGTGGTAAAAAATAAGAGTGCTTTTACGTCAATGTATGGAGCAACTCTGCCAATTGCAGGCGAGTTCACAGGAAATTTGCAAACTGATGGAGAAACACTCACATTGTTGAGACCTGTTCGCGGACAGAATGGCGAGATAACTGAAGAGGTCATTGCCCGGGTGCGATACGAATCTAATCCGCCCTGGCCTCAACTTGCAAACGGACAGGGACCGTCTTTACAATTAATTGACGCCGGAAATGATATTTCGCGCGTTGCTAACTGGTCGGATGGTATGGGATGGAGATTCTTCTACTATACCGGACCTGTCCTTCCTACTGCTAAAAGGTTATTAATATTCCCCAATTCAGCCGGGGAGGTTTACATAGATGATATAAAGCTTGTCGCTGGTTCAGTCCCAGAGGTCGGTGATAATCTAATTAGAGGCGGAGATTTTGAAGGACCGTTGCTATTGTCCGAAGGAGGATATTGGGGAATTACTGGCGCTGGCGCGACAAATAGCGGAATTGTTACAAATATAAGCCATAGCGGCAAAGGGTCGCTTAGGCTTCTATTTACAGCTACCGGTGGTTCGGCTAACAATATTTATCAGGATACACTCGTAAGCGTGAGTAACATTTATACACTCAGCTTCTGGTATTTGCCTTCAACTAATGTGGATAAAATGACCGCTCGTTTCAGCAGTTCATTCCGTCCGGAAATTCAAACAAAACCGGTTTATGCAACACCGGGACAGCCAAATTCTGTGGCTGCGCCATTGCCGCCGCTGCCTAAGGTTTGGCTAAATGAAGTTCAACCGCAGAATAATAGCGGAATTGCGGACAATTTTGGCGAGCGTGAGCCCTGGGTTGAAATCTATAACAGCGATACAAATAGTATTGACTTAAGTGGATTATATTTGACCGATGACTATTCTAATCTGCCTAAATGGGCATTCCCGCAGGGAACAATAATCAATCCCGGACAATTTATGGTTGTCTGGCTTGACGGTCAATCAGAGCAGACTTCAGGCGCAAATTTGCATACAAGCTTTCGAATTGCGCCCTCCACAGGTTCAATTGCGCTTGCTATGAAAATTTACGGCGAGTATAAGGTTCTTGATTACCTCAATTACACTGGAATGATAGCAGACCAGAGTTATGGCGACGGTCCGGACGGTCAGCCATTCTATCGTCAAAAACTCTACTATCCTACCCCCGGCGGCACAAACGATATGCGTGTTGCGCCGGTAAAAGTATATATAAACGAGTGGATGGCTGATAATCTCAGCACAATTGTTGATCCTTCAGGAATGACTTATGAAGACTGGTTTGAACTATACAACCCGAATCTAATGACGTGGATTTAAGCGGTTATTATCTAACCGACACACCATCTAATCCGACTCAATTTAAGATTCCAAATGGCTGTGTTATTCCGCCGAAAGGTTTCTTGCTTGTCTGGGCTGATAATAAACCAACGACAACGAACCTTGTTGCTCCTGCTGAACTTCATGTTAATTTTGCATTAAGTCGCAATGGAGAAGCAATAGGATTATACGCTCCGGACGGTTCCGTCGTGGACCTTGTCACATTCGGTCCTCAAACCGCAGATGTGAGCGAAGGGCGTTATCCAGACGGCAGTTCAAACATAAGACAGTTGCAACAACCGACACCGGGGACGACGAACTCTGCGCCGGTAGCCGGGGCTAATCTACCGCCTGTGGTTGAGCCTGTTTCTGACAAAGTTGCCGTTGTCGGGCAGCAGTTGCGATTTACCGTTGTTGCGTCTGATCCAGACCAGCCACTACAGCAGTTGCGTTATGAAATTCTCAGTGGCGTCCCTGGCGCTGTGATTGACCCTGCAACGGGCGAGTTTAGTTGGACTCCTACGACGAACAATATCGGGACGAACGCATTTGTTGTTCGTGTGGTTGATAATGGCGAGCCGCCGCTTGACGCGACGGTGAGTTTCAAAGTTGTGGTAAATCTTAC